>CAVTFR010000013.1:0-127792 GCA_963734025.1 uncultured Thermoleophilaceae bacterium
CCGTTCCTCAGGCGCTCCCTCGAAGCCACCGAGCACGACCGGTGCCGGGCCGCCCGCGGCCGCGAGCGCGGCCACGGCCTCGTGCTGGCGCTTGCGGCGGCTGACGGCGCCGACCATCACCACGTACTCGTCCGGAAGGCCCTCCGGGGCGGCGGCGCCGACCACGGGGTCCACGCCGTTCGGCACTACGACGATCGGCTCGGCGCCGCGGCCGACCAGCCGCCGCAACAGGCCCGCCTCGTAGTCCGTGAGCGCGACGACGATGTCGGCGCGCCGCAACAGCAGCCGCCGCTGCCAGGGACCGAACTCCGGGATCGGAAGGTGGTGGGCGACACGCTGGCGCCACTCGGCAAGCCCGGCGGGACGACCATCACCGGCGACACGACGAGCGGGACCCCCGCGTTCCGCCGCCAATGGGTGACCCAGTGGGCCACGTCAGGCCCGCTCGATAAGGCGTGCAGGACGTCGAAGGAGCGAGCCTGTGCTCGAAACCGAGCCGGAGCACCTCGTGGCCGCGCCGCTCGAGGGCCGCGGCGGTGCGCTCGACCTGCAGCTTGAGCCCGCCGCTCGCGAGGCTCGGGGGGCACGCCCCCGACGAGCGCGATCCGGAGAGGCGCCCACACGACCCGTAATCTAGCCTCGGTGTCCGCCCCGCTACCCGCGAGCGTGGCCGCGTTCGTCGCCGCCTCGCCGATCCAGCGCAGACCCATCGCCGCCGCCGTCGCCGCGGCCGCCGCGGATCTCCCGCGGGGGTCGCGCATGCTCGACGCCGGCTCCGGCGAGGCCCCGTATCGCGCGCTGTTCGCCCACTGCGAGTACCTCACCCAGGACTGGCCGGGCAGCGTTCACCCCGGGCGCGCGCGCCGCGGACGTCGACGCGGACCTGCAGGAACTCCCGCTAGAGGATGCGGGCTTCGACTTCGTTCTCTGCACCGAGGTGCTCGAGCATGTGAGCGATCCGGCCCGCGCCTGTGCGGAGATACGCCGGATCCTCAAGCGCGGAGGCAGCACCCTGGTAACCGTCCCGTTCGTTGGAGAGCTGCACGAGGAACCACACGACTACCAGCGCTTCAGGCTCGTACGGCATCGAGAGCGCTACTCGCCGCGGCGGGCTTCGAGCAGGTGCGTGCGGAGCCGCTCAGCGGCTACTACGCGACCCTCGCTCACGTGATGCGCCACTCCGGCCTCGCGACGCGCCCACGCCAGGGGCGGCAGGGGCGGCCGCCCGTGCGGCCGCATTCTCGCTGCTCTGCGTGTCGGGTGTCATTCAGCGCATCGCCCCGGGACTCGACCGGCACCGCTCGACGAGCGCCACGCGCTGCCGGTCGGCTGGCTGTGCCGCGGCACCGCCGCATAGGGTGCGCGCGATGCGCGACCGCCTGCTCAGCCTGGCCCTTCACTGGGCTCCGCCGCCCGAGTACGTGCTGAACCACTTCGTCAATCGCCTCCCTCTGGTCGACGCCCGCATGGCCGCGTATGAGGCGTTCGGGGTCCAGTTCGCGGACGCGCCGCAGCACGGTGATGCTGGCGCCGAGTCTGGAGCCGGCAAGCTCCAGATCGGCGCGCGACACGATAGTCGGCCGCCACTGCCTGGTGGACGCCCGCGGCGGCATCACGATCGGCGACCGGGTCAACATCACGCTCCTACGCCCGGCTCATGACCGCAAAGCACGAGATCAACGAGCCCGAGGCCCCCGCGACCTTCGAGCCGATCGTGATCGAGGACCAGGTCTGGATCGCGCTCGGGCGCGACCGTCCTCGGCAACGTGAGGATCGGCGAGGGCGCAGTCGTCGCGGCCGGCGCCGTGGTCACCAAGGACGTGCCGGCGCGCACGGTCGTCGGCGGGGTCCCCGCGGCCGATAGGCGAGCGGCGTCCCGGTGTCGGGCAGGAGCGCGGCTACCGGCCCAACTGGGCCTAGGGCGCCGCGCGATGCGGCGCTAGGCTGGCGCCCCATGCCGTCCGCCAAGAGCCGTCCTCCTGGCGCGTGCGTCACGAGGTCTCACGGGTCGCGGCCGGCCGCCGCGCCGAGCGCACCCACCCCGACCTCGAGCCCGAGTTCCTCGAGCTCGGCGAGCGCTGCGCGCCGTTCACGATGACCAGCGTCGAGCGGATGTACGCGCTCTGGTCCGGCGGTCGGCACGTCCGCCGCCACGGGATCGCCGGCGACGTCGTCGAATGCGGCGTGTGGCGCGGAGGCAGCTCGATGATCGCGGCGCTCGACTGCTCGAGCGAAGGCGACGCGAGCGGACGCTGTGGCTCTACGACACGTTCGAGGGCATGAACGACCGACGAGCACGACGTGGCGATCGACGGCCCAGTGCCGCCGAGCACTGGGAGCGACACGAGGGCACGCCGCGGCGATCCCGTCTTCGCGTACGCGGCGCTCGACGATGTGCGCACGAACATGGAGTCGACCGGACCCGGACGAGCGCGTCGCGCTACGTCGCGGGCAAGGTCGAGGACACGATCCCCCGGAGCGCCTGACCGGATCGCGCTCCTGCGCCTCGACACCGACTGGTACGAGTCGACGCGCCACGAGCTCGAGCACCTCTATCCGCGCTCGACGCCGGGCGGGGTGCTGATCATCGACGACTACGGCCACTGGGCGGGGCGCGCGAGGCGGTCGACGAGTGCTTCGCCGGGCGCTCGACGCCCCCCTGCTCGCCCGGGTCGACTACACGGGCCGGATCGGCGTGAAGCGCTGACGCGACGACCGCGCTCATAACCGGGATCACCGGCCAGGATGGTTCCTATCTCGCTGAGCTGCTGCTGGAGCGCGGCTACGAGGTCCACGGCATGGTCCGCCGGGCATCGACCGAGAAGTTCGACCGCATCGAGCACATCCGCGACCGGATCACGCTCCACCAGGGCGACCTGCTCGACCAGCGCTCGCTCGTCGACGCGCTCCGAGGCCGTCCAAGCCCGACGAGATCTACAACCTCGCAGCCATGTAGCTACGTCGCCGCGTCGCTGGATCCAGCTGACCCTGACCGCCGAGTTCACCGGCGTCGGCGTCACCCGCATCCTCGAGGCGATGCGCGAGGTAGGCCCGGAGGCGCGCTTCTACCAGGCGTCCTCGAGCGAGATGTTCGGCAAGGTGCGCGAGGTCCCGCAGAACGAGCAGACGCCGTTCTACCCGCGCAGTCGCCGTACGGCGTCGCCAAGGCGTACGCCCACTTCATCACCGTCAATTACCGCGAGTCCTACGACATGCTACGCGAGCAGCGGGATCCTCTTCAACCACGAGAGCCCCCGCCGCGGGCTCGAGTTCGTCACCCGCAAGATCAGCTGGCACGTCGCCGCGATCAAGCTCGGGCTCGCGCGACGAGCTCTAGCTCGGCAACCTCGACGCCGAGCGCGACTGGGGCTACGCCAGGACTACGTCGAGGCGATGTGGCTGATGCTCCAGCAGGACGAGCCGGATGACTATGTGATCGCCACCAACGAAACGCACTCCGTGCGCGAGCGCGTCGAGATCGCGTTCGACGAGGCGGGCCGGGACTGGGAGGCTATGTCGAGCTCGACCAGTCACTGAGCTTTGCCCAGCCGAGGTGGACCATCGATCGGTGACTACTCGAAGGCCTAGCGAGAGCTTGGCTGGAGCCCGCCACGAGCTTCGAGGAGCCGATCTGGCTGATGACCCGTTGGATGAGAGCTTGAGGCCGCGAGCGACCAGGCCTGGACGAGCCAGGCCGCGGAGAGGGCGCCGCCGGCGGCCGTGTCCACGGCAGCGACATCAACCTGCGGGCCAGGGCGCAGCTCGCCGAGTACGTGGCCGCCGCGGACCGCATAGCGCGGGCGCGGGCACCAGGACGTTCTCGACTGGGGCTGCGGCTACGGGCAGATGACCCAGCTGCTGGTCGAGCGCGGGCTCACGGTGACCTCGATCGACTACGACCCGGACGCCGGAGCCGAGCCGGTGGCGCGACCGCTCGAGCGCTTCCCCGGCCGCGAGGCGATTCTGACCGCCGATCCGGTGCGGCTCCCGTTCGACGACGCCGCCTTCGACGCCGTGCTGTCGATGGGCGTGCTCGAGCACGTGAGCGACCCCGACGCCAGCCTCGACGAGCTGCACCGCGTCCTGCGGCCCGGCGGCCTTCTCTACTGCCACAAGCTGCCGAACCGGCGCTCATACCTGGAGGCGATCGCCAGGCGGAGCGGGCGTAGTACTTCCATGGCCAGCTCCCTACGACCGCCTCGTACACGGTCGGCGAGGCACGCGCGATCGTCGTGCGGCATGCGTTCGAGCCGCTCTGGGTGCGACGGATGAACATGCTGCCGCTCACGCTCGCCAGCCCGCCGCTGAACGCCGCGCGCGCCGGCCGCCTGGGCAGCGAACCGCATCCTCTCGCGCGTACCGCTTCTGAACCGCTGGGCCACGAACGTCGAGCTCGTGGCGCGGCGCGTCTAGCGCGCCACGAAGTTCCAGATCGGCTCGTGGAAGACATCCTCGAACCGCCGCCGCGAGTATGGCCCCTGGCCGGCGAGGTCGAAGATGCGCAGGTCGCAGTCGCGGACGAGCAGGTCGTGGAGGTCCCCGGGGGTGGCACCGTAGCGCTCGATAACCGCCGGCCCCGTGCTCGAACACGATCACCGGCCGGTGGCGGGCGATGGTCTCGGCGGCCCCGCGCAGGACGAGCAGCTCCGCACCCTCGACGTCGATCTTCATGAACGACGGCTCGAAGCCCTCGGGCAGGACGTCGTCGAGCCGCTCGGTCGGAACAGTGATCTCGTTGACCTCCTCGCCCGCCGGCATGTCTCGTCGCCGCAGGCCGGAGTAGCCGGGCGCGGTCACGACGTGCTGGAAGCTGGACTCGTCCGTTCTCGTCCGACAGCGCGGCGCCGCGGATCTCCACGCCCGGGAGCTCCGCCGAAGTCGCGCTCGAGATTCGCGCGGAGCTCCGGGATGGGCTCGAAGGCGAGATGGCGCCCTGCCGGAGCGAGCGCGGACCAGCTCGCGCAGGACGGCGCCCTCGTGGGCGCCCACCTCGATCGTGTGCGCGTCCGGCGCCAGCGCCACGGCCACTATCAGCGTCATCGATTCGTGATCGCGCAGGTCGCGGCGGAGGCCCGCGTTCGTCAGCGCGCGGAGGCGTTTGACCTGCTCCTCGACGCCAAGCCGCTCGGCCGCCTCGCATCACGGCCCGGGCGCGCTCTGGTGGCTGCGGACATGCGGGGGAAGACCCTAGCGGCGCGCGATCAGGCGTCGCGCCCCGTCCACCAGCTCCGGAGGAACCACTCGCAGCGCGAGAGCGCCGGCCACGAACACCACCCCCGCGAGGGCGCCGCGCACCACGGCCGGGCCGAGTCCCGAGAGCCCCAAAGCTGCCGCCGGCAGAGCCGCGAGCAGCACCTGAGGAGCGCCGGCAGCGAGATGCTGCGCCCGGGTCCGGCGCGGCGAGCAGGAGCGTAGGTGGTGATGCACACGGCAGCATCTCCCGCGACGGCAGCGGCTGCCGCCCCGTCCGCCTCGAACTCCGGGATCAGCACGAGTCCGGCCACGATCAGGATCGCTATGCCGATCGCGCTGGCGGCAACCAGCACCTTGACCCGGCCCATGCCGAGCAGCGTCGGCGTCCAGGCCGCAGCGAGGAAGACGGGCACCAGCACGAGACTCTGGATGCGGAGGACGCTCGCCGCGGGGCGGTACTCCTCACCCCCGAGCAGGACGACGAGCGGCTCCGCTGCGATCGCCAGCACGAGGACGAGCAGGGTCCCGAGCGCCACGACCTCGGTGGTGCGCGGCCGTGACGTAGTTGAGCGCTCGTTGTCGCGGGCGGCGACCGTCATGACCGGGAGGCTCACCGAGATCAGGAGGAACGGTAGCCCGATGAACAGCTCGACGATCCGCGTTGAGGTCACGTAGTAGCCGATCTCGTCCTCGTTGCCCGACACCAGCGACATCAGCACGACAAGCACGCGCAGGTAGATCACGCCGAGCGTCGTCGCAACCGCCACCGGCAGGCCGATCACCGCGAGGGCGCGCAGCTCTCGCGCCCCCAGCGCGGCAGAACCAGGTGGTGGCGCGCGAGCAGGAGCGGGGTGGCCAGGATCAGGACGATGCCCGCTGCGAGCTGCGCGGCGAAGAAGGGCAGCAGAGCGGCGCCCGCCAGCGCGAGGATGGCGAACGCCGACGGTCAGCACTCCCTGGCGGAGCACCTCATTCAGCGCGAGCCTGCCGTTGCGAACTCGACCGCCAGCGGCAGCAGCATGGCGCTCTGGACGCTCAATAGGAAGATCCCGCCGCCCGCGATCAGTGTGCCGAGCACCATGTCCGAGTCGTAGCCCACAAGCGCGGCGAAGCCCACCGCGAGGACCACCGCCATGCCCGTCAGCACGATCCGAATGCCGAGGACATGGGCGAGCAGGGTCCGCCTCGCCTCGCCCTCCTCGCGCAGCGCGAGCTCACGCGTCCCCGTCATCGTCAGACCGGCGTCGCTGACCCCCTGGACGATCGGCGACCAGCGCCATGACGGTGCCGTAGCGGCCGAAGTCCGCAACGCCGAGGTAGCGGAGCAGAACGACCGCGCCGGCGGCGGTGAGCAGGTTGGTAGCGACGAAGCCGATCGCCCGCTGGGCGCCGCCGCGGACCACCCGGTGGGCGACGTCCTCGCCGGCGAGGACGTCACTCATCGCCGGGCAGCCTCGCGCAGCACGCGCTCGAGCTGGTCGCCGAGCGCCCGCCAGTCGAAGTCGCGCTCGGCGCGCGCACGTCCCGCGGCGGCTAGACCCGCTCTGCGGCCGGGGTCGGCGAGCAGCTCGACGATGGCCGCGGCGAAGCGGTCCGGATCGTCTTCCACCAGCAAATGCCGACCTGCCTCGAGCCCGAGGCCCTCGTAGCCGAGTGAGGTAGAGACGACGGGCCTGCCGGCCGCCAGCGCTTCGATGATCTTCACGCGGATGCCCGCCCCGGTCTGGATCGGTGCCACCACAACGTGCGCGGCCTCGAAGTAAGGCGCCATCGACGGGACGAAGCCTGCCACCGTCACGCCCGTCGCCGCCGTTGAGCGCCTGGATCGACGGCGCCGGGTCACGCCCGACGATGTCAAGCCGGGCATCCGTCAGCCGCTCCCGGACGAGCGGCCACACCTGCTCGGCGAGCCAGACGCCCCCTTGATGGTTGGGCGGGTAGCTCATCGTGCCGGTGAAGAGCACCCGCGGCGGCCCGTCACGCTCAGGGGTCGGGCGAAGCGCTGAGACGTCGACGCCCGTTGGGATGAGCGCCACGCGCGGGCAGCCCATTCGATCAGCTGGTCGCGCTCGACAGTCGAGACCGCGATGGCCGTGTGGAAGCGCGGCAAACAGCTCCGCCCTGACAAAGCGCCGGTAGCGCCAGGCCTCCGCCCTGAAGGGCGAGCGCGAGGGTCCGCGGCGCGCCGCGCGCGCGACTCGTACCAGTTCCACAACAGGTTGTGGCAGGTGAGGACCGACGGCAGCCGCTCCGGAAGGTCGCGGGCCCAGGCCATCGACATGTCGTGGCCGATCAACGCGACGTCCGGGTCGCAGGCTCGCCGGCGGCGTCGAGCGCAACCTGCCGGAGGCGGGTCCAAAAGACACGCATCTCGAGCGCCCGCTCGGGCTGGACCAAAGCGGCGCCCAGCACCGCCGGCTCCGCCGACACCGCCCGCGCGACCTCCTCCACGGGGTTCGGCGGGCTAAGGCCACCCGCACAGGACTCCCACGTCCTCGAGCGCCCGCACCGTCTCGCGCTCGTCGCGGGAGCACCGGCGAGACATTCACGACGTCATGCCCGAGCTCCGCCAAACGGCGGCA
The DNA here is from genome assembly GCA_963734025.1 of uncultured Thermoleophilaceae bacterium. GTDB lineage: Bacteria > Actinomycetota > Thermoleophilia > Solirubrobacterales > Thermoleophilaceae > JACVRW01. The sequence continues at coordinate 7,776 of CAVTFR010000013.1, forward strand.
GAGGAAGAACTCACGGGTGCGACCACCGCCGCCGCCCGGCTCGTACGGCAGTCCGGCGTGAGGTGCAAAATGGCGCAAGCGCCACATGATGGCGACGTGACATCCTTCCGCGCCGTGTCCACGCCGAAAGCCCGCGACCGAGCTGCCCGGTGTGCGGCGCCGGCTCGACCGCACCGCGACTGCGCTTCGGCGACTACTCGATCCTGCGCTGCCCGTGCTGCGGCCTCCAGTTCACCCATCCGCTGCCCGGATCCGGGCACGCTCGCCAGTGCCTACAACAGCGAGTACAGCGTCGACTTCGAGAACTACGTGAGCGGCCGGGTCGGCGATGACAAGCTCGACATGCTCGACCGGCTCCTTCCCAAGCGGGGCAGGCTGCTCGAGATCGGGGCTTCCTACGGTGAGTGGCTCCGTTCGGCCCGCGACCGGGGCTGGGAGGTCGCCGGCGTCGAGATCTCCGAGGCTGCCGCGAGGCATGGACGGGAGCAGCTCGGCCTCGACATCGCGACCGGCGATGCGATCGCGGCGCCCGGCGACCACGGCTCTTACGACGCGATCGTCATGTGGCACGTGCTCGAGCACACCGTCGACCCGGCGGCCGTCGTGGCGCGAGTGGCGGAGCTGCTCCGCCCAGGCGGCGTCTTCGCGCTGAGCGTCCCGAACGGCGACAGCCTCGGCAGCCGGATAGGGGGCACCTGGTGGCACTGGATGGCACCACCGTTTCACCTCTGGTACTTCACGTCTGCATCGATCCGCATCCTGCTGGAGCGCAACGGGTTCGCGGGACACCCAGGTGGAGATCCGGCGCGGAGACGGGTACGACCCGCTCATGAACCTGGCGATCGCGGCGGCCGGCCACGCCGCCGAGGCGGGCCGCCGGTTGCGCAGCACGGACGCCGCCGCGCCAACCGGAGCCTTCGCGAGCAGCGGCTCGTCAGGGCGGCGAGCGTTCGCGCTCACCCAGCGCGTCACGTCGACGATCACGAGGGCGGCCGACGGCCCCCTGCGTCGCTTCGAGGCACGCGGCCACGGCGACGAGCTGGCCGTGCAGGCGCGCCGTCGCGCCGAGGGCGGCTCGTCGTGGTGATACGGGCCAAGGCGCCGCTGCGGATCTCGTTCGCGGGCGGCGGCACCGACGTCCCGCCCTTCCCCGCGGAGGAGGGCGGGCTCGTCCTGAACGCCACCATCAACCGCTTCGCATGGGGCAGCCTGCAGACCCGGGAGGATCAGAACGTCTCGATCCATTCGGTCGACTTCGGGCTCTCGGAGGAGTTCAAGGTCGACGACGACTTCGGCTTCGACGGCCGGCTCGGCCTCGCCAAGGCGGCCGTGCGGCGCTTCGCCGACGACGCGGGGTTCGATCTCCTGCTGCACTCGAACGCCCCGCCCGGGTCCGGCTTGGGCGCGTCGTCGGCGATGATGGTCGCGCTGATCGGAGTGCTGAAGGAGCTCCAGCGCCTGCCGATGACCGACTACGAGCTGGCCGAGCTCGCCCATAACATCGAACGGGAGGAGCTCGGCATCGGGGGCGGCCGCCAGGATCAGTACGCGGCCACCTTCGGCGGCTTCAACTTCATCGAGTTCGAGGGCGCCCGCACCGTCGTCAACCCGCTCCGCATCCGCGAGCACGTGGTCCTAGAGCTCGAGCACAACCTGCTGCTGGTCTACACCGGGATGACTCGGCAGAGCGATCACATCATCGATGACCAGACCGCGCGCTTCGAGCGCCGCGACGCGGATACCGTGCGCGGTCTGACCGAGCAGAAGGAGCTTGCGGTCGTGATGAAGAACGCACTCCTCCGGGGTCACCTCGACGAGTTCGGCGACCTGCTCGCGACCGCTTGGCAGGCGAAGAAGCGCATGTCGGATCGGATCACCAATGCACGCATCGACGAGCTCTACTCCGAGGCCTGCGCGGCGGGTGCGGTCGGCGGCAAGGTCACCGGCGCGGGCGGCGGCGGCTACCTGCTGCTCTATTGCAGCGAGGGCGCGCGCCACAACGTGGCGGCGCGTATGACGCAGCTGGACGCGCGCGTCGAGGAGTTCGCCTTCGAGCCGGGTGGCCTGCGGACCTGGAGAGCGCGTGGCTCCTGACCGGGAGCTGGTCGAACGGGCGATCGCGGAGAACGCGGCGCTCAGCCAGGCACTCCTCGAGGGCGAGCTGCCGGCCGCCGTCGAGGAGGCCGCGGGGCTGCTCAGCGAAGCGCTCGATCGCGGCGGCAAACTTCTCCTGTTCGGAAACGGCGGGAGCGCCGCGGACGCCACCCACATCGCCGCCGAGTTCGTGGGCCGCTTCCTGCTCGAGCGGCCCGCTGCGGCGGCACTATCGCTGTCCGACAACGCCTCCGCGCTCACAGCGATCGCCAACGACTATGGCTTCGACAGGGTCTTCGCGCGGCAGGTCGAGGCGTTCGGTAAGAGCGGCGACGTGGGAATGGCGATCACCACGAGTGGGGCTTCGCCGAATGTGCTGGAGGGGCTGCGTACCGCGCGTGCGCTCGGCATGCGGACGATCGCTCTCACCGGCACCAGGGGCGAATCGCTCGAGCGCGACGTGGACGTCCTGATCGCGGTGCCGTCGACAGCGACGCCTCGCATCCAAGAGGCCCACACCCTCATCGCGCACCTCATCTGCGAACTCGTCGAGCGCCGATGGAGCTGACCGTAGTCTTTCTCGACCGAGACGGCGTCATCAACCGGAAGGCCCCGGATGGCGAATATGTCCGGTCGTGGCAGGAGTTCGAGTTCCTTCCCGGTGCACTCGAGGGTCTCCGCCTGCTGAAACTGCTGGAGGTTCCTGTGGTGGTCGTAACAAACCAGCGCGGCGTGGCGCTCGGCCGGATAAGCGAGCAAGAGCTTCGCTCGATTCACCGCAGACTGACTGACGCCGTGCGCGACGTAGATGGGCGTCTCGACCTGGTGCTGCACTGTCCCCACGATGAGGGCACGTGCGACTGTCGTAAGCCCTCCACCGGGATGCTCGAGGAGGCCGTGGGTTTGATTCCGGGGATCGAATTGGCGCGCTCGGCCCTGATCGGTGACAGCTCCCGCGACATCGAAGCGGCGCGCCGGGTCGGGGCGCTCGCCATCGCGGTCGGCGGGGCAGTGGAGGGCGACATAAATGTCCCGGACCTGCTCGCCGCCGCACACCGGCTGACGGAAGCGGTGTGATGCCCGGGGCCCCGTCGAGGAGATGGTGCATCTGATGGTGGATGCCGATCTCGAGCTGCTCGCCAGCGGGGTGCCACAGAAGCAGGCCGGCTGAGTGGCGGGCGCGCCGTCGGAGGTCGACTTCGCCGTCGTCGGCGGCGGGCATCCTCGGCCTCGCCGTGGCGCGCGAGCTCGGCATCGCGCTGGCCGGACCGCCGCATCGCCGTGCTCGAGCGAGGCTGCCGAGGTGGGCACCGGGCAGACCGGCGCCAACAGCGGCGTCATCCACGCCGGCATCTACTACAAGCCGGGCTCGCTCAAGGCGCGGCTGTGCGTGACCGGCGCGCGCGAGCTCTACTCCTACTGCGAGCAGCACTCGATCCCGCACGAGCGCTGCGGCAAGCTGATCGTCGCCCGTCACGAGGGCGAGTTGGGACGGCTCGACGAGCTCGAGCGGCGCGGCCGCGAGAACGGGGTCAGCGGGCTGCGCCGCCTGAACGCCGACGAGCTGAAGGCCGTCGAGCCGCACGCCCGCGGCGTGGCGGCGCTCGACTCGCCCTCCACGGGCATCGTCGACTTCGCGGCCGTGGCGCGCTCGCTGGCGGCCGGGCTGCGCGACCGCGACGCGGACGTGGTGACCGGCTGCGCGGTCGAGACGCGTGAGGGTCGAGGGGAACCGCGTGGTCCTCGGCCACTCGCAGGGCGAGACGCGTGCCGGCTTCGCCGTCTTCTGCGCGGGCGCGGCGGCCGATCGCGCTGGCGGTGGCGGCCGGCGCCTCGCCCGATCCCCGCATCGTGCCCTTCAAGGGCAGCTATCTGTACCTCCGTCCCGAGCGCTCCCATCTCGTCAAGTCGCTCATCTATCCCGTGCCGGACCCCGACCTACCCTTCCTCGGCGTGCATCTGAGCCGGCATATCGACGGGCACGTGTCGCTCGGGCCCAGTGCGCTCCTTTGGCCCCGCGACGCCGGCGACGTCCTCTGGCCGGGAACGCTGCGCGTCGCGCGGCGCTGGTGGCGCACGGGCCGCGCCGAGCTCCGCCACGCGCTGCGCAAGGAGACCTTCGCCGCGGCAGCCGCCCAGTACGTGCCGGAGATCCGGCCCGAGGACTTCGACGGCGGCTTCCACGGCATCCGCGCGCAGGCGATCGCGCGCGACGGCCGGCTCGTCGACGACTTCGTCGTCTCGGAGACGCCGCGCGCCCTCCACGTTCGCAACGCGCCGTCGCCGGCGGCCACGTCGTCGCTCGCGCTGGCGCGGCTGATCTGCGATCGCGTCGAGGCCGAGACCGCATGAACCGGCTCGAAACCCGCCTCGAAGGCCCGCTCCTCCTCGAGCCCACCGTCCACGGAGACGCGCGCGGCTTCTTCCTCGAGACCTTCAGGGCGTCGACGCTCGCCGAGCTCGGCGTGCACGACGAGTGGGTTCAGGACAACCAATCGCGCTCAGCGCGCGGGGTGCTGCGCGGCATGCACTTCCAGACGGGCATGGCGAAGCTTGTGCGCTGCGCGCGCGGGTCGATCCTCGACGTGCTCGTCGACATCCGGCCGGGCTCGGCGTCGTTCGGGAGCTGGGAGGGCTTCGAGCTCGACGACGAGCGCCACCATCACCTGTACGTGCCGGACGGGTTCGCACACGGTTTCTGCGTGCTCTCGGAGACCGCGGACGTGATCTACAAGTGCTCCACCTACTACGACCAGGCCGCCGAGTCGGGCTTCCGCTTCGACGACCCGCGGGTCGGGATCAACTGGCCCGACGGGATCGAGTTCCAGACCTCGGAGCGCGACCGCTCCGCGCCGCTCCTGTCCGAGCTCAGCCTCTGACGAGCCCTCGGAAGAGCCGGCGCTCGTCCGCGTCCAGCACGAGCCCGTAGAACGCGCTCCAATAGGCGACGACTCCGATGACGGCGGTCAGCAGCACGGCCACGAGCGTCTCCGGCTCGAGCCCCAGCCGTACGGCGACGAGCACGCCGGCCAGCACGAGTCCGAGCGAGTAGGCCGGCATCCAGGCTCGCCGCGCCAGCTCGCCGAGCGGGGCACCCGAAGCGTCGAGCCCCACGCGCAGCAACAGCGGGAATGCCAGGAAGAATGGAATCGCCGTGGCAAGCGCCGGCCCTTCCAGACCTAGCTCCGGCGTCAGGACGAGCGCTAGCGCCAGGTTCAGGACCGCGGCGCCGGCGAACACGAGCCCCACCGCCCGCGCTCGCCCTGCGCCGACGAGGAACCCGGGCGTCACGACGAGCCCGCCGTACAGGAGCCAGTACGAGACCAGGATCGCGAGCGCCGTGGCGCCCTCCCCGTAGCGGTCTCCGAGCCACACGTCGAGGATCGGCTCGGCCAGCACCATCAGCGTCACGCACAAGGGCACGAAGAGCGCCAGCGTGTAGCGGGTGCCGCGGACCGCGAGCCCTCGCAGCCGCCGCGCGTCTCCCGCGGCCACATAGCGCGAGGCCGTCGGCACCACCGGCACCGCCAGCGCCCCGCCGAGCGCGTACAGGAGGTTGTGCGCACGTACGGGCCCCTCGAACTGGCCCACGGCCGCGGGCGAGCGGTAGGCGCCGAGGATCACGCGGCTGAACGCGTACATGGCGAGGTTCGAGAGCTCGACGACGAGCAGCCAGCCGGCGGTGGGAACGATCTCCATGGTGCGCTCGCGCGTTACGGCCGCGCGCTCGAAGCGGACGGGTAGCCCTGATCGCCGCGCCACCACGGCGCACAGCACACCGCTGAACAGCGGGATCGCGCCGCTGAATGCGATCACCCAGGCGAGATCAGCACCTCCGAAGATCAGGCCGAGCATCAGCGCAAGGTGGAGAGAGACGGCGACGATCTCCGTCATGCGCAGCGCGCACGAACAGGCGCTCCGCACGCAGCGCATCCAGGTTGATGGTCGCCGCGATACCGAGCCCGGTGACGATCCCCAGACCGACTCCGCCCAGGCGGGCGTCGCGGCCGAGCTCGCCCTCCAGGATCAGCGACCCGATCGCCCAGCCGGCGGCCGCGATCAAGACGCCGGTGACGACCCCGACAACGGCGTACAGGGCCGCCGCCGCGCTGAACATCCGTCCGCGCTCGGCCCGGTCCAGGGCCCCGGCCATCGCCCGCACGGCCGAGCTCGCCACGCTGTTGCGCAGCACGAGCAGGTATCCGGCCAGCGAGGCCACGAGCCCGTAGGCGCCGAGCTCCGGCACCGACAGGCGTCGCGCCAGCACCGTCACGATCACCAGCAGGACGACGAGGCCGCTCGCCTGGGCGATCTGTTGCACGAGCGCCCCGGATGCGAGCAGGCGGGCCTCGCCGGGCCCCGGCGCACCCTTGTCGGACTGCGCAACCCCGGGCTCAGGCACGGGTTGAATGTACGCTCCCTGGTCGTCGGCATGTCCCATCCCCAGTCACAGCCTGGCCTGGCCGGAGGCTCGCCGAGCCTCGCCTCCCCGCCTCGCACCCGCGAGGTGCTTGGCGTGCCGATCGCGGTGGTCGACTACGACGACGCCATCGAGGTGATGGACGGCCTCGTCGACGGCGGCGGGCGCGGCTACGTCTGCGCCGCGCCGGTGCACGCGCTGATGGTCGCCCAGGACGACCCGGAGATGCTCGCCGCGCTACGTGGCTCCACGCTGGTCGTCCCGGACGGGATGCCGATCGTGTGGGCGTCGAACCTGCTGGGCGAGGAGCTCAGCGACCGCGTCTACGGGCCCGAGCTGATGCTCCGCTACAGCGACCGCTGCGCCGAGCGCGGTCACCGCGTCTGGCTCTACGGCGGGCGCGACCAGGGCTCGCTCGTCCAGCTTGCCCTGTCGATGCGGCGCCGCCACCCCGGCATCAAGGTCATCGGTGGCTACTCGCCCCCCTTCCGGCCACTGACGCCGGATGAGGAGGACGCGATCGTCGAGGAGATCAACGACGCCAAGCCCGACGTCCTCTGGGTCGGGATCGGCGTGCCCAAGCAGGAGAAGTGGATGGCGCGCATGCGCGAGCGTCTCGACGTGCCGGTGATGTGCGGCGTCGGCGCCGCCTTCGACTTCCACGCCGGCCGCATCTCGATGGCGCCCGCCTGGATGCAGGAGCGCGGCCTCGAGTGGATCTACCGGATGGGCCAGGAGCCGCGCCGGTTGCTGCCGCGCTACCTCTACACGAACCCTCGTTTCGTGCTCGGCATCACCCGCCAGTACCTGGCCCAGAGGCGCGCAGGGCGCGCGTAATGGCTTCGCAGAGCGTCGCGGTGGTCGGCCTGGGGCGGGTTGGCCTGCCGCTCGCCCTCTCGTTCGCCGATCGCGGCGTCGACGTGATCGGCGTCGAGCGCCAGGACGTCGTGCTCGCCCAGCTCGCGGCGGGTCACATGCCGTTCCACGAGACCGGCACTGCAGGAGCTGCTCGAGCGGGTGCTGCCGAGCGGCCGCTTCGAGCGCACGAAGGTCGTCCAGGAGGCGGCGCGCGCGGACCACATCGTGCTCACGCTGCACACGCCCTCCTACTCGCACATCGAGATCGACATCTCGCAGATCCGCGGCGTGGTCGACGATCTGCTGCCCGTCCTGCGCGAGGGGCACTCGCTGATCCTGCGCTCGACCGTGGCGCCGGGCACGACCGAGTGGGTCGCCGGCTACATCGAGCAGCGACGCGGCTTCAAGGTCGGCGAGGAGCTGTTCGTGGCCCACGTGCCCGAGCGGATCGCGGAGAACCACTTCCTCGAGGAGATCGCGACGCTGCCGTGCATGGTCGGTGGCGTCGGCGAGCGATCGGCCGCACGCGCCGCCGAGCTGTTCGAGGTGTTCGGCACCGAGATCGTCCAGACGACGCCCGTCCAGGCCGAGCTGGCCAAGATCTGGACGAACATCCTGCGCTACACCCAGTTCGCGCTCCCCAACCTCCTGATGATGGAGTGCGAGCAGTACGGCGCGAACGTCTTCGACGTGATCGACCTGATCAATCACGACTACCCGCGCGGCGGCATCGCGCTGCCGGGGCTGACAGCCGGTGCGTGCCTGCGCAAGGACTTCACCTTCTCCGAGGAGCGCTCGAGCGCCCCGGGGATGCTGCTGGCCGTGTCGCGCGTGCACGAGACCGTGCCGGTGTTCCTGGTCAAGGGCCTGAAGTCGCGCCTGGGCGGCTCGCTCCGCGACCTCAAGGTGGCCGTCCTCGGGCTGACCTTCAAGCGCGGCTCCGACGACGTCCGCGACTCGCTCTCTTACAAGGTCGTGCGCATGCTCGAGCGCGAGCTCGCGCACGTCGCCCGCCACGATCCACACGTCCCCGAGGACTCGGAGCCGCTCGAGGCGGCGCTCGAGGGCGCCGACGCCGTCGTCGTGGCGACGAACCACGCCGAGTTCTCCGCCCTGCTTGAGCGCCTTCCTGAGGGCACGCTGCTCGTCGACCCCTGGAACGCCACTGGCGCCGGCCGAGTGTTCGGCGTCGTGCACGAGCGGGCGATCGCCGAATGAGCCGCGTGCTGGTGACGGGCGGCGCCGGCACGATCGGCGCCGCTGTCGTGCGGCGCCTGACGCGCGACGGGGAGATCCAGGTGCGTGTGTCGGATCAGCACGAGGCGCCGGACTGGATGCGTGGCGCCTGCGAGGTCCACACGGGCAACCTGCTCGATCCGCGCGAGGCGAGCGCGGCCGTAGCGGGCTGCGCGCGGGTGATCCACCTAGCCGCGATCGTCGGCGGCATCGCGAACTTCCACGAGCTCCCGCACACGCTGCTCGAGGTGAACAACGGGCTCTACAACGCCGTCTTCCGCGCGGCGCTCGACGCGCGCGTGGAGCGGCTCGTGTACGTCTCCTCGTCGATGGTCTTCGAGCGCGCCACCGAGTTCCCGACGACCGAGGAACACCTGCTCGACTGCCCCGCGCCGCGCTCGGCATACGGCTTCTCGAAGCTGGCCGGCGAGATCTACTGTCGGGCGCTCCACGACGAGCACGGGCTGCCGTACACGATCTGCCGGCCCTTCAACGCCTACGGCCCCGGCGAGCTGCCCGACGACGAGCCCGGCATCGCGCACATGGTCCCTGACGTGATCCGCAAGGTGCTGTCGGGAGCGCGCCCGCTCCCGATCTTCGGCTCCGGCGAGCAAACGCGCACCCTCACCCACGTCGACGACATCGCCGACGGCATCGTCACGGCGATGGACTCGCCCGCTGGCGAGAACGAGGACTTCAACGTGTCCGCGTCAGACGAGCGGACCGTCGCCGAGATCGCGCGGCTGATCTGGGAGGCCTGCGGCGAGGATCCCGCCGACTTCGAGCTCGAGCACCTGCCGAGCTTCGAGGTTGACGTGCAGCGCCGCTGGCCGTCGGTCGAGAAGGCGCGCCGGCTGCTCGGCTGGGAGACGCGCGTCGACCTCCGCGAGGGGCTCGCGGACACGATCGAGTGGCTGCGCGAGCGCGAGCCGGCGGCTCCCGGGCGGTGACGGACCTCGTCACCGGCGGCACCGGCTTCGCGGGCCGCCACCTGCTGACGCTGCTGGGCGACGACACCGTCGCGCCGCACCGCGACGAGCTCGACCTGCTCGACGCGGACGCGGTCCGGTCCGCCGTCGCGCAAACGAGCCCCGCTCGGATCTTCCACCTCGCCGCCCTTGCCTCCGTCGGGCACTCCTGGCGGGCGCCGCGTGAGGTGCTCTCCGCCAACGTGGCCATGACGGCCAACCTGCTGGAGGCGGTGCGCCACGCGGCGCCGGAGGCAGCGGTCGTCCTCGTCAGCTCCGGGGAGGTCTACGGGCCGCCTGAGCGGCTGCCGGTGGACGAGAGGGCGGCGCTGCGGCCCCAGAACCCGTACGCAGTCTCGAAGGCGGCCTGCGACCTCCTGGCCGGGCAGTACGCCGACGCTCATGGCGCTCCGGGTGACGCGCATGCGCGCCTTCAACCACGCCGGGCCGGGCCAGTCGGACGAGTACGTCGTTGGGACGCTGACGCGCCAGGTCGCCGAGGCCGAGGCCGCCGGCGCCGCGGAGGTCGTGCTTCGCACCGGCAATCCGGACTCTGCACGCGACTTCACGGACGTGCGCGACGTTGTGCGCGCCTACGTCGCGGCCGCGGGACTCGAGCCCGGCGCCTACAACGTCTGCAGCGGGCGCATCGCCACGGTGCGCGACCTGATCGCGATGGTCAGCGAGGCGGCGACGCTGCCGGTGCGCCACGAGGTCGACCCCGACCGCGTGCGGGCGCACGACGTTCCCGAGGTACGCGGCACGGCGGAGCGGCTGCGAACGGCGACCGGCTGGGCGCCGGAGATCGCCCTGACCCGAACAGTGGCGGACGCGCTCGCGGAGTGGAGGGAGCAATGAGCGCTGACGCAATCGCGGTCGTGATCGTGACGTTCAACAGTGCCGATCGGATCGCCCACGCCTTGGAACGCCTCGGGGACCAGCTGAGGGAGGACGACGAGCTGGTGGTGATCGACAATCACTCGAGCGACGGCACGGCCACGATCGTTCGCCGAACGGCCCCCGACGCGCTCGTCCTCGAGCAGGACGACAACCTCGGTTTTGCCGCCGGCTGCAACCTCGGCGGCGCGGCCAGCAGAGCCCCCCTCATCCTCCTTCTCAATCCGGACGCACAGCCGGCGCCCGGCTGCCTCGAGGCACTGCGCCACTGCGCCTCAGAGCGCCCCGCCTGGGGAGCGTGGCAGGCCCTCGTGACGATGCGCAATGGCGAGCTCATCAACACGGCAGGCAACGTGGTCCATTACCTGGGCATGGGCTGGGCCGGTCGCTGCGGCGACCCGCTCAGCAGCGCGCCTGACGGTCCTGCGGAGGTGCCATTCGCATCCGGCGCAGCGCTGATGGTTCGGCGAACCGATTGGGAGCGACTCGGAGGTTTCGAACAGCGCTACTTCATGTACGGAGAGGACCTCGACCTCGGCTTACGCATGTGGCTGAGCGACCGCCCGGTCGGAGTGGCGCCTGCCGCGCGCGTCGAGCATGACTACGAATTCACCAAGGGCGGCCGCAAGTGGTTCTTGCTCGAGCGCAACCGCTGGTGGACGGTGCTGTCGACCTTTCCGGGACCGCTGCTCGCGCTGGTGCTCGTGCCGCTGCTGGTGAGCGAGCTCGCGCTGATGGCGCTGGCTCTGCGCGACGGCTGGCTGCGCGAGAAGATCCGTGCTCAGTCCGCGGTGCTCCGGGAGCTGCAGGCGATTCTGCACCGCAGGCGACAGGTACAGGCGACACGACGGGTAGCGGCAGGCGAGTTCGCGGCTCGTCTGACAGCCGGGCTCGAGAGCCCATACCTCGCCGGAGCCGCTTCGCTTCCGGTACTTCCGGTGCTGCAGCGCGCCTACTGGGCGCTGGTGTTGCGACTCCTCCGTTCGACTCGGAGCTAGCTGTGCGCCGCTAGGCCCTCGTCCAGGCTCCGCTGCAGCTCCTCGAGCACCCGCACCACGCGCACGCCGGCCTCGCCGTCAGAGCGCGGCGTGCGCCCCTCCAACACGCACTCGACGAAGTGCCGGCATTCGACCCGCAGCGGCTCCTCGTTCGATACGCGCGGCGAGTGGATGTCTCCCGAGCGGGCGATGTACTCGCCGTAGTCCTCGTAGGGCTGGTCGAAGCCCTTGTCGTAGACCTTCAGCTTCTGCTCGAGCGCCATGTCGTCGAAGGTGGCCATCTTCTTCGAGCCGACGACCGTGAAGCGGCGCTCCTTGTGCGGGTCGAGCCAGGAGAGGTGCAGGTGGGCGGCCAGGCCCGACGGGAAGCGCAGGTAGCAGAAGACGACGTCCTCGACGCCCTCCTGCATGTAGCACTCGCCATGGGCATGGCACTCGACCGGCTCCTCGCCCGCGAGCCGCAGGACCACCGAGACGTCGTGCGCCCCGAGCGACCAGAGCGCGTTCTCCTCCGGGCGCAGCTTGCCGAGGTTGAGGCGGTTGCCGTAGATGTAGTGGACGGTGCCGAGCTCGCCGTCGTCCACGAGCTTCTTGAGCGCCTCGAGGCCCGGGTGATACTCGAGCAGGTGCCCGACCATGAGCGTGCGGCCGGCCTCCCCCGCCGCCTTGACGACGGCCTCTGCATCGGCTGAGGACTGGGCGAGCGGCTTCTCGACGAAGCAGTGCTTGCCGGCCTCGAGCACCCGGATCGCAAGTGGCGCATGCGTCGGGACGGGTGTCGCGAGCGCCACCGCATCGAGCTCCGGATCGTCGAGCAGCTCCTCGAAGCTGCCGGCCCGCGCCGAGGGAAAGCGGCTCAGCTGGCGTCCCACGAGCTCGGGCGAGTCGTCGCAGATCCAGGCGAGCTCGGCTTCCGGCAGCTGGTCGAAGTTGCGCGCCAGGTTGGGGCCCCAGTAGCCGAGCCCTACGACCCCGATCCGCAGCGGATCGCTCACGAGCGCACGCGGCCGGCACAGGCGGCGACCACGGCGTCGACCTGCGCGGGCTCGAGCTCCGTGCCCATCGGCAGGGCGAGCAGCGTGGCCGCGAGCTCGTCCGTCACCGGGAGCGCAGCCCCGCGCGAAGCGCTCCATCGCTGGCTGGCGGTGGACCGGCGTGCGGTAGTAGCCGCGAGCGCCGATGCCGTCCTCCGAGAGCGAATGCACCAGCCCGTCGGCGTCATCGGAGAGGACCACGAAGAGGTGGTAGACGTGCTTGGCGCCCTCGGTGGCCGTGGGCAGCTTGAGGTGCTCGCCGAGCCCGGAACGCTCGTAGCGCTCGGCGACCTCCCGCCGGGCGGCGTTCCAGCCGTCGAGCTCGGGCAGCAGCATCCGCAGGACCCCCGCCTGGAGCGCATCGAGGCGCGAGTTGTAGCCCACGTCCGTGTGGTGGAGCTTGTCCTTCGAGCCGTGGAAGCGCAGCACGCGCGCCCGCTCGGCGACCTCGGCGTCGTTGGTGGTGATCGCACCGCCGTCGCCGAGGCAGGGAAGGTTCTTGGAGGGGAAGAAGCTGAACGTGGCTGCGTCGCCGAGCGCGCCCGCCATCGTTCCGCCGAGCGACGCTCCCGCCGCCTGGGCGGCGTCCTCGAGCACGGGCACGCCGAGCTCGCGCAGCTCCGGGACGGGTGCGACGTTTCCGAACAGATCCACCGGGACGATTGCGGCGGTGCGCTCGCCCATGACCGGGCGCACGGTCTCCGCCGTGGCGCACCAGGTGTCCGGATCGACATCGCAGAAGACGGGCGTGGCACCTGCGTTCACGATCGCCTCGGCCGTCGCGTAGAAGGTGAGTGAGGGGCACACGACTTCGTCGCCCGGCCGCACCCCGAGCGCACGCAGGGCGATCGTCAGCGCGTCCGTGCCGTTGCCGACGCCGATCACGTGGGCCACGCCGAGGTAGGCGGCGAACTCCTCTTCGAAGGCCTCCACCTCCGGTCCGAGGATGTAGCGCTCCGAGTCGGCTACGTCGACGAGGCGCGCAACGATCCGGTCCCTGTAGCGGCCTAGGGAGCTTGCGAAGAGCGGTATCTGCATGCGGCCGAAGAGCCTATTCGGCGTAGACCGAGAGGAGCGAGCGCAGGTAGGCCTTCTCGCCGTGACCCTCGTTCGCGCGGGCGAGCACGGCGTCGCCCTCCCGGCCGCGAAGATCCGGGCTGTCCCAGAGCTCCGCCATGCGCGCCGCGAGCAGTTCCGGGTCGTTCGGCGGCACGCTGCGCTCCTCTCCCGCGAGCTCGGGCGGCGCGCCCAGCGTGGAGACGAGCACCGGCACGCCGGCGGCCATCGCCTCGAGCGCCGCGTAGCCCGCGAACTCGTGGTAGCGCGACGGCAGCAGGAGCATCGCGGCGGCGGCGAGCTCGCGCCTCAGCGCGTCACGGCCGAGCCGGCCGAGGAACTTGACAGGCGCCCTGAGCCCCTCGGCGAGCGCCTCGAGCTCGGCCTGCTGCGGCCCCTCGCCGGCGATCCTCAGCGGCACCGCCGCCAAGGCGGACGCCTCGATGGCGGTGTCGATCCCCTTCTCCGGCGAGAGCCGGGCCGCGACGAGCGCGTGCAGGCCCTCGTCGGCGCGCGAGTGGTGCGCGAACGCGGATTCCGGGAGGTAGTGCGGGACGAGCTCGACGCGCTCCTCGGGCAGCCCCAGCTCCGCCACCTGCCCGGCCGCGTAGCTGCTCGGCACGACGAAGCTGTCGACCACCCTGAGCACGGCCGGCTGATGGCGTGCGAGGGCGGCCGCGTAGACGGCCGCCTCGGGCAGCGAGCCGCGGCAGTTGAGCGCGAGCCCGGGCAGCGTGAAGCGGTGGTGGCAGCGGAAGCAGGGTCCGCCGTCGCGCGCGGCCACGCTGATCGCGCAGAACAGACGCAGGTTGTGCAGCTGCAGGATCACGCGCGCGCCGGCGTCGCGCGCCGCTGCGAGCGAGCGGGGACCGAACAGCGGCAGCATGTTGTGGACGTGGACCACGTCCGCTCCGAGCTCGCGCGCGGCGGCGTAGACGTCGTCCTCGTCGCGCCCCCCGCGCAGCAGCGCCCGGGCCGCCTCGCCGCGCGTGACCTCGCCGGAGCTGCGCTCGAGCAGCGCGTGGGCGATCCCGGCGCGGCGCAGGGCGGCCAGCTGCAGCTCCACGGCGCGCTCCTCGCCGCCTTCCAGGCGGTAGCGGTTGTGCACTACGAGCACACGCATCGCCGCGACTACGCTATCCGGCGATGGACCCGCCGGCGGTCACGGTGGTGGTCCCCACGCGCGGCCGCGCGGCGTACCTCGAGGTGACGCTCGACTCGCTCTGCCGTCAGCGCACGCGGGCCCCGCATGAGCTCCTCGTAGTCGACGACGGGGCCACAGACGCCACCCGCCAGGTGGCCGAGCGCTTCGGCGTGCGCTGCGTGAGCCACGGCGAGCGGCGCAGCCTGAACGCCGCGCGCAACACCGGCCTGCACGAGGCGCGAGCGCCGCTGATCGCGTTCGTCGACGACGACATCCTGGCACCCGACGGCTGGCTCGAGGCCCTGCTCGAGGGCGCCGAGCGATACCCGGACGCGGACGTGCTCGGCGGCCCGATCCGGGCGCGCTTCGAGGGCAGGGCGCCGCGCGCCTGCGGGCGCGAGGACCCGCCGATCACGACGCTCGACCTGGGGCCGGCCGACCGCGAGGCCGAGCGGGTCTGGGGCGCCAACTTCGCTGTGCGCCGCTCGGCGATCGAGCGGATCGGCGAGTTCGACGAGTCGATCGTCACCCCGCACGGCGACGAGGAGGAGTGGCTCGAGCGGCTGCTGGCGGCGGGCGGCCGGATCCAGTACATCGCGGCCGCGGGCCTCGACCACCGGCGCACGGCGGAGGACGCTCGGCTCGGGCGGCTTGCCCGGGCCGCCTATGCGCGCGGTCGCGGCGCCCGCGCGAGCGATACGCGCCGGGGGCGAGCGCCGGGCGTCGGGGGCGAGCTGCGCGTGCTCGCGGGCTGCGGCTGGCATACGGTCCGGCGCGCCTGCCCGCAGGGCCTGATCATGGGCGCGCATTCGGCGGGCCGGGTCGTGGAGGCGCTGCGGCCGCGATGAGCGTGGTAGGGCCCGATCCGAGCACCTTCCTGTCCGGCGACGCGGGCGACGTGACCGATCCGTGGAGGATCGCCAAGCGGCGCGCGGGGGAGGTCGTCTACGAGGCGCTCGACGTGGCGAGCGGGACCCGCCGGCGCGCGGCACGGCTCGCCGCCAACACGCGGCCGCTCGACGTGCTGGTGCTCGGCATCTACCGGCTCGGGTCGCTGATGCCGGCCGCCCTGCCCGCGCTGCGCTCCTCCCGGCACCGCGTCACGATCGCGCTCGGCTCGCTCGCGGACGAGCCAGGAGACGGCCTCGCCGGCGTGACCATCGCCTCCGGCCTCGAGCGCGGGAAATTCGAGAACCTGAACGCGCTGCTCTCTGCGCAGGCGCCCGAGCCGCGACCGGACTGGACGCTCGTGGTCGACGACGACGTGGCGCTGCCGGCGTCCTTCCTCGACCTGTTCCTCGGCGTCTGCGAGGCCTTCGCGCTCGACCTCGCTCAGCCGGCCCAGACGCTCCGCAGCCACTCGGCCTGGAAGGTCACGCGGCGGCGGCCCGCGGCGCTGGCGCGCGTGACGCGCTTCGTCGAGATCGGGCCGGTCACGGCCTTCAGGCGCGAGCCGGCGGCGGCACTGCTGCCGTTCCCGGAGCTGCGCTTCGGCTGGGGGCTCGACCTGCACTGGGCCGCGCTCGCCGCCGAGCGCGGCTGGCGCCTCGGCGTGGTCGACGCGGTGCCCGTGCGGCACGAGGCGAGGACCGTCGCGGCCGGCTACCCGCGCCGCGAGGCCGAGGAGGAGGCGGCGCGCTTCCTGTCGGAGCGGCCCTACCTGCCGAGCGAACGCGCCGGCGACACGCTCGCCGTTCACCGCAGGGCGCCGGGGTAGCCGTGCGGCTGCTTTTCGTCTGTCCCGACATGCGCACCGGAGGAGCGCAGCGTCACTGGGCAACGCTCGTGCCGGCCCTGCGCGAGCGCGGCATCGAGGCCGGCGTCCTCTGCCTCGCGGGGGAGGGGCCGTTCTACGGCCAACTGCGGGCGCGGGGAGTCCCGGTCACGTCGATCCACATGCGCGGCCGAGCCGACATCGGCGGCTGGCGGCGCGCGCTCGCCTGCGCCGCCACTCGGCCGGACGCAGTCGTGACGCGAGACGTCAGCGCGCAATTCGTCGGCGCGGCGATAGCTCGCCGCGCTGAAGCGGTCCACGTGCTCAACGAACACACGCCGGTCACGGCCAACGGCAGGCTGGTCCCACGACGGCCGCATCAGCGGGCGCTCACGCGGATAGCGACGCGGCGCGTGGACGCCGTCATCGCCGTCAGCGACAGCCAGGTCGAGCCGCTCCGGGCGCTCGGCTACCGGCACATCAGAGTGGTGCCGAACGGCGTCTTCGAATCCGACGTCGCCGACGTCTCGCCCTCCCCCGGGTTCGAGAACGAGGCGTTCTCGGCGCTCTGCGTGTCCGGGCTGCGCCCCGAGAAGCGCGTCGACGTGTTCATCGAGGCGGTCCGAGCGGCGCGCCGCGAGAACGCCGCGATCAGCGGCTACGTCGCGGGCGAGGGCCGTGAGGACGAGCGCCTGACGACGCTCGCCGCGGGCAGCGGCGTCGAGCTCCTCGGCGTGCGCGACGGACGCGCTCGAGTTGATGCGCGCCGCCGCGGCCGTGTGCCTGACGAGCGAGGCCGAGGCGCTGCCGATGAGCGTGCTGGAGGCGATGGCGCTGGGGCGCCCCGTCGTGGCCACGGACGTCGGCGGGACGGGCGAGGCGGTGGCCGACGGCGAGACCGGCTTCCTCGTCGAGCCCGGGGACGTCGAGGCCGTGACCCGGGCGCTCGTGACTCTCGCGGCCGATCCCGACCGGGCGGCGGCGATGGGCGCAGCGGGCCGGCGGCGCCAGCGGGAGCGTTTCAGCGGCGAGGCGATGGTCGATGGCTATCTCTCCGCCCTGCGAGAGGCCATCGGCTGAGTGCCCAGGGTCGACGTCCTGCTCGTCTCCCTCGGGACAACCCTCGGCTGGCGCCACGGCGACCGTCTGTTGGTCGAGCAGCTGCAGCGGGCGGGTGTCGCGCGCGGAGGCCGTGGGCGTCAGCTTCGGGCTGGCCGAGCCGGCTGCGGCGCGGCTATCCGATCAACGACGTCGTCGAGATGCACGCGGCGCGGCGCGCGCTGCTGACGGCGCTCGCCCGCCACGAGCCGCGCGCGATCGTGATGTCGACCACCACCGCAGCAATGGCGCTGCCGCGCATCCCGATGCCGTACGCGGTGCGGCTCGACGCGCCGGCTCGAATGAACCGGCCCGGCGCGCGCAACGCCCTCCTGCACGCACTCGAGCGGCGCGGCCTGGGGCGCGCGCGACTCACGCTGCCGCTGAGCCAGGCGGCGCTGGACGAGTTGCCCGACGGGTCGGCTCCGGCCGTCGTCGTATCACCGCCGATCGCGCGCTCCGGGCCGGCCGCGTGACGAGCGTGAGCGCGTGGCAGTTGCCTACGTCCCCGACCCGAAGGCGAAGGGCCTCGACGTGCTGGTGGCGGGCTGGGCCGCCGCGGACGCTCCCGAACGCGCGGCTCGAGGTGTACGGGCTCGACCCGGAGTGGGCGCGCGCGCACCTGCGCCGCCACGGCGTCCCCGAGCCGCCGAGCCTGGAACTGCGCGGCACGGTCGCCGGCGCCGAGTTCCGCTCCCGCATCCGAGCCGCCCGCGTATACGCGGCGGGCGCGCGCTGGGAGGACTTCGGCCAGGCGCCGCTGGAGGCGCTCGCCGACGGCGCGCTGGTCGCGACCGTGCCCTCCGGCGGTCCGTTCGAGGCGCTGCGGCTGGCGCGCGAGCTGGCGAGCCCGGCGCTGATCGCGCCGCGACCGGACGGTGCCGCGCTCGGAACCGCGATCAGGGCCGCGTTCGAGCTGCCGGAGGAGCGCGTGCGCGCCTATCGCGCCGCGCGCGCTCGAGCGCCTGCGCCCTTCGGCCCGAGGCGGTGCAGGAGACGGTCGAGCGGGACGTGCTGCCGCGGCTGCTCGGTTAGCGGCTAGCGGGCGAGCCGCAGCACGGCGCGCTCCCAGGCCTCGGCATCGGCGCTCAGCGGGTGGCGCTCCGTGACGGCGCGGCTGCCGGCGGCGAGGCCGGTCACGAAGCTCCGGCTCACGCACGAGCCGGCGCAGCGCGGCGACGACCTCCGCGCGGCTGTCCGGGTCCACGAGCAGGGCGTTCTCACCCTCCACGGCCACGTCGCCGGCGGCGCCCGCGCGCCGCTGCAGAGGAGCGGAAGGCCGGCCGCCGCGCCCTCGCGCATCGTGACGCCGAAGGGCTCGTAGGTGCTGACGAGCGCCAGCGCGTCGGCCTCGGCGTAGACGGCCGGCAGCCCGCCGGGAGCCACGGGGCCGGCCACCCGGGCGGCGCACGCCAAGCCGGGCGGCCCGCTCCCGTCAGCTCAGCCTCGAGCGGCCCGCCGCCATGCAGCACGAGCTCGGCCTCGTTGCCGGACAGGCCCGCCTCGGCGAACGCGTCGAGCAGCAGGGGCAGGTTCTTGTCCGGAACGAGCCTGCCCACGACGAGCACGCGCACTGGGCCCCGGGGCGGCGCTCGGCGCGCTCGAGCTGCGAGGAGCGGCTCGAGGTCGGCGCTCTGAAGCGCCACCTCGACGCGTTCCGCGGTCGACGCCCAGCCGGGCGAGCCGCTCGGCGCTCTGCGAGCTCGCTGCGATGAAGCCGCCACGCGCGGCGCGAGCAGCTCGGTGCACGCGAAATTGCAGTCGTGAGAGAGCCGCCTCGCTCCAGGGGGTCACCTCGCTGAAGATCACGAGCGGCCTGCGGCGGCGCCTGCACCATCGCGAGCGCGCGCCAGGTTGCGGGGCCGTACTCCCAGCTCACAACGCATGCCGGGTCGAATGCGGCTGAGCGCCGCCCCGAGCCCGCGTGCCACGGTCACGGGCTGCGTCCGGCCCGCGCCCGCTGCCAGCCCGTGAGCAATTCGCTTCGGTAGCCCTCGCGGCCGCGCGAACCACTCGCGAGGCTGGTCCCAGCCTTCCTGGCGGCCCGCGAGATAGATCACCCGCGCCTCGATCACGGCGCGCTCGGCGAGCGCTCGGAAGAGGGGCTCGCGGTAGGGCACGGGGACCGGCGGAAGGATGGCGACCCGAGGTGGCACGCCGCAACTTTGGCGGACGGGCCGGGTCGCAAGCGTTTAGGCATGACCGAACCGGGGCAAGAAACCCAGCTGATCGGCCATATCGTGGATCACGCCTGGGCTGTTGCTAGCTTTGCCTCGCCCGGCCCGTGGTCCCTCCGGCCGGCGCTCGACGGACCACAGCCCCGAACCCCAGGGGGAATCTGCTTTGACCCGAGTAGTACGACACCTGCTCTTGCTTGCCGCGCTCGTGGCGCTTGCTGCGCCTTCCGCAGCCTCGGCGAACCCTGGGCAGGTGTCAGCGACTGCGCCGACGACGGCGCACTCAGCCACCAGTACTCGAACTCCGACCTGCGCAAGGCGCTCGACAACCTGCCGACCGATCTGGCCGAGTACAGCGACTGCAAGGAGATCATCGGCGCGGCCATCACCGGCGGCTCGGACAAGGGCCAGGGGCGCGGAAGCCCCGGCCAGGGCGTCGGCGGCGCAGGGCGCGGCGGACCCGGGCGAGGCGGGCGCGCGCGCGAAGGATGCCGAGGACCTTGAGGCGATCACGTCGGGGTGGATCCGGATCCGGCGCCGAGCGCGCCCGAGGTCCGGTCGGCGACGAGTCGGTCGAAGCCCGGCACCAACGGCCTCTTCGACCTCTCGAGCGCGTCCAACCAGCTGCCGACGCCGCTGCTGGCGCGCTCATCGTACTCGGCCTGCTGGCGCTGGCGGGGGATTCGTCGCGCTGCGGGGGCGCGTCCCCGCGCTCGAGCCGGGTGCCGTTGCTGAACAAGATTCCAACCCCGCGTGTTCCTTTCACGAAACGCAGGTAGCGCGCTCGCGCTGATACTCGGCGCCGCCCTCGCGGCGGTCTCCTTCGGGGCGGCCGGCGGAACGGAGCTCGGCAGGACGAGCGATCACCGAGGTCCTGATCCTGCTCCTGGCGGGGGTCGCGCGTGATCTGCGGCCGCCGTGCTGTGGGGCCGGACCGGGCCTTTGAATGGCGCCACCAGCCTCGTGGCGTTCGCGCTGCTGGCCGTACTGACGTCGCTCTCGGTGCTCTGGTCGGTCGTCCCCGAGCTGAGCTACGTCGAAGCGGGCCGGACGCTCTCCTACCTCGTCGTGTTCGCCGCCGCGATCGCAGGGGCGAGGCTCGCGCCGCGCGCCGTGCACGGCGTGGCGGGAGGCGTCCTGCTCGGGGCGATGCTGCCGGTCGCGTACTCGCTCGCGTCTCGGATCTGGCCCGGGTGCGCTCGCCGAGAACGAGCTCTCGAACCGCATCGGCGCGCCGTTCCAGTACTGGAACGCGGTTGGCACGGTCGCGGCGATCGCGATCCCGCTCGCGCTGTGGCTCGGCTCGCGGCGAACCGGCAGCGTCTGGGGGCGCGCGCTCGCCTATCCGGCGGTCGGCCTGTGCGTGCTCGCGATCCTGCTGACGCAGTCGCGCGGGGCGCTCGCCGCGGCGCTGATCGTCGCGGCTCTGTGGCTGGCGATCGTGCCCCTCCGCCTGCGAAGCCTTCCGGTGATCATCGCGCCGGCGCTCGCTGCCTGCGCGGTCGGCGCATGGGCGCTGTCCAAGGACGCCGTTCTCGAAGAGCCTCCAGCCGCTCTAGGCAAAGGAGGCGGTGGCGGGCGAGTTCGGGCTGCTGGTCGATCCTGATGACGCTGCTGCTGCTCGTCGCTGGGCTTCGCGATCAACGTCGGGCTGCAGCGCGGGATGGTGTCGATGCGAATGCGTCGGCGGGCGGGCGTCGTCGCGCGTGGCGGTGGCCTGCCTGGTGCCGCTCGTCGCGTTCACGTCGGTGGCGCTGTCCGGAAACATCGACGACCGCGTCAGCGAGCTCACGAGCGAGACCGAGGTCGCGCCCAACGAGGGCGGCGACCGCGTCTTCGCCTCCTCGTCGACGCGCGGAAAGTACTGGCGTGAGGCGGGCAGGGTGTTCGACGATCGCCCGGCAGTCGGGGTGGGTGCCGGCGCCTTCGCCGTCGCGCGGCTGCGCCACCGGACGGACGCCGGGGGTCACCGCGCACGCACACGGGTTCGTCCCGCAGACGCTCGCCGACCTCGGGATCGCGGGGTCGGTGCTGACGACGCTCCTGCTCGTGGCATGGATCGCGGCCGCGCTGCGGGCGACTGCGCTGCTGCCGCGACGGCTCCCCTTCGGACCAGCTGCGGACGAGCCGGCGCCCCGCCGCGACTGGAACGGCGATCGCATCGGCCCTGGTGGCTCTGTGCCTTGCGGCGGTCGCCTTCGGCCTGCAGTCGATCGATCGACTGGACCTGGTTCATCCCCGGGCCTGCCGTGCTCGCGCTCGTGGCGGCCGGCTACGTGGCCGGCCGCGGACCGGCGTCGGCGCTCGCCCGCGGAGGCCGCCCGCGTCCGGGCGCCCGAGCTCGGCCCGCATCGCGGCGGCGGTCGGCGTCGGGATCGCCGGACTCGCCCTCGCGTGGGCGGTCTGGCAGCCGGAGGCCTCCGACCGCGCCACGGGTGACGCGCTGGCTCTCGCCGACCAGGGCCGCTTCCCCGAGGCGATCGCGAAGACGCAGGACGCGGAGGACCTGAATCCGCTGACCCCCGAGCCGCTGCTCGTCCGTGCCTCGATACAGACCCAGTCGGGTGACGAGGCGGCGGCCCGGGACACCCTCGAGCGAGCCGTGCTCGGCTTCCCCGGGGATCCGCAGACCTGGTATCGGCTGGCGGCCTTCCAGCTCGGCACGCTGAACCGGCCCGATGAGGCGCTTCAAACCTGCAGGGCGCCCTCTACCTGGATCCGTTCTGGAACTCGGCGCGCACGCTCTTCCTCGAGGCGCGCGCTCGCCAGCGTGAGCTCGAGACGCTGCGGGCGCAAGCGCGAGCAGCGCCAAGCAGCGCAACAGCAGCCCTAGCGGGTCGCGAGCGCGAAGAGCGTCCGCGAGCGGCGCCGCAGCGACACGAGCTCGAAGCCGAGCTCGTCCGAGCAGCCGCCGCAGCGAGCGCCGCGTGAACGCACGCAGGTGCGGTGATAGCGGGTCGGGCGGGCGCATGAGCGGACCGCTGGCGGGCGTCGTCAGCGCGAGCCGGCCGCCCGGGCTCAGCACGCGACGGATCTCGGACAGAAGGAGCTGGACGTCGCGCACGTGCTCGATCGTCTCTGCGCACAGGACGAGGTCGAAGCGCCGTCCTCGAGCGGCAGCGGAGCGTCCGGCGAAAGCTCGACGACGCGGGCCTGCGGGAGCCGCCGCCGGGCCCGCTCGAGGGCAACGGTTGACACGTCGGCGAGGGTGAGCAGCCCGGCATCGAGGAGCGCGCTCAGACGCCCGTCGCCGCAGCCCGAGGTCGAGCGCACGCTCGGCGTGGCCAAGCCCGCGGACGAAGCTCGGCGAGCGGCGGCGGGCGGCGGGCCGCGTTCCTCCGGCACCAGCTCCCAGAGCTCGTCGTCGTAGCGGCTCGCCATCGCTCAGGCGCGCGCGATCAGGAGCAGCGTGTGAGCGAACGGCGCCGCCCGCCGGCGGGAGCCGAGCGGGTCGAGCCTGTGGATGGTGCGCTGGACGGGCGCCGGCAGGCGCCGCCAGCCGTAAGTCAGGCCGTGGAGCTCCGGAGCGAGACCGGCCGCGCCCGCCTCGGACACGAGCACGCGCGGCGAGAGCGGGATGTCGTCCGGCGTCCCGTGCGTCCAGGTCCCGAGCCCGGCGCGGTTGGCCAGCGAGAGCCCGGCCCCGACCGGATGCCACGAGCCCGGCTCCACAGCCACGAGCGCGCCGCCCGGACGCAGCAGCCGGGCGGCCTCGGAGAAGACCGGCGCCAGCGGCCCCTGGTACGCGATGTGGTGCAGAACGAGCCGATAGAGGACGACGTCGAAGGAACGGTCCGGGTAGGGCAGCTCGCCCGCGCGCCCCACGCGGCCCGCGTCGAGCTCGCCGCTCGCCAGCAGCGTCGCGATCATGGCCCCATCGAGGTCGACGCCCGTCATCTGGAAGCCGGGCCGCGGGAACAGATGGCGGCCGGGGTGCCAGCCGCAGCCAACCGAGAGCACCGCGCCGCCATCGAGGGCGAGGCTGCGGTCGAGGATCTCCCGCTCGCGGCGCATCTCCTGGTCGTAGTGGACCTGGAGCGTCTCCGCGTCCGTGAGGCGGTCGAGCAGGTTGTCAGCCCGGTAGGGCTCGCTCACCACGCCCCCCGCGCCCTGATGACCGCGGGGATCGTCTTGAGCAGGATGGTCAGGTCGAGGAAGACCGACCAGCGCTCGAGGTAGAGGAAGTCGAGCCGTACGAGCTCGTCGAAGTCGAGCTCGGAGCGCCCGGACACCTGCCACAGCCCGGTCATTCCCGGCAGCACCAGGTAGCGCTTGCGATGCCAGGCCTCGAGGCGGTCGTAGTCGCGCTGCGGCAGCGGGCGCGGGCCGACGAGCGACATCTCGCCGCGCAGTACGTTGAAGAGCTGGGGCAGCTCGTCGAGCGACCAGCGCCGCAGGAAGCGCCCGACCCGGGTTACGCGGGGATCGCGGCGGATCTTGAAGATGGCGCCGCTCAGCTCGTTGCTGGTCTCGAGGTCGTCCTGGAGCCGCTCGGCGCCGCTCACCATCGTCCGGAATTTCATGCAGGCAAAGGGCCGGCCCCCGATGCCCGGTCGCATCGAGCGGTAGAGCACCGGGCCGCGCGACGTCAACTTGATCGCGAGCGCCGCCATGCCCATGAACCGGCGACAGCACCAACAGCAGCAGTCCCGCGCCGATCAGGTCGAAGGTCCGCTTGACGGCGAAGTCGACCCCGTCGAAGACCGGCGGCTTCAGCTCGAAGAGCGGCAGCGCCTGACCCGGCACGAACTCGACCCGGTCCATCAGGATCTCCATCGTCGACGGCGCGACGCGCACGCGCACGCCGTGATCGTGGCAGCGGTCGACGAGCTCGACCGCCTCCTCCTGCGGGAAGTCGGCGTCCGCAATCAGGACCTCGTCGATGGAGTCGAAGTGGCGCTCGAGCTGCTCGAGCGAGCGGAAGTCGCGCAGGCCGTCCATCAGCGCCACCGGGCTGCGGGCGACGAAGCCGTACGGCTCGATCTCACGGCTGTCGCGCAACGCGTGCGAGACCGCCTGGATGTTCGACCCCGAGCCGATGAGCACCGCGCGGCGCCTGTAGCCGGCGGCGCGCAGCACCGCTCCGCTCGCGTTTTCAAACAGCCAGCGGAACGACGACACGTAGATCAGCGCGAAGAAGAGCGAGCCGTAGAAGACGTAGTAGGACTGGAAGCTCTCGCCCTCGATCGTCGCGAAGATGAGCACTACGAGCGTCACCTGGAAGAGAGAGGCGATGACCCTCGCGGACCCCGGCCGTTGTGCGCGCTCGCGATAGAGCCCGGAGCGTGCGAACAAAAGCAGCATCACCAGCGCGCCGAGCGGGAAGTACTCCTTGGCCTGCCCCCACATCTGGCCCACCTGATCGGGTGAGCTGATCGCCGCCTTGACGAGCAGCGCCGTGTAGATCGCGAGGAACAGGCCGGCGAGGTCCAGAGCGCTGAGCGTCACGACGCGTGCCAGCGCCCGCACCGTGTCGAAGCGCAGGACGCCGCTGAGCACCGGGCGGCCCGCCCGCACATCGCGTTCGGGCAGCGTGACGGGCTCGACTTCGCGCAACTCTTTGATCAGCCCGTTTGGCATCAGCTAGTCCGGTCGGAGCCTGAAAAGTAAACAGACCGGCGCGGCCAATGTAGCGGCACAGCGGCCGCAACGAGCGGAGGCCGCCCGCTTGCGCGGACGGCCTCCTGGTTCCTGCGGTGTGTTGGGGGACTTGCCCGCGGGAACGTCTAGGGCGTCAGCCGGAGGCTCGAGTTCGTCCTCCAGCCGTTGCGAGCTGCGTCCTTTGCGTCGACGCGCAGCTGCACCTTCAGGCCCTTCTTCGGGGCATTCGCCAGCAGGCGGAGGCCACGCTTGTTGAGCTTGAGACGCACCGTCTTCGACTTCTTCTTGCCCATCGCGAACGTCGTCTTCGCGAGGGTCTTGCCCTTGTGCCGCAGCGAGACCAGCCCGTTGCAGCGCTTGGTCGCCACGCAGTGGAGCGTCAGCGTCGCGGCGCCGCCGGAGACGTTGGCGGTCTTGGCGCCGACCTTCACCTTGAGCGCGCCGCCCAGGACGATCTCGCAGCCGCGGACCGTGTCGCGCCGGTCGACGAGCGCGAGGTCGAAGCCGGAGTCGCACTCGATGCTGTCCGCAGCGCGGTCGAAGGAACGGATCAGGTCACCGCCCTTGCCGCCGGAGAGGGCGTCCTCGCCGTCGGTTCCCTTGATGTCGTCCTTGCCGTCGTCACCGTTGAACGTCGAGTCGATCAGGCCTGCGAGCCCCTTCGAGCCCTTGATCTCGTCGTTGCCGGCGGCGCCGTTGACGACCAGGTTCTCGCTGGTGCCGATGTCGATGTTGAACGGCGCGGGGTCCACCCGGTCGAACTGGACGCGGCCGGGGGTCGCCGGCGGGCTAACGTGCCGCGACCAGATGGCCAAGGCGATCCGCAAGACCTTCGAGGGCTTCTCCATCGGGTTCGCCCTGCTCGGGCGCCGCGGCGACGGCCGCGGCACGCCCGGCCAGCAGATCTACGACGGCGACACCGCGAACGTCGAGGCCGACGGCAACCTGGGCGTGCGCCTGCTGGGCGTGGACGCGCCTGAGCGGGCCCTGACGCTCCCCGAGGTCGCCACCGAGGCCGTCGACCAGCGGCCCGGCGGGCCCTTCGTCCCGCTGACCGACGAGCGCTGGGAGAGCTTCCTCAGCGACCCGTTCGCGAGCGGCGAGCTGCGCCTCCGGCGTGAGCTGCGCGAGCACCTCGAGGAGCGGGTCGGTCCCGGCTGCGCCGCCAACCAAGCGCGCTTTGCCGAGGAAGCGAAGCTGGCGTTCCGCGGCGAGGTCGAGCGCGACCTCGAGGAGGTCGGCGCCACGCGCGAGGACTTCCGCTTCTTCATGGCCTTCGCGAGCGAGGTGATCGACGGCTACGGGCGGCTCCTCTGCTACCTCAACCGCGACCAGCCGCGGCCGCCGCGGCCGCCCTCATACAACGAGCGGCTGCTGGTGGCGGGCCAGGTGCTCCCCTACTTCATCTGGCCCAACGTCGATCCCTTCCGCCTGCAGCCGTCGCTCGTCGAGGCCGTCCCGCGACCCGGCGCCGCCCCGCCGCTGGCGGATGAGCGGGCGTCCGTCGCGGAAGCGCGCTCCCAGAGCCTCGGCCTCTGGGGCGGCGACGAGCCGCTGCGCCTGTTCCCGTTCGAGCTGCGCTTCCTCGCGCGGCTCTCGCCGCCCGAGCGCTGGGTGATCGACGTGGCCGCCCGCGACGACCGCCTGCTGGCGCCGCAGCTGTACACGCGCATCGACCGCCCGGAGGACCGGCTGTTCGTGGGCGCCGAGTTCGTGCCGTTGTTCGAGTCGCGCGGCTGGCGGCCCGTGCGCTCGTAGGAAAAGCTCGCAACGAGCGAGGTTCCCTGTACCCGCCGGGGGCGAGGAGTAGCACCATCCGAGCTGAGCGTCGTGCAGATGCAGAAGCAAAGGATGCGGCCCGCACGGGGCGAGATCGACGAGGCTGCCCTCGGCCTCGCGAGCCGGCACGGCGCCCAGATCCTCGCCACCGCGCGCCGCTACGCGGCGACGCCCGAGGACGCCGAGGACGCCTACCAGCGCGGGCTCGAGATCCTGCTCACGAAGGCGCCCACCACACGCGAGGAAGAGCTCATCCCATGGCTGAAGACAGTCGTGAAGCACGAGGCCTTCGCCCTGCGCCGCCAGCGCGACCGCCACTCCCCGGTCACCGATGACGGGCACCTGAGCGACCGGCCGACGCCGTCGGCGATCACGCACGATCAGGCCGAGCGGCTCGAGAAGCTGAGCCAGGGCGCCGAGGCGCTCCGCAGGCTGAAGCCGCACGAGATCCGCGCGCTCGTGCTGAAGGCGGAGGGCTACTCGTATCGCGAGATCTGCGAGCTGACCGGCTGGTCGTACACGAAGGTGAACCGCCTCTTGACCGAGGGCCGGCGGGCGTTCCTGCGCCGCGTCGCGGCGATTCAGGGCGGCGGCGAGTGCGAGCGGCTCGCGCCGCTGCTGTCGGCGCTTGCGGACGGCGAGGCGAGCGCCGAGCAGCTCTCCGTGCTGCGACCGCACATGCGCACCTGCCTCGCGTGCCGGGCGGCGCTCAAGGAGTTCCGCGCGGTGCCGGCGAAGGTCGCCGGGCTGCTGCCCTCGGCGGGAGCGGCGAACGGCGACGGGCGCGTGCGCGGCTTCATCGAATCGGCGGTCGCGAACGTGCAGGACCGGTTGCAGGCGGCGTTCGGCGGCGCCCAGCAGAAGGCCGACTCCGCGCTCGGCGCCGTGCAGCACAAGACCGCGGCGCTCAGCGAGCGCGCGCACGCCGCCACCGAGCTCGCGGTGGGCCAGAAGCTCGCCGCCGTGGCGGCCTCGGCCGCCGCCCTCGCCGGTGGCGGCACCGCGGTCGATCACTTCGCGAACCACGGCAGCGCCCGTCCCGCCCAGGCGGAGCAGCAGCAGGTGGACGCCGCGCCTGTCAAGGAGGAGGCGGTCGTGGAGACGTCACCCGGGCCGGTCGCCGACCCGGCACCCGCTCCTCCCGAGTCACAGCCGGTGGCCGCGCCGCAGGAACCTGCCGCCGCTCAGCCGCAGCCCGCGCCCGACCCGCCGCCACCGCCGCCACCCGATCCGGCCAACGAGTTCGCCCCGGGAGGTCCCGCCGCGTCCGCGCCGGCCCCCGCCGCTGCGCCCGCGGCTCCGGCAGCGCCTCCTGCGCCGGCCGCCCCGGCGGGCGGCGGCTCCAACTCCGCCGGCGCGGGCGGCGGGGGAGGTGACGCCGCTCGCGAGTTCGCCCCCTAGTGGACGTCTGCCATGCGGCGCGCCGTCGGCGTGCTCGGCTCGACCTGCGGCCCGAGCTCGGCCCGGCGCCGCTCCTCCTCGAGCCCGGCGGCGCGCAGCTCCTCCAGCGATTCGCGCAGCCTGGTCCTCGGAGTCACGTAGCGCCGCACCGCCGCCTTGAGGCGCGTGACGACGCGCAGGCGAATGCCGAGCAGCAGCAGGGCGGCGCCGATCAGCGCGATCCAGCCGGCGCCCAGACCCGTGCGCGGCAGCAGGCCACCGCCGCCCGCGGGAGCTTCGCCGCCGGGTGCGCCCGGAGTGGTGGGCCCGTTGGGCTCGGTCGGGGTGCCCGGCTGCGGCTCACCGCCCGGCTCCGGCGGCGGCTGCGTGGCCTGGGCGTAGTAGTCCGCCCCCTGCGCGCCGGCCACGGGCGGCAAAACGGCGGCCACGCCGACGATCATGAGCACGAGCGAGAGGGCGAAGAGGCGTCGAAGGAGCATCGCCGAGCGCTTTTCGCGCGAGCTCGCGGCGTCCTTCCCGGTGCACGGGATCCTGCGACGCCGAGGCCCGGGACCATGTAACGACAGAGCGGGTCCCAGGGACCACGGCCAATGAGCGCGATTGCCTCGAGATCGATCACGGTCGACGGCCTGACGGTCGCATACACGGACGTGGGCGAGGGCCCCGCGATCGTGCTGCTGCACGGCTGGCCGACGTCCTCCTTCCTCTGGCGCGAGATCGCCCCGGCGCTGGCCGCGGCGGGCCACCGCGTGGTGGCGCCGGACCTTCCCGGCTTCGGCGCCTCGAGCAAGCCCCCGGACATCCGATACTCGTTCGAGCTCTTCGAGCGGGCGCTGGACGCGCTCATGAAGGAGCTCGGCGTCGAGGAGACGGGCCTCGTGGTGCACGACCTGGGCGGGCCGATCGGCGTCCATTGGGCGCTCGGTCGTCGCGACACGGTCTCGCGGCTCGCCCTGCTCAACACGCTGCTCTATCCGGAGTTCTCGCCCTCGGTGATCGAGTTCGTGACCATCCTGATGGACCCCGACCGGCGCGCCGAGCTGACCTCGCCCGAGGGCCTAACCGAGCTGATGAACCTCGGGGTGAGCGATCCCGAGCAGCTGTCGGCCGAGGCCCTCGCCGGCGTCCTCGCCCCGTTCCAGGCGAGACGACGACCGTGAGGCCCTCGCCGGCGCGGGAATCGGCCTCTCGGTGGAGGGCTTCACCGAGATAGCGGAGGGCCTGCCGCGGCTCGACATTCCGGTCCTGTGCCTTTACGGCGACGCCGACCGACCGTTGCCGGACGTCGCCGAGACGTTCGCGCGCGTGCAGCGCGACGTGCCCCACGCCGAGGTCGAGGTGCTGCCGGGCGTCGGGCACTTCCTCCAGGAGGAGGTGCCGGCAGTGGTGAGTGAGCGGCTCGCGCGCTTCTTCAGCTAGGGGCCTTGCCCTCGACCCAGCGCCCCTCGCCGCCCTCGATCTCCTTCTTCCAGATCGGGGCCTCGGCCTTCACGCGGTCGATGATCTCGCGCGCCCCGGCAAAGGCCTCGGCCCTGTGGGGCGCGGAAGCGGCGACGATCACGCTCGGCTCGGAGAGCGGCACGTCGCCAATGCGGTGCTCGACAGCGGCCGCGCACAGACCGTGGCGTTCGACGACCTCGGCCACGATTGCCGCCATGCGCTCCTCGGCCATCTCGGCATAGGCCTCGTACTCGAGCCGCTCCACGTCGCGCGTCACGCCGGAGAACGTGACGACCGCACCGGCGCGCGGGTCGCGCACCCGGACGGCGATCGAGTCGAGCGAGAGCGGCGCGGCGCTGACGCGCGCCCAGGTGGCGGCCACCGCGCCGCCGCTCACCGGCGGGATCAGAGCGAGCTCGTCACCGGCGTCGAGCGCCTGCTCGGCGTCCGCGTACTCACGGTTGACCGCCATCACGAGCGGGACGCCGTCGGCGATCCCCTCGAGCGATGCGAGCGCGTCGCGCACGCGCGCTCCCTCAGGCAACTCGAGCGTCAGCTCGGGAACCCCGGCGCGCTCGCGCAGCATGGCGAACAGGCGGACGGTGACCTCCATGCCTCAGATGCTAGGCCCCGCGCGCCCGCGGCCGCGCGAACACCCGCGCCGCCATCACGCCGCCGACGGCGCCGAAGAAGTGGCCCTGCCAGGACACGCCGTCCTGGGGCACCAGGCCGCCGAGCAGCGCCGTGCCCCAGATCGCCGCGACCCCGAGCCCGATCGCGATCTCGATCACGTCGCGGTTGAACACCCCGCGGGCGAGCAGGTAGGTCGCATAGCCGAAGACGATCCCGCTGGCGCCGATGTGGAGTGAGTTGTCCGGCGCCACGAGCCAGGTGCCGAGACCGCTGACCAGCATGACGATGCCGGTCACCCACAGGACCCGGGCCACCCCCTGGAGCCCGATGATGATCCCGAGCGCGAGGAAGGGGATCGTGTTGGCGATCAGGTGACCGAAGTCGGCGTGCAGGAACGGGGCCGCCACCACGCCGACGAGCCCGTCGAGCTCGCGCGGCTCGATCCCGTACTCGTCGAGCCGGTGGTCGAGCGCGATGTCGACGACTTCCAGCACCCACATCGCGGCCAGCAGCAGGAGCACGATCTGGACGCCGGCGAGGCGGTCCGAGCGGGGCGCGGTCTCTTGGGCGCTCACCCTCCTAACCGTATCCTTCGGCTTCCATGGCCACGGCGCCTGAGCAGAAGCCGAGCATCGCGCCGATCGTCGGGCCGGACGACCCGCGCCGCTTCACCGACTCGGGCATCGAGATCAAGCACGAGTACGACGCGGAGGACGTCGCTCCGGGCCTCGAGGAACGCCTCGGCGAGGCGGGCGCCTACCCGTTCACGCGCGGCATCCACCCGGACATGTACCGCGGCCGCAAGTGGACGATGCGCCAGTACGCGGGCTACGCGAGCGCCAAGGAGACGAACGAGCGCTTCCACTACCTGATCGAGCACGGCTCGACCGGTCTCTCGATGGCGTTCGACCTGCCGACCCAGCTCGGCCGCGACTCGGACGACCCGCTCTGCATGGGCGAGGTCGGCCGCACCGGCGTCGCGATCGACACGATCGACGACATGCGGCGGGTGTTCGACGGCATCCCGCTCGACCAGGTCTCGACCTCGATGACGATCAATGCGCCGGCGGCCGCGCTGCTGCTGCTCTACGAGCTCGTCGGCGAGGAGCAGGACGTGCCCGCCGAGGCGCTGCGCGGCACGACCCAGAACGACATCCTCAAGGAGTACATCGCCCGCGGGAACTTCATCTATCCGCCCGTGCCCGCGATGCGGCTCACGACGGACCTGTTCGCCTACTGCCACGCAGCGCATCCCGAAGTGGAACACGATCTCGATCTCCGGCTACCACATGCGCGAGAAGGGCTGCTCGGCGGTGCAGGAGGTCGGCTTCACGCTCGCCAACGCGATCGCCTACGTGCAGGCCGCCCTCGACGCCGGGCTCGCCGTCGACGAGTTCGGGCCGCGGCTCGCCTTCTTCTTCAACGGACACAACAACGTGTTCCAAGAGGTGGCCAAGTTCCGCGCCGCGCGCCGCATGTGGGCGCGCATCATGCGCGAGCGCTTCGGCGCGAAGGACGAGCGCTCGCTGAAGATCCGCTTCCACACGCAGACGGGCGGCGTCACGCTCGCCGCCCAGCAGCCGCACAACAACATCGTGCGGGTGGCGCTGCAGGGCTTCGCCGCGGTGTGCGGCGGCACCCAGTCGCTGCACACAAACGGCTTCGACGAGGCGCTTGCCCTGCCGAGCGAGACAGCCGCGCGGATCGCGCTGCGGACGCAGCAGATCCTTGCCCACGAGGCGGGCGCGGCGGACACCGTCGACCCGTTTGCGGGCTCCTACTTCGTCGAGGCTCTCACCGACGAGATCGAGGAGGCGGCGCAGGCGCTGATCGACCGGGTCGACGAGATGGGCGGCTCGGTGCGGTGCATCCCGTTCATCCGCGCCGAGGTCGAGGAGTCCGCCTGGGGCTACGAGGAGCGCTACCGCCAGAAGCAGGACATCGTGGTCGGCGTCAACGAGTACGTGACCGACCAGGTCGACGAGGTCGAGATCCTCCGTGTCGACCCGGAGGCCGAGCGCCAGCAGGCCGAGCGGCTGAAGGCCTTCAAGGAGGACCGCGACCATGACGCCGTGCAGAGGCGGCTCGATGACCTGCGCGGCGCCTGCAGCGGCTCGGACAACCTGCTCGAGCCGATGCGCGCCGCGCTCAAGGACCGCTGCTCGCTCGGAGAGGTGTGCGGCGTGATGCGCGAGGAGTTCGGCGAGTACTCCGAGGCGTAGCGCGGCCCGCCGTCAGTAGGAGAGGCTCGGCGTCGCGCGCACGTAGCGCGGCTCGGCGAGCTGGCCGAGCATGAAGTCCGCCGCGTCCGCGCGCGAGATCTCGATCTCGCGGGAGCGGTCGGAGGGCGGGAATCCATGCTGGTAGCGCCCGGTGCGGGGCCCGTCGCCCAGCACGCCCGCCCTGACGATCGTCCAGTCGAGCTCGGAGGAACGGACGACAGCCTCCTGACGAGCGTGCTCGGCGAACGTCCGCCGCAGCAGCGTCGGAACCAGCACGTACCTGTAAAGCGGCGCCATCAGCGGGCGCGTCTCCTCGATCCCGATCGTCGACAAGCAGACCAACCGCCGCGAGCCCGAGCGCTGCATCGCCCGGACGATGTTGGCGGTCCCCTCCGAGCGGAGCCGGCCCGGGCCGGTGGCCGGCTTGCCGAGTGCGCACACGACCGCCTCGTGTCCGGCCACTGCGCGCTCGACTGACGCGGAGTCGAGCGCATCGCCGGCGACCGTCCTCAGGCCGTCGTGCGTGTCGAGCGCCCGCGGGTCACGCGCAAAGGCCGTCACGGCATGCCCGTGGTCCAGCGCCTGCTGGACGAGCTCGCGTCCGGTGCCGCCGGTCGACCCGAAGATGATCAGCTTCATATCTCGCTCCCTCGAAAGGTCGCCGCATATCGCCGCGACGAGGTTTACAGGTGTAAACCACCACACTACTGGTACGGTTTACACGTGTCAACCAGGGAGCCCACGGACGAGCGCCGGCCGGGGGAGTCAGGCGAAAGCGTCGTACGGCAGCGCATCCTGCGCGAGGCCTGGGCGATGATCGAGGCGGGCCGGATCGGCGATCTCACGATGGCCGCCGTGGGCAGGGCGGCCGGCGTCTCGCGCCAGACGGTGTACGTGCAGTTCGGCACGCGCGCCGGCCTGCTCGTGCAGATGGTTCGCGAGCGCGACGCGACGAATCCGCGCGGCGAGCAGCTCGCAGCCGCGCTCGAAGAGCCCGACCCGGTCGAGGGGCTCGCGGCGGTCACCCGAGTCCTTGCAGCCTGGTGGGAGGACATCCACCCGATCGCACAGGCGCTGTTCGCGGCAGAGATCAGCGACGACGCCGCGCGGGCCGCCTGGGAGGACCGCATGGCCCATCTTCAGGAGCTGGCCGGGCAGCTGGTGGGGCGGCTGGACGCGGCCGGCGCGCTCGCTCCCGGCTGGGATGTCGCAGGCGCGACGGACTGGCTCGCGCACGAGCTGAACCCGATCGGGTGGGTGCTGCTCAGGGAAGCGGGGTGGTCCCAGCAGGACTACGCGGAACGCATCCCGGCGGTCGTGCAAGCCGCCTTGGTCGGCAACTAACGCTGCGGGTGAAGGAGACCTCCGCCCGCGGGCGAACCGGTCCGTGATGCCGGATCTGACCGCGAAGCGAACCCTCGTCAAGTCACCGCCGGAGTTGTGGGAGGAGCTGAGCGAGGTCGACCGCCTCGCCAGGCACCTCGACGCCTTCGGCGAGATCAGGATCACCAAGCTGGAGCCCGAGCACACGGTCGCCTGGGAGGGCGAGCACGCGAGCGGCACCGTCTCTATCGAGCCCGCCGGCTGGGGAACCAAGGTCACGCTGACGGCCGAGCTGCCCGAGCTGGAGCCCGAGCCGCCCGCGCCCGACCGCGTGGCGGAGGAACCGGTGGTCGAGGAGCCTGTCGTCGAGGAACCGGTTGCCGAGGAACCGGTTGCCGAGGAACCGGTTGCCGAGGAGCCTGCCGCCGGGGAACCGGTTGCCGAGGAACCGGTTGCCGAAGAGCCGGTTGCCGAGGAACCGCCCGCCGAGGAGCCCGCGGCATCCGTGCCCGCCGGGCCCGAGCCCCTCGCCCCGAAGCGCAGGCGCGGCTTTTGGGCCTGGCTCTTCAGGGAGCGCACGGCCGCCTCGCCGCCCTTCCGCGTGGAGCCGGCGCCGGTGCCGCTGCCGCTGCCGGTGCATCCGGAGCCGGTCCAACCGGAGCCGGTCGAGCCGGAGCCGGTCGAGCCCGTCGTATCGGAGGCCCTCGAGCCTCCGCTGGTCGAGCCGAGCCCGCCCGAGCCCGCCGAGCCTGACCCGTTGCCCGCAGCCGCCGCCGAGGCCCAGACCGCCCTTGACGGCGCACTCGACTCGCTCGGCTCCGCGCATCACCGCCCCTTCTCGCGCGGCTGACCACCTGATCGCGGGTCCCGGGTCCTCCACCCGGGTGTAGTGGACGTGACGCCTTCGGGCGCAGAGAATCCCCATATGACGGCCACCCGACGCGAGTTCCTCGAGGCCGGCGCCGGGGCTGCCCTGGCCGCCACGCTCGCGGACGCGCCCGCCCTTGCCGCGAGGCGCAGGCCGAACTTCCTGGTCTTGATCGTCGACACGCTGCGAGCGGATCACCTGGGCTGTTACGGGGGGCGGGCCCAGACGCCGGCGATGGACGACCTGGCCCGCCGCGGCCTTCGCTTCACCCACTTCTACCCGGAGGCAATGCCGACCGTGCCCGCCCGCCGCTCGATCCTCACGGGCCGGCGGGTATGGCCGTTTCGGGGGTGGCGCGAATGGCCGGAACTGCTCGACTCACCGGGCTGGGCGCCGATCGAGGAGCCGGACGAGACGTTCACGAGCGCCCTCCACAAGGCGGGTTATTGGACCTCCTACGTCACGGACAACCCCTGGATCGGCGGCTCCCGCCAGTACAGGCGCTTCCGCGCGACCTTCGACCGCTTCGAGCTCTTCGCCGGGCAGATCGGCCATATCGCAGGGACCCCGCCTGTCTCGACAGCGGACTTCCAGCACTGGCTCGTGCCGGAGCTCGAGCGTGACCGGGATGTGGCAGAGCGGGTGCGCAGCTTCCTCGCGGCCGGCGGCTATTGGCGCGACGAGTCGATCTCGTGGGCCGCGAAAGTATTCGGCGCGGCGGCCCAAGCGCTCGAGCGCGGACAGCGGCGGCAGCCGTTCGCGATCGTCGCCGACAGCTACGAGCCGCACGAGCCCTGGACCCCGCCGCGCGCGTACGTCGACCTCTACGGCGACCCTGCCTACAGTGGCCGCGAGCCCGGAACCACCCGCTACATGCGCGTGAGCGAGTGGCTCTCGGACAAGCGGGCACCCGCCGTACTGGAGCGCATGCGCGCCCTGTACGCGGCCGAGGTGACGATGACCGACCACTGGATCGGCTTCCTGATCGGACGGCTGCGCGAGCTGGCGCTCGAGTCGAACACGGTCATCGTGCTGGTCGCCGACCACGGCCATCTACTGGGCGAGCACGGCTGGACCGGGAAGATCTCCTCGATCCTCCACCCGGAGCTGATCCACGTGCCGCTCATCATCGTCGACCCGCGTGCGAAGCCGCGCAAGACGAGCTACCTCGCACAAACGCACGACATCGGTCCGACGCTGCTCTCGCTCGCCGGGGTCCGCAGCGGAGACTGGATGGACGGCATCGACCTCTCGCCGCTGCTGCACGGCAGGCGCCCGCGCGAATGGCGCAAGTTCGCCTACGGCGGGTACGCCAACTGGCACTACGCCCGCACGCAGGAGTGGGCCTATGTGGCGAACAACTTCGGGGTCGGCAGGCGGCTCTACGACCTGGAGCGCGACCCCAAGGAGGAGAACAACATCGCGCGCCGCCACCGCAGGCGGCTCGACAGGCTGGACGCGGCCATCCGGCGCCGCGCCGGGAAGCGTTTGCCGGTGTATCGGTGACCCCGCCGCGCAAAGCGGCAGAATCCACGCCGTGCCGAGGACGCGCCGAGAGCTTCTGATAGGAGGAGCGGCGGTTGCACTCGCCGCCCCGTTCGTGCCGCTCGGGGGCGGCGCCGGGGCGCGCGGCAGCCCCAACGTCCTGGTGCTGATCGTCGACACGCTCCGGGCGGACCACGTGTACGGCGACCGGGCACAGACGCCGAGCATGGACTCGCTCGTCGACGCCGGGCTGTCGTTCACGCGCGTCGTCCCCGAGGCGATGCCGACGGTGCCTGCCCGCAACGCGATCCTGAGCGGCCGGCGCGGCTTTCCTTTCCGGGGCTGGCACGACTACCGCGGCCTGATGAACTCGCCCGGCTGGTTCCCGCTGCGCGAGCCTCAGCAGGCCTGGACGAGCGTCCTGCGGCGCGCGGGCTACTTCACCGGCTACGTCACCGACAACCCCTTCCTCGGCTTCTCCTACTCCTACGAGAGCTTTCGCCGCACGTTCGACGTCTTCCTCAGGCGCGGGGGCCAGGTCGGCGGCACGGACAAGGGCGTCTCGGACGAGCTGCTCCGCCACTGGATGTACCCGGCGCTGCGGAGCGAGAAGGAGGCCGACCGCCTGCGCCGCTACCTCGCCAACGGCGGTCACGCGCGCAGCGAGGCCGACACCTTCGCCGGCCGGGTGTTCCGCTCGGGCCTCGACGCGCTCGACCAGGCCGCCAAGCGGCGACCGTTCGCGCTCGTCGTCGACACGTTCGCGCCGCACGAGCCCTGGACGCCGCCGCGCCGCTATATCGACATGTACGGCGATCCCGACTGGCACGGGCCCGAGCCCGGGACGCTGCGCTATGGACGCGCGGAGAACTGGCTGGGCGAGGACGAGGCGCCGCGTGTCCTGAAGCGGCTGCGCGCGCTTTACGCCGCCGAGGTGACGATGACGGACCGCTGGATCGGCGTGCTGCTCGAGCGCCTCTACGAGCTGGGCCTCGAGCAGGACACCGTGATCGTGCTCGTGGGCGACCACGGCATCTTCATCGGGGAGCGCGGCTGGACGGGCAAGATCTCCGTAGCCCTCCACCCCGAGCTCGTCAGGGTCCCGCTCGTGATCGTCGACCCCGCGCGCCGGCGGGCGGGCAGCACGAGCGCCTACCGCGCCTCGACGCACGACATCGGCCCGACGCTGCTGTCGATGACGGGGGTCGACCCGCCACGGGAGATGGAGGGCGTCGACCTCTCCAAGCTGTTCCGCGGCCACGAGCCGCCGAAGCGCCCCTTCGCCTACGGCGGTTACGCGAACTCGCACTACCTGCGCAACGACCGCTGGACCTTCTTCGCCGACAACCGCATGCGCAATCCGAACCTCTTCGACCGCCGTCGCGACCGAGCGGAGCTCCACAACGTGGCCGATCGCCATCCCGGCGTGGTGCGCGAGCTGCACGCGAGGGTGGTCGAGGAAGCCGGCGGGCGACTCCCGTACTACCCCGGATAGGATCGCCGGGCCTATGAGACAGCAGTCGCCCGAGACCTACGAAGAGAAGCTCGCCCGGCTCCAGGAGCTTCGCGAGCAGGCCGTCCACACGAATCCGCAGGCGGAGGAGAAGCAGCACGCCAAGGGCAAGCTCACCGCCCGTGAGCGGATCGACAAGCTGCTCGACCCGGGCTCCTTCCAGGAGCTCGACACGTTCGTTCGCCACCGAACCTTCGACTTCGACATGCTCGGCAATCGCCCCTGGGGCGACGCCGTCGTGACGGGGCACGGCAAGATCGACGGCCGACCGGTGGCGGTCTTCTCTCAGGACTTCACCGTCTTCGGCGGTTCGCTCGGCGAGGTCATGGGCGAGAAGATGTGCAAGGTGATGGACCTGGCGGCGCGCATCGGCTGCCCGGTCATCGGCATCAACGACTCGGGCGGCGCGCGCATCCAGGAGGGCGTCGTCTCGCTGGGCGCCTACGGCGACGTGTTCGTCCGCAACGTCCAGTGCTCGGGCGTGATCCCGCAGATCTCGCTGATCATGGGCCCGTGCGCGGGTGGCGCCGTCTACTCCCCGGCCATGACCGACTTCATCTTCATGGTCAAGGAGACCTCGCACATGTTCATCACCGGCCCCGACGTGATCAAGACGGTCACGGGCGAGGAGGTCGAGTTCGAGGAGCTCGGCGGGGCCATGACGCACAACACCAAGTCGGGCGTCGCGCATTTCGCGGCCGACGACGAGGAGAGCTGCCTCGAGGACGCCCGCTACCTCATGTCGTTCCTGCCGCAGAACAACCTCGAGCTGCCCCCGCGCATGGAGACGGGCGACGACCCGGACCGCATGGACGCGGCGCTCGACTCGATCGTCCCCGACAACCCGAACAAGCCGTACGACATGCGCGAGGTCGTGCACCTGATCGTCGACAACGGCGAGTTCTTCGAGGTGCAGGAGCACTTCGCGCGCAACATCATCGTGGGCTTCGCGCGCCTCGGCGGGCGCTCGGTCGGCGTCGTGGGCAACCAGCCGAGCCAGCTCGCCGGCGTGCTCGACATCGCCTCGTCGGAGAAAGCGGCGCGCTTCGTGCGCTTCTGCGACGCCTTCAACATCCCGCTCGTGACCTTCACCGACGTACCCGGGTTCCTCCCCGGGACCTCACAGGAGTGGGGCGGCATCATCCGCCACGGCGCGAAGCTCCTGTACGCGTTCACCGAGGCGACGGTCCCGAAGCTGACGGTTATCACCCGCAAGGCCTACGGCGGGGCATACGACGTCATGAACTCGAAGCACATGCTTGCCGACTTCAACTTCGCCTGGCCGACCGCCGAGGTCGCGGTGATGGGCCCGGAGGGCGCGGTCAACATCATCCACCGCCGCGACATCTCCTCCTCGCCCACCCCCGAGGAGCGCCGCCAGAA
Organism: uncultured Thermoleophilaceae bacterium; assembly: GCA_963734025.1. Classification (GTDB taxonomy): domain Bacteria; phylum Actinomycetota; class Thermoleophilia; order Solirubrobacterales; family Thermoleophilaceae; genus JACVRW01. The sequence goes on from CAVTFR010000013.1 coordinate 47,118, forward strand.
GCTGATCGGGGACTACAAGGCGCGCTTCGCCAACCCGTACTCGGCGGCCGAGCGCGGCTACATCGACGACGTGATCATCCCCCACGAGACGCGCCCTCGCCTGATCCGCGCGCTGGAGACGCTGCAGACGAAGCGCGTCGACACGCCCAAGCGCAAGCACGGGAACATCCCGCTCTAGCGAACGATCACGCCGCCCGCCCGGTGTCCTTGCGGTAGGCGCGCATCGCGAGCGCCCCGAGCGCCACGGTCCAGGCGCCCATCACGAGCCAGCCGCGCGCGCCCCACGCGGCATCGCCGAGCCCCACGTGGCTCGCCTGCACGAGCCAGTAGGAGGGCAGCGCCTGCGCGAGGTCGTGCAGGAAGCCGTGCCCGCTGATCGGGAACCAGCTTCCGCCGAGCAGCGCCAGCACACCGACGAGGCCGCCCACGGCGGGCCCGATCGAGTCGGGGCTGAGCAGATGGCCAAGCGCGATGCCGAGCGCCGCAAAGGGGACGAGCCCTACGAGCAACAGCCCCGTCATCTCCAGCCAGCGACCCGCCGAGAGGCTCACGCCGAACGCCGCGCCGCAGGCGTACAGGGCGACGATGCTGAGGCCGGCCAGCATGTAGCCCGTCAAGACCTTCGTCCCGATGTAGGCGGACGGAGGGAGCGGGCTGACGCGGAGCTGGCGGTTCCAGCCGGCGGCCCGGTCAGCCGCGATCCGGCCCCCGCTGGCAAGCATCGCGTTCATCGTCGCGAAGGCGGCTAGTCCGACCATGAAGTACAGCGGCAGGGAGATGCCGGTGTTCGAGAAGTCGTTCACGTTGCGGCTCGGACCGACGATCGCGAGGTAGAGAATCAGCGGAAAGGCGAGCGCGAAGATGAGGACGCGCCGGTTGCGGATCGCCCGCAGCATCTCGTAGCGGGTGTAGACGGCGTACGTCATGCCGGTACCTCCTCTTGGACCTGCTGATCGGGCCGGTCGCTTGTGAGCGCCAGGAACGCCTGCTCGAGATCCGCGCCGGCTATCTCGATGTCCCGCGCGTCGTCGTAGCGCGCGAGCAGCGCACGGATGGCGGCGTCGGAGTCCGGCCCTGTGAGGATCACGGTCTCGCCGTGGCGCTCGGCCCTGTTGACGCCCGGCAGCTCAGCCAGTTCCGCCTCGTCGGCGTCCGGCAGCGTCGCTCGAATGGTGCGCGCGCCGACCCTCGCCTTGATCTCCGTCGTCGGCCCGTCGGCCACCACCTCGCCGCGGGCCATCAGAATCACCCGGTCGGCATAGGCGTCGGCCTCCTCCAGGTAGTGGGTCGCGAAGATCACGGTCTTGCCGGCAGCGGCGAAGGAGCGCATTGCGGCCCAGAAGCTGCGCCGTGCCCCGACGTCGAGTGCCACCGTGGGCTCGTCGAGCACGAGCAGCTCGGGGTCACTGACGAGCGCGAGGGCGAGCCGCACGCGCTGGGTCTGCCCGCCCGACAGCTTCTGTGTGCGCTGCCCGGCGAACTCCTCGGTGCCGGTGAGCTCCAGCACCTCATCGATCTCGAGCGGCCGCGAATACAGGGAGGCCATCATCGACACGAGCTCGCGCACCGAGAGGTCGCCGATCAGGCCGCCCGTCTGCAGCATCGCGCCCACCTCGCCGGCGGCGATGGCCGTGTGAGGGTCGTTCCCGAAGATCGACACGCGGCCGGCGTCAGGTTCCGTCAGGCCCAGCAGCATGTCCAGCGTCGTCGACTTCCCGGCGCCGTTCGGCCCGAGCAGAGCGACCGTGTCGCCGCGCCCGACCGACAGGTCGACCCCGCGCACGGCGGGGACCGGCCCCTCCTTGTCGTGAAATGACTTGGCAAGGCCCCACAGCTCGATCGACGAGGAGGTCATCCGCGGACCTCCCGCCGGCCACTCGGCGAGGTCCGGCCGAGAACAACGCCCACGGCGCATATCCAGAAAACAAGCACGGGAAGCAACGCCCATGCGCCGGTGGCCAGCGCACTGTTCAGGAGCAGGTGGCCCACTCCCGACGCGATCAACGCCGCGGCGAGCAGGACGGCGGTCCACCCCAGCCATGGGGGCAATAGCCGGACCCGGCGCACCAATACGGCGGCCACCAGCGCCATGAGCGCAAGGGCGATCGTCTTCACGCCGTAGGCGGCGCCCGCCCTGGCCGGCAGCCCGATGTCGGCGCGCCGCCGGACTCCGACCAGCGCCTGGTTCATGGAATCTTCCTTCGGCGTACGGTCACAGGGCGATTGCACGACAAGCGCGTGAGAGGACGATGAGTGCGTTGCAGCGGCAGCTCCTCCTCGCCATCCTTAGGCGGATGCGCGTCCTGGTAGTGGAAGACGAGGTCAAGCTGGCCAAGCTGATCCGCCAGGGCCTGCGCGAAAGCGGCATGCTGGCCGATGTCGCGGTGACCGGCGAGGACGCGCTCTGGATGGCTCCCGCCAACGGCTACGACGTGATCGTGCTCGATGTCAACCTGCCGAAGATCGACGGCTTCGAGACCTGCCGCCGGCTGCGCGAGGGCGGGCTGCGCACGCCGATCCTCATGCTCACGGCCCGCGACGGCGTGGCCGACCGCGTGGCCGGCCTCGACACCGGCGCCGACGACTATCTCGTCAAGCCCTTCGACTTCGACGAGCTGCTCGCCCGGCTGCGTGCGCTGGACCGGCGCGGGCCGGTCGAACGAGAGACAGTGCTCGAGGTCGGCGACCTGGTGCTCGACCCGGCCCGCCGGGAGGTGCGCCGCGCCGGCACGCCCATCGAGCTGTCGACCAAGGAGTTCCAGCTGCTCGAGGTGTTCATGCGCAGGCCCGGCGAGGTGCTCTCCCGCTACCAGCTGATCGAGGGGGCGTGGGACATGGACTACGAGCACCGCTCCAACGTGGTCGACGTCTACGTCCGCTACCTCCGCGAGAAGATCGATCGGCCCTTCGGTGTCGAGAGCTTCGACACCGTCCGCGGCGCCGGCTACCGGCTGCGGGCAGCGAACTGACCGGCGAGCGCCTCAGGCCTTTGGCAGCGTCAGCCAGACGTCGGCGCCGCCACCCGGCCGATTGCGCGCGGCAACACTGCCCCCGTGGGCGCGCGCAATGGCCGCGACGATCGCCAGGCCGAGGCCGGTGCCCTGTGCCCCCTCGCCGGCGCCGCGGCTGAAGCGCTCGAAGGCGCGGGCGATGAACTCGTCGCTGAACCCGGCGCCGCGATCCAATACGTGCAGCTCCACCATCGCCCCGGTGCGGACGCTGGTGAGCTCCACGGCGCCGGCGCCGTACACGAGCGAGTTGGCGATCAGGTTGTCGAGAGCCTGGGCCACCCGATTCGGATCGGCCAGGATCAGCACGGCCCCTGCGTCGTCTTCGGGCGCGGCAATCGAGCGGCCGGCCTGGGTGAATGCGGCCTCGCTGCGCTGTGCGGCGGCGGCGAGCAGCTCTCTCGCCGCGGTGGGCTCCGCCTCGAGCGGGAGCCGGCCCTGATCGGCGCGGGCAAGCACGAGCAGGTCATCGGCAAGGCTCGACATGCGCCGGGTCTCCTCGTGGGCGGAGGCGATCGCCGCGCGCAGCTCGGCCACATCACGCTCCCCGCGGAGCGCCAGCTCGAGCTCCGCGCGCATCGTGGTCAGTGGCGTACGCAGCTCGTGACTCGCGTCGCTGACCAGCCGGCGCTCGCGTGCCAAGCCGGTCTCGAGCCGGTCGAGCATCTCGTTCAGGGTGCGGCCCAGGGCACCGATCTCGTCGCGCGCCTCGGGTACCGGCAGTCGCTCGGAGGGGTTCCTCTCGCTGATAGCTGCGGCCCGGCTTCGCATGCGTTCCACCGGCCGCAGCGCCGCCCCGGCGACCTCGTAGCCGGCGAAGGCCGCCACCAGCAACGCGAGCGGCAGCGCGATCAGGAGCAGCCGCTCGAGGGAAGCGAGGCTGTGGTCACGCTCGCTCAGGGAGTCGCCGATGACCACCACCCCGCGTTCGCCGTCCTGCAGGCGGGCGGGCACGGCTCGCAGGCGCACGTCGGTTCCGTTGAGGGGTCTGCGCTCGACCGTCAGCGGCTGCCGGAGGGCCTGCTGCAACTCGGCAGGCTCGAGTAGCCGGGTCCGGCGGGCGGGGCCGGTCGAGGCGAGCATCTCGCCGTCGGCGAGGTACACCTGCGCGTAGCGTTCCCCGCTGGCCAGGACGGCGTCGGCTCCCGCGCCCGCCTGCACCAAAGCAGCGATGTCCTGTGCCTGCGCGCGTTGAGCATCGGCAAGCGAGCGGTCGAGATCACCTTCGAACTCACGCGCGAGGAAGACGCCGGCCACGAGCAGCAGCAACGCGATCACCCCGGTAAAGGCCAGCGTGAGCCGGAGGCGGATCGGCAACCGCGCGAGCGTCCGGGCGACCCTCCGCATGCAGCGATCACACCATATGTCGGCCCTGGGCCGAGCGGCGGCTAACCCGGTGAGGCCGGTGGAGGATCGCACTCATCAGGCTCCGATCCGGCGGCCAGCCGAATCACCTTGCGCGCCAGCGCCAGCAGGGCGACCACCACCAGGGCCCCGAACAGCGCGTCCGCGCCGCCACTTCTGAGGGCGACGACCGCAGCCGTTTCGCTCACACCACCGATGACGATCATCGCCCCACGGCCAGTTGGGGCTCGGACTCGACGTCAGCTATGGCGCGTGCGCTCTCCGTGGGCATGAGCAGCGCCGGGACGAACGCGAGCGCGGTGAAGCCGACGGTCCACCGGAAGGTGGTGCCGAACGCCGCAGCCAACCCGGCGCTGCCGCCTGCGGCGTGCGCGGTGCTCTGCTGTTGAAGAATCACCGCGAGCACCGCGGTTCCAAACGAGGCGCCGATCTGCTGGAAGATGCGCACCGCACTGGTCGCTCGGGGAATCGCCTCGCGGCGAAGTCCGCGATAGGCAACGGTCATCGCCGGGACGAACACGGCGCCGAGGCCGGCTCCTCGAATCACCAGCGCGGCGCCGAGCGCAAGCTCACTCGTTCCGGCGCCGACCTGGGCGTAGGGGATCGTTCCCAGCGTCGCCAGCACCATGCCCACCAGCACGATCGGCCTCGGACTCACCCTGTCCACGAGCGTGCCGACGATCGGGAGCGCGATCATCATCCCAAGGCCCTGCGGGGCGAGCAGCAGGCCGGCGTCGAGCGGGCTCTGGCCGCGCACCTGCTGGTAGTAGAGCGGGAGGAGAAGCAGCGCGCCGAAGATCGAGAGCCCGGCGAGGAACATGAGGCCGGCCGAGGCCGTGAAGGAGCGTGACCGGAAGAGGCCGAGGTCGATGAGCGGCTCGATCCTCGTCCGCAGTGCGTGCACCGCAAAGCCGACGAGGAGCGCAGTGCCGATCGCCACCGGGGCGATGACCTGGACGTGCCCGAAGCCTCCGTGAGCGCCGGCCTCGGACAGGCCGTAGACCACCGCGGCAAGCCCAGGCGACAGCAGCGCCAATCCGAGCACGTCGAGCGGGTGGTCGCCGCGCTCCTGCGGCGCCGGCATGTAACGCCAGGCCAGCAGCAGGGCGATCGCGCAGACGGGTACGTTGACGAAGAAGATCCAGCGCCAGCTGAGGCTGTCGAGGATCAGGCCGCCGACTACCGGCCCCACGATCGGGGCGACGAGCGCGGGCACGGCGATGGCCGATGTGAGCCGGCCCAGCCGACGCGGCCCGGCCGCCTGGGCCACGATCGTCTGGAGCAGCGGAAACGTCATGCCCCCGCCGATGCCCTGCACCACCCGGAACGCGATCAGGCTCCCGGCCGACCAGGCAAGGCCACACAAGACGGAGCCGCCCAGAAACAGCGTGAGCGACAGCATCCACATTCGCTTGCTTCCGAAGCGGTCCACCGCCCACCCGGTGACCGGTATCACCACCGCGAGGGCGAGCAGGTAACCGGTCGAGACCCATTGGATCGTCGACAGGCCCGCGTGCAGCTCGCGCCCCAGAGTGCCGATCGCGACGTTGATGATCGTTATGTCGAGCTGGACGGCCGCCGCCCCGACCAACACGATGCCCGCGAGCTTCAGAAGCGCCGGGTCGAGCCGGTCCGCATTCTCGGCAACAGGTGTATCGGTGCCCATGAGCGTCGCCCTTCCGGTGGTTGATCGACTGGAAGGCTCTCCGCGGCGGATGAGCTGGCGATGAGAGGCCCGCGCGCGGGGAAAGGCCGGCGCTAGCCGACAGCGCGGAAGGTGCTCTTGCCGAGCAGCTCGCCGAAGCGGCGGTCGGAGCGCTCGCCGAAGGCTGGGAAGACGAACCAGGTGTAGACGCCTGGCTCGAAGCGCCGGCGGGTTCCGTTGAAGCGCCACGTCTCGCTCAACTGGAGCTCCTCGTTGCGCGGCCAGCGGCTCAGGATCTTCTCGCGGCCGCGATAGAGCTGCACGTTGTAGTAGGTGGCGCGCTTGACGGACTCCCAGACGAGCAGCGGCGGCTTCTCGAGCCGCGCACCCTTGGCGGGGCTCAGGAGCGGTGAGCTCGTGGGAACGGCGCTGGCGCGGTCGATAGCGCGGTTGCCGGCCCGGTCGATCGAAGTGATCAGGTAGCGCTGCCGCTTGCCGTTCTTGAGGCCGCGGTCCGTGTAGGAGCCGGCGGAGCCGCGGAACAAGAGCGCCGGCAGCCCGGTGCCAGTCATCCGGGCGACCTCCATGATCTCGGCGTCGGCGGGCGATGCCCAACTGAGCGTAACTCGGTGATCGTTCGGCCTCGCGCTGGCGACAGGCGCGGCCGGTGGGGTCGAGTCGTAGTTGAGGGGGAAAGAGCCGCTGCCGACGTTCCCCGCGACGTCCTGACACGTTCCCGAGACCAGGACACCAAACCCATCCCCGCCTCCATATCCGGCAGCGCCGCACCCGGCGACGCCCAGATACGGCGTCAGTACCCGTGAAGGAGAAGGAGACCGGATGGTTGAACCAACCGCCGTAGTCGGGTGGCCGAGCCGGAACGGCTGCAGTCACCGTGGGTGGTGTCTTGTCGATGCGGATAGTGATGCTCGCAGTGGTGGGATCCTCGGATGTACCCTGCCACGCGATGCAGTACAGCTTGTCCCCTTTGGTGTCCTGCGTGAGGGTCTGGGCCGCGAATGCACGTCCCGGGCTGGACCCCGTCAGCTTGGGGAACCATCCATCTGACCGTGACCTGCCCGCGGTACCACGCCTGACAGTTGATCGGCGACGGCGAGCATTCGACCGTGATAGGGGTGGGCCCCGCGACGCTCGACTGAACGCCGCCAGCAAGCAGCAGCGCCACCACGATCAAAGCCGCCGGCGCGACTCTCCGCACCGGCTAAGTCCTCCAGGCGCCCGCGCGGCGGGCGGCGACCACTAGGAAGGCCCCGCTCGTCAGGGCGAGTGTGAGCAGCGCCAGGGCGGCCACCGCGATGGGCGGGGCCGCGTCGGCGGCTCGGTCTCGAAGGCCCTGGACGAGCGGGCCGACGCCGGACAGCACGGGAAGCGGGTTCACTGAGTCCACAGGCGTGGAGCGGGCCTTCTCGCTCGGGGCCGCCTTCCCTCCATTGGCGCTGCGCCGCGTCCCCTGGCGGCCCCGGCTGGACGGCGTGTCATCGGCCGGCAGTCGCGGTGGCTGGGGTCGTCTCGGGGGCAGCGGCGGCGGGCGCAGGACCGGGGGCCGGTTCGGCAGGCGCCGCCTGAGTGAAGGGCACCGAAGTGTCGCCGCCGGCTGGCGCCGAGCTAGCCGACTGCGGCGCCGGCACGGGGTCGGGCGCGGGCTGGACCGGCGCCGGAGCCGGGTCGGGCGCCGGGTCGGGCGCGGGCGTCGAGACGTTCGGCGCGGCCGCCGTGGGCGTGGCCCACGCCGCCGTGACCAGAACGGCGGTTACGAGAAGTTTCGAGATTGGGACCCTGAGTGGTGAGGGTTGTGCCATTTGGGCCACTGTCAAACGTAGGCCGGGTTCGTACGTAAGTCAATTGCGTAATTTGCGTACCTGCGGGCCGCCGGGCTTAACGAGGCGGCCCGCCGGCCCGCGTCCGGGCCGGCAGCCACCTCGTTTTGCTCAGCTCAGCTCGTCTTGGACATGCTCAGGCGCTGAAGGTCAGCCCTGAGTCTGGTCGAGGTACTGGTCCAAATTGTTCTCGTTCTTCGACTACGCGCCCGCCTAGGAGTTGTTCGACTGGCTGAGCCCGCCGCCGTCGCCCCAGCTGAACAGGCGCTGGGAGAAGGCGTTGTTCCTGCCAGCTGAACGCGGACTGGCCCGCGGCCTGAATCAGGTCGCCGGCCGAGCAGCCGCAGCTATGGGAGCTCTGCGTCTGGTCGATGTCCTGCCTCGTGTCGTTGTCGTTCGTGGCCTCGGCGTCGGCGTATGAGTTGTTCTCCTGCAACACGTCGCCGTCATCGCCCGGGCTCAGCACTCGGACGTTGATGTTGGTGTTGGGTTGTACTGCGTGGAAGTCGCGTTGGATTCCGCGGACTGGACCGATCCGGCGAACTGTCCGGCCGTCCGGCCGGAGAGTGGCGGGCCCGGCTCCAATGCCGAGCACCAGCCCGCTGATCGCCAACGCGAGGGGACGCTTTTCATCGTTTCTCCTGAGTTGGTGTTCACGCCGGGGCCGTTGGGTCCCGGCGAGTGCGTTGGGGAGCGCGCCGGCCCTAACCAGGCCGTTCGAGCCTTGACGAGCTGAGCAGAGAGGAAAGCGTCTTCTGGACCGCGCGGACTCGCCCGCCGGCGGCGGCGGCACGAGCGCCAGGGCGCCGACCAGGGCGGCCAGCAGGAGGCCGCGGCTGCAAGCCCCATGGCCCGCGGGGGCGGCCCGACCGGCCACCACTCCGGGTCGCCGTCGGAGCGGAGCCGGCCGGGCTGCTTGGGGGCGGGGTCGCGGCCTGGGACCGCGGCGTCGCGCCGGTTGAAGCGAAGGTCGTGGACGCTAAGGAGGGCGATGCGACCCTTACACCTGCCAAGTACCCCCCGGCTGCGTACGGGCGGTCACCGGAGAACCGCTTTCCCAAGCGGTGATACCGGTTATGGTCCGCCTGATATCAGCCCTGGAAGGCCAGCCAGGAGGTGAGACCGGCGCCCAGGCGGGATCGGGAAGTACGAGAAACGGCTACAAGCCGCCTGCTGGTCGCGTATCGCGAGCAGGGCGACGCCCGTGCCCGCGACCGACTGGTGCAGCTCTACCTCCCGCTCGTCGAGACGCTGGCGCGCCGTTACCGAGGCCCGGGCGCGGAGTTCGACGACCTGATCCAGGCCGGCTCGATCGGGCTCCTCAACGCGATCGAGCGCTACAACCCGCAGCGCAGTGAGGAGTTCGCCGCGTTCGCCGTCCCGACGGTCGCCGGTGAGATGAAGCGCTACATCCGTGACCGCGGCGCGCTGGTCCGCCTCCCACGGCCGCTTCACGACGCGGCGGGGCGCGTCCTGAAGGAGCGCGAGCGCCTGACGCGGCGACTCGGCCGCAATCCGAGCGACAACGAGCTCGCCGACGCCGTCGGCGTCTCCACCGCCGAAGTGGCGGAGCTCGAGGCGGCCCTGCGCGCCCCGTCGCCCGAGCGCGGCGCCGACTACGTGCCCGACCCTCGCGCCTACGTGTCCGAGGACCGGGTCGTGCTGGCCGGCGCGTTCGAGGCGCTCGACGACCAGGAGCGCGAGATCGTCTTCCTGCGCTTCGTCGAGGACCTCGACCGCAAGGACGTGGCAGGCCGGCTCGGCATCTCCGAGAGCCAACTGGGCCGGCGCACGCGAGCCGCACTCGCGAAGCTGCGCAACGAGCTCGAGGAGGACGGCCTGCAGCGTGCGGCGAACGGCGAGGCGGCCGCCCAGCAGCCACCCGAAGAGCCCGCACCGGCGGCGGCCGCGCAGCAAGCCGCCAAACAGAGCGGACACAGCGGCCGGCTGCTGCTGCGCATGCCGCGCACCCTGCACGACGACCTGGCCGAGGCGGCGGAGCGCGAGGGCCTCAGCCTCAACCGCTTCATCACGGGCACGCTCACGGCGGCGATCCATGGCGGAGGCCCGGAGCCGGGCGAGCGGCACGCGCGGCCGGAGTCGTCGGAGCTCGAGGCCCGCGAGGTCCCGCGCTGGCTGCCCGCCGCCATTGTCGCCAACATCGTCGTCGTGGTCGTGGCCGCGCTGGTGGCGATCGTCCTGCTCGTGATCGCCTGGCAGAACGGCTGGTAGCTCAGCCGGCAGCGGGCACTAACACGGGCCCGTTACTCGACGAGGATCTTGAACGCCGAGCGCAGCTCGTCGTTGTCGCCCGCGGTCCCGCCCACCAGCGCCTGCAGCGGCTCCAGGTAGGGCCGCGCGTTCTTCCAGTCGGCGTCGCCCGCGGCGGCCGAGTCGGCTAGCTCGAGCAGCGGCGCCATCGCCAGGTAGAACGACACCGCGTAACCGTCGATCGACTGCGCCGCGTCGGTGAACTCGGGCGAGTCGCCGAGCCGGTCGCCAGGGGCAAGCGCGGCCTCGGCCGCGCCGTCGCCGTACGCCACCACGACGCGATCGTCGCGTTGGAACATGTGGACCGGCGCGGGCAGCTCGTCGTCCCGCAGCGTGAAGCCCTTGCCCCCGCCGGGCACCGAGAGCGGCTCGACCGTCGTGCCGGAGCCCGGGCGGCTCTTCGCGAGCTGCCGGAGCCGCGCGATCATGCGCGCGGACGCGTCCGGATCGGTCGTCTCGATGACCACGGCACCGTTCAGGTCCGCCATGCTCGTGCCGCGTACGAAGACGCCGAAGTCGCCCATCCAGCCGAGCAGGTCGCGGTCGAGGTCGAGCCCGGTCACCGCCTTGAACTGGCCGGCGATCGCGTCGCGCCCGCCCACGGACTGCCCGAAGGCCTTCACGTAGTAGTCGAGCACCTTGCCGAGGTCCGGCTGCGCGAGCGCGAGCCAGGAGTCGGCGGGCAGCTCGTTCACGAGATCGCTGCCCTCCCCGAAGAACGGCAGTGTGCTCGCGAGCGAGCTGGGCGCATCGGCCTCGAAGATCACACCGTCGCGGTCCGCGTCGAAGGTGGCGACGACCGGATCCTTGAAGAGGTCGCCGAACGACCGGAATGCCTCTGCCCCGGGCTGCCGCTGGACCGTCTCGAGCAACGCGGGCATGTTCATGTAGAAGAGACCGAGCCGGTCCTCGGCGATGTCAGAGGTCGCCTCCTCGTAGCGCTCGTCGGCGTCGAGCCCCGAACCGCCCTCGGAGGTGTCGACCGCCTGCTTGAAGCCGGCCTCGTTGCCCACCACGACGAAGCCGTCGACCACACCGCCGGCACCGTGGCCGTCAGCAAGGTAGTCGACACCCTCGTAGCTCTTCTCGCGCGCCTTGCCCTCGAAAGCCTGCTCGAGCGCGTCGCGCGAGGCATCCTCGTCGGTGGTCGCGATCAGCGCGGCGCTCGACTGGCCCTCGGCTCCCCTGACGAAGAACGCGGCGCTGTCGCCGAGCCAGGGCTCCACGTCCTTCTCGAAGCTGATCGGGGCATCCGAGTCGCGCAGCCCTTTCTCGATAAGGCTGCGCAGGCGCTCAGCGGCGCTCCCCTCGCCCGGGAACTTGGCGACGAGCGCCTCGATCGCCTGCTGCTGGTCGCCGGACGGCTCGAGGTCGACCTCGCCATAGGCCAGCGAGCCGGCCGGCGCCAGCGACGTGGCGCTCGAGGCGGCTTCGTCCCTGCCGCAGCCCAGGGCGACGAGGACCGGAATGGACACGACAGCGAGCAGCAGTGCGAGTTTGCGCATGAAGGAGATATCGGATGATCGGGGAGGCGGCTAGAGCCGCACGGTAGCTGCCGGGACGCGGCCCGCCGCATGCGCGCTGACGAGGGCCAGGCACAGAGCGAGGTCCTGGATCGCGAGGCCCGTGGAGTCGAAGAGCGTGACCGCGTCCTGTCCGGAGCGCCCCGGGGCAGCGCCGGTCAGGACCGCTCCGAGCTCCGTGACCTGCTCGCGGGTCACGAGCCCCGCCTCGACCGCGCCCGTCAGCTCGCCGCCGTGGCTCGCCTGGGTCCACTCGTCGCAGAAGAGCTCCGCGCGGGCGACCGCCTCCGGCTCCGCTTCTGCCTTGCCCGGCCCGTCGGCGCCCAGCATGTTCAGGTGCAGGCCCGGCCGCAGGTCGCCCTCCCGTACGACGAGCTCGGAGCCGGGGGTCACGCAGGTAACGACGTCGCAGGCGAGGGCGTCCTCGAGGCCGCCCGCCTCCCAACCGAGCTCGCCGGCGAGCTCACCGGCCGCCTCGGGGTCGGGGTCGAAGCAGACGCCGGGGCCGTACTCCGCCGCAGCCAGGCAGCGCGCCGCCCAGGCGCCATGCAGCCCGCAGCCGACGATGCCGACGCTCCGTGCGTCCTCGCGTGCGAGCTCCTGCGCCGCCACGGCCGCGACCGCGCCGGTCCGCAGCGCCGTGACCGAGCGCACGTCGACGAGCGCGAGCGGCTCGCCGTCGACCGCCGAGGAGACACAGATCATCCCCATCACCACCGGCAGTCCGGCCTCCGGGTTGCGCGGAAACGAGGTGACCCACTTGAGGATCGCGAGCCCGGCGCCCTTCGCCGGCATCGCGCGGAAGTCGCCGTGCGGCGACGCGTCGAGGTAGGTCTTGGGCGGCATCTGCCAGCTGCCGCTGGCGTACTCGACGAAGCCGTCGCGCACGCGCTCTATCGCGTCCGCCGGGGAGATCGCGGCGAACACGGCCTCCTGTGGGAAGACGGGGATCTCGGGCACGGGGCGACTACGCTATCCGGCCCGTGACGCGGAACGGCAAGCAGCGCCCGGCACGCCCGCGCATCGAGCTGCGCCAGTCGGCGTCGCCCGAGGAGGCGGCCGCGATCGCCGCCGCGATCGAGCAGTTCCTGCGCGACACCGCTCCCCCGCCGGCGCCCGCCGGGCCGACGCTCAGCCCCTGGGCCCGGGCAGGTCTGTTCGAGGGCGCCCGCCGCGACCCCGCCGGGCCGTCGCCCTGGGGCGACGACGTGCGCTGGGGCAGCTGAGCGCGCTGATCGGTCCGGCCCTCTTTTTCGTAAAGTGGCCTGTCGATGTCTGACGCCGCGATTGAAGTAACCGATCTACGAAAATCGTTCAAGGATGTGCAGGCGCTGGCGGGGATCGACCTCGAGGCGCCCGCGGGCACGGTGCTCGGATTGCTCGGACCGAACGGCGCCGGCAAGACCACCGCGGTCCGCATCATGACTACCCTGCTGCCGCCGGACGGGGGCTCGGCGCGTGTCGCCGGGCTCGACGTCGTGAAGGACGCGGCCGAGCTTCGCTCGAAGATCGGCCTCGCCGGTCAGTACGCGGCGGTCGACGAGAACCTGACCGGACGCGAGAACCTCGAGATGGTCGGCCGGCTCTACCACATGAGCCGCCGCGACGCGGGCGAGCGAGCGGATCAGCTGCTCGAGCGCTTCGAGCTCGCGGATGCGGGCGGTCGGCTCGCCAAGACCTACTCGGGCGGCATGCGCCGGCGCCTCGACCTCGCCGGGGCGCTGGTCGCGCGCCCGCCGGTCATCTTCCTCGACGAGCCGACGACCGGGCTGGACCCGCGCAGCCGGCTGTCGCTGTGGGAGACGATCGAGGCGCGCGTCGCCGCCGGGACGACCGTGTTGCTGACGACCCAGTACCTCGACGAGGCCGACCGTCTGGCCGACCGGATCGCGGTGATCGACCACGGCCAGGTGATCGCCGAGGGCACCTCGGACGAGCTCAAGGACCGCGTGGGCGGCGAGCGGCTCGAGGTGACGCTCGCGCACGGCGCCTCGACCGAGGCCGCCATCGAGGCGCTCGTCCCGCTTGCCGACGACAGGCCCAAGTGCGAGGGCGGCGTGCTCGCCCTCCCGCTCAGGAGGGGCCGCGGCGCGATCGTCGACGCCGTCCGGCGGCTCGACGGCGCGGGCGTAGGGATCGATGACATCGCCGTCCGCCGCCCCACGCTCGACGACGTCTTCATCACGCTCACGGGCCACGCCGCCGAGCCGGACGAGGAGGACGAGGAGCAGCAGGAGCAGGGCGCCATCGAGGAGCGCGCAGCATGAGCGCGCTCGCCTACGCCATCTCCGACACCGCGGTCATCGCCAAGCGCAACCTGCTGCGGATCCCGCGCCAGCCGGACCTGTGGGTCTCGTTCACGATCCAGCCGGTCATGTTCGTGCTGCTGTTCGTGTACGTGTTCGGCGGCGCGATCCAGACGCCGGGCTACGACTACGTGGACTTCCTGATCCCCGGCATCGTGATCCAGACGATGGCCTTCGGCGGCTTCGTCACGGCGATCGGGCTCTCGGACGACCTGCGCAAGGGCCTCATCGACCGCTTCCGCTCGCTCCCGATGGCGCGCTCGGCGGTGCTCGGCGGCCGCACGCTCGCGGACGTCGCCACCAACGCGATCTCGATTGCGGTGATGGTCGTGGTGGGACTGCTGGTCGGCTTCGCGTTCTCGTCGAGTCCACTCGAGGTCGTCGCCGGCTTCGCGCTCTGCATCCTGTTCGGCTACGCGTTTTCGTGGATCTTTGCCTTCGTCGCGCTGACCACGAGCTCCGCCGAGGGCGCGCAGGCGCTCGGCTTCATGCTCATCTTCCCGCTGACGTTCGCATCGTCGGCGTTCGTGCCGCCCGAGTCGATGCCGTCCTGGCTCGAGGCGTTCGCAGAGGCGAACCCCTTCTCAACGGTGGTCGACGCGCTGCGCGCGCTGTGGGTCGATGGGCCGGCCAACAACGACGTGTGGGCCGCCGTCGCATGGTGCGTCGGCCTGATCGTGGTGTTCGCAGGGCTGTCGGTGTACCGCTACCGGCGAGCCGTCAGCGCCTAGCCCTCTTTCGGTCAACCTCGACACGCTTACCGCCGATAAGGACCAAAACCCGATCGGGTTTTGGTACTTTGCATCGACTGCAGACGGCGCCCCGGCCACAGCGGAGAGGAATCGACCATGGAACCCGTCTCGATCGAGCCCAAGCTCAACGAAGGCAACGCTCCGCGCCCGGCCGAGCCGGGCGCCTCCCCCAAGGAGCAACGAGGCAAGGGCAGGAAGGGCTCGCTCGAAAATCCCGAGGTCTACGAGAACGTCCCGGGACACGTCATCCCGATCATCGCGCACGAGTTCGATGACTTCGACAACGAGGCCGAGAAGTTCCTCGCGGGCGACACGCCCGAGGACGAGTTCATCGGGTTCCGGCTGAAGCAGGGCGTCTACGGACAGCGCCAGGCCGACGTCCAGATGTGCCGCATCAAGCTGCCGATGGGCGGCGTGACGCCTGAGCAGATGGAGATGTTCGCCGACGTGGTCGAGGAGTACGCGCCGCTCGACAAGGGCCACATCACGACGCGCCAGAACATCCAGATCCATCACATCCCGCTGCGCGACATGGCCGAGCTGATCCGCAAGGTCTCCGACGCCGGCCTGTCCTCGCGCGAGGGCTGCGGCAACACGGTCCGCAACGTCACCGGCGACCCGTGGGCCGGCATCACAGAGGGCGAGCTGTTCGACATCACCCCCTACGCGGGCGCGTACGTGCGCTACTTCGTGCGCCACCCCACGACGCAGCTGATGCCGCGCAAGGTCAAGACCGCCTTCACGGCGACCGACGAGGACCGCGCGATCACCGGCATCCACGACATCGCCTTCATCCCGCGCGTCCGCAATGGCGTGCGCGGCGTCGAGATGCGCGTGGGCGGCGGCACCTCGATCATGCCGCGCGTCGCCCCCACGCTGTACGAGTTCGTCGAGCTCGACAACGGCGACTTCCTGAAGGTCTCGGAGGCGGTTTTCCGCATCTTCGACCGCCAGGAGTGGCTGCGGGTGAACCGCGCCCGCGCGCGCATCAAGGTGCTGATCGACAAGATCGGCATCGACGCCTTCCGCGATCTGGTCGAGGAGGAGCTCGCCGGCGACTGGGTCGCCGAGCGCGACTTCGACCCGGCGCCGCTCCTGTTCGAGGACGACGAGGAGGCGAACGCGCCGCAGCCGCTCGCCCACTACGCCCAGCCGAACGGCGACGGCACGGCCTTCGAGCTGTTCCGCGCCTCGAACGTGGAGCCCCAGCGCCAGCAGGGCTTCTCGAGCGTGCAGGTGCGCGTCGTGCGCGGAGACCTGACGCCGGAGCAGTTCCGCGGCCTCGCGCAGATCATGCGCCATTACTCGGGCGGCTACGCCCGCACGACGGTCGAGCAGAACCTGCTGCTGCGCTGGGTACGCGACGAGTCGCTCTACGAGGTCTGGCGCGCGCTCGACGAGCTCGGACTCGGCGGCGCCGGAGCCGGCACGATCGTGGACACGGTCTCGTGCCCGGGCACGGACTCGTGCAAGCTCGGCATCACGAGCTCGATGGGCCTCAACCGCGCCGTCATGGAGCGCGTCGAGGCGATGAAGATCGACGACCCGCTCACGAGGCGGATCCACATCAAGATGTCCGGCTGCCCCAACGGCTGCAGCCAGCACCACATCGCGAACATCGGGTTCTACGGCGCGTCGATCAAGGTCGGCGAGCACACGATCCCGGCCTACGTCGCCCACATCGGCGGCCGCTACGAGGGCGGTGAGGTCGTCTACGGCAACCGCCTGAAGGTCCGGCTCGCGGCCAAGCGCGTGCCCGAGGCGGTCGAGCGCTGGATCCGCATGTACGAGGCCGAGCGCCAGGACGGCGAGGAGTTCAACGCCTACGCGGAGCGGGTCGGCACTACCCGCTTCGAGGAGGAAGCGAAGCCGCTCGCGCTCCCGATCGAGTTCAGCCTCGAGAACATGAATCACTTCATCGACTGGCAGCGCAAGGAGCCCTTCCAGGTCATCCGGGGTGAGGGCGAATGCGCGGTCTAGAGCTCGACGCCCAGGAAACGCTCAGCCAGGCGATCGAGCGCCACCACCCGCGGCTCGTCATGGCCTGCTCCTTCCAGAAGGAGGAGTCGGTGCTCATCGACCTGCTCATGCGCATCGAGCCCTCGGCACGCGTGTTCACGATCGACACCGGCGTGCTCTTCCCCGAGACATACGAGGTCTGGCGCAAGATCGAGGACCGCTACGGCCTGGGCATCGAGGTCATGGATGCCGGGCCCCCCAACGGGACGCCCTGGAGCGCCTCGAACTGCTGCGGCGCCCGCAAGGTCGAGGCGCTCGACCTCGCCTTGGCCGGCGTTGACGCCTGGATCACCGGGATCCGGCGCGAGCAGTCCCCAACGCGGGCAGACGCGGACACCGTGGAATGGGACGCCGTCCGTGGGGTATGGAAGGTCAATCCGCTCGCGGAATGGACCTCCGAGGACGTGTGGCGCTATGTCTCCGACCACGATCTGCCCTACCATCCGCTGCACGACAGGGGGTATGAATCCATCGGATGCGCTCCCTGCACGCTGCCCGGCAACGGCCGCGAGGGCCGTTGGGCGGGGCAGCAGAAGACCGAGTGCGGTCTTCACGTATGAGCGCTTCCCCTTAAGGCAACACCTATGAGCACGATCGAGTTCCCGCGTATCCTGCCGCCCGACGAGGCGATGAACTACGAGGTTTCACACCTGCGGGCGATCGAGGCCGAGGCCATCCACGTGATCCGTGAGGTGGCGGCCGAGCTCGAGCGCGGCGTGCTGCTCTTCTCCGGCGGCAAGGACTCGGCGGTGCTCCTGCACCTCGCGCGCAAGGCGTTCTGGCCGGCGGCGCTGCCGTTCCCGGTGATGCACGTCGACACGGGGCACAACTTCCCCGAGGTGCTCGAGTACCGCGATCGCATGGTCGCGGACATGGGCGCGCGGCTCGTGGTCGCGTCGGTGCAGGACTCGATCGACAACGGCCGCGTCGTCGAGGAGAGCGGCCCGCGCGCGTCGCGCAACCGGCTCCAGTCCGTCACGCTCCTCGACGCGATCGAGGAGCACGGCTTCAAGGCCGCCTTCGGCGGCGCCCGCCGCGACGAGGAGCGGGCCCGCGCGAAGGAGCGCATCCTCTCCTTCCGCGACGACTTCGGGCAGTGGGACCCGAAGGTCCAGCGCCCCGAGCTCTGGAACCTCTACAACGGCTTCGTCAAGCCGGGCGAGCACGTGCGCGTCTTCCCGCTCTCGAACTGGACCGAGCTCGACGTCTGGGAGTACATCCGCGTGGAGGGCATCCATCTGCCCTCGATCTACTTCGCCCACACGCGCGAGGTCTTCAAGCGTGACGGCATGCTGTACGCGACCTCCGAGTTCGTCGAGCTGCTGCCGAACGAGACGTCGTTCGAGGAGTCGGTGCGCTTCCGCACCGTTGGCGACATGAGCTGCACGGGCGCGGTTCGCTCGACCGCGGCGAGCCTCGACGAGGTCGTGCTGGAGATCGCCGCCACGCGCATCACCGAGCGCGGCGAGACGCGCGCCGACGACCGCGTGTCGGAGGCCGCCATGGAGGACCGCAAGAAGGAGGGCTACTTCTGAGCAGCGTCTCCTCCAACGGAGCGGCCGTGGCGGGCCCACCGTCCGAGCTCGTCCGCTTCGCGACAGCCGGCTCTGTCGACGACGGCAAGTCGACGCTCATCGGCCGGCTCCTGTTCGACACGAAGTCGATCTTCGAGGACCAGCTCGAGCACGTCGAGGAGACCTCCCGGCGGCGCGGCGACGGCTACGTCAACCTCGCGCTGCTCACCGACGGCCTGCGCGCCGAGCGCGAGCAGGGCATCACGATCGACGTCGCGTACCGCTACTTCCACACGCCGCGGCGCAAGTTCATCATCGCCGACACGCCCGGCCACGAGCAGTACACGCGCAACATGGTCACGGGCGCCTCGACGGCGGACCTCGCGCTGATCCTCCTGGACGCGCGCAAGGGCGTGCTGGAGCAGTCGCGCCGGCACGCGTTCATCGCGTCGCTGCTGCGGATCCCGCACCTCGTCGTCTGCGTCAACAAGATGGACCTGGTCGACTTCGACCAGGAGGTCTTCGAGCGGATCACGTCGGAGTTCTCGGGCTGGGCCGCGAAGCTCGACATCCACGATCTCACCTTCATCCCGATCTCCGCGCTGCACGGGGACAACGTCGTCGAGCGCTCGGCGCGAATGCCCTGGTACGAGGGCACCTCGCTGCTCTACCACCTGGAGCACGTGCACGTGGCTTCGGATCGCAACCTCCAAGACCCGCGCTTCCCGGTCCAGTGGGTGGTCCGGCCGATGTCGGACGAGCATCATGACTACCGCGGATACGCCGGCGAGGTCGCCTCGGGGGTGTTCCGCGCGGGCGACGAGGTGGTCGTCCTACCCTCCGGGCGTGAGAGCCGGATAGCCGCGATCGACAGCTACGAGGGCGAGATGGACGAGGCCTACCCGCCGCTGTCGGTGACGCTGCGGCTCGAGGACGACATCGACGTCTCGCGCGGCGACATGATCTGCCGCGACCACAACCGCCCGATCGAGGCGCGCGAGATCGACGCGATGGTCTGCTGGATGGCGGAGCGCCCACTCTCCCCGCGCGGCCGTTACCGCATCAAGCACACGACGCGCACGGCGCTCGCGAAGATCGACGAGGTCCGCTACCGGATCGACGTCAACACCCTGCACCGCGACGAAGAGGCGGGCGGCCTGCAGCTGAACGAGATCGGCCGCCTCAAGCTGCGGCTCTCCTCGCCCCTGTTCGTCGACCAGTACAGGCGCAACCGCGCGACGGGCAGCTTCATCCTCATCGACGAGTCGACGAACGACACCGTCGGTGCAGGGATGGTCCTCTAGCCGGGCGCTCTCTAGGCTCATCCGCCTATGGACTTCGCCCTCATCGGCTTCGGCCTCGGGGTCGGCATCCTTATTGGCATGACCGGCATCGGCGGCGGGTCGCTGATGACGCCGATGCTGATTCTCGTCTTCGGGGTCACGCCGGTCACGGCGATCGGCACGGACCTGGCCTACGCGGCGGTCACGAAGACGGTCGGCGGCTACAAGCACTGGCGGCAGAAGACGGTCGACCTGAAGTTGTCGACCTGGATGGCGCTCGGCTCGGTGCCCGCGGCGGTCGGCGGCGTGTACGTGCTCTCGCTGCTCGAGGACTGGGCGGGCCGCGAGTTCGACGACCTGCTGCTGACGATCCTCGCCGGAGCGCTGCTGCTGACGGGCATCGCCACGCTCGTGCGCGCCTTCCTGAAGAGCATGCACGCGCGCGAGCGCGCGACGGTCGAGATGGACCGGCGCCACAAGATCGCCGCCGTCACGCTCGGGGTGTGCGTCGGCTTCGTCCTTGGCGTGACCTCCGCCGGCAGCGGCGCGCTGATCGCCGTGGGGCTGATCCTCGGATTCCGGTTGATCCCGACGCGAGTCGTCGGCACGGACGTCTTCCATGCGGCCATCCTGCTCTGGGCGGCTGGGCTCGCCCACATCGTCGCCGGCAACGTCGACTTCGGGCTCGCGGGCAACATCCTGATCGGGTCGGTGCCCGGCGTGTGGCTCGGCAGCCACTGGTCCGTGCGCGTGGAGCCGGCCGTGCTGCGGACGACGCTCGCGGTCGTGCTGATCGGCGCCGGCACGGCGCTCCTCATCAAGGCCGGGCTCGGGATCCCGACGTGGGTCCTGATCCCCTTCCCGGTGGGCGTCGTGATCCTGCTGATCGTCACGATGGTGCGCGAGAGCCGAGCCAAGGCGGCGGCCGCCACGGCCGCCGCGGCAAGGTACGCGCGCGCACAGCCAGCGCCGAAGCCGGTGGAGGAGCTGACGCCGTGATGGTCGTGATGACACCGGAGGCGACCCCGGCTCAGATCGAGGCGGTGGTCGAGCGGCTCGAGGCCGCCGGCGTGCACGCGAAGGTGATGCCCGGCGAGCTGACCACCGCGATCGGCGCGATCGGCGATCCCGAGGGCGTGCGCGAGATGGGCCTCGAGGGCCTTCCCGGCGTCGACCAGGTGATCCCGATCTCGCGGCCGTACAAGCTTGCCTCGAGCGAGCTCTCCCATCACGCGCCGACGGTCGTCGAGGTCGACGGCCGCCGCGTGGGCGGCGGGGAGACCTTCTGCCTGATCGCCGGCCCCTGCACGGTCGAGTCGCCCGAGCAGACGCGCGCGGTGGCGCGCGTCGTCGCCGACGCGGGCGCGTCGATGCTGCGCGGCGGAGCCTTCAAGCCGCGCACCTCGCCGTTCTCCTTCCAGGGGCTCGGCGACGAGGCGCTCGGCATCCTCGCCGAGGTGCGTGCCGAGACCGGCCTCCCCGTTGTGAGCGAGATGACGGCCGCCGAGCTGGCCGACCGCTTCGCCGAGACGGTCGACGTGATCCAGGTCGGCGCGCGCAACATGCAGAACTACGGCCTGCTCGAGGTGGTCGGCAAGCTCGGCAAGCCGGTGCTCCTGAAGCGCGGCCTCTCATCGACCCTCGACGAGCTGCTGCAGGCGGCGGACTACGTGCTCAAGGAGGGAAACGGCGACGTGATCCTCTGCGAGCGCGGCATCCGCACGTTCGACACGGCGATGCGCTTCACGCTCGATCTGGGGGCGGTGCCGTGGCTGAAGCTGCACACTCATCTGCCGGTGATCGTCGACCCGAGTCACGCCTCGGGCGACCGGCGGCTCGTGGGGCCGCTGTCGCGCGCGGCCGCGGCGGTCGGTGCCGACGGCATCATCGTCGAGGTTGCCGAGGACCCGGAGCTGGCGCTCTGCGACGGGCCCCAGCAGCTCTACGCGCGCGACTTCCCTGAGTTCGCGCGCCAGATCGAGGCGCACGCCGGGCTCGTCGGCCGCGCACTCGCGTAGACGCGCGAGCTCAGATACTCTCCGGTATGTGAAAACCGAGCTGCCGCCCGGCCCGCGCACGCCTCAGCCGCTTCAGACGCTGCGCTGGATCGTCCGTCCCACCGCGTTCATGGAGGAGTGCAGCCGCCGCTACGGCGACTCGTTCACGCTCAAGATCGCCAACGAGGGGACGTGGGTCTTCATCACCGAGCCCGACTCGATCAAGCAGGTGTTCACGGGCGACCCGCGGCTGCTACACGCCGGCGAGGCGAACGTCGTCCTGCTGCCGGTGCTGGGCTCGAACTCGGTGCTGCTGCTCGACGAGACGGCGCACATGCGCCAGCGCAAGTTGATGCTGCCGCCCTTCCACGGGGACCGGCTGCGCGGCTACGCGGAGACGATGCGCGAGGTGACGGAGGAGGCGATCGCCTCCTGGCCGCTCGGCGAGCCGCTCGCCACCCGCCCGCTGATGCAGGCGCTGACCCTCGAGATCATCATGCGCACGGTCTTCGGCGTGCAGGACGAGGAGCGCAAGGCCCGCCTCGGGGCCACGCTCTCTGAGCTGCTCCGCTGGGGCGCCGACCCGCGTCGCCTCACGCTCGGCATCGCCCTCGGCCCACAGCGAGTGATCCGTCTCGGGATGTGGCGGCGCGTGCTCGACCCGGCCGACAGCGCCATCTACGACGAGATCGCGGCGCACCGCGAGGCGGGCGGGCTCGAGGAGCGCGACGACGTGATGTCGCTGCTCCTCCAGGCGCGCCACGCAGAAGACGACGCTCCGGTCCGGGCCGAGCCCGGGCGCTCCCGCACGGCGGGCAGCCCGATGTCGGACCAGGAGTTGCGTGACGAGCTGATGACGCTGCTGGTCGCCGGCCACGAGACCACGGCGACCGGGCTGGCCTGGGCCCTCGAGCGGCTCGTCCGCCATCCGAACGCGCTCGAGCGGCTGCGCGAGGGCGACGACGAGTATGCGGACGCGGTCGTCAAGGAGACGCTCCGCTTGCGCCCGCCGATCGCGATCGTGCTGCGCCGGCTCCGCGAGCCGATGGAGATCGGTGGCCGCCTCCTCCCCGCCGGCGTGAACCTCGTGCCCTGCATCTACCTCATGCACCGCCGGGCGGACATCTATCCGGATCCGCACGCGTTCCGGCCCGAGCGCTTCCTCGAGGGCCAGGGCGGGACGTACACCTGGATCCCGTTCGGCGGCGGCGTGCGGCGCTGCCTCGGCGCGAGCTTCGCCCAGCTCGAGATGCGCATCGCGCTGCAGACACTCGCGCGCCGGCTCGACCTGCGGGCGGCCGACTCGCGCTCCGAGCGGATCGTCCGGCGCGCGATCATCATGTCGCCGTCGCGCGAGGGCGAGATCGTGGCGCGCGCTCGCACCGCGGACCGGCCGGCCGCTGGCGCGATCGCCGCGTGAGCGACGCTCCGCTCACGCGCAAGGAGCGCCAGGCCCACACTCGGGCACGGCTCATGCGCTCGGCCGCCAAGGTGGCGGCCATGCGTGGTCTCGAGGGCGCCTCGCTCGACCTGGTCGCGGAGGAGGCGGGCTTCACGAAGGGCGCCGTCTACGCGAACTTCGAGAGCAAGGAGGCGCTCTTCCTCGCCATGCTCGACGAGCGCTTCGCGCAGCGCCTCGCGGAAATCGACCGCGTGCTCCACGGCGGCGGCACCATCGAGGAGCAGGCCCGCCGCGCGGGGGGCGACTTCATCGCCGCGATCGCCGCCGAGCCCGAGTGGGAGCGGCTCTTCTTCGAGTTCGCCGTCTACGCCGCCCGCAACGACGACTTCCGCGCCGAGCTCGTCGAGCGCTACCGCAGCCTGCGCGAGCGGATCGCGGCGCTGCTCGAGGCGCGCGCGGCCGAGCTCGGGATCGAGCCGGCGATCCCGGCGAGGCAGGTGGCGCTGATGACGTTCGCGATGGCGAACGGGGTGGCGCTCGAACGCCTGCTCGAGCCCGAGGCTGTCGACGACGAGCTGTTCCCGGCGATGCTCGCGACGTTCTTCGCGGGGCTTGCGCCGCGGGGCAGCTAGCCGGCGCGCCGCGCCACGGCGGCCTGGACCGTCGCGGCCGCGAACGGCGGGTCGAGGCGCGCGGCCACATGGCGGCCGCCAAGCGTTCCGCTGATCCTCCGGGCGCGGATGGTGAGGACGCCGTCCGGCACGCCCGAGCCGCCCTCGATGCGGATTCGCCCGCGCTGGCGCGAGGTGCGGATGAAGCTGCGGATGCGTCCGTCGAGCCGCAGGCCCGGGACGAAGGCGAGCCGCCGCAGCAGCAGGTCGCCGCGCGAGTCGAGCCTATAGCTGCCCGCCCGCAGGCCCCCGCCGTGCGCGAAGTCGCGGACGCCGGGCTCCATGATCAGCCCCGCGATGGCGTCGAAGGCCAGGTCATGGAGGGTGCGAGAGATCGCCGTGAGCACCCGGCCGCGCACGCCCTCCACCCCGGCCGCCCGCGGCAGCCGGCCGATGCCCGCGGGTGGCGGTGGAGACGGCAGGAAGTCCCGCCCCGTTCGTGGACAGGTGGTGCTGAACGAGCGACCCTGCATGAAGCGCCCGAATGCGGCGGTGGCGCACCCGCTCACGTCGCCGCCGAGCGCCGAGTGGCCGGTCGCGGGGGCCACCAGGAGGCGCGCCCCCGGGAATCCGGCCGCCACGCGGCGCGCGTTCTCGACCGGCGTCCGCAGGTCGTCCTCCCCTTCGAGCAGGAGCACGGGCACGTCCGGCAGCGGGCCCGGCCCGAAGGCGGGTGCCGCGGGCGCCGCGGGCCAGCGGCCGCAGAGGTCGACGAGGTCGTTGTTCACGGCGGTGGCGCGGTCGAACGGGAAGAAGGCGCTGTCGGGGAGCGCTGCCGCCACGGCGGCAGCGGCTGCCCGCCTCGCCGCCGGGTCGGGCGGCGCCGTGCGCGCCCACGGGAACGGCGTCTCCTCGCAGGTCGCCGCCGTGTAGAGCATCGCGCTGAGCACCTGCGGAGGCGGCGGGGCGCCGTCGACAGCGTAGGCGCGGTCGCGCAGGCGCAGGAGCGGAGCCGCGTCACCGTCCAGAGCCGCCCGCACAGCGCCTGGGAAGCCCGCCCGGACGGCCGGGTTGAGGTCGCCCGCCAAGAGCACGACGAAGAGGTCCTCGCGCTCGAGCCGCGAGCGCCGCACGGCCCCGTTCGCGAGCACGACGCGCCCGCGCAGCGGCGCGCGCGCCAGCCGTCGCACGAGCGCCGCGACGTCCGCCACCGGATCGGGGGTGAAGGCCGAGCAGCCCGCCCTGCAGAGCGTTCGCAGCGCGCGCGGCACCGCCTCCATCGTGTCGAGGTAGAGCGGGTTCGGGCCATCCGCCTCGACCACCGAGTCGAGCACGAGCCGCTCGACGTTGCCGGGATGCATGGCCGCGTAGCCCAGCGCGACCTTCGTCCCGTACGAGATGCCGAAGAGCGCGATCCGCTCGTAGCCGAGGGCGACCCGGATCGACTCGATGTCCTCGACGCTCTCGCGGCTCGTGTAGAGCGCCCGCCGCCGCCCGATCCGCGCCGCACAACGGCCCGCGGCGACACCGCCCTCGAGCAGGTTCGCCCGCTCCAGCGCGCGGCAGCGCAGCAGGCCCGACCTGCCCGTGCCGCGCTGGTCGAAGATGATCAGGTCGCGGTTGCGGTAGGCCGGATGGAGCACCGACAGCGCGCTGCCGCCGAACGCGTCCGTCGCGGACTGGCCCGGGCCTCCCGCCAGGACGACGAGTGCTCCGCGGCGCGGGCTCTCGCGAGCATGGATGCGCTTGACGAAGAGCGACACGCGTCCGGGGAGCGCACCGGAGCGGTCGAGCGGGACGCTCACGCGCGCACACTGGAAGCCGAATACGCCGCAGCGCTCGAAGCGCGGCGCGGCCTCCGCCGGCGCGGCAAGAGCAAGCGAGGCCGCCATCACGGCGGCCGCTGCGGCGCCCCTCTTCACCAGCCCATTATGGAGCGCCGTCGATAACCTCCCGGCCCCTGATGTTCAAGAAGGTACTCGTCGCCAACCGCGGCGAAATAGCGATCCGCGTCATGCGCACGCTCGAGGAGCTGGGGGTGGCGAGCGTCGCCGTCTACTCCGAGCCCGATCGCGACGCCCCGCACGTCCGGCGCGCGGCCGAGGCTTACCTGCTCGGACCCGGGCCCGCGGGCGAGAGCTACCTCGTCGTCGAGAAGATCCTCGACGTCGCGCGCCGGTCGGGCGCCGAGGCGATTCACCCGGGCTACGGCTTCCTCGCCGAGAACGCCGCGTTCGCGCGCGCCTGCGACGAGGCCGGGATCGTCTTCATCGGGCCGCCCGCAGACGCGATCGACGCGATGGGCTCGAAGACGCGGGCGCGCGAGCTGATGAAGGAGGCAGGCGTCCCGATCGTGCCCGGCACGACCGACCCGGTCGAGAACGTCGAGGAGGCGCGCAAGGTAATCGAGGAATCCGTCGGCTACCCGGTCGCGATCAAAGCGGCCGGCGGGGGCGGTGGCAAGGGATTCCGCGTCGCCGAGTCGGAGGACGAGCTCGAAAAGGCTTTCGAGGGCGCAGCGCGCGAGGGCGAGAAGTTCTTCTCGGACGCGACCGTCTACGTCGAGCGCTACCTCCCCGACCCGCGTCACGTCGAGGTGCAGGTGCTCGCCGACTCGCACGGCAACGTCATCCATCTCTACGAGCGCGACTGCTCGGTCCAGCGCCGTCACCAGAAGCTGATCGAGGAGTCGCCCGCGCCGGCCGTCGATCCCAAGCTGCGCCGGCGGATCGGCAAGATCGGCACCGAGGCGGCCCAGGCAGTCGGCTACCGCGGGGCCGGGACGATCGAGGGCCTGCTCCAGGACGGCGAGTACTTCTTCCTCGAGATGAACACGCGCGTCCAGGTCGAGCACTGCGTCACCGAGATGGTCACCGGCATCGACATCGTCCGCGAGCAGGTCAAGATCGCCGCCGGCGAGCCGCTCGGCTACAGCCAGGACGACGTGGTGCTGCGCGGCCACGCGATCGAGTGCCGCATCAACGCCGAGGACGCATCGAAGAACTTCGCGCCCGCGCCGGGGCGGATCGGCTCCTACATCGAGCCGGCGGGGCCGTTCGTGCGCGTCGACTCCGGCGCCGAGGAGGGCTACGAGGTCCTGCCGCTGTACGACCCGATGATCGCCAAGCTGGTCGTCTGGGACATCGACCGCGACGCATCGACCAGGCGCATGCTGCGCGCGCTCGGCGAGTACGAGATCGGCGACCTGAAGACGCTCATCCCCTTCCACAAGGCGCTGATCGCGAGCGAGCAGTGGGCGGCCGGAGGCACCTGCCGCGATCTCGTCGAGGACAAGAAGTGGCTGGAGCAGCTCTCCTTCCCCAAGCCGCAGAAGAAGGACGAGGACGAGCCGGAGCGGGTCGAGCGCGATTACGCGATCGAGGTCTCGGGCCGCCGCTTCGACGTGAAGGTAATCGGCGAGCCACCGGCCCCGAACGGCGCGGCGCCCGCCGGCGGAGCGATGAGGAAGGCGCCGCGGCGCGAGCGCAAGAGCGACGCCTCGGGCGGAGCGCCGGGCACGATCGTCTCGCCTCTTCAGGGCACCGTGCTCAAGGTCGCGGTCGAGAAGGGCGCTCAGGTCGACGAGGGTGCGCTCGTCTGCGTGATCGAGGCCATGAAGATGGAGAACGAGATCACGGCGCCGAGCGCCGGCACCGTCGAGGAGCTGGCTGTCGCCGAGGGCGGCGCGGTCGCCACGGGCGACACCATCGCGGTAATCCAATAGGCCGGTGCCCTCCGCGCTCGTCGTCGGAGGCGGGATCTTCGGGTCGGCGCTCGCCGACCGGCTCGTGAGCGACGGCTGGGAAGTCACGCTCGTGGACGCCTTCGAGCCTGGCGACCCGCGTTCCGAGTCCGGCGGCGAGACACGCATGCTGCGCTATTCCCACGGCGCGGATCGTTTTTACACAGAACTTGCGTATAGGTCGCTCGAGCTGTGGCGGGAGCTCGGCGCCGGGGTCCTGATCGAGGCCGGCGCCGTCTGGCTCGCACACGACGACGGTGGCTGGGAGAACCAGAGCGAGGCGACGCTGCGCGCCGTCGGCATTCCGGTGGAGCGGCTGACGCCGGAGGAGACGGCGCGGCTCTTTCCGAGTCTCGAGGCCGGCGACATCGCCTTCGGCCTGCTCGAGACCGAGGCGGGTGTGCTGCGCGCGGGTGACGGGGTGCGGGCGCTCGTTGCGCGGGCGCGCCGGCGAGGCCTGAAGGTCGTCCGGGCGCTCGCAGCGCCCGCCGGCGCCGCCGCATCGCTGCCGGACGGGCGCCGGCTCGAGGCCGACCACGTGGTCTGGGCATGCGGGGCCTGGCTCGCCCGGATCTTCCCGGAGCTCGTCCCCCTGCGGATCACGCAGCAGGACGTGTGCCTCTTCGACGTCTCCTCCGAGTGGACCACCCCGGGCGTGCCCGGGTGGCTCGACTTCGACAGCTCCTTCTACGGGCACGGGCTCGTCGAACCGCACGGGATGAAGGTCTCGAACGACCGCGAGGGAGACGAGGTCGACCCGGACGCGCGCCCCGAGCGTGCCTCCGACGCCGGCGTGGCGCGCTCGGCCGAGTACCTGGCCCGGCGCTTCCCCGCGCTCGCGGGGGCGCCGCTGCGCTCCGCCCCGGTCTGCCACTACTCGCTGACCGCCGACGGCAGCTTCCTGTTCGCCCGCCACCCGCGGCACGAGCGCGTCTGGCTGCTCGGCGGGGGCTCGGGCCACGGCTACAAGCACGGCCCCGCACTGGCCGAGCGGGTGGCCGCCGTGCTGCGCGGCGAGGCGGAGCCCGAGCCGCGCTTCGCGCTCGGTGCCCGCGAGCCGTCGCGGGCGCTCCGGACGGCGGGCTCGTGAGAGGCCGATGAATTCGGCCGCCCTCCGGCGTCCTAGAGTCCAGACCACGATCGGAGGAAGCACTGATGTCCCGGCTCTACTGCGAGATCAGCATGTCCGTAGACGGCTTCGTCGCGGGCCCGAACATGAGCGTCGAGCACCCGCTCGGCGAGGGCGGCGAGGGGCTCCATGAGTGGGTTTTCGACCTTGCCGGCTGGCGCGAGAGCCACGGCGAGTCGGGCGGCCGCACGGGTGTGGACGACGATCTGATCAAGGAGGGCGTCGCCCGCAGCGGCGCCGTGATCATGGGCCGGAACATGTTCGGTCCCGGCCCCGGCCCCTGGGGCGACGACCCCTGGCGGGGCTGGTGGGGCGACGACCCGCCCTTCCACAAGGCCGTGTTCGTCCTCACCCACCACGAGCGCGAGCCGCTGACGCTCAGCGACACCACCTTCACCTTCGTCACGGACGGCCCCGAGTCGGCGCTCGAGCAGGCCCGCAGCGCGGCCGGCGACAAGGACGTCCAGGTCGCCGGCGGGGGCAGTGCCGTGCAGCAGTACCTGCGCGCAGGGCTGCTGGACGAGCTCCTCATACACATCGCGCCGGTGCTGCTCGGCGGCGGTGTCCGCCTGTTCGACAACCTCGACGGCGCCGACGTGAAGCTCGACCCGATCCAGGCACTCGAGTCGCCGGCCGTGACGCACGTGCGCTACCGCGTGTCGTAGGAGAGGTAGTCCGCCAGCGCCGCCGGCTGCGAGAGCGCCATGAGGTGACCGCCGGGCAGCACGTCCGCCTCGATCCCGAGGCGATCATGCGCGAGCTGTCGCTGGAAGTCGACCGGGAAGAAGCGGTCGGACTCCCCGGCCACGGCCTGGATCGGGACCGTCGGCCATGCCTCGAAGTCGCACACCGAGCCGAACACGGCATCCGCCTCTTGCCGCTGGTGGGGTTCGCCGGCCGCGGCGACCTCGGGCGGCACGTCGTGAAGGAAGTAGGTCTCGAGGTCGAACTCCCGGCTGTAGCCGCCGCGCTCCGCGGCCGCCACGCGCGCGGGCTCGGACCCCGTCCTGCCCCACCACTCACCGGGGGTCTCGCCGGGCGCGGGGATCATCGCGTTGACGAGCACGAGGCGCGTGAGTTGGGTGCGGGCCGCCACGAGCGGGGCAGTGAAGGCGCCGAGCGATTGCGCCACCAGCACCGCGTCGTCGCGATCGCCGATCGCGTCGAGCACGAGGCGCGTGTACTCGCGGAGGCCCGTGCTCTCGTCGTCCCCGGGTAGGTCGACGGCGACCGCATCGTGTCCAGCGTCCTCGAGCAGCGGGACCACTCGATGCCAGTACCAGGCGACACCGCCGGCGCCGGGGATCAGGACGAAGGTGCTCACGGGTGTGTTCTAGCGCAGCCACCGACGGGCCCCCGACCGCGGAGGCCGAACGATGCTCGATCACCGGCATGCGCGAGGATGCCGCCATGAGGCAGCTGACGATGACCGAGGACCGACGCGTCGAGTGGCAGGAGACGCCCGACCCGGTGCTGCGCGACGCGAACGACGCGATCGTGCGCCCGCTGGCCGTCGCGCTCTGCGACCTCGACTACCCGATCGTCAGCGGCAAGGCGCCGATCCCGGGGCCGATCGCGCTCGGGCACGAGTTCGTCGCAGAGATCGTCCACGCGGGCGACATGACCGAGCTCGAGGTGGGGACGCGCGCGGTGGTGCCGTTCCAGATCTCGTGCGGCGCGTGCGAACGCTGCCTGCGCGGCCAGACCGGTGACTGCCTGACGGTCCCGGAGCGCTCCATGTTCGGCTTCGGGCTGTTCGGCGGCGATTGGGGCGGCGCCCTGTCGGACCTCGTACGCGTGCCGTTCGCGGATCACATGCTCGTCCCGATTCCCGACGAGCTCGCACCCGCCACCGTCGCCAGCGTGAGCGACAACGTGCCCGACGGCTGGCGTACCGTCGCGCATCCGCTCGAGCGGCGCCCGGGTGCGGACGTCCTGATCGTCGGCGGCGGCGCGCCGAGCATCGGCCTCTACGCCGTCGATGCCGCGCGGGCACACGGCGCCGGCCGCGTGACCTATCTCGACACCGACGAGGCGCGTCTGCGGGTGGCCGAACAGCTCGGCGCGCACGTGCACGAGGGCCCGCTGCCGGAACGGCTCGGGTCGTACCCGATCACCGTCGACGCCGGCGCGACGCGCGAGAGCCTCCTGTGCGCGCTGCGCTCGACCGAGCCGGGCGGCGACTGCACGAGCGTCGGGATCATCTACGAGGCGGAGACGGCGCTGCCGTTGCTCGAGATGTACACGAACGGCGTCAGCTTCCACATCGGGCGCGCCCAGGCGCGGCCGGCGATCCCGGCCATCCTCGAGCTGGTGCTGGAGGGCCGGCTCCACCCCGAGGCCGTCACGAGCCGCGTAGTGGACTGGGAGGAGGCTCCGGAGGCGGTTCAGGCACCGGAGCGCAAGCTCGTGATCGAGCGACGCAGCTAGGCGGCGCCGACCTGCCGGCGGTTCTCGCTGTGAATCTGGCGCTGGGCGTGCGAGTCGCGGCCGGCCGGCAGGGGCGGCTTCTCCTCGCCCGCCTCGAGCGCGTCCAGGTAGGCCTCGTCCTCGTCGATCAGCCGCAGCGCGGTCTCGCTCGTGTGCGCGGGACCGTGGCCGGGGACGATCACCTCCGCAGCCTCGACGAGCGGCCGCAGCCGGCGCAGCGTCGAGCGGTACTCCGGCAGCGACCCGTGGATCCAGGGGATCTCGACCGAGGAGAGGTAGTCGCCGACCATCAGCACGCCGAGCGGGCGGGCGAAGAGAGCCATTCCATCCGGCGTGTGCCCCTCGGCGGCGTGCAGCTCGATCTCGATCGCGTCGGGTCCGTTGCCGAGGTCGAGCCGGCCAGGCACCGGCAGCGCCTGGACCTGTCCGAGCGCGAGCGGCGCGGCGCGCACGATGTAGAAGTCCTGGTCGTAGTGGCGCAGCTGCCGCTGAGCCTCGCCGGGCGAACCGCGGAAGCGGAGCGCGGTCGACTCCCCCACCCCGAGCGCCATGCCGGGGTAGGCGACGCGCCCGAGCAGATGGTCGAAGTCGCCATGGGTGGCGATCAGGCCGTCGGGCTCGTAGCCCGCACCGGCGAGCACGCCGGGTAGTGCATCGAGCTCCTCCGGCAGGTAGGGCGAGTCGATCAGGATCGCCTCGCCGCCGGCCCGCAGCGCCACGGCATTCGTCTGCCAAAAGGCGCTCGTTATCAGCAGGGCGCTCTCGGTGAGGGAGACTGCCCGCAAATCGAGGCTAGGCGGCGTTCAGCAGCTTGCCCGCGTCGCGGAAGGTGCGAACCTCGGCGTCGGGCTTCTTGCCGTCGGCCTCCTCACCGTGCCGGTTGACCCAGATCACGGGCACCTTCGACTGCAGGCAGGGCACCACGTCGGTCGGATAGCCGGAGGCGATGTGGACCCAGTTCTTCTTGGTCCCGCCGATCCGGCGAGCGCACTCCTTGAAGTGGGCGGGGTCGGGCTTGTACGAGCGGACCTGCTGGGCGGTCACGACGAGGTCGAAGTCGACCCGCAGGTGCCTGCGCGTGGCGCCGAGCAGCTTGTCGTCGATGTTCGACAGGACGCCGACCTCGTACTTCTTCGCGAAGCGCTCGAGCTGGGCGTTCGTCTCCCGAAACGGCGGCCAGGCGGGCACGCTGTTCGGCAGGAAGTTCGAGCGCGAGGGCTCGAGCTCCCAGCCGAGCTCGGCGGCCACCCGCACCGCCGTGCGCCGCAGCACCTCGGCGTAGAGCTCGTACGACCCGCGCTGGATCTCGCGCTGAACCTCGATGAAACGCGGGATCATCGCGTCGCGATCGATGGTGAAGCCGTCACGGTCGGCCTCCTTCTGGAACGCGTCGTAGACGCCGGTCTCCCAGTCGATGAGGGTGCCGTAGCAGTCGAAGGTGACGAACTTGACGTCTTTCGGTAGGGCCATCTGATCTTTCGATAGGGTCGTGCGCCGCCGGTCGTGCGCCGCCGCACCGGCGGCCGAGCATCCTATCTATCCGGAATGGACCTCCTCGAATACCAGGGAAAGCAGCTGTTCAAGAAACACGGCGTGCCCGTGCCGGACGGCCGGCATGCCGCGTCCGTTCGCGAGGCGGTCGAGGCGGCCGAGGAACTCGGGTTCCCGGTGGTGATCAAGGCGCAGGTCCAGATCGGCGGCCGTGGCAAGGCGGGCGGGATCAAGCTCGCCGGCGACCGCGCCGAGGCCGAGGAGCATGCGAGCGCGATCCTCGGCATGGACATCCGCGGCTTCACCGTCCACGAGCTCTACGTGGAGAGCGCGAGCGAGATCGACGAGGAGTACTACGCGGCGATCGTCTTCGACCGCTCGGCGAAGAAGCCGATGGCGATGCTGTCCCGGATGGGCGGCATGGATGTCGAGGAGGTCGCCGAGACCGACCCCGAGGCGATGCGCATGCTGCACGTCGACCCGCTCGTCGGCTTCCAGGACTTCCAGGGGCGCAGGCTCGCCTTCGAGTCGGGGATCGCCGCCGACGTGATCCGGCCCGTCGGCGCGATGCTCGCGAAGCTCTACGACGTGTTCGTCCGCGAGGACGCCACGCTCGTCGAGGTCAACCCGCTGCTGATCACGAAGAAGCGCGAGGTCGTGGCTCTCGACGCCAAGGTCACGATCGACGCCAACGCCCTCTTCCGCCACCCGGACGTCGCCGAGCTGCGCGACGTCTCGGCCGAGGACCCGCAGGAGCGGATGGCGAAGGAGCGCGGGCTCACCTACGTGAAGCTCGACGGCAACGTCGGCATTCTCGGCAACGGCGCCGGGCTCGTCATGTCGACGCTCGACGTGGTGGCCGCGGCCGGCGGCAAGCCCGCGAACTTCCTCGACGCCGGCGGCGGGTCCAAGGCCGAAGCGATCACCAGCGCCGTCGAGGTGATCCTCTCGGACGAGAAGGTGAGCGCCGTGCTGTTCAACATCTTCGGCGGCATCACCCGCTGCGACGAGGTGGCGAAGGGGCTGATCGAGGCGTTCCGCCAGATCGAGCCCGATGTGCCGTTCGTGGTGCGGCTCGACGGCACGAACGACAAGGAGGGGCGCGCGCTGCTCGCGCAGGCGGACCTGCCGAACGTCCATACGGAGGCGACGATGCTCGGCGCCGCCGAGAGGGTCGTGGAGCTGGCCGGCTGATGGCCATCCTCGTCGACACGGACACGCGCCTCTGCGTCTCGGGCATAACCGGCCGCGAGGGCACCTTCCACTCGCTGCGAAACCGCGACTACGGCACCCAGGTAGTGGCCGGGGTCACGCCCGGCAAGGGCGGTCAGGACGTGGACGGAATCCCGGTCTTCAACACCTTCCACGATGCCGTCGCAGACGCCCGCGCCAACACGGCGATGATCTTCGTGCCACCGCGCTTCGCGGCCGACTCGATCCTCGAGGCAGAGGACGCCGGCGTCGAGCTCGTCATCGCGATCACCGAGGGCATCCCGGCGCACGACGAGCTGCGCGTCTACAACCACCTGCGACGCGGTCGGACGCGCCTGATCGGCCCCAACTGCCCCGGCATCCTGTCGCCCGGCAAGGCCAACGTCGGAATCATCCCGGCGCAGTTCTTCAAGGAGGGCAACGTCGGCCTCGTGTCGCGCTCGGGCACGCTCACCTACCAGATCGGCAACGAGCTGGCGCAGCGGGGCTTCGGCAACTCATCGATCGTCGGCATTGGCGGCGACCCCGTGCCCGGCTCGAGCTTCATCGACGTCATCGAGCTATTCGAGGCCGACCCCGAGACCGAGCTCATCGTGATGTGCGGCGAGATCGGCGGCTCGGCCGAGGAGGAGGCCGCCGAGTACATCGGCGAGCACGTCTCCAAGCCGGTGCTGGCCTACATCGCGGGCTTCACGGCACCGCCCGGCAAGACGATGGGCCATGCG
Organism: uncultured Thermoleophilaceae bacterium; assembly: GCA_963734025.1. Taxonomy (GTDB): domain Bacteria; phylum Actinomycetota; class Thermoleophilia; order Solirubrobacterales; family Thermoleophilaceae; genus JACVRW01. The sequence continues at coordinate 81,381 of CAVTFR010000013.1, forward strand.
GGCGCGATCGTCTCCGGCTCGATGGGAACCGCCGCGGCGAAGGCCGAGGCGCTCGAGGCCCGCGGCGTGCGCGTGGGCCGCAACCCCACCCAGGTGGCCGAGATAGCGGTCGAGATCCTGGGCGCGCGGGTTTAGCGCTACGGTCGTGACATGCCCCGCCGCACGCGTATCGTCGCGTTCGGGTCTGCCGGCGCGCTCGTCGTCGCAGGCGGGCTCTGCGGCCTGCTGGTCGGCGGAGTCACCGGACAGGCCCTCGCCATAGGACTGATCGCGATCGGCTTGGGGGGAGCGCTGCTGCTCGTGTTCCTGGAGGTCGGCCTGAGCGAGGACCAGGAGCGGGCCCGAGAGGAGCGAGCTCAGCGGGCTCCGAGACGCCCACGGCGAGGCCGCAGCGGGTGAGCGCCGGCCCTCAGCCGCTCTCGTAGGCCTCGCTCATGCCGGCGGCGACCGCCCCGACCTCCTCGCGGAGGGCGCGGACGTCACCGGCGAGCCGCTCCTGGTTCGCCCGCTCGCTCGAGGCCGAGACCGACACGAGGTTGCCCCGCACGGTGTCGAGCTCGACGAGGATCCGCTCCATCTCGTCGTAGAAGCGCTGCAGCTGCCCCTCCATCCGCCGCAGCACGGCGAGCTGGCTCTCGAGCGCTGCCGTCAGCTCGGCCTTGGACGGGTCGCCGCGGACCTCGGCGAGCCGCCGCTCGACCGCCTCGGGCGGGCTCTCGGCGAGCGCCTCGTACAGCAGCTGAGCCCGCCGCGCGCCGTCCTCCATGGCCGGAATGAAGCGGTCGACCTCCTGTGACACCTCTGCGTACGGGAGCTCGGCCCTGTCGATCGCATCGCGGATGCGCTCCTCGCGCCGGCGTCCCTCGCTCAGCAGCTCGGCAATCGGCGGGGCGAGGACGCCCGGGTCGAGCCGGCCCTCCTCGAGCCGTTCGCGCCGCTGCTTGCGCTCGCGCTCGAGCACCTCGTTCGCCTCGTCCTCGTCGAAGTAGGTGCGCGCGACAGCGATCCCGTAGACCACGATGCCGACGATCAGCACCGGCAGGAACGCGCCGATCAGCAGCCCCGCGATCACGATCCCCGCCAGCAGGCAGACGTTGAACGGCTGCGTGAGCGCGTTGACGATCAGTGCGCGGTTGTACTCGGACCGGCCGTACGGGCGCATCTCGCCGGGCATCAGAAAAAGCTCGAGATGCTCCGGTAGACGGCTTCGATGTCCTCCGTGTCGCCCTCGTACGCCTGGCCGCCGGAGGCCTCCGCGATCGCGGCGAGCGCCTCGGCGGCGCCCACCGCGCCGGCGCTGTAGGCGATCGTGAAAACGCGCACCTGCTCGTCCGAGTCGCCCTGAGCGCGCACCGCCCGAACGGCGTCCTCGGCGCTCGCTGCCGAGTCGGTGTCCTCGCCGTCCGTCAGCACGACGACGGCGTTGATGCGCTCGGGCGTCGCGTCCGCGCGCACGGACTCGAATCCGTTGATCGTCGCGTCGTAGACCGCGGTGCCGCCGTCGGCGATCAGGTTCTCGACGGTCTCGCGCATCCGCCGCTCGTTCTCGCGGAACGGCGTGACCGGAATGAGCGACTGCAGCCTGTCGGAGAAGATGTTCAGTCCGACGCTGTCCTGCTTGCCGACCTCGGCGAAGAAGGCCTCGAGGCCCCCCTTGGCGCGGACGAGCCGGTTCTCCTCGGCCATCGAGCCCGACGTGTCGACCACGAGCAGAACGTTGGCCGGCTTGCGGTCCTCGCGCCAGGCTCGCCGGATGCGGTCGAGCGTGCGCGGCTCGGGCAGGCCGAGCACCCGTTCCGGCTGCGCAGGGTCGACACCGTTCTCCTTGGAGACGGGCGCCACCGGCTCCTCCTCGAGGTCGGCGGGCCGGAAGCCCGAGCGCGCCGCCAGCTCCGGCGTGATCTCCTCCGCGAGGAACTCCTGGAAGCGCTCGGCGCCCTGGCGCTGCGCCGGCCTGACCCAGTCGCCGTCGAGGATGATGAACGGGTTGTCCGAGTAGAAGGTGCCCTCGGGCGGGTAGAGCGCGACCAGCTTCGGCTGCGGGCCGCGATTGCGGTTGAAATCGAGCAGCGTCACCTCCTCCATCGCCACGGCGGAGGCGTAGCCCGGGCCCTCCTTGCGCATCTGGTCGGCGATGAAGAGCGTGGTGTCGCCGTAGTGAACGATCGAGCGCTCGATGTCGCGGACGATCGCGCGCGCCTTCGAGCTCTCGACGTCCTCCTCGGTCAGACCCTCCTTCTTGCCGGTGGCTGCGTAGTACTCGGCCACCACCGCCTCGAGCCCCGAGGTCGAGAAGTCGGGGTTCGTGTGCACCAGCTTGAAGCGCCCGTACTCGGGATGCCCGAACTCGGCGAAGCCCTGGTTCGAGCGCGCCAGCCGGATGATCTGCTCGAAACCGATCTGGCGATCGGGCCAGCCGAGCGCCTCGGCGAACGGCTCCCACATCGCGATCACGAGCGGCGTGCGGACGATCGAAGGGTTCTCCTCGGGCGCGATGATGCGGTCCGCGTCGAAGTTCAGCAGCCGGCCCCAGAGCGAGGAGGCGGGTGACCAGGCGACGGGCTGCAGCTCGCCGGCCGCGATGTCCGCCTCCGCCTCGCCGCTCGCCACGACCGATCCCTCAACGAAGACCGCCCTGCCGCCCACCCGCTCGCGCTGCGAGTTGAAGCGCTTGATGAGCGGGGCGAGCAGCTTCTCCTTCTCGGGCGAGTACGCGAACGGGACCGCGACGGCGCCCTCCGGGGCCGCGGGCGGCGTGTTGCCGTCGTCGCCGCCGTCATCGCCTCCGCCGCCGGCCGACACCAGCGCCACGCCCGCGACCGCGAGCGCCGCGAGGATCAGGATCAGCAGCTGGCTGCGCTTCATCTTGGGGCCACCCTACTTTCGAATCCACCGGGTATCGTGGCTGATTCGGTGGCCGAACTCACCAATATCTCGCTGGCGCGCGGCGCTCCCTCGCTCGACATCGTCGCCGTCGACGATCTGCGTGCCTCGGCGGACCGCGCTTTCGAGCGCGATCCCGCGGGCATGTGCGCCTACGGGACAGCGCCGGGATACACGCGACTGCTCGAGTGGCTGTCGAAGCAATACGGCGTGGAGCCCGACCACCTCGTCGCCACGAACGGCTCGATGCAGGCCGACGCGTTCCTCTTCAATCAGCTCGTCGAGCCGGGCGACGTCGTGGTGGTCGAGGCGCCGACCTACGACCGCACCCTGCTCGCGCTGCGCAAGCTCGGCGCCGAGATCCTCGCGATCCCACTCGAGGCGGACGGCATCGACGTCGAGGCGCTCGCCGGCGAGCTCGAGGGCGGCGCGCGCCCGAAGCTCGCCCACATCATCCCGAACTTCCAGAACCCCGCGGGCTGCACGCTCTCGCTCGAGAAGCGCCGGCGCCTCCTCGAGCTCTCGCGCGAATACGGCTTCACGATCTTCGAGGACGACCCGTACGTCGCGCTGCGCTTCGAGGGCGAGCACCAGCCGACGATGCTCGCGCTGGGCGGGGCCGACGGGACCGTCGTCTACGCATCCTCCTTCTCCAAGACCGTCTGCCCCGGCATCCGCGTGGGTTATCTGGTCGGGCCGCAGCCGATCATCGCGGCGATCCGCAAGGAGGCCACCGAGACATACATCTCGCCGAACATGGTCGCCCAGGCGATCGTCGCCGAGTTCTGCCACTCGGGCGCCATCGAACACTCGATCGCGACCGTCAAGGCGGCGCTCCGTGAGCGCCGCGACGCGACCTGCGAAGCCCTCTCCCGCCATCTCCCGGACGCCCGCTTCGTGGTGCCGGAGGGGGGCTACTTCCTGTGGGTCGACCTGCCGGAGGGCACGGACGGCGACGCCCTTCTCGCCGGGGCCCTGGAGCGCGGTGTGACGTTCGTGAAGGGAACCGACTTCCTGCTCGACGGCGGCGAGAGCTCATTCCGGCTCGCCTACTCCGCCGTGCCACCCGACCAGATCGAGGAGGGCATCGCGCGCGTGGCGGATGCCTACCGAGAGCTGGCCGGGGCCGCTGCGTGAACCGGCTGACGCTCGCGCAACCGCGCGACATCACCTCCCTCTTCCGCGACTCGCTGCGGGTCTATACCCGCCACGCCGGCATCTTCATCCTGCTGTCGGCGGCGGTCGTCGTGCCGGTGGACCTGGTGGTCGAGGGCGTCGGGCTCGAGCGGCTGACCGGGCGCTACGACCCGTCGCCCCCGCTTGCGGAAACCGTCGTCCCCACCGTCGTCGCCTTTCTGGTGGTGATGCCGATCGTCACGGCCATCTGCATCCACGCGCTGCGCTCGATCGCGAACGGCGAGCAGCCGAGCGCGGGCCGCGCGCTTGTCTCCGGCTTCGAGGCGTTCACGCCGCTGTTCGTCGCGGTGGTGATCGCCGCGATCGGCATAGCGGCCGGCTTCCTGCTGCTCGTGATCCCGGGCATCTACCTGGCCGTGCGGCTCTTCTTCGTGCCGCAGACGGTGGTGATCGAGCGGGCGCGCGGCCTCGACGCGCTGCGTGCTTCCAGCGACATCGTGCGCGGCCTCTGGTGGCGCACGTTCGGCCTGATCGTGATGATCAACCTGGCGGCCGCGCTGCCCGCGCTCATCATCACCGCACCGTTCAACGGCATCGCCGACAACAGCGGCGACGCCGTCTGGGCGCTCGCCGGCACGATCTGCGCCGAGTCGATCACCGCTCCCTTCGTGGCGATCTTCTCGACCTTCCTCTACTACGACCTCCGGGCGCGCCGTACGCCCGCCGCCTACTGACGCAGGTCAGCGGCCGTAGCGCTCCTTGCCGAGCACGAGCTGGTCGGGAAGGGCGGTCCGGACGGGAGGCGACGGATCGGCGACGACCGAGACCGTCTCGGCGACGCTGCGCGTGACGGCGCGCTTGCCCGTGCCGACGTCGAGCACGACCTCGTCGTCGCCGGCGCTCTCGAGTGTCCCCTCGAGACCCGGGTGGAGGCCCGTGTCCTTGAGGTAGTGCAGCAGGTCCTCCGCCTCGTTCTCGAAGCGCAGGACCCGTACCTTCGCGCCCTGCTCCACGTCCGCGAGCGGCACTCCCTGCTCCCGTTCGCCCTCGTAGATCGGATGTCCGTGCGGGCAGGTCTTGGCGTCGCCGATGGCGCGCATCATGCGCTCTTCGACGACCGGCGACATCCAGTGCTCGAGCCGCTCCGCCTCCTCGTGCACCTGATCCCAGGGGATGTCGAAGACGTCGGTGAGGAAGCGCTCGATCAGCCTGTGACGCCGCACGATCTGGCTCGCCTGCTCGTGGCCGGACTCGGTGAAGCTGAGCGACTTGTCGGCAGCGCGGTTGACGTACCCGTCCACTTCGAGCCGGCCGATCATCTCGTGCACCGTCGGCGCCGAGACCTGCATCGCGCGCGCGATGTTGGCCCCCGTCATGGGCAGCCCGGCCTCCTGCAGCCAGTAGATGATCTGCAGGTATTCCTCCTCGGCGACCGTCACCTGGTCGTGGGACATGGCTGTCATCCTATCCGGGCTCCCAGCTCGGCCCGGGATGTCGTTGCCGCTCGGCGGTAACCACTGATCCACCTCGCCGTTCTGACCACCCATACGGTGGTCAAAGCGACCAGGTGACCCCGATCGCCGGCCAGACGCCGCTAGGGAGCCGGCCGGTAGATCGAGTTCGGCTCTGCGCTCTGATCGCGCGGCCTGCGGGCCTCCGCGATCCGCATCGCCTCACGCTAACGTGCCGGTCCTTGGCCCTGCCGCTTTCGCCACCCATCCAACCCCAGCTCGCCAAGTCCTCACGCGATCTGCCGGAGGGCGACGGCTGGCGCTACGAGCCGAAGTGGGACGGGTTCCGGACGATCGTGTTCCGTGACGGCGACGACGTTCATCTCCAGAGCCGCAACGGCCGGCCGATGAACCGCTACTTCCCTGACGTCGTCGAGCTCGTGCTGGCGCTCCCCGGGAAGCGCCTCGTGCTCGACGGGGAGATGGTCGTGACGGTCGACGGGGTCCAGGAGTTCGACCTGCTCTCGCAGCGCATACATCCGGCCGCCTCGCGGGTCGAGATGCTCGCCAAGGAGACGCCCGCCCAGCTTGTCGCGTTCGACCTGCTCGCCGAGGACGACGAGACTCTGCTCGAGCTCCCCTACGACGAGCGCCGCGAGCGGCTGTCGGCGGTCGTCGCCGAGCCCGTCGAGCTGACCGAATCGACGCCCTCGCTCGAGGAGGCAGGCAAGTGGCTCGCCGGTACGGGCGAGGGCGTGATCGCCAAGCAGGGAGACGCACCGTACCGGCCGGGCGAGCGCGTCGGGATGGTCAAGATCAAGCGCGTCCGCACACTAGACGCCGTGGTCGTGGCCTTCCGCTTCGGCAAGGAGGAGGGCACCGTCGGCTCGCTCATCCTCGGCCTCTACGACGACGAGGGCGAGCTGCACGTGGTCGGGCACACGTCGAGCTTCCGCGCGAAGCAGAAGCGCGAGTTCCTCGAGAAGCTCGAGCCGTACCGGACCGGCGAACGCGGCCACGGCGAGCCGAGCCGCTGGAAGTCCGAGGAGGAGCTCATCTGGGAGGGCCTGCGCCCCGAGCTCGTCGTCGAAGTCGCCTTCGATCACATCACGGGCAACCGCATCCGGCACGGAGCCAAGCTGCTCCGCTGGCGCGACGACAAGGAGCCCGCGGAGTGCCTCTTCTCCCAGCTGCGCGACTGACGATCGGGGCACTCGCGGCGCTGGCCGCGCTCGCCCCGAGCGCCCACGCGCAGCTGGCGTATGAGGTCCCACGGGACAACCCGTTCGTCGGTGTGCCGGGGGCGCGGGGCGAGGTGTACGCGTATGGCCTGCGCAACCCCTTCCGCTGGTCCTTCGACCGGCTGACCGGCGACATGTACGTCGGCGACGTAGGGGGTGGAGTGCTGGAGGAGATCACTTTCGTCTCGCGCGCCCAGAGCGCCGGCGCCAACTTCGGCTGGCCCTGCTGGGAGGGTGACGCAAGCGGGCCACAGGCCTGTGTCCCGCAGAACTACAAGCCGCCGCAGCACACCTACGCACCGACAAGCCAGCCCGTGGTGGGCGGATATGTCGCCCGCCACCCGAGTCTCGGCTCCTACGTGGGCAGGTACCTGTTCGGTCGGTTCGACGGGGCGGAGCTCTTCGTGATGAACGCCGGCGGTGGGCCGGTGGAGGGAACCGACCTCAACATTCCGAGCCTGTCGTCGTTCGGCGAGGACGGCGTCGGGCAGCTGTACGTAACGTCGCTCGCGGGTGCCGTCTCGCGGCTCTCGGCGACCGGCAACACGCTGAACGCCACGTCCGTCGGGACCTTCAACCAGCCCTCGGCCGTCGCCTCCCCCTATGGCGATCCGGACCGCCTCTTCATCGCCGAGCTGGGCGGGCGCGTCCTGCTCCGCACCGCCGGTCAGAACCACGAGTTCATCAATCTCGACCCGATCGTCCTGACGGGGGGCGAGCAGGGCCTCCTCTCGGTGGCGGTCGCGCCCGACTACGCCGCGTCTGGGCGCGTCTTCGTCTTCTACAACGACAACGCCGGAAATCTGGCGGTCGATGTGCTGCTGCGCTCGGCCTCGGACCCGAACAGGGCCGATCCCTCGACGCGGCGCAACGTGCTGACGATCGCGCACGCGCAGGCCGACAATCACAACGGCGGCCAGCTGCTGTTCGGCTCGGACGGCTACCTCTATCTCTCGACAGGGGACGGCGGGACGCAGGGCGACCCCGAGGGCGACGCCCAGAGCCTCGGCTCGCTCCTCGGAAAGATCCTCCGGATCGACGTCGACCCGGCGCCCGGGGCACCGCCGCCGCTGGCCGTCGCCGGTGACACCCGTGCCCCTCGGCTGCGCGCGCGCATCAAGCGCCGCCAGCGCGTCCTCAAGCTGCGCGGCGCGATCGCCCGCGCGGGCTGCGACGAGCGCTGCACGATCAGGGCGGCCGCCGTGCTTAGGGTCGGGAAGCGGCGGCTCAAGATGGTGGGCGTGAGACGGGTCGCGCGGGCTTCGCAGAACGGGCGTCGCGCACGTCTCAAGGTGAAGCTGAAGCGCCGGCAGGTGCGGATCCTTCGCCGCGGACTGCGGCATGGCCGGCGCGCCTCCGTTCGCGTCAGGCTGCGTGCGACCGACACCGCCGGCAACCGCTCGCGGGTCGTGCGGCGCACCGTCCTCGTCCGCCGCCGCTGAGCCCGAGCGCTCGGACCGCCCCGAGCAGGCCCGCCAAGCCTCCGTTTCCGCCCCGTTACCGCCCTGTGGCCGAGGCGCAACCGGTTCACGGCATGCTCGCCTCAGATGCCGTTCCCTGCAACTACCACCGGGCAAGCCGCTGAGGCGGTCGCTCTCAGACAGGAGGCAGTCATGGGCGAGGCAATTCCCGGACAGCAGCCCGCGGTCGTTCTCCGCTCCCACTTCACCCGCCTGCGAGCGTTGCTCGCCGTCGCGACAGTCGCCCTTATGGGCCTTACGGCCTCGGTTGTGATCGTGGCGACGGAGGACGAGGTTGCCACCAGGACCAGCTCTGCGAATTCGCTGAGCGCGCTTACCCCGAAGGAGAGGCACCGAGTCGGAGCGCTCAGCTCGCTCTGGTCGGCGCGGCTCGGCGCCCCCTTCGGCCGGGGCATCGTCCCCGCCCCGCCGCCGGGCACGCCCAATCACGGCGACCTCGGCATCTTCGGGCCATCGCCAAGCACGCGCTACAACGGCGACCCGGGCATCTTGGGGCCGTCTCCAGGCACGCGCTACAACGGCGACCCGGGCATCCTGGGGCCGTCTCCAGGCACGCGCTACGACGGCGACTGGCGCATTCCCCCCGCGCCGGCAAGAGCAGCCTCCGCCACCGAGATGAAGGACGAGTCCATTACCGCAACCGCCATGTCGGGCGCTCGCCCGTAGGAGGGCCGGCTTCGCGGAGCCAACCTCGTCCGACGCCAGGTGTGCCACGGTGCTCGTGGCTGATACACGAAGGAGAGAAGATGATCGCGCGCATCTGGAGAGGCGTCGTTCGCACCGAGGACGCCGAGGTCTACGCCGACTACATCCGCGACACCGGCTTCAGCGAGTACGCGCGGACGCCGGGGAACAGGGGCGCCCACATGCTGCGCCGCGACGAGGACGGACGCACCGAGTTCATCACGCTCAGCTTCTGGGACTCGCGGGACGCGATCCGGGCCTTCGCGGGCGACGACATCGAGAAGGCGGTCCTCTACCCGGGCGACGAGCAGTACCTGATCGAGAGCGACGCGCTCGTCAAGCACTACGAGGTGACGGACACCATCGAGCCGGCCTGAGGCTCAGCCGCCCTGGGCCTCGGCAAGGCGCCGCTCGAGGAACGCCCGCTCGACCGGGTTCGAGGCGAGGTCGACGGCGCGTCGGTACGCCTCAGCCGACTCGGCCGCGCGGCCCAGGCGCCCCAGCAGGTCCCCGCGCGCCGAATGGAGAAGGTGGTAGGCGTCGAGCTTTCCCGACGCCTCGATCTCAGCGATGAGCTCGAGCCCGGCCTCGGGCCCGCGCGCCATCGCGACGGCCACCGCGTGGTTCAGCGCGACGACGGCCGACGGCGCGATCTCCCTCAGCCGCTCGTACAACTCGGCGATCCGCGCCCAGTCGGTCGTGCCGGGCGTGAGCGCCCGGCCGTGCTCGGCGGCGATGGCGGCCTGCAGCGCGTAGGGCCCGGCCGGCTGGCCCGGCCGGCGCGCGGCCAGCCGCAGCCCCTCCTCGATCTCGTCGAGCCGCCACAGCGAGCGGTCCTGATCCTCCAGCAGGACGAGCCCGCCGCGGGCGTCGACACGGGCGTCACGGCGCGAATGGTGCAGCAGCATCAGGGCGAGCAGGCCCGCCACCTCGGGCTCATCGGGCATCAGGTCGCTCAGCACGCGAGTCAGCCGGATCGCCTCGTCGCCGAGCTCGCGACGCACGAGCGTGTCGGCGCTCGTCGCGAGATAGCCCTCGTTGAAGATCAGGTAGAGGGCTGCGAGCACGGAGCGCAGCCGGTCGGGCAGCTCGTGGTCCTCGGGGACCTGGTAGGGAATGCCGGCGTCCCTGATCTTGCGCTTGGCGCGCACGATCCGCTGCTGCATGGCGGTCTCGCGGGCTAGAAACGCGCGCGCCACCTCCGGCGTCGACAGCCCTCCCAGCAGCCGCAGCGTCAGCGCCACACGCGTGTCGGGAGCGAGCGCCGGATGGCAGCACGTGAAGAAGAGGCTCAGCCGGTCGTCGGGGATCGAGCTCATGTCGTCGTCGGCGGCGGCGGAAGCGGTCCGGTCGAGCGCCTCGAGCTCGCGCAGCTTGTCCTGGTAGCGGCGCTCGCGGCGCAGGCGGTCGATCGCGCCGTTGCGGGCGGTGCGGACGATCCAGGCGCCCGGGTTGTCGGGCAGGCCGTCGCGCGGCCAGCGTTCGAGGGCGACCGCCCAGGCCTCCTGCACGGCCTCCTCGGCTCGGTCGATGTCACCGAGGATGCGGATCAGCGTCGCGACCGCCCGCCCCGACTCGCGCCGGAACAGGCGATCGACGACCGCCTCACTGCCTTCTAGGCCGACCGCGCCGCCCCCGCCGCGGGGTTGGCGAAGCCGGCAGCCTCGTAGTCCATGACCTGGCGCACCTCGACCGACCCGGTGTGGGCCGCGGGGACCTTGGCAGCCCACTCGAGCGCCTCTTCGCTGCTCCCGCACTCGAGCAGGTAATAGCCGCCGAGCTGCTCCTTCGTCTCGGCGAACGGCCCGTCGGTCACGGTCTCCTCGCCGTCCCTGATCCGCAGTGTCCTGGCGGTCTCGGTCGGGAGGAGGCCGGCGCTGTCCACGAACACGCCCGCGGCGGTCGCCTCGTTGTCGAGCGCCCAGTAGGCGTCGATCTCGGCCTTGGCGTCCTCCTCGCCAACCGATGCCCAGCGTCGCTCGTCGACATAGACGGTCAGCAGGAACCTCATTGCGACACCTCGTCGGAGCCGGTGGACTCCCCGTAGCCGACCGCCTCGTAGTCCATCACCGGCCGGATCTCGATCGACCCGCGGCCAGAGGCCGGGCAGCGCTCCGCCCAGGCAAGGGCGTCGTCGAGGTCCTTGCAGTCGAGCACGTAGAAGCCGCCGATCTGCTCCTTCGTCTCTGCGAAAGGCCCGTCGCTGAGGACGCGCTCGCCGCCCACTATCCGCATGGTCGTTGCGGTGCTCGTGGGCTGAAGCCCCTCGCCGGACACGAACACGCCCGCCTTGGTCGCCTCCTCGCCGTAGCGCTCGTAGGCGGCCAGCTCGGCGCCGGCCTCCTCTTCGGTCATGTCGGCCCAGCTGCTCTCGTCGCCGAACAGCAGCAACAGGTACTTCATCGGGACTCCTCTCGTCTCGCGACCCGGGTGGCCGCGTTCGATTTGATGACGAACGGGCGCTGTCGAGATCGACATCGGCAGGATACGAGGCATGGCGAAACTGGAAGTCCTCCAGACGGACGTGACCAAGCTCGACGTCGACGCGATCGCCAACGCCGCCAACACGGGGCTCATGCACGGCGGCGGCGTTGCGGGGGCGATCTCGCGAGCGGGCGGACCCGAAATACAGCGGGAATCCGACGAGCGGGCGCCGATCGAACTGGGCGCCGCCGTCGAGACGACCGCCGGCGAGCTGCCCGCGCGCTGGGTGATCCACGCAGCCACCATGCAGCTCGGCGGCCCCACCTCGGCCGAGATCATCGAGCAGGCCACGCGCTCGACGCTTGCGAAGGCCGAGGAACTCGACTGCCGCTCGCTTGCCCTGGTCGCTTTCGGCACCGGCGTCGGCGGCTTCCCGGTCGAGGAGGCCGCCCGGATCATGGTCGGCGTGGCGAGCGACCACGAGGGCTCGCTCGAGCGGGTCGTGTTCGCGGTCCACGGCGACGCGGCCGAACGAGCCTTCAGCGAGGAGCTGTGACCCAGCCGGTCCTGGTCGCCCCGGACTCCTTCAAGGGGACCTTCTCCGCGCCGGAGGTCGCCGCGGCGATCGCCGCCGGGCTCCGCTCCGCTGAGCGCGAGGCCGTCGAGCTGCCGGTGGCGGACGGCGGCGAGGGGACGATGGACGCGCTCGTGAACGCGCTCGGCGGCGAGCTCCGCAGCGTCACCGTTCCCGATCCGCTCGGCCGCCCGGTCGAGGCGCGCTTCGCGCTGCTGCCAGACGGCAGCGCAGTGGTCGAGACCGCACAGGCGAGCGGCCTCGGCCTCGTAGCCGAGGACGAGCGCGACGCCTGGGCCGCCTCCACGCGCGGCACCGGCGAGCTGATCGTGGCCGCTGCGGAGGCGAGCGCGGAGCACGTGCTCGTGACGGTCGGCGGCTCCGCCACGACCGACGGAGGCGCCGGAGCTCTCGAGGCACTCGAGGACGCGGGGGTCAGCCCAGCGCTCGAGGTGCTGTGCGACGTGCGCACTCCCTTCGAGAAGGCGCCAAGCGTGTTCGGGCCCCAGAAGGGCGCCGATCCGGCGATGGTCGAGCGCCTCGAACGGCGCCTCAGCGAACTCGCCGAGAAGCTGCAGCGCGACCCTCGCGGCGAGCCCATGACGGGCGCCGCCGGCGGCCTGTCCGGCGGCCTCTGGGCCGCGCACGGCGCCCGGCTCGTGGCGGGCGCGCCCTACGTGCTCGACGCGATCGGCTTCGACCCGCTGATGCGGGAGTCTGCATTCGTCGTCACCGGGGAGGGCCGGCTCGACTCGCAGACGCTGGCGGGCAAGATCGTCGGCGAGGTGGCGACACGCTGCCGCCAGGGAGGCGTGACCTGCCACGCGATCGTCGGCAGCAACGCGCTCGAGTCATTCGACGAGCGGATCATCGATCTCGCGTCGGTTACCGAGGCGACGACGCTCGAGGAGCTCGAGGAGGCAGGTCGAGCACTCGTCTGAACCTCAGACCCCAATAGCTACGGGCGCCCCCGTAGGGGCGCCCGTGCTGCCTCACCCGTGCGACGCGCCTATTGACGCGTCGCGGTGCTGGGACTCAGCCCAGGCCTAGCCGGATCTGGGTCGACCATCCGCTCAACCGATCCCGATCCCGGCAGATGTAAGCGCCGTTTCTCTGAGCCCGGGACACGCTTCGATTGTAATGTCTGTTACGAGCTGTCGCCAGTTTTCCGGGACGAGTCAGCGAGCCTCGGCGAGCGCCCGCACCACCGCCTCGTAGAAGCCCTCGCTCATCTCCGCCTCGGTTCGCTCGACGTTCGGGTACACCGACGCGTCCCCGGCCTCCGAGTTGGCGACGAGGAAGAGCCGGCCGACCACCGCCGCCACATCGAGGTCCTCGGCCGAGTCGCCAACGCCGATGCACTCCTCGCGTGCGTAGCCGCGGGCACGCATGTGCGCCGCGACGGCCGCCGCCTTCGAGCAGCCGGCCGGGATCAGGTGGAAGCCATGCGTGTCGGGCGCGATCCAGCCGTTGTCGACGAGCCGCAGCCCCTCGTGGCCCTCGGCGATGAGCAGCCGGTTCGCCTCATCCGCGTCCACGTCGCCGCGGAACAGATGCGAGACCTCGCGGTCGAGCGCCCACGGGAGGTGCGGCTCGAGCCGTCCCTCGTAGCGGCGCAGGAGCAGGTCGGGCGCGCCCGACGCGGCGATCTGCTCGTGGATCGTGGCGTCCTCGCGCGGCTGAAGCTCGCCGGTGAGGAAGGTCACCTCGCCGTCGAGCGCGATGCCGGATGCCGACCTCGAAGATGTACGAGGTCTGGCCGAGCAGGCGGGCGTCCTCCATCACCTGAGCACGCCGGCGGCCCGACTTGATGACCACCTCCGCACCGGCCCGGTGACAGGCCTCCAGCGCCCGCGCCGGCAGCAGCGTGAAGGCGCCCTCGGCGGTGCGGAAGAGCGATCCACCGCGGCCAAGCATGGTCCCGTCGAGGTCGGTGTAGACGCAGCGAATCGCCATCTATTCGACGGCGGCACGCGCCCGCGGCTCCTGCTCGCGCGCGAGGACCGAGGCGAACGGCGGGCGCTGCACTATGCGGACGTCCATGCCCTCGCTGCCGGCGAGCGGCTCGGCCAGTAGGCGCGAGGATGTGGTGCCGGTGAGCCGCCCGTCGCGCCGCAGGCGAAGCAGGACGGACTGAAGAACGGTCGCGGCCATGGGAGTCAGCTGGGCCAGCGGCCGGTGGCGGTTCTGGCGAGTTCCGAGGTTGACCTGTGCCATGCCCTGGAGGCCGACCTGCCACCAGGCGTCGATCAGCATCCCGGTCTCGACCGCATAGCGCGTGTCGAACGGGAGCTGCAGCAGCAGGGAGCGCCGCGCGGCGATCTCTCCCGCGAGCGGCTGACCGAACACGGCCAGCTCGGGATAGAAGGCGTTGAGGAGCGGCCGCGCACTCAGCTCGGTTACGCGTCCGCCGCCGGCCGGCAGCTGCACGTCGCCCACCTTGAACGGGCGCCGGTAGAGGGCCTTCACGAAGCGGACCTCCGGGATCGCGAGGAGCGGCCCCACGAGCCCGATCACGAAGTGCTCACCGAAGTCCTCCGAGTCGGCGTCCACGAAGCAGACGATGTCGCCGTGGAGCACCGCCTGGGCACGCCAGAGCGCATCCCCCTTGCCGAACAGCGGCCCGGTGCCGGGGACGAGCGCGCGCGCGTCATGCAGCTCGGCGCCGAGGCCCGCGACGATCGCCTGCGTGCCGTCGGTCGAGCCGCTGTCGACGACCGCCACCTGATCGACGAGCCCGAGGTCGAGCAGGTCGAGCAGGGGCGCCAGCGTGCGCTCGATCGACTCGGCCTCGTCGAGCGTCGGGACGCAGACGGACACGGTGAAGCGGCGGCGACCCAGATCGGCGCGCGAGAAGTCCGCACAGTCGAAGGACCGCCCTCTGTTCCAGTCTGTGTGGTGGACGCTCATGGGGGGACAGAACCGGAAAGCCTGAGGAGGCCGTCCGTACTATGGCAGTCCGTGGCCCAAGTCCGGACGTCCTACCCCTGGGAGGCGGTTCTCGAAGCCGGGCGGGACGAGGAGCTCGTGGCCACGTCGCGCGAGCGCCCCCAGGCCGGGCTCGCCGAGCCGATCCCCGATGATCTCCATCCTGCGCTCAAGGAAGGGCTCGCGGGAGCAGGAATCGAGGCGCTCTGGGCGCACCAGACGGACGCGCTCGCGGCCGCCCGGCGCGGCCACGCGATCGTCACGACCGGCACGGCGAGCGGCAAGTCCCTGGCCTTCAACCTGCCCGTGCTGGACACGCTCGCCACCGACCTCGCGGCGCGCGCCTTCTACCTCTACCCGACCAAGGCACTTGCCCAGGACCAGGCCCGCGGGCTCGCGCGCATCGGCGGCCGCTACCTGCGTCACGCGATCTACGACGGCGACACGCCCCGCGAGGAGCGGCGCCAGATCCGGCAGCGCTCCAACCTCGTCCTCACGAACCCGGACATGCTGCACGTCGGGGTTCTTCCCAACCACCGCTCCTGGGGCGACGTGCTCGCCAACCTCGCCTGGGTGGTCGTCGATGAGGCGCACGTCTACCGCGGCGTGTTCGGCTCGCACGTCGCGAACGTGCTGCGCCGCCTGCGCCGGCTCGCGCGCGCGTACGGCGCCGAGCCGCGTTTCGTGCTCGCCAGTGCGACGATCGCCAACCCGCTCGAGCTTGGCGAGCGGCTCACCGGCCTCGAGCTCGAGCTCGTCGACCGAGACGGCGCGCCGCGAGCCGAGCGTCAGATCGCGATGTGGAACCCGCCGCTCGTCGACGAGCGGCTCGGCCGCCGCGCCTCGGCCCTGTCGGAGGCCTCCACGCTGCTCGCCGAGCTCGTCGAGCGCGAGGTGCGGACCATCTGCTTCCTCAATTCGCGCCGCGGGGTCGAGCTGATCCAGCGCTTCGCGCGTGCGCGTCTCGAGGAGGCCGGACGCAGCGACCTGTCCGAGCGGATCGCCCCCTATCGCGCGGGCTACACGCCCGCCCAGCGCCGCGAGATCGAGCAGCGCCTCGCCGAGGGCGACCTGCTTGCGGTGGTGGCGACCAATGCGCTCGAGCTCGGCATCGACGTCGGCGACCTCGACGCCGCGCTGTGCGTGACCTTCCCCGGCACCGTGGCGAGCCTGCGCCAGATGTGGGGGCGCGCGGGCCGCCGCAACACCGGGCTCGCCATGTACGTGGCGGGCGAAGACGCGCTCGACCAGTTCTTCTGCCGCCACCCCGACGACTTCCTCGGCCGCCCGGTCGAACGGGCGATCCTCGACCACGAGTCCGAGGAGATCCACCTGGCCCACCTCGAGGCGGCCGCGTATGAGCTGCCGCTGACGCCCGAGGACGCCGACGTGTTCGGGCAGCGCTGGGAGGAGCACGCCGGGCGGCTCGTCAAGCAGGGACGCCTGCGCGAACGTGGCGGGCGCTATCTCCCGCGCGGCGAGGGCTACCCGGCCGCCCGCATCGCACTGCGCTCGGCGTCGCCGGACTCGGTGGTGATCGTCGAGGCCGCGGCCGGCGAGGTGATCGGGAACGTGGAGACCTCGCGTGCGCCGTCGGCGGTCCACTCGGGAGCGGTCTACCTGCACATGGGCAGCGCCTACGAGGTCGAGGACCTCGACCTCGCCAGGCGGCGCGCCGTCGTGCGGCCGTTCCAGGGCGACTGGTACACGCAGCCGAAGAAGGAGTCGGAGACCTTTATCGAGCAGGTGCGCGAGCGGCGCGAGACGTGCGGCGTCGAGCTGTCGTTCGGGATCGTCTCCGTCACCGAGCAGGTGGTCGCCTACCAGAAGAAGCGGGTGTCCGACCAGTCCGTCCTCGACCTGCTCGCGCTCGATCTCCCCGAGCAGGACTTCGTGACCCAGGCGCTCTGGTACGAGCTGCCCGAGCCGCTCCTGCGCGACGAGTTCCCGCTCGACGTCCTCCAGGGCTCGCTCCACGCGGCCGAGCACGGACAGATCGCGGTGCTGCCGCTGATCGCGATGTGCGACCGCTGGGACATCGGCGGGCTCTCGACCGCCTTCCACCACCAGACGGGCCGGCCGACGATCTTCATCTACGACGGCCATCCCGGCGGAGTCGGCATCACGCGCGCCGGCTACGAGCGCTTCGAGGCGCTCGTCGGGGACGCGCTGCGGCTCATCTCCGAATGCCCCTGCGAGTCGGGCTGCCCGTCGTGCGTGCAGTCGCCGAAGTGCGGGAACCTGAACGAGCCGCTCAACAAGCGCGGTGCGACCGAGATGCTCTCGCGCATGGCCGGCGCCTGACGAACCCGCTCGCAGGATCCGTTGCAGCAAGCAGGAATTTCTTCCCAGATCTAAAGGGGCGCCGCAACATCCCGATGCGATTGTCACGGTGCGCCTTCGCCTCACCCTCCTCGCCTGCGTCGCGGCGCTCGCCCTGGCGGCGGCGCCGGCGGGCGCGGCGAGCGCTTCGGGCGGTGGAGCGGTCGCGCCGTCGGCGAACGGCATCGCCGCCCCGAGCGGCGGCACGGTGGTCGGCCAGCGCCCGGCCGCGCGGCGCAGGCCGGCGCGGCGCAGGCCCGCCCCGAAGCGGAAGCGGACGACCGCGCCGAAGCCGAGGCCGGCTCCCGCGCCGCCCTCCTCGCTGCCGCTCGCCCCGGCCGGCGAATCGGCCCACCACTTCCCCGTGTCCGGCAGCTACAGCCTCGGCGGGGCCGACGCGCGCTTCGGCGCGGGCCGCATAGGCCATCGCCACCAGGGGCAGGACGTAGTCGCGGCCGAGGGCACGCCGGTCGTGGCGCCCTGGGCCGGACTCGTCGAATTCGTGCGCTTCCAGCGCAGCGGGGCGGGCTGGTACATCGTGCTCGACGGCGACGGCGAGGACCGCGACTACGTCTTCATGCACCTGCGCAGGGGCTCGATCCTGGTCGCGGCCGGCCAGCGCGTGGGCGCCGGGCAGCCGCTCGCGCAGGTCGGCAACACCGGCAGCTCGAGCGGCCCCCACCTGCACTTCGAGATCTGGGTGGGCGGCTGGTACGACGGCGGCGAGCCGGTGGACCCGCTGCCGCTGCTGCAGCAGTGGGCCGCCTGAG
The DNA here is from genome assembly GCA_963734025.1 of uncultured Thermoleophilaceae bacterium. Lineage (GTDB taxonomy): Bacteria > Actinomycetota > Thermoleophilia > Solirubrobacterales > Thermoleophilaceae > JACVRW01. The sequence goes on from CAVTFR010000013.1 coordinate 99,276, forward strand.
CTAGTCGAACGTCAGCGTGACGCGGCCGGTGATGCCCTCGGTGCCGGCCGACATCGAGCCGCTCAGCTCGCCGAACGTGTCAGTGAAGAGCTGAGCGCCGAGGGCGCTGAAGCCGCTGAGGCCGAGCGCCGGCCCGAAGTCCTCGAGTACCGCGTTGACCAGCTGCTCGGCATCCGAGCGCATGACCACCGCGCCCTGCGCGCCGTCGACGGCCTGCGGTTCCTCCGCCGCGAGCTCCTCGGCCTCGTCCGCGTCGTCCGCCACCACCAGCACGCCGTCCACGACGCCGAAGGCGATGTCGTCGCCGTCGGCCTGGGCGAGCGTGTAGACACCCTCCCCGCCGTCCGGCTTGTCGATCGTCACGCTGCCGAAGCCGGCGCCCTCGGCGAAGCTCGGCAGCACGTCGGCGACCTTCTCGAGCGTGCGCGCAAGGGCCTCCGGGCGCTCCACCTCGGCGCGCACGCCGAAGCCGCCGTCGGGCGCGATGCTCGCCGCCAGATCACCCGTCAGCTGACCGATCAGGTCGTCGTCGATGCTGATGTCGAGGCGGGAGTCGAGCGTCTGCTTGGCCTGCGCGTAGTCGCCGAAGCCACTCGGGTCGAGCGCCTGTCCAGCCGCCTCGGCGAAGCGCACGATCTGCGCCGGGTTGCGGATCCCGAGCCCGACCTCACCGTCCCGCGCGAGGACGGGGGGCGCCTCGTCGCCCGCCGCGAACGGCAGATCCTCGTCGCTGAGGCCCTCGGGGTCGGTGCGCAGCTTCATCTGGACCTCGAGCTTGTCTTCCTGGGCCGACGCCGTCAGGCCCATGGTGCGGAGGGCGGCCACCCACTCGACCTTGCGCGCCTTAGCGCCGCTCGGGTTCGACCCGATGAGCGCCTGCAGGTCCGTGAACACCCGCGCCGCGGCATTGCCGGGCAGGCCCTCGAGGCCTTCGTTGAAGGTGTCCTCGTCGAGCTTGTCGTCGCCCTCGGCGCGTTCGAGCGCCTGGTCCAGCAGGTCATCGGAGCCGGCGAAGATCACGACGTCGTCCTTGACGGCGAAGAACGAGCCTCCGTCCTCATACTTCGTCGCGCCGGCCAGCTCGCCGGCCTCGCGGGGCCCCGTCTTCTCGATCAGGTTGTCGAGCGCCTCCTTGTCCTTGGCCTCGAGCGCGGCAACGAAGTCCTGCGTCTCGGCGCTGTCGAGGAAGCTGGCCACGTCCGTGGCGCCGATGACGAACGGGTTGCCGAGGATCGGCTCCACGTCCTGCTCGAAGTCGACCTGCGAGCCGTCACCGGTGAGCTCCTCGCGCAGCAGCTCCTTCACCGACGGCGTGTCGATCGGGAATCTGCCGAGGATCGAGTCGACCGCCTTGTACTGGTCGTCGTCGAGGTTGGTGTCGATCGCGACCGCGAAGGGCGACTCCTTCGGCAGATACGAGAGGGCGCTGTCCAGCGAGGTCGTGGCCGCGTCGTCGCCCCCGCAAGCGGGGAGCGCGATCACGGCAAGGCAGGCGAGGACGCTGAGGACTGCGAGGAGGCGCCGCACCGGGCGCACTGTAGCTACGGGAACAGTGCTAGGAGCCGGCCCGCATCCCGGCCAGGGCGAACTCGAGCAGGCGGCGCCAGTCGTAGGGCATCACGCCGAGCGCGTCCGCCGCCATGACGCTGCCGAGGCCGCACATGAGCGTGCGGATGTCGTCGACGACGAGGTCCTCGCGGACCGCCCCGGCCGCCTTCGCGCGATCGATGACGGCCCCCGTCGCGGCGGTCAGCTCGGCGATGGTCGGCCTGGCCTCTTCGAGCGCCTCGTGCGTCATCGCGAAGATCATGCGCTGCTGCGCGGCGTCCCTCGAAGCGATCTCCGCCTGCTCGCGCACGAGGTCGGCGAACGACTCCCAGGGCCGCTCGTCCTCCTCGAACTTGGCGCGCGCTCGCACGGCGAAATCGGAGAGCTTGATGCGGACGAGCTCGCCCACGAGCTGATCCTTCGTCGGGAAATGGCGGTACAGGGTGCCCACCCCGACACCGGCACGGCGCGCGATCTCGTCCATCTGCGCCTCGGATCCGTACTGGCTGAACACCTGTCGGGCCGCGTCGAGGATGCGCTCGCGGTTTCGGCGCGCGTCGGCGCGCATGGTTGCCACAACCGGCTCGGCCGCTTCCCTCGTAGCCATCGACGCAATCCTAACTCTTGGGGTTGACAAACGGAACCTTCGTTCCGTATTGTACACGGAACCGGAGTTCCTGTTCCGTTTACATCCGCCCCCGTAGGAGAAAGCCCGTGAGCCCCACCGACTCCCCCCGCGACAAGAACCTCGCCCTCGCCCTGCTCGCGATGGCGCAGTTCGTCGTCGTGCTCGACGCATCGATCGTGAACGTCGCCCTGCCGTCGATCGGCCGCGAGCTCGACTTCGCCCAGGGTGACCTGTCCTGGGTCATCAACTCGTACACGCTCTTCTTCGGCGGCTTCCTGCTGCTTGGAGGCCGTCTTGCAGACCTGCTCGGACGGCGGCGCATGTTCATCTGGGGCATGTGGCTCTTCGCCCTGGCATCGCTCGCCGGCGGGCTCGCCCAGAGCGACATCTGGCTGATCGTGGCGCGCGCGGTCCAGGGCCTCGGCGCGGCGCTGATCTCGCCGGCGGCGCTCGCGATCGTCACGACGACCTTTGCCGAGGGCTCCGAGCGCAACAGGGCGCTTGGTGTCTGGGGCGCCGTCGCCGGGTCCGGCGGCGCGGCCGGCGTGCTGCTCGGCGGCATCCTCACCGACGGCCTCGGCTGGGAGTGGGTGCTGTTCGTCAACGTGCCGATCGGCATCGCCGCGGCGCTCATCGCACCGCGGTTCCTCGGCGAGAGCCGCGACACCTCGCGCGGGTCCTTCGACATCGCCGGCGCCGTTTCGGTCACGGCGGGCCTGGCGCTGCTCGTCTACACCCTCGTCGACGCCAACGACGCCGGCTGGGCCTCGACCCAGACGATCGGGCTCGGCGCCGTGTCGCTCGCGCTGCTGGCGGCCTTCGTCGCGATCGAGCTGCGCACTCGCCACCCGCTGGTCCCGTTCTCGATCTTCAAGCTGCGCACGCTACGCGGCGCGAACGTCGTGGGCCTGCTCCTCGGCATGTCGCTGTTCTCGATGTTCTTCTTCATCTCGCTGTACATGCAGCAGGTGTTGGGCTACGAGCCGCTCAAGGCCGGGCTCGCCTACCTGCCGCTGGCCGGCACGATCATCCTGTCCGCCGGCGCCGCGTCCGCGCTCGTCACTCGGATCGGCTTCAAGCCGACGCTTATAGCCGGGATGCTCTTCGTCACGGCGGGTCTCGTCTGGTTCGCGCAGGTCAGCGCACCCGGCGGCAGCTACGTCGGTGACGTCCTGTTCCCGTCGCTCCTGGCGGCCGTCGGGCTCGGCCTGGCCTTCGTCCCGACGACGATCGCCGCCGTGACCGGCATCGAGCCGAACGAGGCCGGGCTCGCGTCCGGGCTCATCAACACCTCGCAGCAGGTGGGCGGGGCACTCGGGCTCGCGGTCCTCGCCGCAGTGGCCACCGCCTCGACGGACGACGCGATCGCCTCGGGCGAGCGCAACCCGCTCGTGTCGCTGACCCAGGGCTTCCAGGACGCGTTCCTGATCGGCGCCGGCATGGCGCTGCTCGGCGCGCTGCTCGCGGCCACCCTGATCTCGTCGCGCGACAGCCGTGAGCACGCCGAAGCCGCCCGCCGCGACCAGGCGCCGGCCCCTGTCGCCGCCTGATCCTTACCGGGGGAGCGCCGGGTACCCCCGCCCGGCGCTCCCCTCAGGCGTGTAGACGGCGCGCCAGGGCTTCCCCGGGCCGCCCGGCGACGACCCCGGCGCGGGCTGAAGTCAATTCTTGACCCGTGCGACCGTTCCGGCTAGCGTCGGACCGTCGTCGTTGCAGCAGCAACGGCACGAACAATCCCGGCCCCAGTCAAGAGGAGAGCTGGTGCGATGCCGGTCGTCCCCGCCCTTGAAATCCTGGATCACGCGTTCGAAGAGCGCTACGGAGTCGCCGCGATCAACGTCGTCGACGACCTCACCCTCGAGGCAGTCCTCGCAGCGGCCACCGAGCTCGAAGCGCCGCTCATCGTGCAGACCTCGCTGAAAACCGTGAAGTCGATCGGGGCGGCGCCCCTCTACTCGATGTGGCGCGCTCGTGCCGACGCGGTGCCCGTTCCCGTGACCCTGCACCTCGACCACTGTCCAGACCGCGAGTGGATCTCGACCTGCCTCCGCACGGGCTGGAACTCGGTTCTGTTCGACGGCTCGGAGCTCGACGTGGCGGAGAACACGCGCCAGACGATCGAAGTCGTGGCCGAGGCCGAGGGCCATGGCGCCCACGTGGAGGGCGAGATCGAGAGCGTGGTCGGCGTCGAGGACGGCATCGGATCGGAGAGCGGCGGCGAGGTCCACCCGGTGGAGGTCTCGGCGCAGTTCATCGCCGCCACCGGCGTGCACTTCTTCGCGCCCGCCATCGGCACCGCGCACGGCCTCTACAAGTCCGCGCCGCACCTGATGCCCGAGCGGGTGACCGAGCTCGTCGCCCTGCATCCGATTCCGATGGTCCTGCACGGCGGCACCGGGCTCTCGGACGAGCAGTTCGGCGACCTCATCTCCCGCGGCTGCGCCAAGGTCAACATCTCGACGGCGCTCAAGATCGCCTTCGTCGAGTCCCACCGCGAGTACCTCGAGGCCAATCCCGGGAAGCACGACCCGCCGTCGCTGATCGCGCACGTCCGCGCCGCGGTCAAAGAGATGGCCGAGCGCCACATCCGGACCTTCGGCTCGGCGGGACGCGCGCCGGCCACCACCGCGGCCGGCGCGTGACGGTGTGCCCGCGCTGATCTTCGACTGCGACGGCGTGCTCGCCGACACCGAGCGTGACGGCCACCGGCCCGCGTTCAACCAGACCTTCGCCGAGGCGGGCCTCGACGTGCGCTGGTCCGAGCAGGAGTACGGGGTGAAGCTGCGCATAGGCGGCGGGAAGGAGCGCATGGCCTCGCTCCTCACTGACGCGTTCGTGCAGGAGCACGGCCTGCCCTCCGACCCGGAGGGCCAGCGGGAGCTGCTCGCCGGGTGGCACCGCCGCAAGACCGAGATCTACAAGGAGCTCGTCCGGGCCGGGCGCCTTCCGGGGCGACCCGGCGTGGCGCGCATCGTCGGCGAGGCGCTCGACGCGGGCTGGACGCTGGCCGTGGCCTCGACCTCGGCCGAAGAGTCGGTGCGCGCGGTGCTCGAGCACGTCGTCGGCGAACGGGACGCCGCCCGCTTCGCCGTGTTCGCCGGCGACGTCGTGCCGGCGAAGAAGCCCGATCCCGCGATCTACCAGTTGGCCCTGGAGGAGCTGGCGGTCGCGCCCGACGAGGCGATCGTCGTCGAGGACTCGCGCAACGGCCTGCTTGCGGCCGTCGGCGCCGGGCTTCGGTGCGTTGTCACCGTGAGCGGCTACACGGCGCAGGAGGACATGAGCGAAGCCGTTCTCGTCGTCACGAGCCTCGGCGATCCCGGCACGCCGGCGAAGGTCCTCGCCGATCGCAGCGCAGCAGAGCCGGGTGACCTGGTGACCCTGGCCGACCTAGAGCATTGTCTGAGTGAACCACTGCCCCATGAGGAGGCTGTATGAGCGACACCTCGCTGAGCCGGGCCGAGCTCGTCGTCAGGACGATCGCCCAGACCGCGGTCGACAACGAGACCTACTTCTGCGAGCTCGATGCGGTCGTCGGCGACGGCGACTTCGGCTACTCGCTCGCCCGCGGCTTCGAGATCGTGATCAGCGATTGGGACGAGCTCGGCTACGAGGACATCAGCGGCCTGCTCAAAAAGACCGCGCTCGTCCTCACCAAGCGCATCGGCGGCACCTCCGGACCGATCTGGGGTACCGCGTTCCTGCGCGCGGGAGCGTCGCTGTCGGACACTCCCGAGCCTGACGGCGGCGAGGTGATCGCCGCGCTGCGGGCCTCGATCGAGGGCATCAAGCAGCGTGGGAACAGCGACCTCGGCAACAAGACGCTGCTGGACGCCCTGGTCCCGGCTGTTGACGAGCTCGAGAAGGCCATGGGAGAGGGCGCGCCGGACGCCCTGGCGAGGGCGGCGGCAACCGGGAGACAAGCCGCCGAGGACACCAAGGGCATGCTCGCCGAACGGGGGCGGGCAAGCTACACGGGTGAGCGCAGCCGCGACTCGGTCGACGCCGGCGCCATCGGAGTGGCGGTGATGCTCGAGGAAGTCAGCAAGGCGTGGCAGGAGGCGGGGCTGGAACGGGCCTGACCGGGCCCGGCCGTTAGTGGCGGGGACATCACGAGAGAGGAGACGCGGTGAAGAAGTTCGTCAACGACGCGCAGCAGTTCGTGCCCGAGATGCTCAAGGGCATCGAGCTTGCGAACCCGGACACGCTGCGCTATGTGCCGGAGTACAACCTCATCATGCGCGCGGACGCCCCGCGCGACGACAAGGTCTCGATCGTCCAGGGATCCGGCTCGGGTCACGAGCCGGCTCATGTCATGGCGGTCGGGAAGGGCATGCTCGACGCTGCCTGCCCCGGGGACGTCTTCGCGGCGCCGCCATCGGACTACGTCTACGAGACGACGAAGCTCATGGCGAGCCCCAAGGGCGTCCTGCACATCATCAACAACTACACCGGCGACCGCATGTCCTTCGACATGGGCCGTGAGCTGGCCGAGGCCGAGGACATCAACATCGCGACCATCATCGTCGACGACGACGTGGCCGTGAAGGACTCGACCTACACCGTCGGGCGCCGCGGGGTGGCGGGCAACTTCTTCGTCATCAAGGCGGTCGGCGCCGCCTCCGAGAACGGGGCCAGCCTGGAGGAGCTCGTGGAGCTGGGCAACCGGGTCAACTCCGTGGCGCGCACCATGGGCATGGCGCTGACCTCGTGCACGCCCCCGGCCAAGGGCGCCCCGCTCTTCGAGCTCGGCGACGACGAGATGGAGATGGGAGTCGGCATTCACGGCGAGCCGGGCCGCAGGCGCGAGAAGCTGGCCGACGCCAACGCGATCGTCGACGAGCTGCTGGAGGCGGTCGTCACCGACCTACCGTACGAATCGGGTGACGACGTCGCGCTCATGATCAACGGGCTCGGCGGCACCCCGATCTCGGAGCTCTACATCCTCTACGGGCGCGCCCACCAGCAGCTCGCCGACCGCGGGATCAACGTCACCCGCAACTACGTCGGCGAGTACTGCACGTCATTGGACATGGCGGGTGCGTCGCTCACGCTCGTCAAGCTCGACGACGAGCTCAACGCGCTCCTCGACGCGCCCGCCGAGGTGGCGATCCGGATCTTCTGAGCCGGACTCCGCGTGGGTGGCCGGCGCACAGGCGCGCCGGCCACCTCCGAGGCCCGGGCGCGCGAACGCTGCCGCTACCATCGTCGGGCTGCTTCGGCGAGGTAGCTCAGTTGGTAGAGCACACGACTGAAAATCGTGGTGTCGCCAGTTCGATTCTGGCCCTCGCCATTCCTGCAAATCAGGGCATTTCAGCCCCTGATCCATCCTCAGTCTTGTGCTGAGACGTCCACCTCGCGTCCACGAGGGTCGCGAGCCTGCTCGATCTGCGCCGCGGCTGATACCCGCGGCTCGCCTTCCAGTTCGCGGATCACGTGCGTGTAGGTGGAGACCGTCATCTGCGGCGAATGGCCGAGTCGCTCGGCGAGCTCGGGGATAGAAACGCCGGCTCGGATCTGAAGGGAGGCGTAGGCATGCCGCAGGTCGTACGGCGGCATCGGGTCTACCCCGGCAGCTGATCGCGCCGCGTGCCACACACGCCGCGTCCAGTTCTTATAGTCGTGAACCCTCCACGGGTCGGCGTCCCCCGCGGAAACAGCAGGCCGCTGCGCAGTCCCGTAGCCACCAGGTACTCGGCCACGTCACGGCGCACTGGATCCTCCAGCTTGACCGCCCGAGGATGAAAGCCCCGCACCTTCTGGCCGCCGACGATCGACCCCTTGATTAGCCGCTGCTCGACGAGCACCGTGTTACGGCCGACGTGACGCACTTCAAGCGCCAGGACCTCTTCAGGAACGCGCAGTCCCTGGTAGGCGACTAGCGACACGATCGTGGCTGCGTACAGCTGGTCGCGCTCGATGAGGCGGGCACGGATTGCTTCGACCTCTGCAGGGGCGAGGCAGACTACGGCCCGCTCGCGCTTGCCCGAAGGTTTCCGCACTGCCTTAACCCGGGTTCGTGGACACCCACCGCCATACCACCGCCCCGCACCTAAGCACGGGCCTCGAGGGCCGCGGCGAAGCAGTGGTCTCACGGGCGGCACGCTGCGGTTCGCTCTGTAGAACATGGCTTGTGACCGAAGCCGTGCGTACCCGCCTCATCGGGACGTTCAAGTCAAAGCGACCGGCGGTAGTCGGCCGCCGGCCCGTTGCCGCCTTCTGGGCCGTGGCGTTCGCGTTTCTGATCGTCATCGCGTTCGCGACCTTGCCGAGCCCGCTCTACGCCCTGTACCGAACGCGCTACGACCTTTCGACGCTGACGGTGACGGTGGTCTACGCGGTCTTCGCGTGCGGCGCGGTCGTCACCTTGCTCTGCGAGCGCCTCATCGTCGCGCGGATCGGCCGTCGCGGAGCGATGCTCGGCGGGGTGGCGACGATGATGGCCGCGGCGGCCGTGATCGTGGCCTGGAAGGCCCTACCGGGGTTACTCGTCGGGCGCGTGATCACAGGGGTGGCCCTCGGGCTCGTAGCCGGAACTGCCGTCACCTACCTCATCGAGCTACGGCTTCAAGACGACCCGAACGCGTCCGTCGTGCGCGCTCGGACGATCGGAACGTCGGTGAACATCGGCGCCCTGGGAGTCGGCCCGCTCGTCGCGGGCGTTCTGGCCGAGTGGACCAGCCGGCCGCTCACCCTGCCCTACGTGCTCTTCATCGGGCTCGGCGTGCTCGCGCTCGTCGGCCTGGCGGCCGCCCCGGAAACGGGTACGCCGAACCCCCACGCGAAGGCAACGCTGGCCGTCGCCGGCATCCCGGGCACCGCAGCGGCCGCAACGATCGCGGCCTTCTCCGCGACAGGGCTCTTCGCCGGCCTGTCCGGGATCTTCCTGGCAACGACCTTTGACCGACCCTCACACGCCCTCGTGGGAGCGACGCTGTTCCTCGTCTTTTCCTCAGGGGTGCTGTCCCAGCTCGCGACGGGAAAGCTGCGAGCACCCCGCGTGCTCGCACTCGGGGTGATGTCGATGCTGGCCGGTGTTGCGTTGATCGTGACGGCCGTCCGCCTCTCGACGCCGAGCCTCGTGCTGTTTCTGGTCGGCGGCGCACTGATCGGGGCCGGCGCAGGCCTCGTCTTCAAGGGCACGACCGGGATCGTGCTCGAGGTTGCCGCCCCCGAGGAACGAGTCGCGATGACCTCCACGCTGATCATCACGGCACTCGTCGGGCTCTCGATTCCCGTGGTCGGAGCCGGGATAGCGCTTTCGCAGGGCGTCTCTGCGGCCAACACCGTGCTCGGCTTCGGCACCGCGGTCGCGCTCGGCGTGGCGTTGTCAGGGTGGGCGCTGCTCAGTCGGCGCGCGAGTCGCCCTCGAGCCGTGGCGTAGATGCGTGACGAGAGCAGTCCAGGACACGGTCGCACTGGTCACTGGATCGAGTAGCGGAATTGGAGCCGCCACGGCGAGGAGCCTCGCCGCCGATGGCGCGGCAGTCGCCTTGGTCGCGCGGCGTCGCGAGCGGCTCGACGAGCTTGCCTCGGGGATCCGCGGCGACGGGGGGAGCGCCCTGGTTCGTCAGGCGGATCTGACTGATCAGGAGCAGGCCGTGGCCGCCGTGGAAGGAACGGTCTCTGAGCTCGGCCGGCTCGACACCCTTGTCAACAACGCAGGGGTGATGCGCCGTCAACGAGATTCTCGTCCGTGCCGCCGAGCAGAGTCGAGCTTACGAAGCGTAAGTAAAATGCGTGGCCCCAACCGCGCTCTTGGAAGGAGTCGCTATGCAAGCCGTGTTGATCCGCGAGACCGGCAGCCCGGAGGTTCTGCACTACGAGGAGGCTGACCGGCCCGAGCCCGGTGACGGCCAGGTGTTGATCAGTGTGCACGCGGCGTCCGTCAACCCGACGGACTGGAAGTCCCGGCGCGGTTTGTCCGAGACGCGGCTGCCGGCGGTGCTCGGCCGAGACGTCTCGGGCACGGTCGAGCTCTCGCGTACCGACGGCTTCGGCGAGGGCGACGACGTGTTCGGATACGTCCCGGGCGGGGGATACGCGGAATTCGCGATCGCCTCCGCCGACACAATCGCGAGGAAGCCGGACGGTCTCAGCCACGAGCAGGCCGCCGCGCTGCCGGTGGCCGGCATGACCGCGTGGCAGGCGCTGTTCGACTGCGCCGGGCTCGAAGGCGGACAGACCGCGCTGATCGCCGGTGCCGCCGGCGGCGTCGGGCACCTTGCGGTCCAGTTCGCGAAGCACGCAGGCGCGCGGGTGATTGGCACCGGGTCCTCCCGCAATCGCGACTTCGTGCTCGGTCTCGGCGCCGACGAATACGTCGACTACACAGAGCAGGACGTCGGCGACGCCGTGAGCGCCGTCGACGTGGCGTTCGACACGGTCGGCGGCGACACGACGCAGTCGCTGGTGCCCACTTTGCGTGAGGGAGGCATCCTCGTCACCATCGCGAACGCGCCACCCGAAGAGGCGGCGCAAGCGCGTGGCGCGCGCGCGGAGCTGCTCGTGATGAGCCCGAACGCGGAGCACCTGGCTCGGATCGCCGAGCTGGTGGCGGGTGGCGAGGTCCGGGTGGAGATCAGCGAACTGCTCCCGCTCACCGAGGTCCAGCGAGCACACGAGCTCAGCGAATCCGGCCACACCCGCGGCAAGATCGTCCTAACGGTGTAGACCGCCGCTGACATGCCCGGGGCAACGCCGTTGCTCGCGGCGACGCTCACGCGTTCATGGGGTAGGAGCACTCTGCTGGTAGTTCGGCAGCGCTCCCGCTCCTCGTCCAACTCAGCACTGCCGCAGCGGGTCGGGTCGCGTCCCTGGGCTGCTGTAACTTCGCCGCGGCCCAGGTTCCCGGTGGTGGTCAGTCTAGGCGGCGCTCACCTCCTCGGGAGTCGTTTGTTCACTGTCCTCGTATCTCATGTGCCTGAGGCGTTGGCGCTCGGGCTGGGTGAACCTGACGCCGTTGGTGGCGTGGGTGATGTAGAGGTCGAGCACGGCCCAGACGAGCGTGAGGCAGCTGGTCTCTCCGGGGAAGCGGCCGATCACCTTGGGGCCGTAGGCGCCGATAGCGACGATGTGCAGGGACGTTTTGGCCGGACACCTCGCTCTTGCCCGGCGGTCCGAGCGCGATCCACGACTGAAAATCGTGGTGTCGCCGGTTCGATTCCGGCCCTCGCCATTCACCGGAACCCCGCCTCCAGAGCGGGGTTCCGCGCTTTCGGGGCAGGCGCGCCCGGGGGCCGGGTGGCAACGGACTTGGCACGTCGTTGCGATAGCGCGACGACAAGCATCTCGCGCCTGGCCGTCGCCGCCGCTGTCCAAAGCAGCACTGATGCCTTTGGGAACGTCTACGGCGCAGCCGCCGCAGGGCGCAGGGACCCCCCGTCCCCTCCGGTATATCGAGCGTCGTCGAGGATCGGCGAGGACCTGAAGCCCTTGACGATCAGGTAGATCGCAAACGCCGCCTCGAAGGCGGCCTCGGGCACCGAGAAGAGGGCGTGCAGGCCGTCCTGCTCGTAGGCGCCGAACAGGACCGCAATCGACGACACGAAGATCAGCGGACCGCCGATGACGCCCAGCATCGCGAGCCGTGGCGGCATCAATCCAGTGCGGTACATCAGCCAGCCCAGCAGGATGCCGTTGACGCCGACGCAGAATCCCGGCCCGAGCAGGAACGTCCAGTCGTGGATCGCGACCAGCGTCTGCCCCGCGATGTCGAGCGAGGTTCCGTCCGCGCCGACGTTCGCGGCCAGGTCGTCGCGCAGGGTGACAACGGAGAGCAGGCTGATCGCGCCGACCCCGATGATCGTCGCCTCGATTGTGCGCGAGGCGACGTAGCTAAGCGAGAGGGTTTCGCTGTATCGCCTGAGGATCGGAAACATCACGACCGCCGTGCCGACGTTGCCGATCATCAGGAAGATTTCGAGGAGGGCGCCCAGCGTGACGCGGGTGTCGTCGCCGGCGCCGAGGATGTAGTCGGTGTCGTTGAGCACCGGGTCGTAGAGAATCAGCGCAGCGGGGATGGACGTGAGAAACGTCAAGGCCATGAGCCAGCCCGCGATACGAGCGGTCCTTCTCTGCTGCGGCGACTGCTCTGGCAGGGACATCGTCATGCCCGTCCTGTACGTCGGGAGCAGCGGGATTCCTCTCGATGGCACGGTGCCCAACCGCCACCCGGTCAGCACCCGTCGAGGGTGCCGCTGCTGCTTTCCACCCGGATGCTCGAGCTCTTCAGTGATCTCTTGCGGGTCCACGGGCGGCGGACGCTCAGTGAGACGACCTTCCTACAGCTCGGCGGCCCGAGCGCGGGCGGCCTGACGGACCAGGTGGTCGCGCTCGGCGACGTTCGTCGCGCGCTGGGCGGCCTCGACGTACGCCGTGGCGGCAGCGGGCAGGTCGCCGTCGAGCTCGTGCAGGTGGCCGCGGACGGCATGCCACCGGTGGCGGTCGCCGAGCACCTCGCGCAGCCGATCGGTCTCGAGCAGCCCCGCGGCGGGACCGAGGACGTGGCCGACCGCGACCGCGCGGCCGAGCACGGCGGCGGGGTCCTGGCGGACCGGGTCGTCGGTGAGGGCGACGAGGTCGTCGTACCAGGCGAGGATCTGCGGCCAGTCGGTCTCCTCGGCGCTGGCCGCGTCGTCGTGCAGGGCGGCGATGGCGGCCTCGATCTGGTAGCGCCCGGGGCGCTGAACGGCCAGCGCCGATTGCAGGACGCGCACGCCCTCGGCGATCTCGCGGGTGTCCCACAGGCCACGGTCCTGCCGGTCGAGCGTGACGATGCGACCCTCTGAGTCGAATCGCGCCGGGAGGCGGGCGTGGTTGAGGAGCATTAGCGCGAGCAGCCCGCGCGCCTCCGGTTCCTCGGTGGCGAGGGTGAGTTGGCGGGCGAGCCGGATCGCCTCGCGCGCCAGGTCCACCCGGCCCGCGTGGCCGGCCGTGTAGACGAGGTAGAGCACGCGCAGCACGACGGCGAGGTCACCGGGCTGGTCCAGGCGGCGCCCCCGCAGGGCGCGCTTGGCCCGGCTGATCCGCTGCGCCATCGTCGCCTCCGGCACGAAGAAGGCGTCGGCGATCTCCCGGGTGGTGAGGCCGCCGACGGCGCGCAGGGTCAGCGCCACCTGGGAGGCGGGCGCGAGGTCGGAATGACAGCAGCAGAAGAGCAGGAAGAGGGTGTCGTCGCCCTCCTCGGTGGAGGCCGGCCGCGACGGCTCGGCGTACGTCTCCTCCTCGCGGCGGTGACGGGCGGCCTCGCTGCGGCGGGCGTCGACGAGCCGCCGGGTCGCGACCGTCGCCAGCCACGCGCGCGGGTCGCGCGGCGGGTGGTCGGGCCACACCCGCAGTGCCTCCAGCAGCGCCTCCTGCAACGCGTCCTCGGCGGCATCGAAGTCCTCGCCTCGCCGCACCAGGCCGGCGAGCACCCGAGGGACGAGGGCGCGCAGCGCGCCCTCGTCCAGCGGTTGGGTCGGCTCGTCGATCACGTCGGGTCAGTCGTCCGAGGGCGCCCCGGACATGACCTCCCGGACGTCGATCCACTCGTACAGCGGGCCCCCGCCCGGGCCGGGCTCGGAGGAGATGTAGGCCGCGAGCTCGACCGCGCGCTCGTGCGACTCCACGTCCACCATGTACCAGCCCGCCACGAGATCGCTGGTCTCGGGCAGCGGGCCGTCGGTGGTGACGGGCGCGGCGTCCGGGCCGCCGTAGCGCACCCAGGTCTGCGCCGGCGTGAGCGCCTGCCCGCCGACGTACTCGCCGTTCTCCCTGAGCAGCTCGCCGACGTGCTTGAGGAAGGCGAAGTGCGCCTCCACATCCTCGGGGGCCCACTGGTCCATCGGGGGGAAGGGATGGTGCGGCTCCGGGCCGCCGCGGTAGTGCTTGAGAAGCAGGTACTTCGGCATGGTGGTCTCCTGGTGTCGTGGGCCGCGCCTGTCGTGGCCCTTCAGCGGGTGAGCGGAGCCGGTCAGAGCTTCTCGACATGGAATCACTCGTTCAGCTCCCAGATCGTCGCGCCGGTTCGTCCGCGAGGTCGTGAGCGGCGCCGAGCCCGAGCCCCGGACGGCGCGTGACCCGCTGGCTCGTGGCGGCTGCGCTCGCGCTCGCGGGGGCGCGCGACCTGGCGGCGTTCGCGGCCGCCTCGTGGGCGGATCCCCAATCCCAGGATTCTGGGAAGGTCGCGCGTCTCGCACAGTGCGCCTCGGGGATACTTCCGCCGCCGATGATCGTCTCCGACCCGTTCGCCCAAATCGCCGACGAGGAACGCGAGCTCCTGCGGCCCGCGCCGCTGCCAAACCGGGTCGAACCGATGAAGGCCGTGCTCACCGATGAGCGCTTCTCCGACCCGGAGTGGATCTACGAGCGCAAGCTCGACGGCATCCGCTGCATCGCAATCAAGGGCGAGCGAAACGTGAGGCTGCTGTCGCGAAACGACCTCAGTCTCAACGCCCGCTTCCCCGAGGTTGTCGAGGCGCTCGAGGCGGATGACGCCGAGCGGATCGTGCTCGACGGCGAGGTCGTGGCCTTCGACGGCGCCCAGACCAGCTTCGCTCGGCTGCAGCAGCGCGGCGAGCGCCCGGTGGCGGTCTTCTACTACGTCTTCGACCTGCTGCAGCTCGCCGGCCAAGACGTGACCGCGCTGCCACTCCGCGCGCGCAAGGCCCTGCTGCGGCGGGCCCTCGGCTTCCACGGCCCCGTGCGCCTCACACCCCACCGCAACCGCGACGGCGAGGCTCTGTACCGCGAGGCCTGCCGTAAGGGCTGGGAGGGCCTGATCGCCAAGCGCGCCGCCGCGCCGTACGTGCACGGGCGCTCACACGACTGGCTCAAGTTCAAGTGCTCAGCGGAACAGGAGCTCGTGATCGGCGGCTACACCGCCCCGCGCGGCAGCCGCACCGACCTCGGCGCTCTCCTGCTCGGCCATTACGAGGGGACGCGCCTGCGCTATGCGGGCAAGGTGGGCACGGGCTTCACGAGGGCTACGCTGCACGACCTCGCGGGCCGCCTCGCGCCGCTGCGGCGCGATGACACGCCGTTCGCCGACGAGGTCCGCGAGCGCGATGTGACCTGGGTGGAGCCCGAGCTCGTGGCGCAGATCGGCTTCAGCGAGTGGACCCGCGACGGCCGCCTGCGCCACCCGCGCTTCCTGGGACTGCGCGACGACAAGCCGGCCCGGGAGGTCGTAAGAGAGCGTCCGTGACGCGGTAGCCACGGTGGAACCGGACCACGAAGTCCAGCCCGCCGCTGATCAGCTCCTCACCCTGGACGCGCTCACGGGCGCTCAGAATGCCGCAGCCGCGGCCTCGGCGACCGTCGTGTCCTGCTCGCCGTCGCCGCCACTGACACCGACCGCGCCGACGACCTGGCCGTCGCGCTTGAGCGGGATGCCGCCGGCGAAGACCATCACGCGACCCTTGTTGGACTCCTGGATGCCGTAGAACTGGCCTCCGGGCTGGGAATTCTCGGCGAGGTCGGCCGTCGGCAGATCGAACGCCCGCGCGGTGAACGCCTTGTTGATCGCGATGTCCACGCTGCCGATCCACGCTCCGTCCATGCGAACGTGAGAGACGAGGTTGCCGCCGGCGTCGACGACGGCGATGTTCTGCGGCTGCCCTATCTCGCGCGCGGAGTCCTCAGCGGCCGCCGTCACCCGGCGTGCGTCCTCGAGCGACACGGTCCCTTGCGAGGTGGTGGTGCTTGCCATCGATCGTTCTCTCCTTGTCTGGTGCCAGGGCGGTCAGCCCGAGCGCCCGTTTCCTGGTGCTAATACCCGTGCGGGTCGTGCGCAAGCCCAGGTGCTCGCAGCCGCGGTCGGTATCGCGACCGTTGGTAAGAGTGGAGCACCTCGTCGACCGGCGAGTGGGTTCGCCGAGGTAACCACACTTCGACGACGGGACCTGCCGGCTACGCCTTCGGTCACGTAGATGGTCTGACCGAGCGGATGGGTGTGCCAGGCGGTGCGCGCCTCGGGGGTGAAGTGAACGAGGTTGGCCTGGACGCGGGCCGGCGCCGGCGCCGCGGCGACAGCGTCGATGTAGACCTGTCCGGTGAGCCATTCCGCAGGGCCCTTCGCCGTGGGGCATGACGCCATTCGTGGGGTGCCCTGCCAATACCCCCGTCACAGAGCCTCCCACCTCCACGTGAGACGCGCTTTGATGTAGCCATGCGTGCTGCCCTCTTCGTTGAACCCCACCACATCGAGGTCGGTGACCGGCCGGACCCGGTGATCGCCGAACCGACCGACGCGATCGTCCGCGTCGTGCTCGCGTGCGTCTGCGGCTCGGACCTCTGGTACTACCGCGGCGACTCGCCGTTCGAGCCGGGTCCGATCGGCCACGAGTTCGTCGGCGTCGTCGAAGACGTCGGCGCGGACGTGCGCAACGTCAAGGCGGGCGACTTCGTGATCGCGCCCTTCGCGTTCAGCGACGGGACCTGCGCGCACTGCCGCCACGGGATCACGAGCGCGTGCATGAACGGCGGCTTCTACCCGATGAACGGTGACGGCGGCCAGGGGGAGGCCGTGCGCGTGCCGCTCGCCGACGGGTCCCTGGTCCAGGCCCCCGGCTCGGGACACTCCGACGAGCTGCTTGCGTCGCTGCTGACGCTTTCGGACGTGATGGCCACGGGCCATCATGCAGCTGTCTGCGCGGACGTGCGGCCGGGCGGCGTCGCTGCGGTTGTTGGTGACGGGGCCGTGGGCCTCTCCGGTGTCCTGGCGGCGAGGCGCCTGGGCGCCGAGCGCGTCATCGCGCTGAGCCGCAACCCTGACCGGCAGGGGGTCGCGCGCGAGTTCGGCGCCACCGACATCGTCGAACAACGCGGCGACGAGGCCACCGAAGCGGTCATGGAGCTCACCGGCGGCGTAGGCGTCGACGCCACGCTCGAATGCGTCGGAACGGGCCAGGCGATGGAGACAGCGCTGTCGATTGCGCGCCCCGGGTCGATGGTCGGGTACGTCGGCGTGCCGCACGGTGTGGAGCTGCCGATCGGCGAGATGTTCTTCCGCAACAAGGGCGTCCGCGGCGGGTCGGCGCCCGCGCGCGCCTACATCCCCGAACTGCTCGACGACGTCCTCGAGGGCCGCATCAACCCCGGCCGCGTCCTCGACTACGAGACCGACCTCGACGGCATCGCGGATGCCTACGCCGCGATGGACGAGCGGCGCGCGATCAAGTCGCTGGTGCGAGTAGGGGTGTTGTGATGGCGGCCTGGACAGAGGACGAGTGCATCGTCGACGTGCGATCCGGTGATCGACCGGGGCTGCGGGTCGATCGCGGCCCTCGCCATTTCCGGGCTACTCCTCGCCGACGCTCTCCGCAAGCCGCTCGGCGAGCGCGATCGTGGAGAGGTTGGTGTTGGCCCGTGGAATGGTCGGCATGATCGAGGCGTCGGCGACGAGCAGCCCGTCGACCCCGTTGACGCCGCCGCGGCCATCGACGACCTTGCCGATTGCGCATGTCGCGACGGGATGGAAGAAGCCACGTGCGGCTCGCCGCACGTGTGTGTGCGCGTCCACCTCCGGACCAGGGCGCGACTCGGGGCCGGCGTAGCTCGACACGGGTTCGCGGCCGGTGAGCCGCCGGAGCGCCTCGATGCCCTCGGCGACCACCTCGGCGTCGCGCTCGTCCGACAGGAAGCCGTGATCGATGGCCAGCGGTGCCCGGGGGTCGGGTGACGTCAGGCGGACCGAGCCGCGGGAATGAGGCTTCATCGCGAACACGGCAACGCTCACCTCGTAGCCGTTCTCATCCGCCGGATCGATGCCTGGGAACAGGAAGAGGTCCGATAGCCCTTCCGCGCAAACGCTGCTCGCGAGGGCGACGGTCACCTGTGCCATGAACAGCGGCTGCGAGCGCTCGAACTCGGCCGCCTCGCGCTGCAGCCGCGGCGTGCCCTCGTAGCCGAAGCCCACGCCGACGTGGTCGCACAGACCCTCGCCAACAGGCAGGTCCCGCTCCGGGCCGATGCCGCTGCGAAGGAGGATTCCGGGCGAACCGTAGGCGCCCGCGGCGAGCACGATCGTCTCCGCCTGAAGCTCGCCGGCCGATGTCGCGACGCCGACCGCTCGGTCGCCCGACAGCAGGACGCGGTCGACGAGCGTGTCACCCAGGATGGTCAGATTGTCGCGTTCGCGGGCCGGGTCGAGGTAGGCGAAGGCCGTGTTCCAGCGGGTCGTGCCGACCGCGTTCACCGCGTGCATGATCGCGTCGTCACCAACCGCCTCGGCAAACGCGCGATGCCAGGGCGTCAGCTCGTCGCGCGTCAGCAGGCGGACACGCAGCTCACGCTCCGCCCGCCGCAGGTACGGCTCAATCGCCTCGTGGCTCCAGCCCTCGCCCCACTCGTCGTAGTCGGCGGGAGCGCCCGGAAGCACGACACAGGCGTTGTGCGCGGAGCAGCCACCCAGGATCCTCGCGCGAAGCTGGGAACGGTCCTCGCGGTCGGTCTCCCAGGCATGCGAGAAGGCGAGCCGACGCCCATCGAGCATGTCCTCGGGCCAGCGCCCTTGCGCGTGAGAGCCGTAGTCGGGGCCGGCCTCAACGAGGCACACTCGCCGGCCGTCCTCGCTGAGGCGCGCAGCCAGCACACAACCGGCAGAGCCGCCGCCCGCGACCAGCACGTCGAAGCGCGTGCCTCGAGCCACGCGGCGGACGATATCGGCAGCGCAGGTGCGTCCACGCGGCCGCGGGCTCCGGCTCCTCGTGGCTGAGCTCATGCGCCTTGTCGGCGCGACCTCCCTTGGCGTTCGCGGTTAACATACATGCATGTATGTATCAGAGCGAGAGCGGCCGATGAGCCGCCGCACGCAGGCGGACCGGCGCGCGCACACTCGCAGCGCGCTGCTCGAGTCGGCCGCCAGGGGTCTGTCCCGCTACGGCTATGGAAACCTCACGCTCGAGTGGGTGGCGACCGACGCCGGCTACACCCGCGGAGCGCTCTATCACCAGTTCAGGGACAAGGAGGACCTGGCGCTCGCGGTGCTCGACTGGGTCGACGAGACCTGGAGAGAGGAGGTCGGCCCACTCGTCGACCAAGAGGCCGAGCCGGTCGACGCGCTGATCGCGTTGGCGCGCGGTCACGCCGTCTTCTGCCGCCGCGACGTCGCGCGCGTGGCGATGGCGCTCAGGATGGAGTTCAGCGGTCAGGACCACGCCGTCGGCCGCCACCTCGAGCAGGTCACACAAGGCCTCGTCAAGCGCTGCACGCGTCTGATCAACGCCGGGCGCAGGGCCGGGACGATCCCGCCCGGCCCACCGGCGAGGGCGGTGGCGCTCGCGTTCACCGGCGCGATGGAGGGCGCGGTGATCGAGCTCGCCGGACAGGCGCCGCATGACGAGCTGCTCGCGGCGCGAGCGGCCGCCGGCGCGCTCGGGATCGGCCCCGATCACTTCACGAGCGCATGAAGCTCCCGAACAACGCCCACACGTCCCAACCGTGGCGGATCCACGAGCTCACTCCGGACTTTCGGATCGAGGACGTCTGGCAGCTGCCGGGAAGCGGCGGCCCGGACGACTTCCCCCGGCTCGTCCGGCGCTTTGTCGCGAGCGATCCCTCCCGGGGTTCGTCCGGTGCCAGCCGCGTGCTGTTCGCGATTCGATGGAGGCTCGGAGAGCTGCTTCGCTGGGACAATCCCGGCGCGGGGATCGGCTCGAGGGTGCCCACGCTTCGCGACCGGTTGCCGCCGGATCTGCGGAATGCCCCGGGCCCGAACTTCGACGCCCTCCCGTTCAGCCCGCTTTACCTGACGGAGGACGAGTTCGCCGCGGAGGTCGCGAACCGGACCATGCACGGGGTCATGCACATCGGCCGGGTCGCGGACGCGACGGGCGGCGGCTTCCGGGCTCGAATGGCGGTGCTGGTCAAGCCGAACGGGCTGCTCGGCGAGGCGTACATGGTCGCGATCAGGCCGTTCCGGCACCTGATCGTCTACCCCGCGATGATGCGGAGGATCGAGCGGGAGATCGGGCAGCGCTAGCGGTTAGCGGCGCAACAGCGCGGCCCCGACGATCCCGCTCGTCAGCGAGGCCGCGAGGATGCCGATCTTCGCGATGTTCGCGAGCTGATCGTCCTCGTAGGCGAGCTCCGCGATGAACAGCGAGACGGTGAAGCCGATCCCGCCGAGCGCGGCCACCCCCGGGACGCTGCGGCGCTCGGCCCCCTCGGGCAGGCTGCCCCAGCCACGCCACAGCGCAAGCAGCGTCGCGGCGCTGATCCCGCTCAGCTTGCCGATCACGAGCCCGAGGAAGATCGCCCAGGCGAGCCGGCTCTGGAGGGCGTCCTCGAGGTTCTTGGCGCCCAGGTCGATGCCTGCGTTGGCGAGCGCGAACAGTGGCACCACGACGAACGCGCTGACCGGATGCAGCCCGTGCTCGAGCGTGGTGAGGATGTTCCGGCCGCCGACCGGACGGGCGGGACACAGGAGCCCGAGCGCGACGCCGGCAATCGTGGCGTGCACGCCCGACTCGTGCATCGCGAGCCACGCGGCGATCCCCACGGCTACATAGACGAGGATCGACCGGACGCCGACGGCCCGCAGCGCCACGACCGCCGCGAGCACCGCGAGGGCGGCCAGGAGCCAGCCAACCGCGATGCCCTCCGAGTAGAAGACGGCGATCAGGATGATCGCAATCAGGTCGTCGACGATCGCGATCGCCAGCAGGAACAGCTTCACGCCGGAGGAGATGCGATCGCCGAGGAGCGCCATCACGCCGATTGCGAAGGCGATATCCGTGGCCGTCGGGATCGCCCAGCCCGACGCCCCCTCACCGCCGGCGTTCACGGCGACGAAGATCAACGCCGGGAGCAGCACTCCCCCAAGCGCCGCCGCGACCGGGAGCACCGCGGCGCTCCGCTCCCTGAGCTCTCCGACCACGAGCTCGCGCTTGATCTCCAGGCCGACGACGAAGAAGAACAGAGCCATCAGCCCGTCGTTGACCCAGTGGCGCAGGTCGTTGTCCAGGTGGAGGCCGGCGACCTCGAAGCCGACTTCGAAGTCCCAGACGTCGGCGTAAGCCTGGTCGGCCGGGCTGTTCGCCCACACCAGTGCCACAACCGTGGCCAACGCCAGCGCCACACCGCCCGCGGCCTCCTCGTGGAGGAAGTCCGTCAGCGGATCGACGAACCGCTTCACGGCGGGCAGGCTATGGCCTGACCGCCACGGCGTAGCATCGGCACGTGCCCGAGCCCGCCGCTCCGCGCCCCGAGGGCCCGCCGCCCGACCTGGGCGCCCGCATCCGGGCGGCGCGCGAGGAGGCCGGGCAGTCGGTCCGCGGCCTCGCGCGGCAGATCGGTGTCTCGCCGAGCCTCCTCTCGCAGGTCGAGCGGGGGCTCGCCCAACCGTCGGTCGCGACCCTGTGGGCGCTCGTCACCGAGCTCGGCCTCTCGCTCGACAGCCTGTTCGCGGCGGCGGAAGAGGACGGCGAGCGGGCCGACGGCTCGGCGGCGATCGTGCAGCGCGCGCGGGGTCGCCCGGCACTCGAGCTGGAGGGCGGGGTCGTCTGGGAGCGGCTCACCGCCGCGCCCGACCGCGACGCCGACTTCGCCTTCGTGACCTATCCGCCCGGCGCCGACTCGGGCGCCGGCGACGCGCCCACGAGCCACGGAGGCCGCGAGTACGGCTATGTGATCGGCGGCCGGCTGCGCATCGAGGTCGGCGACGAGGTCGTGGTGCTCGGTCCGGGCGACGCCGTGGCGTTCGGCTCGGACACCCCGCACCGCTTCCGCGCGCTCGGCGACGAGCCCGTCACGGCCGTCTGGCTCAACCTGCGTTCGCGGGTATAGGCTGCCGAGTCATGTTCAATCACATTGAACGAATCGGCTTCGCCGGCCTCGGCGCCATGGGCGCGGGAATCGCCCAGCGGCTGAGGGACGCGGGCTACGACGTGACCGGCTGGAACCGCACCAAGGCGAAGGCGCAGCCGCTGCTCGACGCCGGGATGGGCTGGGCCGACACGCCGCGCGCGCTGGCGGCCGAGTCCGACGTCGTGTTCACGATGCTGACCGACAGTCGCGCGCTGGACGCGACGGCGGACGGCGACGAGGGCATCCTCGCCGGGCTGCGCCCCGGCACGGTATGGGCGGACCTCAGCACGATCGCGCCCGACGCCAGCGTGGCGCTCGCCGAGCGGGCAAGCGAGCGCGGGGCCTTCTTCCTCGACTGCCCGGTATCCGGCAGCCCCGCCACGCTGGCGGCCGGCCAGATGTCAGTCATGGTCGGCGGCGAGCGCGCCGCGTTCGAGCATGTCGAGGAGCTCCTCGGCGCGATCGGCCCGAAGGTCACCTACATCGGGCCAAACGGCCAGGCGATCCTCACCAAGGTCGCCATCAACCTCGCCCTGGTCGTGTCCGTCACGGCCTTCGCCGAGGGCGTCGCGCTCGTCGAGAAGGCGGGCGTGAACCGTGAGGCGGTGGTGGACGCCGCGCTCAAGAGCGTGATCGCCTCGCCCGTGCTCGGCTACCGCGCCCCGCTGCTCGTCGACGACACGACCGTCTATGCGGACGTGGATCTCCAGCAGAAGGACCTCGTGCTCGCCCAGGAGCTCGCGCGCCGGCTCGGCGCCGCGGTGCCGACCTGCGCCGCCACCAGCGAGATGTTGAGCGCCGCGCGCGGCGGTGAGCTGCGCGACCGCGACTTCCTCGTCAGCGTCCATGACGCCTATCACCGGCTCGCGGGGATGGGGTGATGCAGGACCCCTACCGCACTCGTATCGAGGACGTCCCGCTCGAGCAGGACCTGCGCGAGGACGAGGGCTGGATCGACATGCAGGTCCAGTTTTTGATCGACGGACGGGACGCCGGCGCCGAGGGGCTCGTCGTCGGCCGCACCGTGCTCCCGCCGGGGGCGCGCCACGAGCGCCACCTTCATCCGAACTGCGACGAGTTCCTTGTCGTGATGAGCGGCCGCGGGGAGGTCTATACGAACAGCGGCCGGGCGCCGTCCGAGGCGGGTGACGTCATCTACACACCGCGCGGCAACTGGCACGGCTTCGACAACACGTCCGGCGAGGACGTCCTTCTGATCTGGGGCTGGAGCGGCGCTGCCTCGCTGGAGGAGGCCGGCTACGCCATCCCCGGCCCGGACGACGCATTCGACGAATGAGCGAGCCGACCATCGCCGCAGCGTGCGGCATCACGGCGGCCTACGGGACCCAGGGCTCGATGTGAACGCCCTCCGCGGCACGAGCGGATTGAAGTGGCCCACCCGCGGGTGGTTGTGAAGAGGACGCGCATGAGCCAGAGGACGCCGGAAACTGCGGGCGTAATTCGTCCCAAGCAGGTCGCTTCTCCCTCTGGGTAATGAGACAGTGGTGACGTACGCGTTGTAGATCACCGATAACGTCGGTTGAGGATGCGGAACGCACGGATCGACAACACCCAGGACCTAGAGGGCCACCCGGTGGTCTCCGCCTGCTTCGACCTCAGCGCCGAGGAGGTCGTCGCGGCCGCCCATGCGATCGGCGCGATGAGCGCCGAGCGCTACCGGATCCCCGACCTCTCGGCTGACGACGTCCTGCGCCTCCGCGAGCTGACCGCGATCGCGGACGAGCTCACCGAGCCGGGCGCCGGCATGCGGACGATCGTGCTCTCGCCGGCGCGTCTGTCCTCGTTCCGCGAGGCGGTCGAGCGTTTCGTCGAGACGCGGAGCGCCGCGGAATGGCTTCGCGAGGACGATCGCGAGCCGCTCGAGCACCTGCGCGCCATGATCCCCACGCTCGAGATGCTGTGCGAAGAGGCGATCCGCGCTGCGCTCACGCCTGGCGGCCGGCAAGCCGGCCGTGCTCACTGAGCAGCTCGAGCAGTTCTTCGTGGGGTAGCCGCTCCGCCACTATCCCCTCGCGTCCCTCTGTGCGCTCGGCTCGCCACAGCGCGTTGAGCACCGCCTCCTCGGTGGCCTCCACGGCGGCGCTGAAGAGCGGGTCGAGGCCGGCGCGGGAGACGGTGGCCGGGCGCGCGCCCGGCGTGTGGCGGGGCGCGCGGCCACCGGTGGAGAAGGCGAGGAAGATCTCCCCGCTGCCGTCGTGGGCGACGGAGCCGGTCCGCGCGAGGCCGAGGCCGGCCCGGCGCGCGAGCCGGGAGAGGTCGGCCGCCGCCAGCGGAGCGTCGGTGGCGAGGATCACGATGCAGCTGCCCGAGGGCGCCCGCGGGCCGCTGGGATCGCCCTCGAGCAGCCGTCCGACGGGCACGCCGTCGACGCGCAGGTCCTCGCGCGAGCCGAAGTTCGCGAGCAGCAGCACGCCCACCACCGCGCCGCCCTCGGCCACCCGGCTGGCCGTCCCGATGCCGCCCTTGTAGCCGAACGCCACCATCCCGGCGCCGGCCCCGACGGCGCCCTCGGCGATCTCGCCGCCGGTCGCGGCGAGCGCAAGCGCCCGCCCGGCGTCGTCGGCCTCGACCTGAACAACGCGGGGATCGTTCAGCCAGCTGTCGTCGCACTCGGCGACCACCGGGATGACGACGTGCTCGATCCCGATCGCCGGCTCCGCGGCCACGGCCGCCGCCACGGCGCCGTCGTAGACGCGGCCGACCGCCATCGTCGAGGTGAGGTAGATGGGTGTCTCGAACACTCCGAGCTCCATCACCTGAAGGGCGCCGGTCATCTCCCCGGCGCCGTTCAGGACCGCGACGCCGGCCGGCACCGGCTCGGCCCAGAGCGTCTCCGGCACGCCGGGGGCGATCGCGGTGACACCGGTTCGCGCGACGCCCCTGCCGGCGGGCGGGTTCGGCTCGTCGCGGCGAACGGTCACGTGGCCCACGCCCACCCCGGCCACGTCCGCAATCGAGTCACTCGGGCCGGGGTCGAGCACGCCGATGCGGATGCCGTGCTCGCGCGCGCTCCCGGGAAGGGCCATGTGCCGGACCCTATCCGCGCAGGCTCAGCCCGTGACGGGGCTGGGAGCCGCCTGCGCCGGCAGCACCAGCACGCGCGTCGACCCACGTCACCGTCCGATCGTTGTTGTTAAGTCCCGAGCCCGTGCCGTTACGGACATTCGCGCACACCGCGAGCGCGTCCAGACACGACTCGAGCGAGTTCGCGCCAATGGTGACGTCGCCCTGCGTGTTGGTGGCGAAGCGAGGGCTGAAGGCCCGGTCCGCGTGTGCGGCCGTGGGCCGGACAAGAACCACCACCAGCGTCCCTGCCAGCGCGAGCACCCGCCCCATGAGAGCACCTGTTATACCGGGCGGGGGACGCGGGCACGGATAGGCTGGCGGCCGTGGGACTCGCGCTGCCCGTCGTCTGGAGCGACCAGCACCGCATGCACGACCCCGGCGGGGAGATCTGGGTCGGTGTGCGCACCCCGGGCACCGAGTTGCCCGAACGTGCCGAGGCGATACGTGCGGAGCTGGGCGCCGGCGGCGCTCGCTTGGTCGACGCGGAGCGCCAGCCGGACGGCGCGCTGAACGCCGTGCACGACCCGGCCCTCAGCGAGTACCTCGCGCGCGCGTGGGAGGACTGGAATGCGGCCGGGCTGACGGAGGACCCGGGCCAGGATCGGGTCGTCCCCTACCTCTTCCCCGACCCGAGTCTCTTCTCCGGCTTCGAGCCGCGGCTGGCGGCATCGCCGAGCGCACGCGCGGGGCAGTTCGCGTACGACACGATGACCCTGATCGGACCGGGCACCTGGGAGGCCGCGCGCGCGGCGGTCGACACCGCGCTCACGTCTGCGGACCTGGTGCTAGCCGGCGAGCCGGCCGCGTACGCCTGCTGCCGTCCGCCCGGCCATCACGCGACGCGCTCGGCGTTCGGCGGCTCCTGCTACCTCAACAACTCGGCCGCCGCGGCCGCCCGGCTGCGGCAGGAGACCGCCGCTCGCGTCGCCGTGATCGACATCGACGCCCATCACGGCAACGGGACGCAGGCGATTTTCTGGGATGACCCCGAGGTCATCACCGGCTCCGTCCACGTCGACCCCGGGACGGGCTGGTTCCCTCACTTCCTCGGCTTCTCATACGAGACGGGCAGCGGCGGCTCGAACCGCAACCTGCCGCTCGCACCGGGAACGGGCGACGAGGACTGGCTCGCGGGCGTCGACGAGCTCGCGGCGTGGGTGAAGGTGCGCGGCGCGCGGGCGCTCGTCATCGCTCTCGGCGTCGACGCCGCGGCGGGCGACCCCGAGAGCCCGCTCGCCGTGAGCGCGAACGGGTACCGTGCCGCCGGCCGGGCGCTCGGAGCACTCGGCCTGCCGACCGTCGTCGTCCAGGAGGGCGGCTACGACCTGACGACGATCGGTGGGCTGGTGCGCGAGACGCTCGAGGGACTCGAGGAGGGGATGGGTGGCTGAGAACAGCGCGATGTGGATCGGCAAGGACGAGCACGAGGGGGTGCTCGCGCAGCCGCGCAAAGACCTGAAACCGCCGCCGCACTGGCGCCTCGAGGCAGTGGCGCACACCCCGAGACCGCGCACGCTGACGATCGGCGCCGACCGCCACCGCGCGCTCTTCATCCAGGATTCCGAGGGCTCCGACGTCTGGCTGCTCGACCTCGAGTCCGGCGGGCCGCCCGAGCGGCTGACGACCGGCCGCGACCCGACTTCGTACTGGGAGGACGTGGAGCCGCGGCTGTCGCCGGACGGCTCGACGGCCGCCTACGGAGACCAGGGTCACGTCTGGCTCGTCCCGGCCTCCGGAGGCCCGCCGCGCCAGCTCGTCGAGGGATCGAGCCCGGTCTGGATCGACTCGGACAGGCTCGTGATCTCGGTCGAGCGCGACGACACGACGCGGCTCGCCGTGATTGCGACGAAGGACCCCTGGCCGCGCCGGCTCGCCGCCGGTCACGGCGAGCTCGACGAGCATGGCGACGAGGGCGAGGCGACCGTCTCGCCCGACGGCACCGAGGTGGCCTACATGTTCACCCCGCGGGGCGACCTGAACCGCAGCGAGATCCGCGTGGCGTCGCTCGAGAGCGGTGCAGTCCGGGCGCTGACCGGCACGCCGCGCATGCACGATCGGGGCGCCGCGTGGTCGCCCGACGGGGAGCGCATCGCGTACATCTCGGAGCGCAGCGGCTTCTACGAGATCCACCTCGTGGCCCGCGACGGCTCCGGGGACCGTCAGCTGACGAGCTCCCAGGCCGACCACGACGAGCTCGACTGGCACCCCGACGGAGACCAGATGGTCGCGCTGCGCGGCCGCCGCAATCGCTTCGACCTCGTCGTGGTCGACGCTGAGAGCGGCAATACGGACGTCATCGCTCCGGGCGGCACCTGGTCCTCGCCGCTCTGGACCGCGGCGGGCGACATCGTCGCGGGCTATGAGGACCACGCCACGCCGGGCGAACTGCGCAGGCTCGGCGACCAGCCAAGGACGGTGCACGCCCCCGCACCCCTGTCGGTGAAGGGCGCGCCGTACGCCGCGCTCGAGGACGTCAGCTTCCCCTCCTTCGACGGCCTCGAAATACCCGGCTTCCTGAGGCGCCCGAGTAACGCGAGCCACGATGGGCCCGCGGCGGCCGTCGTCTATCCCCACGGCGGCCCCACCTCCCATTACGGCGACGAGTGGGATGGGCACGCCCAGTACTTCGTCGACCGCGGCTACGCCTGGCTCGCGATCAATTTCCGCGGCTCGACAGGCTACGGCCGCGACTTCGAGCGGCTGAACCACGGCGCGTGGGGGGTCGACGACACGAAGGACTGCCTCGCCGCGGCCGACTTCCTGCGCACGCTCGACTGGGTCGACGGAGACCGGCTCGGGATCTTCGGAGCGAGCTACGGCTCCTACATGGCGCTGCTGTCGGTGACCGACGACCCGGAGTACCGCTACAGGTGCGCCGTCACGAAATACGGCGACTGCGACATCGTCAGCTCGTGGGCCCAAGGCGACCGCGAGGGCGTTCAGGACCTCGAGCGCATGATGGGCCCGCCCTCCGCCGCACGCGAGGCCTACCGGGCCGGTTCGCCGTACCACCGGCTCGAGAACGTGCGCGTGCCGCTCCTGATCGCGCACGGCGAACGCGACAAGCGCGTCAGCCCGAAGCAGTCCGAGCAGCTCGTCGAACGGCTCCGAAAGCTCGGCAAGACCTTCGAGTACGTGACCTACCCGACCGAGGCCCATGGGCTGCTGCAGGGCGGGCCCGCAACTCGACTTCTACAGGCGCCTTGAACGGTTCCTTAACTGGAATCTCATGTGAAGCCCTGAGATAGTCGCCATTCTGGGGCGCAACCGGAGGGGACTTAGGGGGACTCGCGTGAGCAAGCTTCGCAAGGCGTTGGCAGGGGCGTTCGTCCTTGCCCTGGTGCTGGCCGGACTGGTCGCGGCCGTGGCGCAGGGTCAGGAGGAGAGCGGCGGCGATGACGGCAAGCAGGTCGTCTTCGACGTCGGCGAGCCCCAGGGCATCGACAGCATGAGCCCGCTGATC
>CAVTFR010000014.1:0-273300 GCA_963734025.1 uncultured Thermoleophilaceae bacterium
TCCGCCGGCTCACCATCCGCTACCGCATCCTGCCGGTGGCCTACGCGCTGTTCGTCGCCGTCGTCGCGCTCGTCTTCATCCTGACGGGCAACGTCCCGGGCGTCTTCTTCCTGCTGCCCGTGGCGCTGATCAGCTGGTTCATCTTCATCCGGCCCGTGCACCGCAGGCACTACCGCGCCGCGCTCAAGGGCCTGCCGCGCTGGCAACTGCGGGCGGAGTAGCGTAACCCCGCCCGCAGCCCCGCGAGGTCAGACGGAAGCCGCCGTCGGGGCGGTCTTGAGCTCGGCGTGCGCGCGCTCCTCCTCGGGCGTGCGCGGGATCTCCTCACGGAGCTTCATCGGCAGCTTGTCCTGAACCACGTGCCGCCAGATGTACAGGAGCACGGCGGCAAGCATCACGAGCAGGCCGGTGCGGGTCTTGTCCCAGCCGTAGCCATACCCCTCGATGCCGAGGAACAGCGGGCTTCCCGCCACTCCGGAGTAGAGGAAGCCACCCACGATCAGGAACGTGAGGTTGATCAGGAACAGCACCGCGGCGATCGGCACCCAGTAGTTCGCGAGGCGCACCGGACGCGGCCACTCCGGCCGGTCCTTGCGGAGCAGCAGGAAGCCCGAGAGGGCCGCACAGGTCGCGAAGACGTAGCCGACGTTCGACACCGCGAGGATCTCGAGCACCCCGGCGAAGGCGGTGATGAGGAAGATGTTCAGGATCGCGTCGAGCGTCATTGCGCGCCCGGGCACGAGATGCTTGTTCAGCACCCCGAACTGGCGGATCGTCATGCCGTCCCGCGAGATGCCGTACAGGGCTCTCGAGCCGTCCATGGTCGCGGTGTTCATCGACAGGATCAGCCCGGCGACCACGCAGAAGATCATCACGTTGGCGAGCCCCGATCCGACGAGGGCGTCGAACGCCAGCGTGTAGAAGGAGATCAACGTCGCGTCGTCGGCGATCGTGGCGGTGCCGAGGGTCCCGCCGACGCCAAGCGGCAGCAGCACGTACACGAGCGCCGAGAACAGCGCGGCCGCGCGCAGCGCCCTGGCCGTGTCGCGCTCGGTGTCCTCGTACTCGGGTGCGAAGGTCGCCACCACCTCGATCCCGTACGACGACCAGCACATGAAGTAGAGCCAGACGAGCGCCAGCGCGAGGCCGCCATTGGCGCCGATCTCCCACTGCATGTTCGAGCTCGACCACTCGCCCGTCAGGTACGGGAAGAACATGAGCACGAAGGCCGGGATGATGAGCAGCGCGCCCGTCACGTAGCCGAACCAGACGGCCGGCCGGACGCCGAAGACGTTGAACGCCCAGACGAGGATGATGAGACCGATGCCGATCGCGATCGGCAGCGAGAGGTCGAAGGTGCCCGCGTTCTCGGTCCACGTGGTGTCCGAGAACCACTCCGCCTGGATCAGCGTGCCGGCCACGAGCCCGTTGATCGAGAGCACGACGGACCAGCCGATCCAGTAGCCGAAGGAGGCCAGCGGGCCGATGATGGTCAGGTACTTGCGCCACGCCTCGTGCGCGTAGAGCGCGATGCCGCCGGACTTGGACGGGAACATCGCTGCCAGCTCGGCGTGGATGTTGTTCTGCAGCGCGCCCAGGGTGATCGAGATGCTCCAGAGCACGAACGCGCCCGTGGTGCCGAGGGCGCCGATCGAGCCGCCGAGCGCGGCTATCAGGAATCCGGGGTTGGCAAGCGCTACGACGAAGCCGTCCCACCACGACATCGCCTTTAGAAGTTGTCGCTCCTCAACCTCGGCTGACGCCATCCCGCTCCCCCCTTGTTTTCGCTTTCGGCACGGACTCGTACCAATTGGTACAGGCTGCCCAGCGCTCTTCTACCACGGCATTCGGACGCGGTCAACCGGAGGGGCTTACGATTTCAGTGCAAGATGCAGAAGCTGCGCGACCGTCACGAGGGCTCGCTACAGGCGGGTGCCGGGCCGACCAAGGCAAGGCCTGTGGTGCTTGCCACGATGTCGGTGCAGGTGGAACCGAGCGCCGAGCGGATGGCGATCGAGAGCGCGCTGGAGGCGGGCGTGCCGCTCATCCTGGTGAACCTGATCCCGCTGCCGTTCTACGTGACGACGATCGTCATGCACGGCCCCGAGGCCACCACGCTGCCGCACGAGGAGGCCCTGGACGACGTGCGGGCGACCGCGGCCAGGGCCGCGAAGCTGGGAGTCAAGACCGAGCTGCTGCGCGTACGCACCCGGCACGCGGTCAGGGCGCTGCTCGAGGTGGTCAGCGAGCGTGACGCGGGATTGCTCGTGTTCGGGCCCGACCTGAAGCGGACGGGGCGGCTCCGTTTCCGTTTGGCGGCGCGGCGGGTGCGTCGCGAGGCGCCCTGCCTCGTGTGGATCGCCCCGGACGGATAGCAGCTGGGGGCTTATGCCCCCAAACCCCCCGTGGCGGCTACGTGGACACGCGGCTCTCGATGCGATAGAAACCCCGCCAGTTGTACATATTTGTCCGAAGCCGTCCCCGGGGAGGAAAACGGTATGGCGCGCGACCCGAAGTACGACATCCTTTTCGAGCCGATCCAGCTCGGGCCGAAGACGCTGAAGAACCGCTTCTACCAGGTGCCCCACTGCATCGGCGCCGGCTCGGAGAAGCCGGGCTTCCAGGCCTATCACCGCGGGATGAAGGCCGAGGGCGGCTGGGGCGCGCTGTGCACCGAGTACTGCTCCATCCACCCCGAGTCGGACGACACGCATCGGGTGTCGGCCCGCATCTGGGACGACGACGACGTCCGCAACCTGGCCGTCATGTGCGACCGGCTGCACGAGTTCGACGCGCTCGCCGGGATCGAGCTCTGGTACGGCGGCCCGCACGCGCCCTGCATGGAGTCGCGCCATAACCCGCGAGGCCCGTCGCAGATCCCCTCGGACTTCGAGGTCAACACGCACCCGCGCTACATGGACGCGGACGACATCAAGCTTGTTCAGAAGATGTACGTCGATGCCGCCGTCCGCGCCCGCGAGGCCGGCTTCGACATCGTCTACGTCTACGGCGCCCACTCGTACCTGCCGCTGCAGTTCCTCTCCCCGTTCTACAACAAGCGCACGGACGAGTACGGCGGCAGCTTCGAGAACCGGGCCCGCTTCTGGAAGGAGTGCCTCGAGCAGGTGCGCGAGGGGGTCGGCGACGACTGCGCGATCGCGTCGCGCTTCGCGGTC
This sequence comes from uncultured Thermoleophilaceae bacterium, assembly GCA_963734025.1. Classification (GTDB taxonomy): domain Bacteria; phylum Actinomycetota; class Thermoleophilia; order Solirubrobacterales; family Thermoleophilaceae; genus JACVRW01. Next base: position 3,177 of record CAVTFR010000014.1, read on the forward strand.
GACACGTTGTACGGCCCGTCCTCGATCGAGATCGGCGAGGACGGCGTGCGCTTCGTCGAGCACGTCGACGATCTGGTCGACCTCTGGGACCTGACCGTGGGCGACATCGCCGAGTGGGGGCAGAACGCGGGCCCGTCGCGCTTCTTCGAGGAGAACCACGAGAAGCCCTACACGGGGCAGGTCAAGGCCGGCGATCACACGAACAAGCCGGTCGTGGGCGTGGGCCGGATAACGAACCCCGACACGATGGTGGCGATCATCAGCTCCGGCCAGTTCGACATCATCGGCGCCGCCCGTCCCTCGATCTCGGATCCGTTCCTCCCCAAGAAGATCGAGGAGGGCCAACCCGAGGACATCCGCGAGTGCATCGGCTGCAACCAGTGCATCTCGCGCTGGGAGATCGGCGGGCCGCCGATGATCTGTACCCAGAACGCCACCGCGGGCGAGGAGTACCGGCGCGGCTGGCACCCGGAGAAGTTCCATCCCGCCACCAACCGGGACAAGGGCGTGCTCGTCGTGGGCGCCGGTCCGGCGGGCATGGAGTGCGCGATGGTGCTCGGCAAGCGCGATATGTCGGCCGTGCACGTCGTCGAGGCCGACAAGGAGATCGGCGGCTGCGTCAACTGGATCTCACAGCTCGGCCACTCCGACGGCCAGGAGAACCTCGCGCGCGGCACGGCGCGAGGGCTCGGCGAGTGGAAGCGGATCGTCAACTACCGGCAGATCCAGCTCGACAAGCTGAAGAACGTCGACGTGCACCTGAACTCGCGTCTGTCCACGCAGGACGTGCTCGAGTACGGGGCCGAGATCGTGATCATCGCGACCGGCTGCCACTTCGCGACCGACGGCCTCAACCCGGCCACCCATGACGCGATCGAGGGGGCCGACACAACACTCGACTGGCAGCTGACGCCGGACGAGGTGGTCACGGGCGACAAGCAGATCGGCAACCGCGTGCTCGTGCTCGAGAACGAGGGCTACTACATGGGCGTCTCGATCGCCCAGAAGCTCGCGGGCGAGGGCAAGGACGTCACGCTCGTCACGCAGATGGGCGACGTCGCGAACTACATGGAGTTCACGCTGGAGGCGCCGATGCTGCACCGCGACCTGCACAGGCTGGGCGTGAAGATCCACACGTACACGATGCTCGAGAAGATCGAGCCGGGCGCCTGCCACGCGTACAACGTGTGGAACCCGGCGCACAAGGAGCAGTTCGAGGTCGACACCGTCGTGCTCTGCACGCAGCGGCTGTCGAACGACGAGCTGTACCACGAGCTGCGCGCCGACAAGGAGGCGCTCGAGCGCGAGGGCGTCGAGGCCGTCTACCTGGTCGGCGACGCGTCCGCGCCGCGCATGATCCCCGACGCCATCTTCGACGGCCATCGTCTCGCACGCGAGATCGACAGCTCCAACCCGGCTATGCCGCTGCCGTTCATCCGCGAGCGGCGGCTCTGGGGCAACGTCAGCAACGACGACTACGACAGCCGGTTGCTGAACACCTCCGACGTGACGCCGATGGCCGGGTTCGCCAAGTAGCTCGATGAAGATCGTCGTTCCGGTCAAGGAGGTGGCGGTTCTCGACGAGGAGTTCGACCTTCTCGAGGACCGCCCGGGGGTCGACCCGGACGCGATCGAGTGGGAGCTCAACGAGTGGGACGACTTCTCGCTCGAGGCCGCGCTCCAGCTGCGCGAGGCGCAGGGCGAAGGCGAGGTAGTGGTGGTTTCCGTCGGGGACGAGGAGGCGGAGGAGGGGCTGCGAGCCTGCCTTGCAAAAGGCGCCGACCGGGCGATTCGGGTCTGGGATGACGCGCTCGAGGGCGCCGATCCGCTGACGGTCGCCCGGGTGCTCGCCGCCGTGGTGGAGCGGGAGTCTCCGGACCTCGTGCTCTGCGGCGTGCAGTCGAGCGACGCGGTGCAGGGCGCGACGGGCGTGGCGCTCGCGGCCCACCTGGGGTTGCCGCGGGTGGCGGTGGTCAAGGCGCTCGACTACGACACCGGCTCGGGCTCGGCGACGGTGGAGCGCGAGCTCGAGGGCGGGCTCACGGAGCTGCTGAGGGTGCGGCTGCCGGCGCTGCTCACGATCCAGACCGGCATCAACGAGCCGCGCTACGCGAACCTGCGCGCGATCAAGCAGGCCAAGGAGAAGCCGCTCGAGCTGCTGGGGCCGGGCGATCTCGGGCTCGATGGGTCCGCGCTGGAGGCGGCCGCGGGCTCGCGGACGCGCTCCATGGCCCCGCCGGAGGCGGGCGGCGGGGCAGAGATGCTGAGCGGCCCCGCGTCCGACGTGGCGGAGCGGATCGCCGGCATCGTGAAGGAGCGGATGGCCGGATGAGCGGTGTCCTGGTCGTTGCCGAGAGCCGGCAGGGGGAGCTGCGCGAGGTCTCGCGCGAGCTGATCGGCGCTGCGCTCGGGCTCAAGGACCAGGCCGGCGGCCGCCTGGCGGTCGCCGTGATCGGGGCCGGCGCCGGTGAGCACGCGGCCGCGCTCGGCGCCCCCGGTGTCGACGAGGTGCTGACGATCGAGGACGCGCCGGAGCACTTCGAGGCGCACGTTCACGACGCCGCTCTCGAGGCCCTGATCGAGCAGGAGCAGCCGTCGCTGGTGCTGCTCGGCCATACGATCGACTCGCTCGGTTTCGGCCCCGCCGTGGCGGCACGCCTTGGGCTCGGCTTCGCCTCCGACGTGACCGGGCTCGCCTGGGACGGAGGGCCCGTCGCGAGCCGTGGAGGCTACGGCGGCAAGGTGCAGGTGGAGCTCGACTTCCCCGGCAAGGAGACCGTGGTCCTGATGCTGCGCGCAGGGGGGTTCGAAGCGCCCGCCGAGACCGCCTCGGTACCGACGCGGGCCGTGCAGCTGGCCGCGGAGCCGCGGACGGAGCACCTCGGCTTCCGCGAGGTCGAGGCCGGAGACGTCGACATCACGAAGGCCGAGTTCCTCCTCTCGGTGGGGCGCGGGATCGAGGACAAGGACGCGCTTCCCCAATTCGAAGAGCTCGCCGAGTCGATGGGCGCGACGCTGAGCGTCTCGCGGCCGCTCGTCGACGCGGGCTGGGTTCCCAACGCCCGCCAGGTCGGGCAGTCCGGCAAGACTGTGAAGCCAAAGGTCTACCTGGCGCTCGGCATCTCGGGCGCCGTGCAACACCTGGCCGGCATGCAGAACGCGGACACGATCATCGCGGTCAACACCGATCCCGAGGCGCCGATCTTCCGGGTGGCCGACTACGGGGCAGTCGCCGACCTCTTTGACGTAGCGGACGAGCTGGCGGAACAGTTCGGCGGCTAGGCCATGGGCCTCGTCCCGCCGCTCGCCGCCGAGAAGACCCGCGAGATCTTCTGGGACTTCGAGCCTGCGCTCGAAGTGCTCTGGTACGTGCTGGCGGGCTTCTCCGTGCTGGTGTTCGCCTACGGGGTGGCGCGGCCGGTGGCCAAGTACCGGCGCTCCCGCGGCGGCGGCTGGCCGCCGCGCTCCGAGTTGCCGGGGCGCTTCCGCGAGGCCCTCGGAATCCTGCTGAGCCACGTCTCCATCAAGCGGCGCGACCCCTACGCCGGCTGGGCGCACAGGGGCATCTTCTACGGCTTCGTGGTGCTCTTCATCGGCACCGTCATCCTCGCGATCAACACCGACTTCACCGAGCCCGTATTCGGCTGGCGCTTCTTCGAGGGGAACTTCTACCTCGGCTACTCGATCGTGCTGGACGTGCTCGGCCTGGCCCTGCTCGCGGGGCTCGTGATGATGATGGTCCGGCGCGCGATCATCCGGCCCCGGAAGCTCGACTACGCGAGGCCCGACCGCGACACTGACGAGCGCTCCCTCTACCGGGTCGGGGACTGGACCTTCGTTGGAATCCTGCTCGTGCTGGCGTTCTCCGGCTACGTGCTCGAGGGCGCGCGTATCGCGATGGACCAGCCCGGCTACAACGAGTTCTCGCCAGCCGGCTGGGTGGCGGCGCAGGGCTTCGAGGCGATCGGGGCGAGCGACGGCGCGTTGCGGGTGGTCCGCCACACGATCTGGTGGTCGCACGGTCTGCTGGCGCTCGCCTTCGTGTCGGCGATCCCGTACACGAAGGCGTCGCACATGCTCGCGAGCTTCGGCTCGCTCGTCGTGCGCGATCCCCTGGCAGGCAAGCGCCTGCGCGCGATTCCGCCCGAGCGTGCAGCCGAGCCGGCGGGCTACGGCGCGCTCGCGGACTTCAGCGGCGTGCACCTGCTCCACCTCGACGCGTGCACCAAGTGCGGGAAGTGCCACGAGGCATGCCCCGCGCTCGCCACCGGCAGGCCGCTGTCGCCGCGCGACGTGGTGCTGGAGCTGCGCGAGCAGGCGAACGACGCGATGCGCGAGGTGGGAATCGGCGGCGTGCTGGGGGTGCTGATCAAGGGCCAGCAGGCCGAGAATCGCACCCTGCGCACCGCTGCCCTGCTTCCGGCGGCTTCAAGCGGCCCGTGGTGCGCGACGACGGCGTGCGCGCGGACACGGTCTGGTCGTGCATGCAGTGCAACGCCTGCGTCGAGGCGTGCCCGGTGGGGATCGAGCAGGCGCCGATCATCAACCAGCTGCGCCGCCGCCTCGTCGAGGAGGGCGAGCTGCCGGCGAACCTCCAGACGGCGCTGCAGACGATCCACAAGTCCGGCAACTCGTTCGGCGAGAGGAACCGCAAGCGCGGGCGCTGGACTGAGGAGCTCGACTTCGAGATCAAGGACGCGCGCAAGGAGCCGGTGGACCTGCTCTGGTTCGTCGGCGACTACGCATCCTTCGACCCGCGCAGCCAGAAGGTCAGCCGGACGCTCGCGCGCCTCTTCCACGCGGCGGAGCTCGACTTCGGCATCCTCTACGACGGCGAGCGCAACTCCGGCAACGACGTGCGCCGTGCGGGGGAAGAGGGCCTCTTCGAGGCCCTTGCCGAGCAGAACGTCGCAACGCTCGAGGAGTGCGACTTCAACCGCATCGTGACGAGCGACCCGCACTCGCTCAACACGCTGCGCAACGAGTATCCCGAGTTGCTCTCCCAGGAGCTGGCAGGCTCCTGGAACGTCATGCACCACACCGCGGTTCTGCTCGAGCTGATCGAGTCGGAAGGGTTACCGCTGCGCGGCCGGCTGGACTACCGCGTGACCTATCACGATCCGTGCTACCTGGGCCGCCACAACGGCGGCTATGACGCTCCGCGCAGGATCCTGGAGCTGCTCGGCTGCTCCCTCTTGGAGATGCCGCGCAACCGCGACAACTCCTTCTGCTGCGGCGCCGGCGGCGGCCGCATCTGGATTCCGGACGAGCCGGGGGTCGAACGGCCCTCCGAGAACCGGATCAACGAGGCCGTGTCGCTCGGCGAGCTCGACTATTTCGTGGTCAGCTGTCCGAAGGACGTGACCATGTACGAGGACGCCATCAAGACCTCGGGCAATGCCGAGCGGATCGAGCTCCGCGAGCTGACCGAGCTGATCGAGGAGGCGCTCGGTGACGCGGAGCCGGCCGAGCTCGCTCCCGCCGGCACCGAGGCGCGCTGAGGACGCACGCGCCTCATCGTCCGCGACTAACGCGGCATCCGGTCGGCCCTACAATCGCCTGATGGCGCGCGCAATCGTGGTGGGGGTCGCCGGCGACTCGGGTGCCGGCAAGACCACGATCACGCGCGGCCTCGTCAGGGTCCTCGGGGAGACGGACGTGACGCACGTGTCGGCCGACGACTACCACCGCTACGACAGGCGCCGCCGGCGCGAGCTCGGGGTAACGCCGCTGCACCCGGACTCGAACCACCTCGACATCCTGACCCAGCACCTCATCCACCTGCGGCGCGGCGAGCCGGTGCTGAAGCCGGTCTACAGCCACCGCGACGGCACCTTTCGGCCACCTGAATACGTGCGGCCCGCCAACTTCGTGGTGGTGGAGGGTCTCCTCAACTTCCACACCGAGACCTTGCGCGGCGTGCACGACGTGCGCGTCGCGCTCACGCCGCCCGAGGGGCTGCGCCGGGCCTGGAAGCTGAAGCGCGACTGCACGCGGCGCGGCTACACCACCGACGAGGTGCTCGCGGAGCTCGACCGGCGCCAGCAGGACTCCGAGCGCTTCGTCCAGCCGCAGCGCGAGCACGCTGACATCGTGGTCGCGTTCCGGCCGAACCCCTCAGGCGATCCGGCCCATCTCGACGCGGACGTGATCCTGCGCGACACGCTGCCGCACCCTGACCTCTCCCCCCTCCTCGACGGGAGAGAGGGCAGCCCCACGCTTCTCAAGCGCGAGCGCGAGTGGCTCCTGCGCATCCCCGGCGACCTCGACCCGGAGCACGCGGCCGAGCTCGAGGAAGCGGTCTGGGCGCGGATGAGCTTCGCCAACCACCTACGGATCCGCCGGCTCGGCGAGTTCACCGTCGGGACCGACCTGCTTCGCTCCGACTCGCTGGCTCTAGTGCAGCTCCTGATCCTCTACCAGGTGGTCACCGCCCGGGCTGCGCTGGCCATCGGCGGCAGCCCGCCGCGGGCCGCAAGCCCGGTGCCGACCGGAGCGGATTCGGCGTTGCACAGCTGAGGGGTGCGAGCCCCCGGCTGTCATGACCGCGGCCTGGTCTTCTCCGTGTCGTAGATCGGGAAGGCAGCGACCGTGGCCTTCGTGGTGCCGTCGCCCAGCGCCACCTCGACCTCGGTGCCCGGGCTGTTCAGGTCACGGTCGATGGCGGCCATCGCGATCTGCTTGCCGAGCGTTGGGCTCTCGCAGGGGCTGCGCACGATTCCGATCTCGCGCCCGGCCTGGGTCACGGCCGCGCCGTACTCGGGCGTATCGTCGCCCTCGAGCTCGAGCGTCGTCAGCAGCCGAGGTGTGCCCTGTTCCGCAATGCGCTTGAGGGCGTCCTTGCCGACGAAGTCGCCGGGCTTGTCGGGCTTCACCACCTTGTCGAGCCGAACCTCGTAGGGATCGGTCTGGTGCGGGAAGTAGTCGATGTCCGGGAACAGCAGCCCGGACTCGATCCGGAGCGTCTCGATTGCGGACAGGCCGATCGGCAGCATTCCCTGCGGCCTCCCCGCCTCGAGCACCTGGTTCCAGAGCTCCGAGGCGTCCTCGGGCTTGCAATACAGCTCGTAGCCGAGCTCGCCCGAGTAGCCCGTGCGCGAGACGAGGCAATCGATGCCGGCCACCTTGGCATCCGGCTCGAACCTGAAATAGCGGAGCGACCCGAGGTCGACTCCCTCCACGAGCGGGGCCAGGATCTCGCGCGACTTGGGGCCCTGCACCTGGAGGTGCGGCATGGCGTCGGTCACGTCCTCGATCTCGACGCTCAGCCCGCGGTCGGAGGCCACCTGGCGGAACCAGTCGAGGTCGGAGTCGTAGCTCGTGATCGAGAAGCAGTGGTCGTCGCCGAGCTTGAAGATCGTGCCGTCCATGATCATCCGGCCGTCGTCGTCGCAGATCGCCCCGTAGCGGACCTGCCCGACCTCGAGCGCGGCCATGTCGTTGGTGAACAGCACGTCCGCGAGCGCGAGCGCGTCAGTGCCCTTCATGTCCCACTTGCGCAGCGGCGACTCGTCCCACAGGTTGGAGCTGTTGCGGGTGGCCTGGTGCTCGGCGGTGGCGTCCCCGAAATGGTCTGCCCAAGCCCATCCTTCCCAATCCGTCCAGGCTGCGCCGAGCTGGTCCTGCGCGTCGTAGAAGGCACTGCGCTTGAGCTCTGCCATTTACACTCTCCTCCTCCGATGGACGAATTTGTGCAGCGGGACCCTATCCCAGGTCGGCGGGCCGGGACAAGTCCCTCGACGGAGCGTTGAACAGCGGCATCGCGCTCGGCGCCGCGGCGGCGCTCGCGTGGGGCTTCGCGGACGTGATCGTCACACAATACGCCCGCAGGATCGGCTATCTGCGGGCCCTCGTCGTGATCCATGGGCTGAGCCTCGTCCCGCTGGTCCTGCTGGCGTTCGTGGTCGATCCGCCCGAACCCGCGTCGACTGGGAACCTGCTGGCCGCGGCCGCGCTCGGACCCGTGGCCGTGGTCGCCTACATGGGCTTCTACAAGGCGCTCGAGCTTGGGCCAATCTCGATCGTCAGCCCGATCGTGTCCGCCTTCGGGGCGGTGGTCGTCCTGCTTGCGCTGCTGGTCCTCGGCGACTCGCTCACCGGAGCCCAGGCGATCGGATGCCTGCTCGTGCTCTCCTGCGTGATCCTCGCGTCGATCGAAACCTCCGGGAGCGACCGCGCGGGCGGCACAGGCATCGCGCTCTCGCTGGTTGCGTGCTTCGGCTTCGGCCTCTATCTCTTCCTGCAGGGCCAGCTGGCCGACGAGCTCGGCTGGCTGCTCCCGATTCTGGTCAGCCGCATCGTCGCCGTGCTGATGCTCTGCGTGCTGCTCGCGCTGATGCCCGGGGACGAGCCTCGGCAAGCGCTGGGCATCGCGGGCGTCGCCGGCTGCGCTGCCACGGGAGCGCTCGAGGCGAGCGCCTACCTCTTCTTCAATCGCGGCGCGGAGCTCGGCGAGCTTGCGCTCACCGGCGCGGCGGTCTCCGCGTACCCGGTGATACCGATACTCGTCGGCCTGTTCGCCATGCACGAGCGCGTGGCGCGGCACCAACTGGTGGGTGTGGCCGGCGTGCTGGTGGGGATGGTCGTGCTGTCACTGGGGTAGCCATACATAGGCGATCGGCAATACATTAGGTCGCGGCCATGGCCGTGACCCTCACCCAGCTGACCGCTTTCCTGACCGTCGTCAGGCGCGGCTCGGTCACGGCCGCGGCCGAGGAGCTCGTCGTGACCCAGCCGTCGGTCTCGGCCGCGGTGTCCGCGCTCGAGCGTGAACTCGGGGTCACGCTCACCGAGCGGGTCGGGCGCACGCTGCGGCCGACAGCGGCAGGTGCGGCCTACGCCGCCTACGCGAGCGACGTGCTCGGCCTGCTCGAGGAGGGGACGCGGGTGGCCCGGGAGGCGGCCGGCGAGGAGGGAAGGACGCTGCGGGTGAGCGCGGTCACGACGGCCGGCGAGTACCTGGCGCCGCAGTTGATCCAGGCGTTTCGCGAAGGCCGGCCCGACCTCGAGATCAGCCTCGACGTGGGTAATCGCGAGCGGGTCTTCGAGAGCGTGCTCGACCACCGGGTGGACGTGGCGATCACCGGCCGCATCCCACCGGACGAGCGGCTCCAGGGCGAGGGCTTCGCCGACAACGAGTTCGTGCTGATCACCGACCCGGCCGATCCGCTCGCGAAACGCCCCTGGGTCGCCGTCGAGGAACTGGCCGGGCGGCCCTGGCTGCTGCGCGAGGCCGGCTCCGGCACGCGCACGCTGTGTGAGGAGTGGCTGGCGGGCAGGGAGCTGGAGCCGAAGGTGCTGACGCTCGGCTCGAACGGCGCGATCAAGCAGGCCGTACAGGCGGGGCTGGGCGTGGCGCTCCAGTCGCGCGTGGCCGTCGAGCTCGAGCTCTCGCTCGGCCTCCTGGGCACGATCTCACCGCGCGGCGGGCTGCCGGAGCGGCGCTGGCACGTGGTTCGCTCAGCCGTCGGCCCGGTGCGGCCGGAGGCCGAGGCGTTCATGTCGTTCTGCCTGTCGCGCGCGGCGCGCCACGTGCTCTCGCGCTAGCGGACGCGGATGAGCGCGGGTGAGCGTTCCTCGTCCAACAGCTCGCCGAGCTTCCCGAGCACCCGCTCGGCGGTATCGACCTCCGCGTTGATGCCCATGAGCCCGATCCGCCACATCGCCGGCGCGTCGGGGCCGAGCCCGCCGCCGATCTCGATGTCGTGCTCGCGGAGCATGCGCGACTGCACCAGCTTGCCGTCGACACCCTCGGGGACGCGCACGGCGGTGAGCGGCGCCAGCCGGTGCTCGGGGTCCGCGAGCAGCTCGAGGCCGCGCGACTCCAGGCCCGCCTGCAGGTGGCCCGCGGCGCGTGCGTGACGCTCCCAGCGCTTCTCGAGTCCTTCGCCGAGCGCCCGCCGCAGCGCCTCGTGGAGCGCGTAGATCGACAGGATCGGGGCCGTGTGGTGGTACACCGCGGGCCGCTCGATCCAGTAGCGCTCCAGCATCAGGAGGTCGAAGGAGAACGGGACCGGCGTTCGGCGCGAGCGGATCCGCTCGAGCGCCCGCTCAGAGAGCGCGACCGGCGACATCCCGGGTGGGGCCGCCAGGCACTTCTGGGTGCACGAGTACGCGTAGTCGACCCGCCACTCGCCGGTCTCCACCTCGATGCCGCCGAGTGACGTGACGCAGTCGGCCATGAGCAGGGCGCTGCAGCCGGCCATCGCCTCGGCCAACTCCGCGAGCGGATGCTCCACGCCGGTGGAGGTCTCTGCGTGGACGACTGCCAGGAGGCGCGCCTCCGGATGGCGGTCGAGAGCATCCAGCAGGCGTTCGTTCGGCACCGCCTCGCCCCAATCGGCCTCGACCTCGACGACCACGGCGCCATGGCGGCGGGCGATCTCGGCGATGCGCCGCCCGAAGTAGCCGTTCACGGCGACCACGGCGGTGTCGCCGGGCTCGAGCAGGTTCGCGATGCCGGCCTCCATCCCCGCCGTGCCGGTGCAGTGCAGCGGCAGGACGAGCCCGTCCGGCATCCGCCACGCGAGCCGGAGCATGGCGACCACGTCGAGCAGGATGTCGTGCAGGTCCGGATCCAGGTGGCCGAGCATCGGCCTGCGCATCGCATCGAGGACGGCCGGCTCGACGTTGCTCGGGCCGGGCCCGCAGAGAAGCCGCTTGGGCGGGTCGAGCGCGGAGAAGTCGGGTTGCATGTAACCAAGCCTGATCAAGATCAGCTTGATGTTCAACTAAGAATTCTCGGTCAACCCATTGAACTACACCTATGTATGAAGCAACGCGATCGACCATGACGAATTCCGCTATCCCAACTTGCCCGTTGTGCCCGCCGAACGTTCTACTGTCGAGATGACGCCGAAGAAGACCCGCCTGCATCGCAGCGAGCTGTGCGTGCCCGGCAGCAACGTCCGCATGCTCGAGAAGGCGCCCGGCCTCGGGGCCGACGTGGTCATGCTCGACCTCGAGGACGCCGTGGCCCCCGACGACAAGGAGCGCGCTCGCGTCAACGTGGCCGAGGCACTGCGCGAGCTCGACTGGTCCGGCTGCTCGGTCTCCGTCCGGATCAACGGCCTCGACACCCACTGGTGCTACCGGGACGTCGTCGACGTCGTCGAGCAGGCCGGCGAGCATCTGGACGCGATCGTCATCCCGAAGGTGAGTGGCGCGGGCGACGTCCATCTCGTAGCGACGCTCCTGACGCAGATCGAGGCGGCCATGCGGCTCGAGCGCCGCGTCGGCCTCGCTGTGCTGATCGAGACGGCGATGGGGATGGTCAACGTCGACGAGATCGCCGGCGCCTGCCCGGAGCGGATGGAGGCGATGATCTTCGGCGTGGCCGACTACGCGGCATCGATCCAGAGCCACACGGCCTCGATCGGAGGTGTCGACCCGAACTACGCGGTGCTCACCGATGCGGATGACCACGGTGCGGAGGAGCGGGAGCGTCACTGGGGTGACCAGTGGCATTATCCGCTGGCCCGCATCGCCGTGACCTGCCGGGCGCATGGCCTGCGCCCGATCGACGGGCCGTTCGGCGACTTCACGGATCCCGAGGGCTTCGTGGCGTCGGCCCGCCGCTCCGCTGTGCTGGGCTACGAGGGCAAGTGGGCGATCCATCCCTCCCAGGTGGAGCTGGCGAACGAGGTCTTCACGCCGGCGCCGCGGCTAGTCGAACGCACCCGGCGCATCATCGAGGCGATGCGCGAGGCGGCCGAGGACGGGCGCGGCGCGGTCTCCCTCGACGGGCGGCTGATCGACGCCGCCTCGATCCGCATGGCGGAGAACCTGCTCGCGAAGCTCGAGCAGATCGAGGCTCGCAACCCAGCGGGGGGCGTGCGCTCGGTCGCGTAGCAGCCGTCGGGCAGCTCGGCAGGGCTACCGCAATAGCATCGCGGCCGATGAACGGCTTCGCTGACCGGCCGCTCGGCTCGCTGGTGGAGGAGCTCGCCGCCCCGACGCCCGCGCCCGGCGGCGGCTCAGCGGCCGCGTGCGTGTGTGCACTCGGCGCCGCGCTCGTCGAGATGGCCGCGGCGCTCGAGGGAAGCGGTGAGGGTGAGCGCATGCGGATCCTGCGCGCGCAGGCGCTCGAGCTCGCCGAGCGCGAGCTCGGTTCCTACGCCCCTGTCCTCGAGGCCCGCCGGCTGCCGAGCGACGATCCCGAGCGCCCCGGCCGGATCGGGGTGGCGCTCGCCGAGGCGAGCGCGGCGCCGCTGGCGATCGCCGAGGCGGCGAGCGAGGTGGCCGAGCTCGGCGCCGGGGTCGTCCCCCAGGCCGGGCCGGCGATTCGCGGCGACGCTCTCGCCGGAGTTCTGCTCGCCGAGGCGGCGGCCGCCACCGCGGCCGCGCTCGTCGAGATCAACCTCGAGGGGCGGCCGGACGCGCTGGAGCTGGCGCGCGCCCGCGAGGCGAGTGCCCGGGCAGCTGCCGCGCGGCGGGCCGCGCTCAGGCCGGTCGAATGACCGAGCGCGGCACGGGACGCCGGCCGGCTGTGGCCGCTCGCCGCTCGAGCGCCGTCCGCAGGCGAGCGCCGAGCTCGAAGCCCGGCGCCCGGCCGGCAAGCGCACCGGGGTAGAGCCCGCGCACGGATGAGCTCAGGAGCAGCTCGTCCGCCGCGCCCAGCCGCTCCAGCGAGATCGTCTCCTCGTGCACCTCGATCCCGGCCTCGCGTGCCGCGGCGATCAGTGACGCGCGCACGGTCCCGGGCAGGAGGCGCTCGTCGAGCGGCGGTGTCACGAGCGCTCCGCCCTCGGCGATCCAGACGTTGGCGAAGGCCGCCTCGAGCACGTCGCCGTCGAGGTCGACGAGCAGCGGGACGGCCCCGAGCCGCTGCTCGAGCTCGCCGAGCAGGCGCCGGTCGACCCACTTGTGCCGCCCGAGCCCGCCTGGGAGGAGCGCGGGCGCGAGGACGACCGGCTCCGAGGTGGGCTCCAGCGCGACCGGGGATGTCTCCGCGGAGACCTCGAGGCCCTCGGGGCCGGGTACCGCGATCAGCCGCATGCGCAGCAGCGGAGCGGCCTCGGCCGCCGCGGCTACGCGCTCGCGCAGGCCGCGCGGCAGCTTGAGGCCGTAGAGCTCGAGGACGCTCTCGCGCAGGCGATCCAGATGGGCGTCGAGCGCCTCGATCTCGCCGCTCACGGCGAGCATGGTCGAGAAGACGCCGAGGGCCGCGTCGGGCCGGTCGGCGCCCCCACCCAGCGCGAGCGGCAGCCGCGGGGCGGCGGCCGCCACGGCGGGCGCCTCCGCGAGTCTGCCCCCCGCCGCCTCGATCACGGGCCGCGCCTTCAGCATGCACTCCTCGAGCTCGGCCCGCGGGTCGGACCCGGAGGTGATGCCGCCGCCCGCGCCGATCCAGATCCGGTCGCCGCCTATCTCGAGCGTCCTGATCGCGACGTTCAGCTCGAGGCCCGCCACCGGGCTCGCGTAGCCGATCGCGCCCGTGTAGGCCTCGCGCCCCGTCGACTCGAGCTCGGCGATCACGCGCATGGTCTGGATCTTCGGCGCGCCGGTGACCGAGCCGGGCGGGAAGGTCGCCCGCAGCAGCTCGGCGTCGCCGACGCCCTCGCGCAGCGTGCCCTCGACGCTCGACACCAGGTGCCACACCCCGGGCGCCGGGCGGGGCGCCGTCAGCTCCGGCACGCGGATGCTGCCGTACTCGCACACCCGCCCGAGGTCGTTGCGCATGAGGTCGACGATCATCACGTTCTCGGCGCGGTCCTTGACCGACTCGGCGAGCGCGGCCCGTGCACCGGCGACCCGCGGGGCGGTCCCCTTGATCGGCTCAGTCAGGACCTCGCGGGCGTGGCGGCGAAGGAAGAGCTCCGGGGAGAGGCTGCAGATCGCCCCCCAGGGGCCGCCGACGAACGCGGCGTGGCGTGGACCGAGCGCGCGCGTCGTGCGGGCAAACAGGTCCGCCGGGTTGCCCTCGAAGCGCGATTCGAGTCGCAGGCAGACATTCGCCTGGAAGATCTCACCGGCCGCGATCCGCTCGCGACACGACTCGACGGCGGCGAGATGCCCGGCGGCGCCGGGCGGCGAGGCCCTGAAGCCGCCAACCCACACAGGCCGCTCGCGCACGCCCGCCGCGAGCCTCCCGGCGAGTCGCTCGCGGCGCTCGCTCAGCGCGGCGTCGCGCTCCTCGGTCCAGAGGGCCTCGAACCACCAGCGCCCCTCCGGGTCGAGCCGCAGCAGGTGGTCGTAGAAGCCGAGCACGAAGTCGGGCAGCGGGGCGGGCCGGGGCGGTGGGGGCGGCACCGGCTCGAGGCGACTGCCGAGCCCGTAGCCGAGATAGCCGAACCAGCCGCCTCCGACGGCGCCAGGCTCGTCGGCGCCCTCGACCTCCGGCTGGGCGTCGAGCAGAGCGAACGGGTCGTCGGCGGGATCCGCTACGACGAGCGGCTCGGAGCCGACGAGTGCGCCGCCGCCCGCCCAGGCGCCCGTGAGCGTGAACGGCCTGACATCGCCGCGGACGAGCAGCGATGCGCGGTCCGCGGGCATGCCGCCCCGGAGCGGGATCCGAACGAGCCGGGCACGACTGGGAGGGCGCATGCGCGCAGCGATTGTACTTATTGGTCCTGTGTTCACGAGCCGTGGGACAATGGGGGGCCGTGGTCAGGTCGAGCACCCAGCACACCTTCATCGACGCGCCGCGTGACGAGCTGTGGGAACTGGTCGGCAACCCGAACCGTCATGCGGGCTGGTGGCCTGACGTTATCGAGGCGGAGTGCGCCGACATAAGGGAGGGGTGCCGCTACCGGGGCGTCGTCAAGGGCCCGTTCCGGGCCGCCGAGCACGAGCTCCTCATCGAGCGGCTCGACGATTGCCGCGAGGTCTCGATCTTCTGCGAGGGCACGGGCGTGACGACGCGCTTCGTGCTCGCCGACGCGCAGGGCGGCACGTTCGTCGAGGGCCACTTCACGATCGAGCCGCGAAGCATAGGCACGACCGTGTTCGCCACCGTCGCGGGCCGGCGGATCATGAGCTCGTGGCTGCAAGGCTCGCTCGAGAACCTGAAGAGCGTGGCGGAGGGCTCGGCCGCGGCGTCGGCGTAGCCGCGGCGACGAAGCGCAGCAGGTCGGGCTTCGCCGGGGCGGGGGACAGCTCGAGCGTGGGCGGCTCGTGGTCCGCGATCCAGCCCGCGACGATCCGCAGCTCGTCGACCTCCTCCACGGGGACGACGGTGCGACCGGGCGGACGTGCGAGCGCGGCCTCGGTGCGCCCGGCGAGCTCGCTCGGGCCGGGCAGCGCGCCCCAGTCGACGAGCCGCCCCTGAACGATCCAGAACGCGTCGAAGCGCTCCTTGACCGGGTGCTGCGCCATCACGAGGCGCGGCGCCGCGTGCGTCGCCCGCAGCTGGCCGTCGAGCCGTTCGAGCACCCAGCCGAGCCGCTCCTTGCGGCGCAGCAGCGCCGCGGCCCGCTCGAAGCGCTGGCTGCCCGAGGCCTCGCGCATGCGCGCGTCGATCTCCTCGATCAGGCGCTCGCCCGCGCCCGGCTCCTCGAAATGCGCCAGCGCGGCGTCGAGCTGGCGCCGGTACGCGTTGGGGTCGAGGTCGCCGAGGCAGGGCGACACGCAGCGGCCCATCTGCCCGTAGGCCGACGGGTGCTCACGCAGCTTCAGCTTGCGCCCGCATTGGCGCAGCCGGTATAGCGAGGTGAGCTGGTCGGCGAGCTCCTTGGCGAGCGCGCGGCTCCCCAGCGGGCCGATGTTGACGGCGTGGCCCGGGGCCGGCTCGGCCGCGACGTCGAACACCGGAAACGGGATGTCGAGCCGGCAGCGCAGGTAGCAGTAGCGCTCTGTCCGCTTGAGCGCCCGGTTGCCCGGCGGCCGCCACTCCTTGATCAGCCGGTTCTCGAGCACGAGCGCGCCGAGCTCCGAGTTCGTCGGGCGGTAGTCGACGATCTCGGCGCGCTCGGTCCAGCCCGCCGGCGCGCAGAAGTGCGCGCGGGCGCGCGTGCGCAGCGAGATCGACTTGCCGACGTACAGGGGCTTGCCGCTCTGGTCGCGGAAGATGTAGACGCCCGGGTCGTCCGGCAGCGTCGACAGGTCGGGGCGCTGGTCGGGCGGG
The DNA here is from genome assembly GCA_963734025.1 of uncultured Thermoleophilaceae bacterium. Classification (GTDB taxonomy): domain Bacteria; phylum Actinomycetota; class Thermoleophilia; order Solirubrobacterales; family Thermoleophilaceae; genus JACVRW01. The sequence goes on from CAVTFR010000014.1 coordinate 19,240, forward strand.
ATCCGCTCGTGCACCTCGGTCTTGCGCGCGCGGCGGCGACCGCGCAGCAGCTCCGCGGCGTCGCCGATCGTCGGCGCGTTCGCGCACAGCCGCGGGAACAGCGCGCAGAGTACGCGCGCGCAGGTGAGCGCGTCCGGCAGCGCCCGGTGGACCTCCTCGACCTCGATGCCGAGCGAGTCCGCAAGCGAGGCGAGCCCGCGCTTGCGTACTAGCGGGGCGAAGCGCCGCGCCAGGGTGACCGTGCACAGCGCCGGCGGGCGCGGCCAGTCGAGCCCGGCGTGTTCGAAGGCCTGCCTCAGCACCGCCAGGTCGAAGCGGGCGTTGTGGGCGACGAAGACGCGCCCGGCGAGCATCTCCGCGAGCTCGGGCAGCACCTCCTGGGGCGGCGGTGCGCCGTCCACCATGCCTTGGGTGATGCCCGTGAAGCGCTGGATCCCGCGCGACAGCGGCCGTTCCGTCCGGACGAGCGAGTCGAATGTCTCGTGGAGCTCGCCTCCACCGACCAGCACCGCGCCGACCTCGGTGAGCTCACAGAGGTCGCCCGCCAGGCCGTTGGTCTCGGTGTCGACGGCGAGGAACTCCGCGCCCGCCAGCGGCTGGTCGATCAGTCGTGTCACGAACCAACGATCGAACCGCGCGCGCCGGACGGAACGGTTGAGAGCATCCGGGCGACCTCATGTCGCCCGGCTCGGCCCCGCCCAAGCGCGGCTCACCACGTTTGTCAACCATGGGTTGACTTTCGTAGTGAGCCTCCGCTCGGGCGGCTCGGCCCCGGTCCAAGCGATAGTCGGCCGCAAGTCCCCTACGCCGAGACTGAAGTGAACCGGAACCGCGCCGGCTGCGAACTGGTTTGTGAGGAAGTCATGACCCACAAGACCACACACGGGCAGCACTGCACTTGTCATAGCTGCGCGCCGAAGGCGCAGCCGACGAACGGCTAGGAGGGCGCGCCGACTCGGTCGGCGAGCAGCTGGTCGAGCTTCGCATGCAGCTCCCCGAGGGATGGCGCTGTCCTCGGGGTCTTCCCAGTTGGCGAGCGTGTTGAGGTGGATCTCGAGCAGGTCGGCCATGCGGCGCCTGCTGAAGCCCACGGCCTCGCGGGCCTCGCGGATGCGAAGCGATACCTCGGCCGAATCTAGGCTGGGCCCCTCACGCGAGCTCTGTGGCATAGCGACCACAGCCCCCGTCTCCGCTCTCGTGCGATGGTGATACGCCCGACGCCGAGGCGCCCGCCGGGGGCTGAGCCGTCCTGTGGACGGCTTAGCCTCGCAGCATGGCTCGATCGGCCACCGTCTTCGCCTGCTCCTCGTGCGGGCACGAGAGCCCGAAGTGGCACGGGCGCTGCCCCGGCTGCGGAGAGTGGAACACGTTCGTCGAGGAGCGGCGGGCCGCGGCCCCGCGCGCCGGAGGGGGTAACGGTGGCGGCGGGCGCTCCGGCCGCGCGCTCACGCCGGTCGCATTGAGCGATGTCGAGGCCGCCCGGATCGAGCGGCTCGGCACCGGGATCGGCGAGCTCGACCGCGTGCTCGGCGGCGGCGTCGTGCCGGGCTCGCTGGTGCTCATCGGCGGCTCGCCCGGCATCGGCAAGTCGACGCTGACGAGCGCCGCGCTCGGCAACCTCGCCGCGGCCGGCCGCAGCGTCCTCTACGTATCGGGCGAGGAGTCGGCCGCTCAGGTCAAGCTGCGCGCCCAGCGCCTGGGGCCCGCGGCGCTGAAGGTGCCGATCGTCGCCGAGACCGATCTCGACGCGGTGCTCGCGACGATCGACGCCGAGCGCCCGGACGTCTGCGTCGTCGATTCGGTGCAGGTGCTCTACGACCCTGCGATGTCGGGGAGCCCCGGCTCCGTCGGCCAGGTGCGCGAGGTGGCCGGCCGGCTGATGCGGCTCGCGAAGGAGCGTGCCGTCGCAGTGATCCTCGTCGGACACGTGACCAAGGAGGGCTCGATCGCGGGGCCGCGGGTGCTCGAGCACCTGGTCGACTGCGTGCTCTCGTTCGAGGGCGAGCGCGAGCGGACCTACCGCACGCTGCGCGCGCTCAAGAACCGCTTCGGCTCCACCAACGAGGTCGGCGTCTTCGAGATGCACCAGCACGGGCTCGTCGAGGTCGAGGACGCAAGCGCCCGCTTCGTCACCGAGGCGACCCGCGCGCCCGGCTCGGTCGTGCTCTGCTCGATGGAGGGCTCACGCCCGCTGCTCGTCGAGGTGCAGGCGCTCGTTGCGCCGAGCGAGCTGGTGCCGCCGCGGCGTGTCGCCAACGGCGTCGACCGCAACCGGCTGGCGCTCGTGCTGGCCGTGCTGGCGCGGCACGGCGGTGCGTCGCTCGGATCAAGCGATGTGTTCGTTTCGGTCGCCGGCGGCGTGCGTGTGGACGAACCGGGTGCCGATCTCGCGATAGCGCTGGCACTCGCGTCCGCGGCGCGCGGCACGCAGCTGGGCGGCGACAAGCCGCTGGCCGCTTTTGGCGAGCTCGGCCTCACTGGAGAGCTGCGCCACGTCGGCCACCCCGACCGGCGCCTGGCCGAGGCGAGCAAGTTCGGGCTGACCGATGTGATCCATCCCTCCGACCGCATCTCCACCGTGCGTCAGGCGCTCGCCGGAGCGGGTCGCGGCAGCAGCGCCGAGCGTGCCGCCGCCTGATCGCCTCAGATATCCCGGTTGACTTCCGTGACCTTGCCCGTGTTCGCGTCGATCTGAACCGTGGCGAGCCGTCGGAAGGTGTTCTTCCTCTCCCCCGGGATCGACAGCGAAACGATCCAGTAGGGCTTCGAGTTGAGGCCCTGGCGCAGCATTCGGATCTGCGTCCGCTCGGGCTCGAAGGTCACCTGACGCTCGGCGATCACGATCGCCTGCTCCTCGCTGATCCGCACCTGCGACTGTTGGCAGCCGCGCCCGACGACGAGCGCCAGCACGAACACGGCCACGAGGACGAGGACGCGCGGCCAGGTTACTCCCGGCAGGGCGCGTGGGCGAGTGGTCTCAGAGGGTTGGACGGAACTCGTTCCCAATGTTCGTGAAGAGCACGACCACAAGGACGATGATCACGCACAGGATCGAAATCGCAAGCATCGCGACCTCGAAGCCCTTCACATGCGTCTGGTTCGGCGGGAACTCGATCTGGTGCTTGGTGCTGCCGTTGTCGATCACAGGGCTCTCCTTCCCCTACGCGCCGGGCTGAGCCGGGGGTGGGTCGTCCGGGCCGGCCGGCCTCCGGCCGATGCGGGCGACGTGGCCGACGAGCTGGCGATTCTCGTAGACGATCCAGGCGATCAACACCAGCACCGTTACGACGATCCCGAGCCACGTGAGGATGTAGTAGAGGGTCTCGGCCGAGCTACCGTCCTCGCCGTACGTCGAGCCGGGCATGAACGTGCCGAAGCCGGCGCAGTCCGCGTAGCGGTCCTGCAGGATGAAGTCGAGCGAGTCGTCCGGCGGCGTGGCCCCCTCGCGGTGGACGATGCAGTCGGGTGCGCTGTCGATCAATAGCGGCATGTCGCCTCCCTCGGTCCCGTCACCGTCGGATCAACTCGCTGTGTGCCTCGGCAATCACCGCGTCGGCCTCCACGATCGTGCCGTCGGGCTCGATCAGGCGCTCGCTAACGACCGCCACCTCGGGCAGGTAGAGGTCCTGGTGGTACTCGACGACGTCGAGGCCCGCGAGCTCGACCTCCGGAGGCACCCGCAGCAGGTTGAGCTTCTTCAGGATGAACGACGCCACCCAGCCGCTGAGGAAGCCGAGCGGGAGGAAGGTCGCGATGCCGATCAGCTGGCCCCAGAGCGAGCTGTCGACGTTGTTGAGCCCGGTCGGGTAGCCGGCTGCGAAGACGCCCACCCAGAGCACGCCGAGGAAGCCCGAGAATCCGTGTACCGCCACGGCGCCGACCACGTCGTCGACGCGCATCCGCTTCTCGATCCAGTTCCCGACATACACCGCCATCGCCGCAGAGACGATCGCGATCAGATAGGCGAGGGTGGGCGCGTACACGTCCGCGCCCGCGGAGACGCTGATCACTCCCGCGAGGCCGCCGGAGACGGTCCAGAAGGGGTCGCCGCGCGAGGCGAAGTAGCCGCCCGTGAACCCGCCCGCGAACCCGAAAGTGATCACCATCGTGATCGTGCCGAGCGTCGTCGGAGACAGGTAGATGTTCGCCCAGCCCGGGAAGACGGTCGACGAGATCACGAGGCAGGCGCCGTAGAAGGCATAGAAGCCCGTGAAGATCAACATGAGCCCGAGCAGCGTCCGGTGCAGGTCGTGCGGGCGGAACGCCCGAGCGAAACCGTCCCGGGTGTATTTCCCTATTCGTGGCCCGAGGTTGAAGAGCACGCCGAGCGTGAACGCTCCCGCGACGCCGTGAACCACGCCCGAGGCGATCGAGTCGTGGAAGCCGAAACGCAGGGTGAGCCAGCCGCCCGCGCTCCAGCCCCAGGCGGCGTCGAGGATCCAAACCACCGAGCCGAGCAGGCACGCGAGCACGAGGTAGGCGGACAGCCGCACCCGCTCCAGCAGCGCTCCGGACATGATCGAGGCGGTCGTCCAGGAGAACAGCAGGAAGGCCAGGAAGAAAATCAGGTTGATGTTGTTCGTCAGGTTCGGCCCGAAGGTGTCGGACCAGGGGATGCCCCCCTGGCAGGCAACTGCCGTGAAGTCGCTCGAGTTGGGGCCGATCGGCGGGAATCCCGGCTGGTTGCAGTTGTAGATCCACCAGCCGATGTAGTAGAAGGTCGGGGTGACGACCGCGATCGTGAGGATGTTCTTCATCGCGGTCGCGAGCACGTTCTTGCGGCGCACCACGCCCGCCTCGTAGGTCATGAAGCCCACGTGGATGAGCCACATGAGCACGACCGTGAAGAAGTAGAACTGCTCGCCCAGGATCACGCTGTCGCGCGTGAGGCCCTCTACCGGCGCCGCGTTTTCGAGACTGTCGACCTGGGCGATTAAGAAGTCGATCATGCAGTCCTCCCGCCGGCTCCGGCCATCATGTCGTGCAGAGCATCCCTCATGAGGCGGACATCACAAGTCACCTGACCGGGCGACCGTAATCCCGCCAGACTCAGGCCGCAATGTGCCCTGCGCACAGCTTTGAGGCACTACGAGTGTGGGATGCTCACATAGGGGCCGCGGGGCCGCCGGGCTACGATGCCGCGACGAAAGGAGGGCTCGCATGACGGTCTCACCGGTCACTGGAGGCGGCGATGTCCTCGACCGCGTGCGCCGCGAGAACGAGACGCTGTATGCGGTCATCAAGACCGTCTCCTCCTCGCTCGCATTGGAACGGGTCCTCTCCGGGATCATCGAGATCGCGACCGACGCGACTCGCTGCCACGCCGCGTTCATCTACTTCCTCAAGGGCGAGCGGCTCGTGCTCGAGGCCGCATCGCCGCCCTATTCGCACCTCGTTGGGCAGCTCGAGTGGGGCATCGACGAGGGGCTGACCGGCTGGGTCGCGCGCACGCGCAAGCCCGAGTTCATCCGCGAGCGGGCGATGCAGGACCCGCGCATGAAGTACGTGCCGGAGCTCGAGGAGGAGCGCTTCCAGTCGATGGTCGCCGTACCCCTGCTGTACCGCTCCGGGGCGGTGATCGGTGTGGTGGTGCTGCACACCGAGGCGCCGCGCGAGTTCGACGACGACGTCCTCAAGTTCCTCGTCCACACCGCCTCGCTGGCGGCGGGCGCGATCGAGAACGCCCAGCTATACGAGGAGACGCGCCGGCGCGTCGACGCCCTCACGACGCTCACGCGACTGAGCCAGGCGCTCGCCGCCGTGACGCTTCGCGAGGACCTGCACGACGCGGTCACGCGCGGCGCGCGCGAGCTGCTCGGCGCGGACACCTGCCAGATCTGGCGTCTCGACGCCGAGGCCGACGAGCTCGTGCTGGCCGCGGCCGACCCGCCCGAGCCGGACGGAAACATGCCACGCCCCGGCCGGGCCGCGCTCCTGCTCGACATGGTTCGTCGCGGCGACGCGTCAAGCTCAGCCGACGGCGAGCGGCTGCTCGCCGCGCCGCTCACGGCGGGCGACGAGCAGCTCGGCCTCCTCTGCTGCGGCCTGAGCGGGCGCTCCTTCGGGGAGGAGGACGCTGGGCTGCTGCGCGCGGTCGCCAATCAGACCGCGGTCGGGCTGAAGAAGGCCGAGCTGATCGAGCGCCTGACCGCCGAGAACATCGTCAAGGACATGTTCGAGGCGCTCGCAGCCGGCTCGGTGCAGACGGCCGAGGTCAAGGCGGGCGAGGCGCGCTGCGACATGAGCCGCGGGCACGTCTTCCTGCACGTCGAGCGAGCGCCGGAGGCCGAGGAGATGCCCTGGCCGGAGCTGGCGACCCGGGTGCAATCGCGACTGCGGCGCCTGCACCGGCGCGCCTTCTTCGACGCCCGCCACGACTCGCTGCGCGCGCTCGTGCCGCTGCCCGCGCTCGACCAGGGCGCCACCGAGCAGCTGCGGCTCGCCTGTGACGAGCTCGGCTCGGAGCTGGGCGTCGACATCGGCGTGAGCGACGCCGAGCGCGGTGCCGGGAGCGCGCGCCGGCGCATGCGCGAGGCGGCAGATGCGGCGCGGATCGCGCGCTCGCTCGCGGCCGGGGGCGGCGCGGTTTCCTACGAGCGACTCGGCGCCTACCGCTACCTCGTCAACCTCGAGCTCGACGAGGCGCCGCGCGACCGCTACGGGCAGGCGGTGAGCGCGCTGATCGACTACGACCGCGATCGCAACGCGAACCTCGTTGACACGCTCGAGCGCTACCTCGCCGCGCGCTGCAGCGTCGCGGCGAGCGCGCGCGCCCTCTACATCCATCCGAACACCGTGAGGCAGCGGCTCGAGCGCATCCAGCAGATCACGAAGCTCGACCTGCGCGAGGAGGACCTGCTCTCGCTCGAGCTCGCGCTGAAGGTGGCGCGGCTGCGGCGAGTGCGCGAGGAGAGCGGCCCGTGACCTCGGGCTCAGGCGCTCCGGCGCCGGCGGCGCGCCGTGAGCCAGATCCAGAACGCGCCGAAGCCGATGACGTTCGTCAGGAACACGAGCAGGACCCACCACGCCTTGATCAGCAACGGGTCCGGCTCGTTGCGCAGCTCGATCGCCGTCAGGTAGCACATGATCAGGAGTGCGATCAGCAGGAGGATCGGCAGCTGGCCGATGACGACGAACAGGATCACGGCGCGAGCCACCCTATAGCCGCGGGCTGGGCGCCGTGACGATCCGCGCGAAGCTGTATCTCGCGATCGCTCTGACGGTGCTGGGGCCGCTCGCGACCATCGCCGTCGCGCTGCACGGGCAGAACACCCTGGACGACCGCTTCGACGAGGTACAGGAGCGCGCCGCACATCGCGCGCTCGCGCTCGAGCTGAAGTTCGGCATGACCGACGCGAACGGCTGGCAGACCGCCTGGGGATACGACGACGGCGCCTCGCGCCCGCGCTTCGAGAGTGCCGTGGCCGACTTCCGGCGCGACCTGCGCGAGGCCAACGAGCGCCTGACGGAACCGCGCGAGCGCCAACTGCTGCGCGAGTTCGAGGCCGGCTTCGCCGACTTCATGCGGCTGGACGAGCGCTCCTGGAACGCGCTGCAGGACGGGCGCGAGGAGGTCACGAAGCGGATCCTGCTCGGCCCCGAGCTCGAGATCTTCGAGGAGACGGCGGGGACGGCAGAGCGGCTCGCGGCCTACGAGACCCAGCAGGCGGGAGCAACCGAGGCAGCCTTCGACGACGCCCAGCAAGACGTGCGCCGGCGGCTGATCGCCGTCGCGCTCGGCGCCGCCGTCGTGATCGTGCTGCTGCTGCTCACCGCGAGCGACCTCGCGCGCATGGCGCTCGAGGGCGAGCGTCAGAGGCGCGCGCCGCAGGCGTGACCGACGACGTTCTCCTCACGCTCAGCCTGCTGCTGATCGCGGCGCTCGTAGCGCGCCTACTCGCGTCGCTCCTGCGGGTGCCCGAGATCCTGCTGCTGGTGGCGCTCGGTGCGCTGCTCGGCCCGTCCGTGCTCGACGTGGTCGACGTCCCATTCGAGTCGCTCGGGGCGCAGCTGATGTTCACGCTGGGCGTGTCGATGATCCTCTTCTACGGCGGCCTGACCCTGTCGCTGCCGCTGCTGCGCAAGGTCTGGGTCTCGCTCGGAATGCTCGCCGTGCCGGGCATCGTGATCACGACACTCGTCGTCGGCGTCGCCGCGCACTTCGCCTTCGACCTGCCCTGGTCCTCGGCCTTCCTGGTGGGCGCCGTGCTCTCGCCCACCGACCCTGCGATCCTGATCCCGCTCTTCGCCCGCTCGCGGCTGCGGCCGAAGGTGGCGCAGACCGTCATCGCCGAGTCGGCGCTCAACGACCCGACCGGGGCGGCGCTCGCGCTCGCGCTCGCCGGCATAGTGCTCACCGGCGAGAGCTCGGTCAGCGAGCCCGTGACCGAGTTCGCCGTGGACCTCGGCATCTCGACCGTGATCGGGATCGTGGCGGGTGTCCTGCTCTCGGCGGCGATCGCAAGCCAGCGCTCGGGGGTCTGGCGGGAGAGCTCGGCGATAGCGGTGCTCGCCGTCGTGACGATCAGCTTCTTCTCGCTCGACAGCGCCGGCGGCAGCGGCTACCTCGGCGCCTTCCTGGCCGGGCTGATCGTGGGCAACATGGAGCACCTCGGTCTCGCGATGCACTCACCGCACGAGGTCGACACGCATGCGTTCGCGTTCAACCTGGCCGACATCGTGACGCTGATCGTCTTCGTCGTGCTCGGGGCGAACATCCCCTTCGAGGCGCTCGGTGACAACCTCCTGCCTGCGCTTGCCGTGCTGGCCGTCCTCCTGCTCATCGCGCGGCCGATCACCGTGCTCGCCTGCGTGCTGCCGGACCGCGGGGGAGGCTGGGAGCGGCAGGAGATCGCGTTCCTGTGCTGGACGCGCGAGACCGGCGTGATCCCGGCTGCGCTGGTGGGCGTGCTCGCCGGCCTCGGGGTGCCGAACATCGACGTGCTCGCGAGCGTCGTGGCGCTGGCGATCGTCCTCACTCTGCTGCTTCAGGCGCTGCCTGCGCCCTGGCTGGCGGGGCGGCTCGGGCTGCTGGGGCCCAGAACGAGAGCGGTTCCGACGGAACCAGCCAAGCAAGAGGCGGCTTGAGGACAGCGGGGCGCAGCGAGCGCCGCCTACATCCAGCGGCCGGCCGGTGCCCGCCGGGGGGCCTGGGGGGCGCGAGCCCCCCAGATGGTCTCAGAACAGCTGCAGGTACCGGTCGACCTCCCACTGGCTGACCTGGTTGTGCCACTCGTCCCACTCCTCGCGCTTCGTCTTCACGAAGTAGTCGAGGTAGTCCTCGCTGCCTGTGTTGCCGAGCGCCTTGCGCAGGACGTCGCAGCGCTCGAGCTCGCGGGTGGCGTCGAGCAGGTTCGCGGGCAGCAGCTCGACGCCCAGCTCCTGGCGGTGCTCTTCCGTCAGCTCGTGCAGGTTGAGCTCGGTGGTCGGCTCGCCGGCGTCGAGGCCGCGCTCGATCCCGTCGAGCCCGGCGGCCAGGACCGCCGCGGCGCCCAGGTACGGGTTGCACGAACCGTCGACGGTCCGGTCCTCGACGCGCCCGGCGGCCGGGATGCGCAGCATCTGGGTGCGGTTGTTGTAGCCGTAGCTCACATAGACCGGCGCCCAACTCGAGCCGCTGCGAGTGCCGACGACGAGCCGCTTGTAGGAGCTGATCGTCGGGGCGGTGAGAGCGATGTACGCCTTGGCATGCGCCTTCAGGCCGCCGATGAACCCATAGGCCTCCTCGGTCAGGCCGAGCCCGCGCGGGTCGTCGGAGGGATCGCACTCGAAGATGTTCTCGGCCGTCCTTCCAGAGGCTCATGTGGAAGTGGCAGCCGTTACCGGTGAGGTGGCCGAACGGCTTCGGCATGAAGGTCGCGATCAGGCCGCGCTCCTGCGCGAGCGACTCGACCATGTAGCGGAAGAAGATGGCGCGGTCGCAGGTGGTGAGCGCGTCCGCGAACTCGAAGTTCTGCTCGAACTGGCCGTTCGCGTCCTCGTGGTCGTTCGCGTAGTTGTTCCAGCCGAGCTGCGTCACGTAGCGCGAGACCTGCGACATGAAGTCGAGGTTGCGCGTGAGGGCGCGCATGTCGTAACAGGGCTGGTCGAGCGTGTCGAGCGGGTCGGCGAGCTCGATCGAGCCGTCTTCGCGCAGGCGCACGAGGAAGTACTCGAGCTCCGCGCCGAGCATGAACTCGTAGCCGAGATCGCGCGCGCGGTCCAGCTGACGGCGCAGGATCGTGCGCGGGCAGTAGGGCCACTCGTCGCCCTCGACGTACACGTCACAGGCGAAGCGCGCCACGCTCGGCTTCCACGGCAGCGGTGTGAGCGAGCGGATGTCCGGCATCGCCGCCATGTCCGGGTCGTTCGGCTGCTGGCCGATCGCGCCGGCGGCGAAGCCCGCGAAGCCCGCGCCCTCGCTGAGCAGGCCGTCCAGGTGCGCGGCCGGTACGAGCTTGGCGCTCGGCTTGCCGTGCATGTCGACGAACTGCGCGAACAGGAACTCGACGTCGTTCTCGCGGATGTGGCGCTCGACGTCCTCGCGGGAGCTCGGCGCAGTGAATGGCTCGGTCATGCGCCGCAACGTACCGGTTGCCCCCGGTGGCGGCCAATGTGCAGTTCGGCCATCTTTGGCCCCCAAACCGTGTGTCGACCCACAAATGTGGGATCTGCACATAGCGCCTGGGCGAATTGTTCCGCTGCGGCCATGGGCGGCCCATAGGGCCGTGCCTAGACTCGCTGGCTGAGCTATGTGCGGAATTGCAGGCCTGTTCAGCAAATCACCGGGGTTGAGCGACTCGCTCGGCCGTCATCTGGGCGACATGCTGCTCCAGCTCGGCGACCGCGGCCCGGACAGCGCGGGTGTGGCGATCTACCGGAATCCCGCCCCAACGGGGTCATGCAAGGTCACGCTGCATTCACCCGCGCCGGAGTACGACTGGGCGGGCGTCCAGGGGGCGCTCGCGGCCGCCTTCGGCGCCGGAGCGGCCGAGGTCCGGGCGAGTCATGCCGTCATCACCGTCGAGACGGACGCCGACACGGCGGTGGCCTGGCTGCGCGAGCGTTATCCCGAGCTGCGCGTGATGAGCGCCGGCGAGGCCATCGAGATCTACAAGGAAGCGGGCCACCCGGCCGACTTCCTCGAGCGCTTCGCCTTCTCGCAGCTGTCGGGTAGCCACGCGCTCGGCCACACGCGCATGGCGACCGAGTCGAAGGTCACGACCGACGGCTCACACCCCTTCTCGACCGGCCTCGACCTGTGCCTCGTCCACAATGGCTCGCTCTCGAACCACAACCGGCTGCGTGAGCGCCTGCGTGCCGAGGGGATCGGGTTTCAGACGGAGAACGACTCCGAGGTGGCCGCCGGCTACCTCACCTGGCGCATGCGCGAGGGTGCCTCGCTCGAGCAGGCGCTAGAGGGCTGCCTCGAGGACCTGGACGGCTTCTACACGTTCGCCGTCGGGACGGTGGACGGCTTCGCGGTGCTGCGCGACCCGATCGCATGCAAGCCGGCCGTGATGGCCGAGACGGACGACTGGGTTGCGATGGCCTCCGAGTACCGCGCGATCGCAGCGCTGCCGGGCGCGGACGACGCGCGCATGTGGGAGCCGGAGCCGGGCCAGGTGTACAGCTGGGAGCGGGCACGGGTCACGTGACACGCCCGGACTCGGTGCCGACCGGCCAGCTCGCGCCGGGGGGCGCGAGTCCACCGGGTGCCGTCACCGAGGTCGACCTGTCGCTGACCCCGCTGCGCGAGTTGAACGCCGCCCTGCACGCCCCGGGCGCCGCCGGCCGCTGGCGTATCACCAACCCGCGCGGCGCGCACGCGGTGGCGGTCGGGATCGACGCGCCGCTCGAGGTCGATATCGAGGGCCACGTGGGCTACTACTGCGCCGGCATGAACAAGCGCGCGACCGTGCGCGTGCACGGCAACGCGGGCGTCGGGCTCGCCGAGAACGTCATGTCCGGCACCGTCGTGGTGGAGGGCAACGCGAGCCAGTCCGCGGGCGCCACCGGCCGCGGCGGCCTCGTGGTGGTGAACGGCGACGCCTCCGCGCGCTGCGGGATCTCGATGAAGGGCGTCGACATCGTCGTGCGCGGCTCGGTCGGCCACATGAGCGCTTTCATGGCGCAGAAGGGGCGGCTCGTCGTGTGCGGCGACGCCGGCGACGCGCTCGGCGACTCGATCTACGAGGCGCGCCTGTACGTGCGCGGCGAGGTCGCCGGGCTCGGCGCCGACTGCATCGAAAAGGAGCTGCGCGAAGAGCACGTGGCCGAGCTGAGCGAGCTGCTCGAGCGGGCCGGCACGGGCCTCGACGCCTCCGAGTTCCGCCGCTTCGGCTCCGCGCGCCGCCTCTACAACTTCGACGTCGACCACGCCGGGGAGTACTGATGAAGCGAGTCCCTCCGCAGCCGGCCGAGCCGGCTGCCTCGGGCCCGGCGGCAGCGAGGCCGGGGCTGCGCGAGTCGGCCCTCTTCGACCGCCGCACGATCCACGAGATCCAGCGCGCCGCGCGCGAGGGCATCTACGACATCCGCGGCTTCGGCGCCAAGCGTGCTGTGCCGCACTTCGATGACCTGGTGTTCCTCGGGGCGAGCATGTCTCGCTACCCGCTCGAGGGCTATCGCGAGCGCTGCGACACGGACGTCGTGCTCGGCGACCGCCACGCGAAGAAGCCGCTCCACCTGGACATCCCGATCACGATCGCCGGCATGAGCTTCGGCGCGCTGTCGGCTCCGGCGAAGGAGGCGCTCGGGCGCGGCGCGAGCGCGGTCGGAACGAGCACCACGACGGGCGACGGGGGCATGACGCCCGAGGAGCGCGAGCACTCCGAGCTGCTCGTCTACCAGCTGCTGCCGTCGCGCTACGGGATGAACCCGGACGACCTCCGCAGGGCGGACGCGATCGAGGTCGTGGTGGGCCAGGGCGCGAAGCCGGGCGGCGGCGGCATGCTGCTCGGTCAGAAGATCTCGGACCGGGTCGCGGAGATGCGCGACCTGCCCAAGGGCATCGACCAGCGGAGCGCCTGCCGGCACCCCGACTGGACCGGCCCGGACGACCTCGAGATCAAGATCGGCGAGCTGCGTGAGATCACCGACTGGGAGAAGCCGATCTTCATCAAGGTGGGCGCCACGCGGCCCTACTACGACACGGCGCTGGCGGTCAAGGCCGGGGCGGACGTGGTCGTGCTCGACGGCATGCAGGGCGGCACCGCCGCCACCCAGGAGGTGTTCATCGAGCACGTCGGCATCCCGACGCTCGCGGCGATCCGGCCTGCGGTCGACGCCCTGCTCGAGCTCGGCGTGCACCGCAAGGTGCAACTGATCGTCTCAGGCGGCATCCGCAACGGGGCGGACGTCGCCAAGGCGCTCGCGCTCGGCGCCGACGCCGTATCGATCGGCGTGGCCGCGCTGATCGCGCTCGGCGACAACTCGCCCGAGCACGAGGAGGGCTACGCCGAGATCGGCAGCGCCGCGGGCTTCTACGACGACTGGCATGAGGGTCGTGACCCCGCCGGCATCTCGACGCAGGACGACGAGCTGGCGGAGCGCTTCGACCCCGAGCTGGGCGGCCGCCGGCTCGCCAACTACCTGCGCACGATGGTGCTCGAGGCCCAGACGCTGGCGCGCGGCTGCGGCAAGTCGCATCTGCACAACCTCGAGCCCGAGGACCTCGTCGCGCTCACGCTCGAGGCCGCCGCGATGGCCCGCGTCCCGCTTGCCGGAACGACCTGGATCCCGGGCTTGACCCAGCGCTGACTCGAACGGGTTCAGGGTCCGACAAGCCCTGATTGGCCTGCAAATCCCCGGAAATAACATGATCTCCAACCGATTCACGTAGAATTGGCCTCCATGCCGTATGCCGGAGACGACGTTGCAGAGCTCGAGGCGCGGCAGGAACCGAGGCTCGTCCGGGCCCTGGAGATGGTGGCCCCGGGCACGGCGGTGCGGGAGGGCGTAGACAGCATCGTTCAGGGGAGGACAGGCGCCCTGATCTGCATCGGGGAGTCTGAAGAGCTTTCGTTTCTGCTCTCGGGCGGGGTGAAGCTCGATGTCGACTACACCCCGGCTCTGCTGTACCAGCTTGCGAAGATGGACGGTGGGATCGTGCTCGCGTCGAACGGCACGAAGATCCTCTGGGCGAACGTCCAGCTGATGCCGGACCCGACGATCCTCTCGCTGGAGACCGGCACGCGCCACCGCACCGCGGAGCGCGTCTCGAAGCAGACCGACGCCCTCGTGATCGCGATCTCCGCGGCTCGCAGCGTCGTCTCGCTGTACCTCGACGGCGCCAAGTACATCCTCGAGGACATCCCGGTCGTGCTCGCCAAGGCCAACCAGGCTCTGGCCACGCTCGACAAGTACCGCAGCCGGCTGGACCAGGTCTCGACCCGGCTGACCGCCCTCGAGTTCGAGGGCGGCGTGACGCTGCACGATGTCCTGACCGTGCTCCAGCGCGCGGAGCTCGTGACTCGCATGGCCGTGGAGATCGAGCGCTACATCGTCGAGCTGGGGGCGGAGGGGCGCCTCATCGAGATGCAGCTCGAGGAGACGATGGTCGGCGTCGCCGCCGACAAGTCGGCGCTCGTTCGCGACTACATCGCCGAGCCCTCGGAGGAGGGCTTCGCCATGGTGCTGGACTCACTGGCCAGACTGCCTCACCAGGACTTGCTCGATTTCGGCCGACTGGCCGAGCTTCTCGGCTACGACCGAAAGCTGAACACCCTCGATCACCCGGCCTCGCCACGCGGCAACCGCATCCTAGGGCGCATTCCCAGGCTCCCGAAGATGGTGGTCCAGTCGATCGTGAACGAGTTCACCGGGCTCGACGAGATCCTCGCCGCCTCGGACTCCGAGCTGGAGTCGGTGGAGGGCGTGGGGGACATGCGTGCGAAGGACATCCGCGAGGGACTTCGCCGCCTGCAGGAGATCAACCTCGTGGACCGTTATCTGCAAACCTGAAGTGGCTCAGGTGCGCGGATGCGCACCGGGTCTGAAGTAGGAGGGAACGTCATCAGCGAAGCATTGTTGGAAGAGGAATTTGTTGTAGAGGACCTCGAGATCGCGCGGCCTCCCGCCGAGTACGAGATCGGCGACCAGGTCGTGTATCCGCATCATGGGGCGGGCAAGGTCCTGAAGAAGGAGATGAAGGAGGTCCTCGGCGAGAAGCGCGAGTACCTGACCATCAAGATCCTTCATAACGACATGACTGTGATGGTCCCGTGCTGCAACGCCGACAAGGCGGGTCTACGGCGCGTGATCGGGGAGGAAGACGTACGGAAGGTCCTGTCGGTCCTCCGCGACGACGTCAGCCAGATGCCCAAGAACTGGAACCGGCGCTTCAAGCACAACCGCGAGAAGATCAAGACCGGGGACGTCTTCGAGCTCGCAGAGGTGGTGCGCAACCTCGCCATCCGGGAGACCGAGAAGGGTCTTTCGACGGGCGAGAAGCAGATGTACACCCGAGCCAAGAAGATCCTCGCCTCCGAGCTGATGTACGCGCTCGACATGGAGGAGGACGAGGCGGAGACGCATCTCGAGGAGCTGATCGCCGAGGCGCACGCAAGCCGCAACGGCAGCGCCGCCACGGCCTAGGGTCACGGCCAGCCAGTTGCCACGGGGGTCCGGGGGCGCGAGCCCCCGGCTGCCATAGGTTTGGCCGTCGTGGGGATCATTCCCGCCGGCGGCAGCGGCGAACGCCTTGGTGCCGACCGGCCCAAGGCGTTCGTCGTTTGTGCGGGCCGTCCGCTCCTCGAGTGGAGCCTCGTGGTGCTGCGGGAGGTATGCGACCGCGTGATCGTCGCTGCGCCCGAGGGCTTCGAGGACGGGCCCGACCGCGTGCCGGGCGGGGACTCGCGCTCCGCCTCGGTTCGCAACGCGCTGGCGGCGGCGCCCGAGGCGACGGTCGCGGTCGTGCACGACGCGGCGCGGCCGCTCGTCACGCGCGAGCTCGTGGAGCGCTGCGTGGCGGCGCTCGAGCCGGGCATCGACGGCGCGATCGCCGCCGCCCCGATGACCGACACCGTAAAAGAGGCCGCCGCCGACGGCCGCGTGCTGCGCACGCTCGACCGCCGGGTGCTGTGGCAGATCCAGACTCCGCAGGTCTTCCGGGCGGAGGTCCTGCGCAGGGCGCTCGACCGCGACGCCGTCGCGCTCGCCGCCGCCACCGACGACGCGGCGCTCGTGGAGGAGCTCGGCGGGACCGTGCGTGTCGTCGAGGCGCCGCCCGAGAACATCAAGGTCACGCGCGCGTCCGACCTGCGGATCGCCGAGGCCCTCCTGTGCTGACCGATTACCACGTGCACCTGCGCCCCGACGAGGACGGCTCGACGGCGGCGCGCTACTTCACCGAGGCGAACATCGGCCGCTACCGCGAGGCGGCCGAGGAGCGCGGCATCGAGGAGCTCGGCGTGGCCGAGCACATCCATCGCTTCGTGCAGTCGCTCGACGTCTGGACTCATCCCTGGTACCGCCACTGGGCCCGCGACGACCTCGACGAGTACTGCGACTTCGTCCGCGACTCCGGCCTCAGGCTCGGCATCGAGGCGGACTACCTGCCGGGCCGCGAGGACCGGCTCGCGACGCTGCTCGACGGCCGTCCGTGGGACTACGTGGTCGGCTCGATCCACTTCCTGTCGGACGCGGCCGTCGACCTGCACGGCGAGCGCGACTGGGAGCGGTGGGATGTCTGGCGCTCGGCCGATCCCGAGAAGGTGTGGGCGCGCTACTTCGAGACGCTCGGCGAGGCCGCCCGCACCGGGATGTTCGACATCCTCGCCCACCCCGACCTCGTCAAGGTCTGGGGGCACGGGGTGCCCGTCCCTGACGGCGACCTGCGCCGCTTCTACGAGCGCGCGATGGACGGCATCGATGATTCGGATGTCGCGGTGGAAGTGTCGACCGCGGGGTTGCGGAAACCGGCCGCTGAGATCTACCCCGCGCCGGCCTTCCTCGAGATGTGCCTCGAGGCCGGCCGTCCGGTCTCGCTGTCGAGCGACGCCCACCTTCCTGAGCAGCTCGGCTACGAGTACGAGCGCGCGCTCGAGCTCCTCGACGATCTCGGCGTGAGCGAGGTCGCGGTGTTCGAAGGGCGAGAGCGCCGGCTGGAGCCGCTCGGGTGAGCCCGGAGATCCGCACCGGGATCGGCTACGACTCGCACCGATTTGCCGAAGGGCGGCCGCTGATCCTCGGCGGGGCCGAGATCGAGGGCGCCGTGCGTGGCCTGACGGGCCACTCGGACGCCGACGTCCTCACGCACGCGATCATCGACGCGCTGCTCGGCGCGGCCACGCTCGGCGACCTCGGCCTCCACTTCCCCGACAGCGACGAGCGCTGGCGCGACGCCGACTCGATCACCCTGCTCGCCGAGGTTTGCCGGTTGGTGCGCGCCGACGGCTGGTCGATCGCGAGCGTGGACTCGACGGTCGTGTGCGAGACGCCGAAGCTGGGGCCGTGGCGCGATCAGATGCGCACGCGGCTGGCCGAGGGCGCCGACATCGAACCCGGCGCGGTGAGCGTCAAGTTCACGACGAACGAGGGGATGGGCTTCACCGGCCGCGGCGAGGGCATCGCCGCCATGGCCGTCGCTACACTCGCCCGCCGATGAACGCACTCCTTGGCAGCGCGCGCCGCGCACTCGTCCCCGTCGTCCTGCTGACCCTCGCGATCTGCGTCGCTCCCGCGGCCGCTGCGTCGAAGAAGTTCCGGGTGCACCCCGGCGTCGGCATCGGTCCGGTAAGCGTGGGCGATACGCGCAGCGACCTCGACGATCGGCTCGGCAGCCCGAGGAAGGAGGGGCCGGTCTGGCAGTACACGGTGCGCGAGCCGGGCCGCAGCGGCATCGTGAAGGTGCTCTTCGACGGCAAGCGCGCGCAGAACGTGTTCACGGTCGACCCGGCCTTCGTCTACCGAGGGGTGCGCGTGGGAACCGACCGCGACACGGCCGTTTCGACGCTCCGCGACGCCGGCTTCCGGCTGGGCCGCTGCGGGCCGGCCCGGGCGATGTACCTGCCGGACGAGCTCACGATGTTCGGCCTGTATCGCGGCGAGGTCGAGCACATCTTCGTCGTCCGCGACTCCGGGAGCTGCGAGAGCTGACGCGACCTGCGAGAGCAGGACGCCACGAGCTTTGCGACCTCGCCGGGGGTGCCGCTTCGCTCGCGTAGATTCTCCACCCCATGAACGGGCAGGAGCTTGCATTCGCCGGCGTCGTGCGCCAGGCCGAGCTGATCCGATCCGGTGAGGTCTCCTCGACGGAGCTCACCGAGCTGTACCTGGAGCGGATCGAGCGGCTCGATCCCGAGCTGAACGCCTTTCGCAGCGTGCTGCGCGAGCGCGCGCTCGCCGACGCCCGGCAGGCGGACGCACGCCGGGCCGCCGGCGGCGACAACGGGCGGCGGCAGCTCCTCGGCGTCCCGATCGCGGTCAAGGACACGGAGGACATCGCGGGGGAGGTCACGACCTGGGGCACGGCCGCGAACGTCACCCCGGCCGCCCGCGACGGAGAGCTGGTGCGCCGCCTGCGCGCCGCCGGCGCCGTGATCCTCGGGAAGACGAACCTGCCCGAGCTGGCGATCATGGGCGACACCGAGGGGCCCTCGTTCGGGATCACCCGCAACCCCTGGGACACGGACCGAAGCCCGGCCGGCTCGAGCGGCGGCAGCGCCGCCGCGGTCGCGGCCGGGCTGTGCGCGGCCGCCAGCGCATCGGACGGCGCCGGCTCGATCCGGCTCCCGGCCGCCAACTGCGGCCTCGTCGGGCTCAAGCCCACGCGCGACCTGATTCCGCTCGGGCCGCGCACCGAGCACTGGTACGGGCTGAGCGTGGTCGGCTTCGTGACGAGGACGGTCGCCGATACGGCGCTGCTCGTGGGCGTCGGCGCCGACTCGCCAGGGCTCGCGCGGGCTGCCGACACGGGCACCGGGCCGTCTGCGCATCGCGACCTCGGTCAAGCCCGCGTTGCCGGCGCGGGTGGACTCCGTGATGCGGCGCGCCGTCGACGAGACCGCCGCGCGCCTGCGCACGCTCGGGCACGACGTGAAGGACGAGGATCCTCCCTACCCGGTCCTGAACCCGGTCACGAGCCGATACCTGCGGGGGATCGCGCAGGACGCCGGCCTGGTGGAGCGGCCCGAGCGCCTCCAGCGCCGGACCCGCGGCTTCGCGCGCATCGGGCGCTCGATTCCGGGGCCGGTCCTCGACTGGGCGCTGAGGGATAACACGAGCGCGCAGATGGAGCCCTTCTTCGAGCGCCACGACGTGCTGCTCATGCCGCTTACGGCGCGACCGCCCGTGAAGGCGGGCCAGTGGGAGGGCCGCGGCGCGCTGCGGACGCTGCTCGGGATGGCCTCCGTCTATCCGTTCGCGGCACACTGGAACCTGACCGGCCACCCGGCGCTCGCGATCCCGGCCGGCACGAGCGACGGTGGGCTGCCGATCGGCCTACAGCTCGTCGGGCGCAAGGACTCGGATGCGACACTGCTGGCGCTCGCCCAGCAGCTCGAGGCGGAGCTCGGCTGGGCGGAGCGCCGCCCGCACGTCTCGTAGCCTTGGGGCCCGTGCGGACCATCCGCCTTCACGACACCCTGCGCGGCGCCGTCGTCCCGCTCGAGCCGCGCGAGCCCGGCAGGGTCGGCATCTACGCCTGCGGCCCGACCGTCTACGGCCGCGTGCACGTCGGCAACGCCCGCCCCTTCGTCGTCTTCGCGCTGCTCAAGCGCTTCCTCGAGCACGAGGGCTACGAAACGCGCTTCGTCGCGAACATCACCGACGTCAACGACAAGATCTACGACGCCGCCCGCGAGCGCGGCATCGCGAGCGCCGAGCTCGCCCGCGAGATGACCGACGCCTACATCGCGGACACCGACGAGCTCGGGCTGGGCAGGCCCGACGAAGAGCCGCGCGCCACCGCGACGATCGGCCCGATCGTCGAGCTGATCGAGGACCTGGTCCAGTCCGGACACGCCTACGAGGCGGGCGGTGACGTCTACTTCCGGGTGGCGAGCTACGACGGCTACGGCAAGCTCTCGAACCGCCCGCTCGAGGAGATGCAGCAGGGTGAGGGCGACGACGCGGCCGAGGTCAAGGAGGCGCCGCAGGACTTCGCGCTCTGGAAGGCGCGCAAGGACGGCGAGGACACCTTCTGGCCGTCGCCCTGGGGCGAGGGCCGGCCCGGCTGGCACATCGAGTGCTCCGCGATGGCCGAGGACATCCTCGGAGTCGACTTCGAGGTGCACGGCGGCGGTTCGGACCTTGTCTTTCCCCACCACGAGAACGAGATCGCACAGACGGAGGCTGCGCGCGGCAAGCCGCTCGCGCGCGTGTGGATGCACAACGGCATGGTCGAGATGGGTGAGGAGAAGATGGCCAAGTCGGTGGGCAACATCCGGCTCCTGCACGGCGCGCTCGAAGAGTTCGGGCGCGAAGCATTTCTGATGTGGCTCGTCGGAGCGCATTACCGCAAGCCGGTCGCATACACCGAGGAGGCGCTCGCCGACGCGCGCCGCGCCGGCGAGCGGATCCGCGAGCTCGGCCGCCGGCTCGACCCCGATGCCGAGGCGCCGGGCATGGACGAGCACGCCGAGCGCTTCTTCGACGCGCTCGCGGACGACTTCAACACGCCGCAGGCTCGCGCGGTGCTGTTCGATTGGGTCACCGAGGCGAACCGCCGCATCGACGCCGGCGAGCCGGTCGGGCCCGGCCGGCTGCCGGAGATGCTGGGGGTGCTCGGGCTCGAGTCGCTGCTCGAGGGAGCCGAGGAGGCGCCCGCCGAGCTCCGCCGGCTGGCCGAGGAGCGCGACGCGGCCCGCGCGGAGCGCGACTTCGAGCGCGCCGACGCGATCCGCGAGCAGCTCGCCGAGGCGGGCTGGCAGATCCGCGACACGCCCGACGGGGCCAAGCTCGTACCCCTCGGCGCGGTGTGATCGTCTACGGGCGCAATCCGGTTCGCGAGGCGATTCGCGGCAAGCGCCGCGTGCAACGCGTCTACGCGACCGAGCGCGCCGCGCGCGAGGTGCTGCTCGCCGAGGTGGATTCGCGCATCGTGTCCGTCGAGGAGATCGAGGAGCGCGCCGGCTCGCCGGACCACCAGGGCATATGCGCGGAGGCCGAGGCCTATCCCTACGCCGACCCGGACGCACTGCTCGACGCTGAGGATGCCCTCGTCCTGGCCCTCGACGAGGTCCAGGATCCGCAGAACCTCGGCGCCGTCTGCCGCGTGGCCGAGTCGGCGGGCTGCGCGGGGGTCGTGCTGCCCGAGCGGCGCTCGGCCGAGATCACGCCGGCCGTCTGCAAGGCTTCGGCGGGCGCCGTCGAGCACCTGGACGTGGCGCGCGTGCGCAACCTGGCGGACTGGCTCGGCAGCGCGAAGGAGCGCGAGGCCTGGGTGTACGGCGCGGCCGCGGACGCGCGCGTTCCCTATCACCGCCCCGACTACCGCGGCCGGGTCGTGCTCGTCCTCGGCTCCGAGGGGCGGGGTCTGCGCCCGCGCGTGGAGGCGTCGTGCGACGAGCTCATCCACCTGCCGCACTCTGGCCGCGTCGGCTCGCTCAACGTCTCGACGGCCGCCTCCGCGCTCGTGTACGGAATCTTGCACTTCCGCAAGGGTCTTGACAGGGCTCCATAACAAGGCAATACTGGCGCGCAGATCAGGCTGAAGTCGAGCTTTAGACCTCGCCTTCAGAAGAAACCTGACGCCAGGGGAGGTAGTGCGTCACGAGCTTCAAGGGCCTTTGCCGGCCCGAAGAGGAGCTTTCGATGGCCGCTTCCGTGACCTCCCGCCCGGCGGGTTTCAAGTCTCAATCTCAGGTCGAGCTAGACGATCACTACCTGATCGCGCTCGCCAAGCAGGGCAAGAAGGACGCCTACGACCGGATCGTCAAGCGCTATTACGGCTTCGTCCGGCTCAAGGCCTCCTCGTACTTCCTGATCGGCGGCGACGCCGACGACCTCATCCAGGAGGGCCTCGTCGGGCTCTACAAGGCGGTGCGCGACTACCGCACCGATCGCGAGTCGAGCTTCAGGAACTTCGCCGAGCTCTGCATAACCCGCCAGATCATCACCGCGGTCAAGACTTCCACGCGCAACAAGCACACGCCGCTCAACGAGTACGTCTCCTTCTCGCAGACGCCGGCTGCGGGCGGCGGCGACGGCGACCCGACGCTCGACGAGCTGCTGCCCGGGCCGAGCGCGCACGATCCGGTCAACCAGGTCATCTCCACCGAGGAGCTCCACTGCCTGGTTGCCTGCCTGTCGAGCGTCCTCTCCGACCTCGAGAGCTCCGTGCTCTCCCTGTATCTGGACGGCCACAGCTACGAGGCGATCGCCGCCCGGCTCGAGTGCGACACCAAGACGGTCGACAATGCGCTGCAGCGCGTGAAGCGCAAGGTGGGCGCGCATCTGAGCTCGCGCCAGGTGCTGCTGTAGGAGGAGCCGGAGGCGGGATTCGAACCCGCGACCTACCGCTTACAAGGCGGTTGCTCTGGCCAACTGAGCTACTCCGGCGAGCGGTCTGCTGGCGAGTCTAGGACTCGGCGGCGCCGACGGCGGCGTGCTCGAGGTTCCCATGGCCGTTCGACGAGGCGGGCACCTGCTCGAGTGGCTCGAACTCCGCGATGTCGTTGAGACGGCGCTCGATCTCGGCGAGCGTCACGCCGAACAGCAGGTGGCGCCAGGTGGACTGGGCGAACGCGCGCGGGTTGCCGGTGAGCGGCTCGAGCTCGTCGCGAGCCGGGTGCAGACGGTCGACCACGCGCCCCAGCGGCCACAGCGCCAGGTGCTCCGCGAGCGCGGCGGCCGCGCCCGTGACGAGTGGCGGCGCCGGCACGACCGGGCGCACGAGCGCGTAGACGGCACCGAAGATCGCGCCGTTCGCAACGTGCATCGCCAGCCCGGCAGGGACGGACGCCGGCCCGCGGGCAACGAGCTTGCCGAGCAGCTCGACGTCGTCGTAGCCCGAGCCGAACACCCGCTTGTCGAGGGGCTGCTGCGCCGCCCAGAGCGCCGCTGCCGCCGCGCCGGCCATGGCGCCGTTTAGCGGTCGTCGCAACTCCATCGTCTGGCCAGCGTAACGACCCATCCGGCGGCGGGTAGGGTCATCGATGTCCGAGGAGGAGGGAAGATGACGGCGCGCCCGCTCGAGCTCTATCACGAGCGCACGCGGCGCCGCGGTGTCTTCGCACCCTTCTACTGGCCGATTCGCATGGTCGTGAAGCCGGCGATCCTCGTCTACTTCCGCGTGCGCAGGCTCGGGCGCGAGCACATTCCCGAGGGCGGCGTGATCCTCGCGTCGAACCACCGCAGCTTCCTCGACCCCTTCGCAATCGGCTGTTCGATCGGCCCGCCGATCTTCTTCATGGCCAAGCGCGAGCTGTTCAGGAACCCGATCCTCGGCTGGGTCCTCAACTGCATGGGCGCCTTCCCGGTGCGCCGCGGCGAGTCGGACGAGGAATCGATGGAGACCGCGCTCACGCTGCTCGAGCGCGGCAGCCCCGTCGTGATCTTCCCCGAGGGCACCCGCATCCGGACCGGCTCGCTGCAGCGCCCCAAGCGCGGCGTCGGCCGGCTGGCGCTCGAGAGTGGCAAGCCCGTAGTCCCCGTCGCGGTGACCGGCTCCGAGCGAGCCCGCAACGGCTGGAGGTTCAGGCCCGTGCGAGTGCACCTGAGGTTCGGCGCCCCGCTCACATACCCGCGCGTACCCAACCCGTCGCCGTTCCTCGCCGGCGAGGTCACGGCGCGCATCTGGCCCTGTGTGGAGCTCCAGTGGGAATGGCTCGGCGGCCTGCCGCCGATCAGGACCGCGGCCGTCATCGGCGGCGGCGCCATGGGGACCGCCTCGTCGGTCGTGCTTGCGCGGGCGGGCCTGCAGGTTCAGCTCGGCTGCCGCACGGCAGGGCAGGCCGAGCGCATGGCGTCCGAGCGCGAGAACACGGCCTACCTGCCCGGGGTCGGGATCGCTGCGGCCATCGACATCAAGACCGTCTCCGCGCTCGACCTGAGCAGCGTCGACCTGGTCGTGCTGGCGGTGCCGTGCGCGAGCCTTCCCGCGGTCCTGGGCGAGGTGGGCACCCGGATGCACGACCGCTCGGCGGTGCTCGTGGCGTCGAGGGGGCTCGTGCCGCCGCTCGGGACGACGCCGGCGGCGTACGTCTCCGAGCGCGTCCACGCCCGCGCCGTCGCCACCCTGGCCGGTCCCGGGCACGCGCGCGAGGCGATCGAGCAGGGCGCCTCGGCGCTGGTCGCCACCCGCGACCCGGACCTCCGCCGTCAGCTCCGCGACGTGCTCGGGGCCGGCGGCCTGAACGCCGACGCGACAGACGACGTGACGGGCACGGAGTTCGCGGCCTGCGCCGCGAACGCGGCGTCACTGGCGTCCGCGGCCGCCGCCGAGGGCGACGCGAGCCTGCAGGGGGCCGCGGCCGGGCGTGTCTTCTCCGAGGTGCACGAGCTGGCCGTGGCCAGCGGCGGCCGCAGCGAGACGTTCGCCGGTCTCGCCGGCGCCGGCGAGACCGTCGCGAGCGCGATCGCCGGCGGACAGACGGCCGAGTCGCGGGCCACCGTCCCACTGCTCGGGCTCGTGTTCGAGCGGCGCGGCATAGAGGCGCCGGTCACGGCCGGCCTGCGCGACGTACTCGACGGCGAGGCCTCGCCCGACCAGTGGCTCGAGAGCGTTCGTTCCGCTCGGCCTCGACGCGACAAGAGCCGAGCGGCGTAGCCGGGAGTACGCTCCGATGACGGGTGCCCGAGCTGGCAGACAAGCAGCGTCTCGACCGCGACTTCACGGAGCTCTACCGGGCGCACCTCCGCGACGTCTACTCATACGCCTACTACAGGATCGGCAACCACCACGACGCCGAGGACATAACGGAGCAGACCTTCGTCCAGGCGTATCGCCACTTCGATCGCGCCCAGCGCGAGTCGAACGGCCGCCCGCTGCGCCCGTGGCTCATCCGGATCGCGCACAACCTCGCCGCGAACTACTACCGCGACCGCTCGCGGCGGCCGCAGACGAACCTCGACGACGCCGCGATCCTGTCCGCGCCGCTCGACACCGAGCGCGTCGTGGAGGGGCGCGAGGAGGTCAAGGAGGTCCTCGAGGGCGTGTCGAAACTGCCCGACGATCGTCGCGAGGCCCTGATCATGCGCTTCGCGCTCGACATGGACAACCGCGAGATCGCGCGGGCGCTTGGCCGCTCCGAAGGGGCCACCAAGGTGTTGATTCACAGAGCGATAAGACAGCTCGAGCAGGGGCTGAACGAGGAGGACCAGGAAGATGAGTGACGTCGAGCGTGTGGAGCAGCTGCTGCGCTCCGCACTGGTGCCGGTCGAGCCTCCCGAGCGGCTCGGGGACCGGCTCGAGCGCGGCCTCTCCGAGCTGACCGAGGCGGCGGCAGACGAGCTCGCCGACTGGGAGCTCTCCGCGATGCGCGACCCGCGCAACTGGGTGCCCACTGTGGCCGCGATCGTCGTCGGAGGCGCCGCCGCCGGCGGGTTGGTCCTCGTGCGCGCCCGTCAGCAGCACAGGAAGCGTCAGGTCTCGGGTGTCAAGGCCCTCGAGCGCAGCATGCGCGGCGTGGCCTCGGACGTCCAGAAGCGCCTGCGCCGCTAGGCGGCGACGCTGGGCGGCTCGACCGACGGGGTCGCGAAGCCGGCGCCGAGTCCCGCGATCGCGATCAGCAGGTGCAGCAGGTTGTCCTCGGTGTTGACCGGGATGAGCCCGAGGAGGACGCCGCCGTCGCCGGCGATGAAGCCCCACACCGCGATGGCCAGGTAGACCGCTCCCCCGGCGAGCGCGAACAGCCGCGCGCCGTCGTACGAGCCCGCCAGCACCAGCCCCGCGACGCCGGTCGCGATGTGCACGAGGTTGTGCCAGCCGTTCACGTCGAGGATTCCGATGAGGGCGTCGCGCGGTACGTCGTCGCCCGTCGCGAAGCTCGCGTTGTAGAAGAAGCCCGCGATTCCCGCCGCCACGAGCGTCAGTCCGATCACGAGCGCGAAGACCTGTGCGGGAGAGCGTTCGTCCACGGCGAATCCCTTCCTTGATTCGGGGCTGATCCAAAGGGACCTGCGCAGCGTAGGAACAAAGCGCCATGGCGAAAGACATCCGCGATCTCGCGGACGAGGAGGTCATGCAGCTCGTCCAGGGCGGGAACACCCGCGCGTTCGAGCTGCTCTTCGACCGCCACGGCGGCGCCGCCTTTTCGCTCGCCTACCGGATGGTGGGCAACCGCGTAGGGGCGGAGGACATCGTCCAGGAAGCGTTCCTGTCGATCTGGCGTAGCCGCCTGCGCTACGACCAGGCGCGGGGAAGCGTCCGCACCTGGGTGCTCGGCATCGTCCACAACCGGGCGATCGACGCGTTGCGGCGGAGCGTCGTGCACGACCGCCGCCGGGAGACCATGGAGGGAATCGAGGAGCGTCAGGAGGCACCCGAGCGCACGGACGTGGAGGTCGCGCGCAGGGAGGAGGCGCGGAGCATCCGGACCGCGCTCGAGACGCTCCCGGACGAGCAGCGCAAGACGATCGAGCTCGCCTATTTCGGCGGGTTCAGCCATAGCCAGATAGCCGAGTTGCTCAACGAGCCCGTAGGAACCGTGAAGGGCCGCATGCGGCTCGGCCTCGACAAGATGCGGCGGCAGCTCTCAGAGGGCTACGCAGCAGGGGGATTCGCATGACGGACAGAGATCACGACAGCTATCGGGCGGAGATCGGCGCCTACCTCCTGGGCGCGCTCACAGACCTCGAGCGCCAGGCCTTCGAGAGCCATCTCTCCGGCTGCCCGGAGTGCCGCGACGAGATCGAGCAGCTGCGGCCGGCGGCCGATGCGCTGCCGCGCTCGGTCGAGCAGGTCGAGCCGCCGGCCGGCCTAAAGACCTCGCTCATGGAGATCGTGGAGCGAGAGGCGCGGGAGGCAGCCGCGGACGCAGACGAGCAGACATGGACGGCGCCGCCGGCCCGGCCCCGTCCGCCGCTCCGCGAGCGCCTGCGGCTGCCCTCGCTCCGTCCCGCCTTCGTGGCGGCGGCACTCGCCCTCGGCCTGGTCGCCGGCTTCGGCATCGCGCAGCTGGGCGGCGACGACGGCTCGCGCACGCTCGTGGCGACCGTCGACCAGGCCCGGATTCCGCAGGGGACCGGCAACCTGCAGCTCGAGGCCGACGGTCAGGACGGCGCGATCCTGCGCGTGAACGGCATGCCCGACCTGCGCGGCCGGGAGGTCTACCAGGCCTGGGTCCAGCGCCGCGGGATGATCATCCCGCAGCCCACCTTCGAGGTCAGCCCGGACGGCAGCGGCGCCGTGGCCGTGCCCGAGGACCTGAGCGACGCGCAGGCCGTGCTCGTGACGCGTGAGCCGCGCGGCGGGGCGACCGCGCCGAGCGAGCAGCCGATCCTGAGCGTCCCGCTCTAGCCGCCATGCGCGCCCCCGGCTCGTGGGGGCGCGCCAGCTAGTCTGAGCCTCCTCCCGATGGAGGTCTGCTACCGCCACAAGAACCGCGAGACGGGGGTCCACTGCTCGAACTGCGGGCGCCCGATCTGCCCCGACTGCATGACGGCGACGTCGGTCGGCATGCGCTGCCCGGAGTGCGCGAATCAGCGCACGAAGGTGCGCACGATGCGCTCGACCTCGGACGAGCCGGCGCTGACGTATCTGCTGATCGGGATCAACGTGCTCGTCTTCCTCGGCGCCGCGCTCGGCGGGGCGAGCGCCACCGGCGGGGGCGGGCTCGGCGGCAGCCAGCTGCTTACGGACGGGGCACTGTCGCGCTCGGCGGTGGCGGACGGCGAGTACTGGCGCATCGTCACGGCGGGTTTCCTGCACGCCGGCTTCTTTCACCTGCTCTTCAACATGCTGTCGCTCTGGGTCCTCGGCTCGATACTCGAGCCGGCGATCGGGCGCATGCGCTTCGGGCTGATCTACTTCGTGTCGCTCCTGTGCGGCTCGTTCGGGGCCCTTCTGCTCGAGCCCGACGGCCTCACGGTCGGAGCCTCGGGCGCGATCTTCGGGCTGATGGCGGCGGCTGCCGTCTTCGCGCGCAATCGCGGGCTGAGCCTGATGGAGAGCGGGCTCGGCATCTGGATCGTCCTCAACCTGGTCATCACCTTCACCGTCCCGAACATCTCGATCGGCGGTCACATCGGCGGCCTCATCGGCGGCGGGTTGGCGGCGCTCGTGCTGTTCGACCTCGGCGACCAGGTGCGCCTGCCGCAGGCCGCGGCCCCGCTCCTATGCGGGGCGCTCGGCGTGGTTGCGCTGGCCGGCTCGATCGTCCTCGCCGGCAGCGCCTAGGCGGAGCGCCGGCCGGCGTACACGGCGGCCGGCGCGGTGCCGATTGCGAGCGCGGCTAGACCCGGGCAGGCCGCTTCAAGTCGAGCTCGATCGAGCGCCGCGTCGGCGGCGCCTCGAAGACGTCCGGGTGGAAGATGTGACCGAGCAGCTCGATGCCGTCGACAAGCCGCGGACCGGGGCGCGAGAAGTAGGCGGCGGCATCCACGGCCACGACGCGGGCCCCGAGCGCCGCCAGCCGCTCGCGGTGGAGCATCGTCTCCGCGGCAGCCTGCTCGGCGTAGTAGCCGCAGGGCATCGAGATCACGATCTCGGGGCGCGCGGCCGCCACCTCCGCCCACTCGGCGGTGCGCGACTTCTCGCCCGGCATCCCGAGCACGTCCTCGCCGCCCGCCAGCTCGATCATCTGCGGGACCCAATGGCCGCCCACGTAGACGGGGTCGAGCCATTCGAGCGCGGCGACGCGTGGGCGCGGGTCGCCGGCGATTGCGAGCTCGACCTCCTCGATGCGTTCGGCAGCCTCCTCGGCGAGCTGCTCGCCCGCCTCGGGCACCCCGGCCGCCTCGGCGAGCCGCGGGATGTCGGCGAGCACCTCGCCGAGCGTCGACGGGTCGAGCGAGATCACCTCGGGGTGCGTGGGGAGCCGCTCCGCCACGGCGCGGACGTCGTCGAACGAGACCGCGCACACCTCGCAGACCGCTTGGGTCACGATCAGCTCCACGCCCAGCTCGGCGAGCAGCTCGTCGTCGAGCTCGTAGAGCGCCTCGCCGCGGCTCGTCCGCTCGCGCACGGCGATGTCGATCTCGGCCGCCTCGAGGCCCGTGGGGATGACGCTGCGTGTGAGGTGAGGGAGTTGCTCGACCCCCTCCGGGTAGTCACACTCGTGGGTGACGGCGACCACGTCGTCGCCGAGGCCGAGGGCGAAGAGCATCTCGGTCGCCGACGGGACAAGGGAAGCGATTCGCACGGAGACGAGGATGGCACGTCTGAGGGACGAGGAGATCGACAGCTCCGGCCGGCATACACAGCTGCCGGCGAGGGCCGCTAAGATCGATTCGTCCGCCTGATGAGCGACGACGATCGACCTCGAAGTAGGAACTCACAAGCAGCAGGGGCTGCCGGTCTGAGATGACCGAGTTGCTCTTCCTGGTCGGCGTGCTGCTGCTCGTAGCCGCCAACGGCTTCTTCGTCGCCGCGGAGTTCGCGCTCGTGCGCGCCCGCGAGGGACGCGTCGAGGTGCTGCGCGACGAGGGCCGCCGCGGCGCGACACTCGTGCTTGCCCAGATCGACAAGATCGACGAGTACCTGTCCGCCTGCCAGCTCGGCATCACGATGGCCTCGCTCGGTATCGGCTTCCTGGGCGAGCCGGCGATCGCGAGCCTGATCGAGAACGCCTTCGGCGACTCGATCTCGCACGGGCTCTCGCTCGCGATCTCGCTCACGATCGCCTACCTGATCACGACGGCGCTGCACATCACCGTCGGCGAGCAGGTGCCGAAGATCTACGCGATCGTCCACGCCGAGCGGACGGCACTGCGCGTGGCGCGCCCGCTGCAGTGGTTTCGGGTCGCCTTGAGCCCGCTGATCTGGCTACTGAACACTGCCTCGAACGCGATCCTGCGGCTCGTCGGCGTCGACCCGAAGGCCGAGTTCGAGGACATCTCCTCGTCCGAGGACCTCAAGCTGCTGATCGCCCGCAGCGCGCACGGCGGGAAGATCGACCAGGGCGAGGCGGGCATGCTGTCCGGCGTCTTCCACCTCCACGAGCAGCAGGCACGGCAGGTGATGACGCCGATTCCCGCCGTCGTGACGGTCGACGTCTCCGAGACCGCCGAGACCGCACTGCGCCGCGCGGTCGACTCGGGCCACACGCGGCTCGTGGTCACCGAGGACGGGAACACCGACCGCATCAAGGGCGTCGTGCACGCCAACTCGCTCGCCCGCCGGCTCATGAACGAGGGGCCGGACGCGTCGATCGAGGGCAGCGTGAAGGACGCCCTGATCGTCCCCGAGACGAAGCCGCTCGACGACCTGCTCGCCGACCTTCAGCGCGAGCGGGCCTCGATGGCCGTGGTGGTCGACGAGTACGGCCGCACAGCCGGCATCATCACGATCGAGGACATCATCGAGGAGGTCGTCGGCGAGATCGCCGACGAGACCGACCCGGCCGTGGCCGGCGTGCGCCGGCTCGCCAACGGCGACTGGTGGGTGCGCGGGCACGTGCCGATCATGGACCTCGCGGACTACGGGCTCGACCTGCCCGTCGACTCGGAGGCCTACAACTCCGTCGGCGGCTTCGTGTTCGGCGAGCTCGGGCGGCTCCCGAAGCGCGGCGACATGGTGCAGGCGAACGGCTACTCCCTGCGCGTCGAGGCCGTGCGCCAGAACCGCGTCGAGGCGGTCCGCATCCGCGATCACCACGCGCGCGGTGAGAGCGGCCCGGCACCCGGGCTCGAGCGGCCGGTCGAGCAGGCCGCCGCGATCCCGCGCGGGTCGGCCGAGCGCCGGCCGCGCGAGGACGAGTCCTAGGGCCGATCCGTCCGCCGC
The DNA here is from genome assembly GCA_963734025.1 of uncultured Thermoleophilaceae bacterium. GTDB lineage: Bacteria > Actinomycetota > Thermoleophilia > Solirubrobacterales > Thermoleophilaceae > JACVRW01. The sequence goes on from CAVTFR010000014.1 coordinate 50,045, forward strand.
GGGGCGTAGCTTCGGCACGGCATGTGGTGCGCGAAGTTGAGCGACTCGCAGCGCGACGTCCTACTCGCGTTGATCAAGGCGCAGGAGGAGCCGCCTCCTGCCCTCATCGCCGCCCTCGAGGCACTCGAGCTTGCGCGCTGGGACGACCTGCCCGAGGCGACCCTCCCCTGGGAGCGCGTGTCCGAGCTGGCGGAGCGCCAGGGCATCGGCGAAGCCGACGTCGTCTGGGACCTGACTGCCGGGATGGCGCCGGCGCCGAATCGGCGCCCGGTGCGCAAGGCCGCCCGGCGCTAGCGCTCGCCGTAGTCGTAGAAGCCCGCACCCGCCTTGCGGCCCAGCCGGCCCTGCGCGATCAGCTCGTGCACACGCTGGGGGACGTCGGCGCCGATCGACTCGCCGATCGCCGCGGCGACGTCGAGCCCGACGAAGTCCAGCAGCGCGAGCGGGCCCATCGGGTGGCCGGCGCCGAGCTTCATGCAGGTGTCGATCGACTCGGGATCGATGCCGTTGCGCTCGAGCAGGCGCACCGCATCGAACAGATAGGGGAAGAGCAGCTTGTTAACGACGAAGCCGGCCGAGTCGGGCACCTCGACGGCGGTCTTCCCCAGCGCATCGCACAGGCCGTGCAGCGTGGCCCGGGTCGAGGCGGACGCCTCGCCGGGGAAGGACAGCTCGACCAGCTGCATGCGCTCAACCGGGTTGAACACGTGAAGCGCGCCGAAGCGGTCCGCCCGCCCGCTGGCGGCGGCCAGCTCGGCGACCGACAGCGACGAGGTCGTCGTGGCGAGGACGGTGTCGGTGGGGAGCACGCCTCCGAGCCGGTCGTAGAGGCCGCGCTTGGCGTCGAGCTCCTCGGCGATTGCCTCGATGATCACGCTGCAGCCGGCCAGCTCCGCCAGGTCCGTCACGACCTCCGCGCCGTCCTCGAGCTTGGCGCAGACGCGGTCGCGCGAGCCGTTCGAGCGCGCCCACAGCACGACCTCGTGGGTCTCCGCCGCCGCGCGCGCCAGGCCGCATGCGACAGCCCCGCTCCCTGCGATTCCAAGCCGTTCTTTCATGCTGTGAGAGCTCCAGAGGGCCTTGGTTGACTGGTCAGTCAATCGAGTACGCTTTTACCACATACCCCGTGACGCGCGGCTCAGCCCGCCTCGCGGGAAGGGTGCCGAACGGAGGAACTTCGAGATGCAGAACGGTAACGGGCGCGAGGTTGTCATCGTCGAGGCGGCGCGGACGCCGATCGGGCGCGGCCACCCCGAGAAGGGCTATTACAAGGACACGCACCCGAACGAGCTGCTCGGCAAGACTTACACGGAGGTCATCGAGCGGGCGGGCATCGACGCCTCCGAGGTCGAGGACGTAATCACCGGCTGCGTGCAGCAGTACGGCGAGCAGATGTTCAACGTAGGGCGCAACGCCTGGCTGCAGGCCGGCCTGCCGGTCGAGACCCCGGCCACGACCGTCGACCGCCAGTGCGGCTCCGCCCAGCAGGCGGTCAACTTCGCGGCCGCGCTGATCGCCTCCGGCGTGCACGACGTCGCGATCGGCTCGGGCGTCGAGCACATGGGCCACATCCCGATGGGGATCGGCTTCAAGTGGGTCGACGACGTCGGCTCGCCCTGGCCGCCCGAGCTGATGGAGAAGTACAACCTCGTCCCGCAGGGGATCTCGGCCGAGATGATCGCCGACAAGTGGGAGATCCCCCGCTCCGAGCTCGACGAGATCGGCGTGCGCTCTCACCTGAACGCGCATCGGGCGACCGAGGAGGGCCGCTTCGAGCGCGAGATGGTCCCGTTCCCAGGTCAACGGCAGCACGTACGTGACCGACCAGGGCATCCGGCCTGACTCGAACATCGAGACGCTCTCCCAGCTCAAGCCGGCCTTCAAGGAGGACGGCAAGATCACCGCCGGCAACTCGTCGCAGATCTCGGACGGCGCCGCCGCGGTGCTGCTGATGGAGCGGGGGAAGGCCGAGGCGCTCGGGCTGAAGCCGCGCGCGAAGGTGCTCGACCAGACGACCGTCGGCGTCGACCCCGTGATCATGCTCACCGGCCCGATCCCGGCGACGAAGAAGCTGCTCGAGCGGAACGGCATGAAGATCGGCGACATCGACCTGTTCGAGGTCAACGAGGCCTTCGCCTCGGTGCTCGCCGCCTGGCGCCGTGAGCTCGAGCCGGACATGGAGCGCGTGAACGTCAACGGCGGCGCGATCGCGCTCGGGCACCCGCTCGGGTCGACCGGCGCCCGGCTGATCACCACCCTCGTGCACGAGCTCGAGCGCTCCGACAAGGAGATCGGGCTCGTCACGATGTGCTGCGGCGGCGGCCTGGGCACCGGCACGCTGATCCAGCGCCTTTAAGTCTGTGTGTGACGTGCCGCTCCCCTGTTAGGCCGGGGAGCGGTGCGGGTACACCGGCGGGGTGTCGGTTTCGACGCAGGGGAGCCTCTTGGTCGGGCGCTACCGCGTCCTCAGGCATCTGGGGTCCGGGGGAATGGCCTCCGTGCTGCTGTGCAGGGACGAGCGCCTCGACCGCCAGGTGGCGGTCAAGCGCCTGCATGCCGACAGCCCGGCCGACGTCGAGCAGCGCTTCGTCCGCGAGGCCAAGCTGGGCGCCTTGCTGAATCACCCGAACCTGGTCTCGGTCTACGACACCGCGGTCGACGATGAGGGCGTTCTCATCGTCATGGAATACGTCCCGGGCGAGTCGCTCGCGGCGGCGCTTCGGCACGGGCCGCTGGGGCCGCGGCGCGTCGGGCGCATGGCGCGCGAGCTCGGCGGCGCGCTCGACCACGCCCACGCGCATGGGGTGGTGCACCGCGACGTCAAGCCGGCGAACGTCCTCTTGCGCGACGACGCGGTCACGAAGCTCGTCGACCTCGGCATCGCCAAGGCATCCGACACCACTCGCATCACCCGCAGCGGCACCGTGCTCGGGACCGCCGCCTACATGGCGCCCGAGCAGCTCGAGGGGCGCGAGCCGGGCCCCTCGGTCGACGTCTACGCGCTCGCCGCCGTCTGCTACGAGACGCTCGCGGGGCGCCGGCCGCGCGACGGGAAGACGCCCGTCGAGATCGCCCACGCGATCGCCTCCGCGCCGCCGCCCGACCTCCGCGAGCACTGGCCGGCGGCCTCGCCGGCGGTTGCCGGGGTCCTCCAGCGCGCGATGGCGCGCGAGCCGTCCGAGCGGCCCGGCTCGGCGGGAGAGCTCGCATCGGAGCTCTCGCAGGCGCTCGCGATACAGCCACGCACGGCGGTCACGCGCCGCCTCCCGCGCCGCGCCACTGCCCCGGCGCCCGACCCGCTGACACCGTCGCCGCCGCAGCCCGCGCATCGAGATCACGATTCCGGCAACATAGGTGCCGGAAAACGGCGTTCGCTGCCGATCATGCTGGCGGGACTTCTGCTGATGCTCGCGATCGCCGTGGTTGCCGTCGTTCTCGCGTCAGGCGGGGACGACGGTGGAGAAGAGAGCAGCGAGCGCGCCGCGCAGCCGCCGGCCCAGCAGCAACAGCGTGAACCGGCCCGCGGCGGCAACGAGAATCGCTCAGAGCAGCAGGCCCAGCCCGCCCCCGCCCCCGAGGAGGAGGCCGAGCCCGCGCCGGCGCCCGAGCCCGCTCCCGAGCCCGAAGCGCAGGCTCCCGCGGACGACAGCGCCGGCGGCGCCGGCCTGAACGCGCAGGGCTTCGAGCTCATGAACGCAGGCCGGTTCGACGAGGCGATCCCGGTTCTGCAGCAGGCGGTCGACGACCTCGCCGGCACCGGGGACGTCAACTACGCATACGCGCTCTACAACCTGGGCCGCTCGCTGCGGCTCGCCGGCCGCCCGGCTGAGGCGGTCCCGTTCCTCGAGCAGAGGCTGCAGATCCCGAATCAGCGGGGCGTCGTGCGCCAAGAGCTCGACGCCGCGCGCCAGGCCGCCGGCCTGGGTTAGGCCGCTACCGCAGCCGCGAGCTCGAGTCGAGGCCGGCACGGTCCGCCCGGCGCGCCGGCTCGACCCGGTCGCCGGGCGAGACCAGGGCCGCTTGGCGAGCTCGTCCCCGATCCGCACGCTGCCTCGACCGCGCGATCCAGGCCCACGGCTGGGGCGTGCGCCTCATCGCGCACCGCGCCGGTCTCGCGGGAGATGATCCTCAACTACGTCGCCGAGCACTCGCTCGAGCTGCCGAAGAGCTACTGAGGCCATTTGCGCGTCCGAGGTCTTGCGCCTAGCGTGTCCAGGTGCGACTCCGACCCGGCCTGCCGCTCGCCCCGCGCTTGGCACACCAGCTCGGGTCGTGCCGAAACGGCACGCGGCCGTTATCACATATAAAGGGGATCTCATGGCTAAGAACAAGCGGCAGCCGACCGGCAGGGCGCTCTCGGCAGAGCAGGTGCTCGAACGCGAGGCGGCTCGCTTCGAGGAGCGCGTCGAGCGCGCCAGAAACGAACTCGCGGAGGCAGAGCACGAGCTCGAGCGGATAAGGACCGCGCTCAAGGCGATGCGTGACGTCGGCTCCGGGCCTCAGGTGCACAAAGCCGAGGCCCTGTAGCGCAGCTACGAGAGCTCGGCGGAGCGGGCCGCCACCTGCGGCCCCGCCAGCAGCGAGACCTGGAGGTAGCGCAGGATCGGCTCGAGCCGGAGCAGGTCCTCGGCTCCACCCTCCCTGATCTTGCGCACGACGATGTCGTCCACCGCGGCCACCACGGCGTGGAAGATCTCGGCGGGCAGCTCGGGGAGCTCGGGGAAGTCGGCGCGGGCGTCCTCCTGGAGCTGGGCGAGCAGCTCGGCGTAGCGGTCGCGCAGCCGCTCGCGGCTCTCGGCCGCGCGCGGCCCCGCCGCTCCCACCTCGATTAGGAAGACGCGCGCGAGCGCCGGCTCGGCGGCGAGCCAGCGCAGGTAGGCCACGATGCCCGCGCGCGTTCGCTCGAGCCAGTCGTCCTCGGGAGAGCGCTGGGCGTCGCGGACCCGCTCGAAGAGCTCCTCGGCCGAGGCCTCGTACGCGGCGAGGAAGCAGTCCTCCTTGTCGGCGAAGTGCTCGTAGAAGGTCTTCTTCGAGACGCCCGCGCCACGCACGATGTCGTCGATGCGCGTGTCGGCGTAGCCCTTCTCCGCGACCGCCCGGCCGACCGCCTCCAGCAACCGCGCGCGCTGCGACGCGACCACCAGCCGGCGGTCGAGGCCATGGCTGCCACGCGGCAGGCGGCGGGGGATCTCCGGTGTCTGAGTCACCTTGTGTACTCCTTGGTACATTACCGCCATGGACCTGACGCTGTCGCCGTCCGAGCTGTCCTTCCGCGACGACCTGCGCGCCTGGCTGGCGGTGAACCATCCCGGTGAGGAGCCCTCCGGCGAGGATGAGGCCTTCGACCACCGGCGCGGCTGGCAGCGCCGCCTCTTCGACGCCGGCTACGCCGGCTTCTCGTGGCCGAAGGAGTACGGCGGCCGCGGTGCGACGCTCGTCGAGCAGGCGCTGTTCGGCGAGGAGATGGCCCGTGCTCGTGCGCCCCAGCCGGCGAACGTGCTCGGCACGGTCATGGGCGGCCCCGTGGTCATCCACCACGGGACCGACGACCAGAAGGAGCGCTGGCTCCAGCCGATCCTCACCGGCGACGAGATCTGGTGCCAGGGCTTCTCGGAGCCCGACTCGGGCTCTGACCTCGCCTCGCTGAAGACGAGGGCGGTGAAGTCGAACGGCGAGTGGCTCGTGACGGGCCAGAAGGTCTGGACGACCTTCGCGCACAAGGCCAAGTGGTGCATGCTGGTGGCGCGGACCGACCCGGAGGTGCCGAAGCACCAGGGCCTCACCTACTTCATCATGGACATGGAGCAGGACGCCGTGCAGGTGCGCCCGCTCCACCAGATCACCGGCCAACCCGAGTTCAACGAGCTCTTCATCGAGGAGGCCCGCATCCCCGACGAGAACGTCGTCGGGGGCGTCGGCAACGGCTGGGGCGTCGCGATCACCACGCTCATGAACGAGCGTGCCGGGCTCGGCGCCGCCTCGGCCGCCGGTCTCCGGATCGCGCTCGAGGACCTGAAGGAGCTTGCGCGCGAGCGCGGCGTCGCGGACGACCCGGTCGTCCGCCAGCGGATCGCGCAGCTGGCCATCGAGGTCGAGTTGCTGCGGCTCAACTCATGGCGCGGCCTAACGCAGATCATGAAGCGCGGCGTGCCGGGCCCGGAGGGCTCGCTCCCGAAGTGGCAGTGGGGCGAGATCAACCAGACGCTCACCGAGCTGGCCGTCGACATCCTCGGCGAGGACGGCGCGGCCTGGGACTCGCCCTGGACCTACCGGCTGCTGCGCTCGCGCGCCAACTCGATCGAGGGCGGCACGACCGAGATCCTCAAGAACATCGTGGCCGAGCGGGTGCTCGGGCTGCCGAAGCTGCGCTGAAGGAGGCCCGGGGCGGATGAACTTCGACTTCACCGACGACCAGCAGGCGATCAAGCGGACCGCGAAGGACCTCCTCGCCGACCGCTTCAAGCCCGAGCGCGTGCGCGAGCTCGCCGAGGCGAAGGCCTACGACGACGAGGCCTGGAAGGAGATGTGCGAGCTCGGCTGGGCCGGCATCTTCATCGACGAGGAGCATGGCGGCCAGGAGCTCGGGACGGTCGAGCTGATCATCCTGCTCGAGGAGCTCGGCTATGCGCTGGCGCCGGTGCCGTTCCTCTCGAACGCGGCCGCCGGCCTCGCGATCCAGGCCGCCGGCTCGGATGAGCAGCGCGGGCGCTGGCTGCCCGGCCTCGCCTCCGGCGGGCTGCGCGGGACCGTGGGCCTCGTGAAGGGCGGCGAGGCGCGGCTCGTCCCGGACGCGGCCGAGGCCGACCTGATCGTGCTGGCCGGCGAGGACGGCGCCTTCGTGGCCGAGCGCTCCGGCGCCGAGGTCGAGGCGTTCGACGCGCTCGACGGGATCCGCCGCTTTGGCCGCGTGCGAGCCGATGGCGGCGAGCAACTGCCCGGCGACGTCCAGCCCGCGCTCGACCGCATCTGCGTGGCTCTCGCGGCCGAGAACGTCGGCGTCGGGCAGCGTGCGATGGAGATGGCGGTCGACTACGCGCGCGAGCGCAAGCAGTTCGACCGGCCGATCGGCTCCTACCAGGCGGTCTCACACCGCTGCGCACAGATGCTGCTCGAGGTCGAGGGCTCGCGCTCGGCCGCCTACTACGCGGCCTGGTGCGCGGACTCAGAGCCCGAGTCGCTCGCGCAGGCCGCCTCCATGGCCAAGGCCTATGCCTCCGACTCCGGCTGGCGCGTGTGCACGTCCTCGCTCCAGGTCCACGGCGGCATCGGCTTCACCTGGGAGCACGACCTGCACTTCTACCTGAAGCGCGCTAAGACGAATGCGCTGATGTTCGGCTCGGCGGCCGAGCATCGTGAGCGCGTCGCGAGCCTTACCGGCCTCGCGTCCGGCCTCAGCGTCGCGTAAGCGCGGCGGCCAGCGGCGACAGCACGCCGTGGGTCTCGTGCTTCGGCGCCGGGCTCGTCTGCGGCTCGGCCTTCGGGGTCGATATCACGTGCTGCACCGGGACCGAGGTCAGCTTCTCGAGCCTGCGGGGCAGGTTGGCCGCGACCCAGCGCGAGCTGCCGGTCGGGAGCGTCGAGACGAGGATCTCGTCGAACTTCATCGGGTCCCAGGCCTCCATCACCGCGACGACAGGGTCGGGATCGCCGACATGGCCCGACACGTTCTCGAGCCCCGCCGCCCGCATCCGCTCGAGCGCGGCGTCGAGCCGCCCGCGCGCATCCGCGCCGCTCGCCGGCATGACGAGCATGAAGCGGCAGCCTCCCTGCCCGGAGCGCTCATTTAGGGCGGCGAGCAGCTCGTCGGAGGACGCGGTCACGTTCGCTACGACCAGCACGCTGAACTCCCAGGCCATCCCTCTCTCCTAGCTCGTGGCGCCTGTTACGAGAGTAGCGCGGAGCGGACGGCTCGGGAAGGCCGCGGCCGGGCGGTCTCAGTCGCGCCCGCGGTAGCTCGGCAGGCCCTGCTCGCCCTCCTGGATCGGGCCGCGGCGCTCGGAGCCGAGTGCGATCTGGTCGAGCCGCGCGATCTCGCGCTCGCCCTCGATGCGGGCGGGATGGTCGGGCGGCAGCCCCTCGACGAGCGTTCGGATGCGGTTGCGAAGCTGCAGCGCGAAGTGGGGGGTCGAGGCGCCCATCAGCTGGCGCACGTCCTCGACGGTGGGCTCACGCGTCGAGCGGTCTGGGCGTTCGAACTCGGACATGCGGCCGGGATCCTACGGGGCGTTCCCCTGAACGGGGATCAGCTCGGTGACCGCGTCCAGCTGCGCCTGCTCGTCGACCGACACGGCGTCCTCGTCGCCAAGGATCCAGGCGCGGTTGTAGACCGCCTCGCCCGGGTCGTCCTCGTAGCCCGGCTGAACGCTGAGGAAGTACTCCTCGAGCGGCTTCGGCAAGCGAGCGGCGTCATCGGTGACGAGCAGAGGGGCGAACACGCCGCGCGTGGCGAGCGCGGCCGCGGCCGGCGCGTCGAGGGGCCGCGACACGTTGGCGAGCGTGAAGTTGTAGCCCGGCACCACCACTCCCCAGCCGAAGTCCCCTTTCTCGTAGCGCGCGAAGGCGATCGCGTTCTCGACCGGGGTCGCCCCCTCGATCCGCTCGACCGAGCGGGCGATGCCGGTGGGCTTGCCGCCCTTCTTCCCGCCCTTCTCCCCGCCGCCCTCGAGCCGGCGCACGACGCGCTCCGAGATCACCTGCTCGGTGCCGAGCACGAACACGTTCGGGTTCTCGTGATCGCGGATCGCGTCGAGGACGGGAGCCGGTATGCCGTCCGCTCGCACCGGCAGCACCGAGTCGCCCGAGCGCGCCGCCCAGGCGGCAGCGGGCATCGCCCACTCGGGCTGCTCGCCCGAGTAGAGGAGGATGTCGTTGGAGGGACGGCCACGCGCGGCGGAGAAGAAGCGATCGATCGCGGCCGCCCGCGCGAACGGCGTGTCGCCCTCGACGACGGCCGTCCGGAAGCCCTCCGGGCGCGGGACGTCGGGACCGAGGCGGATCACCTGTGCGTCCTCGGAGAGGTCTGAGCCCTTCGGCTCGAGCCGCTCGAGCGTGTCCTCGGTCGCCGTGGGCAGCTCCGAGCCGTCAGACAGCAGGATGGGGGCGCCGATCGGGGGCCCGGCGAGCACCGACGCCGCGATGCCGGTGATCCAGTCCTCCTGGTCGACGAGCACGACGGCGGTCGGCCGGTCGGCGTCGCCCGTGGCGGGGTAGAGCGCGTTTGCGACGCCGGCCGCATCGGCCGCGGCGTCGGCGCCGCCGACCCGGATCGTGTTGCGCGTCGCGCTCGTCGGAAAGCCGAGCTTCTCCGCGGCCTGCTCTTCGTCGGCCTGCACGCCCACCTGCGGCGGCGTCGCCTCGTCCTCGCCGAGATCGCAGGCGGCGAGGGTGAGACTGAGGGCCAGAAGGAGGGCGAGCGGACGGCGCAATGCCGGGCGGACGATAGCCAGATGCTCAGCGGAAACAGCCTCGCGCCTCGTGCAAAACGCCGCGACGTGGCGTACGATTGACTGGTCAGTCAATCGCCGCGGAGGCACCGATTCCAGTGGATTTCAGGCTCACCGAAGAACAGCTCGAGTTCCAGCGGACCTGCCGCAGGTTCGCGGAGGAGGTCATCCGGCCGGTCGCGGCGCAGTACGACCGTGACGAGGGCGTGCCGTGGGAGGTCATCAAGGCCGCACGCGAGTGGGGTCTCCACGGCATGGACCAGATCACGAAGGTCGGCTCCGATCCGGACGGGATCATGAGCTGCATCTACGCCGAGGAGCTGCACTACGGCTGTGCCGGGATCGCGCTCGCGATCTCGGGCGGGTCGCTCGCGGCGGCGGGGATCGCGGCCTCCGGCACCCCCGAGCAGATCGGGCGCTGGGTTCCCGAGTGCTTCGGCGAGGGCGACGAGATCAAGCTCGGCGCCTACGCGGTGACGGAGCCGAGCGCCGGCTCGGACGTGCGCTCGCTGCGCACCACCGCCGTGCTCGACGGCGACGAGTGGGTCCTGAACGGCACCAAGGTCTTCATCACGAACGGCGGCATCGCCGACGTGACGGTCGTCGTCGCGACCGTCGACAAGGAGCTCGGCCACCGCGGCCACGCCTCCTTCGTCGTGCCCAAGGGCACGCCCGGCCTCTCGATGGGCAAGAAGGAGTCGAAGCTCGGGATTCGCGCCTCGCAGACAACCGAGGTGATCCTCGAGGACTGCCGGGTGCCGATGGACCACCTGCTGGGTGGCTACGAGAAGCTGCAGCGCAAGCTCGAGCGGGCGCGCTCGGGCGAGTCGACCGGGCGCTCTTCGAACGCGCTCGCGACCTTCGAGATCACCCGCCCGCTCGTCGGGGCGTCGGCGCTCGGGATCGCGCAGGCGGCATACGAGTGGACGCTCGGCTACCTCGAGGGCCGGGCCGAGGACGACGTCCCGCTGCTCGAGCAGCAGCGCATCCAGCAGACGCTCGCCGACGTGGCGACCGAGATCGAGGCGGCTCGGCTGCTCGTGTGGCGCGCCGCCTGGATGGGCCGCAACGGCGTCCCGATGACGGCCGGCCAGGGCTCGATGTCGAAGCTGAAGGCGGGCGACGTGGCGATGTGGGCAACCACCACGCTCATGGACCTCGTCGGCCCTTACGCCCAGACCACCGACTGCCCGCTCGAGAAGTGGTTCAGGGACGCGAAGATCTACCAGATCTTCGAGGGCACGGCCCAGGTCCAGCGGCTCGTCGTGTCGCGCATGCAGCGGGCCGACTACCAGCGCAGGCTCCAGGAGGCCGCGGCGATCGTCGAGGAGGTCGGCGCGGCCTAGCCGCCCGCCTCGCCCGCGGGGCGGCCGGGCGTATCCTCGGGTTCCGTGGTCGTCCCGCTCGCTCACGTCGGGAGCGGCGTCTTCGAGCCGCTTCAGCTGCTGCCGCCGTTCGCCGCCCTGCTCGCCTATGCGCTGCGCGCGCGGACGCTTCGCAGCCAAGGCCGCCCGGTGGCGCCGCTGCGTGTGGCGTCCTTCGGCGCCGGCATAGCGCTCGTCGTCGCCGGCCTCGCGACGCCGCTTGCCCACATGGGCGGCGAGCTCGTCTGGGCGCACATGGCGCAGCACCTGCTGATCGCCGACCTGGGGGCGCTCCTGATCGTCCTGGGGCTGACGGGGCCGATCCTCCAGCCGCTGCTCGCCACCCGGCTCGCACACAGCCTGCGCGTGCTCGCCCACCCGGTGGTGGCCTTCACGTTGTGGGCGCTCGACCTCTACGTCTGGCACCTGCCCGTCCTGTACGAGGCCTCGATCAACTCGGACGCCGTGCACGCGCTCCAGCACACCACCTTCGTCTTCTTCGGCGTGACGATGTGGTTCGCGCTGCTCGGCCCGCTGCCCCAGCCCGCCTGGTTCGGCAACGGCGCGAAGCTCCTCTACATCGTCGCCGTACGGCTGACCGGCGCGCTGCTCGCGAACGTGTTCGTGTGGTCGGAGAGCGTCTTCTACCCGGACTACCGGCCCGGGCAGGCCGGCTGGGAGATCAGCCCGCTCGAGGACCAGGGGATCGCCGGCACGCTGATGATGATCGAGGGCAGCATCGTGACCGTGGTGCTGCTCGGCTGGCTCTTCCTGAAGACGGCGCGCGAGAGCGAGGAGCGCCAGGAGCTCGTCGAGCTGGCGAGTGCCCGCGGCGTGCAGGTGAGCGAGCAGCGAGTGGCGCGGGCGGTCGCCGCCGGGCGCGGCGACGAGCTGCGCCGGCGGCTCGACGAGGGCGCGACGCTGCCGGGTTAGGACCAGAACTCGTCGCTGTAGGCCGGCAGCGCGTCGACCATCCACAGCTTCGTCACCGTGCCGTTGCTCACCTGGGCGAGGAACGCAGCGAAGTTATGGAGCTCGTTGTCCCCGCGCTCCGCGCGGATCTCGATCATCGTCAGCACGTGCTCCTCGTCGACCGGGAGGATCTGAGTGATCCTGAGGCGGCCGCCGGCGGCGTGCAGGTCCGGAAGCCGCTGCATGTAGGCCTCGACCCCGCGCACCTCGTCGATGCCGGCGTCGGCGTTCGTGACGTACGCGGTGACGTCGCCGGCGAGCAGTGCCCGAACGGCGTCCAGGTCGCCCTCGCCGTAGGCCTCGAAGAGCTGCCGCGCAAGGGCGGCGAGCTCGTCAGGCCTCACCGTCCGTGATCTCCCGAGCGCGCCGCTCGTTGACCTCGACCGCGACCTCGAGGAAGCGGTTGATCACGTCGATCTCCTCGCCGGAGAGCTGTTCGATGTACTCGCGGGCGTAGCCGGCGATCGGGCCGTAGACCTCGAAGGCGAGGGCGCGCGCCTTGGGGGTGAGCTCGACGAGGACGCGTCGCCGATCGGCCTCGTCGCGCGTGCGCGTGACGTACCCCATGCCCTCCATGCGGTCGAGCACCGTCGTCACGGCTCCCGGACTGAGGCTCGCTGCCTCGGCGAGCTCGCCCGCGGTCAGCCCGTCGTGGATGTCGAGCAGGTCGAGGCAGCGCCCGTCGGTGAGGTTGACGCCCGCAATCCGGCTGAAGGCGTCGTCCATCTTGTCCGACGCGATCTGCTGGAGGCGCACCAGCCGTGCGACCCGCATCAGGGCGCGCTGGCGATCGTCTGCTCCCGACTGAATTTGATTTGACATTCGAACGTTTCGATGATCAAATGATTCGAAGTTCAAATGATCCTACACCCGAACGAGTGAAGGAGCAAGAGTGACAAGCGCAATCGAGGCCGAGGGCCTCGTGAAGACCTATCCGGGAGACGTACGGGCGCTCGACGGCCTGTCGTTCTCGGTGCAGGAAGGGACCGTGTTCGGGCTGCTCGGCCCGAACGGCGCCGGCAAGTCCACAGCCGTGCGCATCGTCACGACGCTCGCGCGCCCCGACGAGGGCCGGGCGAGGGTGGCGGGCCATGACGTGCTCGCCGACGCCGCCAAGGTTCGCAACGCGATCGGCGTGGTCGGCCAGGCCGCCGGCGCCGACCGCGAGGCGACTGCCCGCGAGAACCTGCGGCTCAGTGCGCGGCTGTATGGCATGCGCGGGGCCGATCGCGAGGCCCGCATCGACGAGCTGCTCGAGCGCTTCGGGCTCTCCGACGCGGCGGACCGGATCGTGCGCGGCTTCTCGGGCGGCATGGAGCGCCGGCTCGACATCGCGCTCGCGCTCGTCCACCGGCCGCGCGTGCTGTTCCTCGACGAGCCCACGACCGGGCTCGATCCGGAGGTGCGGGCGGACATGTGGCGCGAGCTCGAGCGGCTCGGCCGCGACGAAGGCATCACCGTCCTCCTTACGACGCACTACCTGGAGGAGGCCGACCGGCTGGCGGCCCGGCTCGCGATCGTCGATCGCGGCAAGGTCGTGGCCACCGGCTCGCCGGACGAGCTGAAGCGCGAGCTGAGCGGCGACGCCGTCCAGGTCGAGCTCGAGCAGGCCGAGCTGAACGGCGCGCGGCCCGCGCTCGAGCAGATCCCGGGCATCGGCGAGATCTCGGTCGACGGACGCAGGGTCCGGGCGCGCGCGGCAGACGGCGCGCGTGCTGTGCCGGCCGTGCTCGCGGCGCTCGAGACGCACGGTGTCCGCGTGGCGTCGGTGACGGTCGCGCGGCCGTCGCTCGACGACGTGTACCTCCGCTACGCCGGCCGCTCGTTCGACGCGGCCGACGGCGGAAAGGAGTCCCGATGACCGCCCTGCGACACACCCGCTACATGACCGCGACCCACCTGCTGCAGCTGTGGCGGCAGCCATGGTGGATCGCCGTGACCCTCGTGCAGCCGGTCATCTGGCTGCTGCTGTTCGGCTCGCTGTTCGAGGTCGTGTCGGACATCCCGGGCTTCGGGACCGAGTCGTACGTCGAGTACCTCGCGCCCGGGATCGTCGTGATGACGGCGTTCTTTTCGGCGGGCTGGAGCGGCATGCCCGTGATCGAGGACCTCGACCGCGGAGTGACCGACCGGCTGCTCGTGACGCCGATCAGCCGGGGCGCGCTGATCGCCGGCCGCGTCGCACAGAACTCGGTGACGATCGCGATCCAGTCGCTGATCATCGTCGGCATCGCGCTGGTCGCCGGGGCCGGCTTCCCGGAGGGCGTCCCCGGCGTGCTCGCGATGATCGGCGTCGCGGTGCTGATCGGTGCCTGCTTCGGCACGCTCTCGATCGGCTTCGGGTTCGTCGCCCGCAAGGAGGAGTCGCTGATCGCGGCGGTGACCTTCCTGCAGCTGCCGCTCTCGTTCCTGTCCTCGACGTTCATGCAGCCGGCGCTGATGCCGGACTGGATGCGGAGCGTGGCGGACTTCAACCCGCTCGAGTGGGCGGTCGAGGCGGCCCGCGCCGCCGCACTGGGCCACGGCGGATGGGATGTCGTCGTCACCCGCTCCGCCCTGCTGCTCGCGTTCCTCGCGCTCTGCGCGTGGTTCGCGCTGTGGGCACAGGAGCGCTACCAGCGCGTGCTCTAGACGGGCCGACGCTGCGCCGGGCGTAACCTCAGGGTGTGCGCCCGGCGCACCTCATCCTCACGTGTGCCCTGATCGTGCCGCTCGCAGGCTGCGACTCGGGCTCAGAGGAGCGCGGCACGAAGAGCGACGAGGGCGTGGTCATCCGCGATTGGCTGCGCGCGCTCGAGAGTGGCGACTACGGCCACGCCGCCGACTTCTTCGCGCCGCGCGCGCTCGTCGACCAGGGGATCCCCTACCGGCTCCGGAACCGCGCGGCTGCGCGACTCTTCAACTCCGGCCTGCCCTGCCGTGCCGACCTCGTCGAGGTTGAGGACGAGGGCGAGCGCGTGCTCGCCACCTTCAGGCTGCGCAACGGCCCCGGCGGCTCCTGCGACGGCTTCGTAAAGGTCCGCTTCGCCTTCCGCGACGGGCGCTTCAGCGAGTTCCTCCAGCTCGAGCAGGAGCCGCCGGCTCCGGGCGACACGGTCTAATCGCGCGCCCGGTCCGCCTCGATCCGCTCGCGCTCGGCGAGCCGGTTGTCGCGGCGCAGCTGGGCCTCGCGTGCTCGTCGCATCTCGTCCGCCGTCTCCGGCTTGACGGGCGGCACCTCCGTCGGCCGACCCTCATCGTCGAGCGCGACCATGGTGAGGTAGGCGGCCGAGGTGTGCGTGACCTCGCCGCTGCGCACGTTCTCGGACTCGACGCGCACGCCGACCTCCATGGAGCTTCGCCAGGCCGCGTTGACCGTGGCCTTGACGGTCACGAGCTCGCCCACGAGCACCGGGTGGCGGAACGTCATGCGATCCATCCCGGCCGTGACGACGCGGCGGCCGGAATGGCGCACCGCGGCGATTCCCGCCACCTCGTCGCACATGTGGAGGATCACGCCTCCATGCACGTTGCCGGCGAGGTTGGCCTCGCCGAGGCCCATCCAGCGGCTGAGGATCGTGACCGACTGTGAGGGTGGCTTCGGGTTCATGGGGCGGCCATTACTCTTGGAACCACACGAAAGCTCCAAGGAGGAGTCGCATGGCAGGGCTTGGCGGGCGCATGTCCACCGTAATCAAGTCGAAGATCTCGCGGATGCTCGACCGCGCCGAGGATCCCGGCGAGACGCTCGATTACGGGTATCAGAAGCAGGTCGAGATGCTCCAGAACGTCAAGAAGGGCATCGCCGACGTCGTGACCGCGAAGAAGCGCCTGCAGATGCAGTCGACGAAGCTCGAGCAGCAGGTCGTCAAGCTCGACACCCAGGCGCGCCAGGCGCTCTCGCAGGGCCGGGAGGATCTGGCCCGCATGGCGCTCGAGCGCAAGACGCTCGCCCAGACGGAGCTGCAGACGCTCGACACCCAGATCACCGAGCTGGAGGGCCAGCAGGAGAAGCTGACCGAGAACGAGCAGAAGCTGCGCACGAAGATCGAGGCCTTCCGCACCAAGAAGGAGGTCATCAAGGCGCAGTACTCCGCCGCGGAGGCGCAGGTCAAGATCTCCGAGGCCGCGTCCGGAGTGGGCGAGGAGATGGCCGATCTCGGGCTCGCCATGCAGCGTGCGGAGGAGAAGACCGAGACGATGCGCGCTCGCGCGGGCGCCGTCGAGGAGCTCGAGGCCGCCGGTACGTTCGACGACATCACGCAGCTCGGCTCGGGTCAGGACGACATCGAGAAGCAGCTCCAGGAGCTCACGAGCGGCGCCCAGGTGGAGGACGAGCTCTCCAAGATGAAGGCCGAGCTCGGCTCCGGCGGCGAGGAGTCCCCCGCGCTCGAGCAGGGGAAGGAGAACGCGTGATCGTCCGGATCGCGGGCGAGGGTCAGTTCAAGCTGCCCGACGAGGACGCGGAGCGCCTGAACGAGCTCGACAACCGGGCGGTCTCGGCAGCGGAGGAGGGCGACGAGACCGGCTTCAACGAGCTCTGGTCGCAGATGCTCGAGCTCGTCGCGAGCGACGGCAATCGGCTGGACGACGACGAGCTGGTCGAGTCCGACGTGATCCTGCCGCCGCGCGACGTCTCGTTCGACGAGGCGCGCGGCGAGTTCACGGGCGAGGGGCTGATTCCGGACTGAGCGGCGAGGTAGGCCGAGCGCCCGAACTTATTCAGGCCTACGCGACGAGCGCCGCGGCACGGTAGCCCGGAGCTACTCCCTCGACGATCAACGTCACGCTGTCCGAGTTCTCGGTTCGGAGCGGCAGGATCTCCTGGTAGGCGGGGCTCTCGTACCACGCCTTCGCGCGCTCGCGATCGGGAAACTCGACGATCACGAGGTGTCCGGGCCATTCCCCCTCCACGACCTCGACCTGGGCTCCATGTACCAGGAAGCGCCCGCCGAACGGCGCGAGCGTGTCGTCGATCTTCCGGAGGTACTCGGCGATCTCCCGTCCCATCTGGACCGAGCGGAGGTGAGCGAGAGCATATGCGGGCATGGCTTCAGGCTAGGGCGATCCGCGCGGCGGATCGATTACCTGGCGGGTAATGGTTGCGGCTCGCGCGCGATCAGCTCCGCCGGGGTCAGGCCCGACAGGTCGCGGCACTCGCGCGTCAGGTGGGCCTGGTCGGCGTAGCCGAGCTCGGCCGCCGCGGCGGCCAGCCCGTCGGCGCGCGGTTGGGCGGCGAGGCGCAGGAAGCGGCGGAAGCGCAGGATACGGTCGAGCTTCTTCGGCCCGTAGCCGATCGCGTGGTCGAAGCGGCGCCGCAGTGCCCGCTCGCTGAGCGCGAGCGTCCGCGACAGCTCCGCGACGCTGCTGCCCCGGCGCCCGAGCTGCTCGAGGCCGGTCAGCACGAGCGGGTCCGGACGTGCCTCGCGGGCCAGCGGGCGGATCGCGTCCTCGAGCAGCAGTCGCCTGTGGGCGGGCTCGGCAAGCGCGATGCGCTCCTCGAGGCGGGCGGCATTGCGGCCCCAGAGCGCGGGTAGCGGCTCGCGCAGGTCACGGAGCTCGGCCGCGGGCAGGCCGAGCACGCTGCCCGCGACGCCCGCCCGCAGGCGCAGGCCGGCCGCCGCGTACCCGCGCATGAGCCGGTACACGACCGGCCCGGTGTCGGGGCCGGCGATCACGAGCCCGGCTCTGGTCGACCAGACGAGGTCGATGCAGCCGTCGGGCAGCACCCTCACCTCGCCGGCGCCGGCGGGCGCTTCGCTGCGCTCCCACGTACAAGCCACGAGCCCGGCCAGGTCGGGGGCGGGAGCGTGCTCGCGGTACGAGTCGGTCACGTCCCCTGCTTTACCCGGTAGCGCGCATAGACGACGCGCGAGGCGGACATACGGGTCTCGACGAGCTCGAGCTCGATCCTGTCGTCGAGCGGCATGGGACGGCTACAGCGGAATGTCCCAGAGCGGGAACCAGCGCCCGATGTCCTCCTCGAAGGGCAGCTCGGCGCCGAGCTGTGCCTTGACCCGCAGCTCGCGCTCGTTGTCGCGCGCGTTGTCTCCGGGCGCGGGCACGAAGGGGTAGAAGGCGCCGCGCTTGAAGTTGTAGATGAAGTAGATCGGCTTGCCGTTCTCCTCGAAGGCGAACACGCAGGCCAGCAGGCGGTCGCCGTAGCCGGCTCCCTGGAGCTGCACCGAGACCGTGTTGAGCGCCACGACCAGGTCCTCGAAATCCGGGTCGCCGAGGATGAGCCAGCGGTAGCCGAACTCGTCCTCCTTGCTCGTGACCGTGCTGCCGGTCTCGGCTGCCGTGCCCGCCAGCAGCTCCTCGGTCTCGGCCAGGATGCCCTGGAAGTCGGCGGTGCCGAGCGGCTGGAAGACGATCCCGGCCTTCTGCTTGTGCTTCATCCCCAGCGACGTCTCGAGTGTCACCCATGCGGTCGACATCGCGAAGAGGCGGTCCTCGGCGGGTCCCTTCAGCCTCCCCTTCGATCCGAAGATCGCGTCCAGAAAGCCCATCAGCGCGCTGCAAACCGGCGACCGGCTGCGTCCTCGGTCGCTCGCGTGCCGAGCACGCATCGCTCCCGGCGTCCTTGCCGGGCTTGGTTTTCGCGGCTGATCACGATGGCGCCGACGGGGACGCTATCTACGCCGCGATCGCGGTGCCCTGGAGCTGGGCCTCGAGCTGCTGCAGCCGCTCGATCCGCTTCTCCATCGGCGGGTGGGTCGAGAAGACGTTCCGGATCGACCCCTTGACGCTTGCCGGCACGATGAAGAACGCATTCAGGCGCTCGGCCTCACGCAGGTCGTGCGTCGGCACGGTCTGCATCGCTCCCGAGATCTTGACCAGGGCGGAGGCGAGCGCGCTCGGCCGCCCTGTGACGATGGCGGCGCCGCGGTCCGCCGCGAACTCGCGATAGCGCGACAGGGCCATCATCAGGAAGAACGAGAGGATGTAGACGAGGAACGAGACGAGCAGCACGACGAGGATGCTCGGGTTGTCGTCGTCGCCGTCGCCGCCGAAGAAGAAGCCGAACTGCAACATGATCGCGGCGAGGCTCGCAAAGAAGCTGGCGATGGTCATGATCAGCACGTCCCGGTGCTTCACGTGCGAGAGCTCGTGAGCCATCACGCCCTCGAGCTCGCTCGGCGACAGGACGCGCATGATGCCGGTGGTCGCGCAGACCGTGGCGCTCTTCTGCGAGCGGCCGAGCGCGAAGGCGTTCGGCATGTCAGTGTCGGCGACCGCGATCTTCGGCTTCGGCAGATCCGCCTGGATGCAGAGCCGCTCGATCATC
Source organism: uncultured Thermoleophilaceae bacterium (assembly GCA_963734025.1). Classification (GTDB taxonomy): domain Bacteria; phylum Actinomycetota; class Thermoleophilia; order Solirubrobacterales; family Thermoleophilaceae; genus JACVRW01. Next base: position 69,091 of record CAVTFR010000014.1, read on the forward strand.
GCGTGCAGCCCCGGGGCCTCCTCGGGAGAGACCTGCTTGGCGCCCATCGCCGAGAGCGCCAGCTTGTCGGAGAAGAACAGCTGCGCGAGCGACAGCGCGCCCATCACCACGACGATCGTGACGACGCCGGCTCCGGCCGCGATAAGAACAACGATGAACACGACGTACAGGAGGCCCAGGAGGAAGAGCGTCAACAGCATCCGGGCCTGGAGCCCTGTGTCGCGAGGGAAGACTGCCTTCTGACGTGCCATTTGCATGAAGATTAGTGATTGCTGCAGGCCGTCTTGCAAGTCACCGGAAACGCCTTGCGGGGCGGACATCGCTTGCTATTGTGGCCGCTTCCCGGGCGCTCAATTTCCCTGCATAACGGCGGAAACTGGGGAAACCCGACGGTGCCCGGCTCCTGATGAAGAAGACCTTCCTGCTTCCCATAGCGCTGGCCCTCTCCGCCTACCTGCTGCTGCCGCTGCCCGGGCTCTCCGCGCCGCTTTCGGAGCGCATCGAGGACAAGCGCGCGCAGATCGAGGAGAAGAAGCAGCAGGAGGGAGTGCTCACCACGACCATCCAGCGCTTCAACAACAGGATCGACGCCGTTCAGGGTGAGATCAGCGCGACGCAGAAGCGGCTCGACCGCGCCCAGGCGAGCCTCGACGCGCAGAAGGCGGAGTTGCTCGAGGTGCGCGACCAGCTCGAGGAGGCGCGCGACAGGCTCGAGCGGCTGCGCTCCGAGCTCGCGACCGCGCGCAAGGTGCTCGCCGCCAGGCTGGTCGAGATCTACAAGGCGGACGCTCCGGACGCGCTGACGGTCGTGCTCGAGGCCGACGGCTTCGGCGACCTGCTCGAGCGCGCCGAGTTCCTCGAGCGCATCTCGGAGCAGGACCGCGAGATCACGGACGAGGTTCGGGTGCTGCGCGACCGCGCCGAGGAGCAGGCGAAGCGGCTCGCGAAGCTCGAGGAGCGCGAGCAGCTCGCCGCCGAGCGCATCCTGCGCTGGCGCGACCAGATCGCCGCGGTCCAGGGACAGCTCGTGAGCTCACGCGACGAGCTCGCCTCGGCGCGCTCGAGCAAGCGCGGCGCGCTCGGCCAGGTGCGCAACAGCCGCGTCGCGCTCGAGGGCGACCTGCGGGCGCTCGAGGCGGAGCAGGCGCGCGTGACGGCCGCCCTCCAGGGCGCGCCCGCACCTGGGCCGGTCAGGCAAGGGAGCGGCTCCCTGATCTGGCCGGTGAACGGCCCCGTGGTGTCGCCGTTCGGCATGCGCTGGGGCCGGCTGCACGCGGGAGTCGACATCGCGGTGCCGAGCGGCACGCCGATCCGCGCCGCCGACGCCGGCCGCGTGGCGCTGATGGGCTGGGTCGGCGGCTACGGGAACTACACCTGCATCCAGCACAACGCGAGCCTGTCGACGTGCTACGCCCACCAGTCGAGCTTCTCCACCTCGAATGGGGCGAACGTGAGCCAGGGCCAGGTGATCGGCTACGTCGGCTGCACGGGCCACTGCTTCGGCGATCACCTGCACTTCGAGACTCGCGTCGGCGGCTCGCCGGTCGATCCGCTCGGCTACCTGTAGGTCGCGGTGACGCGGCTGTTCACGGGCGTCGCGGCGGTGCTCGCCGTGGCGACGCTGGTGGGCCTGATCATCCTGTGGCCGGGCGACGTGGAGTCGGGCATCGCGGACGGCCTCCTCGTCGAGAGCGAGCGGGGGACGGTCGAGCGCGTCGAGGAGACGGTCTGCCCCGGCCTGATCGGCCAGGACTGCCGGCAGGTGTACGTGCGGCTCGAGAGCGGCCCGGAGGCGGGCAAGCTCGTGCGGCTGCAGCTGGGCGGCCAGGGCAGCCTCGACCCGGACGTCGACCCCGGTGACGAGCTGAGGGTCACGAAGACGCCCGAGCCGCCCCCTGGGACCGACCAGGTGACGGGAACCGGCTATAGCCTCGTGGACTTCGAGCGACGCGGGCCGATACTGTGGCTCGCAGCGATCTTCGTCGCGGCCGTGTTGCTCCTGGGCCGGCTGCGCGGAGCGCTGTCGCTCATCGGGCTGGCGGCAAGCCTCGCGCTCGTCCTCGTGTTCGTCGTGCCATCGATCCTGGACGGCAACTCGCCGCTCGCGGTCGCGCTGACCGGCGCGCTCGCGATCGCGCTCGTCACAATCCCGCTCGCCCACGGCACGGGCCCGAAGAGCATGGCGGCGCTCCTTGGGACCGCGGCGAGCCTGCTCCTCACGGTGCTGCTCGCCGTGCTCTTCATCGAGCTCACACACCTGACCGGGCTGTCGAGCGAGGAGGCGATCTTCCTGCAGCTCGGCCAGGCCGACCTGTCGCTCGAGGGCCTGCTGCTGGCGGGCATCGTGATCGGCGCCCTCGGGGTGCTCGACGACGTGACGATCAGCCAGGCCTCGACCGTCATGGCGCTGCGGCGCGCGAACGCGGCGTTCGGCTTCCGGGAGCTGTTCGGGGGCGCGCTCGAGGTGGGCCGCGACCACCTGAGCGCGACCGTCAACACGCTCGTGCTCGCCTACGTGGGCGCGGCGCTACCGACGCTGCTCCTGTTCAGCGCGGCCGACCTGGGCGTGGGGGAGGTCGTGAACTTCGAGATCGTCGCCAAGGAGGTCGTCGCCATGCTCGTCGGCTCGATCGGGCTGGTCGCGGCCGTGCCGATCACGACCGGCCTTGCGGCCTGGCTCGCCCTTCGCGAGGATCCCGAGCGGCTCGGCGGAAGCGAGCCGGCCCACGTGCATTGAGTCAGGGCCGGAAGCGGCCGAGGCGCTTGACGCCGCAGTTGCCGTTGCGGTCGCAGGCGGTGCCCACTATCACGTTGGCGCGGCGGCCGCGCACGCGCACGTCCCTCGAGATCGGGTTGCGCCGGCGGCGGGTGAGCGCGTCGAAGCTCTCCCCGCCGTCGCGCGAGATGAGCAGGCCGTAGCGGATTCCGCCCGCCAGCTCGCGGCCCGCCTCGGTGCGGTCGGCGGTTCTGCGCAGCCGCACGCGCACGGTGCTGCCCACCCTCCGCGCGCTGCCGCGCAGGCGCGGGGCCGTCACGTCGTAGGTGCGCGCGAGGGCCGCGGCGGCGGCGCCGTCGACCGTGCCGGCGCCGGTGAACTCGTTCCAGCCGCGCCCGATGGTCTGCCGCGCCGAGCGGGTGAGGACCTCGGCGACCTGCTCGGAGGCGAGCCGGCGCTCGACCTGCCACACGAGCGCGGCTATCCCCGAGACGATCGGGGCGGAGAAGCTCGTGCCCTCCGCGTAGCCGTAGCGCGCCTCGGGCAGGGCGAACACGAGCGAGCAGGACAGCGGGTCGTCCCAGACCGTCCTGTTCAGCGCCGGGAGCGTCGAGAGGACGCCGAACTCGCAGCCGGTAGGCCCCGCCCCCGGCGCCGCGATGCTGACGAACTCGTTATGGGTGGAGAAGGGTGCGACTGCGCCGCTCGGCCGGGTGGCGCCCACGGACAGGCCGATGCCGGTCTCGCCGCGGCTGCCACCGAGCGCCGCGGCGGGGAACTCGAGCGGGTTGCCGGCGAGCCCGTTGTTGCCCGATGCCGCGACGGGCAGGACGTCGTTGAAGAACGCCGCCGCGAGCGCGCGTGCCTGGCTGCGGCTGAAGCCGCGCCCCGCGAGGCTCATGTTGAGGACGTCGGCCCCGGCGCGGATCGAGAACTCGATCCCGCTGATCAGATCGCCGATCGTGAAGGTCCCGTCGCGCGACGCGCGCACGGCCACCAACTGAGTGTTGCCCGCCACGCCCTTGCCGCCGATGCCGTTGCCGTCGACTGCCGCGATGAGCCCGCTGACGAAGGTGCCGTGCCCCACCGCGTCGCTCACGTCCGTGTTCCTCGCGCGCGTGTCGAAGGTCCGGGCGATACGGCCCGCGCCGGCGAACTCGGGATGGCCCACCTCGAGGCCGGTGTCGATCACGGCGACGGCGCGCCGCGAGCCCCCGCCGGCGGCGGCGAGCGCGTCGGCTGCGCGCACGTCGTCGTAGAACCACGTGAACTTGACGCCGGTGGAGGGGTCAACGGCGTCGAACGGGTCGGCCGTGACCCTCAGCGTGCGGTCGCGCTCGACGTAGGCCACGCGGGGGTCGCCGCGCAGCGCCGCCACGAGCGCTGCTCCGGAGGGAGCCCGGGCGGCGAGCACACCGATCGTCCCGAACGCCTTGGGCTCGGCGCCGAGCCCGCGCAGCTTCGCGGCCAAGCCGGCCACGTCCGCGTGGCTGCGGGCGCCGACAAGCACCCGTGCCGGGCCGTCCGCTCGCGCGACGCCGGCGGCCGTCGCCGGGGCCTCCGCGCGGCCGGAGAGTGGCAGCGGGACGACGCCGTCGCTCGATGCGCGCGCCTCGCCGCTCATCACCTCGCGCAGCTCGATGCGCTCCTCGAGACGTGTGGACGCCTCGGCTGCGCCCGGCGCCAGTGGCGCCGCACAGGCAAGGATGGCCAGGAGCGCCCGTCGCACCGGCTTGATGGTAGGGGAGCGCAGACCGCTCGCTAGCCTGCCGCCCTGGTGCAGCCCGAGATCTCCATCGGCCCGCTAGACCTGCAGACGTTCGGCATCTGCTTCGCGCTCGGATTCCTCGCTGCCGGGGCGATTACGAGCCGGCGCCTGCGCGAGCTCGGCAAGCCGCGCGACTGGGCCTACGAGATCGTCTTCGCCTCGCTCATCGGCGGTCTGCTCGGCTCGCGGATCGACTACCTGATCCAGAACTGGGACGAGGTCTCAGACGATCTGCTCGGCAACATCTTCTCGGGCGCCGGGCTCGTCTGGTTCGGCGGGCTCGTCGGCGGCGCGCTCGGGGTGGTCCTGTGGGCCCGCTGGCGGCGCTGGCTCGGCTGGCAGATGGCCGACGCCCTCTGCGTCCCGCTGGCCGTCGGCTACGCCATCGGCCGGGTCGGCTGCCAGCTTTCGGGTGACGGCGACTATGGCGTCCAGTCGGATCTGCCGTGGGCGATGGCCTATCCGGACGGCACCGTCCCAACCACCGAGGAGGTCCACCCGACGCCGGTCTACGAGACGGTGGCGATGGGGATCGGCTCGCTCGTCCTCTGGCACTTCCGCGACCGTTTCGCCCCGGGCGTCCTGTTCGGGCTCTACCTGATCCTCGCGGGCGGCGAGCGCTTCCTCGTCGAGCTCGTGCGCCGCAACGACTCGGTGGTCGCGGGGCTCACCCAGCCGCAGCTGATCAGCCTGGTGCTGCTGGCGCTCGGCGCGGCGATCGTGATCGCGCGCCGGGCCGCCACCCGGGTCGTCCCCGCGTAGGCAGCACGGCACCCAGCGCGGCCGCCGCGCACAGCGCGAGCGCGACCGACGCGCCGGCCGCGCTGCCCGCGTGGAACGAGACCTCGATGCCGACTGCGCCGGCCACCACCGCCAGCGCCGCGCCGGCGAGCATCGCCCTCGCCGGGGTGGCCGTGTGGCGGCGAACGGCGACCGGCGGGGCGACGAGCACGGCGAGCACGAGCAGCGCGCCGAGCCCCTGCACCGCGACGGCGACGGCGAGCGCAAGCAGCGCCAGCAGCGTGAGCCGCAGCAGGGCCGGGCGGAGGCCGAATGCGGCCGCGCCCGCGCTGTCGAACGCCGCGGCCGCGAGCGGCCGGTGGAGCGCGGCGAGGGCGAGCCCGCCGCCGAGGAGCAGCAGGGCGGCCGCGATCAGGTCGCCGTCGGTCACCCCGAGCGGATCCCCGAAGAGCAGCTCCTCGAGCCGTTTCGGCGTCTCGGGGACGAAGGCAAGGAGCGCCCCGAGACCGACCAGCCCAGTGACGGCGACCGCCGTTCCGGCGTCCGGGCCGATGCGCTCGTCGCGGGCCGCCAGCGCGAGCAGGGCCGCGGCGGCGAGCGCCCCGCCCGCAGCCCCGAACAGGAGCGGCGCCCCCGCGATCGTCGCGAGCACGAGCCCCGGCAAGAGGCCGTGCGCGAGCGACTCGGCGCTGTAGGCGAGCCGCTCGGTCACGACCCAGAACCCGAGCGCCCCGCAGAACGCGCCCACGAGCGCCACCTCGAGCAGCGCCCGGCGCCCGATGCCGGACCGCACGGGCTCGAGCAGGAGGTCGATCACCTCCATCGTCACTGCCCTCCGTGCTCGTGCTCGTGGTGCTGGACGGTCACGGCCCGCTTCGGGCCGCCCTCCTCGAGCACGATCATCTCGCTGCCGTAGGTCGCCTCGAGCGTCGCGCGGTCGAGCACCTCGGCGGGCGGCCCGAAGGCCACCTGGCGGCCGTGCAGGCAGAGCACCCGGTCGAAGCTGCGCGCGCTCTCGACGTCGTGGCTCGACACGAGCAGCGTCCGGCCCTCCGCGCGCAGCTCCTCGAAGACGCCGGCGATCAGCGTCGCGCTGGCGGGATCGACGCCCGACAGCGGCTCGTCGAGCAGCAGGACCTGAGCGTCTTGGACGAGTGCGCGGGCGAGCAGAGCGCGCTGGCGCTGGCCCCCGGAGAGCTCGCCGAAGCGGGTGCCCGCCCGGTCGGCCAGCCCGACGCGCTCGAGCGCCGCGGCGGCGGCCGCCTTCTCGCCGCCGCCGGGCGGCAACCACCAGCGCCCCCGGGCGAGCGTGCCCATCAGCGCGACGTCGAGCGCGGAGACGGGGAAGTCGAGGCGCGTGCGCTCGGTCTGGGCGACGTAGGCGGGTCGGCCGGCGCCGGCCACGCTTCCCGACAGCGGCTCGAGCTCGCCGAGCAGGACGCGAAACAGCGTCGTCTTGCCGCCTCCGTTCGGCCCGAGCACGCAGACGGTCTGGCCGGGCTCGATCTCGAAGGTCACGTCGCGCAAGACCGGCACGCCGTTGTAGCCGGCGCTGAGGTTCTCGAGGCGCAGCGTGCTCATCGCGGGCTCACTGCGGACAGGACGAGGTAGGTCGCCGCGCCGAGGAGCGCGACCGGTGGGCCCGGCGGCACGTCGAGCCAGTAGGCGAGATAGAGGCCGAGGACGCCCTCGGCCAGCGCGAGCGCGAGGGCCCAGGCGATCAGCGTGGGAATGCTCCTCGACAGGAGGCGTGCGGAGGCGGCCGGCAGGACGTAGATCGCCGTCACGAGGAGGACGCCGACGGCTGGGATCGCCGCAACGGCGGCCACCGCCACGAGCGCCAGCAGGAGGAAGTCGGCGAGGCCGGCCGGCAGGCCGAGCGTTGGGGCGGTGTCCGGGTCGAATGCCACCGCAGCCCAGGTCCGGCCGAGGGCGAGCGTGGCGAGCGCGGCCAGCGCCGCGGCGGTCGCCGAGAGCGCAAGGTCGGCGCCGTCGAGGCCGAGCAGCGTCCCGAACAGGAGCCGGTCGACGGCGGCGCCGGATTCGAAGACGTCGCTGGCGAGCACGACGCCGCCGGCGAGCGCGGCCACGAGCAGGAGCGCGGTCGCCTCGCTCGGCTCGCGGCCAGCGCGGCCCGCGCGCTCGACGCCGCCCGCGTAGCCGAGCGCCACCGCCACTCCGGCGAGCGTCGGGCTGACACCGGAGGCATCGGCTGCCACGAGGCCCGGGAAGGTCGCCGAGCCGACGGCGTGCGAGAAGAAGGCGAGCCGCCGCAGCACGATCCAGGCGCCGAGGATCCCGCCCGCGATTGCCAGCAGGACCAGCTCTACGAGGGCGTCGCGCAGGAACGGGATCTCCGCCAGGTCGAGCGGCGAGGGCACCGCAACAGCCTAAACGAGAATGATTCTCACTCGGCCGCGGACCGGATGAACCGGCGGCTCACGCCCTGAAGCTCGAGGTCGTGCTGCAGCGAGCGGTGGTGGCCGCCGGGCAGGATCAAGAGGCGCTTCGGCTCGCGCGCCCGCGCGTGCAGCTCCTCGCTGGCGCTGTAGGGAATCTGCTCATCCCCGCGCGCGTGGAGAAGGAGGAGCGCCGTCTCCGGGCCGAGCCGCCCGGCGGCGTCGTGAAGGTCCGAGCGCTCGAGCCACCGCTCGGTCGCCGGCAGGTCGCACTCGAAGCGCCGGATCTCACCCGACCGCAGGCCCCGCAGCAGGATCTCCTCAGGCGCCGGGCAGATCGCCACGACCGCGCAGAACGCCGGATCGGCCACGGCGGCAGCGTGGATCGCCTGAAAGCCGCCCATGCTCGACCCGCGCAGCGCGACCGCCGGTGCATGCCCGCGCAGCAGCTCCGCCATCGCCAGCGCATCCTCGATCGCCCCGGGCCCGAAGGCGCCCTCCGAGCGGCCGTGCCCTCGGACGTCGTATGCGAGCGCGGCCATGCCCTCGTCCCTGCAGCCGCGGGCGAAGTCGAAGTGGCTCTCCTTCGCCGAGCCGGCGCCGTGGACTATCACGACGCCCACCTGCGCCGGCTGCTCGGGCAGGAAGAGGGCGTACGAGAGGCCGTCGCGGGTCCCGAGCTCCGGCGGCGCCGGCGAGCGGTGCTTCATAATCGCCGCCGATCATGGCAGCGGTCGGGGTCTCCCACGTATTTCCAGCGGGTTCGCGCCTGAACGAGCAGGGGCGGCTCGAGATCGGCGGCTGCGACGCCGCGGAGCTGGCTCGCGAGTTCGGCACGCCGGCCTACGTCTACGCGGAGGACGACATGCGCGCGCGTGCGCGCGCCTACCTGCAGGCGTTCCGCGCGCGGACCGAGCGCTTCGAGGTCATCTACGCGAGCAAGGCGTTCCCGTGCACGGCGGTCTTCCGGCTGTTTGCCGAGGAGGGCCTGTCCGTGGACGTCGCGAGCGGCGGTGAGCTCCACCTGGCTCTGGCCGGCGGTGCCGAGCCGGCGCGCATCTACATGCACGGCAACAACAAGTCGCCGGCCGACCTCGACTACGCGATCGGAGCCGGCGTCGGCTGCATCGTCGTCGACTCCTTCGACGAGATCGAGCGGCTGAGCGGCCGCGGCGTCCGCGTGATGGTGCGCGTGACGCCCGGGATCCGGCCGAGCACGCACACGTTCATCCAGACGGGCCAGGAGGACTCGAAGTTCGGCTTCGGCCCGGCCGACGTGCCGCGCGCGGTCGAGGCCTGCGCCGGCGCGGGGCTTCAGGTGGTGGGCCTGCACGCCCACATCGGCTCGCAGATCTTCGAGCTCGGGGCATTCGAGCGGGTGGCCGAGGTGCTCGCGAGGCTCGGCGACTGGCCGCTGCTGAACCTCGGCGGCGGGCTCGGGATCGCGTACACGTACGAGGACGCGCCGCCCTCGATCGAGGAGTACGTCGACGCCCTGCTGCGGCACGCGCCCGACGGGGTGACGGTGCTGTGCGAGCCGGGACGCTCGCTGGTCGGCAACGCCGGCGTGACGATCTACACGGTCGGGACCGTCAAGCACGTCCCCGGCGTGAGGACCTACGTCTCGGTCGACGGCGGCATGTCGGACAACCTGCGGCCGATGCTCTACGGCGCCCGCTACGAGGCTGAGATAGCCGACCGCTTCGGGGGCGAGGAGCTCTACACGATCGCCGGCATGCACTGCGAATCGGGCGACATCCTCGTGCGCGACGTCCGGCTCGACGACCCGCGCCCGGGCGACCTGCTCGTGATCCCCGCGACAGGTGCGTACGGCCACGCCATGGCCAACAACTACAACGCGGTCCCGCGGCCGCCGGTGCTGTTCTGCAAGGACGGGGACGCCCGGCTGGTGGTGCGGCGAGAGACCCGCGACGATCTGACGGCTCGGGATGTCTGACGCGTTTCGGGTGGGGCTCCTCGGCCACGGGACCGTCGGCGGCGCCTTCGCGAGGCTGCTCGAGGAGCGCGCCGAATCGATCGAGCGCGAGACGGGTCTGCGGCCCGAGCTGTCGGGCGTCCTCACGCGCAGCCGCGGCGACTTCGACGACATCCTCGAGCGCAGCGACCTGATCGTCGAGCTGCTGGGAGGGATCGATCCCACGCGCGAGTACGTGCTGCGTGCCCTCGGCTCGGGTCGCCACGTGGTGACCGCCAACAAGCAGCTGCTCTCCCAGCACGGCGAGGAGGTGTTCGACGCCGCCCGCTCGGGCAGGGTGCAGCTCCGCTTCGAGGGAGCCGTCGCGGGAGTCGTGCCGGCGATCCGCGTGATGTCGGAGACGCTCGCCGCCGCCCACATCGACCGCGTGCACGGCATCGTCAACGGCACGACCAACTACATCCTGACCGAGATGGCCCGTACCGGGGCCTCCTATGCCGAGGCGCTGGCGGACGCGCAGAAGCTGGGGTACGCCGAGGCCGATCCGACGGAGGACGTGAGCGGCAAGGACGCCGCCGCCAAGATGGCGATCCTCGCGCGGCTCGCGTTCAACGCGGCCGTGCGGCTCGACCAGGTGAGCTACGAGGGCATCGAGCGGCTCACCGCCGACGACATCGCCTACGCCAAGGAGCTCGGCCTGTCGCTCAAGCTGATCGGCTCGGCCGAGCGCATCGACGGCGGCATCGCCGTGCACGTCTATCCCGCCTTCCTGTACGCGGACCACCCGCTGGCGTCCATAGGCGGCGCCTTCAACGCGGTCACGATCGAGTCGCAGGCGATCACGGAGATCACCCTCTCGGGCCCGGGCGCCGGCGGCATCCAGACAGCCAGCGCCGTGCTCGGCGACGTGATCTCGGCGATGATCCCGCCACCCTCGCTGCCCGCCCCGGCGCAGGATGTCCCGGTGGTGACGGACACCGAGTTCTCCTTCTACCTGCACCTCGAGGTGGCCGACCGGCCGGGCGTGCTCGCTCAGGTGGCCGAGCTGCTCGGCCTGCAGGGGGTGTCGATCAAGTCGGTGGTGCAGAAGGGCCTCGGCGACGAGGCCCGGCTCGTGATGGTCATGCACCCGGTGCTCGAGTCGAGGTTCCGCGTGGCGGTCGATCTGATCTCGGGGCTCGATTTCGTCCGCGAGCCTCCGCGGGTGATCAGGGTCATCGAGGAGACGTTCTAGTGGGGCTGTGGCGCTACCGGGACAGGCTCCCGGTGGAGCCCCTGGTGACGATGGGGGAGGGCGACACGCCGCTCGTACCCGCCGCCCACCTGTCCGAGCTGACCGGGGCCGACGTCTGGCTCAAGCTCGAGGGCGCCAACCCGACCGGCTCCTTCAAGGACCGCGGCATGACGGTGGCGGTGTCGGCGGCTGTGTCCGAGGGCGCCCAGGCGATCGTCTGTGCCTCGACCGGCAATACGGCGGCGAGTGCCGCCGCGTATGCCGCGCGCGCCGGCCTGCGCGGCGCGGTGATCGTTCCCGAGGGCAAGATCGCGACGGGCAAGCTCGCGCAGGCGCTCATGCACGGTGCGCGCGTGATCGCCCTGCGCGGCAACTTCGACGAGGCGCTCGCGCTCGTGCGCGAGCTCGCCAAGCGCCACCCGATCGCGCTCGTCAACTCGGTCAACGACTACCGCATCGAGGGCCAGAAAACCGGTGCCTTCGAGGTGTGCGACCAGCTCGGCGAGCCGCCCGACGTGCTCTGCATCCCGGTCGGCAACGCCGGGAACGTCACGGCCTGGTGGAAGGGCTTTCAGGAGTACGACACGGCGCCGCGCATGCACGGCTACCAGGCCGAGGGGGCGGCGCCGCTGGTGCGCGGCGCGCCGGTGGAGCAGCCCGAGACCGTCGCCTCGGCGATCCGAATCGGCAACCCGGCCCGCTGGGAGAACGCGATGAACGCCTTCACCGCGTCGCGCGGCGAGGTGCGGGCGGTCTCGGACGCCGAGATCCTGGACGCGTACTCCCTGCTCGGCGCGCGCGAGGGCGTGTTCTGCGAGCCGGCCTCGGCGGCGTCCGTCGCGGGCCTCCTCAGGTATGGCGCCCAGGGGCGTGTCGTCTGCGTCCTCACAGGCCACGGGCTGAAGGACCCGCAGACCGCGATGAACCGCGCCGCGAGCGTCGTGCCCTGCGAGCCCGACATCGAGAGCGTCGAGGGGGCGGTGCTGGGGTGAGGCGCCGGCGGGTGGTCCGCGTCCCCGCTTCATCCGCGAACCTGGGCCCCGGCTACGACGTGCTCGCCGCTGCGCTGTCGCCGTCGCTCGAGCTGGAGGTCGAGGAGACGGGGGAGTTCTCCGTCGAGTGCGACGTGCCGGGCGTCGCGCTCGACCGCACCAACCTGTGCGTGCGCGCCTTCGAGCTGCTCCACCCGGCGGACGGCCTGCGCTTCGCGATCCGCTCGGAGATACCACCGGCCGCGGGCCTCGGCTCGAGCGCCGCGGCAATCGTGGCCGGGCTCGCCGCAGCCGACCATCTCTACGAGCTCGACGCGCCCCTGTTCGAGCATGCGCTGGCGATCGAGGGCCATCCCGACAACGTCGCCGCCGCGCTGCTCGGCGGGTTCGTCGTGTGCGCGGGGGGGTCGGACCCGGTGCGGCTCGAGCCGCCGCCCGAGCTGGAGGCGGTCGTGGTGGTGCCGGATCACGAGGTGGTCACCGAGGAGGCACGGGCCGCGATGCCCGCCGAGGTCCCCCTGGGCGACGCGGTCGACAACGTCGGCCATGCCGCCCTGCTGGTGCTGGGGCTCGCCCGGGGCGACCTCTCGCTGATCTCGCGCGGGCTCGCCGACTCCCTCCACCAGCCGCGCAGGCGCCATCTCTACCCGCGCTCGATGGAGCTCGTCGAGGGCGCCGCGGACCTGGGCGCCCTCGGGGCGTCGATCTCGGGTGCGGGGCCGACGGTCCTGTACTGGTGCCACTGGGAGCAGACCGGCGCTGTGGTGGAGCGGCTGCGGGCGGCTGCGGGCGATGCGCGCATCGAGCGGGTGGGCTTTGCCGCGGGCGGGGTGGACGTGAGCGAGCTGTGAGCGCCGAGGTGGAGGCAGCCGGCGGGGTGGTGCTCGACGACGAGGGCCGCGTGGTGCTCGTCCATCGCCCGCGCTACGACGACTGGTCGCTCCCGAAGGGGAAGCTCGACCCTGGCGAGTCCTTCGAGGAGGCCGCGCTCAGGGAGGTCGAGGAGGAGACCGGGATGCGCTGCCGGCTTCTCGACGAGCTCGACCCTGTCGAGTATCGGGACAACAAGGGGCGCGAGAAACTCGTCCGCTACTGGCTCATGGCGGTCGAGCGGGATCCCGGCTTCGCGCCCAACGACGAGGTGGACGAGCTGCGCTGGGTCCCGCCCGCTGAGGCTGCCGCGCTGCTGACCTATCCGCACGACGCGGAGCTGGTGCGCGGGCTCTGAGGTTTGGGCTCTAGGGCCACGGGGGATGGCGCAGTCAGATGGGCTCCCGAGAGGCGACCGAGCTGGTGATCGCGCGCATGCGCGCCCGTCCGGGCATGGTTGGCGCCGCGGTCTTCGGCACCGCCCTGACCGTGCCGTTTGCGGCCTCCGCCGCCTGGGCGACGAACACGTGCGCGTGCGGAGGCGGTTCGCCCGCGGCCTCGCCGGCGCCGCCCGCGCCCGACGTACGCGGCATGTCGCCGGATGCGGCCGAGCGCTGGCTCGAGTCCGCGCCTGAGCCTGCACCGCCGGCACATCCACCCGCTCCCGCGCCGCCCCCGACCTCTCTGCCTCAGGAGCCGGACGCGGCCGAGCCGGCGCCCCCGCCCGCCCCGGCGGAGCCACCGCCCCCGCCGGACCCGGAGCCGCCGGCGCCCGACGTCAGCGGCATGTCGGCCGACGCCGCAGAGCGGTGGCTGGATTCCGAGCCGCAGGAGGTCGAGCCCGCCCCGGCGGAGACGGCCCCGCCCCCCGCGCCCGCACCGGTCGAGCCGGCGCCCCCGCCGGCGGCGACCACGACCGCGCCGCCCGAGCCGCCCGCGCCGGACGTCCGAGGGATGACGCCCGACGCGGCCGAGCGCTGGCTCGAGGCCGAACGCGCGCCCGTCGAGCCTTCCGCGCCGCTGACCGAGCCCGCACCTGATGTCCGGGGCATGACCCCCGACGCCGCCGAGCAATGGCTCGAGCCTGCGGACGGGGAGGAGCCGCCGGAGCCGCAGATCTACGGCGTCGACCGCGACACGTACAACCGGCTGCCGGAGGAGGATCAGGTCCAGATTCGCGAGGGCTGGGAGCGCGACCGGCGCTTCGACCCGGCGCCCGGCTGCATCCCCGTCCAGGGCCCTTACCTGAACGAGGCCGACCGGCCGTGCGCGTTCCCGGATGGGAGCCGGATCCCGACCGGCCAGATCGGCACCGAGCCCGAGGAGGCGCGCCCGTGCACCCCGCTCCAGGGCCCCTATCTCAGCGAGGCCGACCGGCCCTGTGCATTCCCCGACGGTCGTGAGATCCCCGCCCAGCTGGTCGTTCCAGCCCCGGCTCCGGCCGGCGAGTGCACGCCGGTCGAGGGCATCGACGATGACGAGGACGGGCTCTGCGCTTACCCGGACGGTCGCACGTCGACCAGCGACGATCCGGAGCGGGCACCCGCTCCGCCCGTGCAGGACTTCGCAGACCTCGCCGAGGGCGGGCGCGGCGAGGAGCTCGTGGGTGAGCTCCTCGGGCCGACCGACGAGGATTTCCAGGAGCTCGTCGACGAGGACACCATCGGGCGAGGGTCCACCAACCGGAGCTACTTCCCTATCGAGCAGGCGCCCGGCGACGGCATCGTCGTCCTCGACTTCTTCATCCCGCAGGACCGCTCGCTCGTCCTCCAAGGCGACGATCGCGAGCTGCAGGACCCGCTGCGGTCGGATCTCGAGCTGACCGACTCGCGTGTGACGCTGGTGCTCGACCGCGAGAGCGGCCGTGGAATGGTCACCCAGAGCGAGACCTGCGAGATCGTTTTCGATTCCTGCCAGGCGCCGCGACCGATCGAGCTGGGCCCCGAGGACACGAGGGAGCAGGGGCCCGTCGACCCGAACGAGTACGACGTGCAGACCGATGAGGAGACGATCTCGCTCACCTACGACGCGCTCAACTCGATCACCCCCGACGCCTTCTCCGTGGACGGCAGCGTCCGGCTGCGGCGTCGTCCCGACGGCCTCTACCAGGTCGTCCACGACACCCGCGACAACTATCCGGCCATCTCGGTCTGGCAGTACCGCCCCGGCGACACACCACGGCTGATCGACTACGACCGCGGCGAGCACGTGCTGGAGGGCGCGGTGCCCGATTGCGACCTGCCGAACCTGCCGGATGGGCCGAACCTGCCCGACCTGCCTGCGGTCGATCTGCCCGGCTCGTGGTTCGACTGGGACATGCCGGACCTGCCCGACATCGGGGACGGACCGGACCTGCCGAACCTCCCGCCGGTCTACGGCGTCTGCCGCTGAGCGGCTCTCAGGCCGTCGCGAGCGCCGGGCGCCGTTCGGCCCAGGGCGCGGCCGCCTCCAGCTGGGCGGACAGCGAGAGCAGCGTCGCCTCGTCCGCCGGCCGGCCGGCGAGCTGAACGCCGACGGGCAGGCCGTCCTCGCCGTGGGAGAGCGGCAGCGAGATCGCGGGCTGGCCCGAGGTGTTGAAGAGCGCTGTGTACGGGGTGAACTGGCCGGAGCGGCGGAAGTCCTCCCAGGGGGTGTCGCTGCAGGAGTCGAGCTCGCCGACGCGCACCGGCCGCTGTGCGAGCGACGGCAGCATCACGACGTCGTAGTCGTCCCACAGGGCCACCATCACGCGTGAGAACGCGCCGAGCTGGGTGCGCGCGAGGTAATAGTCGACCGCGGTGCGCTCGCGCATCCCCTCCCAGAACGTCCACGAGAGAGGCTCCATCAGCTCCTCGCTCGGCTCGCGACCGGTGACGAGGCCGCCGAAGAACGCCGCCGCGGCGATCGGCGTCCCGAATACCGCTGTGAAGACGCGCAGGAGGTCGTCGCCCGACCAGGGCGCCTCGAACTCCTCGACCTCGTGGCCGAGCGAGCCGAGCAGCTCCGCTGCGTCGCGGACCGCGCGCTCGCAGATCGGGTCGAGCGGAGAGTCGATGGGGGAGGTCAGCGAGAGGCCGATCCGCAGCATCCCGGGCTCGCGTGTCGCGGCCGCGGCGAAGGGTTCGCCCGGAGGCGGCGCCCAGGTGGCGTCGCCCGTCTCGTAGCCGGCGAGCACGTCGAGCAGCTCAGCCGTCTCCCGCACCGTGCGCGTGAGGACGCCGTCCTGGACGAGGAAGTCCTCGCCCTGCTCGGGCCCGCGTGAGATCCGCCCGCGCTGGGGCTTCAGGCCGACCAGCCCGCAGCAGGCCGCCGGGATCCGGATAGAGCCGCCGCCGTCGCTGCCGTGGGCTATCGGGACCATGCCGGCGGCCGTGGCCGCCGCGGCGCCGCCCGACGACCCGCCGGGCGTGCGCTCCGTGTCCCAGGGGTTGCGGGCCGGCCCGAAGCGGCGCGGCTCGCTCACGGGCAGGATCCCGAACTCCGGCATGTTCGTCTTGCCGACGATCACGAAGCCGGCCTCGCGCAGCCGTCGCACCACGAACGCGTCGTGCTCCGGGACGAAGTCGCCGAACATGTCCGAGCCCATCGTGAGCGGCATGCCGGCCACCGCGGCGGTGTCCTTGACCGCGATCGGCACGCCGGCGAAGGGCCGTGGATCGCCGGAACCGACGGCATCGGCGGCGGCGAGCGCCCCTTCGGGATCGAGATGGACGAACGCGTTCAACTCCGGCTGGAGCGCCTCGATGCGCTGCAGGCAGTCCTCGACGAGCTCGCGCGAGCTGAGCTCGCCGCTCCGGACCAGACCGGCGAGCTCGCCGGCCGGCTTGAACATCAACTCCGACACCGGCGAGACCCTACGGGATCACCGTGACGGGGGTTGCATCTTGGCCGGCGCCCGGGTTGGCAGCGATGGTCGCCTACGCTCGCGCGGTGAGCCGTGCGGCGGCCTGCTCGAAGCCGCCCAGGCGGTCGAGCAGCTCGCGGGCAAGCCTGATGTAGTCGTCGCCCAGGTCCGGCGCGTAGTCGAGTATCGAGACCCCCCGCTCGGCCGACTCCGCGTAGCGCACGCTTCGCCGGATCACGGTCTCGAAGAGCTTCTCGCCGAAGCGCTCGCGCAACTGCACCTGCGCCTCGCGCGCGTGCACGAGCCGCATGTCCGCGATGTTGAGGACGACGCCGAGCCAGTCGAGCTCCGGGTGAAGCGACTCCTTGGCGAGCTCGATGACCTCGAGCGCCTGCTCGACGCCCTGGAGCGAGAAGTACTCGGCCTCGCTCGTGATCAGCGCGTGGTCGGCCGCCACCAGCGCGTTGACCGTGAGCAGCCCGAGCGCGGGCGGGCAGTCCACGAGGATCAGGTCGTAGTCCTTGCGGAGCTCGCGCAGCGCGCGCTTGAGCGTGAGCTCGCGGCCCATCTTGCCGCCGAGCACGAGCTCGGCCTCGGCGAGCCCGAGGTTGGCGGGCAGCACCCCGTCCCAGATCGCCTCGGACGCCTTCGCCTGGCCCGCCAGGACGTCCGCCATGGTGGGGGACGCATCGGCCGGCACGTCGAAGTAGTCCGACAGGTTTCCCTGGGGATCGAGATCGGCCACGAGCACGTCCAGGTCGGCGCGCCGGAAGGCGTCGGCGAGCGTCCGGACCATGGTCGTCTTACCGGTGCCGCCCTTCTGGGAGAGAACCGTGATCGTGGCGCCCACGCGCCGACCATACCCAGACGAGGGGAGAACGCGCCCGAGGAGGCGAATTAGGCCGTGGTTCTCGGTATCTTTCTGCGCCCGCGTACCCGTCGCAACCGCCCAGCCGAGAGGGCGGTACATCACTAAGAGGAGGTGACCCCGCTGCAGGCAACGAGTGGCCTGTACGACGCAAGCTACGAGCACGACGCATGCGGCGTCGCCTTCGTGGCGCGTCTGAGGGCGCCCGCCTCACACGAGGTGGTCAGCCGTGCCCTGAGCGCGCTCGACCACATGGAGCACCGTGGGGCGGAGGGCGCCGACCCGGACACGGGCGACGGCGCCGGCATCCTGGTGCAGATCCCGGACGCGTTCCTGCGCGCCGAGGCGGGCTTCGAGTTGCCGCCGGCCGGCCGCTACGGCGTCGCGATGTGCTTCCTGCCGCCGGGCAACCCGGCCGAGGCAATGCGGGTGCTCGAGGAGACCGTCGAGGATGAGGGCCAGCACGTGCTCGGCTGGCGCGACGTGCCGGTGGCCGAGGGGGCCTGCGGGACGACGGCGCGCTCGGTGGCGCCGCGGATCGCCCAGCTGTTCGTGGCCGCCGACGAGTCGGTGCCCGACCAGGACGCCCTCGAGCGGCGGCTGTACGTCATCCGGCGCGTGGTGGAGCGCGCGAACCTGGCCGACCTCTCGATCTCGAGCCTGTCGTCGCGGACAGTCGTCTACAAGGGAATGCTCACCGCCCCGCAGCTGCCGCGCTACTACCCGGACCTGCGTGACGAGCGCGTCGTGAGCCGGCTTGCTCTCGTCCACTCGCGCTTCTCGACCAACACCTTCCCGAGCTGGGAGCTCGCGCACCCCTACCGGATGCTCGCGCACAACGGCGAGATCAACACGCTGCGCGGCAACCGCAACTGGATGCGCGCCCGCGAGCTCCAGCTCGCCTCCCCGAAATTCGGCGACGACGTCGAGAAGATCCGGCCGCTGCTGCGCGACGACATCTCCGACTCCGCGTCGCTCGACGGCCTGCTCGAGCTGCTCGTGCTCGGCGGCCGCTCGCCCGAGCACGCCATCTCGATGCTGATCCCGGAGGCCTTTCGCGGCCGCCCGGAGCTGCCGGACGAGGTGCGCGACTTCTACGCGTACCACTCCTCGCTGGTCGAGCCCTGGGACGGGCCCGCCGCTGTCGCCTTCTCCGACGGGCGCGTGATCGGCGCGACGCTCGACCGCAACGGCCTGCGCCCCGGGCGCTGGCTCGTCACGAAGGACGGCTGGGTCGTGTTCGCATCCGAGACCGGCGTCCTCGACTTCCCGGCCGACCAGGTCGAGGCGAGGGGCCGGCTGCTGCCGGGCAAGCTCTTCTTCGTCGACCTCGAGGCCGAGCGCGTCGTGCCCGACGACGAGATCAAGCGCGGTCTCGCGAAGCGGCGGCCCTACGGCCAGTGGCTTTCGGACCGGGTCGTACACAGCGAGGACCTGCCGGAGAAGACGCCGCGCGTCCCGCGCGTCGAGCCGATGCGCGCCAAGCAGCTCGCCTTCGGCTGGACCGAGGAGGACCTGCGCGTGTCGCTCGTGCCGATGGCGCGCGACGCGACCGAGCCGACCGGCTCGATGGGCAACGACACGGCACTCGCCGTCATGTCGGACATGCGCCCACCGCTCTTCTCCTACTTCAAGCAGCTGTTCGCGCAGGTCACGAACCCGGCGATCGACCCGATCCGCGAACAGGTCGTGATGAGCCTCGAGGCCTGCATCGGGCCCGAGATCAACCTGCTCGGCGAGACGCCCGACCACTGCCATCAGCTCGTGATGCCGCAGCCGCTGTTGCGCAGCCCGCAGCTCGAGAAGCTCCGCCAGGTCGACCACAGCGTCTTCGAGGCGCGCACGATCGACATGACCTGGCCGGTGTCGCAGGGGGCCATGGGGATGGAGCAGCGGCTCGAGGAGATCTGCGCCGAGGCCTCGGAGCTCGTGGCCCGCGGCGTCAACATCATCATCCTCTCGGACCGCAACCTCGGCGCGGACCGGACCGCGATGCCGTCGCTGCTCGCCGTCGGGGCGGTCCACCACCACCTCGTGCGCGAGGGGACGCGCCTCCAGATCGGGCTCTTGGTCGAGACGGGGCAGGCCAAGGAGATCCATCACATCGCCTGCCTGATCGGCTACGGCGCCTCTGCGGTCAACCCGTACGTGATGTTCGAGTCGCTCTACACGCTGCACCGCGAGGGGCGGCTGCCAGAGGGGATGGATCCCGAGGAGGCGGTGCAGAGGACGATCAAGGCCGTCGGCAAGGGCCTGCTCAAGATCCTCTCCAAGATGGGGATCTCGACGATCCGCTCGTACACCGGCGCGCAGATCTTCGAGGCCGTCGGGCTCGAGCAGCAGATCGTCGACAAGTACTTCACGGGCACCCCGTCGCGCGTCGGAGGCGTCGGGCTGAACGTGCTCGCCTGGGAGTGCCTCGACCGCCACCGGCGCGCCTACCCGGCGGCCAGCTCGGAGCTGCTGCCCGCGGGCGGTGTCTACGCGTGGCGTCGCGAGGGCGAGTTCCACGGCTGGAACCCGGAGACGATCGCGACCCTGCAGCAGGCGGCGCGCCGCGAGGGCGGGCCGGACGCCTACGAGCGCTTTGCGACCTACGTCAACGAGGTCGCCGTCCCCAGGTCGTCGCTGCGCGGGCTGCTGCGCTTCCGCGAGACCGGCGAGAGCATCCCGCTCGAGGAGGTCGAGCCGGCGGTGGAGATCGTCAGGCGCTTCAAGTCGGGCGGGATGTCGCTGGGCGCGCTGTCGCCGGAGGCGCACGAGACGCTCGCGGCGGGCATGAACCGGCTTGGCGGCAAGTCGAACACGGGCGAGGGCGGCGAGGACCCCGAGCGCTTCCAGGACGAGCGGCGCTCCTCGATCAAGCAGGTCGCGTCGGGTCGCTTCGGCGTGACCGTCAACTATCTCGTCAACGCCGACGAGCTGCAGATCAAGGTCGCGCAGGGCGCGAAGCCGGGCGAGGGCGGCCAGCTGCCCGGCCACAAGGTCGACCGCTACATCGCTCGCTTGCGCCACTCGACCCCGGGTGTGGGGCTGATCTCGCCGCCGCCGCATCACGACATCTATTCGATCGAGGACCTCAAGCAGCTGATCTACGACCTGCGCTGCGCGAACCCGCGCGCCCGCGTGTCGGTGAAGCTCGTGTCCGAGGTCGGGGTGGGGACGGTCGCCGCCGGCGTCGCGAAGGCGAACGCCGATCACGTGGTGATCGCGGGGCACGACGGCGGGACGGGCGCCTCGCCGCAGGCGTCGATCCACCACGCGGGCATTCCCTGGGAGATCGGGCTCGCCGAGACCCAGCAGACGCTGCTGCGCAACGACCTGCGCTCGCGACTCCTCGTCGAGGTGGACGGCCAGATGCGCACCGGTCGCGACGTCGTGATCGGGGCGATCCTCGGAGCGGACGAGTTCGGCTTCTCGACGGCGCCGTTGATCGCGCTCGGTTGCGTGATGATGCGGGTCTGCCACCTGAACACCTGCCCGGTGGGGGTCGCGACCCAGGATCCCGAGCTGCGTGCGCGTTTCGAGGGCCAGCCCGAGCACGTCGTCAACTACCTGTTCATGGTCGCCGAGGAGGCGCGCCGGCTGATGGCGAAGCTCGGAGTGCGCACGGTCGACCAGCTGATCGGGCGCACCGAGCTGCTCGAGGCCGACGACGCGGTCGATCACTGGAAGGCGCGCGGCGTGGACCTGGCGCCGCTGCTGGCGGTCCCTGAGAACGTCAGGCCGGACACCCCGCGCCATCAGGTGCGCAGGCCGGACCCGGTCCTGTACGACTCGATCGACGTCGACCTGTTGCAGCGCTGCCGGCCCGCCATCGAGAACGGCCAGCCGGTGCGGCTCGAACGCCGCATCGAGAACAAGAACCGCGCGGTCGGCGGCCTCCTGTCGGGTGAGATAGCGCGTGTGCACGGCGAGGAGGGCCTACCCGAGGGCAGCATCGCCGTGCAGCTCGAGGGCTCGGCCGGCCAGAGCTTCGGCGCCTGGCTCGCGCGCGGCGTCGAGCTCGACCTCCGCGGCGACGCCAACGACTACTGCGGCAAGGGGCTCTCGGGCGGCACGGTGATCGTGCGCCCGCCGGAGTCAGCCACCTTCGTCGCCGAGGACAACGTGATCGTGGGCAACACGGTGCTCTACGGAGCCACCTCCGGGCGCGCCTTCTTCCGCGGCCTCGCGGGCGAGCGCTTCGCGGTCCGCAACTCGGGCGCGATCACGGTCGTCGAGGGCGTCGGCGACCACGGCTGCGAGTACATGACCGGCGGCCGTGTCGTCGTGCTCGGGCCGACCGGCCTCAACTTCGCAGCCGGCATGAGCGGTGGCATCGCCTACGTCCTCGATGTGGACGGCGCCTTCCGCGGCCGCTGCAACACGGAGCTGGTGGGCTTCGACGCCATCACGCCCGACGAGGAGGAGGAGCTGCGCGGCTGGATAGAGGAGCACAGCGGGCGCACGGGCTCGGAGGTGGCGGAGCGGGTGCTGGCCGATTGGGCCGGATCGCTCAACTCGATGGTCAAGGTCATGCCGCACGACTACCGGCGCGCTCTCGCCGAGGCCTCGGCCGAGGGCGAGGCGGAGGTCGCGGCCGCCGCCGGCGGGCCGATGGCGACGCCGGGCTACGCCGCGGCGCCGCCGATGGGCCCGACCAGGCTCGCGGACACCACCGTGCGTGCGAAGAGCGCGAGCTGATGGGAGAGCTCGGCGGCTTCCTCCGGCTCGAGCGCGTCGGGTTCGAGAAGCGCGACCCGCACGAGCGCGTGCACGACTACCGGCAGTACTTCGGGCTCCCGGACGAGCGCGTGCTGCGCGACCAGGGCGCGCGCTGCATGGACTGCGGCGTTCCCTTCTGCCACGAGGGCTGCCCGCTCGGGAACCTGATCCCGGACTGGAACGACCTCGTCTACCGCGACCAGTGGCGCGATGCCCTCCTCAAGCTGCACGCCACCAACAACTTCCCGGAGTTCACAGGCCTGATCTGCCCGGCGCCCTGCGAGTCGGCCTGCGTCCTCGACATCAACGACGACCCCGTCACGATCGAGCAGATCGAGCTGGCGATCGTGACGCGCGGGTTCGAGGAGGGCTGGATCGCGCCGGCGCCGCCCGAGCTGCGGACCGGCCGCAGCATCGCGGTGGTCGGCTCGGGCCCCGCCGGCCTGGCCGTGGCCGACGAGCTCAACAAGCTCGGCCACCGCGTGACGGTCTACGAGCGCGACGAGGGACCGGGCGGGCTGCTGCGCTTCGGCGTTCCCGACGCGAAGCTCGAGAAGTGGATCATCGACCGGCGCGTGAGCCTGCTCGAGGACGAGGGCATCGAGTTCCGCTACGACGTCGAGGTGGGCGTCGATGTGAGCGCCGAGGAGCTTCACCGCACGCACGACGCGATCGTCGTCGCGATCGGGTCACGGGTTCACCGCGAGCTCGCCGTCCCCGGGCGTGAGCTCGAGGGCGTCCACTTCGCGATGGAGTACCTGTACCAGCGCAACCGTGCGGTGGCGGCGATGGAAGGACGCCCGGCGCGCCCGACGCCGGCTGCGACGACGATCAGCGCGGCCGGCAAGCGAGTGGTCGTCGTAGGCGGCGGCGACACCGGCATGGACTGCATCTCGAACGCGCTGCGCGAGGGCGCCGAGGACGTGCTGCTGCTCGACGTGTATCCGCAGCTGCCCGGCAGCGGGCGGCCCCTCGGCACCCCCTGGCCGCTGCCGCCCAAGCGCACGCAGACGACCTACGCCCTCGACGAGGGTGGTGAGCGCCGCTTCGGGACCCAGGTGACCGAGCTGCGCGGCTCGGGGGGCCGGGTCGTGAGCGCCGTCGGCCACAAGGTCGAGGGGACCTCCTCGCGCGACCTGCACGTGATCCCCGGCAGCGACTTCGAGGAACGCGCCGACCTCGTCCTGGTCGCGATCGGCTTCGACCATCCCGAGCACGACGGCGTCGTCGGCGAGCTGCGCCTCGATCGCGACCGGCGCGGCAACGTCAAGGCGCCCGTCTACGGGACCAAGCTCGAGGGCGTGTTCGCATGCGGCGACGCGCGCGTCGGTCAGTCGCTCGTCGTGACTGCGATCGCCGAGGGCCGCCGTTGCGCCCGTGTCGTCGACCAGTACCTGGGCGGGTCCGGCGAGATCCGCCGCGTGCCCGCGGAGGCGATGTTCGCCTTCGAGGACGGCGACCCCTACTCGCTTCGCCACCAGGCGGAGATCGCCCGCACCGTCACGGTGGGCGACGCCTTCTGGTCGGGCCCGCGCGACGAGCGCTAGGGCCGGCGCCACTGGCGCGGCCGGGCCGGCCGGGCTAGGCTCGCCGCGATGCCGGACCCGGAGCAGCCGGCCTCCTTCCGGCGCACCGTCGCAGACGCCCTGGCGACCACCGGCCTGCGACGCCTGCAGGCGAGCTGGGCACTGAGCTCCTTCGGCCAGTGGGCCTTCTCGGTGATCCTCGCCGTTTACGCCTACGACCTGGGCGGCGCCACCGCGGTCGGGCTGGCCGCTCTCGTGCGGTTGGTGCCCGCGGGCCTTGCGGCCCCGCTATGGGGGGTTCTGGTCGACCGGAGCTCGCGGCGCGACGTGCTGCTCGCCACGGACGTGGCGAGGGCGCTCGCCCTGATTGCGGTGACCGGGTCCGTCGCGGCGGACGCCCCGCTCGGGCTGGTCCTCATTCTCAGCGCTGTCTTCACCGTCCTCCAGACGGCCCACGTACCCGCCCAGGCGGCGCTTCTGCCGTCGCTCGCCGCCACACCGCGTCAGCTGGCCGCTGCGAATGCGCTGACCAGCTCGATCGAGAACGCGGGCGTGTTGGTCGGCTCGCTGATCGGCGGAGTGCTCGTGGGGGTGGCAAGCGCCGAGACGGCGTTCGCCGTGACCGCGGGCCTCTACGCCGTGGCGGCATGGCCGCTCGCCCGTGTTCCGCGTGACCCGGTGCCGGCCCACCGCGAGCGGAGCGACGAAGACCCGCCCCTCGAGGAGCTCGTCTCGGGGCTGCGGGCCGTCGGCCGCGAGCCGAGCCTGCGGCTCGTGGTCGGCCTGCTGTGCGCCGGGTACTTCATCGAGGGCGCCGCCGACGTGCTGATCGTGCTCCTCGCGATCGAGCTGCTCGACATCGGCGGAGCGGGCGTGGGCTGGTTGAACGCGGCCTGGGGAATCGGCGGGCTGGTGGCCGGAGCAGCCGCCATCGCGCTGCTCGGCCGCGGCAGGCTCGCCATCGGGCTGGCGGGCGGAGGGTTGCTGGTGGGCGCCTGCTTCGGCCTGTTGGCCGCCGTTCCTGACCTGGTGTTCGTGGGGCTTCTGCTCTTCGTGCTCGTTGGGCTCGGCGAGGGCCTCATCGAGATTGCGGGCGTGACATTGCTTCAGCGGATGACTTCGGACGATGTGCTCGGGCGTGCCTTCGCGGTCCTGGAGAGCGGTTACTGGCTCGCCTCCGGCATCGGTGGGATCACCGCTCCACTGCTCATCGAGCTTCTCGGGGTGCGTGGCGCCTTCGTCGCCCTCGGCCTGCTGATGCCCGCGCTCGTACTGATGCGCTGGCGGGCGCTGGCGCGCCTGGAGGCGGGCGCGTCCGTGCCTGAGGAGGCGTTCCAGCTGTTGCGGCGGGTGCCGATCTTCGCGCCACTGCCGCTCGGCACGGTCGAGGGCCTCGCGCACCGCCTTCAGGGCATCGACCTGCCCGCACGGACGGTGGTGATACGCGAGGGCGAGCCGGGCGAACGGTTCTACCTGATCGAGCACGGCGAGTTCGACGTAGCGAGCGGCGCCGGGGCCTTCCCGCCGCTCACGGCCGGCGATGTGTTCGGGGAGATCGCCCTGCTGCACGACGTGCCGCGAACAGCGACCGTCACGGCCCGCACCGAGGGGCGGGTTTACGCGCTGGAGCGGGACAGCTTTCTCACGGCGGTGAGCGGCCATCGCTTCAGCACGCGCGCGGCTGGCACGATGGCCGACGAGCGTGCCGGCAAGACGCCGGCCTAGCGCTCCTGCCGCGCCGCCAGCAGGTAGCGCACCAGCGCGTCCAGGGCGGACGCGTCCATGCGCTCGCCGAAGTTGTCCGGCATCAGGCTGAACGAGCCTGACCCGGAGCCCGGCGGGGTGAGGATCGTCGCCTTCAGCGAGTCGCGATCGTAGCCCGCAAGGCGCTCGTCCAGATTCGGGCCGATCGTTCCCGTCGAGCCGGCGTCGGCGAAGCGGTGGCAGCTGCCGCAGCCCATCTGGAAGAACGATTGGCGGCCGTCCGCCGAGGCTGCGACCCGGCCGGCGCCCCCGCGCTCGTCATCGCCATCGACCGCCGTGATCGCGGCGAAGGTCGCGGCCGCCACCACGAGGCCGGCGGCGACCGGGAGCACGAGGGCGCGCGGGCTCGTCACGCGCCGAGGGCCGGCCTGCCTCGCTCCCCGCGGCGGCGGCTCAGCAGCATCAGCACGAGCCACGCGGCGAGCAGGCCGGCGCCGCCCGCCAGCACGAGCGCCAGCGGCACCGAGGAGCCCTCGTCGCCGGTGCTCGACGCAGCCAAGGGCGCCGCGGGCGCCGGATCGCCGTCGCCGGCCTCGACCGTCAGCGGCGGGAAGGTGTGCCGCTGGCTGTAGCCGTCGTCGATCACGTACTCGTAGCGCCCGTCGTCTGGGAACACGACGCGTGCGCGGTAGAGCCCTTGCTGGTTGACGAGCCGGGCGGGGAAGCTTTCGACGACGTCGCCGCCCGGCCGGCTGACGATGACGTACGGCTGGCCGTCCACGAACGGCGTACGCCCGTGCGCGAGCACCGTGAACTCAGCCTTCCAGGGCTCACCGGGCTCGATCCCGTGCGGCAGCGACTGCAGACCGACCGTCGCGTATCCGCCTCCGAGTGCGGCCGCGGGGCAACCGAGTGCGACCACCACCATCACAAGTCCGAACCGCCGCAGCATCGCTCCTCCTCCTCTCGTTGCCTTCCACCCCTGTTACGTCTGCCGGGCCGTCGGGGTTCCCTCGGGCCGCTACGTTCAGGGCATGACCAGCGCGTTCGTGACCGGCGGCTCCGGCTTCATCGGCGGAGCGCTGATCGAGCGCCTGGGCGCGAGGGCTGGGCGGTGCGCGCCCTGGCGCGCTCGGACGCCGCGGCGGAGCGGGTCGCCGCGCGGGGCGCCGAGCCGGTGCGCGGCGACCTCGAGGACCGGGTGGCGCTCGAGCAGGGCGCGGCCGGCTGCGAGGTCGCCTTCCACTGCGCCGCCAAGGTCGACGACTGGGGCGACCCCGAGGAGTTCCATCGCCTCAACGTCTACGGCACCCAGAACGCGCTCGACGCCTGCAGCGCCGCCGGGGTGAGGCGCTTCGTGCACGCCGGCACGGAGGCCGCCCTGTCGGCCGGGCAGCCGCTCGTGAACGTGAACGAGGACGCACCGCTGCGGCCCGACTCGCCGATCCTCTATGCAGCGTCCAAGGCGGCCGCCGAGCAGCGCGTGCGTGCGGCCAACGGCGACGGCATCGAGACGGTCGTCATCAGGCCGCGCTTCGTGTGGGGCCGCGGCGACACCACGCTGCTGCCGGCGCTCGTCAGGCTCGTCGAGTCAGGGCGCTTTCGCTGGATCGGCGGCGGCGGTCACCTCACCGACACCACGAACGTCGACAACACGGTCGAGGGACTGTGGCTCGGCGCGGCGAAGGCGCCCCCCGGCGGCGTCTACTTCGTGACCGACGGGAGCCCGGTGGTCTTCCGCGACTTCGTGACCAGCTGGCTCGGCACCCGGGGTGTCACGCCTGCCGCCAAGACTATTCCCGCGGGCGTCGCCGAGGCCGCGGCGGTCGCCGCGGAGAGGGCCTGGCGGCTGCTGAAGCGCCCTGGCTCCCCGCCGCTCACGCGCATGGCCGTGTGGGTCTCGTCGCAGGAGTGCACGCTCGACATCTCGCGCGCGCAGCGCGAACTCGGCTACCGGCCCGTCGTCACGCGCGACGAGGGCCTCGCCGCACTCTCCTCCTGACCCGTGCTCAGCCGGCGGTGCCCGCGGTCTCGCGCTCGGCTGCCAGGCTCATGAAGAAGAGCCGGAAGCGGCCCACCGCTATCTCGTCGCCGTCGTCGAGCTCCGCGAGCTCCACGCGGTCGCCGTTTCTGAACACGCCGTTGAGGCTGCGGTCATCCAGGATCCGGGCACCCGCCGCGTCGCGGTAGAGCAGCGCGTGGCGGCGCGACACCGTCGGGTCGTCGAAGCGCACGTGGGCCGAGAGACTGCGACCGATGCGGGTCCAGCCGTCCTGCAGCGGCACCACGCGCACGCGCTCGCCGTCCTCGAAGGCGAGGTAGTCGCCGGAACGCACCAGCGCGTCCCGCGCCGTCTCGATCCAGTCGGGCGCGCCCTCGACGTCCTGATGCCGCGGCGCCCTTATGTCCTCGCCGAAGAGCGAGGCGCGGCGGAAGCTGTCGCCTCCGCACTCGGGGCAAGCTGGCACCGCATCCCGTTCATGCAAAGCCACCGCGAAGCCACACGAGTCACATCGAAACGAACCGGCTCCCGCGAGGGTGCCGGAACTAAAGGCTTCCATCGGATTTCTCTCCTCAGGGGTGGGGGTTGTGGGGATGGTAACGAGGGATCGCCGAATTCCAAGGCAAAAAGGCGCTAATTGCGGGCTTTCTGGCCCAGCGAAGAGGACTGTTGGCGCCCTCGGCGAACGCCTCGGGGGATGCCCGACATGGACTCAATGCTCCTCCGCAGCTTCATTGGAGCGCTGCCCGCGACCGCCGCCCGCTGCGCCGGCTGCAGGCGCACCCCGCTCGCCGGCGAGATCGTCCACCGCCTCGAGAGCGGCCGGCTCGTGTGCGAGTTGTGCTTCGCCGCGCTGCCGGCAGGCGATCGTCAGGCCACCGGCAGCGAGCGCGTCCACGCGAGCGAGCGGCGGCTCGCGGTCGTGCCGAAGGCCGCCTGAGCGGGCGGCGCCCCGAGGCGCCGCAGGTAGGATCCGCCGCCATGCGCGAGGTCTCCGTGTCGAAGGTCATCTCCGCGGATCGCGAGGCGATCTTCGACTTCGTCTGCGACCTTGCGAGCAGGCCCGCGTACGCGGACCACTACCTGCGCGACTACCGGCTCGCCCGCGTCAACGCTGTGGGCGAGGGCGCGGCGGCGCGCTTCCAGGTGAAGGCGCCGCTCGCCAAGGAGTACGCCGAGCTGCAGATCAAGGAGGTCGACCGGCCGCGCCGGATCGTGGAGGAGCTCGCTGTCGGGCGCCGCGGGCGCAACCGCTTCCTCGCCGTCTGGGACTTCACCCAGGAGGCGCGCGGAGTGACCCGGGTAGAGCTCACGACCTATGGCGAGCCCGCCACCCTGGTCGATCGCTTCAAGCAGACCGGCGCGGCGGGGTGGCTGCGACGGCAGACGCGGAAGCAGCTCGAGCGCCTGCGCATGATCTTCGAGGAAGCCCCGAAGGAGCCGCTCAAGCGGGCCACGATCGCGGGCTACGAGCCCTCCAAGGCGGCCCGCTTCGGAGCGCCCACCGGCACCGATCCGGCCCGCGTCC
This sequence comes from uncultured Thermoleophilaceae bacterium, assembly GCA_963734025.1. Taxonomy (GTDB): domain Bacteria; phylum Actinomycetota; class Thermoleophilia; order Solirubrobacterales; family Thermoleophilaceae; genus JACVRW01. Next base: position 97,905 of record CAVTFR010000014.1, read on the forward strand.
CACCCCATTAGACTGCCCGACCGGATGCGCCTCCCGACCCGTCTGACGCTGCTCGCGTGCCTGGCCGCCCTGGCCGTCGGGATGGCCGCCTGCGGGGACGACGAGCAGGGCGTCGACGAGCCCGCGCGCGAGGGCTTGGCGCTGCCGCTCGGAGGCGTCGACTACAACGTCTTCATCACCCGTCAGCTGAACCCGGCGATCCCGCCGGATGACGCCTACGTCGATGGTCGCCCCGAGCCGGCGCCGGGCGAGACGTTGTACGGGATCTTCCTGCAGGCCTGCAACCCGTCCAGCGACGAGTCCCACGGGACCGTCGAGGAGTTCAAGGTCGTCGACAACCAGGGGAACGAGTTCGAGCCCGAGGAGCTCTCCGAGGACAACCGGTTCGCGTATCACCCGCGCGAGCTCGAGCCGAAGGAGTGCATCCCCGAGGCCGGCAGCGTGGCCCAGCTCGGGCCGACCGCCGGCACGATGCTGCTCTTCCGGTTGCCGCTCCAGACGACCGAGAACCGCCCGCTCGAGCTCGAGATCGAGGGTGAGGGCGACGAGCACCTCACCTTCGAGCTCGACATCTGAGGGCCGGCGGGCTCCTCTACAACCCCTCTTCGAGCACGACCTTGGCCGCCGGCGCGGCCGTCGAACCGCCCGCCCCGGCGCGCACGAACATCACTCCGACGGCGATCTTCGGATTTGCGGCCGGCGCGTAGGCGGTGAACCAGGCGTCGGTGTTTGCCGGGTCGGGCGCGGTGGACTCGGCCTCCGGGCCGCGCGTGTCCTCGAGCTCGGCGGTGCCGGTCTTCCCGGCGACCTTGACGCCGTCGATCGCGGACAGCGTCCCGGTGCCGTAGTCGACGACGTCGACCATCAGCGAGCCGATCGTGTTCGCCACCTTCTTCGAGGTCACGCGCGTGCCGCGGCCGCCCTCACCGGCCTCGAGCGTTGGCGGGTAGCGCACTCCGTCGGCCGCGATCACCTGCCCGACGGAGGCGAGCTGCAGCGGCGTCGCGAGCGTCTTGAACTGGCCGATGGCAGTCGAGCCGATCTCGAGCGGCGTCTTGATCTCGCTCGCCGGCGGCAGCGTGCTCGGCACCTCGCCCGGGATCGTGGCCTCCGAGTTCCAGCCGAAGCGCTCGGCCGTCTCCACGAGCTTCTCCGAGCCCACCTCGACGCCGAGCGGGGCGAACACGGAGTTGCACGAGTGCGCGAAGCTCTCGCGGAAGCTGCCTCCGCAGAACTCGCCGTTGGCGTTCTCGAGCTCGACGCCGTCGATGAGCGCGTGGCTCTCGACCGGAAACTCCGTCTTCGGCTTGACGAGGCCCTCCTCGAGCGCGGCGGTCGTCGTGATGATCTTGAAGGTCGAGCCCGGCGGCTGCGGGGCCGAGAAGGCGATCCCGGCCAGCGCGAGGATCTCGCCGTTGTTCGGATCGAGCGCCGCGATCCCGCCGAACCGCCCAGCGAGGCCGAGCACGGCCGCCTCCTGGATCTTCGGCGAGATCGAAGTGCGCACCGCCTCCGCGGGCCGGGGCCGGGCCGTCGCGAGCACGCGCCGCCCTGCGCGCAGCTCACCGCCCGGGCGGCCACGCAGGCGGTGCTCGAAGGCCTCCTCGAGCCCGCTCTGCCCGACCGGCCAGTCGCGCGGGAAGCCGCGCGCGTACAGGCCCTGGCGCTCCTCCGCCGTCTCCTCGGGCTCCATGCTGCCGGCGATCGAGTCGGCAATCCCCACGAGCGGCGAGGTGCGGGCCCCGGCAGGGCCCTCGGCAAGCACGCGCCGGTTGCGCGAGAGCAGGGTCGCCCGCTCGGCCGGGACGCTCCGGCGCGCGAGCCGCTCGCCCCCGCGCAGCTCCGGGAAGACGAGCCGCGGCTCCCACTCGACCTGCTCCTCGCTGACCGGCACGCGGAGGTCGCCCGCCTGCCGCCCGAACACCCTCGTCTCGACCACCACCGGCACGACCCATTCGCCGTCGCGCTCGCCGCTCGGCTCCTCCGCCACGATGCTCGTCTGAGTGGCGGTGTCGGCGGCGCGCCGGTAGGCGGCCCGGAAGCGCTTCAGCGGATAGGCCCTCCGCGCATCGTCGCTCAAGAGCGCGTGCATGGCGCGCAGGTCACCCTGCTCCCAGGCCTCAGTGAAGTCGGCCGCGGTGCGCTCGGAGGCGCTACTGGCGGAGGACCCGACGAGCGCACCGGCGAGCAGCGCGACGCCCGCCAGCCCACCCAGGGCGGGCAGCGCTCGATGCGTCAGCCGTCGACGTCGCTCGGAGGTCAACTCGTTCACGGGCGGAGGGGGGACAGAGCGATGGTAAACAGCGCCGAGGCCGGGCAGCGCCCACTAGCCTGCGTCGGCCGTGACCCCGCTCGACTGGATCATCGTCGCCGTCACGGTCCTGATGGCGACGTGGGGCTACGCCCAGGGGCTCATCGTCGGCGCGCTCTCGCTGGCAGGCTTCGCCGGCGGCGCCGTCCTGGGCTCGCGGCTCGGGCCGAGGGTCCTCGAGGAGGGCTCGAGCTCACCCTACGCCCCGCTGTCCGCCCTGATCGGCGCGATCCTGCTCGGCGGCATCCTCGCCTCGCTGGCGGAGGTGCTCGGCTTCCACCTGCGCCGCCGGCTGGGCGACCGGCTCGGCCTGCTCGACGGGGTCGGCGGCGCGCTGCTCGTCGGCTGTCTCGGGCTGTTCCTCTTCTGGGTCGGCGGGGCGGTCGCGCTCAACACTCCCGGGGCGAGCGACCTGCGCGAGCCGATCCAGCGCTCCAAGATCCTGGGCGAGCTGAACGCGGTGCTGCCGCCCTCCGGGCCGCTGATCCAGGCGCTCGCGCGCTTCGACCCGTTCCCCCAGATCGAAGGGCCGCAGGCCGACGTGCCGCCGCCCAACTCGAAGATCGCCCGCGACCCGCAGGTGCGCCGCGCCGGCGACAGCGTCGTAAGGGTGCTGGGGACGGCGTGCGGACTGGGTGTGCAGGGGAGCGGATGGATCGCGGGGGACGGCGTCGTCGTGACGAACGCCCACGTCGTGGCGGGCCAGGACGACACGACCGTGCAGGTCGGCGGCGAGGGCGAGGGGGTCGACGCCGACGCGATCTGGTTCGACGCGCGGAACGACCTCGCGATCCTGCGCGCCCCCGGCCTCGACGGTCCTCCGCTGAGGCTGAACCCGAACGGCCGCGAGGGCGACTCGGCGGCGATACTCGGCTTCCCGGAGAACGGCCCCTACGACGTGCGCCCCGGGCGGCTCGGGCACACATCGACCGTCGTGACGCAGGACGCGTACGGCGGCGGGCCGGTGGAGCGGCGCATCACGTCGCTGCGCGGCCTGGTGCGTTCGGGCAACTCGGGCGGCCCGATGGTCGACGCCTCGGGCCGGGTCGTCACCACGATCTTCGCCGCCTCCGTCTCCGACGACCGGCGTGCCGGGTTCGGGGTCCCGGACGAGATCGTGGCCGACGCCCTGGACCGCGCCGGGGGCCCCGTGGACACCGGCCCCTGCGCCTGAAATTGCAGGGATCGACGCCGGCACGCGCTACAAATGAGGCGGGTGCGTGTCGTGCAAACAGTCCTGCCCGCGCTGGGAGCGGCGGTGCTCGTGGGTGTCTTCGCCCTCCCGGCGGGGGGCCAGCTGCCCGAGCCGCCACGCGGCACGCCGCCCGAGCGCGCGCAGGTGGACGCGAACCCCTGCATCGGCCCGCAGGCCGCGCAGCTGCGCTGCCCCGACCTCGTCATGCGCAGGCCCTACGGGCTCTACACCGACCGGCTGACGAAGGCGGGCAGCACGGTGCTGCGCGCGGGCAACGTGATCGACAGCGTCGGCGCGGGCCCCGTCGAGCTGCGCGGCGAGCGCGCCACGCTCCGCACGATGTCGGCCTACCAGCGCATCCACAGCCGCGGCGGGGGGATCGTCTCGGTCGACACGGACGCCCGCCTGCAGTTCAAGTTCGCCCACCAGCAGCGCTACTGGTGGAAGTTCCACGACGCCGCCCGCTTCGAGCTCTGGCGCGTCGACTCGGGCGGCCGGCGCACGGTCCTGGTGCGCACGGGGCCGAAGGTCTCGTACTGCCTGCGCGACCTCACTCGCACGCGTCCGCGCCTCGCCGGCTCGCCGCGCCGCCCGGTCTACCCGGCCTGCAGCACGAATCCCAAGAAGGAGAGCGTGACGCTCGGCACGTCTCCCGGCTGGGCCGACATCTATCCGCCCGCCTACCCCGAGCAGTGGATCGACGTTACGGGGCTGCGCGGCTGCTTCGCCTACGTGCACATAGCCGATCCCGAGAACGGGATCTACGAGTCGAACGAGGACAACAACGAGGCGCAGACCATCGTCCGGCTGCCGTTCGACGAGAGGAAGAGGCGGCGAGGCTGCAGCGGCCACGACCGCGGCCGCAGCTTCGACCCCACCGATCCCTACTACACAGTCGGTTAGCGGCGCGCGTCGCCCGGGAATGCTTGTGAAGTCATGCCGGCTTTCCGCTGCACATCCTGCCAGCGGCGGGTGGAGAGCCCCGTCGTGATCGGCGCGGGCGATTGCCCGCACTGTGGCGGCGACGTCGTGTACGACATCCACCGTCAGAGCGGGCCGCGCGGCCCGGTCGGGGAGGCCGGGGAGCCAGGCGAGGTCGCGGCGCGGGTGCCGCTCCTGCGGCGGATCCTCCGCAGGTGACATAGACACCCCCATTTTGGGGTATTCAGTTGGGCGTCCGGGGCGCCGATCACGCGTGGGAGTGCGAAATCGCGTTCCCCACCTCAGCCTGCTGGCTCAGTTCAGCCTCCTCAGCCTGCTGTGTGTGGTCGTGCTCGGCGCCGCGCTCGTGCTCGTGCTGCGCGATCAGATCCACGATCGCGCAGCCGCGACCTCGCGGGTGATGGCGCAGAGCATCGCGAACGACATCGCCGACGAGCACGTGACGGGGCGCGACCTCGAGCGCGGCCTCGGCAAGCGCAAGCTGGACGCGATCGACAGCAGCACCGAGGTGCTGATCCTGCGAGGCAGGATCAGGATGGCGAAGATCTACGACCTGCAGGGCCGCATCGTCTACTCGTTCAATCGCCGCGAGGTCGGCAGGCGCGACCTGAGCGAGGAGGTCCAGCTCGCGCTCGAGGGACACACGCAGGCCGCCTTCGAGGGCGCTCACGAGGACCTCCCGGGCACCGGCCGGATCTACGAGGTCTACGTGCCGCTGCGGCTGCTCGGCGACGACGCGCCCGCCGGAGTCTTCGAGGTCTACATGCCCTACGCGCCGATCGCCGCACAGATCGACAAGGACTCGCGCCGGCTCTACCCGGTGCTCATCGCGGGGCTCGCGCTCCTGTACCTGGTCCTGTTCCCCATCGTGGCGCGCGCTTCGCGCAAGCTGCGCCGCCACGCGGAGACGAGCCATCACCAGGCACTCCACGACGACCTCACCGGGATCGCCAACCGGCGCCAGCTGCTGCGCCGCCTGAAGCACGAGATCGAGAGCGCCTCGGCGGTGGAGCGCCCTTTCGCGCTCCTCATGCTCGACCTCGACCGCTTCAAGGAGGTGAACGACGCGCTCGGGCACGGCCACGGCGACCGGCTCCTGCGCGACGTCGCCGCCCGGCTCGGCACGACAGTGCGCCAGGGCGACCTGCTCGCGCGGCTCGGCGGTGACGAGTTCGCGCTGCTGCTCACCGACGTGTCCGGCCCCGCCGGGGCGATCGAGGTCGCGGGGCGCGTCAAGGACGTGCTCCACGACGAGTTCGTGCTCGGCGGCGTGCCGCTGCTCGTGGAGGCGAGCGTCGGCATCGCGCTCTTCCCGGAGCACGGCCGCGACGCCGAGACGCTCCTGCAGGCCGCTGACATCGCCATGTACGCCGCCAAGCGCTCGGGCACGCACTTCGAGCTCTACATGCCCGAGCGCGACCGGCGCGGCCCAGACCGGGTCACGCGGCTCGGCGAGCTGCGGCGCGCGCTCGCCGACGAGGAGATCGTCCTCTTCTACCAGCCGAAGATCGACCTGCACCGCGGCGAGGTCTCCGGCGCCGAGGCGCTGATCCGCTGGCAGCATCCCGAGCTCGGCCTGCTCGCGCCGCTCGAGTTCCTGCCGCTCGCCGAGCAGACCGGATTGATCGGGCCGCTGACCACTTACGTGATCAGCGCCGCGCTCAGGCAGAGCTGCGAGTGGGCCCTCGAGGGGCTGAACGTGCCGGTGGCCGTGAACGTGAGCGAGCGCAGCCTGCTCGATCCGCGCTTCCCGGCCGAGGTCGAGTCGCTCCTCGAGCGCTGGGGCGCTCCGGGCGAGCAGCTTCAGCTCGAGCTGACCGAGCGCGGGCTGATCGGCGACGTCGTGACCGCAATGGACGTGATCGAGCGGCTCTGCGCGCTCGGCGTGCGCATCTCGATCGACGACTTCGGCACCGGCTACTCGTCGCTCGGCCGGCTCGTCGAGCTGCCGATCCAGGAGCTCAAGATCGACCGTACGTTCGTCATGGACCTGGACGGCGACGGGCCCGGCGCGGCGATCGTTCGCTCGACGATCGACCTCGGCCACCACCTTGGCCTCGAGGTCGTCGCGGAGGGCGTCGAGACCGAGGAGCAGCTGCGCGAGCTGCGCACGCTCGGCTGTGACGGCGCGCAGGGCTTCCACCTGCTGCGGCCGCTGCCGGCCGACGAGGTTGCGGTCTGGCTGCACGAGCGCGCTCGGGCCCTCGGCCCGCGGCCCGCCGAGCCCGTCTGATCAGGGGCGCGGCGGGGGGGTGCCGCCCGGCACGCGCGGGCAGTTCTGGCCGGGGATGCAGGGCGGCGGCGGTGGCGGGCAGGCGGTCGGCGTCGGGCAGCGCGGGTTCTCGGGCGGCGGATCGATGATGACGGGCGGCTCGGGCTCGGGCGGCTGGGGCGGCTCCGGGGGGTCGGTCACGACGGGCGGGTCCGACCCGGCCGGGTCCTCGCCGAGGCTGTCGTCGCCGCCCCCTCCTCGCTTGCGGGCGGCGCCGTCCTCGCTGCCGCCGCGCTCTGGCGCGTCTCCTCCGCCGGCAGGAGCCGACGGACTGTCGCCGGTGGCCGGCTCGCCGGCCTCACCCGGCTCCGGCTCGTCGGGCGCCACCGCCGGCGTTCCCTGCGGCTCGCCCGCCTGCTTCTTGGCCGGCTTGTCCTTCTTCTGCGTGTCGGGTTTCGGCGCGGCGCGCTCGGCCGTCTCGGCCGGCACCTGCTCGTCGGCAACCGGGACGGCCTCCTCGACCTTCGTGCCGTCGCCCAGGCCGGCCGCGAATCCGACGAGCAGCAGCACGAGCGCCAGCGCGCCGACGAGCGCCAGGTTGCGCCGGCGGTGGCGGCTCAGCGAAGCGCGTGCGCTGCCCGCCCTGGCGCCTCCTGCCGCGCCCCCGCCGGCGGCCGCCTTGAGGCGCGCGCGCAGGCCCCGCGGGGCGGACATGCGCGCCTCGTGGCGGGCGATCACGTCGCTCCAGTCGGCGCCCACGGCTTCGGCGGCGTTGGCGAGCGTCTCGCGGAAGAGGAGCGGGCCCGCGGCCACCGGCAGCCAGGCGCGGTACGAGATTCCCGCTTCCTCCATGGCGTCACGGGCGAGCGGGCAGGTCTCGCAGGCGAGCATGTGCTCGTCGAGCCAGTCCTGGTCCGCACTCGGCTGGCCGTCCTGGCGCGCAGCCAGTAGGGCGAGCGAGCGCTCGCAGTCCGCCGACGAGGTCGCGACCGAGGCCAGCGCCGTGCCGCGCAGCGCGTCGCGCAGGTTGATGCGGGCCCGCGAGATCAGCTGCGCCACGGAGTTGCGGTTCATCTCCATGAGCTCGGCGATCTCGTCGTAGGAGAGGTCCTCGAGCTCGCGCAGCACGAGCACCTCGCGCTGGCGCGCCGGGAGCATCGCGTTGGCGTCGCGGATCTCGTCCTGGCGGGCGGCGAGCAGGACGTTGCGCTCGGGGTCGTCGTGGGGGTCGCCGGGATCGAAGCCGGTCCCGCCGCCGCCGACGCCACCGCCCACAGGGACTGCGCCCTCGGGGATGGCGTCGCTCGGCTCGGCGCGCTTGCGGCGCTCGATCAGGTCGTAGCAGGCGTGCCGCGCGGAGGTGAACAGGTACGAGCCGAACGCGAGCTCGCGGCCCTCGAGCTTCGGCAGCCGCCGCAGCACGCTGACGAAGGCCTCCTGCGTGGCGTCGGCAGCGTCGTCCTCCGAGCCGAGGATGCGCAGGCACAGGTTGTACGCGCGCTTCTCGTAACGGCCATAGAGCGTTGCGAATGCATCGCCGTCGCCCTGAACGGCGCGCTGAGCCAGCCCCGCTTCCTCTGCGGAGCGCTCCTCCGCCTCGGCCATTCGCGTCACGGTACTACGGGTACGCCCGGAATCCAGGAAGGACGCTCCAAACGGCTGGGCTGCGATCGCCATCGACCCTCCAACCGGCGCGGTCGCGGCGAATTACGGTCAGCGCGCGAGATGCATTCCGAGCGCCCGCGGCGCCGCGGCGGCGGCGGCGCTGAGCGGGTCCGGGCGCTCGCCGCGCTCCTTCGCCGCCTCGACCCTCAGGATCGCCGAGCGCACCGCCGCGCCGCCCAGCCATGCGAGCGGCTCGGGCGGGACCCACGCGCCCGCGTCGGAGCCGACGATCGGAAGCCGCGTGTACTCGTCGCGGCGGTCGAGCGCCAGCGAGGCGAGCGCGCGCCCGGCGAGCTGCGACGGGCCGACGCCGTTGCCGGTGAAGCCGAAGGCGTAGTGCACCGGGGCCTTCTCGAAGCTGCCTATCTGGGGGACGTGCGAGGGCGAGACGTCGATCGGGCCGCCCCAGGCGTGCGTCAAGCGCCGGCCGCGCACGCCGGGGAAGATCCGCTCCAGGTCGAGCGCCACCTGGCGGGCCACCTCTCCGTCCACCTCGACGCGACCGTTCACGCGCGCCCCGCAGGCGAGCCGCCCGCCGCCCCAGCCGAGCACGATGCGCCCGTCCGGGGTCGTCCTGAAGTAGTGCAGGAGCAGCCGCCCGTCGGTGATGCACTCGCCACCCGTCCAACCGACCTCCTCGAGCAGGTCCGGCACAGGCTCGGTCATCACGATGTGCGACGAGGTGACGGTCAGGCGCGAGCCGAGCCCGTCCACGGCGCGCGAGCGCGGGCCCATCCCGAGCACCGCGGCGCCGGCGCTCACCGAGCCACCGCTCGTGCGCGCCATCACGCCACCGCGGTCGGCGCTCAGCTCGGACACCCGCGAGCCCTCGAAGATGCGCACGCCGCGCTCGAGCAGCTTCGCGCGCAGCCCGAGCGCGAGCCGCGCCGGCTGCAGGGTCGCGAAGTCGGGCACGAAGACACCGCGCCGGAAGACGGGTGAGTCGCAGCGCGCGCGGACCTGCTCGGCGCTGAGCTCCTGGACCGCGTCGGGCCGGCCGAGCTCGGCCGCGGCGCGCATGGACGCGCGGCCGGCCTCGTCATAGGCGGGCGCCGTCGATACGCAGATGTAGCCCGCCTGGCGAAACCAGGCGTCCACGCCGTTCTCGTCGCACCACTCTCCTATCTCCGTGACGCTGCGGCTCGCCAGATCCAGCAGCGCGAGCCCGTCGCCGGCGCCGAAGCGCTCCCTCAGAGCGCCGGCGGCGAGCCACATCGACTCGCAGAAGCCCCCGTTGCGGCCGCTCGGACCGTGCCCGCAGAGCCCGCCCTCGAGCAGCGCGACCCTCGCCGAGGGCTCTGCCCGGAGCAGGTGCCAGGCGGTCCACATGCCGGTGTAGCCGCCGCCGATCACGACGAAGTCCGCCTCGATGGAGCCGCTCAGCGGGGGGAGCGGATCGACGCTGCCGGCCTCCTCCAACCACCATCCCATCGCGTCGTGGCGGCCTATATGCGTATGGTGGAGAGGCATCCCGTGGGGAAGACCCTAGTCATAGCCGAGAAGCCTTCGGTCGCGCGCGACCTCGGCTCCGCGCTGCCCGGATCCTTCAAGAACTCGAAGGACAAGACCTATCTCGAGGGCGACGACTACGTCATCACGTGGGCCGTCGGGCACCTCGTGGGACTGGCCGAGCCGGACGCGTACGACCCGAAGCTGAAGAAGTGGCGCTTCGCCGACCTGCCGATCATTCCGGACGAGTTCAAGCTCGTCCCGAACGACGACCGGGCCAAGAAGCAGCTGCACGCGATCCACCGGCGCATGGCCGACGACGAGGTGGAGCTGATCGTCAACGCGTGCGACGCCGGCCGCGAGGGCGAGCTCATCTTCGCCTACCTATACGAGATCGCGCCGGTCAAGAAGCCGGTCCAGCGCCTGTGGCTCTCCTCAATGACCAAGGCCGCGATCTCCGAGGCGTTCAAGGACCTGCGCCCGGGCGAGGAGATGAAGCCGCTCGAGGAGGCGGCCCGCTCGCGCTCCGAGGCGGACTGGCTCGTCGGTATGAACGCAACCCGCGCAGCCTCGATCCGGCTGCGCGCGGCCTTCGATGGAGCCGTATCGCTCGGCCGCGTGCAGACGCCCACGCTCGCGCTCGTCGCCCGCCGCGAGGAGGAGATCCGCGCCTTCAAGCCCGAGCCCTACTGGCTCGTCGAGGCGAAGTTCGCCGCGAGCGGAGAGCGGACCTACGCAGGCCGCTACCTCGGCGGCAAGCGCCTGCCGTCAGAGGACGAGGCGAAGGCGATCGTCGAGGCCAGCGCCGGCAGGCCCGGCGAGATCACGAAGCTCGAGAAGAAGGAGGAGGTCGAGCGGCCCCAGCTGCTCTACGACCTGACCTCGCTGCAGCGGCACGCGAACACGCTGCTCGGCTTCTCGGCGCGCCGCACGCTGGCCGCCGCCCAGCGCCTCTACGAGGAGCACAAGGCGCTGACGTACCCGCGGACCAACTCACGCTTCCTGACCGGCGACATGATCCCCGAGATCAAGCCGATCGCCGAGCTTGTCGGCCACAACGCCACCTACCGGCGCGCGTCGGAGTACGTGACCTCGCTCGAGCGGCTGCCGCTCGGACGCGTGGTCAACGACAAGAAGGTCGAGGACCACCACGCGATCATCCCGACTCGCTCCGAGCACGACCTCGGCCGCATGGGCCAGGACGAGCTGAAGATCTACGACCTCGTCGCGAAGCGCTTCCTCGCGATCTTCCATCCCGACGCGAAGTTCGAGCGCACGCGGGTCGAGACCGATGTGGAGAGCAATGTCTTCCGGACGAGCGGGCGTCGTTTGGTGGAGCCGGGCTGGCGCGCCGTCTACGGCGACCAGCCCGAGGGCGAGCGCGGCGACGAGGACTCCGGCGGCGATCAGCTGCTGCCGAAGCTCGAGCAGGGCGAGTCAGTCGAGACGCGCTCGGTCGAGTTCCTGCGCAAGGAGACCCAGCCGCCGCGCCGCTTCAGCGACGCGTCGCTGCTCGGCGCGATGGAGACGGCCGGCAAGGAGATCGAGGACGCCGAGCTTCGCGAGGCCATGAAGGACTCCGGGATCGGGACGCCTGCCACGCGCGCGGGGATCATCGAGCTCCTGATCGGGCGCGAGTACATCGAGCGCGAGGGGCGTGCGCTCGTCGCGACCGAGAAGGGCATCCAGGTGATCCGCCTCCTGAACGGCCACCAGCTCACCTCCGCGGAGCTCACCGGCAACTGGGAGAAGCGGCTCGGCCTGATCGAGCGCGGCGAGGACAGCCACGACGCCTTCATCTCCGACATCGCCAAGTTCACGACGGAGACGGTCGAGGAGCTCGACAAGCTGAAGGGCGTACAGATCGAGCGCGCCAAGCTGGGACCGTGCCCGATCTGCGGGCGCGAGATCACGGAGAACCGCAAGGGCTACTCGTGCTGGTCGCGCGAGGACCCGGGCTGCGGCTTCGTGATCTGGAAGCGCAAGGCGGGCAAGTCGCTGCCGGTCTCGGTCGCCAAGGAGCTGATCGAGTCGCTGCGCCAGTCGCGCGAGGCCGGCGAGGACCCGGGCGTCGGCCGCACGGCGAAGCCGGTCACCGGCTTTCGCAGCCGCGCCGGCCGGACGTTCCGGGCGAAGCTCCGGCTCGAGCAGACCGACGAGGGCAAGTGGCGCGTCGAGTTCGACGAGGACTGGGCGAAGGAGCCGCCGAAGGGGGAGACGGAGGAGGAGAAGGCCGAGGCGGAGGCGGGCGCCGGTGATGGCTCCCCGAAGGCCGAGGTCGAAGCTGCGTAAACCACGGCGCTGAGGGGGTCGGTCCCGGCGCCCTCGTTCGTCCTCGCTACGTTGACGGTGATTATTGCCGTCAACGTAGATAGGGTCGTCACGGGTCCCTTGACTGCTGCCTTACCAGCGGTAACCTACGCGCGGTAGGTGGAACTCAGGGACGCACGCATCGAGGACTTCGCGCACGGCCGCGTGCCGCGGCAGGTGCGCGAGAAGCAGATCGTCGAGCTCGCCGAGCAGCTCTTCTCCGAGCGCGGATATCAGGGCGCCTCGATGGACGAGCTCGCCCGCCGCGCCGGTGTGACCAAGCCGGTCGTGTACGAGCTGTTCGACAGCAAGGACGCCCTCTTTCGGGCCTGCCTCGAGCGCTCGGCCGAGCGTCTCGCCATCGAGGTGGCGGCCGCCGTCCGTGCGGAGAGCGAGCCGGAGGCGCGCGTTCGCGCCGGTGGGCTCGCCTTCCTGCGCTTCGCGACGGACAATCGGGTCGCGTGGGAGCTGATGATGGAGGGGCGCTTCTCCGACGTCGCCGTCGACGTCCGGCGCCGCCAGGCGGCGCTCGTGCACGAGCTGCTCTTGGAGAAGGCGCCGGCGGACGTCGACCCGCGCGAGCTCGAGCTCGCTGCGCACGCGGTCAACTCCGCCTACGAGGGAGTGGCCCACTGGATGTGGGAGCACCCCGAGGTGCCACTCGAGCGGCTTGCCGACTGGACCGTCGAGCTCTTGCTGCCCGGACTGCGGAGGTTCACTTGACCCACCATCGGATCGTCATCGTGGGCGCCGGCTTCTCCGGGCTCGGCATGGCGATCAAGCTCCGCCAGGAGGGCGAGTTCGACTTCGCGCTGCTCGAGCGCGCCTCGGATATCGGCGGCACCTGGCGCGACAACACCTATCCGGGTTGCCGCTGCGACGTGCCCTCGCATCTCTACTCGTTCTCCTTCGCGCCCAACCCGAACTGGTCGAGCACCTTCTCGCCGCAGCCCGAGATCCTCGAGTACCTGCGCGACTGCGCTCATCGTTACGGGGTGATGCCGCATATCCGCTTCGGCACCGACCTGCTCGCCGCGAACTGGGACGAGGACGCCCGGCTGTGGCGGCTAGAGACGACCCAGGGCGACCTCACGGCCGACGTGGTGATCGCGGCCCAGGGGCCGCTGAGCGACCCGAGCTTCCCCGACCTGCCCGGCCTCGAGAGCTTCGAGGGCACGACCTTCCACTCCGCCCGCTGGGACCACGAGCACGAGCTCGCGGGCGAGCGCGTGGCAGTCGTCGGAACGGGGGCCTCGGCGATCCAGTTCGTCCCGGAGATCCAGCCGAAGGTCGAGCGGCTGCACGTGTTCCAGCGGACCGCGCCCTGGGTGCTCCCGCACCCGAACCGGCCGATGAGCGGATGGGAGCGGGCGGTCTACCGCGTCCTACCGCCCGCCCAACTCGCGATGCGGGCCGGGATCTACTGGGCGCGCGAGATGTTCGTGCTCCAGTTCCGGCGCCCCCGGCTCGGCAGGCTCGTCGAGCGGATGGCGCTCAGGCACCTGAACTCGCAGGTCGAGGATCCCGCTCTTCGCGAGAGGCTGCGGCCGCGCTACGCGATGGGCTGCAAGCGCATCCTGCCGACCGACGACTGGTATCCGGCCCTCGTCGAGCCGAACGTCGAAGTGGTGACCGACGGCATCCGCGAGGTGCGCGCGAACTCGATCGTGGCCGAGGACGGCGTCGAGCGCGAGGTCGACACGATCATCTTCGGCACGGGCTTCCACGTGACTGACATCCCGATCGCCGGGCGCATCCGCGGGCGCGACGGGCGCACGCTGTCGGAGACCTGGGCCGGGTCGCCCTCCGCCTACAAGGGCTCCGCGGTGGCCGGCTACCCGAACCTCTTCTTCCTCGTCGGGCCGAACACGGGCCTCGGGCACAACTCGATCGTCTTCATGATCGAGGCGCAGATCCGGTACCTGACGGGAGCGCTGCGCGCCCTGCGCCGCGACGGGGTGGCGACGATCGAGGTGCGCAGCGACGCCCAGGCCGCCTACAACGCCGAGATCGACCGCATGACCGAGGGCACGGTCTGGGTGTCGGGCGGCTGCAAGAGCTGGTACATCGACGCCAACGGGCACAACTCGACGCTCTGGCCGACCTTCACGTGGCCCTTCCGCCGGCGCCTGCGCGAGTTCGACGAGCCCGCCTACGCGCTCGGCGCGGCGGCGCCAGAGCCCGAGCTGGCCGCGGCGGCGTAGCCCGTCAGCGCGTTCTCGTGCCGCGGCAGGCCCTCGTCCTCGAGTATCAGGACGGTGCCCGGCAGGTAGGGGTTGCTCAGGTCGCCGTCCGCGACGAAGGCAGCCTCGTGGAACCAGGTCCCGGAGTTCCACAGGCGCGAGCCGGACAGTGTGGTCCATTCGGCCAGGTCGTCGCCCGGCAGTGGGCCCGCCCGGTGCGTGTGCCCGAAGATGACATGCTCCGCGCTCGGGGCGAGCACGTCCGCCACGCGGCCCATGGCGAGCAACCCGGCCCGTCGCAGCTCGACCCCGGACAGCTCCGTATGGAAGGGGCCGAGCCCGAGCCGGTTCAGGACCTCGACGGCGCCCGGGATCGCGATCTTGCCGAGCAGCACGCGCGCGGCCCGGCCCTCGCCGGTCGCGCGCTTCCAGACCGTGCGTGAGAGCGTGCCGCCGCGGCTCAGCGCCTCCGGGCCCGCGCCCTCCGCGAGCCGCTCGTAGAACGCGTATATCGGCGCGAGCACGGCCTCGTAGTCGGCCGCGGAAGCGCAATCGCGGCCGCGGCCGGTGAGCCGGCCCATCGCCGAGGCGGCGATCGACTCGAGCCTCGGGATGGTGAGGGCGAGGTCGAGATAGTGCCCGTGCGTCGCGTAGACGCCCGGGCGCAGCCACAGGCCCGGATAGGCGAGTCGCAGCTCCACCTCCGGCATCGCGGCCGCGAGCCGGCCGGCGGGACCGTCGCCCGGGCGGACCGGCCACTCGTGGTCAGGACCCAGGTCCTCTCCGTCGAGCCGCAGGCGGCCGAGCCAGGGCTCGGCGAGCGCGTGGTCGTGGTTGCCCGGTACGAGCACCAGCGTGCGGCCGGACAGCGCGACAGCGAGCGCATCCACGAGCGGCGCTGCCACCGCGAGCGCTTCCGCGAGCGGGCGCTCGCGCAGCTCGAGCACGTCGCCCAGCAGCACGACCCGGTCGGCGCGTGCCAGCGCCTCGACCAGCCGTTCGCGGACGCCCGCGTCGCGGCTCACGTCGGCGCCGCCGAGCGCGCCGAGGTGCAGGTCGGAGACGATCGCCGTGCGCATGCGCGAGATGGTGGCAGCCGGGCCCCCGGGCCGGTGGCGCCGGCAGCTAGATTTGGGCCAGGTGCCGACGTTCTGCCGCCACAACCGCTTCACGGCGGACTGCCCGATCTGCTCCAAGGGCACCGTTCTCGATCCGAACCTCAAGTCCGCCCGATCGCGCAGCTCGGGCAGCCGCGCTCGCAAGGGCGGCACGGGGCGCAGCACTGCCTCCGGCCGTGGCGCCACCGTCTCGCGCGGGGTCTTCGCGTCGGCCGGACCCTACGAGGACGGCCGCGAGGTCCGCCTCGAGAAGGTGCCGGGCGGCCTCCGGCTTGCGGGCTGGCACGCGGGCCAGCTCGTGCGCGGCGCGCCCGTGCTCGAGCTCCACGATCTCGCCGGGCTGCTTGCCGAGGCGGCCGAGAAGGACCTCCTGGCGCTGCCGGCGCTCGATTCGGAGGGCGGGCCGAGCCAGGACGGCTACGGGGCGAGCCCGGGACGCTCCGGCGAGCTGCGCGACGAACTGCGGGTGGAGCGGCTCGACGGCGACCGGGTACGGATCGCCCGCTGGATCATGCGGCCCAACCGCGGCTGGGAGCTCCAGGAGGCGCCGGTGCTGCTGCCGGCGCTGCGCTTCACCCAGGCGCTCGAGGCTGCCGCCGCGAAAGGTGCGCTCGCCGCGGCCGCGCTGCCGTCAGATCCTGGCGCCTGAGCGCGACACTCTCTCCGTCGTGTCCGCGCGCTACCCCTTACGGTCGTGCCGCTCACGCTCGTAACCGGACCCGCGAACGCCGCCAAGGCGGGCGAGGTCCTGGGTGGGCTGAGGGCGCACCTCGATGAAGACCCGCCTCGCGCAAGCACTCGGCTGGGCCGAGTGCGCGCAGATCCCATCCTGCTCGTCCCCACCTTCGGGGACGTGGAGCATGCCCAGCGCGAGCTCGCCGAGCGCGGCGCGGTGTTCGGCGCCCATGTTCTGCGCTTCCGCTGGCTCTTCCAGGAGATCGCGCGCCGGGCGGGCTACGGCGAGCGGGTGGCGTCCGACGTTCAGCGCGAGCTGATAGTCGAGGAGGCGGTGCAGGGCGCCAGCCTCGACGTGCTCGCGGAGTCGGCCGCACAGCCCGGTTTCGTGCGCGCCGCCACGCGCTTCGTGGCCGAGCTCGGCCGCTCCATGGTCGACCCTGCCCGGTTCACCCGCGCGCTGCGCGACTGGGCGGGCGACGGCCCCAGGCGCGCCTACGCCGAGGAGGTGGCCGCGCTGTACCGCGGCTACCGCGCCGGGCTCGACCGCGCCGGCGTCGTCGACGCCGACGTATTCGCCTGGCGGGCGCTGGACGCTTTGCGCACGGATCCCGAGGCGTGGGGCGGCACCCCACTTTTCGTCTACGGCTTCGACGACTTCACCCCGATGGAGCTCGATGCGCTCGAGACGATCTCGGCCCGCTGCGGCGCCGATGTCAGCGTCTCGCTGCCGTTCGAGCCCGGCCGCGAGGCGTTCAGGGCGACGGCCGGGATCCGGCAGGAGCTACTCGTGCGCGGCGCCGCGGAGCTGGCGCTCGAGCCGGTCGACGTGCACTATGCGGAGGGCTCGCGCGCCGCCCTCCACCACATCGAACGGCGCCTGTTCGAGGATCCCGGCGAGCCGGTCGACCCGGGCGCGGCGATCTCGTTCCACAGCGCCGGCGGCGAGCGGGCCGAGGTCGAGCTTGCCGGCGCACGCATCCTCGAGCTGCTGCGCGAGGGGGTCGAGCCCGGCGACGTGGCCGTGGTGTTCCGGCGGCCGAGCTCGTACGCATCGCTGCTCGAGCAGGTATTCGGCGCCTACGGGATTCCCTACTCGATCGACCGGCGCCTCCCCTTCGGCCATACCGGCGTCGGGCGCGGGCTGCTGGCGCTGATCCGCTGCGCGTCGCTCGGCGGCAGCGCCGACGACCTGCTCACCTATCTCCGCACCCCGGGAAGGCTGCGCGTGACCGCCCTGGCCGACCGGCTCGAGGCCGCTGTCCGCACGGAGGGCGCCCACAGCGCCACGCAGGCCCGTGCGCTGTGGGAGGAGAGGAACTTCGAGCTGGGCGAGCTCGACCGGCTCGCCCGGGCGCGTGATGCGAACGCGTTCGTGGCGGAGCTCGAGGCGCGCCTGGTCAGCATGTTTGCGGCGCCGCACGAGCGCGAGGCGGCGCTGCTCAGCGGCCCCGAGCTGGACGAGGCGCGCGCCCTCCGTGAGGGCCAGGCCGCGCTCGCCGCGCTGCGCGACGTCCTGCGCCCCGGCGCCGCGGGCGGCGGCCGAGTCGACGCCGCGCGCGTACACCGCGTGCTCGAGCAGCTCGAGGTGTACGTGGGCGAGAACCCGCAGCCCGATCGCGTCCAGGTGGCGACCCCGGAGTCGATCCGCGCACGCCGCTTCGAGGCCGTGTTCGTCTGTGGCCTGCAGGAGGGCGAGTTCCCGCGCGGCACCTCTCCCGAGCCGTTCCTCTCGGACGAGGACCGTCGCGCGATCGCCAGCGCGACCGGGCTCGTGCTGCCGGTCCGTGAGGACGCCCTCGACCGCGAGCGCTACCTCTTCTACGTCTGCGCCTCGCGCGCCGAGCGGCTGCTCGTGCTCTCCTCGCGCTCGAGCGACGAGGAGGGCAACCCGCAGGCCGAGTCGTTCTTCGTCGAGGACGCGCGTGAGCTGCTGCGGGACCCGGACCCGGTCAAGCGCTCGCTCTCCGAGGTGACCTGGACGCCCGAGACGGCGCCGACCGCCGCCGAGTGGGACCGCGCGCTGGCCGCGGCGGGCCCGCGTCGCGAGGAGCGTGTGGCGGGGCCGCTCAGCTGCGGGCCGCTACTTGTCGAGCTCGCGGCGCGCGATGCGGTCTCCGCCGGAGCGCTCGAGCGCTTCGCCGACTGCCCGGTCAAATGGCTCGTCGAGGACCTCCTCAGGCCCGACGCGCTCGAGCCGAACCCCGAGGCCATGGTCCGCGGCAGCTACTCGCACAACGTGCTCGAGGCGACTTACCGCCGCATCCGCGAGGAGACCGGCGAGCGCCGGGTCACCCCGGCCAACCTCACCCGCGCGGAGCGGATCCTGCTCGAGGAGCTGCGTGAGCAGCGCTCGGCCTTCACGATCTCGCCCAAGGGGACCCGCTTGATGGCAGCCGCGCGCCGGCTCGAGTTCGACCTGCTCCGCCACCTGCGCGCAGAGGCCCGCTCGGACAGCCGTTTCGAGCCCGAGTACCTGGAGCTCGAGTTCGGGTACGGGAACGGGCAGGAGCCGGTCGAGATCGCGGCGGGATTGCGCGTGCGCGGGCGCATCGATCGGATCGACACCCACGAAGGGCTGGCGCTCGTCATCGACTACAAGAGCGGCAAGAAGGTCGACCGCTACAAGGTCGCGAGCTGGGAGAAGGAGAACCGCTTCCAGGCGGCGCTCTACATGCTCGTCGTCGAGCGGCTGCTCGCGCTGCGGGCGGCCGGCGGCGTGTACGTCGCCCTCGGCGGGGAGGACCCGCGCCCGCGCGGAATGGTTGCGGCCGAGGTCGACGAGCTCGGCTCGGGCTGGGTCGCGGGCGACCGCCTCGAGCCCGACGACTTCCGCGAGACGCTCGGCTGGGCGCTCGGCCGGATCCGGCAGACGGACGCCGAGATGCGCGCCGGCCGCCTCTGCTCCGCGCCCGAGCGCTGCGACTGGCAGGGCGGCTGCAAGTACCCGTCGATCTGCAGGAGCGAGGGATGACGGCGCTGACGCCGGAGCAGGAGCGCGCGATCGAGCGCCGCGACTCGTCCCTGCTCGTCCGCGCCGGCGCGGGGACGGGCAAGACGACGGTGCTCGTCGAGCGTTTCGTGCGCGCTGTGGTCGACGACGGCGCGGGCGTCGAGTCGATGCTCGCCATCACCTTCACCGAGAAGGCGGCCGCGGAGATGAAGACGCGCGTGCGGCGCCGCTTCCTCGAGCTCGGCCGGCGCGCTGACGCGCGCGCGGCCGAGGGCGCCTGGATCTCGACCATCGACGCGCTGTGCGCGCGCATCCTGCGCTCGCACGCGCTCAGCGCCGGGATCGACCCGGACTTCCGCGTGCTCGACCAGGTCGAAGCCGACCGGCTTGCGTTCGAGTCGTTCGACGGCGCGCTCGAGGAGTTCATGGCGGACGGCTCCGATCCCGAGCGCATCGAGATGGTGGCGGCGCACACCCCCGACCGGCTGCGCGACATGGTGCGCACCGCCTACTCGCACCTGCGCAGCCGCGGGCAGCGGCGGCCGAAGCTCGAGCCGACCGTCGCGCCGCTTCCGGCGGGTGAGCGTGAGCGGCTGGAGGAGACTGCGCGCGTGGCGCTGACCGAGCTCGGGAGCGGCGCGGCGACGGCGGCGGTCGCGGGCGCGATCGAGCGGCTCGAGGCCGGCCTCGACCTGCTCGCGAAGCTCGGCGACGGGCAGCTCCCCGACGCCGCAGAGCTCAAGGGCCTCGAGCTGAAGGGGCGCGCGAAGGCGCTCTCGACGCCGGCATGCGACGACTACCGAGCGGCCTACGGCGAGTTCCGCTCGTTCGTGCTGACGCGCCAGGAGCAGCGCGACCACGCGATGCTGAGCGGCCTGCTCGAGCTCTACGGGGAGCGCTACGGCCGCGCCAAGCGCGAGCGCTCCGGGCTCGACTTCGAGGACCTCGAGCTCGTCTCGCGCGACCTGCTGGCGGGCGACGTGGGCCTGCGCGAGGCGTACGCGGGCCGCTTCGAACACGTGCTCGTCGACGAGTTCCAGGACACGAACCCGCTGCAGAACGAGCTGCTCGAACTGCTCGCGCGCGACAACCTGTTCCGCGTAGGGGACGAGAACCAGTCGATCTACCGCTTCCGCAACGCCGACGTGGGCGTATTCCGCGGTCACTGGGACGACGCCGTCAGGGCGGGCCGCGCCGAGAGCATCACGGTCAACTTCCGCGCGCGCGGCGAGATCCTCGACGCGATTGACCTCGCCTTCGAGCGCACCTGGGGCGAGCGCTTCGAGCCGCTGCGCGAGGCGCCGGGGGCGCGTGAGCGGGCGCCGCGCGCCGACCCCTGCGTCGAGCTGCTCGTGGTCGACAGGCCGAAGAAGCGCTGGGACGAGGCGGACGGCCTCGGCGACGAGCCCTTCGGGGCGGGCCTCGCCACCGCGCCGCCGTGGCGTGCGGGTGAGGCGCGCCTGCTCGCGAAGCGGGTCGATGAGCTGACCCGCAACGGTCCCTACGACTTCGGTGACGTCGTGATGCTGTTCCGCGCCACAACCGCCATGGGCTTCTTCGAGCGCGCACTCGACGAGCGCGGCATCCCGGTTCACGTGGTGGGCGGGCGCGGCTACTTCGCCCAGCAGCAGGTCTCCGACCTGCGTCACTGGCTGTCCGCGCTCGCCAACCCGCTCGACGGCCTGGCGGTCTACTCGGTCATGGGCTCGCCGCTCGCCGGCCTGTCGCTCGACGCGGTCGCGCTGATCGGGCTGTACGCCCGCCGCAGCGGCCGCGACCCCTGGTGGGCCGTCAGCGAGCCGGCCGACGACCTGCTCGCCGTGCTGCCCGAGGCGGACCGGCGCAAGCTCGCTGCCTTCGTCGATCGCTTCCAGGCCGAGCGCCGCGTGGCGGGCCAGGTGGCGCTCGAGACGCTGATCGACCGGGCCGTGACGGGCAGCGGCTACGACCGCCACCTGCTCGCGCTGCCGGGCGGCATTCGCCGCATGGCCAACGTGCGCAAGCTGATGCGGATGGCGCGCGAGTTCGAAGCCGACGAGGGCCGCGACCTGCGCGGCTTCGTCGACGCGCTCGCCGAGCTCGACGCGCTCGAGGCCCGCGAGGGCGAGGCGCCGCTGGAGGCCGAGGCGCTGGACGCGGTCCGCATGATGACGATCCATCGAGCCAAGGGACTCGAGTTCCCGGTCGTCTGCGTCTGCGACCTCGGCAAGGAGGGCCGTGACGACGAGGGCTCACTGCGGATCTCGGAGGACGGCAGCGTCGGCCTGCGGCTCGCCGGGCTCGGCGGCGCCGTCGACAGCGAGCGGCTCGAGCGACTCAAGGCGCAGGGCAAGCTCGACGCCGAGGAGGAGGAGCGGCGCATCTTCTACGTCGCAGCAACGCGCGCCCAGGAGCACCTCGTCCTGAGCGGCGCGACCGATCTCGAGAAGCTCCCCGCCCCGGCCGATCTGAGCGAGCCGATGCGCTGGGTCTGGCGCGGCTTCTGCGCCGGCCTGCCGGGCGAGGGAGCGACGGGCATCCACGAGGACGAGTTCGAGGGACGGGCCCTGCGGGTCCGCTGGACGCGGCTCACGCCGGCGACCGCCGACGAGCTGCTGCCCGCCGGCGACCGCGTGCCGGTCGCGGCCGCGAGCGACGTCGAGCCGCGTCACGAGCAGCCGGCGCTCGAGCTCGGGCTGCCGCCGGCGCCGCGCGCGCTGCCCGTCAGCCGGCTGAGCTACAGCGGCCTCGAGGCATACCGGCGCTGCGGCTACCGCTTCTACCTGCAGCGCGCGCTCGGGCTGGCGACGGTGGAGTCGCCGCTGCCACCCGAGCTGCCGGCGGCGGAAGGTGGAATGACGGCGCTGCAGCGCGGCTCGATCGTGCATGCCCTGATCGAGCGGCTCGATTTCCGTCGGCCGGTCGTCCCGGCCGACGAGGAGATCGCCGCGGAGATCGAGCGCCACGGCATCGAATCACTCCCCGCCGACGTGGCGGACCTGCGCGCCATGGTCGAGCGCGTGGCGGGCTCCACGCTGCGCGAGCGGATCGCGGCGGCGCGTCGCTTCCGGACCGAGTTGCCGTTCACCTTCACGCTCGCCCCGCCCGGGGCGGGTGGCCGCACCCTGCTGATGAACGGGGTCGTCGACGTGCACGCCGTCGAGGACGCCGGCACGCTCGTGGTCGACTGGAAGAGCGATGTGCTCGACGGCCGCGACCCGGCCGAGCTGGTGGCGGAGGGCTACTCCACGCAACGGATCGTGTACGCCCTGGCCGCGTTGCGCGCCGGGGCGGAGCGGGTCGAGGTGGCCCACTGCTTCCTCGAGCGCCCTGACGAGCCGGCGCTCGCCGTATATGGAGCGGCCGACGCCACGCGCCTCGAAGGAGAGCTCTTCGAGCTTGCGCGCGGCGTGGTCGAGGGGAGCTTCGTCCCGTCGGACGAGCCGCACGCGGGGTTGTGCGCGGACTGCCCCGGCCGGGCCGCACTCTGCGTGCACCCATTGGAGCTCACACTGCGCGCCCCCTGATTCCGTGCTGCGCGGCGGTCGGCGGGTCGTGACCGTCTCGTTGTACGCTCAACCGTAAGAGGGCCAGCTGGGGTGAATCTGGGTACAAGGATCACCCGCGCGACCGGGCGGCCTTGGTGGGCCGGGCGGGCGAGATGGAGGCGATGCGGCGCCTCGCCGCCGTCCTCGGCTCGTAGATCCGGCGGCGTGCTGTCTTTCCGTCAGGTCCGCGTCCTACTCTCCGACTAGTCAGCCATGCAACACCGGAGGAGAGCGAAGGCAATGCCTCTCTGCTTCATCGAGCCACAGGAAGCGATCAGGGTCGTCGCCGAGAGCGTCGGGCGGGAAGCCCGCCGGCAGCTGCTCGGCGAGGTCGTGCGCGCCTGGGTCGACGAGATCCCGGACGACGAGCTGCAGGTGCACTACGCCAAGGCCGTCGAGGAGCTCGACGACGACGACCTGTCGATGCTCGCCGCATGGCACGCCTCGCTCGAGGTCGGCCAGCCGATCGCCAACAAGGAGTTCCTGCTCGGCGCGTTCGCGCGCCTCGGCGAGCATCGCCGCGAGGCGCTGCGGATCGCCGCGGGCTTCAAGGGCGACGACGCCTTCGAGGCCGGTATCAGCGAGGAGCAGGCGCTCGGGACCGTGCTGCCGTGGCTGTCCGACGAGCGCCTGATGGAGCTCGCCGCGGAGGCGGTCGAGCTGTATTGCTGGGACCGCCTGGGCAGCGACAACTAGCGGTCCGCATAGCGGCGCCAGGCGGCGTCCTCGGCCGCTCGCGTGCGTGCGCACGCGTCGCGACCTGCGTCCTTGCCTGGCTTGCTCTGCGAACCGCTAGTTGTCGCTGCACGCTCCGGGTTCTTGCGCCGCTGCTCGTCGTGCTCGCTATTGGTGGCTGCTCCGAGGACGACTTCGAGGGCGGCCCGTCCGTCACCTCCGCGGGAGTTCCGGCCGGCGCCGTCGGCGCCGAACTCACCAAGCACACCGACGGCGACACCTTCTATCTCTCGGGCATCGGCAAGGTCCGCCTGATCGGGATCGACACGCCTGAGGTCTACGGCGAGCGCGAGTGCTTCGGGCGCCAGGCGTCGCGCTTCGTGGAGCGGACGGTTCCGGTCGGCGCGCGGGTGCGCTACCGCCTGGGGGTCGAGGAGCGCGACCGCTACGGGCGCGCGCTCGCGTACGTGTGGTTCCGCAACGGGCGCTTCCTGAACCGGATGCTGGTCGCACAGGGGTTCGCCCAGCCGCTCACCGTCCCGCCCAACGTGGAGTACGAGGACCTGTTCGTGCGCGCGGCCCGGCGCGCCCGCGAGGCCGAACGCGGGCTCTGGGGCCGGCCCGGTTGCGCCGGGTAGGCTGCCCGGCGTGCTGGAGCGAGTGAGGACGCCGGACGGCGTCGAGATCGGGTGCGAGGTGTCGGGCCAGGGCCCTCCGCTCGTGCTGGTCCATGGCGCGGGCTCGGCGCGCTGGGGCTTCGGCGCCCTGCGGCCGCTCCTCGAGGGCCGCTTCACGGTGATCGCGGTCGACCGGCGCGGCCGCGGCGGCTCGACGGACGGCGACGGCTATGCGCTCGAGCGTGAGTTCGAGGACGTGGCGGCGGTGGTGCGTGCCGCCGCGGCTGACGGCGCGGAGCCGCTCCTGTTCGGCCACTCCTACGGAGCGCTCGTCTGCGCGGGCGCGGCCCCGCTGATCGAGGGGCTGCCGCGGCTCGTGCTGTACGAGCCGCCGATGGGCGGCGTGCTCGCCGAGCCGGCCGTCATCGAGCGCTGGGAGGCGCAGGTCGCAGCCGGCGACCGCGAGCGCGTCGTCAGCGAGTTCCTGGCCACGATCGGTGGCTACACGGCCGCCGAGCTCGAGGAGCTGCGAACCGCCCCGGTGTGGGAGCTGCGCAAGGCGATCGCCCATACGCTGCCGCGGGAGCTGCGCGCCGAGGCCGGCTTCGAGCTCGATCGCCAGGCGCTCGGGGCGCTCGACATACCGGTGCTCATGTTCGTCGGCAGCGAGAGCCCCGAGTGGGCGAAGCGCTCGACCGCCGCCTACGCCGAGGCGTTGCCCAACGTCACGGTGCGCACCCTCGAGGGCCAGGGCCACGGGGCGCTGGCCGGCGCTCCCGAGCTCGTCGCCTCCCGGTTGCCCTAGCCGTTACTCCTCGGGCTCGGCCGTCGCCGGGACCTGCTCGTTCTGGCGCGCGACGCGCCAGGATGCCTGCACCGGGTCCAGGAAGTACGGGGGCTCGCGGTAGCGCAGCCGGTCGTTGTACTCGTAGTCCTTGCGGTAGCCGGTCGCGATCGAAGTCCCGTTGACGGTGCCGACCGGGCCGCGGAACTTCTGAGCGATCGCGCCGTCGACGATCAGGTTGCCCGTGGGCTCGCCGCAGCTCCAGTTGTCCACGATGAACGAGTGGCGCAGGGCGAGGATCGCGGCCTGGATGCGCAGGTCGCGGACGTAGCCCGTGGCGTTGTGGTCGCAGTCGGATGTGACCGGGTGGTAGACGCGCACGAAGTTGTTCGCGATGAGCCCGAGCAGCAGGCCGTCGCTGTTGCGGTCGAGATGCCCGTTGACCACGATGTCGTTGTCCGCCGCGATCGTCAGATCGCGCGAGTAGTTGCCCTTGACCCAGACGTCGCCGCAGTTCACGGGCTGGTTCGTGTAGTCCTGATCGCGGTCGTAGCCGCTCGTGCAGCCGGCCGGCATGTTCGAGACGTAGATGACGCCGTTGTTGGGCAGCGGCATCTCGCGCGGCAGCAGGTCGCCGAAACGCTGCTGGTTGACGACCAGCATCGTCTGGCCCTGGAGCGTGATCGTCGTCTTGCCGTCGAAGCGGTAGGGGAGCAGCGTCACGTCCTTGATCGCCCTGTTCGACGGCGGCATCTCGAGCGGCCCGGCCGGGTGGTCGAGGAAGCCCTTGAGGTCCGGGCTGTTCCCGCAGCCCGACGAGGTCTCGAACGGGCGCGGGCCGTTGATCTCGATCACGTCGCGCTTGGTCCGCCCGAAGGTCGGCGAGCCGCAGACGAGCACGTTGTCGTTCGTATGGAAAGGCCCGAAGACGTCGTCGTTGTCGGCGAAGCGGATCTCCGTGCAGCCACGCCCGGCGCGCTGGTCGCGGTAACGCGCGCAGTTGATCTCCATCTGAGCCGGGTTCGAGTACGCGGCCGGATCGAGCGTCTCGAAGTCGGTGAAGTAGATGAAGTCGATGAAGTTGCGGCGCCGCAGCGTCGCGATCACGCTGCGCGTCTCGCCCCGCGAGCGCCCCGTGACGCGCAGGCGCATGTTGCCGTTCGGGTCCACCACCGAGTACTGGTTGTTCGGCACGCAGGACGCGAAGCCGGGCGCCGGCAGCAGCTCGACCGTGTACTGAGCCTTCTCGGTCGAGTCGATCGCGCGCCAGATGCGCGGGTCGGTGCCGGTGCCGTTCCAGCGCTGGTTCACCGGCGCCGGCTGGCCCGGCGCGGGCTGGGGAAGGCCGGTGGTGCAATTGACGTAGTAGTTGTTGTTCTTGCCAAGGCTGTTCAGGTACCACTGCAGCCCCGACTCGGCCGCGCCGTACGACTGCTTGTAGTCCTGGTCCTCGCGCGACAGCGAGATGTCCGGGTCGACGGCCGCGAAGCCGGCCGCGACAAGCAGCCCGCCGACGGCGAGGACGCCCATGAGCGTCACAGTCGTGAAGCCGCGCTGGCCTCGAAGCTTGCGAAGTATCAGATGCATGCGGGTCCCTCCGAGGGCCTCGACGGGTCGGCGATGCGAACGTAGACGTCGCTCTCCATGGTCAGCGCGTCGCGGTCGCGCGGGCGCTCCTTGTCAGGCAGCACGACGAAGCCGACCTTGACGAGCACGGTGGTCGCCTTCTGGTCCGCCGTCAGGTCGTTGCCGCCGTTCCTCAGCTGCTCCAGCTCGCCCGGCCCACCGCCGAGCTTGAAGGCGTAGTAACGGAAGAAGTCACGCGGCGCGCCGCCGTCCCTGATCGGCTCGACCCGCCGGGCGAGGATGCGCTCCTCGCTCGGGGTGTTCGAGAACGTGAGCAGGGGGTACTCGCCGTCACCGGGGTAGATCCGTTCGACGAGGTTCTTGTTCGGCGCGTCATAGAAGATGGTGCGGCGCTGGATGTTCTTGCTGCCGTCGCTCAGGTCGGCATAGAAGGTCACCTGGCTGCCCGTGGCCCACGTGATCGGCTCCTCCTCGTCCCCGAGGCAGACCTGCGAGCGCAGCTGGCGCTGGATCAGCTCCATCGCCTGGCGGCCGCGCTGCACCGCGTCCTGACGGTCGATGATCTCCTGCGAAGCCGAGCTCGCCCGGTCGAGCAGCGTGAAGGCCGCCATCAGGAGGACGAGGCCGATGCTGATCGCGGTGAGCAGCTCGGTCAGCGTGAAGCCCGACTGGTCCGGGCCGAGGTTGCGCAGGCGGCGGATCATGGGCTCGTGGAGCACGCGCTGGGGCTCGTCGAGCCCGACGGCAGCCGTACGGTCGCTGTTCCGGGGTCGATGCCGGCGCCCGGCGAGGGCGAGCCCGGCGGCGTGAGCTGTATGTCACGGGGGCTGTCCTGGCTCGTGCCGCCGAGGGGGAGCACGGCCGGGCCGGTGCTTTCACGCAGCCGGTTGTTGCGGCTGGCGCAGATCCGGTAGGTGCCGAAGGGGACGACGAAGGTGGCGAGGCCGGCGGCCGCGCCGCTCGTCCCGGTGTTCGCAAACGCGGTGAGCGACCCCGCCGTGCAGCCGGTGCCGGTGTCGCGCTGGCGGAGCGTCACGAGTGCGCTCGTGGCGTTCGAACTGTCGGAGTTCCGTACCCGGACGGTCACGCGCGCCATCTGGACGTTGACCGGCTTCAGGAAGTCGCCCGGGTCGAGCACGACTGAGCCCTTGCCGCCCGACGTCGAGAAGTAGCTCGCGTTCCAGAAGCCCGGGTTGTTCGCGCGGCACGTGCCGGCGTAGACGCCATAGCCGTCCACGAAGGGGAACAGGCCGTTGCTGTCGATCGTCGGCACCGCGCTGCCGCGCGTGAACGACTTGGTGCCGCCCGGAAGCTTCGCGTTCGCGACGGTCATGGAGGACCAGGCGGCGGCGGTCCCGTCGGGCCGCTCGAAGCGGGCCCGCAGCGAGCCCGGCGGCTCGAGCTCGAGGTGCTTCAGGCTGGTCTTCGCAGGCTGGACGGTCACCTGGTTGGTGTTTCCGTCCTCGCCGCCCCAGCCGACGAGGCCGTTGACGTTCACCTCGTAGTTGCCGGCCGGGATCATGCCGAAGATCGCGCAGCCGACGTCGTTGGTGGAATCGGAGTAGTCGCTCGTCCCGTCGAGCGAGACCCCCACGCCGGCGTGTGGGTTCCCGTCGCGGTCCGTCAGCTTGATTGCAGCGGTGCCGGAGGTGGCGCTGAACGCCCCGGGTGCCGGCGTCAGGAGGCTCACCTCACGCACCGGAGTGTCCTCCGAGGCGGGGGAGTACGCGACCGAGGTGAGCTTCAGGTACTCGGCCGTGGTGTCGTCGTTCGTGCAGCTGATGAGGCCGCTCGCGTCGCGCACCCAGTCCGTCCGCGAGACGACCGTGTAGCTGACTCCGCCCATGTTCACGCTGCGCGTCTCGCGGTAGTTGGAGAGGTCGGTGATCTCGAATGAGCGCAGACGCTCGATGTCCTGCTGCGCGAGCGTCGAGGAAACCGACCGCTGCCGGTTGCGTTCGCCGGTGTCGGCCGCACCGCTCATTCCGTCCAGAACGGCGAACGTGACGATCGCGAGCACGATCGCTCCCACCATCACCTCGACCAGCAGCGAGCCGCGCTCCGAGGACAGCGAAGGTCGGCGCGAGGCCGCGAAGGGTCGGCGGACAGCCATCGAGACGCCTATCGGTGCCCCCCGACCATCCTTGAGCAGGCCGGGTGCGCGCTGGACGATCTAGCCTTTGCGGAAGCCCATGACCGCCTCCCTTCCAGACGACGTGAAGCGGGTCTTCGAGACCTTCATCACGACCGAGTACACGACCGTCGACGGGCGCGGCCAGCCGATCTCCTGGCCGGTCACGCCCTACTACGAGCGCGGCGCCGCGTGCATCGATGTCACCACCGGGCTCGGCTACCCCAAGAAAGCCAAGGACGCTCGCCTCAACCCGAGAGTGTCGTTGCTGTTCTCCGACCCGACGGGATGCGGTATGGACGATGCCCCGCAGGTGCTGGTCCAGGGCACGGCCGACGTGGACGACCGAGACCTCGACGCGAACCGGGATCGTTACATGCGCGAGTCCGTGGCGAAGCTGCCGGAGACCGTGAAGATCGCGCCGCCCAAGGCCCTGCAGGGCTTCTTCGACTGGTACTACACACGCATCTACGTGCACGTCCGGCCGGAGCGCGTCTACGTCTGGCCCGGCGGTGACGCGACGAACGAGCCGCAGCTCTTCGACGCGCACATGGAGGAGGTGCGCTCAGGCCACGACGAGGAGGCCGATGCGGCCCACGCGCCGGCCGAGGGCGGCCCGATGGCCTGGGACGAGCGGATGGACGAGCTCGGCGGCCACTATCCGCAGGCGGTGCTGTCGCTCGTGGCGCCCGACGGCTTCCCGTTCTCGGTGCGCCTGCCGATCTCGGTCGACCGCGCAGCACAGCGGATCCGGCTGGGCTCCGGTGTGCTCGGCCTGCCCGTGCAGCCGGGCCTCGCCTGCCTCACCGCGCACGACCATCACCCCGAGTTCCTCTGGCAGCGCAACTTCCAGGTGCGCGGCGACCTCGTGGAGGAGGACGGCGGCTGGGCGCTCGTCCCGCACAGGCTGATCGGCGGCTTCGAGCTGCCGCCCAGCTCGGTGATCGCAAAGTACCGCCTGAACGCCGGCAAGATCATCCGCTACCGCAGGAAGGCGAAGCAGGAACTGCGAGAGCGAGTCCAGAAATAAGACGAGACGCGAACTTCGCGCTTGAGGTCCGCTCCCCGGTGGCCGAAGCCTCCGGTTCTACGGGGCGAGCCTTACAACCTCTTGGCTTCGCTCTTTGCGCTCGGTCCGCGTCTCGCGCTGCATCCAAGCAACGGCCGCAGGCACGGTCAATAGGCCCATACACGAGATCCCCGCTCTTTACGAAAAAAGGTTGCTAAGGACCGCTACTTCCTTCGTCCCTCCCGCCCCTTGACCTTGATGGTGGCGGTCATGTCGACGGGATGGAGGCCGCAGAAGAGCTGGTAGGTGCCGGGCACCGTGAGCTTCTTCCTGAACGTGCGACCCTGCGACAGGTTCTTCGACGAGAAGCCGCGCGGCCCGTTGGCGAGGGTGATGTTGTGGAGCGTGGGGCCGTTGAAGCGCCAGGTGAGCGTCCCGCCCGCGCGTAGCGAGACATTCGGCCGCCTGAAGAAGAGATCGCCCACCTCGATCGTGCCGCCCCTGCCCAGCGAGACGCGTTTCCCGGGCGGGGCGTCGATGTTCACGGCCCTGCCGCCGCGCCTGCCGACGATCGGCACGGTGAACGGTGGGGGCTTTGTCCGGCCCTTCGGCTTCTTCAGCTCGACGAGGTCGTTCGGCACCGCGCCGCACGGTTCGGTCACCGCGGGGTCGGGCGCGACGAACGCGACCATGATCCCCATCACCCGCGTGTGCGGCAGGCTCCCGTCGTAGCGCGACTCGAGCACGATCTTCTCGCCCGCCGCCAGCGGGACTCCGCGCGCCGAATAGAACCCGGTCATGTGGATCGGACCGGGCTCGTGGAGCACCGGTCTGACCTTGTAGAAGGGATGGTTCCTGCCGCCCCAGATCGGCCGCGACGTATAGACCTCGCTGTTGGGGCACGCAGGCCGGCGCAGGGCAAGAGCCTGGCCGCCGCCATGAACATGCCCGCCGGTGGCGACGAGCCGCCCCGCCTCCGGCATGCGGAAGACCATCTTGCGCGTGTTGACGGAGCCCTTGCGGCCGCCGCCGGGGACGTCGTAGATCGGATCGAAGCTGCAGTTGACCGCGTCGAGCCAGTAGGGCTTCACCGGTTGAAGGTCTGGCCGGGTGTCGACGGTCAGGTTGTACTCGACGTACGCCGTGTCCGTGACCGACCGGTGGTTCATGAACATGTAGATGAGGCTCCACGTGTCCTGCTTGGCGAGCGGATAGCCGTAGCCGTCAGGCAGCTGCATCTCCAGCCGCTCCTCGCCCGCCGCGAAGAAGCGCTCCGCCGCGTTGGGGAGCATCGACATCGTGTCCCAGCTCTCGAAGCCACCGTTGCAGGTGGGGTCGCGCTTCTCCCCGAGCGCCTTACCGAGATTCGTGAAGACGATGTGATGCAGCATCAGCCGGTTGATCGGAACCTTCCTGCCGCTCGCGTCCACGAGGTCGACGTTCATGCTCGTCACGAAGCCGTCCACCGCCGGCTTCGGCACGCCGACGATCAGCTCCTTGGTCAGCACCTGGAAGGGCGCGACCGTTACCGGACCCATCCGGCAGCGGTATTCGTGCTCGCTCCCCTGTGATCCGACCTCGACACACGAGCCGGCATTGTCCTGCTGGGCCGAGGCGGTCGCCGGAGCGAGGGCGAGAACGAGACAGGGGAGCACGACGGCGAGGACGCCGAACCGGAATCGCATCACCCGCGGCAGTATAGGAGGGTTATTGCAGTTCGGCTGCAAGGAACTAAGCTTCCGGCATCGACTCGCAGGGGACAGGCACCAAGGACGGGCGCACCGTACGCGCGGAGCGCACGCGCCAGGCGCTCCTCGACTCCCTCCTCGGCCTGCTCGACGACGGCGAGCTGCGGCCGACGGCGGAGCGCATCGCCGAGCGGGCCGGCGTCTCGGAGCGCTCGGTGTTCCAGCACTTCCCGGATCGAGAGGTCCTGTTCGAGGCCGTGGCGCGCCAGCAGTACGAGCGCGTCTTCGCGGAGCTCGAGCCGGTGGACCCCTCGCGCCCGCTCTCGGAGCGCCTCGACGCCTTCGTGGTCCAGCGCGCACGACTACTCGAGCAGAGCGGCTCCGTGCGGCGTGCGGCGCTCCTCCTCGAGCACGAGTCAGATGTGGTTGCGGGCTGGCTCGACTCGTGGCGCCGCGCTGCGGCGACCGAGGTCGAGCGCGTCTTCAGTCGCGAGCTCGAGCCGTACGAGCGCGGTGAGCGGGCCACGCTGCTGGGCGCGCTCGTGTCAGCCGCCTCCGGCCTTGTGTGGGAGGGCTACCGGGTTCACCAGCGCATGAGCGCGGAGCGGGCCGGTGCCGCGATGCGCCGGACGCTCTCCGCGCTACTCGGCGAGCGCTGACTCGATCTCGGGGATCGCCTGCCCGGCGTCCACGAAGCGCACGCCACTCATCCCGAGCGCCCGCGCCGCCTCGCAGTTGATCTCGAGGTCGTCGACGAAGACGCAGTCGCTCGCCTGGACCCCGTCGCCGAGGCGCTCGAGCGTGAGCTCGTAGATCGCCGGATCCGGCTTGCGCAGCCCGACGAACGCCGAGTCGACCACCACCTCGAAGAGCTCTTCGATCTCCGGCAGCTTCGCGCGCCACAGTGGCTCCCACTCGCGCACGTTGTTCGTGAGGAGCGCGGCTCGGGTGCCGCGGCCGCGCAGCTCGCGGATGAACTCGATCATCGGCCGGTTCGGGACGAGCCGCTCGAAGTAGAGCGAGCGCAGCCTGGTCAGGTCGAACCCGGTTTCCAGGTGGGCCTCGATCCGCTCACGAAACTCGATCTCCGAGATCTCACCGCGCTCGAGCACGAACAGCGGGTGGTCGCCGTGCTCCTCGGTCGCCTTCGCCATCGCCATGCCCAGCTCCTCGAGT
This sequence comes from uncultured Thermoleophilaceae bacterium, assembly GCA_963734025.1. Lineage (GTDB taxonomy): Bacteria > Actinomycetota > Thermoleophilia > Solirubrobacterales > Thermoleophilaceae > JACVRW01. The sequence continues at coordinate 130,112 of CAVTFR010000014.1, forward strand.
GAGATGCCGGATTCCTCCTGGTAAGCGAGGAAGCCCTCCTGCAGCGGTGAGGTGAGGACTCCGCCGAAGTCGCTGATCAGGACGCGCGTCATGCGGCGGCGGGCGGCTCGGTGCGCGCCATGAGCTCGTACGCGCCGACGGCATCGCGGCCGTCGAGCCGCCAGCGGAAGATCGCGGCGTGCACCTCGACCTCCTCGAGCTGGAGCGACGATCCGGCGACGACCACGCCCGAGCCGCGGCGCGGATACTCCTCCCCGCGCAGCCACAGCTCGAGCCCGGCGCTGCGCTGGCGGCCGTCGCCGTCGTAGACGGTCGAAAGGCGCGCCTGGTCCACCTCGACGAAGCGCCCCTCCTCGATCAGCACGGCGCCCACCCGCTCCTCGCCGTGACCGAGCGCCCCGCGCGGCCGGCGCGCGAGTGCGAGCAGGGCGTGCCCGTCGTCGACGATCGCCGAGATCGTCCGGAGCGCGTCGAGCTCGTCCCAGCGCGGCGCCACCTCGGTCTCGGCGAGCGTGCCGAGGCTGTCGACGCGCCGGCCGGCCGCCTCGCCGCGCACGCGCACGAGCCGGGCGCTCAGGCCGCCGAGATCGGCGCGATCGGAGGCGACCTCGGCGTCGAGCGCCAGCTCGCCGTCCAGCTCCGCGTGCCATCCGCCGTCGCCTGCAGGCTCGATCGAGGCGCCCCCCAGCGCTCGCGGGCGCCGCCCCTCGAACAGGATCGTCGCGCCCGCTCGCGCCGTCCCATAGATCTCGTGGGCGGTGTCGAAGAACGAGAGCGCGAGCGCGGGTGCGCTCACCCCTCGAGCCTCCTGGGCGGGGCCTCGTCGTGCTCCGTGGCCGTCCCGTCGACGTCGAAGTCGCCGCGACCAGGCGCCCGCCGGCGTGCCGCTCCCGGTCCTCCCACCACGCCGACCGATACGCGCTTGCCGAGCCGCCGCACGACGAGACGCCGGATCAGCGCGCGTGTGGGCGGGATCAGCAGCAGCAGGCCGACGATGTCCGTGAGGAATCCGGGCGTGATGAGGAACGCGCCGCCGAACACGACGAGCACCCCGTCGATGACCTCGCGGTGGGGCATCCTGCCCTCCGCGAGCGCCGCGTTGAAGCGGCCCCAGACGCTCCGTCCCTGGCTGAGCAGCAGCAGCGAGCCGAGCACCGAATCCGCCGCGAGCAGGAGAATCGTCCAGACCGCGCCGATCGCTTCGCCGACCTGCAGGATCACGTAGAGCTCGGCAAGCGGGACGATGATGAACACCGCGATCAGCAGCAGCAGCGGCATGGTTTGACCCTACTATCCTCGTGCCATGGCGACTTTGACCGTCGACGACGTCCAGGAAGCGCTGACCAACGTGATCGATCCCGAGCTCGGGCTCGACTTCGTGGAGCTCGGGCTCATCTACGACGTGGAGATCGAGGGCGCCGACGTCTTCGTGAGCTTCACGCTGACGTCGCCCGGGTGCCCGATCGGCCCGCAGGTCTCCGAGCAGATCGAGGAGTTCGTGAGCGAGCTCGACGGCGTGAACGCCGTCCATTCCAAGATGACCTTCTCGCCGGCGTGGACGCCGGACATGATGAGCGAAGAGGCGAAGTTCGCGCTCGGCTACTAGCCGGGTGAGGACGCTTCGGCTTCTGCGCGACTCGTTCGAGGACAACCCGGCGCTCGACACCGCGGTGTCGCGGGCCATCATGCTGCGCGTGGCGAGCGGCGAGCTGGCCGAGACGCTGCGGATCGCCCGACCCGGCGCGTTCGTGGCGTTCGCGAAGCGCGACGCCGTCGCCCCGGGCTACGACGAGGCCCTCGCCGCCGCCCGGGCGAGCGGCTTCGAGGCGGTGCTGAGGTTGGCCGGCGGGCGCGCGGCGATCTTTCACGAGGGCACGATCGAGATCGGCCACGCGCGCCCCGACCCGGAGCCGCGGGCGCACATCCGGGAGCGCTTCGAGGACACTGCGGGACGGCTCGCCGCCGCGCTGCAGTCGCTCGGGATCGACGCGCGCGTCGGCGAGGTCCCGGGCGAGTACTGCCCCGGTCGCTACAGCGTCAACGCGCGCGGCGAGGCGAAGCTCGCCGGCGTCGGCCAGCGCGTCGTCGCCGGCGGCTCGCACACCGGAGTCGTGCTCGTCGTGAACGGGGAGGAGCGCATCCGCCGCGTGCTCGTGCCCGTGTACGAGGCGCTGGGCCTGCCGTGGCGGCCCGAGGCGACGGGCTCCGTTGAGGCCGAGGACGGAGCGCTTCGCTGGGAGCGAGTGGCCGCGGCCGTCGTCGACGAGTACGCGCGTGGGTACGAGCTCGTCGAGGACGAGGTGGACGCGGAGACGCTGGAGCTCGCCCGCCGGCTCGCGCCCGAACACGTCCCACCCGGCTGAGCGCCTCAGGCGGGCGCGGCGGCGCGCTCTGTGTGCTTCGCGAGCGCCTGGTGCAGCTTCGGCCAGATATCGCGCGGCAGGTCGTGGCCCATCCCCGGAATGGCGACGAGCTCCGCGCCCGGGATCGCCCGGGCGGTGGCCACACCGCCGCGGAACGGGATCAGCGGGTCGTCCGTCCCGTGGATCACGGTCGTCGGCACCCGCAGCTCGCGCAGACCCGGTGTCCTGTCGCCCGACGCGAGGATCGCGGCGAGCTGGCGCGCGGTGCCGGCCGGGAAGTGAGCCCGGTCGAAGGTCGCCCCGGCGAGTTCGCGGACACGCGGCTCGTCCTGCGGGAAGCCGGGCGAGCCGACGATCCGGAACATGCGGACGAAGTAGTCCTGGAACGCGTCGCGCTCGGCCGGGGCGCGGCGCATCAGCAGGCTCCAGGAGCGCAGCTTGGGCATGCCGGCGCGGCGCTCGCCCGTCGTCGACATGATCGACGTCAGCGACAGCACCCGCTCGGGGCGCTCCATCGCCATCGCCTGGGCGATCATCCCTCCCATCGAGACGCCCATGACGTGGGCGCGCTCGATGCCGAGCCCGTCGAGCAAGCCGAACGTGTCGCCGGCCATGTCGTGCAGGAGATACGGCGCGTCGATGTGGAAGCCCGCCATCGCGCGCACGATCGGCGGCACCGGCGCGTCGATCTTCGTCGACAGCCCGGCGTCGCGGTTGTCGAAGCGGATCACGTGGAACCCGCTCCCGGCGAGCTCCTCGCACAGCTCCAGGTCCCAGTGGATGAGCTGCATGCCCAGGCCCATGACGAGCAGCAGCGGCGGGTCCGCCGGGTCGCCCAGGGTCTCGTAGGCGAGCTCGACGGGGCCTGTCTTGATCCTTCCTTCGTTCACGTCAGGGCACGATACTCGGGGTGGCCTAGCGGCCCGGCAGCTCGACGCCGATCCTCGACGCCCTCACGCTGAAGGCGAAATTGCTCGTACGCAGGAAGTTCGGGTCGCTGCCGCCCAGCTCGAGCTTCGCCCGGTGGCCCTTCGCGAAGCGCCAGCCGTTGCCGAAGAGCTGGAAGACGATCCTGCCCTTCTGGTTGTCCTCCAGGCGGTAGACGCCCCGGGCCACGAGCGTCTGCTGCCCCTCGTGGACGTCCCACAGGCGCGCGGCGATCATGCCGCCGCGGCCCCTCGTCCGGATGCCGGCGCGCACGGTCGGGAAGCCGAGCAGCGTGAACGGCTTCGTCACCTGGCGCTGGACGACGGCGGTGCCGGCCGCGCGCGCCGCGCTGACCGTCGCCGGATTGGGCGGCGCTGCGTCTGCGGCGCCCGGCACGGCCAGGAGCGCGGCCGCGGCGACCAGGAGCTTCTTCATGCGGCGCGTGAGAGTAGCTGGCTCAGCTCTTGTCCGGTGCAGGCGCCTTCGCGGTCCGGGACGCCTTCCCGGGAGCGCCCGTCTTCGACCCGTTCGCTCGCGCGCTCGTCGCGCTCTTCTTGCGCGCCGCCTTCAGCAGCTCCGCCAGCGACTGCTCCAGGTAGCCGCCGAACGCCTCTAGGTCCGGCATCGCGTCGTAGTCCGCGAGGAGGCCGAAGTCGACCTTGCCGTTGTAGCTCATGATCGCGATCGCGAGCGCGTGGTTCTCGGGCAGGAACGCGATCGGGACGATCCGCTCCATCTCCCTGCCGAGGAGGTAGAGCGGGAACTGCGGGCCCGGCACGTTGGTCACGATCAGGTTGAACAGCCGCGTGGAGAAGTTGAGCCGCGAGGCCTGCGCGAGGAGCGTGGGCGGGGCGAAGTCCTGCAGGCCGGCGATCACCTCGGCGCCGAGCGCCTGCTTGGACTCCTTCAGGCTGCCCATCGCCTCGCGGACCCTTGTCAGGCGCTCCACGGGGTCACCCACATAGACCGGCAGCGGCCCGCGCATCGCTGCGATGCGGTTGCCGAGCTCGCCGCGCTCGTGCTCGGAGCGGATCGAGACCGGCACGAGCGCGCGCAGCTCGAGTCCCTCCGTGCGGACGCCGCGGTCGCGCAGCCAGCGGCCGAGCGCGCCGGCCACGACGGTCAGCACGGCATCGTTGACCGTCCCGCCGAGCGCGTTCTTGATCTCCTTGAAGTCCGCGAGCCGGCTCTCCACCCACCAGATCCGCCGGTGCGGCCCGATCTTCGTGTTGAGCGGCACGTCCGGGGCCGGGTTGAGTCCGGCCCAGACGACCTCGCCGACTCCCTCGGCGGCCTCGCGTACCTGCCCGATCGTCTGACCCGGATGCTGGGCGGCGCCGACGGTCTTGCCGACCAGCTCGAAGGGAGTCTTCACCAGGCCCTTGATGCCCTCTGCCATGAGGTCGACGTCCGACGGCTCGGGCTCCGCGGCCCAGCCGTCGTCCTCGGGTAGCTCGGCGGGGACGGGGGAGAGGTCGAACATCACCGTCGCGATGTCGACGCCGGCTACGCCATCCACGAGCGCATGGTGGGTCTTCGAGATGATCGCGAAGCGCCCGTTCTCGAGGCCCTGGACGACCCACAGCTCCCAGAGCGGCTTCGAGCGGTCGAGCCGCTGCGAGAAGATCCGGCCGACGAGGTGGCGCAGCTGCTCGTCGCTACCCGGCTTCGGCAGCGCCGTGTGCCGGACGTGGTAGTCGATGTTGAAGCTCGGGTCGTCGACCCAGAAGGGCCGGCCCATCTCGAGCCGCGGGAACGCAAGCTTCTGGCGGTAGCGCGGCACCAGCCGCAACCGCGACTCGATGTGCGCCCGGAAGTCGTCGCGCTCGGGCGGCGGCCCCTCGAAGACGACGAGCGCGCCCACGTGCATGTGCGAGGCCTCCTTCTCCTGGTGGAGGAAGGAAGCGTCGATCGCGCTCAGCCGGTCCTTGTGCCCCTGCGGCGTCACCGTGCCAGCCTACCCGGGGTGATCTCAGCTGTGAACCCGGAAGAATCGCCTCTGTGAAGCTGTTGGTGATCGTGCTCATCGTGCAAGCCGTGCTAGGCCTCACCCTGATCGCGCTCGTCGCCACCGACAACCTCCCGTTCACCGACGGCGAGGCGAACGGCGCCGCGCGCCCGGCCCCGGCGGCGAAGGTCGACCGCTTCGACGGTGCTGCCGCCTGGGACCTGCTCGTCGAGCAGGTCGAGCTTGGCCCGCGGCCGGCCGGCTCCGAGGCGTCGCGCACGCTCGCCGAGCGGCTCCGCGAGCTCATACCGAAGGGCCGCTACCAGCCGGTGCCCGGCGGCCTGCGGAACGTGGTGGGCACCGTGCGCGGGCGCGAGCCCGGCTACGTCGTCGTCGGAGCCCACTACGACACGAAGGACCTGCCGGACTTCGTCGGCGCCAACGACGGCGCCTCCGGGACGGCCGTGGTCGCCGAGCTCGCGCGCGCGATCAAGCGGCCGCGGCACACGATCCGGTTCGTCTTCTTCGACGGCGAGGAGAGCCCCCGCGACGCGCCGGACGCCCAATTCGAGCAGTTCGGGCTGCGCGGCTCGAAGGTCGCCGCGAAGCGCTTCGATGACGCGCGCGCGATGGTCCTGCTCGACTTCGTGGGCGACCGGCGGCTGCGCATCCCGCGCGAGGCGAACTCGAACCCCGAGCTGTGGCGCAAGCTGCGGGCCGCCGCCACGCGGGTGGGCGCGGGCCGCGTCTTCCCGAACGAGACTTCGGGCGCCGTCACCGACGATCACGTCCCGTTCCTGCGGCGCGGCGTTCCCGCCATCGACCTGATCGACTTCGACTTCCCCTGCTGGCACCAGCCCTGCGACGACCTGGAGGTCGTCTCCGAGCGCAGCCTCGACGCCGCCGGGGAGTCGGTGCTCGAGTTCGTGCGCCGCCTCTAGGCCGCTAGCCTTGCCCACGATGGCCTCCGCCCCCGAAAGGCTGCTGCTGGCGGCCCCGCGCGGCTACTGCGCGGGTGTCGACCGTGCCGTGCAGACGGTCGAGCGCGCCCTCGAGCTCTATGGCGCACCCGTCTACGTGCGCAAGGAGATCGTCCACAACAAGCACGTGGTCGAGCAGCTGCGGGAGCGCGGCGCGATCTTCGTCGAGGAGGAGACCGAGGTGCCGGAGGGCGAGACCGTCGTCTTCTCCGCCCACGGCGTATCGCCCTCCGTGCACGCGAACGCCGAGGCGCGCGACCTGAAGACGATCGACGCGACCTGCCCGCTCGTCACGAAGGTGCATGTCGAGGCGAAGAAGTTCGCGGCAGAGGGCTACACGATCGTCCTGATCGGCCACGAGGGGCACGAGGAGGTGGAGGGGACCATGGGCGAGGCGCCCCGCCACTTCGTCCTCGTCGAGACCGAGGAGGACGTCGACGCGCTCGAGCTCGAGGATCCGGAGCGGGTCGCCTACCTGACCCAGACCACGCTGAGCGTCGACGAGACCGATCGCATCATCCGCCGCCTGCGCGAGCGCTTTCCCCGGATCACGGGCCCGAAGTCGGACGACATCTGTTACGCCACCACCAACCGCCAGATGGCCGTCCGCCAGATGGCGCGCGAGTGCGACCTCGTGCTCGTGATCGGGTCGCGCAACTCCTCGAACTCGAACCGGCTGGTCGAGGTCGCGCGCGACCACGGCGCCGACTCGTACCTGATCGACAACGAGTCGCAGGTGCAGGAGGAGTGGCTCGAGGGCAAGCGCGTGGTCGGCATCTCCTCCGGAGCGAGCGCACCGGAGGAGCTCGTGCAGAGCCTCGTCGAGTTCTTCCGCACCCGCGGTACGACCGACGTATCCGAGTTCGAGGTCGTCCAGGAGGACGTCCGCTTCATGCTGCCGAAGGAGATTCGGCGGGCGCTGGCGGCGCGGCCGCTGCCTAGCGCGGGCTGAGCAGCGCGGCCGCCGCCGCGACGAGCTCGCCGTTACCGGCGGCGAGGCGGCCGTCGGGCAGCACGGGCGTGTCCTCGAGGCCGGTCCGGATGCCGTGGCCACGGGCGGCGGCGCGCCGGTTGACCGCCCAGGACGCGATCCCGTCCCCGTGGTGGACCTGCTCGAGACGGACGTCCGCGCCGGCGAGCGCGGCCTCCATCGCAGCGGCGTGGGCCGTCGCGTCCTCGGGCAGGGCGTCAAGCGGCTCGATCAGGGCGCGGGCACAGCGCGCTGCGATGCCGGCGGCGATGAAGCTCTGCGCGTCGTCGAGCGAAAGCAGGCCGGCCTCGACCCCGATCCCGCGCTCGAACAGCAGCCCACAGAGCTCGGCGATGCCGTCCTCGCCCTGGTTCGCCGTCACGAGCTCCGGCAGCTCGGTCCACGAGCCGATCAGGGCGTGCCGACGCTCCGGGTCCGGCTCGATCTCGGCCGAGGTGCTGAGCGAGATCGGCGTGCCCGGGCAGGCGGCGCGCACCACGCGCAGCGCAGCGGCACAGGGCTCGGCTGCGAGCGTCTGCCGGCCGTCGTCGTCGTAGGGATGGAGGTGGAGCACGAGCGCCCCGCCGGCGACGGCGGCGCGCCCCTCGGCCGCCAGCTCCGCGGGTGTGCGCGGCAGCGCGGGGTGGTCGCGATCGCCGTTGAGGGCGGCCTGGAGCATCAGGGATCGGCCGGACCGCCGGGAGTGAACTGGACGCCGTGCAGCCTCAGCCCGGGAGCGTTCGCCTCGACGGTCCCGTCGCTCTCGTACAGGCCCGGTTCCAGCCGGACGCCGGACAGGACGGCATAGGCGCCTCCGGCCGCGTAGGAGAAGCTCGCCGCGGCGCCGGCATCCGCCGCCTCGATCCAGTCCTCGCCGTCGGTCCAGTCACGCACGAGCTCGAGCCGCTCGCGCTCGGCGGGCAGCACGATGTCCGCGGTCTGCGGCTCGAACAGCCGCCCCGGCTCGTCGTCCGGCCGCACCGGCTCCATCGGCTCGACGTCGATGCCCAGGCACTCGCCGATTGCGAGCTCGGTGTCGGCGTACCCGCCCTCCCCGTAGTGGACGAACGCGAGCTTCCCCGTGCGGTTGAAGAGGTAGCGCCCCGGCCAGCCCTTGTTGCCGTACAGGCGCCAGACGGCGAAGGCGGGATCGAGCAGGACCGCATACGGGACCTCCAGCCGCTCGACGGCCGCCGCCACCGTGTCGCGGTCGCGCCCGAACGAATAGCCCGGTGAGTGGATGCCGATCACGCGCAGGCCGTCGTCGGCGTAGCGCGCGTGCCAGCCCTTCAGATACGGCATGGTGCGCAGCGAGTTGACGCGGGCGAAATCCCAGAACTCGATCAGCACCGCTCCCCGCCCCATGAGGGTGTTCATGCGCAGGAACGCGACGTTCAGCCAGTCCATTCCGGGCGGGAACTCCGGGGCGTAGATCTCGGCTTCCGCGGGCGGTCGCACGCGCCAAGAATGCCTCATCGCTCGCTTGCGATAACCGCAACTACCGCAGCTAAGGGTGTTATAGGGTGGTCCGCGCTCGCTCGGGCCTCAGATGCGGAGGCGCGACGAGCAGTCGGCCTTACTACCCCGTACCACCCTCAGGAGGAGGAATGCGAAAGCGTCTGATCGCCGCGCTCACTGTCGTGGCGGTTCTTGGTTTCGGCGGAGTTGCGTTCGCCGAGAACATCTATGAGGTCCACATCGCGTCTTCGACGCCGAAGGGCAAGGGCACGGCGAGCAAGCCGCTGCCGGTCAAGCTCGGCTTCGGATACACGGTCGGTGACACGGACGGCCTGCGCCCGACCGTCATCGAGCAGTATCGGATCGCGCCCGAGGGCCTGATCACCTATCCCAAGCTGTTCCCGTCGTGCAAGTTCAGCCAGGTTGACGATGCGCAGGTCGCGAGCGCCTGCAAGAAGGCGGTTATCGGCTCGGGTCTCGTCCGGAACGAGGCGGGAGCGGTCGGCGACCGGACGCAGAAGCTCGTCTGCAACCTGAAGCTGACGCTGTACAACATCTCGGACGCAGGCAAGAACGGCGGCATTGGAATCCGGCTCGATGGCGACCCGCCGGCAGCTGACCCAGGCAGCCAGCAGGTCGGCTGCACTCTCTCGGTACATACCGCAATCAAGGCGCCCTTCTTCCCGGTCAAGCTCGAGGGCCAGAAGACGAGCGAGCTGCGCTTCAGCGTGCCGATCCAGCTTCAGGAGCCACTCGGCGGCGTTCAAAATGCCGTGGTGGAGACTCGCTCGGTCGTCAACAAGAAGACGGCGTCGACGAAAGTCAAGGGCAAGAAGCGCACCGTCGGCTACTACTCCGAAGTTGGCTGCAAGGGCAAGACCCGCACCACGCGCGTGACGTTCGTCGACACGCAGGGCCGTAGCTTCACCGCCAACAGGAAGTCTCCCTGCTGAGCGTGGCTCAGAAGCCGTAAGCAGACAACGGGGCGGCCTGTCGGCCGCCCCGTCTGCTTCTAGGCGGCGATCGCAGCGAGCAGGTGCGGTGACACCCAGATCTCGACCGCCGCCGCGGCGAGCAGCACCGGCACCGCGATCGCAACCGTCACGAACGTCGCGGCGAGGAGCTCCTGCCAATCGCCGCGGCGACTTGCCAGCATCCAGGCGGCGAGCGGGAGAAACAGCGCAACGAGCTCGGGCAGCGCGTGCGGCGCGAGCGCGAGCAGCAGCGTGCCCGGCGCGACCCCGAGCTGGCCAGCGATCGACGACGCGGTGCCGCCGATGATGTACGCCTGAGTGGTGAGCGAGAAGAGCGTCGCGCACACCACGAAGCCGATCGCAAGCGGGCCCGCCTTCTCGTGTATCCAGCGCGAGATGCCGCTGCGGTGCTCGGCGGCGAGGGGCAACGAGCTGCCCGCCATGAAACCCGCCACGCACGCGAGGGCATGCAGCGCCAGCACGAGCGAGTTGCGGTAGAGCACGTGCAGGTAGTCGTCGAGGCCGGCCGGCTCGTTGTAGCCGGGGATCGCGAACTCGCTGAGGTCAGGCTCGGACAGCAGGGCGACGACGTACACCGCCAAGAGCAGGCCGCACGAGATCAACACGCTCAGCCCGAGCCACGGCATCAGTACGCCGGCGGGCGCGCGGTTCCAGCGACTGAGCGCCAGGCGCGTGTCCTTCATGCCCTGTACGAGCACGAGATCGTTGACGCTCATCCGTATTCCAATCGGCATGCCGGCACGTGTCGTTTAGCGGGCAGACGAGATTTAGTGGTCGCTTAGGTCTGCGGGGTATACCTTTCGCCGTTGTGCAGGAGCGCGAGGCCTTCGGCCCGCGCGCAGTGAAATCGAACTCTTAATACGGAGGAGTCCCCCGGATGCGGAAGAAGACCCTCGCGGCAGCGCTGACCGGCGCGCTCGCGTTTTCCATGGTCGGCGTCGCTTACGCCGACATCAACGACTCGACCTTCGAGCTGTCGAAGTTCTCGGCCTCTCCGGCCAAGAGCGGCACCAAGAAGAAGCCGAAGCCCGTGACCCTCAAGCTCGGCGTCAAGGGCGGCACGAAGAGCGGCGCCGGCCAGGCGTCGACCTCGACCGCTCTGAAGATCACCCTGCCGAAGGGCCTCAACTGGAACGGCAAGGCGTGGGCGAAGAGCAAGCGCTGCTCGGTCTCGAAGGCCACGCAGGCCAAGAGCGACTCGGTCTGCCCGAAGGGCTCGAAGATCGGCTCCGGCCACGTGGATGCAGTCGCGCTCGGCACCAAGGAGCCGATCGACGTCAACGCCTACGTGACCTCCTCCGGCAACCTCGGCCTCTTCCTGAAGGCCGATGTGCCGCTCTCGATCCGCGTCATGCTCGAGGGCAAGGTCAAGGGCAACGTCATCACCGTCGCCATTCCGCCGCAGATCCAGGAGCCGCTGCCGAACGTCCCGTCGGCGATCGAGACCCTGAGCTTCGGCCTCAACGGCAAGACGAAGGTGGACGGCAAGTCGCGCGGCGTCGTCGAGTCGACGTCCTGCTCCGGCGGCAAGTGGACCCTGAAGTTCGAGAACATCGTGACGGACGGCAAGCTGTCCGACACCCGCAGCGTCAGCTGCAAGAAGTAGAGAAGTTCTGACCGGACCGGCCCCGCCTCCGAACGAGGCGGGGCCGGACGAGTCGGCAGGCCGTCAGCCACAATCCCGTGGCGATGGCCGTTGCCTGGACTCTGCTCGGCGCGCCGCTCGACTCGTCGGGCGGGGGCCGCGGCGAAGAGCGGGCGCCGGCGCTTCTGCGTGAGGCCGGGCTCGCCGAGCGGCTCGGGCTCTCCGACGCGGGCGACGTTGTCGGCCCGCTCCGTGACCAGGTGCGCGATCCCGCCACCGGCGTGATCGCCGCCGGCCAGCTCGTCGACGCGTCGAGCGCATTGCGCGATGCCGTCGCTGCCGCGCTCGAGCGCGGCGAGCGCCCGTTCGTGCTGGGGGGCGACTGCAGCGTCCTGCCCGGCGCGCTGGCCGGCGCCCGCGTGGCTGCCGGGCCGTTGGCGCTGTGGATGGTCGACGGCCACCCGGACGCGCTCGACGGTGAGAGCTCGCCGACCGGCGAGGCGGCCGACATGGACCTGGCACTCGTGCTCGGGCGCGGGCCTCGCGCGCTGACCGGCCTGGCGGGGGAGACGCCAATAGTCGAGCCGGACAACGTCACGCTCATCGGGCACCGCCCGGCCGAGCTCGACAGCGACGTCGCCGCGGAGCTCGCGCTCGTGCCGGCCGGGGTCGAGCAGACGACCGCCCCGGAGCTCCGCCGCCGCGGCGCCGAGCGCGTCGCGTGGGCGACGCTCGCGTCTGGCCGGGGCCGCCCGGTGTGGCTCCACGTAGACCTCGACGCCCTCGACGGACGCGAGCTGCCGGCGGTGACCTATGCACAGCCGCAGGGCCTCAGCTGGGCGGAGTTCGTCGAGCTGCTCGAGCCGCTGATCGCCGCACCGGACCTCGCCGGGATGAGCCTCGCGGACTTCGACGCCGACCACGGCCACGCGCGACAGCATGCGAGGCGCGTGGTGGACGCCCTGCAGTCGGCGTTCTCAGGCGCCCGCTAGCGCGGCCGCCCGTCCGAGGCCGGACTAGCCGATGCTGCCGACCATCTCGAGCTGAATCAGGCGGTTCAGCTCGACGGCGTACTCCATCGGCAGCTCCTTCGTGACCGGCTCGATGAAGCCGTTCACGATCATCGCCGCCGCCTCCTCCTCGGTGAGGCCGCGCGACTGCAGGTAGAAGAGCTGCTCGTCGGAGATCTTGCCGACCACGGCCTCGTGGGCCACGGTGACGTGCGGGTTCTGGATCTGGATGTCGGGCCAGGTGTCCGAGCGCGAGCGGTCGTCCATCATCAGGCCGTCGCACTGGACGTGGGCCTTCGAGCCCTGCGAGTTGTGGCCCATGCGGACGAGGCCGCGGTAGCCCATGATCCCGCCGTCCTTGGAGATCGACTTGGCGAGGATGTTCGAGGTCGTGTTGGGCGCGAGGTGGACGACCTTGGCGCCGGTGTCCTTCCAGACGTCGCCCGACGCGACGCCGACGTTCAGGTGGTCGGCGCGGGCGCCCTCCCCGATCAGGAAAGAGCCGGGGTAGAGCATGACCTTCTTGGCGCCCATCGAGCCGCCGACCCACTCGACCGTGCCGTGAGCCTCGACGATGGCGCGCTTGGTGTTCAGGTTGAAGACGTCCTTCGACCAGTTCTGGACGGTCGTGTAGCGCGCCTTCGCGCCCTCCTTGACGAAGATCTCGACGACCGCGGAGTGCATCGAGTTGACGCTGTAGGTCTGCGCCGTGCAGCCCTCGATGTAGTTCACGTCCGAGCCCTCGTCGGCGATGATCAGCGTGTGCTCGAAGGTGCCTTCGCCCGAGCCCTCCATGCGGAAATAGGCCTGGAGCGGCAGGTCGACCTTCACGCCCTTGGGCACGTACAGGAACGAGCCGCCCGACCAGACGGCGCCGTGCAGCGCGGAGAACTTGTTGTCCTGCGGCGGCACGCACTTGTTCATGAAGTACTCGCGCACGAGGTCCTCGTGCTCGGTGACCGCCGTGTCCATGGCGCAGAAGATGATCCCGAGGTCCGCGTACTCCTTCTTGAGGCCCTCGTAGAAGGGCTCCTGGCGCCATACGCCGACGACGCCCGCTAGGTGCTCGCGCTCCGCCTGCGGGATGCCGAGCTTCTCGAAGGTGTCCTTCTGCTCCTTCGGAACGTCGTCCCAGCTGTCGTAGCGGCCGGCCTCGGGCGGCGAGTAGAGGACGAGCTCGGACAGGTCGAGGTCCGACAGGTCGACGCCCCAGGTCGGGATCGGCTTGCGCTCGAAGATCTCGAACGACTTGACGCGCTTTTCGCGCATCCAGTCGGGCTCGCCCTTGATCTTGGAGAGCTCCTCGATGACCTCACGGCTCACGCCCTTCTTGGCGACGAGCTGGCCCTGGTCGTTCTCCTTGATCTCGCTGGGCTTGCTGATTCGAGTCTTGTCCGTTGCTGCCATGGGCGTCAGATATCCGTTCTCCGAGGTCGGATATGTAATTCTAGCGCCGCGACCCGCGGAGCGATTCGCGCTCGGGCACGATCATCTGCAGCTTCCCGCCGGATGAGCGCTCGAGCGCGTCGACGGTCTCGACCTCGACCGCCGGCCGCGGCACGGGTGCACCGCCACACCGCCCATGTGCAGCACCTCCTCGGCCCGGCCCTCGAGCGAGCGCACACGCATCAGGCTCCTGCCGCAGGGACATGGCTCGGGCTCGATCGCCACGAGGTCGCTGACCTCGAAGCGGATCAGCGGTACGACGCGGTTGAACAGGTTGGTCACGAGCAGGCGGGCCCCAACCTCGCCCGGGGGCACGGGCGCGCCGTCCTCGTCGACGTTCTCGACGATGCACATGTCGTCGAACAGGTGCATCGAGCCCTGGGGGCAGTCGTGGCCGTAGAGGCCTCGGTGGTCGCGTAGAAGTTGTAGGGGCGCACGCCCAAGGCCTCCTCGAGGCGGGCCCGCAGGGAGGGGAGAGCGGCTCGCTGCTGGTGAAGAGCGCGTCGAGCTGGAGCCCGAGCCGTCCGGCGAGCTGTTCCTCGGCCAGCAGTCCCATCACCGACGGGTAGCCGTTCAGGTGGTGGGGCTGGAAGTCGTTCAGTTGCGCGACGAGCTCGGGCAGCGGCTGAGTCACGCTGAGCCCAAGCATGCGATGTAGGCCGATGTCCAGGAAGTGCGCCCCGCGGTGGCTCATGCGCGTGGAGGCGGCGCCGCCGACCGCAAAGAAGAGGTCCTCCTTCGACGCGAGTTCGAGTAGACGGCGCCCTGCGTGTAGCCGGCCTCGGCGGCCACCGCGTCCAGCGAGGTGGCGTGGAAGCCCTCGGCGACGGGGGCGCACGGCGGCGTCGACGAGCGCGGACCGGGTGAGGGCCTGCCGCTCGGCCGCGGTGGGATCCCCAGCGCGAGCCTGCAGCGCGTCAGCAGCTCGAGATAGTCGCTCTCCACACTCAGGGATCCTACTCCCCCTCCCCCACAGGTTCCTCCCCCCTCCCTTCTCACACCCCCGCCCCCACCACTCTGATCAGCCCGCTCACCCCGCAGCCTCCTCCCCCCCCACTCCCCCCCCTCACGCGTCGATGACCTCGTCAGGCGATCAGGGCCGCCGGACACGCGCCCCGTGTGCTGCAGCACCTCGCGAGCACCCTCAGGAACGGCACGACCTCGCCCTCGCCCGAGGCCTCCGATCGCAAGCCCCGGGAGGCGTCCTCTCCCGCTCTACATGAGATACACTCCCTCGCTCAGTTGTAATAGGCCGAGATCCCCTCGACTCCTCCTCATCGACATGTCGGCGAGCGCCGCTCGCTCCTTAAACCCTCCCCCCCCCAGCGCCACCGCCCCCCCCCCACCCCCCTCCCCCCCCCCCCCCCCCCCCCCCCCCCCCCCCCCAAACCCCCACACGCACCACCCCGCCGGAAGCACGCAACGCCCCCCACCCCCCCCCACCGCCCCCAGCGGCCGCCCGCTCCGGCCCCCGCCGCCCCCCCCGCCGCATCCACCCCCCCGCTCGGAGGACCCACCCCCCCCCCCCGCGCCCCCCGCCCCCCCCCCCCGCCCCCCCCCCCCCCCCCCCCCCCCCCCCCCCCCCCCCCGTCTCCCCGCCGCCGACGAGCGCTTGGGCATCGATCGCGGCAACGGGTGGAGCTCAATACGCCCGTCCGTCTCGCGCAGCCCCCTCCCATCGCGGACACAAGCCGCCTCGCTTGCCCGCCCCGACCCCCCCCCCCACACACCGGCCCCCCGGCAACCCCGGAACAACGAACACTCGCGCGAGGCCCCCCCCCCCCACAATCCCAACCCCAACCCCCCGGCCCCCCTCCCCCGCCCCCCCCCGCCCCCCCCAGACCCCCCCGTCTCCCGAAGAACCGGCGGTGGTCGGCCCCCCCCCCCCCCGCCAGGCAACCCCCCGGAACAACGCCGCCGCCCCCCCCCCCTCCTCATCCGCATCGGCGGCGAAGACCGCCCGCCCACCCCCCCCCCCACATCCCGCGCGCCACCACCCCGCCCAAACACCCCCCCACCCCCTCCCCCCCCCGCCCCGCCACACCCCGCCCGCCCCACCACAACCGCCCCCCCCGCAGGCGCGTCTTCCATCCCGGGCCCCCCCCCCCCAACCGGAACCCCCCCCCCCCCGCGGACCCCCCCCCGTCCCCCCACCCCCCCTCGGCGATCCACGGGGTCGCAGCCCCCCCCCCCCAACCCAAACCCGCGCTTCCCCTCCCCCCGTTCACCCCTCCCCATCTCCCCCCCCCACTGACCCCCCCCCCCCCCTCCTCCTCCTCCACCACCCCCTCCCCGCCGCCAACTGTCTTCCCTCCTCCCCCCCCCCCCTCCCCCCCCCGCCGCAGGCCGACCCCCCCCTCCCCCTCCTATCGCGACCCCCCAGGTCGACGCGGCGACCCCCGAGGAGGCGCTCTCGCGGTTGCCGGGCTACGTGGCCGAGCGGACGACGGCCACGCCGGTCCGCGCCGTCCGCGCTCACGCCGACGCGCCGCAAGGTCCGTGCGCTCACACGACAGAGCTGGGTGCCGGTGCTCGTGACAGACGCGACGGGTGATCGAGGGCTCGGACAGGATCGACCGCGTAGGCGATCGACAATCTCCGACCGACGCGGCCGGCGTGCTATTCGGGCCAGCTCGCGTCGCCCGTGGTCGCGCCGCGCATCACCTTGAGCGAGAGCAGCGCGCACTTCCGGCGGGTGGGGGAGATGTCGATGCCCAGGTGGTCTATGACCCAGTCGGCGTCGAGCTTCGCCACGTCGTCGACCGGCATGCCGACCAGGTCCTCGGACGTGATCGACGCGGCGGCCTGGCTGATCGCGCAGCCCTGGCCGTGGAAGCGGAGCTCCTTGATCACGCCGTCGTCGACGACCAGGTGCACGCCGAGCTCGTCCCCGCAGAGCGGGTTGTGGTCGTGCCACTCGAGGTCATGCGGGTCGAGCTCGCCGAAATTCCGCGGGTTCTTGTAGTGCTCGAGGATGTAGTCGCGGTAGAGAGCGTCCATCAGAGCCCGAACACCTCGCGCGCGCCCGCGAGAGCCTCGACCAGTCGGTCGACCTCGTCGCGTGCGTTGTAGACGTGGAAGGAGGCGCGGGCGGTGGCGCCCACGCCGAGCACGCGCATGAGCGGCTGCGCGCAGTGGTGGCCTGCGCGCACGCAGACGGCCTCGCGGTCGCAGAGCTCCGCGATGTCGTGGGGGTGGATGCCCTCGATCGCGAACGGCGCGACGCCACCGCGGCGCTCGAGGTCGGTGGGTCCAAAGAGGGTGATCCCGTCGACTTCCGGCAGCCGCTCGAGCGCGTACGCCGTCAGGTCGCGCTCGTGTGCGCGCACGTGCTCCATGCCGAGTGTCGCCAGGTAGTCGATCGCCGCGCCGAGCCCGACCGCCTCGGTGGCGGCGGACGTGCCGGCCTCGAACTTGAAGGGCAGCTCGTTCCAGGTCGAGCGCTCGCGCTCGACACGCGAGATCATGTGGCCGCCGCCGAGGAACGGCGGCATCGCCTCGAGCAGCTCACGGCGGCCGTGCAGCATGCCGATCGTGGGGCCGAGCGCCTTGTGGCCGGTCCAGGCGTAGAAGTCCGGGTCGAGCTCGCCCAGGTCGACGGGCATCTGCGGCACGGCCTGCGCGCCGTCGACGACCGTCACCGCGCCGGCCGCCCGGGCGCGGCGGACGATCTCCGCCACGGGGTTGATCGTGCCGAGCACGTTTGACACATGCGCGAACGCCACGAGCTTCACGCGGCCCTCGGCGAGCACCGCGTCGAGCTCGTCGAGCGACAGCTCGAAGCTGTCGGTGAGCGTCAGGTAGCGCAGCCGCGCGCCGGTCGCCTCGCAGAGCATCTGCCAGGGGACGATGTTCGAGTGGTGCTCCATCTCCGTGATGAGCACCTCGTCGCCGGGGCCGATGTTCGCGCGCCCCCACGAATAGGCGACCAGGTTGATGGCCTCGGTCGCGTTGCGGGTGAAGATCGAGCAGGCCGGGTCCCAGCCGACGAACTGGGCGATGCGCGTGCGCGCCGACTCGAAGGCGTCGGTCGACTCGCGCGCGAGCTCGTACACGCCGCGATGGATCGGCGCGTAGGACGAGCTTTGGAACTCGTCCATCGCCTCGATCACCTGGCGAGGGCGCTGGGCCGTCGCGGCGGAGTCGAGGTAGGCGACGCGCCTGCCGTCGAACACTCGGTTCAGGACCGGGAAGTCGGCCCGGACGTCGACGAGCGGGTGCTCGGCGGTCGCAGCCATCAGGTCGCCTCTGCGCGCTCCCCGATGAACTCGCGCACCTGCTCCTCGGCGCCATGCAGCTTCTCCGCGACGCGCCGGCGCACGAGGTCCTCGAGCCCCGGGTCCTCGAGCCGCTGCACGACCTCCTCGAAGTAGCCCTCGACGAGCACGCGCACCGCCTCGGCGCGCGAGATGCCGCGGGTCATCATGTAGAAGATCTGCTCAGGGTCGAGCTCGCCGACGGTGCCGCCGTGCGAGGCCTTGACGTTGTCGACCTCGACGATCAGCGACGGGATGGCGTCGCCCTTCGCCTTCGGCGAGAGCAGCATCTGGTGCGTCTGGAGGTAGGTGTCCACATCGGTCGCCTTCGGGATGATGTGGATGAGCCCCTCGTACGAGGCCCGCGAGTCGCCGGTGAGGGCCCCCTTCCAGACGGTGTCGCCGGTTGTGTGCGCCGCCTCGTGGCGGTCGCTCGTGAACAAATCGAGATGCTCGTTGCGCTCGGTGAAGTAGAGCCCTGTGTGCTTCATGTCCGAGCCCGGCTCGGCGGTGATGATGTCGAGCGTCTGCTTCGTCAGGTGGCCGCCGAGGTGAATCGGGACCCACTTGACGCGCGCGTCGCGGCCGATCTCGACGCGCCGTGTCGACAGGTCGTAGACCTCGCCGCGGCCCCAGTCCTGGTAGTGGGCGAGGTCGACCTGAGCACCCGGCAGCGCGTACAGCTCGAAGGCGCCCGAGTGGAGCGCCTGGCCCTCGAAGTCGGGGGCGACGAAGTACTCGCGCAGCTTGCACTCGGAGTTCTCGCCGACGACGGCGAGCGTGTGCGCCCACTGCGCGGTGCCGGGCTCGTCGATCAGCCAGACCACCTGGATCGGCTTCTCGATCTGGACGTTCTTCGGGACGTGGACGAAGACGCCGCCGGTCCAGAACGCCGCCGTGCCGGCTGCGAACTTGGCCTCGTCGTACGGGAGCCGCTTCGCGAAGTAGGGCTCCACCAGCTCCGGGACCTCCTCGACGGCGCGCTCGAGCGGCATCACGGTGATGCGCTCGTCGGCGACGTCGGAGTACACGACGCTCGCGCCGTGCTGGACGATCAGAGCGGCGTGCTCCTCGTCGCCGAGGTCGTCACGGACGATCTGCGGCAGCTCCTCGACCGGCTCGTAGCGCTTGGGCTCGAGCGCGTCGAGGTCGAGCCCGCGCAGGCTCGTCGTCCAGAAGCCGGAGCGGCGCCAGGTCGGGACCGGCTCGGCCTCGTAGGCCTCGAGCGCGGCGCGGCGGCGGGTCTCGACGAGGCCGGAAGCACCCGGCTCGGCCGGGTGCGCACGGATGGACTCAGCCGGCACCGGCGGCCACCTCCTCGCGGACCCACTCGTAGCCCTTCTCCTCGAGCTCCGTGGCAAGCTCGGCGCCGCCCTCTTGGACGATGCGGCCGTCGATGAGGATGTGGACGAAGTCGGGCTTCACGTATTCGAGGATGCGCGTGTAGTGCGTGATGATCAGGAAGCCGCGCTCGTCGCCGCGCATCGCGTTGACGCCGTCGGAGACGATCCGCAGCGCGTCGATGTCGAGGCCCGAGTCGGTCTCGTCGAGCACCGCGAAGTCGGGCTGCAGCATCGCGAGCTGGAGGATCTCGGCGCGCTTCTTCTCTCCGCCCGAGAAGCCCTCGTTCAGATAGCGGCTCGTGAAGTCGCGGTTGATCCGCAGCAGGTCCATGTTCTTCCCGAGAAGCGCTCCGAACTCCTTGACCTTGATCGGCTCCTCACGCGTCGCGTTCATCGCCATGCGCAGGAAGTTCGCCACCGAGACGCCCGGGATCGTGGCCGGGTACTGGAAGGCCATGAACAGGCCGGCACGCGCCCGCTCGTCGGGATCGGCCTCGGTCAGGTCCTCGCCGTTCAGGACGATGCGGCCCTCGGTCACCTCGTAGTCCGGGTTGCCCATGAGGGTGTTGGCGAGTGTGGACTTGCCCGAGCCGTTCGGGCCCATCAGGGCGTGGGTCTCGCCCTTCGTCACGACGAGGTCCACGCCGTGCAGGATCTCCCGCTCCTCGGTGCGGACGTGCAGGTTCTGGATCTCCAGGGTCATGCGGTAACGGTCTCCGTTTGCTTCCGGGTGCGAGACGGCCTGGCCAGATCGGCCAGCGTCATCTCGTTCAGGGTGCGGACGATGGACCCCTGTACGCGGGTCCACAGCAGCTTGGTGGGGCAGGGGTCGTGGCCCTCCTGGCCCTCGCGGACGCATACGAGCGTCCCGTCCGGGTCGGCGCTGATGCACTCGATCGGGGCAATGTCGCCCTCGAGCGCGCGCACGACCTCGGCCATCGTGATGTCCTCTGCCTCGCGCGCGAGCGTGTAGCCGCCGTGCGCGCCGCGCCGGGACTCCACGAGCCCGGCCTTCCGCAGGCGCTGCACGAGGTGCTCGAGGTAGGCCAGCGGCAGGCCCTCGGCGTCGGCGATCGAGCCGAGCGAGATCGGCTTGCCCGCGTCGCTCTTGGCCAGATGGGCCATCACGCGGACGCCGTACTCGGCTTTGGTCGAGAACATCATCGATTCAAATCCTACTCGGCGAGTCGGAGAAACCCGGGGCGTTTGCTCAACTCTCCGCTTCGAGCAGTCGCAGGTCGTGCGCAAGCCGCTCGGGCGTGGCCTCGGAGCCCGGGAAGCCGACCCGCTGATAGCCCTTGGCGTCGACGAGCGTGATGCGCGCCAGGTGCTCCTCGGTCACCGACTGGGGCTTGATGAAGAAGCCGTCCCAGAGCGGCTCGAGTTCCTCCCGGGAGCCGAGGACGAAGTCGATGCGGCCGAGCGCGTGCTGCTCTGAGAGGAACGCTTTGGCCCTTTGGGGGGTGTCGCGCGGCGGGTCCACCGCGACCGCGAGCGCGGGCAGGTCGTGCCCGAGCTGATCGAGGGCGCCTCGTACGGTTTGGGCCTGGATCGGGCAGGTGTCCTCGCAGGTCGTGTAGAGGAAGGTCACGACAACCGGGCTGCCGCGCAGGGAGCGCATGCTCACGGTCTCCCCGTCCTGATTCCTGAGGCGGAAGTCCGGGGCGCGGACGCCTCCTGGCATGCGCGCGCCCTCGAAGCCGCTTGTCGCCGTGGCGGTATCGCCGTCTTTGTCGCTGCGGGTCGCGGCGAAAGCGATCGCTCCGAGGGATAAGACAGCGAGTAGGAAGAGGGTGATGAGCACCCGCGGGTTCACGGTGCTCGGGAGCGTAGAGAGCGGCCCTCAGCCGCCGACCGTCACTCCGGAGATCATCCCCTTCACCGCGTGCGGCGGCCCGCCCGCGCGGTCGGGGACGAAGCACAGCAGCGCGTAGTCGCCCTCCTCGAGGTCGACGGTGATCGACTGGCTCTGACCGCCCTCGATGACCGCGGTGTTGAAGCTTCTGCTCTCGTCGATCGGGAGCTCGCCCTTCTCGGTCTTGAAGAACTTGCGGACGTCGGCGATCGTCTTGCCGGGCTTGATCCCGACCGCGGAGATGAAGTGCGGCTCGCCGCCGGTGTTGTCGAACTTGATCGTGCCGCCGCCGGGCTTCAGGCCACTCGCCGTGAACTCGTACTCCGTGGCCTCGATCGCGCCGCCGTCGCCCGGCAGTTCGCCCGCCCCGGAGTCACCGGTCACCTTGAACTCGGCGTTGGCGCCTGAGTCGAGGTCGGCCACGATGTAGTCGCCGGGCGAGAGCTGCTGGGTCGCCGTGGCGGTCTCACCCGGCTCGACGTCGCCAAGTCCGCCGGCCAGGACCGCCCAGTCGGGCAGCGCCTTGCCGTTCTCGCCCCAGGCCTTGCCAGCGGCGAGCGCCTCCTGCGGCGTATGTCCCTGCTCGGCGCGCACCAGTTGGGCGTTGTGAGTGCCCTTGGCCGAGTTGGTAAGGCTGATCTCAACGAGTCCGCCCTCGACTGACTTCGGCACCTCGATGGCCGGCTTCTTGCCCGATCCGCTGAGCTGGATCGCGAGTGTGCTCGGCTCGGCCGCCCCGCCGCTGCCGCCACCGCCGCCCCCGTCGTCGTCATCACCGCAGCCGACCGCGCCCAGCGCGAGCAGCCCCGCGATGGTCACGCCAGCCAACCTCGTACCGACACCCTTCATGACTTAGCCCCTGCCTCCATCGTTTGCCGGCCTACCTAACGCGCGACTGCCACGACCGCTTCCGGTTGACGCAATTTCGCAGCGCCAACGCACGCCGGCCTACGCCTCCACCAGCCCCCGCCGGATCGCGTAGCGCACGATCTCCACCCGATCGCGCATCCCCAGCTTCGCGAAGACGTTCGCCCGGTGCGATTCGATGGTCTTCTCGGAGAGCTTCAGCGTCTCGGCGATCTGGCGGTTCGTGAAGGCCTCGGCGATCAGCTTCACGACCTCGAGCTCGCGTGGGGTCAGCGGGTCGTCGGGCTCGGCGCGGCCACCCTCGAGCCACTCGTCCATCAGGCTCCGCTGGGCCTCGTCCGACAGGAACGTCCGCCCGCCCGCGACCGTCCGGACGGCCCCGATCAGGTCGGTGTCGGCCGCGCGCTTCAGGACGTAGCCCGCCGCTCCGGCCTCGAGGCCCTCGAGGAAGTAGCGCTCGTCGTCGTGCATCGAGAGCAGCAGCACGCGTGTGTCCGGCACGTGGGCGCGGATCTCGCGCGCGGCCTGGAGGCCCGTCATGCGGGGCATCGACACGTCGAGGACGGCGACGTCGGGCCGTGCGGACTGGGTCGACTCGAGCGCCGCCACGCCGTCGTGCGCCTCCGCCACCACCTTCATGTCGCTCTGGCGCTCGATCAGCATTCGCAGGCCGGAGCGCACGATCCCGTGATCGTCGGCGATCAGGACGCGGATCAAGCCCTGCGTCCGATCCGCATCGTCACGGTCGTCCCGCCGCCCGGCGCGGAGCGAACGTCCAGCTCGCCGCCGGCGAGTCGTGCCCGCTCGGCCATCCCGCCCAGCCCGAGGCCGCTGCCGCTTGTGCCGTTCGACCCGCGCCGCGCGAGCGTTCCGGGGTGGAAGCCGGCGCCGTCGTCGCGCACGCGCAGCTCGATCCGGTCGGCCACCTCGACGTCGACCTCGACCACGGTCGCGCCTGCATGACGCGCCACGTTCGCGAGCGCCTCCTGGGTCACGCGGTAGAGCGCTGTCTGCACGTCTTCGGGCAGTTCGTCGGGGTCACCCTCGCGGTTCAGCCGCACCTCCACGCCCGTGCGCGCCGCGAAGCGCTTGAGCTGCGTCTCCAGCGCCGGCATCAGGCCGTGGTCGTCGAGCGCCGAGGGGCGCAGGTGGCGGGCCAGGTTCAGGAGCTCCTCCATCGCCTGGTTGACGAGCCGCTTCAGCTCGGCCACCTCGCCCGCGTGCGCGGGCGGTGTGCCCTGGGCGAGGGCCTCGAGCCGGAGCAGGATCGCGGTCAGCGCCTGGTTGACCTCGTCATGGAGGTCGCGCGCCAACCGGCGGCGCTCCTCCTCCTGCGCGCGCAAGACGAGCGTGCCGGCGCGGCGGCGCTCCTCCTCGATCCGGTCGAGCAGGCGCCGGAAGGAGTGCGACAGCCGATCGATCTCGGCCACGGGCTCCGGTTCCCCCAGCGGGTCGGCGACCGACACCGTGGGGTCGATCCGCTCGACGCGCTCGATCAGCCGCTCGAGCGGCCGGAAGCGGCGCTGCAGCATCCACAGGTTCACGCAGAGCGTCAGGACGATCGACAGCGCCAGGATCCCGAACGACCAGCGCTGGTTCTCGACGCTGAGGTCGAGCCCCGCCGCGAGACTCGCGGCGAAGAGCGTCAGCGCCACGAGCACGACGTTTGCGGCCACCACCTGGCCGATTAGGGAGTCGTCACGCCGAGTCACGGTTCGGTCTCATGGATCGGAAGACCGCCATTCGGGACAAATGGGGTCTCAACCCCATATCGGCAGAAGCCGGTCAGGACGAAAATCCTGGTGAGGCTTCAAACGGCAGCGACACTGCCCGGGGGCTTCCGCACAATCTAGGTCTGGGTCTTCCACCGGGGCGCTCGAAAGGGCGCCCCGGTACCTTTTGAGGGGTCCTGACAGGCGGCAGACACGCCGCTACACTTTCTGAAGTATTGAAAGCTGACCGAGATTCAGGGGTATAGACGATGGCAAGTGGCGCAGAGCTGCTTCGCAAGGTCAAGGAGCAGATCGAGGAGGTGGACCCGAAGGAGGTCCACGAGCTGACGGCGACCGGCCAGGTGCCGCGGGGGTCTGGGGGCGCGAGCCCCCAGATGGGATCCAACGGCAACCACGCCGTGGTCGTCGACGTGCGCGAGCAGCATGAGTTCGAGCAGTCGCATCTGCCCGGCGCGGTGCACGTTCCGCGCGCTCATCTCGAGACGCGCATCGAGGGCGCCGTCGGCGACCGCTCGCAGCGCGTGATCCTCTACTGCGCCTCCGGAAACCGCTCGGCCTTCGCCGCCCAGACCCTGCAGGACCTGCTCGGCTACGAGGACGTCGCGTCCATGCGCGGCGGTATCACGCTCTGGAAGGACCGCGGCTACGAGGTCGAGGTCCCGCGCACGCTCACCCCCGAGCAGCGCGAGCGCTACTCGCGCCACATGCTCGTCCCGGAGATCGGGCTCGAGGGCCAGATGAAGCTGCTCGACGCCAAGGTGCTGCTGCTCGGCGCCGGCGGCCTCGGCTCGCCCGCCGCGCTCTACCTGGCGGCCGCGGGCGTCGGGACGATCGGCCTCGTCGACAACGACGTGGTCGATCTCTCCAACCTGCAGCGTCAGATCGCACACTCGAACGACCGCATCGGCGTTCCCAAGGTGGACTCCGCCGAGATCTCGATCCACGACATCAACCCGGACGTCAAGGTCGAGAAGCACCCCGTACGGCTCGGCCCGGACAACATCATGGAGATCATCGACGGCTACGACGTGGTCGTCGACGGGCTCGACAACTTCCCCACCCGCTACCTCCTGAACGACGCCAGCGTCCGCAAGCAGATCCCGGTCGTGTCCGCGTCGATCCTCGGCTTCGAGGGTCAGCTGTCGGTCTTCCACCCCTACGAGGGGCCTTGCTACCGCTGCCTCTACCCGACCCCGCCGCCCGCGGAGCTGGCGCCGTCGTGCGGCGCCGCCGGTGTGCTCGGGGTGCTGCCTGGAGTGATGGGCCTGCTGCAGTCGGTCGAGGTGATCAAGCTGATCACGGGCGCAGGCGAGACGATGGCCGGCCGCCTGCTCCTCTACGACGCGCTCGGCACCACCTTCACCGAGCTCAAGGTCCGGCGCGACCCCGACTGCCCGATCTGCTCGCGCGAGCCGGGCGAGATCTCCGACGAGGAGATGGGCGTCTTCCCAGATTACGAAGCGTTCTGCGCCGGCGCGGGCTAGTCTGCCCGCCCAGCATGAGCACGATCAAGATCCCCCCGGTTCTGCGCGGCTCCGTCGGCGGCGCGAAAGCGGTCGAGGCCACCGGGTCCGACGTCGGCGAGGTGCTGCGGGCGCTTGCTGCCGAGCATCCCGCGACGGAGTCGCAGCTGTTCTCGGAGGACGGCGAGCTGAACCGCTACGTCAACGTCTACCTCAACGACGAGGACGTGCGGGTGCTCGACGGTCTCGGCACAAGCGTGTCCGAGAGCGACACGATCGTGATCCTGCCGGCCATGGCCGGCGGCTGGGCCTGATCGTCCGGCGCGCGACTGCGCGGGACACCGAGGCCTGGGGGAGCCTCTGGCAGCGCTCGGCGCGTGAGGCGTTCACGCCGCTCTTGCCGGCCGGCTTCGAGTTCCCGGAGGGAGGGCCCGAGGTCGTGCGCGAGCGCCTGCTCAATCGCGACCTGAGCGCGTTCGTTGCCGAGGACGACGCCGGCCTCGCCGGCCTCGTCGGCTGCGGTGTGAGCCGCGATCCCGACGCGGTCGAGAGCGTCGGCGAGATCCACACGCTGTTCGTGGCCGCGGGCCGCTGGCGCGGGGGCATCGGTCACGCGCTGATGGCGGCTGCACTCGAGGATCTGAGCGAGCGCGGCAAGTCGGAGGCCACGGTCTGGTCGTTCGCCGCGAACGACCGCGCCAACGCGTTCTACGAATCCGAGGGCTTCACGCGCGACGGCGCCGAGCGCACCGAGGAGACCTGGGCGCACATCCCCGAGGCGCGCTACCGGCGCGCGCTCCCCTAGCCTGCGGCGCGTGCGCGTAGAGAACCTTCACGAGGTCGAGCCCTTCATCACGCTCGACGGCTCAGAGATCCGCGAGGTGGCCGGCCCGGCGATCGGCAGCGCCGTCAACCAGAGCCTCGCGGAGGCGACCGTCCCCGCCGGTGGCTCGACCGAGGAGCACTTCCACCGCGTGACGGAGGAGATCTACTTCTTCACCGAGGGCCGCGGCCGGCTGCGGCTCGCCGGAGTCGAGCGCGACGTCGCGCCGGGCGACACCGTCGTGATCGCCCCCGGCGTCAGGCACAAGCTGTGGGCGTCGGAGGACGCGCCGCTCAAGCTTCTCTGTTGTTGCGCCCCCGCGTACTCGCACGAGGACACGGTCATCACGGAATAGGCCGCCGCGCGGCCGGGGCGAGCCGCGCCGCCTGCACGGCCGGCTGGACCGGGTCGACCGTCCAGTCCGGGTGGTTCGGCATCGGCGGGGTCTTCGTCCCAAACAGCCAATCGCGCAGGAAGCCGCTCAGATCGCGGTGGGCGACCTTCGAGGCGAACGCGATGAAGTCCTCCGTACCGACCGACTCGTCGCGGTAGCGCCGCACCCACTCACGCTCGAGCTTCTCGAACGTGCGCGTGCCGATCTTCTCGCGCAGCGCGAACAGGACGAGCGCCCCGCCGTGGTAGCGCTGGAAGGCGAAGAGCGTGTCGGGGCTTGACGGCAAGGCGACCGGCCCATCGTCGGCGCGCCACTGATCGCTGTGGGCGTAGACGGCCTTCATCAGCTCCTCGAGCGTCGCGTAGCCCGTCTCGTCCGGGTAGTTCTCGGTGTCCTCGGCGAGGAAGCCCTTCTCCTCGGCGTAAAGGAACTCGTACCAGCTGGCGTGGCCCTCGTTCATCCACAGGTCGCTCCACTCGTCTGGCGACACGCTGTTCCCGAACCACTCGTGGGACAGCTCGTGCACCATGACCGGGTCCCACGTGCCCTGGCCGTAATCGGTGAACCAGACCTTGTCGTAGAGCGAAATGGACTGGGTCTCGAGCGCGAAGCCGAGCTCCGCGTCGACGATCAGCGAGCCGTAGATGTCGAACGGGTAGCGGCCGGCGCGCTCGGTCATCCAGTCGAGGTGGTGGGGAGTGAGGGCGACCGCCAGGTCCCCGACCTCCCTGAGCGACTGGGCGATCACATTCCGGATCGGCACGCCGCGATGCCGTCCCGCCCAAAGCAGGTCGTAGCCGCCGACCGCGAGCTGGACCAGTTCGGTCGCCATCGGCTGGCGCTGCAGGTAGCTCCAGGTCGTGCGCCCGCCGTGCTCACGGCGCCCGGTCGCCACGCCGTTCGCGACCGCGACGATGTCGCTCGGCACGTCGAGGCGGAACGTGTAGCTCGCCTTGTCGCTCGGGTGGTCGTTCGAGGGGTAGACGTAGTGGGCGAGGTCGGGCTGCCCCGCCGTCGCGGTGCCGTCCGGCGTGCTGAACAGCGCCGTGCTCGTCGGGTCGTCGCCGGGTTCGGTCGGCACAGCCACGAAATGCGAGACCTTGACCACGAACGGACGCCCCTTCGCCAGTGGCCGCTTCGGTGTGATCACGAGCTCGCCGCCGTCGCGCGTCCAGCTCGCGGTCCGGCCGTTGACCGAGACGGAGCCGACGCTCTCGCCCGCGAAATCGAGATTGAAGCGCGACAGCGACTGTGTCGCGCGCGCGAAGATCGTCACCGTCCCGTCGACGCTCTGGCTGGGGTGGCTCGTCTCGTAGCGGAGGTCGAGGTTGTAGTGGAGGGTGTCGTAGCCGCCGTTGCCGAGCAGCGGATAGAGGCGATCGCCAAGGCCTGTCGCCCCGGGTGAGGGTGCGGCGGCGGCGGCCGGGGCGGCGGCGATCAGCAGGATGGCGAGGACAGCGATTAGGGCGCGGCGCATGAGAGCCCTTTTACCCACCACGGGTACGCTCCATTCGTGAGCGCGCCGACGCAGGAGGCCTTCGCCCTCGACCCCGGCCGCATGGGCCTGCTGGTCGTCGACATGCAGAACGACTTCGTGCGCGTTGGCGCCCCGCAGGAGGTCCCGGACGCCCGTGCCACGATTCCGGTGATCGCCTCGCTGCTCGACGGCTTCCGCGAGGCCGGCCGTCCGGTTGTCTACACGCGTTTCACGGCCGGGCCGCGGCGCACGCTGCTGTGGACCTGGTCGCCCGAGTGCGGGCCCGAGCTGCGCTCGTGCTGGCCCGGCGAGCAGCGCGAGTACGGCGACGCCGACGGCACGCGCGAGGGACACGCGGTGATCGACGAGCTGGCGCCGCGCGACGGCGACCCAGTCGTCGACAAGTACGGCTACGGCGGCTTCCACAACTCGACGCTCGAGGCGGTGCTCCGGGCCCACGACGTTTCGCAGGTCGTGGTGACAGGGACGGTCACGCAGATCTGCGTCGAGGAGACCGTTCGCGAAGGCTTCCACCGCGAGCTCGAGATGGTCCTGGTGTCCGACGGCGTCTCCTCGTTTGACCCGGATCTCCACGCGGCGACGCTCCGCAATGTCGCGATGAAGTTCGGCCGGGTCGAGCCCGCGGAACGGGTTCACGAGGCCCTAGCGCCCGCAGGTGCGCCGCACTACACTTTCTGAAGCAATGCTGGGGGGCCTCGACACCAAGCCGTGCGGAGGCAAGTACGGCGACATCATCCAGGCGATCGGCAACACGCCGCTCGTCGAGTTGAAGCGGCTCAGCCCGAAGCCCGGGGTCCGCATCTACGCGAAGCTCGAGAGCTACAACCCGACCGGCTCGGTCAAGGACCGGGTGGCCCGCTCGATGATCGAGCGCGCGGAGGAGGAGGGCCTGATCGCCCCGGGCCAGACGATCCTCGAGCCGACCTCCGGCAACACCGGGATTTCGCTCGCGATGATCTGCAGCCGCAAGGGCTACCCGCTCAAGGTCGTGATGCCGGACAACGTCACGGGAGAGCGCACGCAGCTCCTCAAGATGTTCGGCGCGGAGATCATCTACTCGCCCGGTGAACAGGGCTCGAACGGCGCCGTCGCGATGGCGCTCGAGATGGCTGAGGCCGACGCGAGCTACTACATGCCGTACCAGTACGGCAACCAGGCGAACCCGGACGCGCACTACAACGGCACGGCCGTCGAGATCCTCGAGGAGCTCGACGAGGTGACCGCCTTCGTCGCCGGCCTCGGTACCGGCGGCACGCTCATGGGCAACGCGCGCCGCCTCAAGGAGGAGGACCCGGAAACGCTGATCGTGGCCGCGGAGCCGCTCCAGGGCGAGCTCGTTCAGGGCCTGCGCTCACTCGAGGACGGTTACATCCCGCCGATCATCGACCTGTCGCTGCTCGACCGGAAGATCTTCGTATCGAACCGCGACGCCGTTGTGTGGACGAAGAAGCTGCTCGAGGAGGAGGGCATGTTCGTCGGCGTCTCGGCGGGCGCGATCGCGTCGATCTGCGTGCGCGTCGCCGGCGAGCTCGACGAGGGCAACGTCGTCTTCGTGGTGCCTGACGACGGCTGGAAGTACCTGAGCTCGGGTGTCTACACGAAGACGGTCGAGCAGCTCGAGGACGAGGGCGTCCTCGAGACCGCCTCGTTCTGGTGATGGCAGCCGGGGGCTCGCGCCCCCGGACCCCCGTGGCATCTGGCCGGGCGAGGAGCTAAGCGGCGCGCTCGGCGCGCTCGCTGTCGTGGTCGCGCTCGTCGTCCTCGTCGTCGTCGTTGACGCCGGCGAGGGAGTCCTTCAGCTCTCGCATTCCGCGGCCCACGGAGCGGGCGGCCTCGGGCAACCGCTTCGGGCCGAGCACGAGCAGGGCAACGACGAGGATCACGAGCAGCTCGAGCGGCCCGGGTGCGGTGATGAAGCTCATCCCCATGCAGGCTACTCGCGTCCGCCCGTGCCCGCCAGCAGCGGCAGCCCGGCTGCGGCCCGGAGCGCCACCTCATGGGCTGCCTCGCAGGCCATGATCGAGCCGAGCGGACGGCGCAGGCCGGGTCGCCGGATGTCGGCCGCCGCCTTCACGTAGCTGGAGACCGCCTGCGCCTCGAGATCGAGCGCGAAGCGCGCGAAGGCGTCGCGGCTCCTGAGCGCCGTGCCGAGCTCGGGCGGCGGCACCGTGGCCTGCGGCGAGCGCTCGCCGACGGTGCCGAGCGACTGCTCGAGTGCCCGGATGTGCTCGCGTTCCTGGTCGCGCAGCATCTCGCCCAGCCCGGCGTCGATCGCCTCGCGCCGCAGCGCGGCTTCGTAGGCGCCCGCGAGCCGGCTCTCGAGCGCCAGCAGCTCCTCCAGGATCTCGGTGTCCGAGCGCCCGTCCTGGGCGAGAGCCGGAGCGGCCGCGCCCACGGCCACCGCCGCGATCGCTCCGAACAGGCCCCGGCGGGTCGTGTTCACAGCGCGCCCGTCTCGAAGGGGTGCGGTGAGGCGGGCCCTCCGCCGAGAACGCGCACGACGGCGAGCTGCTCGCCCTCGGCTGCGCCGATCTCCGCGGCCATCGTGCGCAGCTCGAGCTCGGGAAGCTCGGCGAGCGCCTCGAGGTAGGCCCGCACCTGGCGCTCCTCCAGGTCCTCGAGGAAGTGCAGCGCATCGGCCTCGTTGTTCAGCCGCGGGAACGTCCGCTCGTACTCGGAGGCGGTGCGGCCGGGCGGGGGGTCGCCGCCGAGGTTGCGGATCGCCTGCTCGAGCCGGCGCACGTGGTCCTCCTCGCGGGCGCGGATCTCGCGCGAGAGACCGAGAGCGTCGCCGCGCAGGACCGCCGCCGAGGCGGTGTAGGCCGCGATCACGGCGCGCTCGAGCGCCAGCAGCGAACCGAGCAGCCCGGCGCCGGAGCCCGGCCGCGGCCCGTCGGAGGGCGGCGGGTCGCCGCCCCCGCAGGAGGCGAGCACGAGCGCGGCGCCTCCGCCGAGGGCGGCGCGTCGGGTGACCCCGGCAGCCATCGGCCGCACACTAGCCTTCCCGTCATGCGCATCTCGCGGGCCCATTGGGACGAGCTCGTCGCACATGCGCGCGACGAGGCGCCCAACGAGTGCTGCGGCTATCTGAGCGCGCGCGAGGGCCAAGTGCAGGACGTGTTTCGCGCCGAGAACGAGCGGCACTCGCCCTACGGGTACTCGCTCGACCACAAGAGCCTCTTCGCGGCCAACGAGCTCGACGACGACGGCTTCGAGGTCGGCATCTACCACTCGCACCCGCGCAGCCCCGCCGAGCCGTCACAGACCGACATCAACCTTGCGACCTACCCGCACTGGACCTACCTGATCGTCTCGCTCGAGAACGGCGACGCGCCCGCCGTGCGGGCATGGAAGATCGCCGACGGAACCGTGAAGGAGGAGGAGCTCGTCGTCGGCGCCTGAGCTCTTCTGTCCCTCGTGCGGCCTGCCGCGGCACGACGCCGGAGCGTTCTGCGCGGGCTGCGGCATGCCGCTCGGCGGCGAGCCGCTCGAGGTCCCGCTGAACGAGGCGCACGGGCGCGCCCGCAAGGTCAACCCCGTCTACACCGAGGGCCGGCTCGTGCGGGTGGCGGGCGGTCGCAACCAGGCCGAGGCGGAGCTGATCCAGAACCTCCTGCTCGAGGAGGGCGTGCCGAGCGTGCTGCGCAGGACGGCGGGCTTCGACGTCCCCGACTACCTGGCCGCCGGCCCGCGCGACGTGATGGTGCCGCTCGCGGGCGCCGAGGCGGCTCACGAAGTGCTGCTCGACGCCCATCTCGCGCCGGCGCACGAGGGCCAGACGGCGGGGCCGAACCCGCTCGTGCTCATCGGCGCGGTCCTCGGCGGCGGGGCTGTGGCTGCTCTAATCGCCTGGGCTCTACTCCAGGGCGGCTGAGGGCGCACGCCGGTAGGCTCCGGCGCTATGGAGTTCGCACCTTCGGAGCGCGTCGCGACCCTCCTCGACCGGGTTCGCGACTTCATGAGAGAGCACGTTGATCCGGTCGAACACGAGGTGCTCGAGGCCCTCGACCGCGAGGTGGAGCCGGGCACCGCCTACCCCGCGATCCTGGTCGACCTGCGCGAGCGTGCGAAGGGCGTGGGACTGTGGAACCTCTTCATGCCGGACGACCGCTACGGCCCCGGGCTTCTCAACTGGGAGTACGGGATGCTGTGCGAGCAGATGGGCCGCAGCGGGGTCGCCCCGATGGTCTTCAACTGCGCCGCCCCCGACACGGGCAACATGGAGATCCTCGCCGAGCACGGGACCGACGAGCAGAAGGAACACTGGCTGCAGCCGCTGCTCGAGGGCGACACGCGCTCCTGCTTTTCGATGACGGAGCCCAACACCGCGGGATCCGATCCCACCGGGCTCGTCACGCGCGCCGAGCTCGACGGCGACGAGTGGGTCATCAACGGACACAAGTGGTTCACGTCCGGCTACAACGGGGCCGGTGTCTCGATCGCGATGGTCGTGACCGACCCGGACGCGCCGCCGCACAAGCGCGCGTCGATGATCCTCGTCCCCGTCGACACGCTCGGCTTCACCGGTGTGCGCCCCGTGCCGGTGATGGGCCATGACGAGGGCCCCGGCCACTGGGAGGTGCTCTACGAGGACTGCCGCGTGCCCGCCGGTAACCTGCTCGGCCCGCGCGGCGGCGGCTTTCAGATCGCTCAGGACCGGCTCGGCCCAGGGCGCATCCACCACTGCATGCGCGCGATCGGCTCGGCCGAGCGTGCCTTCGAGCTGATGTGCACGCGCGCGCACGCCCGCGAGGCGTTCGGCGGTCCGCTGGCGGACAAGCAGTTCATCCAGGACTTCGTCGCAAAGTCGCGCATGGAGATCAACCAGGCACGGCTGATGGTGCTGCACGCGGCCTGGAAGATGGACACCGAGGGCAAGCGGGCGGCGCGCCAGGAGATCTCGATGATCAAGGTGATCGCCGCCCAGATGCACCAGCGCGTCCTGGACCGCGCGATGCAGGTGCACGGCGCGCTCGGCATGTCCGACGACACGCCGCTCGCCGCGATGTGGCGCCAGGGCCGCTGGCTGCGGATCGCGGACGGGCCGGACGAGGTTCACAAGATGGTCATTGCGGTGCGCGAGCTGAACCGCTTCCGGCCTACCGACACCGAGCAGGACCGCGCGCCCGTCGCCGCGGGGACTCAGTCGCAGGCGTGACGACCGGCCTTACGGAGGAACAGCAGGCGTTCGTCGAAGCGCTGCGCGACTTCGCCGCGCGCGAGCATTTCGAGCGCCCGGAAGAGGACGGCCACGACGACGCCGTCGCGGCCCGCATGGGCGAGCTCGGCTGGTACGGCCTCCAGATCCCCGAGGAGTACGGCGGCTCCGGGGGCAGCTTCCTGGACGCCACGCTCTTCCTCGAGGAGACGACCCGTAGCGGCATCCCCATCGGCGGCTACGGGGTGACGCTGATCGTGGTCGGGGCCCTCAACCGCTTCGGCAGCGAGGAGCAGAAGCGCGAGCTGTTCGGGCGGGTCGTAGGCGGCGGCACGCTCGCAATCGCGATGTCGGAGCCGGACGCCGGCTCGGACGTGGCGGCGCTGAAGACGCGCGCCCGGCGCGAGGACGGCGAGTGGGTGCTCGACGGCGCGAAGATGTGGTGCTCGTACGCGCACAAGGCGAGCCACATCCTGATCGTCTGCCGCACGGGCCCCGGCGAGCGCCACGAGGACATGTCGATGATTCTCGTGCCGCGCGATGCCGAGGGCATGACGCTCACGCCGATCAAGACGCTCGGCGGCGAGGAGACGAGCGAGATCCATCTCGACGGCGTGCGCGTGCCCGAGGACGCGCTCCTCGGGGTCGAGGGCAACGGCTGGACGCAGCTGATGGCCGGGCTCAACTACGAGCGCACGATCCTCGCGGCCACCTCGCTCGGTCTCGCCCAGCGCGCCTTCGACGACGCGCTCGCCTACGCCAAGGAGCGAAAGCAGTTCGGCAAGCCGGTCGGCAGCTTCCAGGCGATCTCGCACCGCTTCGCCGAGCTCGCGACCGCGCTCGCCCAGGCGCGCCTGCTTGTCCGCTGGGTCGCGGCGATGACCGACGAGGACCCGAACCGGATGCTCCCTCAGGAGGCGTCGATGGCCAAGCTGGCCGCCACCGAGCTCGCCAAGCGCTGCGCGCTCGAGGGCGTCCAGGTGATGGGCGGCTACGGGTACGCGACCGAGTACCCGATGGAGCGCCATCTCCGCACGGCCGTGGTCACGACGATCTACGGCGGCACGTCGGAGATCCAGAAGAACATCATCGCCAAGACGCTCGGCCTCTAGGCGCCGCGTGCGCGGCCGCACCGCAACCGCGGGTGCGACAAAGGGCGGGTTCGGCAGCGAGCGCTCAAGTGGCGGCCCCAGCCGGCCGATAGGTGGGTGTATGGCCGCGCGCGCCCCCCGCTGGCCCGACGGTGCCGACCGTTTTGCCGACACCGCCCGCTTCGGAGACGCGGGCGCGGCGATGCATGCCGTGACGCGGCTGCTCGGCAGCGCGACCGGGGTCGGTGTTCCGGGCGCGGTGGCGGACACGCTGGTTCACGAGGCGCGCGCCTTCTTCAGGGTGAGCAGCGCGGTCCTGCTGTCGGTTGCCGAGCTCGAGGGGCACACCGCGGTCGTGGCGTCGGAGCCGCCGGCGCAATCCGGGAACGGCTGCCGCGCGCTCAGCGCGCTACCCGCGGTCGGCAGGCTTCTTTCCGTGCGCGAGGACGCCCGCATCGTCCTCGGCGACGAGGCCGCCTCGCTCGCCCGCGCGCTGGGCATCGCCGGGCAGATGCGCTCGGCGCTCCTGCTGCCGATGAGGGTGAGGGAGCGCATCCGGCACGTGCTCGTGTTGACCGACGCGAGCGAGCAGCTCGAGGTCGGGGCGGAGGACCTCGAGGTCGCGCGGGCGTTCGCCACGGCGGCCGGCGCCGGCCTCGCACAGCTGGAGCTTGCCGCCGAGAGCGCGGCCCGGCACGCGCGCCAGGCCTCGCTCACGCGGGCGTCGCGGACGCTCAGCGAGAGCCTCGACCTCAACCGCGTGCTCGTGCGCATCTGCGAGGAGGCCGCGCGCATCCTCGACGCCGACTACGCGAACGTCTTTCTCGGCAACGCAGCCGAGGGGCTGCGCTTCGAGGCCACCTACGGGCTCGGCGCGGAGATGATCGGGGCGCGCGTCGAGACCGGCGAGGGGCTCGTGGGGAAGGTCGCCGAGCGCGGCGAGTCGATGCTCACGAACGACTACCAAGCGCTCGCGCGACCGGTCTCGCTCGCGCCGTTCACGCAGGTCAAGAGCTCGCTTGCCGTCCCGATGCACTGGGACCGCGAGCTGCGCGGCGCCCTGGCGGTGGGCCACTTCACACCCCATCTCGTGACGCGCGACGACCTCGCGCTGCTCGAGGCGTTCGCGGACCTGGCTGCCGCCGCCTGCCGAAACGCGAGCGTGCACGCCGGCCTGATGCTCGCCGCCCGCACCGATGCCCTCACCGGTTGCCTCAACCATGCCGCGCTCCACGACACGTTGCGACGCGAGCTCGAGCGCTGCCGGCGCACGGGCCACGGCTTCGCGCTCGCGATCCTGGATCTCGATTACTTCAAGCAGGTGAACGAGCGCCACGGGCACCTCGCCGGCGACGAGCTCCTGCGCCGGGTCGGCCGCGCGCTGCGGCACAGCGTGCGCACATACGACCTCGTCGGACGCTACGGGGGCGATGAGTTCGCGATCGTCGCGGTCGACTCCGACGAGCGCGAGGCCGCCGAGGTCGCGGCGCGGGCGATCGAGGGCGTCGAGCGCGCCTTCGGGAAGCTCGACTACACGCCGGCTGAGGGCACCGCGACCGCAGGCGTGGCCGAGTGGCAGGAGGGCGAGGGGGTGACGGCGCTGATCGAGCGCGCCGACAGGGCGCTCCGCTATGGCAAGCAGCACGGCGGGCGCGGCACGGCCGTGCGCAGCTCGGAGCTGCCCAGGCTCTTCGTGGCGTCGGCCCAGGCGCGAGCCGAGCCGGGGCCCGAGCTCGACCTCGACGCGCGCGCCTGGATCGATCGCGCGCGCGAGCAGGCGGTTGAGCTTCGAAAGCGGACGCGCCAGCTGGCGCTCGCGGGAACCGTGGCGTCACAGCTCGCGGTGCTCGACGACGAGCAGGAGATCGTGCAGGCGGCGGTCAACGAGGTCCAGCGCGCGTTCCAGTTCGCGCTCACGGCGGTGCTGCGCGTGCGCGGTGACGGCTACGTCGAGAGTGTCGCCATGCGCGGAGTAGCGCTGCGGCGGCTCGGCGTAGATCGCTGGGCGCAGCCGCTCGAGTCGGGCCTGATCGGGCGTTGCGTCCGCGAGCGCCGCGCGGTGCATTCGGGCGACGTACGCTCTGAGCCCGACTACCGGCTCGTGCCCGGGCTCGCGGAGGTGCGCTCGGAGCTCGCCACGCCGATCTGGGTGGGCACGGAGCTGTGGGGCGCGATCGACATCGAGGAAGTGCGCGCCGACGCGTTCGACGACGACGACGTGCGCCTCATGCAGACGATTGCCGACCAGGTCGGGGCGGCGCTGCGCGCCGCGCGCGCCCCTCAGGCAGCCGAGAGCGAGTCGAGCTCCGCGCGCCAGTCCCGCTCGATCGCGGCGAGCTGACGCCCGAAGGCGTCGACGAGCAGCGAGCGCGCGCCGCGGTCGAGCGGCCCGCTGGCGAGCCCCGCCGCGGTGCGTGCCCCGGCCTCGCGCTCGAGCATCTCGAAGATCGTCCCGCCGAGCAGCATGGCGTCGGCCGCGGCCGGCGGGAACTCGGGCCGCCGGCCCTCGCGCAGACGCCGCACGATCGCCGCGCGCAGGTGGGGCGTCTGCCCCGAGAGCCAGGTGGCGGCCCCCTCGCACAGCCACGCCCAGCGTACGTAGCGGCGGAACGCCGCCACGGAGAACGGCGGCGGCAGGTCATCGCTGTTGGCGCCGAGCACGACGTGGGCGTACTCGTGGAGCGGTGAGAGCAGGAGCGCATCGCGCGAGCCCTCGACGTTCGAGGCCCTGCGCTCGAGCGCCGGCGGCGACAGCACGTGGATGTCGGTCTCTGTGAACCAGCCGGCGAAGTAGCGGCGGCCGGCCGGGGCGCTGACACGCCGGGCGAGCGGGAGCCACGGATGGGCGAGCGTCAGCGCCGCCGAGCGCGGATGAAGGACGACGGCGATCTCCTCCGGGAGCTCCGGAAAGAGGCCCCCGAGCTCGTCGCGGAACACCTCGAGCGATGCGAGCACGGCGTTGGCCTCGCCGGACTGCGAGGAGTCGTGGCGCGCCGAGAACGCCTGCGAGTAGGACTCGACCCAGGACACGGTCCAACTGTTGCACGGCGCGCAGGGACCTCCGCGGCGCCCACGTCCGTAGTGACTACGGGTGAAGCGCGTGCAAAGCTCTGCCGCCAGTGTGAGTACGGACCGGCCCGTGGCCTTGACGCCCGCCGCGGCTGCGGCGCCGGGAGCGCTCGTGCGCGCACGCGAGGAGCGCCAGGTCGCCGAGCGCCGCCTTGTACGCGCGGCCCAGCGCGGCTCGGTCGAAGCGCTCGAGACGCTCTTCAGGCGCGAGTGGCCGCGCGCCTACCGCGCGGCCTACCTGGTGGTGCACGACGCGGCGGTCGCCGAGGACATCGCCCAGGAGGCGTTCCTCGCGGCCGTCCGGGCGCTCGACCGGTTCGACCGGCGGCGCCCGTTCGGGCCCTGGATGCACCGCATCGCCGTCAACCGGGCGATCGACGTGAGCCGGGCCCGCACGCTCCGGCGCGAGGTGGACGCCGCAGCCGCGGCGCCCGAGCAGGCGCCGCCCGACCGACCCTCGCTGCCGTTCTCGGACGAGCTCATCGGAGCGCTGCGCGAGCTCGGCCCGGAGCAGCGGGCGATCGTTGCGCTGCGCTACCTGTTCGAGTACACGCCGGGTGAGATCGCCCGGGCGCTCGAGCTGCCGCGCGGCACCGTCAACTCGCGCCTGCGCCGCTCTCTCGACCGGCTCCGCGAGCTGCTGGAGGAGCCGTCATGAGCGCGGGGATCGAGGAGCGGGTGCGCTCGGAGCTGCGCGAACGCGAGGCTCCTGACGAGCCGGCGGCCGAGGCACGCAGCTGGGCGATCGTCGAGGCGGCCTTCGCCGAGCGCGCTCCTCTGCGACGCCGTCCGCGTCCGCTCGTGCGCGTCGCGCTCGTGACCGGCCTGCTCGCCGTCGCACTCGCGGCGCTTCTCACGCCCGCCGGCGCCGAGGTGGGCGAGTGGATCGAGAAGCGGATCGGGCTCGGGCCCGAGAAGACCCAGCCGACGCTGCGCGGCTTCCCGGGCGGCGGGCGCCTGCTCGCGGTGTCCGATTCGGGCGCGTGGGTGGTCAACCCCGGCGGCGGCGTGCGCCGGCTCGGCGACTACAGCGAGGTGAGCTGGTCCCCGCATGGACTCTTCGTCGTCGGCACGCGCGGCCGCCGGATCACGGCGATGGAGCCGGACGGCGAGCCACGCTGGTCGCTCAGCCGCCCGGGCCGGCTCACACGCCCGGCCTGGTCCCTCGGCGACGGCTTCCGCATCGCCTATCTGGAGCGCCGCGGGGCGAGCGCCGGCGTGCGCGTCGTGGACGGGAGCGGCGGTCTCGACCATCCCGTGGCCCGCGGCGCCGCTCGCGTGACGCCGGCGTGGAGGCCCGGCCGCGACTACGTGCTCACGTACGCGACCGCCCGCGCCATCGTCACCGTCGACGCCGACAGCGGCCGCAGGCTGTGGCGGGCGCCGACCGGGGCCGCGCCGCTCGCCCTCGGCTGGACCGAGGACGGCCGCCGGCTCGCCGCACTGACGCCGCGGGGCCTGCTCGTCCTCGCACGCGACGGCACGCCGGTCGCCCGGCGCGCGCTGCCCGCGGGAGCGCGGGCGCTCACGATGGCGCTCCAGCCGCGCGCGCGCCGCGCCGCCGTGGCCGTCGTGAGGAACGGGGTGTCGTCGGTGATCGCGATGCCGCTGGCGCTCGACCGGTCGCGCGATCTGTTCACCGGCTCGGGCACATTCCGCGAGCTCGCCTGGTCGCCGAACGGGCGCCGGCTCCTCGTCGGCTGGCCGGAGGCGAACCAGTGGCTGCTGATCGGTGCCGGCCGGCCGCGGGCGTTTGCGGGGGTGTCACGCCAGCTCGACCCGGGCGCGACAGGGGCGGGCTTCCCGCGTCTTTCCGGCTGGTGCTGCGCGAAGCGATGATGGCCCCGCTCCGACGAACCTTGGTCGATAGACCACCCAGGAGGTGGTCAGGGCGCCAAGGTGAAGCTCGGTCCCGGACGAAGGCCGGGCCCGAGGGACGCTAAGCCAGGACCGGTACCGCGTCCGACGCGATCGCCTCGATCTGCTCCGAGGCGCGCTCGAACTCCTCGTCGGAGAGGACCGGGGTGCCCTCGAACGGGAGGTCGCGGTAGAGCTCGAGCCACGAGCGGCAGCCGTGGTACTCGGGGCGGACCTTGACGGTCACGGGCCGCGGGATCCGGTACGTGCGGAGCAGCATCACGTGCAGCGGATGGCGGCGCTTCCAGTGCAGGCGCTTCTCCGCGTAGTCGGTGGTCCAGATGTAATACGGCGAGAGCGCGTCGATCGCACGCGGGTCGGTGATCAGGTAGCTCGAGGCCACCTCGGCCCAGGCGCGGATGCGAACCCGCTCGGGCTGGGGGATTCCGCCCTCCTGGATGAGCGCCTCCGCCGGCGGCTCGTTCTCGGGCCAGACGCCCTCTTCGAGGGCGCGGGCGAGCTCCGGGACGTGCGACTGCCGGATCAGGTCGTTGCGCTGGTGATCAAAGGTCGGATAGAGGAAGAAACGGTCGTGCTCGATCTCGAAATGCTTGTTCTCCTCACGGATTCCGCCCTTGCGGAGCGTGACGAGCTGTTCGCCCTCAGCGAGGGCGCGCACGGTGACGGCCCATTCCTTCAGTGCAACTGGCATAGACGAGAGAAACCTCCAAAGCCGCGTCCAGAATTCTGAAAACCGGTTCTCTGTGGGGACGCGGGCGGCCATTGTTGCGAACGAAAGCCGCATGCGCAAGCGAAATTTCGTGGCGAATGCCACGTTCTCACCAGTCAGTCGACGGCTCTCAGAACGGCGGCGAAGTCCTCTCCGCCGTGACCCTCCTCCGCAGCCTTCGCGTAGAGGGTCTCGGCGAGCGCGCCCAGGCGAAGCTTCACGCCGAGCGCGTCCGCCTCGGCGAGGCAGTGACGCACGTCCTTCAACATGTGCTCGAGCTTGAAGAGCGGCTCGAAGCTCTCGTCGAACATCGGCCTCGCCTTCAGCGCGAGCACGGCCGAGTTGCCTGCGCTGCCGGCAGCCACCTCGAGAAACGCGTCGGGGTCGATGCCGGCCGCTCGCACCGCCACGACGGTCTCGGCGACGGCCGCCGCGTTGACGGCGCCCATGACGTTCGTCAGCAGCTTCGCGAGCTGGCCGTGGCCCGGCGGGCCAACGTGGACGATCCGCTCGCCCATGACGTCG
This sequence comes from uncultured Thermoleophilaceae bacterium, assembly GCA_963734025.1. Lineage (GTDB taxonomy): Bacteria > Actinomycetota > Thermoleophilia > Solirubrobacterales > Thermoleophilaceae > JACVRW01. Next base: position 170,456 of record CAVTFR010000014.1, read on the forward strand.
AAGAGCGGGCGGGCGCGGTTGAAGGCGGACTCCGTGCCGCCGGCCATGATCGTGAGCGTCCCGTCCTCGGCCTTCGGGCGCGAGCCGGACACGGGCGCCTCGAGGAACTCGTGGCCCTCGCCCTCAAGCCGCTCGCCGATCAGTACCGAGGCGCTCGGCGCGATCGTCGACATGTCGACGACGAGCGCTCCGGGCGCGAGCGCCGGCGCCGCCCCCGCATCGCCGAAGAGCACCGACTCGACCTGTGGGGCGTCGGGGACGATCGAGATCACCGCGTCGGCGCCCGCGGCAGCCTCGGCCGGGGTGGAGGCGGCGCGGACACCGTGGTCGGCCGCGAAGCGCTCTGCCTTGCCCTCCGTGTGGGTCCATACGGACAGGTCGAAGCCGGCCCGGGCGAGGTTGGCCGCCATCGGACCGCCCATGATCCCGAGCCCGAAGAAGGCAATCCGCTCAGTCTTAGATGCCATCTGCCGACTCACCGCTGGTCACCAGTCCAGCTTCGCAGTTATCGATGGCCAAATCCCCCACCTCCCGGGGTCTCGATTCGCAACCGGTCGCCGGGACGAAGGGTGCCGGACACCTTCGGCCCGAGCTCGTCCCCGTTCAGGAGGTTCCTACCAGGAGCGCCCGCTTCCCCACCCTCAGCGCCCGGCGGGGCGTGGCGGCGGCGCTCGGTTGCCAGCGAGTAGTTCATCTCCTCGAGCGCCTCGAGCTCGCGCACGACGCCGTCTCCGCCGCGATGCCTGCCGGCGCCTCCCGAGCCGCGACGCACGGCGTATTCGACCGCCCGCAGCGGGAACTCCAGCTCGAGCGCCTCGATCGGCGTGTTGAGCGTGTTCGACATCGCCACGTGGACGGCGCTCGGCCCGTCCGCGTCGGGGCAGGCGCCCTGGCCGCCGCCGAGCGTCTCGTAGTAGGTGAAGTCGTCGTTCCCGAGCGCGACGTTGTTCATCGTGCCCTGGCCCAGCGCACGGCCGAACGCCTTCAGCACCAGGTCGGCCACCCGTGACGAGGTCTCCGTGTTGCCCGCCACGACGGCGGCCGGCGGCCGCGCGTTCAGCACTGACCCCTCCGGCACGGTCACCTTCAGCGGCCGGTAGGCGCCGGCGCAGGGCGGGACGTCGGGGTCGGTGAGGACGCGCAGGGCGAAGTAGGACGCGGACAGGGTCACCGCCAGCGGGCAGTTGAGGTTGCCGTCGTACTGGCCGGCGCTCCCGGAGAAGTCGAGCTCGAGCTCGTCGCCCGAGACCGTCGCGCGCACTTGCAGCTCGAGGTCCTCGTTCGGGGCCTCGAGCACGTCGGTCGCCTCGCGCTCGCCGTCCTCGAGCTCGTCGATGCGCGCGCGGGTGCGCCGCTCGGCATAGTCGAGCGTCTCGGTCATCGCCTCGCGCAGCGTGTCGAGCCCGTGCCGCTCGGCCAGGGCGGAGAGGCGCTCGCCCCCGGAGCGGTTGGCGGCGAGCTGCGCGCGCAGGTCGGCCTCGCGCTGGCGCGGCCCGCGCATCTGCGAGGTCAGCTCTTCGAGCAGCTTGCGGTCGAGCTCGCCCTCGCGCGCGAGCCGCGTCGGGGAGATCACGACACCCTCGTCCGCGAGCGTGCGCGAGTCGACCGGCAGGCTGCCCGGCACCGGGCTGCCGACGTCGGCGTGGTGCGCGCGGCTGGCGGCGAACCCGGCCAGCTCGCCGTCCACGAACAGCGGCGACACGACCGTGATGTCGGGCAGGTGGGTGCCGCCGCGGTAGGGGTCGTTGAGGATCCAGGCGTCGCCCGGCGAGTGGTCCTCGCCGAGGACCGCCTCTACCGAGGCGGGCATCGCCCCGAGGTGCACGGGGATGTGCTCCGCCTGCATGACCATCTGGCCGTCGGCGTCGAACAGGCCGGTGGAGGCGTCGCGGCGCTCCTTGATGTTCGCCGAGTGGGCAGATCGCACGAGCACGACGCCCATCTCGTCGCAGGCCGCGCGCAGCGCGCCGACCATCACCTGGAGCGTGATCGGGTCGAGGCTCACGATTCGGAGGCCTTCTCCATCACCACCGCGTCGCCGCCGCCCTCGGCCCGCCAGCCGGTTGGCACCACCAGCGTCGCGCCCGGAAGCTCGAAGATCGCCGGGCCGTCGACCTCCGCGCGGCCCGGGCCGAGCACCTTCCCGTTCACGACCTCGTCGCCGAAGCGCAGCTCGCGCGTGCCGCGCTCCACGGCGTCCTCCGGTTCGGTCTCGCGCGGGTCGCTTCCGGGCAGGGCCGCCGTCACGCGCACGGTGACGAGCTCGAGCTCCGCGCCGGGATCGTCGTAGCCATAGCGCTCGGTGTGGGCGGCATCGAAGTCGTGGCGCAGCTTGCCCGGGTCGGGCTCGAGCTCGCTCTCGATCGCCAACTCGAAGGCCTGGCCCGAGTAGCGCAGCTCGTAGGTGGCGCGCAGCTCGGCGTCCGGGGCGTCCATCTCATCGCGGCCGCGGTCGCCGAGCCGCTCGACGATCTCGGCGACGCTCTCCTTCGTCAGGTCGCCGCCCGCCAGCAGCACGCTCTCGACGACGTCGCGGCGGCGCTCGGAGACGACGAGGCCGAGGGCCGAAAGCACGCCGGAGGCGACCGGCGCGACCACGCGCGTCATCCCGAGCTCCTCGGCGATCGCGGCGGCGTGCAGCGGGCCGGCGCCGCCGAAGGCGACCATGGCCAGGTCGCGCGGGTCGACGCCGCGCTCGACCGTCACCACCCGCACCGCCTGGGCCATCTCGGTGTTCGCCACACGGGCGATCCCCGCGGCCGTCTCCTCGAGCGAGAGCCCGAGCTCCTCGCCGAGCCGGCCCACGGCTCGCTCCGCCGCCTCGCGGTCGAGCTCGACGTCGCCCGCGAGCGGCGAGCCGGGATCGAGGTAGCCGAGCAGCAGGTTCGCGTCGGTGACCGTCGGCTCCTCGCCGCCGCGGCCGTAGCAGGCCGGGCCCGGGTCGGCCCCGGCCGAGCGCGGCCCGACGCGCAGGGCGCCGCCGGGGTCGCGCCACGCGATGCTGCCGCCGCCGGCGCCGACCGTGTGCACGTCGACCATAGGCAGCGCCAGCGCTCGGCCGCCGACCTCGCGGCCGCCGCTCACCTCGACGCGGCCGTCGAGCGCGACCGACACGTCGCAGGAGGTGCCGCCCATGTCGAGGCCGACGACGTCGCCGGCTCCGGCGAGCGCGGACATCGCCGCGGCGCCGACGGCGCCGCCGGCCGGCCCGGACAGCACGGTCCAGGAGCCGTGGCGGGCGGCGGTGGCGCTGTCGGCGATGCCGCCGCTCGAGAGCATGATCTCCGGTACCGGCAGCCCCTCCTCGCGGGCGCGCTCGGCGAGCCGCTCGAGGTAGCCGCGCAGCAGCGGTGAGAGCGCGGCGTCGACGACCGTGGTGGCGCAGCGCTCGTACTCGCGGAACACGCCGGCGGTCTCGTGAGAGGTGGATACGTGGGCCTCCGGCAGGGCCTCGCCGGTCAGCTCCGCCACACGCCGCTCGTGCTCGGGGTGGCGGAAGCCCCAGAGCAGGCAGATCGCCACGGACTCCACGTCGAGCTTGCCGACCGCCTCGCGCAGCTCGTCCTCCTCGAGCTCGCGCAGGACGCCCTCTGGGCCGCAGCGCTCGCGGACGGGCACGCGCAGCTCTGCGGGCACGAGCGGTGGCGGGTGCCCGGCGCAGAGGCGGTAGAGGTCGGGCCGGGCCTGACGGCCGAGCTCCTCGAGGTCGACGAAGCCCTCGGTCGCGAGCAGCGCCGTCTTCGCCACCTTGCCCTCGAGCAGCGCGTTGGTGCCGACAGTCATGCCGTGGACGAAGCGCCCGACGTCCCGGGCCTCCGCGCCGGCCGCGCCGAGCGCCTCGCGCACGGCGTTCGCGACCCCCTCGGATTGGTCCTCCGGCGTGGTCGGCGCCTTCCCGGTGACCGCCCGCTCGTCGGTCAAGAGGACGGCGTCGGTGAAGGTGCCGCCCACGTCCACCCCGAGGATCATCTCGGGGTGGACGCTATGCGTTTCAGGCGGCCGCCACCGCCGCGACGTCCTCGAGGTGCTTGTGCGACGGGCAGTACTTCAGGCCCGGCAGCGGCACCCGCTGGCACGCGCTGCCCCTGCGAGTGCTGGCGTGACAGCATGCCGGGCTCCCGTCGAAGGTGGCACCGGTCCGTAGCCGCGCGTCGACGTACTCGACCGCCACCTCCATGTGCTCGCTGCACAGGCGGTAGACGCGCAGCTGCTCCGCCATCGGAAAGAAATGACGGATGTCGTTGAACAGCGTCTTCACGGGCTTGGCGAAGTAGTGCCGGTCGAGCGCCAGGCGCTCCATCGACAGCTCGCAGGTCCTGAGAAACCGCTGCCGCGTGACGGTGACGTGCTCGCCCCTGCCGGGCACGACGTCCCCTGCCAATTGGCGGTACAGCGAGCGACTGAACTGATACATCGGATCGGGCCTCCTGCCGTGTAATGCCTCCGGCAAGCTGGAACGAGCCCAATGTTGAGTTGGTGTTAAGCAGTTACGATGCCCGAATGGCCAGTCTGCTCGACCTCACCAGCCAGGGCGACCCCGCCACCATCACGGACGACGCGTATCTCAACCGCACGCTCAAGCTGATGGAGCCGCAGCAGCTCTACGAGCTGTGGGAGCGCCAGCAGTGGCAGTCGCAGGCGATCGACCTCGAGCGCGACAAGGAGCAGTGGGCCGCCATGCCCAAGGAGGACAAGGAGGAGCACCTCTGGGGACTCTCATCGTTCTTCGTCGGCGAGGAGCGCGTGACGACCCAGTTCTCCGGCCTCGTCATGGCCTATGAGGACGAGCGGGAGGAGGCGTTCCTGACCACCCAGCAGGTGGACGAGGCGCGCCACATGCAGTTCTTCGACCGCTGGTTCCGCGAGGTTGCCGGGACCCGTGGCGGCATCCAGGATCGGCTGGCCGCATCGCGGTCGGACGTGACCGACGCCTTCGTCGAGCTTTTCGACGAGCGCCTGGTCAGGGCAGGCGAGCGCCTGATCGCCGACCCGTCGGACCTGGACGCCAAGGTCGACTTCGTGACCGCCTACCACATGGTCATCGAGGGGACGCTGGCGCTGACAGGGCAGCACTTCATGCTCGACTACTACGAGAAGCAGGGCTTGCTGCCGGGCTTCCAGGAGGGCTTCGGGAACATCGCCCGCGACGAGCACCGGCACGTCGCCTACGGCACCTGGTTCCTCCAGCAGAAGTGCGCGGACGAGCGCATGCGGGCGCGGGTGCAGGCGACGCTGAACGAGTTGCTCCCGATCGCAGCCGGCGTGCTGGTGCCGAAGGGATACGCGCTCGGGGACGAGTACGAGTTCTTCGGCTACAGCTCGCAGGAGCAGGCCGAGTTCGCGTACAGCGCGCTGTCGCGCCGGCTGAAGGTGATCGGGGTTCCGCTGGCTACTGCATCGGCTGCATGAGCCAGTCCATGCGCCTGCGCGCGTAGACGAGCGGGTGCCCCTCCTCGAGCCGGCCGCGCTCGAGGTCGCCGATCAGGACCGTGTGGTCGTAGCGCGCGAAGTTCTCCGCGCGCCGGCAGCGCAGGTAGGCGAGCGTCCCGCCGAGCTCGGGGACGTCGTCGTCCCAGGACCAGTCGAGCCCGGCGAACTTGTCCGGATCGGCGCGGTCGGCGAAGCGCTGGGCCAGATGCAGCTCGTCGCTCTTCAGCAGGTGGACGCCGAAGTGCTCGGACTGCGCGAGCGCGTCGTGGCAGCGCGACTCGTGCCAGACCGAGACGAGCAGCGAGGGCGGGTGCGCGCTGTACGAGCTGAGCGAGGTGGCGGCGATCCCGCAGGGCCGGCCGTCGGCGCGGCGCGCGGTGATCACGGCCACACCGGACGCGAGGACCGTCATCGACTCCGTGAAGAGCTCGTGGAGAGGGGTCTGGCCGTTCATTCCCAACGCTCGAATGCGGGCTCACGGCCGGCGCCCACCAGCGTATGCATGAGGTCGAGCGACGGATCGCGCTCCGGCTGGTCGACGCGCTGGTGGGCGCCGCGGCTCTCCGCGCGAGCGAGGCAGGAGGCCGCGATCAGGCGGGCGAGCGGATAGGGGTCGTCGAGGAGGGTGCGCAGCCGCTCCGGGTCGCGCAGCAGGCCGGCGCCAGACCACAGCGCGGCGCGCGTCTCGTCCGGTGGCAGTCCAGGGGCCTGCGGCTCGGCGGGTGCGGCGCCGGCGGGCGGCTCGGGGTCGGCCGTGGCGGCGAGCCCGGCGCGGCGGCCGAACACGAAACACTCCGCCAGGGAGTTCGAGGCGAGCCGGTTGGCGCCGTGAAGGCCGGTGCAGGCGCACTCGCCCACCGCGTAGAGCCCGGGCAGCGACGACCTGCCCTCGAGATCCGCCGCCACGCCGCCCATCGTGTAGTGCGCGGCGGGGGCGACCGGGATGAGCTCGCGCGCCGGGTCGACGCCCACCTCGGTGAGCGCGGCGGCGATGTTGGGGAAGCGGCCCAGGTCGAGCGCGCGCATGTCGAGGTCGACCGACGGCGCGCCGGTCGCGTCGAGCTCGGACTGGATCGCGAGGGCCACCTGGTCACGCGGCGCCAGCTCGTCGACGAAGCGCTCGCCGGCGGCGTTCAGCAGCTTCGCGCCCTCGCCGCGCACCGCCTCGGTGATGAGGAAGCCGTCGCGCGGGCCGTCCCGCCGCAGCGCCGTCGGGTGGAACTGCATGAACTCGAGATCGGCGAGCCGCGCGCCGGCGGCATCGGCGAGCGTCAGGCCCGCGCCGATCGCGCCACGCGGGTTGGTCGTGCGCCGCCACAGCGCGGCCATCCCGCCGGTGGCGAGGATGACGGATCGCGCAAGCAGGCGCCGGTCCTCGCCGTCGCGCGAGCGGGCGACGAGCCCGACGCAGCGGCCGTCGTGGCGGAGGAGTGCCGTGGCGACGAGCGGCTCCAACACGGTGATGCGGTCGCCGGTGGCGGCGAGTGCCGACAGATCGCGCGTGATCCGGCGACCCGTCGCGGAGCCGCCGGCGTGGACGATGCGCCGGCGCGAGTGCCCGCCCTCGAGCCCGAGCGCGAGATGGCCAGAGCGGTCCGCGTCGAACTGCACGCCGAGCTCTTGGAGATCGTGAACGCTCGCGGGCGCGTCTTCGCAGAGCACCCGCACGGCGCTCGCCCGGGCCAGCTCCCGCCCCGCCTTGATCGTGTCCTCGATGTGCAGTTCCGGCGAGTCGTCCTCGGCGAGCGCCGCGGCGATGCCGCCCTGGGCCCAGAAGCTGGCGGTCTGCGCCAGCGGCGAGCGGCTTACGAGCGCCACCCGCGCTCCCTCCCGCGCGGCCACGAGCGCTGCGTAGAGGCCGGCGGCGCCGGCGCCCACGACTGCGACATCGGTGCGGATGGGCTCCTCCACGGCGCGCAGGTACCGTACCGGCCGCCCGTGCCCGTCTACCTGCGCCATCCCTCGTCGCTCGAGCACGACACCGGCCGCGGGCATCCCGAGCGGGCGGACCGCATCCGCGCGATCGAGGCCGAGTTCGAAGCCCGCGAGTGGCTCGGCTGGGACCTGAAAGAGGCGCCGCGCGCCACCGAGGAGCAACTCCTGCGCGTGCACCCGCCCGCGTACGTCGAACGGGTCCGCGAGATGAGCGCTCGCTCAGCCCCCTTCGATCTCGACACGCCGACGAGCCCCGGCTCGTATGAGGCGGCAGTGCGCGCCGCCGGCGGCGCCTGCGCGCTCGCGGAGGCGCTGTTGCGGGAGGGCGAGCGCACGGGCCTATCGGTGCTGCGCCCGCCCGGCCACCACGCCGAGCCCGAACGCGCGATGGGCTTCTGCCTGTTCGCCACCGTCGCGATCGCCGCGCGCCACGCGCTGGACGCGCTCGGGGCGGAGCGGGTGCTCGTGCTCGACTGGGACGTCCACCATGGCAACGGCACCAACACGATCTTCCACGAGTCGCCCGAGGTGCTGTTCGCGAGCATCCACCAGTACCCGTTCTGGCCCGGCTCCGGTGCGCTCGGCGACGTCGGCTCGGGGCCGGGGGAGGGCTACTCGCTCAACCTGCCGGTGCCTGCCGGGACCGGTGAGGCAGCCTTCCTGTCGCTGGTCGAGCACGTGGTGGCGCCGGCCGCGCGCCAGTACCGCCCCGACCTGATCCTGATCTCGGCGGGCTTCGACGCGCACCTGGACGATCCGCTCGGCGGGCTGGCGCTCACGACGGAGTCCTTCGGCGCCTTGGCACGGCAGGTCCACGCGCTCGGGGAGGAGCTCGGCGCTCCGGCCGGCGCCGTGCTCGAGGGCGGCTATGACCTCCAGGCGCTCGCCGAGTCGGTCGCCGAGACGATGAGCGGGCTGGCCGGGGACGAGCCCCCACCTCCGGTCGGGCAGCGGCATCCGCTCGCCGAGCGCGCCGCCTCCGCGCTCGGGCGCTACTGGGCTCTCTGAATGAGCTGGGGATAGGCACCCGGGTACTGCTGCTGGAGCCCCGCCGCCTGGCGGACGGCGCCCTCTCGCGTGTCGAAACGGCCCGTGAACACGATCCAGAGGCCGGTGCCGAGGTTGTAGGGCTCGGACCTGATCAGGCCCGCCTCGAGCCCTGCGCGGCGCGCCTCGCGGGCGACGTTGCGGGCGCCCGGCTCGTCGCTCGTCGTGACGAGGACCACGGTGTGAGCGCTGATCCCGGCGGGCCAGCCGGGGATCGCGTTCGGGTTCGCCGCGGGCTCCTCAGCGGGCGCGGGCTCGGGCGAGCGCTCCGTGCCCTGGCCCTCGCCCGACACGACCGCCGGCCCCTCGGCGTCCGGAGCGCTCTCGGTGTCCGCCGCCGGCGCCTGGGCGGCCTCGCCGCCGCCGCCGCCGTCGTCGCTCGTCAGCTCGGAGATCGCGAAGCCGAACAGGCCGGCGCCGATCACGATCACGACGACGAGCAGCGCCGCGATCGGCGCAAGCGGCTCGGTGGCCCAGGAGCGGTGCTCCTTGAGGGCGACCCGCGCGCCGCACTCGAGGCAGACGAGCTGGCGCGCGTCGACGGGGGCGCCGCAAGAGCGGCAGGCCGGCCCCGCCGGCTCGGGCGCGGCTCCCGTCGCCTCCGCCTCGCCCGCGGGCGTGTCGCGCTCGTCGATCACCGCCCGAGCGACTCCTCGAGCGCGCGCACATCCCGGTCGACCTTGCCGAGCTCGATCGCCTTCTCCTGAAGCAGCTCGGGCGCGCGCCGGCCCTGGCGGTGGAGCTCGTAGACGAGCGCGCCGAGGTCGAGCAGCAGCGCCTCGCGCTGGCGGCGGCGCTCGCGCAGGCGGCGCCAGGCGCCCAGGTCGGGGAGGTCAGCCATCCAGGGCCTCCTCCACCACTCGCAGAATCCCCTCGCGGCGGCCGTCCATCGGGAAGGCCGTGAGGATACGCTCGCGCGCCGCCGCGGACGCCGGCGGGCCGAGCTCGAGGGCCTCCCTGATTCCCGCCGCGACGGCCTCGGGATCCTGCGACTCGATCAGCACGCCCGCGTCGCCGACCACCTCGGGCATCGCCGTCACGTTCATGACGACCGGCACGCAGCCGGCGAGCATCGCCTCCGCCACGGCCAGCCCGAAGCCCTCATGGCGCGAGGCCTGAACGTAGACGGCTGCGCCGCGATAGGCGTCGAGCAGCTGCTCGTCCGAGAGCCAGCCCGTGAGCTCGAGGTTCGCGCCTGCGGCGGCACGCAGCTCCTCGACCGCCTCGTCGAGCCACTTGCCGGCGAGCACGAAGCGCACGTCCGGCAGCTCGCGCGACGCCCGCGCGAACGGCAGCTGCCCCTTCTGCACGAGCGTCCCCCGGTCGATCGCACCGACGGTCAGCGCCACCCGCTGCTTCGCCTCGGCCGGCAGCTCGCCGAAGGGATCCGGCACGCCGTGGTGGATCACCGTCACCGCCGAGGCCGGGATGGGCGTGTTGCGCTCGATCTCGCTCAGCGAGTAGTTCGAGTTGGTGACGAGCCGGCGCGCACGGCGGAACAGCCAGCGGCTCGCGAGCCTGCGCAGCCCGCCCTGCTGGTGCCCATAACGGATGTCCGGCATGTTCGCGACGTCGAAGCCGCCGATCACGAGGACCGAGGGCTTACGCAGCAACCAGGCGAGCGTGATCGGGAAGAACGTGTGCCAGGAGGCGAACCAGCCGAACACGAGGTCCGCGCGCAGCACTCCGCCGATGACCTTCAGCGGGTTCGGCAGCCGCCCCGGCTGGTAGAGGTCCTCGACTTCGTAGCGCTCGCCGAGGATGTCGCGGTCGATCGCCACGAAGCTCGCCTTGCGCGAGTGCACGTAGAGGATGCGCTTCACGCCGCAACGGGCTCGCGGGCCTCGACGAAGGCGGCGTGCCATTCGGAGAGCTCGAGCAGGCAGTAGAGGATCGCCTTGTGGTCCGCGCGCCCGCGCCGGTGCTCGGCGACCAGCCTCGCGACCGCGCTCGGCTCGATCAGCGCGCCGAGCGCCGAGCCGGGGGCATAGCGGCGCTCCACCTCCTCGCCGAGCGAGGCGCGCAGCCAGTCGTCGTAGGGGGTCGCGAAGCCGTGCTTGGGCCGTCCGGCGATGCCCGGCGGCAGGATGCGCTCCATCGCCATGCGCTGGAGGCGCTTGCCCGCCCGCGGCCTAACCCGGGCGCTCGCGGGGATGCGCTCGACGAAGCGCATCAGGTCGAGGTCGAGGAACGGCACGCGCAGCTCGAGCCCGGCGGCCATCGACATCTTGTCGTTGCAGATCAGGATCCCGTCCGGCAGGAACATGTGGGTGTCGAGGTAGAGCGCCTGCTCGAGCAGGCCGCGGCCGGGGACGTCCGCGAGGACGGAGCGGGCGTGCTCGAGGCGCTCTGCCGTCGCCTCGCTGCCGCGGGCGCGGGTGTCGAGCAGGGCGGCGCGCACCGGCGCGTCGGTGATCTCGACGAGGCGCAGCAGACGCTCGGCGTCGCCGCGGCCGCCGAGCACGTGCGCGGTGCGGCGGGCGCGGGCGGCGCGCGGCAGCGCCCGGGCCAGCGCCGCGGCCGGCGCGGCGGCGGCCGCCGGGACGAGTCGCAGCCGGTCGAGGACCGCGGCGGCCTGATGGCGTCCGTAGCCGCCGTGCGGCTCGTCGGCTCCCTGACCCGCCAGCACGACCTTCACGCGGCTGGACGCGAAGAGCGACAGCTGCATGAGCGCCGGCGCGCTCGGGATGCCGCAGGGCTCCTCGAGCCGCGGCACGCTGCGCCGAAGCTCCGAGAGGAAGTCCATCCGCGTCGTGGTGGTCGAGTGGTGATCCGTGCCGATCAGGCGGGCGCTCTCGGCCGCCGGCTCGCGTTCGTCGAGCTCCTCGCCGTGGCCCGGGAAGCCGATCGTGAAGGTGGTGGGAGGGGAGTCCGAGCGGGCGGCCATGGCGGCCACGACGGCCGCGGAGTCGACGCCTCCCGACAGGAACGCGCCGTAGGGGACGTCCGACATCATCTGGCGCTCGACCGCGTCGGTGAAGCGCTCGGCGAGCTGGCCGGCGAGCTCGTCGTCGCCCGCGCCCTCGAACGGCGTGCCGGGCGCCTCGCGCCAGCCCTCGACGCGCGGCGCGCCGTTCTCCTCGACGATCAGCGTCGAGGAGGCGGGCAGCTTCCGGATGCCGTCGAAGAGAGTCCTCGGCGCGGGCACGAAACGGCAGGCGAGGTAGTGGTCGAGCGCCACGCGATCGACCCGCGCATCGACGAGCCCGGCCGCGAGCAGCGCTCCGATCTCGGAGGCGAGCGCGACGCGCCGGCCGTCGGTCCACCAGTACAGCGGCTTCACGCCGAAGGCGTCGCGGGCGGCGACGAGCCGGCGCCGGCGCTCGTCCCAGAGCGCGAAGGCGAAGATCCCGCTCAGGTGGCGAACGCAGCCCGTGCCGTGCTCCTCGTACGAGTGCACCACGACCTCGCTGTCCGAGTGGGTCGCGAAGCGGTGGCCGCGCTCCTCCAGCCGCTCGCGCAGCTGGCGCTGGTTGTAGATCTCGCCGTTGACGATCGCGGTGACCTGGCCGTCCTCGGAGTCGAGCGGCTGGTCGCCGCCCGCGACGTCGATGATCGCCAGCCGGGTGTGGACGAGCGCGAGCGGGCCGATCCGCCTGAGCGCGTCCCCGTCGGGGCCACGGTGACGCAGTGCGTCGACCATCCGCTCCGCCGCGTGGGGGCTCGCCGTGCCGGCCGGATCGAGGATTGCTCCGATCCCGCACATGCGCGCGGATCATGGCAGGGCGGCTTGTCGCTTCCCCGTCACGGACCTGGTTCCCAGTTGTCACTCGCCGGTCTGGAGCCGTGCGTCGCTTCTCCGGAGCATCCCTTCCGTCCACTCAGACCTTCAGAGGGAGGAAGGAATGCACCGCTTGCTGGGACGAATACACGCCGGCCTCATCGGCCTCCGCTCGAGCCGGGGGCAGGGCACGGTCGAGTACGTGGCACTGATCCTGCTGGTCGCGCTCGTGATGGCCGGGGTGATCGCCGCGATGAAGGGCTTCAGGACCGACGAGGGCAAGGAGCTCGGCGACGTGCTCATCGGGAAGATCAAGGAGGCGGTGCGCAAGGTCGAGTTCTGACGCGGGCCGCCCGGTCACCTTCCTGGACCGAGCACCTCCTGGGTGCCCAGAGCAGGGAGGTGACCCGGCGCCGGTCAGGTGCGGCTCGCGCTCCTCGCGGTGACTGCCTGCCCCGCAGGCCGCCTCGCCTGCGAGGATTGGCCGTCGTGCCCGACCTCCACAAGAGCATGCCGGTCGCGGTGTTCGACTCGGGCGTGGGCGGCCTCACGGTGCTGCACGAGTGCCTCGTGTCGCTGCCGCACGAGGACTTCGTCTACCTCGGTGACACCGAGCGCTTCCCGTACGGGGACCGTACGCCCGAGGAGCTGCTCGCGTTCGCGCGTGAGCTGAGCGGGATCCTGCTCGAGCGCGGGGCCAAGCTGCTCGTCGTGGCCTGCAACTCCGCCACCGCGGCGGCACTGCCGGCGTTGCGCGAGGAGCTCGAGAGCCGCCTGCCGGTGGTCGGCGTCGTCACCCCGGAGTCACGGCTCGCCGCGGCAGCCACGCGCAACGGGAGGGTTGGGCTGCTCGCCACGCCCGCGACCGTCGGCAGCGGGGCCTACGCGCGGGCGCTCGCCGCCGCCGCACCCGAGGCGGAGCTGCACGCACTCGCCTCAGCCGAGCTGGCGCCGCTGATCCAGGAGGGCGGCGAGGTTGACGCCCGGGTTGTCGCCTGCGTCGACGGGCTCTGCCGGCCGCTGCGGGCTGCCGGCGTCGACACCGTGATCCTCGGCTGCACTCACTATCCACTGGTGCGGCCCGTCCTGCAGCGAGCGCTTGGCCGCGGCGTCGTGGTGGTCAGCTCGGGCGAGGCGATCGCATCCGAGGTCGACACGCGCCTGCGCGACGCCGGCCTCGCCAACGACGACTCCCGCCGCGGCGCTTATCGCTTCCTCGCCACCGGCGACCCGGAGGAGTTCAGGCGGCTCGGCACGCGCTTCCTGCAGCTTCCGATCGAATCGGTCGAGCACGTCGACGTCGCGCCGGCCGCGCGGAGGGCCGCGGCGTGAGCGCGTCAAGGGGCGACGGCCGCTCGCCGGGGGACCTGCGCCCGATCACGATCACGCCCGGGTTCATGCGCACGGCCACCGGCTCGGCGCTGATCGAGGCCGGCGGAACGCGCGTGATCTGCACGGCCACGGTCGAGAACGAGGTGCCGCGCTGGATGTCGGGCCAGGGCCGCGGCTGGGTCACGGCCGAGTACGGAATGCTTCCCGCGTCGACGGGTGAGCGCAAGCGCCGCGACGTCACGAAGGGCCGACCGGACGGGCGCACCGTCGAGATCCAGCGCCTGATCGGGCGCTCCCTGCGCGGCGTGGTCGATTTCGCCGGCCTCGGAGAGCGCACCGTCTGGATCGACTGCGACGTGCTCGAGGCAGACGGCGGTACGCGCTGCGCCGCGATCACGGGCGGCTACGTCGCGCTGGAGCTGGCGCTTCGCAAGGTCATGGCGGACGGCGGCCTCGACCGGCTCCCGCTGAACCAGTCGGTGGCGGCGGTGTCGTGCGGCGTCGTGGACGGCCGCGCCCTCCTCGACCTCGACTACTCGGAGGACTCGACCGCCGAGGTGGACGCCAACGTGGTCATGACCGGCGACGGCGGCCTCGTCGAGGTCCAGGCCACCGCCGAGCGGACCCCGCTCTCACGTGCCTCGCTCGACGAGCTGCTCGGCCTCGCGGCGGTAGGGATCGAGCGCCTGCGGGCGGCGCAGCAGGCCGCGGTGGACGGCGCCGGCAGCTGAGCCCGTGCGGCTCGTCCTCGCCAGCCGCAACGAGCACAAGCTGCGCGAGCTCGCGCAGCTCATGCCGTACGAGCTCGAGCCGCTGCCCGACGGGATCGAGCTGCCGCCCGAGACCGGGACGACGTTCGCCGACAACGCACTCGGTAAGGCGCGCGCCGCCGCGGCCGCCACGGGCCGCCCGGCGATCGCGGACGACTCGGGCATCGAGGCGGCCGCGCTGGGCGGTGCGCCAGGCGTCTGGTCGGCGCGCTTCGCAGGTGACGGTGCGTCTGACGAGGAGAACCTCGCCAAGCTGCTTCGGGACGTGCCGGCCGACGGCGACCGGCGCGTGGCGTACGTATGCGCGCTCGTGTACGTCGAGCCGGGCGCGCGCGAGGAGGTGGTGCACGGTCGCTGCGAGGGGACGCTCGCGCAGGAGCCGCGCGGTGACGGCGGCTTCGGGTATGACCCGGCCTTCGTGCCGGATGACTACCCCGGTGACGACCGCACCATGGCCGAGCTGAGCCCGGATGAGAAGGACGCGATCAGCCACCGCGGCCGGGCCGCCCGCGCGCTGGCCGCGAAGCTGCACCGGCTCGAGGAGGAGCGCCGCCCACCGCAGCCGCTGCGCGACCTGTTCGGGCGCAGACGCGGCCGGAGGCCGCGCCCGTGAGCGGCGCACGCAGGAGGTTCTCGGCAGCGGCCTCCGCGACCGGATTCGCCGTCGGCCCGGAGGCCCAGGCGCCGCGGAAGGAGCGCGCCGCGGCCGTCTCGATCCTCTCCAACACGCTGCTGATCCTGCTGAAGGTCGTGGCCGGTGTCGTGACGGGCTCGATCGCGATCCTCACGGAGGCGGCGCACTCGGCCATCGACCTGGTCGCTTCGGTGATCGCCTTCTTCTCGGTCCGCAAGGCCAGCGAGCCCGCCGACGCGGATCATCCCTACGGCCACGACAAGGTTGAGAACGTGGCGGCGGGGATCGAGGGGATGCTGATCCTGGTCGGCGCGGGCGTGATCATCTTCGAGTCGCTACGCCGGCTGGCCGAGGGCTCGGAGGTCGAGTCGCTCGGCTTCGGCATCGCGGTGATCGGCGTATCAGCCGTGGCGAACCTTGCGGTGTCCGCGTACCTCTACCGCCGCGCACACGAGACGGACTCGCCCGCCCTCGACGGCGACGCGGCGCACCTGCGCACGGACGCGTTCACCTCGCTGGGCGTACTGGTCGGCCTCGTGCTGGTCGAGCTGACCGGCGCCACCTGGCTCGACCCGCTCGCCGCGCTCGTCGTGGCGGGCGCGATCGTCGTCGCGGGCGTGCGGATCCTGAACCGGACGAGCCGCGTGCTCGTCGACGAGGCGCTCCCCGAGGACGAGATGGAGGCGCTGCGCCGCACAGTCGCGAGCCACGGCGCCCCGGAGCTGATCGGGTTTCACAAGCTGCGCGCCCGCCGCGCCGGGAGCCGGCGCTACATCGATCTGCATCTCCAGTTCCGGGACGGCACGAGCCTCCAGCGCGCCCACGAGATCTCGCACGAGCTCCAGCGCGCGATCGCGGGGACGCTGCGTGGTGCCGATGTCCTCATTCACCTGGAGCCGGAGGAGGCGGCCGACCGGAAGAAGCCCGCCGGCGCCCCGCCCGACCGCCGCTAGAGCAGGTTCACGGCCGCCGCCGCGCCGACCGCGAGCAGTATGGCGAAGTAGCCGAGGTAGCCGTTCAGGAGCAGCAGCAGCGCCACGATCAGGCAGATCCCGACGGTGACGAGCCAGGAGATTCTGGACAGGGGCACGCGGCGTATTGTGCCGACGCCGGCGGCTGGGCAGCGCTGCGTATCCTCAGCAGCAATGGCGGAGACGCTTACGCCCGCGGCCGCCCCGGCGCGCCTCCTCGAGCTCTCGAGCGACGCCCGTGCGGCGATTCTGCTGGACGCCGCGGGCTCTCCGGCTGCCTCGACCGAGCCTGATCCGGAGCGTGGGCGTGAGCTCGCCGACCTCACCCGCGAGCTCTTCGAGACCGTCGACCGCGCCACGCGCGACTGGGACCCCGACCCGCCCGAGCAGGTGGAGGTGCAGGTCCCAGGGGGCGCCGTCTTCGCGTCGCGCACGCCGCGCTGGACGCTCGCCGTCGTCGCCCGCCGCGCGGCGCTTTCCTCACTGATGCTCTGGGACATGCGTGCCGTGCTCGGCGAGCTCGAGGGCGGCCCGCCGATCCGCCGCTCGACCTCCGCCGACGACGGCTCGGATGCGGCCCGCGAGGACGCCTCGGAGGAGGCGGCCGCAGGCGAATTGCCAGTGCCCGAGCTCGGCCGGCGCAGGGACGACGCGTGAGGGAGAAGCGCAAGGGCCCGATCTCGATCGCGGGCGGGCTCGTCGACTCGGTCGCCGCGACCGTGCGGCGCATGCAGCGCGACCGCGAGCCGCGCGCGCTCGCTTACGACCCCACCGGCTATGCGCGCCTGATCCAGCCGGAATCGCGCGGTCACGAGCGGATACTCGCGATCGCCGAGGAGATGGTCGCGCTCGCTGCGCTGGACGGCGGCCGCAGCACTCGTGAGGCCGCTCCGGAGGAGCCGTCGCCGTCGCGCCGATCCAAGCCGGGGAACGCAGGGAGCGGGCGCGCGAAGCCCGCGAAGGCACGCGCCCCGAAGGCGTCCGGCGGCAAGAACGCCAAGGCCGCAGCGAAGCCGGCCAAGCGCGCCAAGGGAGCCGCGAAGACGAGCCGGAACCGAACGGCCCAGCGCGGGCACGAGCTCCAACTCCAAGCCCGACACGGCGAAGCCTCGCAAGCCGCGGGCCCGGCGCACGAGCCGCCCGGAGCAGACATGACGCTCGTCGTCCCCGAGCTCGCGGCGAGCGTCCTCGAGCGGGCGCTCATGCGCGGCGGCGACCTCGCCGAGCTCTACGCCGAGGCGAGACACGGCTTCGCGCTCTCGCTCGACGACGGCCGCGTCGAGCGTCCGCAGGGCGGCCGTGAGCGCGGGGTGTGCGTGCGCGTCGTGCAGGGCGAGTCGACCTACTACGGATACGTCGACGGCACGGCGGAGGAGGACCTGCTGCGCGTGGCCGACTCGGTGGCCCAGGCCGTGCGCGGCGAGGCACGCCGGCCGGCGCCGCTCGCCGCCGCCGGGCAGGCGAACGGCCACCCGGTTGCGATCCACCCCGAGGATGTGGAGGCGCGCCGCAAGGCCGACCTCCTGCGCGCCTGCGAGGAGCGCGCCCGCGCCGCCGGACCGGAGGTGGCCCAGGTGCGACTCGGCTACGCGGAGTCGCGGCGGCTGGTCGAGGTGTACGGGTCCGACGGGCGCGCGGCAGCGGACGACCGCACGCGGGTCAGGCTCAGCGCCCAGGTGGTGGCCCGCCGCGACGACCGCGTGGAGACCGGCACCGACACGCGTGGCGGCCACGCCGGCTTCGAGATCCTCGCGGACGACCCGGAGCAGGTGGCCGAGAAGGCCGCCCGCCGCGCGCTGACCCTGCTCGACGCGGTCGACGCGCCCAGCGGCCGGCTGCCGGTCGTGGTCGGCAACGGGTTCGGCGGCGTGCTGCTCCACGAGGCTGTCGGCCACGGGCTGGAGGCCGACGCGGTCCAGAAGTCCGCCAGCGTCTACGCGGGCAGGATCGGCGACCAGCTCGCCGCCGATTTCGTGACCGCCTACGACGACGGCAGCCGCCCGAACGAGTGGGGGAGCGACGGCATCGACGACGAGGGCACCCCTACGCGCAGGACGACGATCCTCGAGGACGGCCGGCTCACCTCGTACCTGTACGACCTGCTGCGCGCCCGCCGCGACGGGGTCGAGTCGACCGGCAACGGCCGCCGCGAGTCCTTCCGCCACGCGCCGGTCCCGCGCATGACGAACACCTTCTTCGCGCCGGGCGACGCGACTCCGGAGGATCTGATCGGCGGCGTCGAGCGCGGGCTCTACGCGGTCTCGTTCGGCGGCGGCCAGGTCGAGCCCGCCACCGGCGACTTCGTGTTCGGGGTCTCGGAGGGCTACCTGATCGAGGGCGGGCAGGTGACCTCGCCGGTACGCGGGGCGACGCTCGTCGGCAACGGCATCGAGGCGCTCGGCGCGATCGACGGCATCGCGGGCGACCTCGACATCGCGACCGGCTTCTGCGGCAAGGCGGGCCAGTCCGTGGCGGCGGGCGTCGGCCAGCCGCACGTCCGGCTGCGCGAGCTGACCGTGGGCGGGACCGGCTCGTGAGCCTCGAGGACGCCGCCGCCAAGGCGGTCGAGGCCGCCCTGTCGGCCGGCGCGAGCGACGCCGAGGCCTGGGCCGAGGAGTCCACGAGCCGCAGCATCCGCGTGTACGAAGGCGAGGTCGAGAGCCTCAGCGACGCGGGCGGCCGCGGCGTCGGCGTGCGCGCCTTCACGGGCCGCCGTTCGGGCTACGCATATGGCACCGACCTGTCGGACCACGGCCTCGCCGAGGTGGCGAGCGCCGCACGCGAGGCCGCCGAGGTGGCGGACGAGGACGAGTACGCCGGCCTGCCCGGCGAGTTCGGCGTCGCCGACGTGGACGGGCTCGCCTCGCCCGCCATGGCCGGCTGGCAGACGGGGCGCAAGGTCGCGCTGGCGCTCGAGATCGAACGGGCGGCGCGTGCCCACGAGGGCGTGAGCCAGGTCGAGAACGCGGTCTACTCGGATGCCGAGGGCTCGGTGGCGCTCGTCAACTCGCGCGGCTTCACCGCCTCATACGCCGCGACCCAGGCGTGGGCCTACGCCTCGGCTTTCGCGGGCCACGGCGAGGACCTGATGACGGGCCTCGGCGTCGGGCTCGGACGTGACCCGGATTCGCTCGACCCGAAGGCGATCGGCGACGAGGCGGCGGAGCGGGCGCTCGCCCTGATGGGCGCGCGCCGCCCCGAGAGCCGCCGCTGTGCGGTGGTGCTGGACGCGTTCGTGGCGGCCTCCTTCCTCGGATACATCGGCTCGATGCTGTCCGCCGAGGCGGTCCAGCGCGGCCGCTCGCTGTTCGCGGGCCGCGAGGGCGACGAGGTCGCCCACCCGGCGCTGGCGCTCGCCGACGACGGGACGCAGCCGGACGGCCCGGGCAGCGCGCCATTCGACGGCGAGGGGTCGCCCACCAGGCGCACCCCGCTGATCGAGGGCGGGCGGCTCCTCGGCTTCCTCTACGACTCGCGCACGGCGCGCAAGGCCGGCACGGAGACGACCGCCAACGCGACACGCGGCTCTTACCGCTCGGCCCCCTCGGTCGGCACCACGAATCTCGTTATCGAGCCCGGCGAGGACGACCTGGAGGGCCTCGTCACGCGCGCGGGCCAGGGGCTCTACGTCACGGACGTGGCGGGTCTGCACTCGGGCGTCAATCCGGTCTCGGGCACCTTCTCGGTGGGCGCCTCCGGGCGCCTCATCGAGGACGGCGAGCTCGGCGCGCCGGTTCGGGAACTGACCATTGCGAGCGACCTCGTGTCGATGCTGCGGGCCGTTCAGGCGGTGGGCGCGGAGGGCCGCTGGGTGCCCTTTGGCGGCAGCGTGAAGGCTCCGCCGGTGCTGATCGGCGAGATGTCGGTGTCCGGTTCGTGAGCGAAATCGGGGCGCTCCGGGTGCCCGGATCGGCCGTTTTCAGGCCCGGAAAGGTTCGTAACGAGCGCGGTTTTCCGCTTGCGGAGCGGGATTTCGGGCTTCTGTCGTCCGGGTACGTTGTTACGTTGCGCCCGACTGGTAGCCCCCGGCAAGGAGGAGATCGTGACGAAGGCGGAGTTCGTGGACCGTGTCGCAGAGAGCAGTGGACTAGGAAAGGGCGAGGCGGGCAAGGCCGTGGATGCGGTGCTCGACTCGATCCAAGAGGTCCTGGCACGCGGCGGAGAGATCAACTTCACCGGCTTCGGGAAGTTCTCCGTGGCGGATCGCAGCGCCCGCCAAGGTGTGAACCCGCAGACCGGCGAGAAGATCCAGATCGCGGCGAGCAAGGTCCCGCGCTTCTCGGCGGGGTCGTCGCTCAAGTCCGCCGTCAAGAGCGGCTAACACCCTCAGGTTCGGCGGCGTCCGCCCGCAGGCGCTGGGGCGCCCGCGCGAGCGAGGCCGGCCGAACGCCCTGGCCGCAGCCGTGACCGGGGGTCTGCGGCCGCACTTTGCCGACCGGCTCGCGGCGCTCGTGGAGGAGCGCCGCAGCCGCGTCGTACTGGGACTCGACCCTGACCCCGCCTCGCTATGGCCGCCGGCGATGGTCCGGCTCGGGGCCGGAGGGCCGGGCGGGCCCCACCTCGCTCGCATCCGGACGGCCGAGGCCGTCACCGAGCACTGCCGCGCCGCCATCGTGGCGGCCGGCCCGGCGTGCGTAGCCGTGAAGCCTCAGCTGGCCTGCTTCGAGCGCCTCGGCGCACCGGGCTGGGAGGCGCTCGAGCAGGTGGTCGCGATCGCGCACGACCACGGCCTCATGGTCCTGGCGGACGGCAAGCGCGGAGACGTGCCGGTCACCGCACGCGCCTACGCGCAGGCGCTCGTCGGCGAGACTCCCGGGCCGTTCGGGCCGGTTGAGGGCCTGGGCGCGGATGCCCTCACCGCCAACCCGCTGCTCGGACGCGACGCGCTCGAGCCGCTCCTCGACGCAGCCGCGGACAGCGGAGCAGGGTGCTTCGTGCTGGTGCGCACCTCCAATCCGGGCGCCGCCGAGCTCCAGGACGCGGGCGATCCACCGCTGCACGAGCGACTCGCGCGGCTCGTCGCCGAGCTCGGCTCCGAGCGGCGCGGCGAGTCGGGACTCTCCGACGTCGGAGCAGTGACCGGCGCGACCCGTCCGGACCATCTCGAACGACTGCGCGAGCTGATGCCGCACACGATCTTCCTGCTGCCCGGAGTGGGTGCCCAGGGCGGTCGCGTAGAGGATCTCGGGGCGGCGTTCAGGCCTCATCCGGCGGCCGGTCTCGTGACCGCCTCGCGCTCGATCGTCAACGCCTACCGGGAGCGCGGCGGCGACCCGGCCGGGGCCGCGGCCGCCGCCGCCGAGGAGCTTCGCGACGCCGTCGCGGCGCTCTAAGCCGGTCGCGACGGCCTCGCCGCCCGGGCAGGTGCCGGACGGGCCGTGTTGAACCTCATTGCACGCGCGCGCCGTTTCCGGCGCCCGCCTCCCTATGCTCCGCGGCGCTTGCCTGGGAGGACCGATGCCAGATCAGCGACGACGACGATTTCGCCCCATCCACCTGCTGGCGCCGCTGGCGCTGATCGTCGTGGCGGGCGCGGTCGCCGCCGTGATCCTGAACTCGAACGCCGTCGGCGGCGACGACGAGGAGAACGGTGCCGCGGCCACGACCACGCAGGCGACGGAGACAGAGAGCGTGCGGACGACGCCCTCCGGCCGCAGGCTGCGCCGCAACTACACGGTCAAGCCGGGCGACAGCTTCGGCTCGATATCCGAGCGCACCGGGGTCTCCGTGGGCCAGCTCGAGCAGCTCAACCCGGAGGTCGACCCGCAGGCGCTCGTCGTCGGGCAGAGGATCAAGCTGCGCGAGTGAGGCCGCTCGCGCTGGCGCTGATCGCGCTGGCGGCCCTGGCCCTCGCCCTGCCGGCCGTCGCGGCGGCGCAGCGTCCCCCCGACGTGTCGGGCGCCGCCTCTGCGATCGTGATCGACGGACGCAACGGCGAGGTGATGTACGCGAAACGGCCCGACGAGCGCCGCTCCATCGCGAGCACGACGAAGCTGATGACCGCGCTGCTCGCTCTCGAGCGAGCCCGCCCGCAGCAGGTGTTCACGGCCCCCGAGTACAACGCTCTTCCGGCGGAGTCGCGCATCAACCTGCGCCGCGGCGAGCGCATGACCGTGCAGGACCTGCTCGAGGCGCTCCTGCTCGAGAGCGCCAACGACGCCGCCGCCGCGATCGCCGAGAACCTGGCCGGCTCGCGCGAGGCGTTCGTCGCGGAGATGAACGTGCGCGCCGAGGAGCTCGGCCTCGAGAACACGAGCTACGCGAACCCGATCGGGCTCGACGACCCGGCCAACTACTCGACGGCCCGCGACCTCGCGACGCTGACGCGCCTGCTGCTCGGGCGGCCGCGCTTCGCGCGCATCGTCGACATGCCGGTTGCCGAGCTCGAATCGGGCTCGATGCCGCGCGTGATCGACAATCGCAACCCCCTTGTCGCGTCCACATCCTGGGTGACAGGTGTCAAGACCGGGCACACGACGAATGCCGGCTACGTGCTCGTCGGCTCGGCCAAGGGCCGCGGGGGCGCCGAGGTCATCAGCGTGGTGCTCGGCGAGCCGAGCGAGCCCGCCCGCGACGCCGACACCCTCGAGCTGCTCACCTGGGGCCTCGAGCAGTTCCGGCGCGTGCAGGTCCTCGATCCGGAGCGGGCGCTGGCCCGCGCCGGCATTCGCTATTACGAGGACGAGCAGGCCCGGCTCGTGCCGCGCAGGGGTGCAGTCGTGACGATCCGGCGCGGCGAGCGGGTGCGGCGCCGAGTCAGGGCGCGCGACGAGCTCGAGGGGCCGCTTCCGGCGGGCTCGCGGGCCGGCGTGGTGAACGTGCTCGTTGACGGCGAGCGCGTGCGCCGGGTGGCGCTCGTCACGGCCGCCGAGGTGCCTGAAGCGGGGACCCTGCGCGTACTCACATCGGTGCTGGGCGTCCCCTTGACCTTGCTGCTCGGCCTCGCCATCCTCCTCGCCGCCCCCATAGCCGTGCTGCTCGTCCGCGGGCGCCGGCGTTCCCTCAGATGATCATCACGGTCACCCTCAACGCCGCAATCGACAAGACCCTTGCCGTGCCCAACTTCCGGCTGGGCCGCCGCCACCGCGCGGTCGAGCAGACCGCGATGGCGGGCGGCAAGGGCGTGAACGTGGCGCGCACGCTGCGCGCGCTCGGCCAACCCGTGATCGCGACCGGCGTCGCGGGCGGCCCGACCGGCACCCGCATCGTCGAGAACCTGACCGAGGAGGGCATCCTCAACGACTTCGTCCGCATCCGCGAGGAGTCACGCACCTCGACCGCCGTGGTCGACCCGACGAGCGGCGAGCAGACCGAGATCAACGAGCACGGCCCGCACGTCTCCGAGGGCGAGCTCGAGCTGTTCGTCGACAAGCTGCTCTATCTCGCCAAGGGCGCGGCCGTCTGCGTGCTCGCGGGCAGCCTGCCGCGCGGCGTGGACGCGGAGCTGTACGGGCGCATCATCGACGAGATGAAGCGCCTCGGCGTGACGACGGTGCTCGACGCCGAGGGCGAGCCGATGCGCGCGGCCACGAAGCGAGGCCCGGATGTCGTCAGCCCCAACGAGCTCGAGGCGGAGGGGCTCGTCGGTTATGAGTTCTCGGACGAGGACGACCGCCGCAGCGGGGTTCGCGAGATGGTCGAGATGGGCGCGCGCGAGTCGATCATGACCCTCTCCGACGGCTGTCTGGCCCTGCTCGGCGACGGCGAGCGGCGCGTCTACCGCGCCACGCTCGAGCCGCTCGAGCCGGTGTCCGCGGTGGGCTCGGGCGACGCCTTCCTCGCCGGCTTCGTCGCGGCCCGCTACGGCGGCCGGAGCCACGAGGACGCGCTTCGGTTCGCGGTCGCCTGCGGCGCCGAGTCCACCCAGCACTTCGGTGCCGGCCGCGTCGAGCAGCGCGAGGTCGAGCGGCTCGTTCCCGAGGTCCGCGTGGAGGAGCTCGAGACGCCGTCGCTGCCCGTGAGCTGACTGCTAAGTTCACCCGAGGCCCCCTGTCGGACGGGGCCCCAGCCGTCCGCCGCCGAACTTAGGATCCCTCCATGGAAGTTGAGATCGGACGCGGCAAGAAGGGTCGCCGCGCATATGGCTTCGATGACATCGCGATCGTGCCGAGCAGGCGCACGCGCGATCCGGACGACATAGACCTCGCCTGGACCCTCGGGCCGTATCGCTTCGAGCTACCGCTGCTCGCGTCCGCCATGGACGGCGTCGTCTCGCCCGAGACCGCCGGCATTCTCGGCAACCTCGGCGGGCTGGCCGTTCTCAACCTCGAGGGCATCTGGACGCGCTACGACGACGCCGGTGGCGAGCTCGAGCGGATTGCGCAGCAGCCGAAGGAGGTCGCGACCGGCGAGATGCAGCGCATCTACTCGGAGCCGGTGCGTGAGGACCTCGTCGCCCAGAGGATCCGCGAGATCAAGGACCAGGGCGTCGTGGCGGCCGCCTCACTCACTCCGCAGCGCGTCCGCGATTACTACGAGACGGCGATCGAGGCGGGCCTCGACGTCCTCGTCATCCAGGGCACGGTGATCTCGGCCGAGCACGTCTCGACGCGCTCCGAGCCGCTCAACCTGAAGGAGTTCATCCGCGAGGTGCCCGTACCGGTCGTGGTCGGCGGCTGTGCGTCGTACGCGACCGGGCTGCATCTGATGCGCACCGGCGCCGTCGGTGTGCTCGTGGGCGTCGGCCCCGGCGCGGCCTGCACGACGCGCGGCGTGCTCGGCATCGGCGTTCCGCAGGCAACCGCGATCGCGGACGTGGCGGCGGCGCGCTCGCAGCACATGCTCGAGACCGGTGAGTACGTGAAGGTGATCGCCGACGGCGGCATGCGTAACGGCGGCGACGTCTCCAAGGCGTTCGCGTGCGGCGCCGACGCCGTGATGATCGGCTCGCCGCTCGCGCGCGCCTACGAGGCGCCCGGGCAGGGATACCACTGGGGCATGGCGACCTTCCACCCGACCCTGCCGCGGGGCGCGCGCGTGCAGACGGCCCAGAACGGCTCGCTCGAGCAGATCCTGCTCGGCCCGGCGCACGAGAACGACGGCACCTTCAACCTGATGGGCAGCCTGCGCACCTCGATGGCCACCTGCGGCTACGAGGACATCGCGGCCTTCCACAAGGCCGAGGTGATGGTGGCGCCGGCGCTTCTGTCGGAGGGCAAGCAGCTCCAGCGCGAGCAGGAGATCGGGATGGGCGCCACCTCGGCGGCGACGGCGCATCCGGAGTCGAACGGCATCGTGTCGGCGGATCCCGCGCTGGTTGAGTGAGCACGCAGGCGGCCACCGCTCCCGCGTCCCACACCACACCTGCGGCCGCCACCGACGAAGTGCTCGTCCTCGACTTCGGGGGCCAGTACTCGCAGCTGATCGCCAGGCGCGTGCGCGAGTGCGGCGTCTTCGCCGAGCTGATGCCGCACCACGTTCCGCTCGAGGAGGTCACGGGGCGCCGGCCGAAGGGCCTGATCCTCTCCGGCGGCCCGGCGTCGGTGTACGCCGAGGGCGCACCCAAGCTCCGACGGGAGCTGCTCGAGCTGGGCGTCCCGGTGCTCGGCATCTGTTACGGCATGCAGGCCATGGTGCTCGAGCTGGGCGGGCGGGTCGAGGGCGCCGAGGTCGGCGAGTTCGGCCGCTCGCGGCTCACGGTCGGCGCGCCCGGCCGGCTCCTGGCCGGCACGCCGGACGACCAGTCGTGCTGGATGAGCCACCGCGACACCGTCTTCGAGGCGCCGCCGGGCTTCGCCGAGCTCGCTGCCTCGACCGAGTCGCCGGTCGCGGCGATCGAGCACACCGAGCGCGGGCTGTACGGCATCCAGTTCCACCCGGAGGTGGTGCACACGCCCTACGGCACGCAGATCCTCGAGACCTTCCTGCGCGACATCTGCGGCTGCGACATGGCCTGGACGGCCGAGTCGGTGATCGAGGAGCAGGTCGCCCGGATCCGTGAGCAGGTGGGGGACGGCAAGGTCATCTGCGGGCTCTCCGGCGGCGTCGACTCGTCGGTCGCGGCGCTCCTCACCTACCGCGCCGTAGGCGACCAGCTCACGTGCGTGTTCGTCGACCACGGCCTGATGCGCAAGAACGAGGGCAACCAGGTGGTGGCCGCGTTCCGCGACCACTTCAAGGTGCCGCTGATCGCGGTCGACGCGGAGCAGCGCTTCCTCGACCGGCTCGCCGGCGTGACGGAGCCCGAGCGCAAGCGCAAGATCATCGGCGAGGAGTTCATCCGCGTCTTCGAGGAGCAGGCGCTGAAGCTCGGGACAGCCGGCAGCCGCAAGCACCCGGCTCGGCCGGGTGCGCACGGACCCGAATTCCTGGTTCAGGGCACCCTCTACTCGGACGTGATCGAGTCGGGCGGCGGCACCGGGGCGGCCACGATCAAGTCGCATCACAACGTCGGCGGGCTGCCGGAGGACCTCGAGTTCGAGCTCGTCGAGCCGCTGCGGATGCTCTTCAAGGACGAGGTTCGCAAGGTCGGCGCCGAGCTGGGTATGACCGACCGGCTCGTGTGGCGCCAGCCCTTCCCCGGCCCCGGGCTCGCGATCCGGGTCGTGAGCGGCGAGGTCACGAAGGAGCGCCTCGAGATCCTGCGCGACGCCGACGCGATCCTCCAGGAGGAGATCCGCGAGGCCGGCCTCTACCGCGAGCTATGGCAGTCGTTCTGCGTGCTGCCGGCGGACCTGCGCAGCGTCGGCGTGCAGGGCGACGAGCGGACCTACGGCTACGTGGTGGTGATCCGCGCGGTCACGTCCGACGACGCGATGACGGCCGACTGGGCCCGTCTTCCGTACGACCTCCTCGAGAGGGTGGCCTCGCGGATGATCAACGAGATCGCGCAGGTCAACCGGGTGACGCTCGACATCACGTCGAAGCCGCCCGGGACGATCGAGTGGGAGTAGGGGCGTTGCCCCGGCCCGCCTAGGGCCCGCTGCCCAGGGCGCGGGTCCTGTCCGGGGAAGTTTCCTTTCGGGCCCCTTCGCTTCGCTCGGGGCGCCGAAAGTTTGCCTTCCCTCGGCCACCCGCGCGCGGGGCCGCGCTGGGCGGCGGCCATCGCGCCCGCTTGGCGGCTTTGCAATGCAAAGTGGTTTGCTGTATGGTGACTTTGCGATGCAAAGTGAGGAGGCACGAATGGACCGGAGTGAGGCGGAGAGGACGATCCTCGACGTAGAGCGCCTGCGCCACAGCACGCGTCATGCGCTCAACCCGATCTGGTACCCGAACATCGCGTTCGGGCTGTTCTTCATCGGGACGGCAGTGGTGGTGTTCCTCGAGCTGGGCACGACGGCGGCCCTGGTCTACTGGCTGCTCGGCGGGCTGCTCACGATCGCCCTCGTGGTGCGTTTCTACGCGCGCGTCGAGCAATCACTGGGCGTCCAGAGCGCGATCCTCGACCCGTCGACGCTCGTCGTGCTCGCGCTGGTAGTGGGGGTGGTCGCCGCGAACGTGCTGGCGGAGGGCGAGGCGAGCGCATACGCACCGACCTATGTCGGCGCGGCCGGCACGCTGGCGCTGGGCGTCGTCCTGCGCGACCGCGTGGAGGTGGCGGCGGGAGTCGCGATCGCCCTGGTGGCCACGGCGGTCGCCGTGTTCAGCCCGGCCGAGCCGGGTGCGTGGGCCAACCTCGGCCTCGGCCTGTCGCTCCTCGTCGCCGGTCTCGTGAGCCGGGAGCGGGCGTGACGCACCCGGCCCAGCGGCTGGACGACACGGTCCATCAGCGCGTGCGGCTCGGGATCCTCGCCGTGCTGAGCGAGGCCAGCTGGGCCGACTTCGGCTACCTGCGCGACGCCCTCGAGCTCACCGACGGCAACCTCTCGCGCCACATCGCGGTCCTCGAGGAGGCGGGCCTCGTCAAGGTCGAGAAGGGCTACGAGAGCAAGCGTCCGCGCACCAGGGTGCAGGCGACGCGCGCCGGGCGGGCGGCCCTCAAGGCCGAGGTCGCCGCGTTGCAGGAGCTGATAACCCAGGTTGAGGGCAGCGGGGCCGGTGCGACGCCGGGAGCTCGGCGCCGGCTCAGCGCTTGAACTCTGTGGGCGGCCAGTCCTCGGGCCGCATCGAGCCGACCGTCCGCTCGCGCGGCTTCTGGTTGACGTTCCGCCACGAGCGCCGGGAGTCCGCACCGAACAGCGGGCCAAACACGATCACGAACAGCATCACGAGGACCAGGATGAGTGCCACCGTTCCGTCGATGTGACGAATGTTACGACCACCCGAGACGATCGAGTGGGAATAGGTTCGATCCAGGGCCGGGCCACCAGCGCGCCGGAGGGCCGGCGCCGCGGAGGTCTCCACGGCACCGGCCCGCTCCAGGCGAGCGTGCGGCTCCACGCCGGTCTCGACCTCGAGTCAGCCGCTCAGCGTCAGTTCTGCGGGGGCAGCGCGCCGCGGACAGGCCACTTGGGGTGGACGCCCTCGGACCGCGGCAGCTCGAAGGCCTTTCCCCCGGAGGGTGTCACCTCTGGCGTGCCCTCCTCGGGGCCACCGTCGTAGCGGGGGGCCACCCCGGTGTCGCCGTTCGTCTCGGGCACCGCGCGCGGGCCCGCCTGCGGACGGCCGTCGGCCCTGAAGTCGCCGTACTCGGGCGCTGCCGGCTGGGCGCTGTTCGCTCCGATGGAGTCGTCGCCCTCGTTGGCCACGATCGCGACGGCCACTGTCAGACCCACCAGGGCAACCAGTGCCACGGCGAGCAGTGCTCGAAGCTGGTCGTAGCGCGAGCGCAGAACGACCGCGGGGTGCTGTTGCTGCAGTGCCTTGCCCATCATGTGCCTCCTGTCGCGGGATGGTGCGGTTTCGGTTCGTGAGGCGATCGTGCTGGTTGGTGGCTGCAGTCCGCCCACAGCTCGGTAACAGCGCGCTTCAATGGATCGCCAATGTGCGTCCAAGACCGACGGGCCCCTCTCAGGGCCCGTCGGTTTCGCGAGTCCGCCGTGCGGGATCTATCTCAACGTGATCGACTCACGTGCACTGGAGACGTTGCCGAAATCGTCGCTGGCGGTGACCCGGACCTTGACGACGACGCTCCCCTTCGAAGCGAGCCGTCCGATCGTGTGATAAGGCCCGAGGGGAATCGCCAGCTTGAGCGCTGTCTTCCCGGACAGATCGGATGCGGCCGCGCTCAGGAGCTTCGACTGCCTCTTGACGCCCGGGGCGGCGATGGTGACGAAACCCTGGGCTACTGCGGTGCAGGGCTCACCGGGGCACGAGAGCCCCACGGTGACGGTCTTCCGGCTGCGCTGCTGGGTCGTACGGATGTTCGTCACCAGGGACGGGGCGGTCGCGTCGCCAAGGGCGCTCCATGACACCGGCTCGCTGGGGCAGGATGCGGGGAGCTGCGGTCGCCCCCCGAATCGCCCGCCGCCGACGGGACTCAGGTCGAACGAGCCACTCGCCACGCCGGGAGCCGTGAAGGAGCCGCTTATCCAGAGGCTGGGCGACAGCGCTCCGGCGAACGCGTGGTTCTCGATCGCGAGCCCAGGCGCGACTGGAGCGATTGGAGGCCCAGGAGCGCCGGGAGGCCGGTAGGGAGCCCAGGGGCCCTGTCCGCAGAACTCACCCTGCTCACTGGTCACCTCGAACTCCGCCAGCCGCGTGCCGCTCGGCGACACCTCGAACTTGACGGTGCCGCCCTTGTCCTCGCCGGTGCCGCCCCGGTACTCGCCGACGTACCTGCCACCGGGGAGCTCTTGCGCCTGCCCGGGGGCGGCACCCACCAGCGCTATGCCGACAGCGATCAGACCTGCGGCGCCCACATGTCTCATACCGGCTCACCTTCTGCGACGCCGACGGGCCCGGCCCTGCCCTCAGGCGCGTCCCTGCGGTGGGTCGACACCAGCAGCCCGGCGCCGATGGCAAGGACCAGAAGCGTGACGCCGCCGGCGAGCAGCGCGGCGTCCGCACCGTCGAGATTGCCGCCGCTGGGGAAAGCCGTCTGCCCCTCTTGGCACACTGCCAAGGGCGAGGGCTGCGCCTCGGTCGTCGTGGCGGCACCGTCGGTGCACGCCTGGGGGTAGAAAGCAGGTGACTTGGCGGTTGCCGGCGCGACCACGGCCAGGCTGACCGCGAATGCGAGTCCCAGAGCCGTCCACCTGCGCCGTCGTCGTCGTCGAAGGTCAAGCTTCATGGTTGCCTCCTCTCGGGGTAAACCACGACGCTAAGTCGGACCGCGTGTGCCGCCAATCCGGCTGGCGGGCATCTTCAGACCCCCGGCTAGCAGGGCACGCACCGACCCGCTGGCCCGGTTGACAGCGTGCTCGCAGAGGAGTCAACTCCTCATATGGACGAGGTTCTCCTTGTCCGCGGACTTCGCAAGAGCTTCGAATCCGGCGGCGAGCCCGTGAGGGCGCTCCGAGGTGCGAGCCTCGATCTGAGGCGCGGCGAGTTCGTCGCGGTCACGGGTCCGTCGGGATGCGGAAAGTCCACGCTGCTGAACGTCATTGCGGGCGTTGACACGCCGACCGGAGGCGACGTGGTGCTGGCCGGCCACTCGCTGGCGGACAGTGATGAGGACGAGCGCGCGCGCGTGCGACGGGCGCACATCGGCTTCGTGTTCCAGTTCTTCAACCTGATCGAGGGGATGACCACCCTCGAGAACGTCACTCTGGCTGCGGTGATCGCCGGTGCTCCTCGCCGGCGCGCGGAGGCGAGCGCGCGAGGTCTGCTGGAGTTGCTGCGCCTGGCCGATAAGGCAACCGACCCACCCGGCGTCTTGTCAGGTGGCCAGCGTCAGCGTCTGGCGATAGCGCGCGCCCTCGTGAACGAGCCCACGCTGCTGCTGGCCGACGAGCCGACGGGCGCTCTCGACTCTGCGGGTGCGGCGGAGGTGCTGGAGCTGTTCCGGCACCTTCATGACGACGGTCAGACGATCCTCATGGTGACCCACGACGACCAGGTGGCTGCGGCGGCCGAGCGAGCGGTCTCCATGCGGGACGGGCGCATTCGCGCCGATGCACCGCAGCGCCTCGCCTACGTCACGGGGACATGAGATGTCCCCCGTGTGGTTCCGCCTGCGCACCGAGCTTCGCTCGCGGTGGCGTTCGTGGCTGCCGCTGGCCGCCCTGGCGGGAATCGCCGCCGGCGTCGTCCTCGCGACCGCGGCCGGCGCGCAGCGGACGGAAACCGCGATTGCCCGCTACCGGGCCGGGGCAGAGGTATTCGACGTCTGGGTCGCCAGGGGCGCGCTCTGGGACCTCAAGCTCGATTTCTCGCGGGTCGAGCGGCTGCCGCAGGTCATTCAGGCCAGGCGTTCCCTAAACCTTGCGTTCTGGGCACGCACCGAGGGCGGCCGCCCGCTCACGGTCACGAACTCCGAGCTCAACGTGGCGATCGACGGCCCGGATGGGGCCAGGAACCACCCCAAGATGCTCGCGGGCCGGGTACCCCACCCGTCGAGGCCGAACGAGCTCTACGCCGGCTCCGCGGCGGCCGAAAGGTTCGGCCTCGAGGTCGGCAGCCGGATCCGGGTGCGCGTCGCGACGCCGCGCGAAGTGGCGAGGATCGATGCGACCGGGGAGCACGACGTGCGTGCCCGTCCCGAGACGGCCGGCGACGGCCTTCTCCTCACAATGCGTGTGGTTGGGATTTCGGCCGAGGTCCAGTCCGAGGATGCGCTGGGCTGGTTCTCGACCTCGTCGGGGCTGTACGACAAGTACGGTGGACAGCTTGGCGTTTACACCGCGCTCGACGGGGTTCGGCTCAGGCGAGGGGACGCCGACCTGGCCGCATTTCGGGCCGGGGTCGAGCGGATAGCCGGTGGCGGAGAGGTCGGGGTCTACCCGTACCGAAACTGGATCACGAAGCTGCAGAGCTCGATCCACCTCCAGGCCCAGGCACTGTGGCTGCTCGCGATCCTCGGCGGGGTATCCGCGCTGCTTCTTATAGGCCAGGCGCTCGCGCGTCAGACCGCTCTCGAGTCCGCCGACTATCCGCTGCTGCGCGCTCTCGGGATGACCCGTCGCCAGCTGTTTGCGCTCGCCATGGTGCGCGTCGCCCCCGTCGCCCTGGTTGCGGGCCTGCTGGCCGTCGGCGTTGCGGCGGCCCTCTCGCCGCTCGCCCCGATCGGCGCCGCGCGCACCGCGGAGCCCGATCCCGGCTTGGCGCTCGGCGCGCTGGTCATCGCCGGTGGCGCGGCGACGGCCATCCTCGTCCTCCTGGCGGCGCTCGTCCCGGCCTGGAGGGCGGCATGGATGGCGGAAGATCACGATCGCCGGCGAGTCCCCGCAGGTATCGGGTTGCTGGCTCGTTCCGGCCTGTCCCCATCCGGCTTTTCGGGCGTGCGGATGGCGCTGGAGCGCGGTCGCGGGCGAACGGCCGTGCCTGTCGGCCCCACGCTCCTCGCCGCCGTCGTCGGTGTCGCGGCGATTGTCGCAACGCTCACCGTGTCGGCGAGTGCCGACCATCTCCTCTCCACTCCCAGGCTCTACGGTCAGGACTGGGATGCGCTGATCGGGGACGCGAGCGCGCCCAGCCTTCCCGATCGACTCGTCGACCGCGTGCGCGCCGATCCAGGGATCGGAGGCCTGGCGGCCGCCACCGTTCGCGACACCCAAGTCGGGGGCGAAACCACTTCTGTGCTCGCGTGGGATTCCCTTCGAGGCTCGCTCTCACCGACGCTTGTGGAGGGTCGACTCCCGCGTGCGTCAGACGAGATCGTGCTGGGCACGCGCACCGCCGATGCCCTCGGGACCGGGGTCGGCGAGCGGGTCAGCGGCAAGAGCGGCGACCGCGCGGTCGGGTACCGGGTCGTAGGGCGGGCGGTGATGCCGGACTTTGGGGTAGCCGGGGCCGCGGCGCTGGCACTGGGCAACGGCGCGGCGATGACGTTTCGGGGCATGAAGCGACTTGTTCCCCGCGCCGAGCCGAACGTCCTCATGGTCGATCTGGCTCCCGGCGCGGAGCGCGCCGCCACACTCGAGCGGCTCGAGCGGAGGTTCTCGGCGACGCTGCCGCTGCGGCCGGCCGAGGTCGGCAATTGGGGGCGGGTCGGTGAGTTCCCGGTCCTGATCGCGTCGCTCGTGGCCGCCGCCGCGGCGGCGCTCCTCGCGCATGCGCTGCTGACCTCGATCCGGCGCCGCGGGCGCGAGATCGCCATCCTCAAGACGCTCGGCTTCGAGCGTCATGACATCAGGGCGACGGTCGCGTGGCAGGCGACCACGATCGCCGCCGTGGGGCTGCTTGCAGGGGTGCCGATCGGCCTGGGCATCGGCCGCTTCGCCTGGAACCTCTTTGCGGCTGACCTCGGGGTGGCGTCGGAGCCGGTCGTGCCGGTTTGGCCAGGGCTGCTCGTCCTCCCGGCCGCCGTGCTGCTGGCGAACCTGGTCGCGCTGCTCCCAGGCCGAATCGCCGCCGCCACACCACCCGGCGCCGTCCTCAGGACGGAGTGAGGTGGCCGCGGCCGGCCTGAAGCTGCGCGGCGCGGCCGGTTCCAGACGCCGGAGGGGCCTCGTCGTCCGGATGTTGCTGCTACTTGGGCTGATTGCCGTGATCGCGGCCGTGCTGCTGGTGGTACTGCTCGTGCTCGGCCGCTTCCCCACCGCGGCGGAGCGCACCACCCTCGCCGTTTCCATGATCGCCGCCGCGATCGTTGCGCTCCTCTTCCAGCCGCTTCGCACCTGGCTCGAGCGTGTCGCCGGGCATCTCGCTCCTCCGCGGGACGGACCCGGCGACGTGCTGGCAGCGCTGCGGAGCGGGCTCAGCCGCGCGATCCCGCTCGACGAGCTTCTGCTCGAACTCACCCAGTCGCTCCGCCGCGGCCTGCAGCTGAGCTCGACGGAGGTCTGGACCGGAGCAGCGGGACTTCTCGAGCGAGTGACCTCCGATCCTGAGCAGGGCTGGGCGAGTCTCGCGGTGGTGCCGGGCGAGGAAGCCGTGATCGCCCGGGCCGGCGCCTCCGGGCGGGGTTGGCTCGAGGTGTGGCTGCCGGGCCTCCTCGAAGGTCGCGGCGGTGGGCCGCTCCTGGTGGCTCCAATGGCCAATGGCAGCGAGTTGCTGGGGCTAGTCGTGGCGGAGCGGACGCCCGGTGTCGAGCCGTTCGGCGATCTCGAGAAACGGGTCCTGACCGAGTTCGCGCGCCAGGTCGGCCTCGCGCTGCACAACGTTCGCCTGGACTCGGAGCTCGAGGCAACGCTCCACGAGGTGAAGCGGCAGACCGAGCAGCTGAGGATCTCCCGCGCTCGCGTCGTGTCGGCCGCCGACGCCGGGCGGCGACAGATCGAGCGTGACCTCCACGACGGGGCACAGCAGAAGCTCGTGGCTCTCTGCGCGAACGTGCGCCTCGCCAGGGAGCTGGCGAAGACCGACCTCGACGCCACGGTTGCGCTGCTGCAGCAGCTGGACGGCGATGTGCGCGCGGTAGTCGAGGAGCTCCGCGAGCTCGCGCACGGTATCTACCCGCCCCTGCTCGCGGACCGGGGGCTGAGGGAGGCGCTCTCGGCCGTGGCGGCTCGCGGCCCTGTGCCGGCTCGCCTCGACGCGACAGCCGTGGATCGCTACCCACCGGCGGTCGAGGCGACGGTCTACTTCTGCTGCCTCGAGGCGCTGCAGAACACGGCCAAGCACGCAGGGAAGAACGCGTCGGCGACCGTTCGGCTCGGCGAGACCGGTGGACGACTCGTGTTCGAGGTCGCGGATGACGGTCGCGGCTTCGACTCCACTCGCGGCGGCGGCGGCGCCGGACTCGCGAACATGACCGATCGGCTCGGCGCGATCGGCGGGACCCTGAGGATCGAATCGGCACCCGGCCGGGGCGCCCGCATCGCCGGGACGATTCCGCTGGGGCACTGAGCGATGGTGGGTGCGCTGGTGGTCGACGATCAGGCGCCGTTTCGGCGCGCCGCGCGGTCGATCCTCGGCGCGACCGCGGGCTTCGAGCTCCTGGGCGAGGCCATCTCGGGCGAGCAGGCCGTGACGATGACTCTGGCTCTCGCTCCCCAGTTGGTTCTGATGGACGTGGTGATGCCGGGCATCGGCGGCATCGAGGCCACCAGGCGCATCAGGTCAGCGGCGGCCGCGCCCGTGGTGGTTCTGGTGTCGAGCTATCCCGCCCGGGACCTCCCCGCGGATGTCCTGCGATGCGGTGCAGCTGTCCATGTTCCCAAGGAGCTCTTCGGCAGGCGTATGTTGGAAGAGCTTTGGAGCGATCACGGCCTCAGCCGGGTTCCTCCGACAGGAAGAGCAGTACCGCGCTGACCCGGCGATGAACCTCCTGCTGCCAGGTCAGGCCCAGCTTCTGGAAGATGGAATGGATGTACTTCTCGACCGATTGCTCGGTGATCACGAGCGACGCCGCAATCGCAGCGTTGTTCTTCCCGCGCGCCATCTCCTTGAGGGTCTCCCGTTCGCGCGGGGTCAGTGATTCGAGCGGAGAGCGCCCTCGCCGCGAGCGGGCCGTGACCAGCGCCTCGACCACCTTCGTGTCGATCGACGATCCCCCCGCGGCCACCTCCCGGATCGCACGCGTCAGCTCCTCGAGGTCGTTGACGCGTTCCTTCAGCAGGTAGGCACGGCGCTCGGAGCCCTGCTCGAGGAGAGCCAATGCGTACTCCGGCTCCGCGAACTGACTGAGGACGACCACGCCGGTGTCCGGGCGAGACGCCCGGAGGCGGTTGGCCGCCTGAATGCCTTCGTCTCGATTGGCGGGCGGCATGCGGATGTCGGTGACGACGACGTCAGGACGCTCGCTCTCCACCAGCTCCATCAGCGAGTCGAGGTCCTCGCAGGTCGCGACAACCTCGAGGTCGTCTCGCGTCTCCAGGAGCCGCCGGACGCCCTCACGCACGAGGTAGTTGTCCTCCGCCAGCACGATCCGGATAGCCAAGTGGCCAGACAGGATCACACACGACCGCGCTACTCGAACAGAAGCCCGGTTACCACCGCCCGCGACTCGGGCGCGGCCTGGTCGTCAGGCGAACGCGAGCCCGGCCCCGGCGCCCAGCGCTCCAAGCGCAGCAAGCCTCCAGGCCGAAACGCGTGTCATCGCCGCCATTGTGGCGGCGCCGGCCCTCGATCAGGCGCCGGGCACGCTTCGGCCCACCTCGGCGAGCCGGTCGTCCATCTGCTCGTGGCGGTCCCCGTACACGAGCTGCCGCACGTCGTGCCGCTGGAGGAAGTCGTGCGGGTAGCCGAGCTCGACGCGGCTTGCGATATCGAGCCGGTCGAGCTGGTCGCCGTCGAGGCTGACGTCCACCGCTGCGAGGTTCTCGCGCGCCTGGGCCTCCTGTGAGGCCCCGACCATCGGTATCACCATCCCCGGCTGGTGGAGGAGCCAGGCGAGCGCGACCTGTGACGGCGGGACACCGAGCTCGCCCGCGATCGTGACGACCACGCGGATGATCCGCTCGCGCGCCGCGTCGATCCGCTCCGAGGCTCTGCCGGCGAGGCGGCCGCCGGCGCCGTCGCCGGTATCCGGCAGGTACTTCCCGGTCAGGAGCCCGCCGGCCAGCGGCGACCAGCACGTCAGCGCCATCCCGAACTCGCGCGTCATCGGTATGAGCTCCCGCTCGGCGGTCCGCTCGACGAGGTTGTACTGCGACTGCAGCCCCGCAAACGCGGTCCAGCCGCGCAGGTCCGCCAGCGTGTTCGCCTGCGCGATCTCCCAGGCGGACCAGTTGGACGCGCCGGCGTACAGCACCTTGCCGGCGCGGACCTGGTCGTCGAGCGCACGCATCACCTCGTCCACCGGGGTGAGCGCGTCGCGCGAGTGGACCCTACTTCGTCGCCAGCACGAAGCGCTCGCGGTCGGAGCCGAGCAGCTCACCCACGAGGCGCTCGCTCGAACCGTTCATGTACTTGTCGGCGGTGTCGACGAAGTTGCCGCCGGCGTCCGCGTACAGAGCGAGGATGCGGCGCGCGGTCTCCTTGGGCACCCCGCCCTCCCCGAAGATCATCGCCCCGAGGCAGAGCTCCGAGACGCGCAGCCCCGTTCGTCCGAACATCGTGTAGCGCATGCCGCGACGCTAGCCCTCAAGCGCGGTTGAAGTCAAGCGGCGTGGCAAGCTATCGGTCATGAGCAACTTCATCTCCCGCGGCTTCATGCGCCGCCGCCGGGCGCCGGAAGACCTGGCCGACAGGATCCCGCCGGGCCAGTACTACGAGTCGGGCTTTCCGGTGCTCACCGCGGGCCCGACGCCGCATGTCGCCCCGGAGGACTGGGGCATGCGCGTGGACGGGATGGTCCGCAACGAGCTGGAGTGGACCTGGGACGAGTTCCACGCGCTCCCGTACGAGGATGTGCCCTGCGACATCCACTGCGTCACCAAGTGGTCGAAGCTCGGCACGACCTTCCGCGGCGTCTCCGTCGACGTCCTGCTCGACGGCGCCGAGCCGCAGGGCGAGTACGCGATGGCCTTCTCGTACGGCGGCTATACGACGAACGTGCCGCTCGCCGACCTGACCGGCGGCAAGGCCTGGGTCGTAACCGAGCACGAGCGAGAGCCGCTTCCGCGTGAGCACGGCGGACCGGCACGTCTGCTGGTCCCGCATCTCTACTTCTGGAAGAGCGCCAAGTGGGTCGCGGGGCTGCGCGTCATGGACCACGACGAGCCCGGCTTCTGGGAGCAGAACGGTTACCACATTCGCGGCGACCCCTGGAAGGAGGAGCGCTATTGGAACGACTGACGCC
Source organism: uncultured Thermoleophilaceae bacterium (assembly GCA_963734025.1). GTDB lineage: Bacteria > Actinomycetota > Thermoleophilia > Solirubrobacterales > Thermoleophilaceae > JACVRW01. The sequence continues at coordinate 207,900 of CAVTFR010000014.1, forward strand.
GGTTGAGCAGAAGGCCCCGGGCGCGTGGCAGATAGGCACCGTCACGCGCGTCAAGGAGGAGACGCCGCGGGTCAAGTCGTTCCGCATCCAGCTGCCGATGTGGATGGAGCACCTGCCCGGCCAGCACTACGACGTGCGGCTGACCGCGCCGGACGGCTACCAGGCCCAGCGCTCCTATTCGATCGCGTCGTCGCCGCTCGACGAGGGAGAGGTCGAGCTCACGATCGACCGCCTCGACGACGGCGAGGTCTCGCCCTACTTCCACGACGTCGTCGTCGAGGGCGACCAGGTCGAGCTCCGCGGGCCGTTCGCGTCTTACTTCGTCTGGCGCGGCGAATCGCCCGTACTCCTCGTCGGCGGCGGCTCGGGGGTGGTCCCCCTGATGGCCATACTCCGCCACCGGCGCCGCACCATGCCGGAGCTGCCGATGGCGCTCGTCTACTCGGTGCGCGCGGCCGAGGACGTCATCTATGCAGACGAGCTCGGGCAGGAGACGATCCTTACCTTCACGCGCCAGCCGCCGGCGGATTGGACCGGCCACACCGGGCGCCTGGACGCCGAGCTGATCGCCTCGGCGGGGCTTGAGGACGGCATGGTCTTCGTCTGCGGCACGAACGGCTTTGTCGAGTCGGCGGTCGAGCTCGTGCTGGCCGAGGGTGTCGACCCGCGCCAGGTCCGGACGGAGCGCTTCGGCCCCAGCGGCTGAGGATCTATCCTGGACAGGGCCGGTGCCGTTCTTCGCCTACGTCCACGCAAACGAGCCAGATCCCGCGCCCGGCGGCCGCCCCGCCTGGGAGCCGGACTGGCGGCTGTGGCGCTGGATCCTCGGGGCCGTGGCATGCGCGATCGCGGCCGACCGCTCCGAGGGCGTCGTCGCGCTTGTGCTGGTCCTCGCGGTGTTCGCGCTGGCCTGCAAGGCTCTCGACGAGCTCCTTCCGCGAGGCGACGGGATGCGCGACTACCGGCAGTAGCCGCTACTCGGGCCAGAAGTCCGGCACCGACTCGACGTCGGCGCGCGGATCATCCGACTTCGCCGAGACGATGATGAGGACGACGTCCTCGGGTCCCTCGTTCCAGACGGACCGGGTGACCTGGGGCGCCACGCGTACGACGTTCCCGGGCTCGACGTCGATCACCTCGTTCGCGAGCTTGAACTGGAGCGTGCCCGACGCCACGAAGTAGATCTCCTCCTGGGTCCTGTGGCGATGCCCGTAGCTGCCCTTGCCGCCGGTCTGTGCCGGCATCCGCCGCCAGGTGAAGCCCACCTGCTCGGCGCCGAGCTCGCTTGCCGAGCTCATCCGCATCTCGCCCGGATAGTCCCCTAGCACGTCCGGGATGTCGTCGAGGTTCTTGATCGTCCAGTCGGCCATGCCCGCATTCTCTCCGCACGGGCGCGCGCGGAGCAACCCCGGGTCTACGACCAGCTGTCCCAGGCCTGCAGCGACGGGAGGGGGTCGAAGGGCTGCCCGCCGTCGTACCAGCCGGGGGCGCCCCAGAGCTCGAAGTGGAGATGGCAGCCCTGGGCGTTGCCCGTCTCGCCAACCGAGCCGATGCGCTGGCCCGTGTAGACCCGGTCGCCGGCGCGGAACGCCGAGGGCTCCGCCATGTGCATGTAGACGTAGTCGAGATCGCTGCCGGAGCCGTCGATCACGAGGTAGTTGCCCGCGGCGCCGTGATAGCCGGCGTACTGCACGGTGCCGCCGCGCGCCGCGACCATCGGGACGCCGCACTTCGCGAAGACGTCGTGGCCCTGGTGCGAGTGCCCCGAGCGCCCGGAGCCGAATCCGGCGCCGCTGCCGCCATAGTCGTGCCTGCCGCGCACCGGGAAGAGGTGGTCGTAGAGGTCGAAGGCGTCGCGCTGGACGTCGCCGGTCTGCGCGCTCGTCGCCCGAGAGCCGTCGGCCGAGGCGGCGGTGAGCCGGAACGAGTAGCGCCCCGGAGCGGCGGGGACGCGGCCGAGCTTGCCGCCCCAGGAGATGCTCGTGACGGCGCCGGGCACCACGCCCAGCGGCGCCCACGACTTGACCGCCAGGCCGTCGCTCGCGCGCACGAGCTCAACGGTGAGCGCGGCCGGCGCGGGGCCCGAGAGCCGGAACGAGAACGTGACCGCGCGGCGCGCACCGACGTAGGCCTTGGTACGGGTCGTCCCGGTCTCGAGCTGCGGCGCGCCCGGCACGACGGGGCCCGGCACCGGTGAGAGCTCGACATTGGGCTCGGGAGGAGGCGGCGGCAGGATGGCGAGCGGCTTGCTGAGCGAAGAGCGTGCGCCGCTCGCGGTGGAGGCCGACAGCGGACCGGTGATGGCGCCCGCCGGGACGCGCGCGTGGATCCGCGTGTCGCTGCCCGCCCGGACCGCGACGACGGCGTCGTCGCTGCGGCCGTAGCTCCCGTGGAAGGTGACGGTCGTGACGCCGCTCAGGGCCGTGCCGGTGATCTTCACCGTGCTGCCCGCCTGCGCGCGCAGCTTGGAGCCGCAGGAGCGCAGGCAGCTCACGCTGCTGACCTTCGGTGTGGCTACGTAGGTGACGCCGCCGCCGCCCGTTCCGGGCGTCTGGCCGGCGGCCGCGGGCGCGGCGCCCAGCGTGGCAAGTACGAGCGCGCATGCGCTTCGCCTCGCGAAGGAACGACTGTCTCGCAAGATCCCTTTGGCCTCTCTTCTGTTTTCCGGCCTACGGGGTTAGCTGACGGGCTCGCGCTCGAAGAGCAGCGCTACGACCGGGCAATCGGCCGATTCGCCCCACGGAACCCTCTTTCGACGGATTCCGCACGGTTCCCCCGTTCCCTTCGGGCACGCCCTCTGGGACTCGGCAGGCTCTGACTGGCGCGGCAGTATATGCATGGACGCCGTTGGAACACTGCATGGACGCCGTTGGTAGACCGCGACGGCGCTGGCACATCGCCCTGAGACCATCTGGGGGGCTCGCGCCCCCCAGGCCCCCCGTCGGGTACCGGCATCGCACCGGAAGTCGCCGTGGTGCTGTCTGCCCCGCTCTCCTCCATTGCCCCGTCGCTCCCGACAGTGGTCGCAACGATGGTCTATCTGCCACACTGTTTCGCCGGCCGCCTTCCCGGGCGGTCGCTCTGTGATGAAGACCTACGTGGCGACACCGGCTACCCGCGAGCGCAACTGGCTCGTGGTCGACGCAAGCGGCAAGACGCTGGGCCGTCTCGCGACCCAGATCGCGGACAGCCTGCGCGGCAAGCGCAAGCCGGAGTACACGCCACACGTGGACGTGGGCGACTTCGTGATCGTCGTCAACGCCGAGAAGATCTCGGTCACCGGCAACAAGCGCGCGGAGAAGCGCTACTACCGCCACTCCGGCTATCCCGGCGGCCTTCGCAGCCGCACGCTCGAGGAGATGCTCGCGCGCCGCCCGGAGGAGGTCATCCGGCTTGCCGTCAAGGGAATGCTGCCGCGCAACCGGCTGGCTCGGGCGCAGCTGCGCAAGCTCAAGGTGTACGCCGGGCCGGATCATCCCCACGTCGCGCAGAAGCCCGAGCCGATGGAGGTTGTCGCCTGATGATCGAAGAGCCGCAGCAGCCCGAGGGCGACGCCCCCGAGGAGGGTGTCCCGGGCGAGCCCGGCGAGGCGACGCCTTCGGACGCCGGTCCCGAGGCCGGCGAGCAGGCCGCTCCCGAGGAGACGCCGGCAAGCAGCGGCGAGGAGCACCCCGGCCCTGAGATCGGGGGCATGGAGGAGCTCGCCCAGGCCGCCGGCGAGGCGGAGCCCGCGGCAGAGCCCGAAGAGGAGCAGGCTTCCGCCGAGCCCGCGCCCGGGGAGGAGGCTCCCGCCGAGCCCGCGCCCGGGGAGGAGGCTCCCGCTGAGCCCGCGCCCGGGGAGGAGGCTCCCGCCGAGGACGCCGCGCGTGCGGAGCGCCCCCGGCCCGGCGCGCGCCGCAAGCAGGCTGACGACGGCGGCGGGGACGAGGTCATCCCGGGCGCCCATCTCGAGCCCGACCTCGTCCTCGAGGAGCAGCGTCCCGCCGAGGGCGAGTTCGGCGAGTACGCCGAGTACCCCGAGGGCGATGCCGGCGAGGGCGAGCCCGAGGCGGCCACCGAGGCTCCCACCGAGGCCCAGGACGCGGCGCCGACGCCGCTCGACCTGGCGGCGGACGCCCGTTATCGCGCCACCGGCAAGCGCAAGAGCGCCGTCGCGCGCGTGACGCTCAAGCCGGGCGAGGGCACCTACACGATCAACGGGCGCCACCTCGACGAGTACTTCCCGCGCGTGCGGCTGCAGCGCATGGGCCGCCAGCCGCTCGAGGCGACCGGCAACCAGTCGCGCATGGACGTGGTCGCGCTGATCCACGGCGGTGGCGTCTCGGCGCAGGCGGTTGCGCTCCGCCACGGCATCGCCCGCGCGCTCGTGGAGGCCGACCCGGCGCTCCGCGGCGAGCTGAAGCGCCGCGGCTACCTCACGCGCGACCCGCGCGTGAAGGAGCGCAAGAAGGCCGGTCTCAAGAAGGCCCGCAAGCGGCCGCAGTTCTCCAAGCGCTAAGCCGCCCGTGGCGCTTTTCGGCACGGACGGTGTCCGCGGCGTAGCGGGCGAGTTTCTCACTGCCGATCTCGCCCTCGGCCTGGGCCGTGCTGCGGCCCTGGTGTCCCCGGCCGAGACCCCTCAGGTCCTGATCGTCCGCGACACTCGCGAGTCAGGCGAGATGCTCGAGGCCGCCCTCGCCGCGGGCATTGCTGCGGGCGGCGGCCATGCCCTGCTCGGCGGGGTGCTGCCCACACCGGGCGCCTCGGTGCTGGTACGCCGCTATGGCTTCGACCTGGCCGCGGTCGTCTCCGCCTCGCACAACCCCTACGAGGACAACGGAATCAAGTTCTTCGGGCCCGAGGGGATGAAGCTCGACGACGACCAGGAGGCGCGGATCGAGCAGGCGCTCGGCGGCAGCCCAGGGAGCATCGGCCGCGTGCGCGAGCTGCACGGGGCGCCCGGCGACTACCTGCGCGAGCTCGAGCTCCGCTTCCGCGACCTCGACCTCGCCGGCAGGCGCATCCTGCTCGACTGCGCGAACGGCGCCACCTACAGCGTCGCGCCCGAGATCTTCCGCCGGCTCGGCGCCGACGTCGATGCCGTCGCGGTCGAGCCGGACGGGCGCAACATCAACCGCGACTGCGGCTCCACCCACGTCGAGCGGCTGGCGCAGCGCATGGACGGCCACGACGCCGGCTTCGCGTTCGACGGCGACGGCGACCGCGTACTCGCGGTCGACCGCAACGGCATCGTGGTCGATGGCGACGAGCTGATGGCGCTGATCGCCCTGCACCTGCGCGCCCAGCAGCGCCTGCCGGGCGACGGCGTCGCCGTGACCGTCATGACGAACTACGGCTTTCACAGCGCGATGCGCGCGGCCGGCATCGAGGTGGCGACCACGCCCGTCGGCGACCGCCACGTGCTCGCCGAGCTCGTTCGCCGCGGCTGGGCCTTGGGCGGCGAGCAGTCAGGTCACATCATCGACACCGGCTTCGTGCCGGCCGGCGACGGCGTGGCGGCGGCCCTGCTTGTGATGGAGGCGCTGGGCGGCTCCGACCTCGCCGACCGCGGCGCGATGGAGAAGCTGCCCCAGCGGCTCGTCAACGTGAGGGTGCGCGACCGCAGCGCGATCGAAGGCGCCACCGGCGTGTGGTCAGCCGTGGAGGAGCACTCGAAGCGCCTCGAGGGACGCGGCCGGGTGCTGGTCCGCCCGTCCGGCACCGAGCCACTCGTGCGCGTGATGGTCGAAGCTCCGCAGGAGAACGAGTGCCAGGAGATCGTTGATCACTTGGCGAATGTCGTCGAAGCGGAGCTAGGCTGATTCGATCGTGTGCGGAATCATTGGATATGTAGGGTCGCGCGAGTGTCGCGACCTGTTGATGGAGGGCCTCCAGCGCCTCGAGTACCGGGGCTATGACTCGGCGGGCCTGTCCGTGGTCGCGGCCGACGCCGTGGGCAGCGTCCACGCGGTCGGCAACCTCGCGCATCTCCGAAGCGCCCTGGCGGAGACGAACGGCCACCTGACCGGCTCGACCGGCATCGGCCACACGCGCTGGGCCACCCATGGCCGCGTGACCGAGGCGAACGCGCACCCGCACTGGGACACGTCCGGCCGGGTTCACATCGTGCTCAACGGCATCGTCGAGAACTGGACCGAGCTCCGCGACCGGCTCCTCGCGAACGGCGCCGAGTTCACGTCCGAGACCGACGCCGAGGTGGTCGCTCACCTGATCGCCGAGTACTTCGAGGGCGACCTCGTCGAGGCGGTCCGGCTTGCCTACAACGACCTGCGCGGCCACTACGCGTTCGTGGCCATGTCGGCGGACGCGCCCGACGTCCTGGTCGGCGCGCGCAAGGAATGCCCGCTCGTGGTGGGCATCGGCGAGGGCGAGAGCTTCATCGCCTCCGCGATCCCCGCGTTCCTGTCCGAGACTCGCCACGTCCAGCTCGTCCACGACGGAGAGATCGTCGCGATCACGCCCGAGGGCTCCCGCTTCATCACTCCGGACGGCGCGCCGCTGGAGCGCGAGATCGACGAGGTCGACTGGGACGCCGAGGAGGCCGAGAAGGGCGGCTACGAGACCTTCATGCTCAAGGAGATCCACGAGCAGGCCGACGCGGTTGCCGAGACGCTCGCCGGCCGCGTGGGCGAGGACCGCGTCCTGCTCGAGGACATCGGGGTGTCGGACGAGTTCCTGAAGGACGTCCGGCGCGTCGTGATCGTCGCCTGCGGCACCTCGTACCACGCCGGCCTCGTCGGTCGCTACGCGATCGAATGGTGGGCGCGCCGGCCGGTGGAGATGGACATCGCGTCGGAGTTCCGCTACCGCAACCCGGTGCTGAGCGAGCGCGATCTCGTGATCGGCATCTCGCAGTCGGGCGAGACCGCCGACACGCTCGCGGCGATGCGGCTCGCGCGCGAGAAGGGCGCCAAGGTCCTCGCGATCACGAACATCATGGGGAGCCAGGCCACGCGCGACGCGGACGGGGTCCTGTTCACGCGCGCGGGCCTCGAGATCGGCGTGGCGGCCACCAAGACGTTCGTCGCGCAGGTGGCGGCGATGTATCTGTTCGCGCTGAAGCTCGCCGAGATCCACGGCACGCTCGGCCCGGACGTGCGGCGCGGGCTCTGCGACGACCTGCGCGCGATGCCGCACCTCATCGCGCGGCTCGTGGACGAGGTCGAGGAGCCCGTTCAGCGCATCGCCCGCCACTGGAAGGATGCCGAGTTCTTCCTATACCTCGGCAGGCACATCGGGCTGCCGATCTGCCTGGAGGGCGCGCTCAAGCTCAAGGAGGTCTCCTACATCCCGACCGACGCATACGCGGCGGGCGAGATGAAGCACGGGCCGATCGCGCTGCTGGACGAGGCCACGCCGGTGGTCTGCGTGGCCACCGACTCCCCGGTGCTCGACAAGATGCTCTCGAACATCGCCGAGGTCCGGGCGCGCGGCGCGCACGTGATCGCCGTCGCGAGCGAGGGCAGCGGGCGTGTGGCCGAGTACGCCGAGGAGGTCGTCGAGGTGCCCCGCACCGACTGGGTGCTGCAGCCGCTCCTGGCCGTGATCCCGCTGCAGCTGCTCGCCTACGAGATCGCCCGCGCGCGCGGGCTGAACGTCGACCAGCCCCGCAACCTGGCCAAGACCGTTACGGTCGAGTAGTGCCCGGGGTCGGTCTCGACCTACTCGACATCGAGCGCTTCGAGCGCGCGCTGGAGCGAAGGCCGCAGCTTGCGCAGCGGCTGTTCACGGACGACGAGCTGGGCTATGCGGCAGCCCGGGCGCGGCCAGGGCTGCACTTGGCGGCCCGCTTCTGCGCCAAGGAGGCGGTTGCGAAGGCACTTGGCCTCACGGGTTGGAGCTTCCGCGACGTCGAGGTGGTGGCGACGGAGGCCGCCCCGCTCGTCCGGCTCACCGGCCGCGTGGCCGAGCGAGCTGCGGCGCTCGGCGGTCGGGTGGCGATCTCGCTGACCCACACCGGCACGACCGCCGGCGCCGTCGCGCTCGTCGAGCGCCCGCCAGGGTGAGCCTGCCCGACTGGCTCGATCCGCTGTACGAGGCCGCCGAGATGCGAGCGGTCGACGCCTGGGCGATCGAGGAGCAGGGAGTGCCGTCACTCGACCTGATGGAGCGCGCGGGCGCCGGGCTCGCCCGGGTCGCCGCGGAGGCGGCCGCTCCGGGACCGCTGCGGATCGTGGTCGGCAAGGGCAACAACGGCGGCGACGGGCTCGTGGCGGCGCGGCTGCTGCGCGAGGACGGTCACGAGCTGGACGTGCTCTCGACCGCCCCGCTCGAGGAGCTGCGCGGCGACGCCCGTGTCAACCTCGAGCGCCTGCCGGGCGATGCGCCCGAGCCCTTCGCGGCGGAGCGGCTGGACGGCTCCGGGGTGGTCGTGGACGCCCTGCTGGGCACCGGCTTCGAGGGGGTGCCGCGTGAGCCTGTGGCGAGCGCGATAGCCGCGATCAACGCGGCCGCTGCGCCCGTGGTTGGCTGTGACGTGCCGTCCGGCGTCAACGCCTCGACCGGCGAGGTCGAGGGCGAGGCTGTGGGTGCGCTCGTCACGGCCACCTTCCACGGCTCGAAGCTGGGCCTGCACGTGGAGCCTGGGAAGAGCCACGCCGGCGCCGTGGCGGTGATCGAGATCGGGATTCCGCGCGGGGCGCCCGCGCCGGAGGCGGGCGGGCTGATCTCGGAGCGCGTGCTCGATCTCTATCCGCACAGGCAGCGCAGCGGCTCGAAATTCGCGTCCGGTGTCGTGGTGGTCGCGGGAGGCTCGGCCGGGCTGACGGGCGCGCCAACCATGGCCGCGCGCTCGGCGTCGCGGGCAGGCGCGGGCTACGTGCAGGTGGCTGTGCCGCGCTCGGCGCAGGCTGCGATCGACATGCGCCTGCTGGAGCAGATGAGCCGTGGGCTGCCGGAGCACGAGGGCGCCCACACGCCGCAGGGCGTGCCCGTTGTCGAGGAGATGGCGGAGCGCGCCGGCGCGGTCGTACTCGGTCCCGGGCTCGGCAGGGACGAGGGGGCCGCCGAGTTCGCACGCGCCGCGGCCGCCGCGGTGCCGATCCCCCTGCTTGTAGACGCCGACGGGCTGAATGCCCACGCCGGGCGCCTCGAGCTGCTTCGCGACCGCACAGCGCCGACGGTGCTCACGCCTCACGAGGGCGAGCTCGCCCGCCTGCTCGAGGTCGACTCCGAGGAGGTCAGGGCGCACCGGCTCGCGCACGCGCGCGAGGCGGCAGGGCGCAGCGGGGCGGTCGTCCTGCTGAAGGGCGACGACACCATCGTCGCCGCGCCCGGAGGGTCGCTGGCTGTCAGCCCCGGCGCGACCCCGGCCCTCGCCACCGCGGGCACCGGCGACGTCCTCTCGGGCCTTATCGGCGCGCTGCTCGCCAAGGGCATGCCGGCGTTCGAGGCGGCTGCGCTCGGAACGCTCGCCCACGGGCTCGCCGGACGGGCGGCGGCGGACCTTCATGGCGCCGACCACGTCGTGGCGGGCGACGTGATCGATGCGCTCCCGCACGGGCTGACGCTTCGGTAAGGTCGCGGCCTCGAATGGCGGAGCTCGTGAGCGAGATCATGGATGCGAACCCGGAAACGGTCACCGCGAAGTCCTCTGTCGAAGAGGTCGTACGGCTCCTGCGCGAGAACGAGCTGCCGGGGGTCCCGGTGGTCGACTCCGAAGGCAAGTGCGTGGGGATCGTCACCGAGGCGGACCTCATCCTTCCCGACGATCAGGGCGACCTCCACATCCCGCATTACGTGAACCTCTTCGGCGGGACGGTCTTCCTGGAGCCGCTCGGCCGCTTCGAACAGCGCCTGCGCAAAGCGTTCGCCTCGAATGCAGGCGACATGATGACCGCCGACCCCGACACGGTCGCCCCGGACACCACCGTGCGCGAGGCGGCGCGGCTCATCCACGAGTCCGGTCACAACCGCCTGCCGGTGGTCGAGGACGGCCGCCTCGTGGGCGTCGTCACGCGCGTGGACGTGCTCGGCGCCCTCGCGGCGTGACCGCCGCGAAGTGCCCGCCGCCTCGCTGAGCCCCGAGCGCGCGCTGGCGCGCATCGACCTGGGCGCGATCGAGCGCAACTGCGCCCGGCTCCCGGGCGAGCTGTGCGCGGTCGTGAAGGCGGACGGCTACGGGCACGGGCTGGTGGCCGAGGCCGCGCTGGCGGGCGGAGCGACCTGGCTGGCGGTGGCGACGGCGTCCGAGGCGCGCGACCTCCGGCGGGCGGGCATCGGCGTCCCGCTGCTTGTGATGGGCGCGCTGTCGCGCAGCGAGCTGACCGTCGCCATCGAGGCCGACGCCGACATCGTCGCCTGGACCGACGAGGTCGCCGAGGCTGCGCCGCGGGTGCACGTCAAGCTCGACACCGGCATGGGCCGGCTCGGCACCACCGACCGCGAACGCGCCCTGCGGCTGGCGGCGCGCCCCAACACGGCCGGCCTGATGACGCACTTCTCGACGGCCGACGAGCGCGGCGACGACCACTTCGGCCACCAGCTCGAGTCGTTCCGAGCCTTCGTCGAGGAGGTCGGCCGCCCGGAGCTCCGTGTGCACGCCGCCAACAGCGCCGCGACCCTGCGCGACCCGGCCACGCACTTCGACATGGTCCGCTGCGGGATCGCGATCTACGGAATGGACCCGTTCCACGAGGACCCGAGCGCCCACGGGCTCGAGCCCGCCCTTTCGCTGTACTCGTACGTGGCGGCCCTGCGCCGCTTCGAGCCCGGCGAGAGCGCCGGTTACGGGCGCCGCTGGCGGGCGGAGCGCCCGACCTGGGTCGCCACCATCCCGATCGGCTACGGCGACGGCTGGCGGCGCGGGCTGTCGAACGCCGCCGACGTGCTGATCCGCGGCCGGCGCCACCCGCTCGTGGGCGCGATCAGCATGGACAACATCACGGTCGCGCTCGGCGACGGGACCGACGTCGAGCTGGGGGACGAGGTGGTGCTGATCGGCCGCCAGGGCGACGAGCGCATCCTCGCCGAGGAGGTGGCCCGGCGGCTCGGCACGATCAACTACGAGATCACATGCGGCCTCTCCCAACGCGTGCGCCGCGAGCACTTCCGGTGACGGGCGCCTGGGTCGTCGGCGGCGCCCTGCGGGACGAGCTGCTCGGCCGGCGCGTGACCGACGTGGACGTCGCCGTCCAGGGCGACCCCGAGGCGCCGGCGCGGGCGCTCGCCGGAGAGGTGGGCGGGCCAGTCTTCCCGCTGTCCGCGGCGTTCGGCGCCTGGCGCGTGATCGACCGAGCGGGAGGGCGGATCTACGACGTGGCGACCCTCCAGGGTCCGACCATCGAGGACGACCTCGCGCTGCGCGACTTCACGGTCAACGCGATGGCGCGGCCGCTCGGCCGGTTCTCGGCCGCGGCGCTCGTCGCGCCGGACCCGGACACCCCGCTCGTCGACCCGCTCGGCGGGCGCGCCGACCTCGACGCGCGCACGCTGCGAGTGATCGGCCCGGCGGCCTACGAGGCCGACCCGCTGCGGGCGCTGCGGCTGGCCCGCTTCGTCGCCGAGCTCGCGTTCAGCCCCGACCCCGAGACCGAACGGCTCACGCGGGCGGCGGCGCCACGCGTGGCAAACGCGGCGGGCGAGCGGGTGTTCGCGGAGCTGCGGCGACTCGTGCTCGCGCCCAACGTCCTCGGCGGGCTCGAGACGGCCGACCGGCTCGGCCTGCTCCGGGCCGTGCTGCCCGAGCTCGCCGAGCTTCACGACGTGGACCAGAGCCAGTACCACCACCGCGACGTCTACGGCCACACGATCGAGGTGCTCGAGCAGCTGCTCGAGCTCGAGGCGCGCGCGGAGGGCCGGCTCCGAGCCGTCCTCGACGAGCCGCTCGCCGACGAGCTCACACGCGGCGAGGCGCTTCGCTTCGGCGCGCTCCTGCACGACATCGGGAAGCCGGCGACGCACGCCGTCCGCGAGTCGGGCCGGGTGACGTTCATGGGACACGACCGGCTCGGGGGGCAAATGGTGCGTGACGTGTGCCGCCGGTTGCGGACGAGCGAGCGCTTCAGCCGGTTCGTCGAGGCGCTCACCCGCCACCACCTCGTGCTCGGCTTCCTCGTCCACGAGCGCCCGCTCGACCGGCGCGCCGTCTACCGCTACCTGCGCCGCACGGAGCCCGTCGAGGTCGAGGTGACGCTGCTCTCGTCCGCCGACAGGCTCGCCACACGCGGCCGCAAGGCCGATGAGGCGATCGCGGCCCACATGGAGGTCGCGGGCGAGTTGATGGAGGCCGCGCTCGACTGGCGCGAGCAGGGCCGTCCGCGCCCGCTCGTGCGCGGCAACGAGCTGGCGCGCGAGCTCGGCATCGAGCCGGGGCCGGAGATCGGCAGCCTTCTGGCTTCGCTCGAGGAGGCGACCTACGCGGGCGAGGTCGTGTCGCGTGACGACGCGCTGGGGTTCGCCCGGCGGCTGCGCGACAATCCCAGCCGGTGATCGTCGACTGCGCGATCTACGAGGCCGGCCACCGCCGCGACGGCAAGGTCGAGCTCGAGCACGCCTACGACGTGCGCGAGGAGAAGGACACGTTCGTGTGGATCGGCCTGTACGAGCCGACCGAGGACGAGTTCGACGCGCTCGCGAGGGAGTTCAACCTGCACCCGCTGGCCGTCGAGGACGCCATCCACGCCCATCAGCGGCCGAAGCTCGAGGTCTTCGGCGACATGGTGCTGCTGGTGCTGAAGACCGCGCGCTACGTCGACCCCACCGAGGTGATCGAGCTCGGCGAGCTGCTCATCTTCCTGGGCCACGACTACGTGATCACCGTCCGTCACGGGACCGCGAGCGAGCTCGCGCCCGTCAGGGAGTCGCTCGAGTCCGATCCTGAGCGTATGCGCAAGGGACCTGGCGCCGTCCTGCACGCGATCCTCGACCGCGTGGTGGACGATTACGGGCCCGCGATCGAGGGGCTGCAGGAGGACATCGACCAGGTCGAGTCGGAGCTGTTCTCGGGAGACCGGTCCGTCGAACCCCGGCCAGCGAATCTACCGCCTGCTGCGCGAGGTGCTCGCCTTCCGGCGGGCGAGCGCGCCGCTCGTCGACCCGATCGAGAAACTCGCCGCGGGTCACTTCGAGCAGGTGCACGTGGAGATCCGCGACTACTTCCGGGACGTCAACGACCACCTCATCCGCGCCCGCGACCAGCTGGACATCATGCACGACCTGCTCGCGAGCAGCCTGCAGGCGAACCTGACTCAGGTCAGCATCCGCCAGAACGAGGACATGCGCCGCATCTCCGCCTGGGTCGCGATAATCGCGGTCCCGACCGCGCTCGCAGGCATCTACGGGATGAACTTCGAGCACATGCCGGAGCTCACCTGGACCTACGGCTACCCGGCGGTGCTGCTCGTCATGCTGACGGTCTGCAGCTCGCTGTACTGGTACTTCAGGCGGGCGGGCTGGCTTTAGCTCGCCCGGCCATCCCGCTGAAGTAGGTTCCCGCCCATGGCGGATGACTGCATCTTCTGCAAGATCGTCGCGGGCGAGCTGCCCTCGTACCAGGTCCAGGAGGACGAGCACACGATCGCCTTCATGGACATCAACCCGTGGACGCGCGGTCACGCGCTCGTGATCCCGCGCAACCACTCGAAGAACCTCTACGAGGTGCCCGAGGAGGATCTCGCGCACACCGCGAGCGCCTCAAAGCGGCTCGCTCTGACGATGCGGGAACGGCTCGGCTGCGACGGCGTCAACCTGCTCAACTGCTGCGAGCCGGCGGCGTGGCAGACGGTCTTCCACATGCACATGCACGTGATCCCGCGCTACGACGACGATCCCCTCAGGCTGCCCGTGCCGCCGCAGCCGGCCGAGTCCGACGAGCTCGAGAGGTGGCTCAGGAGCTGCGCGGCGGCTGAGCCGGTGCGCCTCGAGCGCGTCGGTCGCGATCGGCGCGCCGCTCTTCGAGACGGAGGACCTGATGCGCGCCGTCGAGACGTTCCTGGCGGAGGGCCCCGGGAAGGCCACCTTCGAGGGCCGCTGACGCCCTTCCGCCGCTCTGCCCTGGTAGCGTCCCCGCCTGTAAGGGCCGGCAAATCCGGCGTAGTTGAACATGCAGGTGCCGTGGTACGGGATTCGCACAGACGGACCGACCGGGCACAAGCAGGAAGGGGCAGGCACGTGCCTACCGGAACCGTCAAGTGGTTCAACGACGAAAAGGGCTACGGATTCATAACGCCGGATGACGGCGACCGTGATCTCTTCGTCCACTACACGGGCATCGACGGGCAAGGCTTCAAGTCGCTCGCCGAGAACTCCAAGGTCGAGTACGAGGAGGAGACCGGCGACAAGGGGCCGAAGGCGGTGAACGTTCGCGCGATCTGATCGCGCCGCAGGCCGTGCCCAAGGAAGAGAAGATCGAGATGGAGGGCGAGATCGTGGAGGCCCTCCCGAACACCATGTTCAAGGTCCAACTCGACAATGGGCACGAGGTCCTCGGCCACATCTCGGGGAAGATGCGGAGGCACTACATCCGCATCCTCCCGGGCGACAGAGTCAAGATCGAGCTGTCGCCCTACGACCTCGACCGCGGGCGGATCACCTACAGGTACAAGTAGGCAGTGGGATTCCGCAACTACAGGCCGAAAGGGGTGTTTCACCCCTGGTCATGAAGCGTTTTCTCCTGCTCAGCTCAGTACTCGCGGCGGCAGCGCTCGCGCTGGCGCCGGGTGCATCCGCCCGCATCGTCGAGCTCGGGGCCACCGCCACCCCGGCGACCCCGAGTTGCCCTGCCGACCCGTGCGTGGCGGTCGTGCGCGTCACGGGCTACCAGGGCCGCGCCGCGGGCGGGCCGAAGAACCCGTACTACATCCGCCGTAACGGCTACATCGTCGCGTTCACGCTGAACCTCTCGGCTCCGACCGCCGAGCAGATCACGTTCTTCAACGACAACTACGGCTCGCCGGCGCAGGTGCAGCTGTCGGTCCTGCGCAAGGGCGACACGCGCAAGACCCGGCTTCAGCACCGGCTCGTCCAGGAGACGGAGCCGTTCGAGGTGGACGACTACTTCGGCTCGAGCCCCACCTTCGTGCTGCCTGAGCCGCTGCGGGTCAAGGAGGGCAACTGGATCGCCATCACCGTCCCTACCTGGGCGCCGACGCTGGCCATCAACCTGACGAAGTCCGATTGGTGGCGCTCCTCACGCGCGAAGGGCAGCTGCGAGCCGCCGCGGAGCCTCCGCCAGTTCGCGATGGAGGACCTGCGCCAGGTCAGCGTCTTCGGGTGTACCTACAGCAGCGCGCGGCTGCTGTACAGCGTGACCTACATCCCGGACAACCGGCCGACCGTCATGGAGGACGGGCAGTAGCCAAGCCGGGCCTTTTGCCGGGTATGCCATCGCGGTAGCATCGACCTAGATGACCACCGAGGGGTGGATCTTCATGGTCGGCTTCCGAGTGTTCGACGTCGGGCTGCTGATCGTGTGGCTGATCTGGTTCTTCAGGCTGCGCGACGACGACGACGACACTCGCGGGGACGACGGCGGCGGGGGCGAGGGCCCGGGGCCGCGACCCAAGGGCGACGGGCCCGGTGGGGACGGCATCCGCCTGCCGTTGGGGCGTTGGGGCCTCGGCCGCGGGCGCGATCGCGGCCATTCCGGCCCGGGCCGGTCGCCGCGCCGGCGGGGTGCGGAGCCGCGCGTGCCGTCACCGGCACGAGTCCGAAGGCCCCGCACCCCTGTCCCGACACACCGGCAGACTGCTTCCTGACGCAAACGGGTAGTAGGGGGGTCATGAGCGCGAACGCGCCATGATTGGACGTGTTCCCCGCGTGATAGGTTCGCCCGTGTGATCGACTTCGGTCTGGTCGACGAAGCCGTTGGCGACAGCACGCACGTGCTATCGCTGCACGGCGAGATCGACGCTCTCACGGCCCCGAAGCTGGGTAGCCGGCTGTTCGGCCTCGGCGAAGACGGAGCGAGCCGTGTCGTGGTCGACCTCTCGCAGGTCACGTTCATGGACTCGACCGGGATCGGCGTGCTGATGAACGCTCTGCGCCACCTGAACGTCCGGCGCTGCCAGATGGTGCTCGTGTGCCCGACCGAGCGCGTCATGCGCCCATTCGAGGTCACCGGCCTCGTAGGCCACCTCACGATCTTCGATTCGCGCGAGAAGGCCCTCGCCTAGACGGATTGCAGCCGGGGGCGCACGCCCCGGACCTGGGTGGCACCTGGCCGGCGATGGTCAGCCGCAGGCGCCGGGATTGTCGTCGCAGAACTCCTCGAAGCGCTCCGCCGGGCTGTCGGCCGGGGGAGGCGCGTCGTTCTCGGGTGTGTCGGGCGCGGGCTCGGGTTCAGGGGCGGGCGCGCCGCCGCCGGTCGAGGGCGGGACCGTTTCGACGGGCGGCAGCGTCTCCGTGGACGGATCCGGGAGCGGCTCGGGGGCAGGCTCAGCGGTCTCGGTCGTCTCGCCCTGCGGCACGGTGAGGTCCGGCAGCGCGCGTTCCGTCTCCGCGGACGGCTCGTCGTCGCCACCGCAGCCGGAGGCGAACAGGGCGAGTGCGAGCAGGGCTGCGAGAAGGGTTTTCAGCGCTCGACGGCCGGAAGTCGACGGCCGCAGTGCGGGCAGTCGTTCAGGTCCTTCTGAACCAGCTGCTCGAGCGAGCACCCGCACAGGCGCAGGTTCTCGACCGCGTACGGCAGGTCGCTGGGCGACGGCGCCAGCGGCAGCAGCGCGCCGACCACGCGCAGCTCCTCGCCGGTCTCATGGTCCACGTAGCGCATGCCGGGCTCGACTTCCCGCACGACCTCGCGGTCGGAGCGCGCACGCAGCCGGTACTTCTGACGGGCAGGCATGAGGCGGGAACAATAGCGTCGGCAGCGGCCCGCAGCAGGGTCCGCGGGCCTGCCCATCCAGCCCGCCGAGCGGATATTGTTCCCGCTCCGTGAGCCTCGCTCGGATCATGCGCAAGCGGCCGCGCGCGCCGCGCCCGGCGCTTGGCGTCGCCGCTGCGCTGATCACCGTCGGGCTGGCGCTCGGCGCCTGCGGGCGCGACGAGCCCGACCTCTCGAACGGCAAGGCGCAGTTCGTCGAGAAGTGCGGCCAGTGCCACCAGCTGGCGCGTGCCGGGACGGCCGGTACGCAGGGGCCGAACCTCGACGCCGCGTTCCAGGCCGCGCTCGCCGACGGGTTCGACCGGGACACGGTCCAGGGCGTCGTCCAGGACCAGATCGCCCACCCGCACCGGGGCAGCATCATGCCGCCCGGGCTCGTCGAGGGCGACGACGCCCGCGACGTCGCGGCGTACGTCGGCTACGCCGCCGCGCGCCCGGGCGACGACGAGGGGGCGCTCGCGTCGGCCGGCCTCGCTGAAGCGACGACCGGCGAGCAGATCTTCACGGCCGCCGGCTGTGCCGGCTGCCACACCTTCGGGCCGGCCGGCTCGACCGGCAACATCGGTCCGGACCTCGACGACCTGGCGAGCGCCGCGGGCGACATGCCGCCCGAGGAGTTCGTGCGCCAGTCCATCCTCGACCCGGATGCCGAAGTGGCGCAGGGCTTCAACGCGGGTGTGATGCCGTCGTTCGAGGGTCGGCTCTCCGACAAGCAGGTCCAGACGCTCGTCGACTACCTGCTCGGCGAGTAGGCGAGCACCAGCGCGAGCGCGCCGAGCAGCAGCTCGCCGCCGACCACGATCAGCTCCGGGTTGAACAGGTCGCACAGCGTCGCCACGACGCCGCCGATGTGCCTGCCGGCGTCGGCGATCACGCGCCGCGCCCCGGAGTCCCCCGAGGTCGCGAGCGAGAGCAGCTCGGCGGCGGGTGACCGAGGACGGCAGGCGGATGATCGAGGAGGGCCGTTACGAGCTGACGGCCGGGGGGGAGCGCACCACGATCACGGTGCGCTGACGAGCTCGAAGAGCTCGGACAGAAGCTCGCGGGAGCCGGCGGCCACGAGGCCCGCCGGCTCTCCGCCGAGCTCCGCCACGACGCCGCCGGCCTCCTGGACGATGAGGCGCCCGGCGGCCTCGTCCCAGTGCTTGAGGCCACGCTCGTAGAAGGCGTCGACGCGGCCGGAGGCGACCAGGCAGAGGTCCAGTGCGGCGGCCCCCGCGCGCCGGATGTCGCGCACGCTCGGCAGGATCCTCGTGAGCAGCTCGGCCTGGCCCGCGCGCCGCTCCGACTCGTACGAGAAGCCGGTCGCGACCATCGCCCGGGCGAGCTCCGTGCGACCCGACACTCGGATCGGCTCGCCGTCGAGCGTGGCGCCCTCGCCGCGCACGGCCGTGAACAGCTCCGGCCTGACGGGGTCGAACACCACGCCGAGCGCGAGCCCCTCGGGATCCTCGAGCGCGATGCTCACCCCCCACGCGGGGAAGCCGTAGAGGAAGTTGATCGTCCCGTCGAGCGGGTCGACGACCCAGCGCCGCCCGCTCTCCGACTCGGAGCGCGAGCCCTCCTCCGCGATCAGCCCGTCGTCCGGGCGCTCGGCCTCGAGCAGCTCGCGGATGACCCGCTCGGCCTCGCGGTCCGCGTCCGAGACGAGATCGGTATCGGAGGACTTGGCGTCGACCCCCTCGGCCGGCCGGCCGTAGTAGGAGAGCAGGACGTCGCCGGCCGCGCGGGCGGCGCGCTCGGCGAGCTCGAGATCAGAGGGCACGAATCAGGAAGACGAGGCCGACGAGGATCGCAACGACGACGGCCACGTAGAGGAAGAAGCGAAAGGCCTCCTGCTCAGAGCGGAGCGGGTTGATCACTCAGAGCAGGTACAGCGACGAGAAGACCAAGATCCACATGATGTCGACGAAGTGCCAGTAGATGCCAGGGACCTCGACGCCGCGGTGCTCCTTGGCGGTGAAGTGGCCGCGGAAGGCTCGGATCGTCGCGAAGGTCAGGAGCGTCAGGCCGATGAACACGTGCGCGCCGTGCAGGCCCGTGAGGCTGTAGAAGACCGTCGTCTGGGCGTTCTCCGAGATCGGGAAGCCGAGATGCACGTACTCGTTGATCTGGATCGTGAGGAAGGTGAGGCCGAGCAGCGCGGTGGTCAGGAGGCCCAGCCTGAGGGCGTTCCGATTCTCGTTGCGGGCGCCCTCGAGCGCCCAGTGCATCGTGAAGCTCGACGAGATCAGGATCGCGGTGTTGACCGCCGCGATGCCC
Source organism: uncultured Thermoleophilaceae bacterium (assembly GCA_963734025.1). Taxonomy (GTDB): domain Bacteria; phylum Actinomycetota; class Thermoleophilia; order Solirubrobacterales; family Thermoleophilaceae; genus JACVRW01. Next base: position 226,981 of record CAVTFR010000014.1, read on the forward strand.
ACCGGAAGCTCGAGCCCGTCGAATGGGAACCACTCCGCCTTGCCCACGACCCTGATGAAGAAGTAGGCCGTGAAGAACGCTCCGAAGAGCATGATCTCGGAGATGATGAAAAGCAGCATCCCGAGGAACTGCGCCTCGACGCGCGAGGAGACGTTGGCCGGCGGCGGGCCGTGGTGATGGTCGTCGTGGACGGTGTGGGCGGCGACCGAAGCCGATTCCATCAGGCGCCCTCCTCGCTCACGATGTGCTCGACGGGCTTGCCGGTCGAGGCCTCGACGCGCCCGATCAGGTCGGCGCGCAGCCAGCCCGAGCGCGTCTCCGGGAAGGTCGAGATGACTATGTCGTCCGGCCCGTAGAACTGCAGCGCGTTTTGGATCGCCGTGTACGGGTCGGGGTGGACCACCTGGCCGACCGCCTCGAGGCCGGCGTCCTGGAGCTCCTTGAGGGTGTGGGCGAGACGCTGGTGGGCGTCCCCTGAGTCACCGTTGCCGGCCGAGTCGGGGGCGATCACGATGAAGCGCCGCGGCTCCTCGGCCGCCTTGGCCTTCAGGGCCTCGATCAGAGTCTCGTCGCCCATTGTCTGGTTGGCGACGACCAGCGTGCGCTTGACGTCGTCGCGCTCGCTGTCGAGGTCGACGACCACGTGCTCGATGTCGCGCCCCGTGGCCCGCGCGAGCCGGTCCACGAGCCCCTGGCGCAGCCAGCCGGAGCGCGTCTCGGGGTGCGTCGAGACGATGATCTCGTCGTAGTCCTGCTCGCCGAGCGCGTCCATCACCGCCGAGTAGGGGTCTGGGTCCATGATCTCCCCGTCGGCCTCGATGCCGGCCTCGCGCAGCAGCGCCAGCGTCATGTCGAGGCGATTCTGGGCGGCGTCGCGGATGTACTCGTCGTGCACGACGAAGCCGTGCTTGGGCTCGTTCTGCGGGCAGATGACGTGGACGATCACATCCTGGTCATCGCCGGCGCGGCGCTTGACGGCGTCGATCAGCGGCCGGCCGGCCACCGTCTCGTTGGCGACTACGAGAATGCGCTTCATTCAGCCGGTGGGGGAGCCCCGCCTCCGCCCGCCGGGGCGGGCACCGCCGCCGGCTGCCTCTCCTTGAACACAGCGTGCACCGCTCCCGGGACGCCGTACTCGTAGGGGCCGCCGACCACGGTCGGGATCTCGTCGAAGTTGAACACGGGCGGGGGCGAGGACACCTGCCACTCGATCGAGTGGGCGCGCCACGGGTTGCCCGGCGCGGCCGGGCCGTGCCGCCAGGAGGCGACCATGTTGTAGAGGAAGATCAGGAACGACAGGCCGAAGATGAAGGCCGAGATCGAGATGATGGCGTTCCAGGTCGCGAACTGCTCGGAGTAGTCGGCCACCCGCCTCGGCATGCCGTCGATGCCCACGAAGTGCATCGGGCCGAAGGTGAGGTTGAAGAAGATGAACGACAGCCAGAAGTGGAGCCGCCCGAGCGACTCGTCGTACATCCGCCCGGTCATCTTCGGGAACCAGTGGTAGAGCCCGGCGAAGATCGTGAACACGGAGCCGCCGAACAGCACGTAGTGGATGTGGGCGACGATGAAGTACGTGTCCGACACGTGGATGTCGAACGGCACGACGGCGAGCATGATCCCGCTGATCCCGCCCAGCGTGAACATCGTCAAGAAGCCGAGCGCGAAGAGAAGCGGCGTTCTGAGGTGGATCACTCCTCGCCAGAGCGTGGCGAGCCAGGAGAAGATCTTGATTCCCGTCGGGACGGCGATGAGCATCGTCGTGATCATCATCGGTATCCGCAGCCAGCTCTGCATGCCGGACACGAACATGTGGTGCGCCCAGACCGTGAAGCCGAGGATCACGATCGCCACCAGCGAGAACGCCATCATGCGGTAGCCGAACACCGGCTTGCGGGCGTGCGTCGAGATGACCTCGCTGATGATCCCGAAGCCCGGCAGCATCATGATGTAGACGGCCGGGTGCGAGTAGAACCAGAAGACGTGCTGGTACATCAGCACGTCGCCGTTCGCCGCCGGGTCGAAGAACTGGGTGCCGAGCGAGCGGTCGAGCAGGACCATGAACTGCGAGCCCGCGATGAAGGGCGTGGCGATCACGACCAAGAGCGACGTCGTGAAGTTCGCCCACACCAGCAGCGGCATGCGCCAGAACGTCATGCCGGGCGCGCGCATGGTGATGATCGTGACCAGGAAGTTGAGCGCGGTGGCGATCGACGAGGCGCCCGCGAACTGCACGCCGAGCGTGAAGAACTGCTGGCCCAGCGGTGTCTCGGTCGAGATCGGCGCGTAGGCCGTCCAGCCGGTCGCGAAGGCGCCGCCCTCGGCGAAGTACGAGCACAGCATCATCACGCCGCCGATCGGCAGCATCCAGAAGGACAGGGCGTTCAGGCGCGGGAACGCCATGTCCGGCGCGCCGATCATCAGCGGGATCACGTAGTTCGCGATCCCGGCGAAGACCGGGATGATGAACAGGAAGATCATGATCGAGGCGTGGACCGAGAAGAGCCCGTTGAAGGTGTTCGGGTCCACGAACTGGGTGCCGGGCTGCGCGAGCTCCGCGCGCATCAGCATCGCCATCAGCCCGCCCGCGATGAAGAAGAACATCGTCGTGACGATGTATTGGATGCCGATGACCTTGTGGTCGGTGTTGACGCGGAAGTAGTCCTTCCACGTCTTGGCGCCGTGGCCCGAGTGGTCCTCGGGGATGGTCGGGGCGCCCGAGGCCCAGCGGAACCAGTAGTCGAAGCAGCCGATCCCGACCAGGTAGCCGAGCGGCGCGGCGACCAGGCCGCCCACGGTGATGATCGCGTTCCAGTCGACGATCGGATCCCAGCCATAGAGCGCGCGGATTACGACCACGATCGCCATGCCGAAGGCGAAGCCACCCACGGTGCCGAGCGCGGCGCGATACCAGCCTGGGGACAGGAGCTTCCGGGTGAGCGTCATTCCTGCGACTCCAGAAGGTACTTCACAAGAGCGTCGAGCTCCGCACGCGAGAGCTTGTCGCCGAAGTCGGCCGGCATCACGCCGTCGGGGAAGCCCTGCGTGACGTCGGCGGACGGGTCGACGATCGATTCCCTCACGAACGCCGCGTCCGTGTCCTCGAGCTTCCCGAGGTCGGGGCCGACGGTCCCGCTGGCTCCGGCGGCTGCCAGCGTGTGACACGAGCCGCAGCCCTGGGCCGTGAAGATCTGCTCGCCCTCGGCAGCCGCGGCCCCGCCACCGCCTCCTCCGCCGCCGCCTCCACCGCCGGCGCCGGCTTCGCCCTCACCTTCGCCGCTCTCACCGGCCTCCGGGCCGGCGGCGCCCTCCTGGACCTGGTCCTCGATCCAGCCGTCGAAAGCGGTCGCCGGCAGCACGCGCACGAACTGACGCATCGTCGAGTGGCCGAGGCCGCAGAGCTCGGCGCAGACCACCTCGTAGCGGCCGACCCTGTCGGGCGTCAGTCGGATCCTGGTGGTCAGGCCCGGCACCGCGTCCGACTTGAGCCGGAACTGCGGCACCCAGAACGAGTGCAGCACGTCGCGGGTGTGGATCTTGAAGTCGATCGGCCGGTCCACCGGAAGGACGAGCTCGTTCGAGTTGACCTTCTGCTTCGGGTACTCGAAGGTCCACGTGAACTGCTGGCCGGTGACGTTCACGACCAGCTCGTCCGGCTGCTTCGCCTCGATGTCGTCGAGCACGATCCAGCCGTAGGTCGCGAGCGCGGTGACCATGAGGAACGGGATCGTCACCCAGATGACCTCGAGCCTCGTGTTGCCGTGGATCGGCGGCCCGTCGCCCATGTCGCCGGGCTTCGCCCGGAAGCGGACGACCGAGTAGATCGCGATCGTCATCACGAGCACGAAGACCGGGACGGAGCAGATCAGGAGGACGTCGTAGAGCGTGTCGATGTCGCTCGCCGCACCCGAGGCGGGCGTCGGGAACCAGTCGATCAGCAGGGTGATCGCGATGCCGACGAGCGAGGCGATCACGCCGATGGCGATCATCCGCGCGACCGGGTGCTTCTCTCCCTCCAGGCGGGGATCGGTCTCGGGCGGGCCCTTGGCCGTGTCCTGCGAAATCGGGTCCCTCTCGCTCACGGCGGGCACTTTATTTGGTCGGCCCGCCGGCTGCGACGCGAGCGGTGCTAGGCGGCCAGGCGGCCGTTCGTGCGCCGGAACGCCGAGGGCGGCGCTCCGTGGCTACGGCGGAAAGCCTTGGCGAACTGGGCCGCCTGGCGGTAGCCGACCGCCGCCGCCACCTCCTGCACGGACATGCGCCCTTCGTGCAGCAGCTCGGCGGCACGCGACATCCGGATGCGCTGGAGCTCACGCCGGAAGCTCGTGCCGCCCGCCTCCGAGAAGGAGCGCTGCAGCTGGCGCCGTGAGGTGGCGATCTGGCGCGCCACCCGCGTCAGGCAGAGCTCCTCGTTCGAGTAATCCCGCCTCATCACCTCGAGGGCGTCGAAGTACAGCTCGTTCCGCCTGTGCACGGTGGAATTACGCACTTCTCCACGGGATACGCCCTGGAAGCGCGCGCGGATCAACGGTAGTCTGCTTATGCCGATCGTCACTAAGGCGCTAACGGCCGGAAGGGAGCTGTATGCAGGTTCGCGCAGGGATGAGTGACGTCGTACTGACGATCAACCCGGGCCACACGCTGCGTGAGGCCTCTCGGGCGATGGCCGAGCGGGGTGTCGGCGCGGCGGTCGTGATCGACCCGGAGCAGCCCGGGCCCGGCATCGTCACCGAGCGCGACGTGCTTCACTCGATCGCCAGGGGCCTGGACCCGGACAGCGAGCTCGTGGGCGACCACCTCTCGCCGGAGCTCGTCTTCGCGGCTCCCGAGTGGTCGCTCGAGCGCGCGGCCGAGGCGATGGTCCGCGGCGGCTTCCGCCACCTCGTCGTGATCGACGGAGGCAGCATGACCGGCGTGCTGTCGATGCGCGACATAGTGCGCTGCTGGGTCTCGGACGGCGCGACCAGCGAGCTGCCGTCGGACCTGAACGCCGCAACGGGCTGAGCCGGGCTCAGTGGTGCTCGAGCGGCAGCTCTGAGATCTCGCGGCGCGTCTCGCCGATCCACTTGACGACGGCGATCAGCGTCAGGATCACGCCGATCACGACCATCACGAGCGAGAGCACGACGCCCGTGATCGCGAGCGCGAGGCCGGCCGCCGTGAGGACCGGCAGATAGGACGGCCCGGGAAGGTGGATGAGCTCGCCGGCAGGCTCCGGCGTCTCGCGCGCAAGGCGCGTCTCCTCCGCCATCAGTAGACGAGCCCCACGACCCAGGCCAGCGCGAAGACGATCAGCGAGATCGCGCCGGCGATCAGCGCGGTGCGCAGGTTCTTGTAGGCGAGCCGACGGTCCACCGGCCGCAAGATGTATCAGATCGCCCGGGGGGAGCGGCCGGGGGCTCGTGCGGTGCAGGGCAATCGACCCGGGTAGCGGGGCGCGATGCTGCGTGTTCTGGGGCTGGGCGCTCAGCCGCCCGCTCAGCGAGGAGCTCTCGGAGCGCGAGGGCGGCTGACCAGGCCGGCCCTGCGACCGGCCTGGACGAATGATCGAGTGGCGCTCGCGACCAACCGCGCGTACGGTTTGCGTTGCGAGGGCACTCCGCGCCTGCGGGGCGCCCTCGACCACTTGACAGGGTTGGCGGCAAGGAGGCACGAGCGAGGTGATCGGGGAACGGACGGCGGTCGAAGCCTTCCTGGAGGCGGAGCCCACGAGCACCGGCGCGATCGAGGTCGAGGTGCGCGAGCTTCCGCCGACCACCGACCCGCGCTCCGGCCGACCGCTCGCCGTCCCCCCGCTCGTAGTGCTGTGGATCGAGGAGCGGCCGCTCGCCGCGCGCGTGCACGGCGTCGTGGCGGTCAACCGCTTCCCGCCCGCACCGCGGCTGGCGACCACACTGGAGGCGGATTGCCTGGCCGCGGGCCTGGCTGTCGAGTGGCTCTGCGAGGCCGCCATCTGGAGGCTGTTCTCGCAGCCGCCGCGCCCGCGCCTGGCGCGCTGAGCGCCCGTCAGGGCAGCCGCACGTGCAGGTGGTTGTCGTGGTTGACGAGCGCCTGCACGCGTCCCGACGGGCCGCTCAGGCCGGTGTTCGGGCCGACGAAGATGACCTGCGCGCCGAGCGCGAGAAAGCGGTCGACGAGCTCTTGGGATAGCTCGCGGTCGATCTCGGAGGCCCAGCGCGGCGCGCGCTCGCGGCCGTCGGCCCGCGGGTAGTAGATGTCGACGTCGAGCCCGTTCTGGTGGCTCGCGTGGCCGATGTAGCCGTAGCGCGGCCCGAAGTCGCCGCCCTGCGGGCGGCTCAGGTCGCCGACGGCCATCCGCGGCGCCTCGGGGTGCGCAGAGCGGAAGTCGCGCGCCACCCGGAGCACCGTGCGCACCAGCCGGTCCGTCCCCCAGCGCCGCCAGGGGCGGTTGGGGGAGCGCCGCAGCACCGGATCCCAGGTGAAGAAGGTCTCGCGCTCGGCCGGCAGGCGGACGCCGTTCATGAGTCGCCCCCCTGCATGGCTCCCGAGCGCGGTCGAGCGGCGCCAGTGGATCGGCGGGTCGGGCGGCGGCGCGGGCAGCACCGGCGGCAGCGGCGGCAGCGGCGGCACCGGCTGGACCTGGGCCGGCACGTCGTCCGGGAAGCTCAGGGGCACGAGGCCGGCGCGCGGCTCGTCCGCGAGCGCCGCAACCGCGACGGCCGCGGCCGTGACGGGGACGATCACGAGAGCTGCAGCGGCCGTTCGCACCCTATGCCGGTTACGGCGGTGGCGGGCGCCGCGGTCCGGCGGCGCGGGCTCAGGGGCATCGGGAGCTGGGAAGGATCGGTTCATGGCTGACGAGCTGACCGCCGGCACCGACGCTGACGCGCGAGCAGGCGTTCACGCGTTCACTGGCGGGCTCGGCAGCAGGTGGCCGCGCGCGTTCTCATGGTCGCAGGACGTGCTCGAGGAAATCGGGATGGAGTCGCGCAGCGGCGGCGCTCGAGCGCTTCAGCGCGGCCGCCACCTGATCTCGGCGCAAAAGCACTCGTCGGCGGTGAACCGTTAGGGGGCCGGGGTCCGCAATGGGGTCATAACCCGACCCCCAGGAGGAGCTTCAAGATGAAGCGCAAGCGACTCGTGCGATTCGCCCTCGGCGCGACCTGTCTGGCCGCGCTTGCGGTACCGGTCGCCGGCCAGGCCGGAAGCCCTGGCTCGAAGGACGCCGGCGGCCGCACCTTCTACGCCACCGACAACCAGGGCAACCTGGTGAGTTTCTCGGCGGACAACCCCCGTCAGCTCGACAGCATGCGGTCGATCAGCGGGCTGCCGATGGGCGTCAGCCTCACCGGCATCGACTTCCGGCCGGCCACAGGTGAGCTGTACGGCGTCGGCAGTGACAGCGTCGTGTACCGCGTCAGTCCGGTCACCGGCAAGGCCGTGGCAGAGGGCCCGGCGTTCACGCCGGCGCTCAACGGCCGGTTCTTCGGCGTCGATTTCAACCCGACCGTCGATCGCATCCGCGTGACGAGCGACGCCAACCAGAACCTGCGTCTGAACCCTGACACAGGCGCTCTGGCCACTCCGGCCCCGGATGCCAACCTCAATCCGAACGACCCGACGGTGGTGGGCTCCGCCTACACCAACTCGTCGTTCAACGCCACGCTGCCCACGGCGACCACCCTGTACGCGCTCGACGCACTCGACGACGCGATCTACGTGCAGAATCCGCCCAACGACGGCACGCTGACCATGCCCAAGCAGCTCGGCATCAACGTTCGCGGCGACAGCGGCTTCGACATCGCCGGCGCCAACAACGCCGGCTACGTGGCCACCGCCTCGGACCGGCGGCCCGGCTCGGAGCTGTACCGCGTGAACGTGCTGAACGGCAACAGCGTCAAGCTCGGCCAGATCGGCCGCGGCTCGCACACGATCACCGGCCTCGCGGCCGTGCAGGACCAGCCCTAGCGACTCTTCCGCGCAATGCCTCCGTCCCGCTCGGGACGGAGGCGTTCGTGGAGCTTCTGGCCACCTCGATCCGGCCCGAGCACCGAGCGGCTGATGAGGGGCTCACGCTCCTGAGGCGCGCGAGCGCGCAGGCGCCCCGCTGTCATCCTCGACCCTCCCGCGGACGTCCTTGAAGCCGCGCACCCAGGTGACCATCATGTGTCGGGCCCGGAACTCGGCCTCGGTGTGGCCGGGTCGAGGGCGAGGATCGCGGCAGCATGACCCGCGCCGGCTTCGAGGCGACCGCGAGGGTCAACCGGCACGACTTCGGCGTCTCGTGGCAGGACGAGCTGCCGGGCGGCGGGGTCGTGGCGTCGAACGAGATCGAGCTGACCCTCGACGTCGAGGCGATCCGGCTCGAGGACCTCGAGCGCACGGGCGCGGTCGCCTACTAGCGCGACATCGGCGCGGTCTAGGCTCTCAGCAGCACCCGGTTGCCGGACGGGTCGGCCGCAAGCCGGCCGGCCTCGAGCTCGACCGGTTCCGCGTAGGCCTCTAGCGCGCCCGCCAGGCGGTCGCGTTCGCCCGCGTCCGGCAGCACGAGCTCGTACCGATCGAGCCCGAGCGCGCCCTCCGGCGGCGGGGGCGCCCCGGCGCTCTGCCAGGTGTTGAGCCCGATGTGGTGGTGGTATCCGCCCGCCGCGACGAACAGGGCGCCGGGATAGGAGTGCACCGTCGCTTCGAGCTCGAGCGGCCCCGTGTAGAAGCGCTCGGCCGCGCGGAGGTCGGACACCTGCAGATGCACGTGGCCGATCCGGGTGCCGGGAGGCATCGGGCCGGCAGCCTCCGGACCCCCCGGGCCGAGCTCGCGCAGCACCGCCTCCAGATCGAGCGGCAGGGTGGCCATCGCCAGCTCGCCGGAGGCGTCGCGCCGCCACTCCTCACGCGGCCGGTCCCGGTAGATCTCGATGCCGTTGCCCTCCGGGTCGTTCAGGTAGAGCGCCTCGCTCACGAGGTGGTCCGATGCGCCGCTGAGGCGCCAGCCGGCGGTGCTCAGGCGCACGAGCGCGCGCGCCAGGTCGGCGCGCTCCGGCACGAGGATCGCCAAGTGGAAGAGGCCGGTGCTCACGGGCGGACGGGCCGGCGCGTCCGGGGCAGCGACGAGCTCGACGAGCGGCGCTCCCTGCTCGGCGCCGAGCGCCGTCAGGCCGTTCTCGCGGGCGAGCGTGCGCAGGCCGGTCACGCGCTTGTAGAAGGCGCTGAGCGCCTCGATGTCGGCAACGCGCAGGCGAACGGCGCCGACGTGGGTGGCGGCCGCGATCGTCATCGGAACAGGCCCGCGTAGGCGCTCAGCGCGGGCTGCCCGCCGAGGTGGGCGTAGAGCACCTTCGAGTTCCTGTCGATCTCGCCGCGCGCGACCAGGTCGATCATCCCCGCCATCGACTTTCCCTCGTAGACCGGGTCCGTGATCATCCCCTCGAGCCGTCCCGCCGTCCGGATCGCGTCGAGCGTCCGCTCGTCGGGGATCCCGTAGGTGCCGGCGTGGTAGCGGTCGTCGAGCACGATCTCGTCGTCGCGCAGCTCGCGGCCAACCTCGATCAGCTCCGCGGTGCGGCGAGCGATGCGGGCCACCTGCTCGCGCGTCTCCGCGGGCTTCGCGGAGCCGTCGATGCCGATCACGCGCCGCTCGCGCTCCTGCGCCGCGAACCCCGCGATCATGCCGGCCTGGGTCGAGCCGGTTACGGAGCAGACGACGATCGTGTCGAAGAACAGCCCGCGCTTGCTCTCTTGGCGCTCGACCTCCATCGCCCAGCTGGCGAAGCCGAGCCCGCCGAGCTCGTGGTCCGAGGCGCCGGCCGGGATCGGGTACGGCTTGCCGCCGGCGGCCTCCACGTCGGCCAGCGCCTGCTCCCAGCTCTCCTTGAAGCCGATGCCGAAGCCCGCCTCCACCAGCCGCACGTCTGCGCCCATGATGCGGCTGAGCTGGATGTTGCCGACGCGGTCGTAGACCACGTCCGGCCAGTCGACCCAGCTCTCCTGGACGAGCACGCAGCCGAGCCCCGTCCGGGCCGCCGCGGCTGCCACCTGGCGTGTGTGGTTCGACTGGACGCCGCCGATCGAGACGAGGGTGTCGCAGTTCTGTTCCAGCGCGTCGGCGACGAGGTACTCGAGCTTGCGCGTCTTGTTGCCGCCGTAGGCGAGCCCGCTGTTGCAGTCGTCGCGCTTGGCCCACAGCTCGGCGCCGCCGAGCTGGGCGCTCAGCCGCTCGAGCGGATGCACGGGGGAGGGGCCGAAGAGCAGCGGGTGGCGCGCGAACGAGTCGAGCCGCATGGGGCAAGCCTAGGGCCACGGATCGCCCCGCACCTGACCGGGGAGCCGCTGGTCCGGACGGGAAACGGCGGACGGTGAAGCCGGCGGCGCACCCACGCACTACGATCCGCGCGTCGTGCCAGGCGTGACCGAAGCTCGCGATCCGACACCCGCGGTCGCCTCGCCCGTCCGGATGATCCCGACCGACAGCGGCGAGGAGCCGGAAAGCGGTGTCGCGCTGTGTCTGTCCGGCGGCGGCTACCGCGCGATGCTGTTCCACCTCGGCGTGATCTGGCGCCTGCGCGAGGCGGGCTGGCTCGAGCGGCTCGACCGCGTGTCGAGCGTGTCGGGAGGCTCGATCACCGCGGCGGCGCTGGCGCTCGCGCCGCCCGGCGACTTCGAGGACGGGGTCGTGCGGCCGCTGCGGGCGCTCGCCCGGCGGACACTCGACTGGACCTCGGCGCTCGAGGGAGCTCTGCTGCCGGGCTCGATCTCCGAGCGGCTGGCCGATGCTTACAGCGAGCACCTGTTCGGCACGGCCGTGCTCGCCGACCTGCCGAGCCGGCCCGATTTCGTCATCAACGCCACCAACATCGGCTCGGGCGCGCTCGCGCGCTTCGAGCGCACCGGGGTCACGGACTGGCGCGTGGGCTCGCTGCCGGACCCCGAGATCCCGGTTGCGACCGCGGTCGCCTGCTCCTCCGCGTTCCCGCCGATCCTCTCGCCGCACCGGCTGCGGCCGATGGTCGACTGGATGGACGAGGACGGCAACGACCTCGCCACGCTCGAGCATCGCGACGAGCTCGTCCTCGCGGACGGCGGCGTCTACGACAACCTCGGGCTCGAGACCGCCTGGAAGCGCTGCCGCACGCTGATCGTCTCGGACGCGGGCGGGCTGATGGCGCCGGAGGCGCGCTCGCACGGCGACTGGCTGCGCCACATGGTGCGCGTGCTGCGGGTGGTCGACCACCAGGTCCGCACCCTGCGCAAGCGCCAGGTGATCGAGGGCATGCGGCGCGGCGACCGCGACGGCGTCTACGTGGGCATCCGCAGCAACATCGACGACTACGCGCTGCCCGGCGCGCTGCCGGCGCCGTTCGACCAGACGCTCGCGCTGGCCGAGATCTCCACCCGGCTCGACGGGCTGCCCGACGAGCTGCAGGAGCGGCTCATCAACTGGGGCTATGCGGTCGGGGACGCCGGCCTGCGCAAGCATCTCGACGAGCAGGCCCGGCCGCCCGCCGGCTTTCCCTATCCCGAGGCGGGCGTCTGAGCCGCGCTCACGAGGCCGCGGCGGCCTTGGGCAGCTTGATGAGGAGCGCGGCGCCGATCGCGCCGCCGAGGTCGCCGAGCTCCGCCATCAGGAACGGCGGCGGGTTCTCGCTCGAGAACAGGTGGGGCATCATCGCCTCCTCGATCCGCCGGCGGTAGGGCTCGCCGAGCCGCAGCCCGAGGCCACCGCCCAGGATCACGGCCTCGACGTCGAGCACGTTGAGCGTCGAGGCGACGCCGGCGCCCAGCGCGTCGACCGCCTCGTCGATCAGCTTGTGGGCCAGCTTGTCGTCGTGCTCGAGCGCCCGCGCCCAGACGCCGCTCGTGAGCCTGTCGCGGCCGCGCTTCTCCATGATCTTGAAGAGCTCCGTCTTGTGGCCCTTCTCGTGCCGGTGGCGGGCGCGCTCCTCGAGCGCCTTGCGCCCGGCGTAGGCCTCGACGCAGCCACGCCGGCCACAGGGGCAGCGCGCTCCGTCCATGACGACGCACACGTGGCCGATCTCGCCGGCCGCGCCGCGCCCGAGCCACGACCTGCCGCGCAGCACGATGCCGCCGCCCACCCCGGTCCCCCAGAAGACGCCGAGCATCGAGCGGTAGGGACGGCCCGCGCCGAGCGCGAGCTCGGCGTCGGTGGCCACGTTCACGTCGTTGTCGATCTTGGCTCGCGTGCCGAGCGCCTCCTTGAGCGCCGCGCCGAGCTCGAACGAGCCCTCCCAGTTCGGCAGGTTGCGCGCGCTCGTGACGATGCCGCGGCGAGCGTCGATCACGCCAGGCGAGCCGACGCCCACGCCGGCCAGCTCCTCGGTCGCCACGCCCGCCTGCTCGGCGGCCGTGCGCACGGCGGTGGCCATCACGACGGCGACGTCGGCCGGCCCGCCCTTCGTCGGGGTCGGCAGGCGCTCCTGTCCCTTGACGGCGCCCTCGTCGTCGATCACGACCGCCTGGACCTTCGTGCCGCCCAAGTCGATGCCCGCCCGCATGCGCGCAAGCCTAACCCCGAGGCGGCTACATGGTGCGCGTTCGCCGAACTCGGGGTACTGTCGAGCGCATGACTCGCACCCTCCGGGCCGGCCTGGCCGCCGCCCTGACCCTCTCCATATCGATCTTCGGCGCCCAGGGCGCGGCCGCCAGCGGCGGACAGAACCCCGGCGCGAGCGCTCCGAACCCGCTCGTCGGGCAGACCTGGTGGGACCAGAACACGGAGTGGAACGACACCTGGAACGGCTACCGCTCGCTCCAGCGGCGCGGGCGCCACGAGGACGCCGCCAAGGTGCTGCGGCTCGCCGAGGCGCCGCAGTTCAAGTGGTTCGGCGTGTGGGAGCAGCCGGTCGTCGGGAAGCTGCAGGGCATGTTCGAGCAGGCTGCCGACTCGGTGCCGCTGCTCGCGGTCTTCGGCGACGAGCACGAGGGCTGCGGCTCGCCGGGCACGAATACGAGCGGCGGGGCCGGCCAGAACGCGCGCTACAAGCGCTGGATCGACCAGGTCGCCCGCGGGATCGGCGCCAACGAGGTCGTGATCGCGTTCGAGCCGGACTCGCTGGGCCTGCTCGAGTGTCTGCGGCCCAGCCTCCGCGCGCCGCGCCTCCGCGCGCTCGGCTACGGCGTGAAGGCCCTGTCGAAGCTGCCGAACGCCACGGTGTACGTGGAGGCGGGCGCGCCCGACTGGCAGGACGTGCCGACCATGGCGCGCAAGCTGCGCGCCGTGGGCGTGAGCCGCGTGCGCGGCTTCATGCTCAACGCGACCCATCACGTCACGACCGCCAAGAACCTCAGGTACGGAGCGAAGCTCTCGCGGGCGCTCGGCGGCAAGCACTTCATCGTCAACACCTCGCACAACGGCAACGGCCCGCTGTATCGGGGCGGCCACACGATCTGGTGCAACCCCCCGAATTCGGCCGCCGGCGAGTTGCCGACCACCAACACCGGGCATCCGAAGGCCGACGCCTACATGTGGGTCGAGCGGCCCGGTTATTCGAACGGGCCGTGCAACGGCGGTCCGGCGCGCGTCGGTGCCTGGTGGGAGGAGCGCGCGATCCAGATGGTCGAGCGCGCGAAGTGGTGGCGCGGCGGGCGCTGATGTGACTGCCGGGTAACCGGACGCTTGCTTCGAGAGGCCACTCCGGGTACGAATCCACGGTGGCTTCAGAGCAGCTCGTGCTGGGAGTGGACGTCGGCGGCACCAAGGTGGCGGTCGCGGCGCTCAACGGTCTCGAGGTCGTCGCGCGCGCGGAGCGCCCCACCGAGGTGTCATCGAGCTCGGCGCTCCTGGACGGGCTCGAGCAGACCGCGCGCGAGGTGATCGCCCAGTGCACCGAGCCGGTCGCGGTGGGCGTGGGCGTCCCCTCGCAGATCGACTACGACACGGGCACGGTCGAGACGAGCGTCAACATCCCGCTGACCGGCGTGCCGCTGCGCAATCAGCTCGAACGCCGCTTCGGGGTGCCCGTGTTCGTCGACAACGACGCGAACGTGGCGGCGCTGGCGGAGGCGCGGCTGCTGGGCTGCGACGAGCTCCTCATGCTCACCCTGGGGACGGGCGTCGGCGGCGGCGTCGTCACCGGCGGGCGCATCTTCCGGGGCGCGCACGGCCTCGGTGCCGAGCTCGGCCACTTCACGCTCATGCCCGACGGCCCGCCCTGCCCGGGCAACTGCCCTAACAGCGGCTGTGTCGAGGCCTACTGCTCGGGCCAGGCGCTCGAGCGCGACGCCACGGGGTTCGCGCGCGACAAGCCGGGCAGCCGCCTGGCGGCGGCGCTCGACAGCGAGGGGCGCGTGTCCGGCCGCGACCTCGTCGAGGCGGCCGAGGAGGGCGACTCCGACGCCGGCCTCGTGCTCGGCCGCTTCGCGCGCATGCTCGGCGTGGCGATTGCCGGCTACGTGAACGTGTTCGAGCCCGAGCGCGTCGTGATCGGCGGCGGCCTCTCGCGGGCCTCGCACCTCTTCCTCGACCGGGCGATCCAGGAGGCCGCGGCGCGGGCCCTCCCCGCTCTCTACCGGCGGGTCGAGATATCGCTCGCTCAGGGCGGCCCGGACGCCGGCGTCCTGGGGGCGGGGCTGCTCGCCGAACATGAGATCCGCAACACTGAGAAGGCCACGCAGGCCCCAACCCAAGGAACGGCATGACGACCAGCTCCGACGAGCTCGACGAGCTCGCCATCAACACCATCCGCACGCTGGCGATGGATGCGGTGCAGAAGGCCAACTCCGGCCATCCGGGCACGCCGATGGCGCTCGCGCCGCTGGCCTACGTGCTGTACACGCGGATCATGCGCCACAACCCGTCCAACCCCGAGTGGGCGGATCGCGACCGCTTCGTGTTGTCGGCGGGCCACGCGTCGATGCTGCTCTATTCGATGCTCTACCTCACGGGCTACCCGATGACGCTCGAGGACCTGAAGAACTTCCGTCAGGTCGGCTCGCCCACGGCGGGCCACCCGGAGCGCAAGTACAGCCCCGGGATCGAGGCCACCACCGGGCCGCTCGGCCAGGGCATCTCGATGTCGGTCGGGCTCGCGCTCGCCGAGCGCATGCTCGCCGCTCGCTTCAACAGGGGCGGGCACAAGATCGTCGACCACCACACCTTCACGATCGCGAGCGACGGCGACATCCAGGAGGGGGTTGCCTCCGAGGCCTGCTCGTTCGCCGGGCACCTCGGCCTCGGCAACCTGATCGCGTACTACGACGCCAACCGGATCCAGCTGGCCAGCGAGGTCGACGTCGTGATGTCTGAGGACGTGGGCCAGCGCTTCGAGGCCTACGGCTGGCACGTGGTCGACATCGGCGAGGACCTTTCCGTCGAGCGGCTCGAGAGCGTCACGCGCGAGGCGATGGCGGTCGAGGGCCAGCCCTCGCTGATCATCGTCCAGTCGCACATCGGCTATGGCAGCCCGCTGCAGGACACGACGAAGGCGCACGGATCGGCGCTCGGCGAGGAGAACGTGCGCAAGACGAAGGAGAACTACGGCTGGGATCCGGATGCCCACTTCCTGGTGCCGGATGAGGCGCTCGCCCGCTTCCGCGAGAGCTGCGGGCGCGGCGCCGAGTTCGAGCGCGAGTGGTCGGAGCGCTTCGAGGCCTATCGCGAGGCCTATCCCGACGAGGCTCGCAGCTTCTCGGACATGTTCGAGGGGCGCATGCCCGACGGCTTCGACGCCGATCCGCCGCGCTTCGAGGCGGGCGAGTCGATGGCGACCCGCAAGGCGTCCGGCGCGGCGATCCAGTGGGCGGCCGAGCGGGTCCCGCAGCTCGTCGGCGGTGCGGCAGACCTCTCGACCTCGACCAACACCGACATCGACGGCGCGGGAGACGTCGCGCGCGGGTCCTACGAGGGCCGCAACATCCGCTTCGGCGTGCGCGAGCACGGCATGGGCGCGATCGTCAACGGCCTCACCCTGCACGGCTTCCGCGGCTACGGCAGCACGTTCCTGATCTTCTCCGACTACATGCGCGGGGCGCTGCGGCTGTCGGCGCTGCAGAAGCTGCCGGCGATCTGGGTCTACACGCACGATTCGATCGGGCTCGGCGAGGACGGGCCGACGCACCAGCCGATCGAGCAGCTGGCGGGGCTGCGCGCCATGCCGCGCATGAAGGTGCTCCGTCCGGCCGACGCCAACGAGACGGCGCTGGGCTGGCGTTACGCGCTCCGCCAGACGGAAGCCCCCACCGCGTTCGCGCTCTCCCGTCAGGACCTGCCGGTGATCGACCCGGACAGCATCCCGGACGACGCGATCGAGCGCGGCGCCTATGTGCTGCGCGACGCCGCCAACGGGGCCGAGCCCGAGCTGATCCTGATCGCAACCGGCTCGGAGGTGTCGCTCGCGATGGAGGCCGCGGATCTGCTCGACGGCGAGGGCGTGAAGGTCAGGGTCGTCTCGATGCCCTGCATGGACACGTTCACGGAGACCGACGAGGCCTACCGCGACGAGGTCCTGCCGCCTTCCTGCCGGGCGCGCGTGGCGATCGAGGCCGCAAGCCCGATGGGCTGGTACCGCTGGGTGGGGGCGGACGGCGCCTTCATCGGCATGGAGACGTTCGGCGAATCCGGGCCCTACAAGGACGTCTACGAGCACTTCGGAATCACCGTCGAACACATCGCCGAGACGGGACGCTCGGTCCTCGAGCGCGCCGCGGCGCTGCGGAGCTAGGAGCACGCCATGAGCGTCGAAGCAAAGCCAAGCGAGCGGCTGGCGGCCCTGACCGCCGCCGGCACGAGCGTCTGGCTCGACCAGATCCGGCGCACGATGATCACGAGCGGCGAGCTCGAGCGCCTCGTGCTCGATGACTCGCTGCGCGGCGTCACGTCGAACCCGGCCATCTTCGAGAAGGCGATCCTGGGCTCGACCGACTACGACGAGCAGATCGCGGAGCTCGCCGAGCAAGGGCTGTCGGCACGCGATATCTACGACGAGCTGGCGATCCGTGACGTACAGCTGGCAGCGGACGTGCTGCGCCCGGTCTGGGACGAGGCCGACCACGACGACGGCTTCGTCTCGCTCGAGGTCGAGCCGGGGCTCGCCCACGACACCGAGGGCACGCTCGCCCAGGCGAAGGACTACTGGGGCCGGGTCGACCGGCCCAACCTGATGATCAAGATCCCCGGCACCGAGGAGGGCGTGCAGGCGATCGAGGACGCGATCGCCGCCGGCATCAACATCAACATCACGCTGCTGTTCTCGGTCGAGGCCTACATCGCCATAGCCGAGGCCTATATCCGTGGGATGGAGCGCCGCCACGAGGCCGGCGAGTCGCTCGACATCCATTCCGTCGCCAGCTTCTTCGTGTCACGCGTCGACACCGAGGTCGACAAGCGGCTCGCCGCGATGGGCAGCGAGGACCTGTTCGGGATCGCCGCGGTCGCGAACGCCCGCGCCGCGTACGAGAAGTTCAAGGAGCTGTTCCTCGGCGATCGCTTCGCGGCGCTGCGGGCCGCCGGCGCGTTCCTGCAGCGGCCGCTGTGGGCCTCCACCGGCGTCAAGGACCCGCGCTACCCGGAGACCAAGTACGTGGCGGAGCTCGTGGCGCCGCACACGGTCAACACGATGCCGCTGAAGACGCTGATGGCCTGCCGCGAGGAGCTCGAGTTCTCCGGCACCACCGCCGATATCGACCCGACCGAGGACCTGCAGCGGCTCGCCGACGCCGGCATCGACATGCACGACGTCACCGACACGCTGCTCCATGAGGGCATCGAGAAGTTCGTGGCGCCCTTCGACCAGCTGGTCGGCGGCGTCGAGCTCGCGCGCGAGGGCGTCGTGACCGGCCGGCCGGAGACGATCCAGTCCGCGATCCCGGACGACCTCGAGCCCCCGGTCATCGAGCGCATCAAGCAGGCCGAGCGCGAGGAGGTCGCAAAGCGCATCTGGCAGAAGGACGAGTCGCTCTGGGGCGGTCCCGGAGTGCCCGAGATCGGCAACCGCCTGGGCTGGCTGACGATCTCGGACAAGATGCTCGAGCACGCGCCCGAGCTCGAAGAGTTCGCTGCCGAGGTACGGGAGCAGGGCTTCGAGTCCGCCGTGCTGCTCGGGATGGGCGGATCGAGCCTCGGCCCCGAGGTGATCAGGCGCTCGTTCGGCAAGATCCCCGGCGGACTCGAGCTCCACGTGCTCGACTCGACCGACCCCGGGTTCATCCTCGACACCGAGCGGGCGATCGACATCGAGAAGACGATCTTCATCGTGTCGTCCAAGTCCGGCGGGACGCTCGAGACGCTCTCTCACATGCACTACTTCTACGAGCGGGCCGGGCGCAACGGCGACCAGTTCGTCGCCGTGACCGATCCCGGCAGCGCGCTCATCGAGATGGCGCGCGAGCGCGGCTTCCGGCGCATCTTCGAGGCCGACCCGGAGATCGGCGGGCGCTACTCCGTGCTCTCGCACTTCGGCATGGTCCCGGCCGCGCTCGCGGGCGTGAACATCGAGGCGATGCTCCAGAGCGCCCAGGTGGCCGAGCAGAACTGCGCGAACTTCGACTCGAGCGAGCGCAACTCGGGCCTCTGGCTCGGCGTGGTGATGGGCCAGCTCGCGCTGGAGGGCCGCGACAAGGCCACCTTCGTGGTCTCGCCTCCGATCGAGAGCTTCGGCCTGTGGGTGGAGCAGCTGATCGCCGAGTCGACGGGCAAGCAGGGCAAGGGCATCCTGCCGGTGGCCGGCGAGCCGATCGGCGAGCCGGGCGACTACGGCGACGACCGCGTCTTCATCTACCTGCGCAACGCCGACGAACCGGACGAGGAGCTCGACAAGAAGATCGATGCGCTCGGCCGCGCGGGTCACCCGACGCTCAAGCTGGATGCGCACGGTGCCTCCGACCTCGGCCGCATCTTCTTCTTCTCGGAGTTCGCGGTCGCGGTGGCGGGCTGGGTGCTCGGCATCAACCCGTTCGACCAGCCCAACGTGCAGGAGGCCAAGGACAAGACGAACGAGGTCCTCGCCGGCGGCGAGCTGCCGTCGCCGGACCCGGGTGACGCGCGCGAGCTGCTCGGCAAGGCGGCGCCGCCGCACTACGTGGCGATCATGGGTTACGTCGAGCCATCCGACGAATTCGACGCGGCGGTGACGGAGCTGCGCGCGGCGATCCGTGCCGGAAGCAAGTCCACGACGACGTTCGGCTACGGCCCACGCTTCCTGCACTCGACCGGACAGCTGCACAAGGGCGGCCCGCCAACGGGCCTGTTCCTGCAGCTGATCCACGACGGCGACGACGACGTCGAGATCCCCGAGGCGGGCTACACGTTCGGCCACCTCAAGAACGCCCAGGCGATCGGCGACCTGCTGACGCTCCGTGACCATGGCCTTCCCGCCGTGCAGGTACGGCTCGAGGGTGACCCAGCCGCCGCTGTGCGGTCCCTCAAGGAGGAGATTCTCTGATGCAGCTCGGCTTCGTAGGGCTCGGCAAGATGGGCTCCAACATGGTGCACCGGATCCACCGCGATTCGGAGCACACGTGTGTGACGTTCGACTTCAACGCAGAGGCGGTGAGCGAGGTCGAGGGGTTCGGCGCGACCGGCGCCTCTTCGCTGGAGGATCTCGTCTCGAAGCTCGAGGCGCCCCGCTCGGTCTGGGTGATGGTGCCTGCCGGCGACCCGACGCAGAGCACCGTCGACCAGCTCGGGGATCTGCTCGAGGAGGGCGACACGATCATCGACGGCGGCAACTCCAAGTGGACCGACGACAAAGCCCGCCGCGACACGCTCATGCCTCGAGGCCTGCACTACGTGGACGTGGGCGTCAGCGGAGGGGTCTGGGGCCTCGAGGTCGGGTACTGCATGATGGTCGGCGGTCCCGACGAGGCAGTGGAGCGGCTTTCACCCATCCTCGACGTGCTGGCACCGCCGCACACCGAGGAACACGGGCCAGGCTGGGGGCACTTCGGGCCCACGGGCGCGGGGCACTACGTGAAGATGGTCCACAACGGCGTGGAGTACGGGATGATGCAGGCCTACGCCGAGGGCTTCGCGCTCTTCAATCACTGCGAGTACGAGCTCGACAATGCGCAGATCGCTCACCTGTGGATGCAGGGTTCGGTCGTGCGCTCTTGGCTGTGCGAGCTCGCGGCGCGGGCATTCGAGCAGGAAGGCAACGAGCTCGCCCGCATCGCCCCATTCGTCGAGGACTCGGGTGAGGGTCGCTGGACGGTCGAAGAGGGCATTGAGCAAAAAGTTCCGACGCCCGTGATCGCCCAGTCGCTCTACGAGCGCTACTCCTCGCGCGGGAGAGGCGAATTCGCCGCCAGGGTCGACGCCGCGCTGCGCAACCAGTTCGGCGGGCATGCGGTCAAAGCCGCCGACCCGGTCGCACAGGCCGACCCGCACGCCGAGTAGCGATGGCCACCGTCGAGCAGGAGAACCCGCTCGTAGAAGGCCTCGAGCGGCAGCCCGTCCACCCGACGTCGGTCGTCATCTTCGGCGGCACGGGGGACCTCGCGCACCGCAAGCTGCTGCCGGCGTTCTACAACCTGGCGCACGAGGGCGCCCTGCCGGAGCGCTTCAACCTGATCGCGGTGTCGCGCTCGGACATCCCGCACGCCGACTACCGGGCCATGGCGAAGGAGTCGATCGAGAAGTACTCGCGCCGCCAGCCCGATCCGCAGGTGCTCGAGAAGCTGCTCGAGCAGGTGCGCTACGTGCCCGGCACCTTCGACGACGACGGCGTCTTCGACCGGCTCGAGCGGGAGCTCGCCGAGTGCGACGAGGACGCCGGGATCGTCTACAACCGCGTCTTCTACCTCTCGACCGCGCCGACCTTCTTCTCGCTGATCGTCGAGAAGCTCGGCGCGCACGGGCTCGACCGGATGGAGGGCGCAGAGGTGCGCGTGGTGATCGAGAAGCCGTTCGGGACGCGGCTCGCCGAGGCGCTCGAGTTGAACCGACAGGTGCTCTCGGTGCTCGACGAGTCGCAGGTCTTCCGGATCGACCACTACCTGGGCAAGGAGACCGTCCAGAACATGCTGGCGTTCCGGTTCGCGAACGGCCTGTTCGAGCCGATCTGGAACCGCAACTTCATCGACTACGTCCAGATCACCGCCGCCGAGGACCTCGGCATCGGCCGCCGCGCCGGCTACTACGACTCCGCCGGCGCCCTGCGCGACCTGGTCCAGAACCACATGCTGCAGCTGCTGACGCTGCTCTGCATGGAGCCGCCGGTGACCTTCACGGCCGACGAGGTACGCGACGAGAAGGTCAAGGTCCTGCATGCGATCGCGCCGCCGCGCCCCGACGAGGTCGTGCGCGCCCAGTACACCGCCGGGATGGCGGAGGGCAGCGACGTAGTCGGCTACCTCGAGGAAGAGGGAGTCCCTGAGGACTCGAAGACCGAGACCTTCGTGGCGCTCAAGCTCGAGGTCGACAACTGGCGCTGGGCCGGCGTGCCCATCTACGTGCGGACCGGCAAGCGGCTCACGCGCAAGGTCACGGAGATCGCCGTGACGCTCAAGCCGGTGCCGCACCTGGCCTTCGAGGCGGCGGGCTCGGTCGGGGTGCAGCCGAACCAGCTGGTCTTGACGATGCAGCCGAACGAGGGCGTGTCGCTCTCGCTCGGGGCGAAGATCCCGGGCACGCGCATGCGCATCCGGCCCGTAAACATGGAGTTCCTCTACGGAACGGCCTTCCTCTCGCAGTCGCCCGAGGCGTACGAGCGGCTCATCCTCGACGCCATGCGCGGCGACGCGACACTCTTCACCCGCGACGACGAGGTGGAGGCGCAGTGGCGCATCATCGACCCGATCCTCGAGTCGTGGGCAGGCGGCGAAGTTCCGCTCTACCAGTACCCGGCCGGCACCGGCGGGCCGAAGGAGGCGGACGCCCTGCTCGAGCCCGGCCACCGCTGGCGGGCGATCTAGTGGAGGCCGCCGGCGCAGTGTGGTCCGAGCAGGACTGCACCCCGGCGACGATCGAGGCCGCCGTGCGCAGCATGCTCAAGGAGCAGTTTCAGCACGACGAGGCCTACGCGCCCGCGCGGGTGCTGAACCTCGTGGTCGTGGTGGATCGCGAGTGGCGCGGCGAGATCCTCAACCGGCTCGAGCAAGTGGGCCGCTACGGCGCTTCGCGCACGATCGTGTGCGCCGTCGAGGAGGGCCGCACGACAATCAACGCGTGGGCCTCGATCACACCGGCGACCGAGCACCACAGGCCCGGTGAGCTGGCGCTCACACGCGAGCGCATCGTGCTCGACCTCGGGCCGAAGCACATCGCGAAGCTCGACACGATCGTCGACCCGCTCGTCGTGACCGACATCCCGACGCTCGTGTGGTCGCCGCACGGCCACCCCGAGGCGATCGACGCGCTGCTCGGCCTTTCGCAGGTCGTGCTGATCGACTCGGTGGGGGAGCCCGACCCGGCGATGGCGCTCGACCGCGCCCGTGAGCTCGCGCAGCAGGCATACGTCGTGGACCTCGCCTGGCTGCGCAGCACGCCCTGGCGCGAGCGCGTCGCCACGACCTTCGACCCGCCCCAGTGGCGCCCCGAGCTCGGCCGTATCGACAAGGTGGTCGTCCGCCACCGCCCCGACTCGGGCGCCGCCGGCGTCCTCTTCTGCGCCTGGCTGGCCTCCAGGCTCGGCTGGGAGGCCGGCGGGCTCATGCACGCCAACGGCACGCTCCACGGCAAGGCACACGGCAAGCGAAGCGACGTGACGATGGAGCTCATCCCCGACGACGGCCAAACGGTCCCGGGGCTCGCGGGCGTGCAGATAGCGAGTATGTCCGGCATGAGCATCTCGCTCGATCGCGGCCCCGGCGGGCTCGTCGCCACCCGGGTCGACCCCAAGGGCCGTAAATCGAACTGGACCGTGCTGGGCGCCTCCCGCGGGGAGGGCGGCATCCTCGGCGAGGGCATCCGCCAGGCGCTCCTGCGAGATCCCGCCTACGAGGCGGCGCTGGCCTGCGCGGAATCGATGTTCGGATGACGCTCAAGCCGGACTTCCAGATCCTGGAGGACCCAGCCGAGGAGGCCTGCACGCTGCTCACCGGCTCCGGCGGCCACGTCGTGATCACGGGCGGCTCGACGCCGCGCGTCGCCTACGAGCGGGCGGCCGAGCGGCGCGACAACTGGGCGGGGGTGGAGATGTGGTTCACCGACGAGCGCTGCGTACCGCCCGACCACGAGCACTCCAACTACGCCATGGCGGAGCGCGCCCTGTTCTCGAAGGTCGACGGGCTGACGGTTCACCGCATGCGGGGCGAGCTCGGGCCCCACGAGGGTGCCAAGGAGTACGAGAACGAGCTCGACGAGAGCGGCCTGGAGGCATTCGACCTGATCCTGTTGGGGCTCGGCCCGGACGCGCACACCTGCTCGCTGTTCCCGAACGACGATGCGCTCGGCGAGCGCTCCCGGCGCGTGGTCGGGGTCGAGACGCCGGGCATGGCGCCGCTCGTGTCGCGCATCACGCTTACGCTGCCGGTTGTGAACGCGACCAACCGGAGGGTCTTCCTCGTGACGGGCGAGGACAAGGCGGAGGCCGTTGCGCGGGCGTTCTCCGGCCGCCCGGACCCGCGCGCCCCTGCTTCGCTCGTCGACGGCGAGGTCACCGTGCTGCTTGACAGCGGGGCCGCCTCGCGCCTATGAGCACTCCCTGGGTGCCGCACGGCGGGATGGGCAAGGGCCAGTTCCCCGCCATCGCCGACTACGCCTTCCTGTCCGACTGCGAGACCTGCGCCCTCGTCGCTCCGAACGGCAACGTCGAGTGGATGTGCCTGCCGCGCTTCGACTCGCCGAGCGTCTTCGGCTCGGTGCTCGACCGCGATGCCGGCACCTTCCGGCTGGGGCCGGCCGACCTCGAGGTGCCGGCGGCGCGCCGCTACCTGCCCGGGACGATGGTGGTGGAGACGAGCTGGGGCACGAGCGCCGGCTGGATCATCGTGCGCGACGTGCTCCTCATCGGCCCCTGGCATCACGAGCACGACCGCTCGCACACCCACCGCCGCGCCCCCACCGACTACGACGCCGACCACGTGCTGCTGCGCCTGATCCGCTGCGTGAACGGCGAGGTACAGGTGACGCTCGACTGCGAGCCGCGCTTCGACTACGGGCGGGTCAACGGCGAGTGGGAGTACACCGGCGCGGGCTACCACGAGGCCGGCTGCGCGGCAGAGGGCTGCGAGGTCCGGCTGACGCTCAACACGGACATGAACATCGGGTTCGAGGGCCCGGGCGCGACCGCTCGCACCCTGATGAAGGAGGGCGACACGCTCTTCGTCGCGCTCGCCTGGTCCGAGCACCCGGGCCCGAAGACCTACGAGGATGCCTACGACCGGCTCGTGTGGACCGCGCATCACTGGCAGCACTGGCTCGACCACGGCCAGTTCCCGGACCACCCCTGGCGCACGCACCTGCAGCGCGCGGCGCTCACCCTGAAGGGCCTCTCCTACGCGCCCACCGGCGCGCTCGTCGCGGCGGCCACCACGTCGCTGCCCGAGTCACCCGGCGGCGAGCGCAACTGGGACTACCGCTTCACCTGGATCCGCGACGCCACCTTCATGCTCTGGGGGCTCTACACGCTCGGCTTCGACTGGGAGGCGAACGACTTCTTCTACTTCATCGCCGACGTCGCCGAGGCCGAGCAGAGCCAGCTGCAGATCATGTACGGGATCGACGGCGAGGACGAGCTGAAAGAGCAGACCCTCGACCACCTCTCGGGCTACGAGGACGCGCGGCCTGTGAGGGTCGGCAACGACGCGTACGACCAGGAGCAGCACGACGTCTGGGGTGCCCTGCTCGACTCGGTCTACCTGCACACGAAGTCGCGCGATCACCTGCCCGAGCGGATCTGGCCGATCCTGAAGCGGCAGGTCGAGGTGGCGCTCGAGAAGTGGCGCGAGCCCGACCGCGGCATCTGGGAGGTGCGCGGCGAGCCGAGGCACTTCACGTCGTCGAAGCTGATGTGCTGGGTGGCGGCGGACCGCGGCGCCCGCCTCGCCGAGATCCGCGGCGAGATCGAGTTCGCGGCCCGCTGGCAGTCGAGCGCGGACGAGATCAAGGACGACATCTGCGAGCACGCGCTGGACGAGCGCGGCGTCTTCACCCAGCACTACGACACGGACGCGCTCGACGCCTCGGTCCTGCTGATGGTGATGACGCGCTTCCTGCCCGCCGACGACGAGCGGATCCGCAAGACGGTGCTGGCGATCGCCGACGAGCTGACCGAGGACGGCCTGGTCCTGCGCTACCGCACGGGCGAGACCGACGACGGCCTCTCCGGCGAGGAGGGCACATTCACGATCTGCTCGTTCTGGCTCGTGTCGGCGCTCGTCGAGATCGGCGAGCTCCAGCGCGCCCGCGACCTGTGCGGCAAGCTGCTGGGCTACGCGAGCCCGCTCGGCCTGTACGCCGAGGAGATCGACGCCCGCTCAGGCCGCCACCTGGGCAACTTCCCGCAGGCGTTCACGCACCTGGCGCTGATCAACGCGGTGATGCACGTGATCCACGCCGAGCAGGGGCTCGAGATCGGCCAGCTGCCGCTGGGGCGCGAGTTGATGCAGGAGCGGTCGAGGGGCTGAGGCCGGCCGCCGGCGCCGCGGACGTCCCTGTCTACGTTGACGGCAACTATTGCCGTCAACGTAGATAGCGTGGGCTGGGCGGCCCCGAGCAGCTTCAGAGCTGCGCGTCTATCGCCATCGCCGCGAACAGCGCGGCCAGGTAGGCGAGCGAGTAGAGGTAGAGCCGCAGCGCGGTGCGCCGGCTCGGCGCGCGCGTCAGGCGCCATGAGCCGTAGATGAAGACGGCGCCGAGGGCGACCGAGGCGACCAGATAGGGGACGCCGAAGGCGCCGGCGCAGAAGGGCAGCTGCGTGACCGCGTAGAGCAGGATCGTGTAGAGCAGGATCTGGCGGCGCGTCTCGCGCTCGCCGCGCACGACCGGGAGCATCGGCACGCCGGCGCGCTCGTAGTCGCCCTTCATCAGCAGCGACAGCGCCCAGAAGTGCGGCGGCGTCCAGAAGAAGACGATCGCGAACAGGTAGAAGGCGGTACCGGACAGCTCGCCGGTCACCGCCGCCCAGGCCACCAGCGGCGGCACCGCGCCCGCGGCGCCGCCGATCACGATGTTCTGCGGCGTCGAGCGCTTCAGCCAGAGCGTGTAGACGAACACGTAGCCGAGCAGCCCGGAGAGCGAGAGCGCGGCCGCGAGCAGGTTGACCGTGGTGGCGAGCAGCACGAACGACGCCACTCCGAGCGCGATGCCGTACACGAGCGCCGCCCGCGGCGAGACGCGGCCCGACGCGACCGGCCGGTCCGCGGTGCGCGACATGAGCCGGTCGAGGTCGCGGTCGAGGCAGTGGTTGATCGCGCCGGCGCCGCCGGCTGAGAGCGCGCCGCCCAGGCAGGTGAGCGCGACCAGGCCGAGCGACGGGTCGCCCGCCACGTACATCGTCGTGATCGTCGTGAAGAGCAGCAGCGACTGCACCTTCGGCTTCGTCATCTCGACGTAGTCCGAGACGACCGTCCGCCAGCCGCTGCGGGCGGCCGCCGGCGCCGCGTGTGCCGCGCGCGTGCTCATGCGGTGAGCGCCTCCGCGCGCCTCGGCGCGCGCTCGCGGGCGGGCGAGAGCTGCAGCGTCATGCCGAGTGAGGTCGCCCAGAGCAGCGTGCCGAGTGCGAGGTGCAGAAGGATGAGGAGCTCATACTCGTCGAGCCAGACGTTCAGCGCCCCCACGAGTATCTGCACGCCGAGCAGGCCGAGGAGCGCCCAGGCGTAGCGAACCGCCACGCCCCTGCGGAGGGCCGTCACGACCAGCGCGATCACGAGGATCGAGGCGAGGTACATGAAGGCGCGGTGGGTGAGGTGGATGTCGACGAGCTCGGCCCTGCCGAACGGCATGAACTCGCCGTTGCAGGTCGGGAACTGCTTGCCGCAGGCGTGGTGGGCGCCCTGGCCGAGCTGGTAGTCGGCGCGGCCGTAGTTCTGCGTGCCGGCCATGTAGCCGCCCGCGACGATCGTGCAGAAGATGAGCGCGGTCGCGGCGATCGCCAGCACGCGGATGCGCGGCCCGCCGTCCTCCGGCTCGACGCCGCGCGTCGAGCGCCACAGGTACAGAAGCAGCCCCAGCAGCAGCATCGCGAGCCCGAGATGGGCGGCGACGTAGGCCTCCTCGAGGTTCTCCTCGACGGTGAGCCCGCCGAGCAGCCCCTGGGCGGCGACCAGGACGAGCAGCGCCCCGGTGACGAACCGGTATTCGCGGTATCGACGCCACGCGAGTACCACGAGCGCGAGCATCATGAAGCCGACGACCACCGCCAGGATGCGGTGCGTGTACTCGACGATCGAGTTGAGGTCGATGCCCGGCACGACGTCGCCGTTGCAGAACGGCCAGCCATGGAAGCCCGAGCCGGCCGGCCCGCAGCCGAGGCCAGAATCGGAGACGCGCACTACCCCGCCCACGAGGATGAGGACGAAGGTGGCGACGAGCGTGGCGAGTGCGAGCTTCCGCACGGGGCGCCCCAGGCTAGCGCCCTATACGCCGCGCGGCGCGATCGGCTGAGCCGAGCTCTCCGCCGACTGGCTGGCCAGCGCGACCTCGCGGCGGATGTCCTTCATCGGCTCGACGCTGCGGACGCGCGGGACGACGTCGAAGTTGTTCGGCGGCGGTGGTGAGCTCGTGAACCACTCGAGCGTGTTGCCCTGCCAGGGGTCGTGGCCGGCGATCTTGCCGTGCCTCACGCTGCGGATCACGTTGATCAGCGTCAGGAGGACGCCGACGCCCAGCAGGAACGCTCCGATCGTCGAGACCAGGTTGTAGGTCCCGACCCCCAGGTCGTCGCCGTAGTCGTAGACGCGCCGCGGCATCCCCGACAGGCCGATCGAGTGCTGGATGAAGAAGGTGAGGTTGAACCCGATGAACATCAGCCAGAAGGAGGCCTTGCCGAGGCCCTCCGAGAGCATCCGGCCGGTGAACTTCGGGAACCAGTAGTAGAGCCCGGCGAAGTAGCCGAACACGCCTCCGCCGAAGATCGTGTAGTGGAAGTGGGCGACGACGAAGTACGTGTCGTGAAGCTGCCAGTCGACCGGGAAGATCGCCAGCTGGACGCCCGAGATGCCGCCGATCACGAACAGCGCCGGCAGCGCGGCCGCGAAGTAGAGCGGTGTCTTGAAGACGATCGAGCCGCGCCAGAGCGTGGCGAGCCAGTTGAAGATCTTTATGCCGGTCGGGACGGCGATCGTGAACGACGCCAGCATGAAGAAGGCCAGCACGACCGTCGCCGTCGGCGTCGTGAACATGTGGTGCGCCCACACCAGCAGGCCGAGGAACGCGATCGCCACGGTCGCCGCCGCGATCGCCTTGTAGCCGAAGATCGGCTTGCGGGCGAATACGGGCAGGATCTCCGAGATCATCCCGAAGGCGGGCAGCACCATGATGTAGACCTCGGGGTGGCCGAAGAACCAGAACAGGTGCTGCCACAGGAGCGGGTCGCCGCCGCCAGTGGGGTCGAAGAACGACGTGCCGAAGTGCCTGTCGGTCAGCAGCATCGTGACCGCCGCCGCGATCGAGGGCAGCGCGACGATCAGCAGGTAGCTGAACACGAGGATCGTCCACACGAACAGCGGCATGCGGCCCCAGCTCATTCCGGGCGCGCGCATGTTGTGGATCGTCGCGACGAAGTTGATGGCGCCGACGAGCGACGAGATACCGGTCAGGTGGATCAGGAAGATCCACGCGTCGACCCCTCCGCTCGGCGAGTAGAGGTCCTCCGAAAGCGGCGCGTACATCGTCCAGCCGGCCTGCGGCGGCTCGAAGAAGAGGCTGCAGTAGAAGGCGACACCGCCGAACAGGGTGAGCCAGTAGGACAGCGCGTTCAGCTTCGGGAACGCCATGTCGCGCGCCCCGATCATCAGCGGCACCAGGTAGTTCCCGAAGCCGGCGATCAGCGGGATGATGAACAGGAAGACCATCGTGGTCCCGTGCATCGTCACGAGGCCGTTGTAGGTCTCCGGCGTGACCAGCGTGTTGTCCGGCTGGGCGAGCTGGAGGCGCATGATCAGCGCCTCGACCCCGCCGACGAGCAGGAACACGAGCGCGGTCGCGATGTAAAGGATCCCGATCTTCTTGTGATCCGTCGTGGTGAGCCAGGCGAGCCAGCCGCGCTGCGGCGTGGGCACGCCGTGCAGCATTACCTCGGGGCGGGCGATCCGCCGCTGCGGCTCGGTGCGGCTACCGGCTTCCACTACTGCTCCTCATCCGGCTCGGACCGGGGGTCGCGCCGCTGGCGCTGCTCGGAGAGGAGCTCGCCGGCCTCCTGGATCTCCCTTCGCGTCCGTTCCGCCCAATCCTCGAACTCATTCGGCGTGACCGCTCGCACGCGGGCGCGCATGTCCGCGTGCCCGGCGCCGCACAGCTCGGCGCACTGGCCCGTGTAGATGCCCTCCTTGCCGGCGGGGATCTTGAACCAGGTGTCGTTCTCGTACCCGGGGACGCCGTCCACCTTGCCGCCGAGCTTGGGGATCCACCAAGAGTGGATCACGTCCGACGCGGTGACCTTGAGCACGACGGTGGTGTCGGTCGGCACCACCATCTCGTAGTAGGAGAAGAGCTGATCGCCGCCGGCGTAGTCGTAGCGCCACAGATACTGCTGGCCGACCACGCCGATGGTCAGAAACGGACCGCCGCTCCTGGGCGGCGCCGGCTGGTCGATCGACGCGAAGCGCGCCTGATCGGCACGCAGCCCGTTCGGGCCCGACGGCGGGGGGTTCTCGATGTCCGGCAGGTAGATGAAGGTCACCACCGTCAGCACGACCAGGATCAGGGCCGCGCCGACCGTCCAGCCGATCTCGAGCGGAGTGTTGCCGTGGATCTGCTCCGCCTCCGGCCCGCCGCGACGGGCGCGGTACTTGATGAGCGAGTAGAGCAGCGTCGCCTCGACCCCGACGAAGATCACGATCCCGATGTAGAGCGTGATCTTGAAGAGCGTGTCGATGTCCTCCGCCTGCTGCGAACCGCCCGATTCGGGCGTGAACGCGTCGGCGAAGGCCCCCGGCGCGGTCACGAGCATGCCGATGAGGGCCGCCGCGAGCGCGGTTAGCAAAGCAAGCTGAGTCCACCGCCTGGACAAGGCGCGGAGCATCATATCCCCGGGTCGGACGGGGGCTCCACTTCGTGGCGTATGCCCCGAGAGGCGAAGGCGACCAGGGGAACGACGCCCGTCACGTGGTCACCCGTGGAGGCCCAGCAGGCTGGTCTACACGGGTGGAGCTGCTGCTTGGGCCACGATCCGTCCGGCGTTCTCGGGCCCGAAGAACAGCGGCGCGGGGAGGGTGCCCGCCATGACGCTCACGAAGCCGTCCATCGCCTCTTGATTGGCCTGCATCGCGCCGATCAACTGCTGCATCTCGGGCGGTGGGGGCTCGATCTTCGCGAAGTCGCAGGTGAAATCGTAGACCGGCAGCGAATCCTGGTCCCGCGTGCGCTGGTAGTCGGCCATTGCGTCGTTGTAGGGGCGCCGGCCGGCGAACGACTCGTGGAGGCCCCCCGCCACCGCCTCGGCGTCACGGAACGCGTCGGTGATTCCGAACGCCGTGATCGGGTGCTTGTGGTAGCCGGCGTCGCCGACCAGAGCCCAACCCGGCCCGTAGGGCTTGCGGAAGAAGCCCGGCAGGTCGCCGGTGCCCACGAAGCGTGTCTCCCGCTTGGCGCCGGCCATCCGCTCGGCGAACTCGGGGGCGAGCTCGAAGGACTTCATGTAGGTGCCCTCAACGTCCTTACGGTTGGCCTGGAACTGCGACTGCGGCCAGCCCTGGACCACGCAGGTGAGGCCGTCGTGTGTCGGGATGGCCCCCCAGCCGCGGTGGTCCTCCGCGCGGATGTAGGTCTCGAAGGCGTCCAGCGGAAGTCCGCTCCAGTAGGCGTAGTAGAGCGGCGTTAGCGCAGGAACCTCGTTGTAGCGCTCGGGCCGCACCGCCCTGGCCACGAGCGAATTCTTCCCGTCCGCCCCGACCACCACTCGAGCCCGCTCGGTGACCGTGGCGCCGCCCTTGGCGTGGCCGCGGATGCCCGTGACCCGCCCCTCCTCGACCAGGATCTCCTCGACCGAGAAGGCCTCGCGCAGGTCTGCACCCGCGGCGGCGGCGGCTTCGACCAGCAGCGTGTCGAGCACGATCCGTCTCGGGCCATATGCCTTTGCAGCGCCATCTGCCTGCCGTGGAGATCCGGAGATGGTGACGGGCCCGAAGTCGAACGAGTACCGGGTGATCAGCGGACAGTTCGTGGCCTCGAGCCGCTCGAGGATGCCCCACCGGGCGAGCGCGGCCACCGCGGGCGGATGGACGAGGTGCGTGGACATCGTGTCGCTTGGAAAGGTGGCCTTGTCCACCAGCAGCACCCTGTACCCGTGGCGTGCCAGCAACATGGCCGTGGGCGATCCGCCGCAGCGGGCCCCGACGACGATCGCGTCGTAGTCCATGACGACGACCGTACGCCGGTGCGACCCCGGGGCGCATCGCCCGGATTCACCAAGTTTGCAGCACAAAACGGTGTGGTCAGTCCTGACCACATCGCGTCAAACGAGGTCGTGCTCGAACGCGAATGCGCCTGCCGCGGTCCGGGATGAGACGCGGAGCTTGGCGAAGATGTTCTGGAGGTGGCGAGCCACCGTGTGCTCGCTGATGGCGAGCGCCGACGCGATCTCGCGGTTGCTCTTCCCGGCAGCGACCAGGCGCAGCACCTCGAGCTCACGCGGGGTGAGCCCGTGGGCATCCGGAGGCGCGGCGCGGGGGGAGAGCGAATCGACCCAGCCGACGTCGCGCATCGCCTCCAGCTCTGCGAAGACGCCGCGCGCCGCCTCGAGCTCGAGCGCGGCTGCATCCTCGTCGCCCAGCGAGCGGCAGGCCAGCCCCACCAGCACCCTCGCGCGTGCCGCCTCGTAGGGCGCCTCGAGCACCTGCCAGGCCTGCCAGGCGCGGCGGAGCGCGACCAGCGCGGCCGAGGCGTCCCCCTCGGCCAGGAGCACCGCTCCCCCGGCCTGCGCCGACATGGCTTCCAGCGCGTCGGTCTTTTGGGTCCGCGCGATCTCCTCGAGCTGGCGACACGCATTACGGGCCGCCTCGACATCCCCTCCGGCCAGCATGATCTCCACGAACGCGGGCAGCAGGGCGGCGCGCTTCAGCGGCTGGGTGCACTCGCCCACCGCCCGGCGGATCGCGGCGGCCGCGGCCTTGCCGTTGCCTTGGGCCAGCCGCAGCAGGGCCAGACCCGGGTACGGCTCCCGCCCGAGCAGGCTTGCCTTCCGGTAGGCGGCCTCGGCCGCATCGAACTCCCCCAGCAGCCGATGGACCTCCCCCTGTTGATAGGCGGCCGCGCCGAGAGCTCGCTGATTCAGGACTCCTTCGGTGAAGCGCTCGCCGAGCCGGCGGAGTTCATCGAGGGCATCCGCCCATGCACCCCCCAGCGTCATGAGCTCGGCGCGATGGACCAGGCAGAGCCCGTTGTGGGCCACCATGTCGGGCTGCTGCTCGCACCAGCGCGTCAGGGCGGAGGTCCACTCCCGGGCGCGGCGTAACTCGAACGCGCCCCGGCAGAACGCGATTGTGTTGCAGTAGACGATGCCGGCGACGATCGGCGAGAGCTCCCCTGCGGTGACGGCCACCATGGTCTCGTCCACCACCCGCAGGCCCTCCTCCGTCAGCCCCTGTCGGACCAGGGCGTGGCCCTGCTCCATCAGGGCGAGTGCGACCAGGTCCTGATCGCCGCACCGCTCACCGATCGCGGCCGCCTCGGCCGCGGTGGCATACGCGCCCTTGTGGTCAGCGCCGGCCGTTTGCTCGAGCCAGACCGGAATCAGCAGGTATCCGCGCTCGACGCACTCACCCTTCTCACGTTCGAGCACGCGCTGTGCGCGAGCGAACCATCCGCTCGCGGGAGCCGTCTCCCCTCGGAACATCAGGTTCCAACCGATCCAGAACGCGCAGCTCGCGGCGCGCGACGCCTCGCCGGACTCCAGGTGGGCGCGATGCGCGCGCTCGAGGCCGCTCACGTAGTCGTCGTCGCGGCCGAGCATGTAGGCCGACCGCGCGAGCAACTCGACATCGTCCGCGCCCAACGAGGTCGTCCGATCGACTCTCGACAGAACCTCGTAGGCATCCGCCCACGCGTGTCTGGCGTAGCACGCACGGCCCCGCTCGACCTCGGCGATTGCATCCACCGCGCATGATTATCGCCGCCGAGCCCTCCACTTGAGTGTCGTTGGCCGGCTGGGCAGGGGCCAGGTGTCAGGTGCCCTGGAAGGCCGGCGCGCGCTTCTCCACGAACGCCGTCACGCCCTCCTGGAAGTCACGCGTGCGCGCGAGCGCGTGCTGCAGATCGGCCTCCAGATCGAGCTGTCCTTCGAGGTCCGGGTAGAGCATCCGGTTGAGCGCCCGCTTGGTCGCGGCGTAGGACCGTGTCGGGCCCTTCGCCATGCGCCCGGCGAGCAGGCCGGCCTCCTCCAGGAGCTTGTCGTCGGGGTGGACGCTGTTCACGAGGCCCCACTCCAGCGCGAGCTCCGCCGGGACGCGCTCGCCGAGCAGGGCCATCTCGAAGGCACGTGCCTTGCCGACCGCCGCCGGGACGAAGAGCGTCGAGCCGCCGTCCGGCATCAGCCCGATGTTCACGAAGGCGAGCCCGAAGAATGCCGACTCGGCGGCGAGGACCAGGTCGCAGGCGAACGCGAGCGAGGCGCCGATCCCGACCGCCGGCCCGTTGACGGCGGCGATCACCGGCTTCTCTAGGCGGCGCACGCCGGCGATGATCGGGTGGTAGACGTCGTGCAGCTCCTTGGCCAGATCCGGCATGCCGTCGTCGGGGTGCGGGTCGAAGCCGCTCTTCAGGTCCGCGCCAGAGGAGAAGCCGCGCCCGGCCCCGGTCACGAGCACCGCGCGCACGGCGGATTCGGGGGCGTCGACCGTCACGACGTGCTTGAGCTCCTCGCCGAGCGCTGTGGTCCATGCGTTCAGCGAGTCCGGGCGGTTCAGCGTCAGGCGGCCGACCCCCTCGTCCACTTCCCAGATGACGGTCTCGTAGCTCAACTCGACTCTCCTGTTCGACGTGCGCGTCCGGCGGCAGCGTACCCGGCGGCCAGCTCCGCCACGCCTGCGTCGATCGCGGGTTCCGCGATCCGGCCGTAGCCGAGCAGCAGGGCGGCCGGGCGCGGCGCAACGGAGTGCTCGACGAGGCCGGAGAGCGCGATGCCGCGCGCGCGGGCGGCCGCGAGCACGGCCGCCTCGTCCGCGCCGGAGGGCAGGACGGCCACCAGGTGGAGTCCGGCGGCGATGCCCGCCGGCTCCCAGTCCGGCAACTCGCGCGCGAGCGCCGCGACCAGCGCGTCGCGGCGATCCCGGTAGATCCCGCGCGTGCGGCGCAGATGGCGGTCGAGCTCGCCGCGCTCGAGAAAGTCGGCGAGCGCGAGCTGCTCGACCACCGGCGTACCGAGATCGTCGCGCTCCTTGGCCGCGATCAGGCCGGCGGCGATCCGCTCGGGCGCCATCATCCAGCCGAGCCGCAGGCCCGGCGCGAGCGTCTTCGAGACCGAGCCCGCGTAGAGCACGCGCTCCGGCGCCAGGCCCTGCAGCGCGCCGACCGGCGCGCGGTCGTAGCGGTACTCGGAGTCGTAGTCGTCCTCCAGCACGAGCGCGTCCGTCTCGGCCGCCCACTCGGCGAGCCGGGCGCGGCGGGCGGGGGAGAGGACGACGCCGAGCGGGAACTGGTGCGCGGGTGTGACCATCACCGCGTCGACCGGGGCGAGCGCCTCGAGCTCATCCACGCGCAGCCCGTCCTCGTCGACACCCGCCGGGACGACCTCGAGGCCGGTGGAGCCGAGCTGGGTGCGGCCGGGCCCGCTCGAGGGATCCTCGACCGCGATCCGCCCACCTCCGCGCGCCACCAGCGTCCTGCCGAGCAGCGCCATGCCCTGCGCCATTCCGGAGGTCACGATCACGCGCTCGGGGTCGCAGGCGGCGCCCCGGACGCGGCCGAGGTAGGAGGCGAGCGCGGAGCGGAGCTCGGGCGCTCCGCGCGGATCGCCGTAGTCGAGCCGCACGTCGGGAGCGGACCGGAGCGCGCGCCGGAGCGAGGCGAGCCAGGCGTCGCGCGGGAAGAGCGAGACGTCCGGGCCGCCGGGCCGGAAGTCGAAGCGCGGCGGCCGCTCGGAGGCCGGCGCCGGCTGTGCCTCCGCGCCGGGCGACGCGGCGCGGCGCGACGCGAGTGGCGCCGCCCGGGCGCGCCACGAGGTAGCCCTCCGCCACGAGCTGCGAGTAGGCCTCCACGATCACCCCGCGCGACACGCCGAGCTCGCGCGCGAGGCCCCTGCTCGACGGCAGTGCGCTGCCGGGCGTGAGCCGCTCCTCGCGCACGGCCGCGCGCAGCTGCTCCTCGACCTGCGCCTTCAGCGACGGCCGCGCGCGGTCCAGCGAGATCAGGAGCTCGAGGCTCAGGGCAACTGGTCCATGGCAGACGTGCTCAACTGGTCCTTCCGTTCAGACCGGTTCGATCATACGGTGACGGTCGTGCCCGAGTCGTCCACCCTTCTGCTGTTCGCCGCCGCCGCCCTCGCGCTGCGCGCCTTCAGGGAGCGCGGCCGGGAGCAGCCCGGCGAGCGCACGCCCGACGCCGGCCGGCGTGTCTTCGCCGAGGGTTTCGTGGTCAACCTCCTGAACCCGAAGGTCGCGCTCTTCTTCCTCGCCTTCCTGCCGCAGTTCATCGACCCAGGCGCCGGCACGGCCTGGGCGCAGGTCCTCGTTCTCGGAGGCCTGCTCGCCGCGATCGGGCTGTCGGTCGACCTCATGTACGCGCTCGCCGCGGGCTCGCTCGGCGGGCTGATCCGCGGCAACCCAGCGCTCGCTCGCCGGCGCGGGCAGGTGGCGGGCGGCGTCTACCTCGCCTTGGCCGCGCTCACGCTCGCCGGCGGGCGGCGCGCGTCGTGAGCCCGACCCTGCGCGGGTCGCTCCTCGCGACGCTCGCGCTCGCCGCCGTCGGCTCGCTCGTCGCCGCCTCGGACGCGGTCGAGAGCTATCCGCTCGCCGAGGGGCAGCTCATGCGCTACCTGATCGCTGCGGCGATCCTCGTCGCGCTGGCCCGCGGGCGGTTGCCGCGCCTGTCGCTGCGCGAGGCGCTCGGCCTCGGCGCGCTGGCCGCCACCGGACTCGTGCTCTTCAACGTCTTCGTCGTCGAAGGGGTGCGCGAGACCGACCCGGCCACAGTCGGGGTGATCGTCGGCTGCGTGCCGGTCGTGCTGGCGCTGGCGGCGCCGCTGCTCGAGCGCCGGCCCGTCAGCGGCCGCGTGCTCGTGGCCGGTCTCGTGGTGTCGCTCGGCGCGGCGGGTGT
This sequence comes from uncultured Thermoleophilaceae bacterium, assembly GCA_963734025.1. Lineage (GTDB taxonomy): Bacteria > Actinomycetota > Thermoleophilia > Solirubrobacterales > Thermoleophilaceae > JACVRW01. The sequence goes on from CAVTFR010000014.1 coordinate 263,240, forward strand.
GCAGTGGGCCGACGGCGGCATCACCTGGCTCGGGCTCGGGCTGGCGCTCGGAGCGCTCGCCTGCGAGGCCGCCTTCTCGCTGCTCGCCGCGCCGCACCTGGAGCGGCTCGGGCCGCTGGCGGTGTCCGCGTACGCCTGCCTGTTCGCCCTCCCGCTGCTGGCGGGCTGGAGCCTCGTCGCGGGCGGCCCGGAGCTGCCCGCGCCGAGCGCGAGCGAGCTGGCCGCGCTCGTCTACCTCGGCGCGGTCGTCACGACCGGCGGCTTCCTGTGCTGGTACACGGCCGTGGGCATCCTCGGCGTCGAGCGGGCCGGCCTCTTCGCGGGCGTCCTGCCCGTGAGCGCGCTCGCCTGCTCCGCCGCGCTCGGCGCGGCGGGGGTGACCCCCGAGCGTCTGGCCGCCGTAGCCGTCGTGGTGGCGGGGATCACGCTTGGTGTACGCGCCGGGAGAACGCCGGCGCCGGCCCCGGAGGACGCCCGAGAGCCCTCCGTCTTGCGCGCGGCACCCAGCGGTGCGAGTCTTTCATCCCCCTGACTCGTCCAGCAACCCCGGGAGGACCGCTGGTGGCCGTTTCCAAGTCCGCAGCTCCGCCTGCAAAGCGAGCGAAGACCGCGACTCGCGAGGCGACTGCGGGACGAACCGCCACCCAACAGCCCTCCCCCTCCGGCCAGGCCGACGGCACGGTCGACGCGGCGGTGCTCGAGGAGATCCTCGAGGCGCTCGTCGCCGCCCGCGACGGTGACTTCTCGCGCCGGCTCCCGCGGCGCCGTCAGGGGCTCGTCGGCGAGATAGGCGCGGCCTACAACGAGCTCGTGACGATGAACGGGAAGATGGAGAAGGAGCTCGGACGCATGCGCCGGGTGATCGGCCGCGAGGGCCGCATGGACCAGCGCGCCTCGCTCGGCCCGGCGGGCGGCGGCTGGGAGTCGAGCGTCGAGTCGCTCAACGCGCTGATCGACGACCTGGTGCGGCCGACCACCGAGGTGGCGAGCGTGCTCGACGCCGTCGCCGACGGCGACCTCGACCGCAAGATGGCCCTGACGATCGAGGGCCAGCCCGTCAAGGGCGAGTTCCTGCGCATCGGCACGACCGTCAACACGATGGTCGACCAGCTGTCGTCGTTCGCGGACGAGGTCACGCGCGTTGCGCGCGAGGTGGGGACCGAGGGCAGCCTCGGCGGCCAGGCGGAGGTCAAGGGCGTGTCGGGCACGTGGCGCGACCTCACCGAGTCGGTGAACCTGATGGCAGACAACCTCACCGAGCAGGTTCGCGGTATCGCCGAGGTCACGACGGCCGTCGCGCGCGGTGACCTGTCCAAGAAGATCACCGTCGAGGCCAAGGGCGAGGTCGCGGCGCTCGCGGACACGATCAACACGATGGTCGACCAGCTGTCGTCGTTCGCGGACGAGGTCACGCGCGTGGCGCGCGAGGTGGGCACCGAGGGCAAGCTCGGCGGCCAAGCGGAGGTCGAGGGCGTGTCGGGCACCTGGCGCGACCTCACCGAGAACGTCAACTCGATGGCGTCGAACCTCACCGACCAGGTCCGCAACATCTCCTACGTCGCTCAGGCCGTGGCGCGCGGCGACCTCTCCCAGAAGATCACCGTCGAGGCCAAGGGCGAGGTCGCGGAGCTGGCCGACACGATGAATGGGATGACCGACACGCTGGCGATCTTCGCCGACCAGGTCACGAGCGTCTCGCGCGAGGTGGGCACCGAGGGCAAGCTCGGCGGCCAGGCCGAGGTGCCGAACGTGTCGGGCACCTGGAAGGACCTCACGGAGTCCGTGAACCTGATGGCGTCGAACCTGACCAACCAGGTGCGCAACATCGCCGAGGTCACCACCGCGGTGGCCGAGGGCGACCTGACTCAGAAGGTCACGGTCGACGTCAAGGGCGAGATCCTGGAGCTGAAGAACACTGTCAACACGATGGTCGACCAGCTGTCGTCGTTCGCGGACGAGGTCACGCGCGTGGCGCGCGAGGTCGGAACGGAGGGCAAGCTCGGCGGCCAGGCCGAGGTCAAGGGCGTGTCGGGCACCTGGCGCGGGCTCACCGAGTCGGTGAACCTGATGGCCGACAACCTCACGGATCAGGTGCGGTCGATCGCGCAGGTGTCGACGGCCGTGGCCGAGGGCGATCTCTCCCAGAAGATCGCCGTCGAGGCCAAGGGCGAGGTGGCCGCGCTGGCGGACACGATCAACAAGATGGTCGACCGGCTGCGCTCGTTCGCCGCCGAGGTCACGCGCGTGGCGCGCGAGGTGGGCACCGAGGGCAAGCTGGGCGGCCAGGCCGAGGTCGAGGACGTCTCGGGCACCTGGCGCGGGCTCACCGAGAACGTCAACTCGATGGCCTCGAACCTGACCGATCAGGTGCGAAATATCGCCGAGGTCACCACGGCGGTCGCGAACGGCGACCTCTCCAAGAAGATCACCGTCGACGCGCAGGGCGAGATCCTCGAGCTGAAGAGCACCGTCAACACGATGGTCGACCAGCTGAACGCCTTCGCGGCCGAGGTCACGCGCGTGTCCAAGGAAGTCGGCACGGACGGCAAGCTCGGCGGACAGGCCGAGGTGGAGGGCGTCTCCGGCACGTGGCGCAGCCTCACCGAGTCGGTCAACTTCATGGCGTCGAACCTGACGGACCAGGTGCGCTCGATCGCTCAGGTCACCACGGCGGTCGCGAACGGCGACCTGTCGAAGAAGATCATCGTCGACGCCAAGGGCGAGATCCTCGAGCTGAAGAACACGATCAACACGATGGTCGACCAGCTCAACTCGTTCGCCGCCGAGGTCACGCGCGTCGCGCGCGAGGTGGGCACCGAGGGCAGCCTCGGCGGCCAGGCCGAGGTGGCCGGCGTGTCCGGCACATGGCGCGGGCTCACCGAGTCGGTCAACTCGATGGCCTCGAACCTCACCGACCAGGTGCGGAACATCTCGCAGGTCGCCCAGGCGGTCGCGCGCGGCGACCTGACCCAGAAGATCACGGTCGGCGCGAAGGGCGAGATCCTCGAGCTGAAGGACACGCTCAACACGATGGTCGACCAGCTGTCCTCGTTCGCGGACGAGGTCACGCGAGTGGCCAAGGAGGTCGGCACCGAAGGCAAGCTGGGCGGCCAGGCTCAGGTCGAGGGCGTCTCGGGCACCTGGCGCGGGCTCACGGAGAACGTGAACCAGCTCGCCTCCAACCTGACGACGCAGGTGCGCGCGATCGCCGAGGTGTCGACCGCCGTGACCCAGGGCGACCTCACGCGCTCGATCAAGGTCGAGGCCAAGGGAGAGGTCGCGGACCTCTCGGACAACATCAACCAGATGATCGCCAACCTGCGCGAGACGACCCGCCAGAACGAGGAGCAGGACTGGCTCAAGACGAACCTCGCGCGCATCTCGGGCCTGATGCAGGGCCAGCGCGACCTCGAGACGGTCTCGCAGCTGATCATGTCCGAGCTCTCGCCGGCGGTCTCCGCTCAGCATGGCGCCTTCTTCATCGCCGATCTCGAGGACGAAGAGCCGGGCTTCGAGCTGCGCCTCCTGGCGAGCTACGGCTACACGCGCAGGCGCTCGGTGGCCAACCGCTTCCGCGCCGGCGAGGGGCTCGTCGGCCAGGCTGCGCTCGAGAAGAAGCCGATCCTGATCAATGACCCTCCGCCTGACTACATCCACATCTCGTCGGGCCTCGGGGAGGCGGCGCCGCGCAACATCATCGTGATCCCGGTGCTGTTCGAGGAGCAGGTGCTCGCAGTGATCGAGCTCGCCTCGTTCCGGGCCTTCGACGAGATCATCCTGCAGTTCCTCGACCAGCTGACGGAGACGATCGGCGTCGTCCTCTCGACGATCATCGCGAACGTCCGCACGGAGCAGCTGCTGCAGCAGTCGCAGTCGCAGGGGCAGGAGCTGCAGCAGCAGTCGCAGGCGCTCCAGACCCAGCAGGAGGAGCTGCGCGCCACCAACGAGGAGCTGCAGGAGAAGGCCGAGCAGCTGGAGCGGCAGAACCGCGACATCGAGATCAAGAACCGCGAGATCGAGACGGCGCGGGCCTCGCTCGAGGAGAAGGCGGAGCAGCTCGCGCTCAGCTCGAAGTACAAGTCGGAGTTCCTCGCGAACATGTCGCACGAGCTGCGCACGCCGCTCAACTCGCTGCTGATCCTCTCGAAGGTGCTGAGCTCGAACGAGACCGGCAACCTGACGAGCAAGCAGGTCGACTCGGCGCTGACGATCCACAATGCCGGCTCCGACCTGCTCGCGCTCATCAACGACATCCTCGACCTGTCCAAGGTCGAGGCGGGCAAGATGGACGTGCACCCGGGGCGCACCTCGCTCGCGGGCGTGCGTGACTTCGTGGAGCGCTCGTTCCGCCCGCTCGCGGAGGAGAAGGGCCTGTCCTTCGAGATCGAGCTCGAGCCGGAGGGCCCGGGCAGCATCGAGACGGACGAGCTGCGGCTCCAGCAGGTGCTGAAGAACCTGCTCTCGAACGCGATCAAGTTCACCGACCGCGGCTCGGTCAGGCTGACGATCGGCATGGCCCCGCCCGAGCTGCAGTTCGCGGGCGAGGGGCTCGCGCGGGCGGAGCGCGTGATCGCGTTCTCGGTCAGGGACAGCGGCATCGGCATCCCGCCCGACAAGCTGCGCCTGATCTTCGAGGCCTTCCAGCAGGCCGAGGGCTCGATCAGCCGCCGCTTCGGCGGCACCGGCCTGGGGCTCTCGATCAGTCGCGAGATCGCGCGCCTCCTGGGCGGCGAGATCAGGGTCGAGAGCATCGAGGGCGAGGGGGCGACGTTCACGCTCTTCCTGCCGGCGCGCTACCGGCCGGTCGAGCGCCGGCCCGACGCGGTCGAGCCGCCCGAGCCGGCCGAGGCCGAGGTGGCCTCGTTCTCGAACGGCGCGGGCCGCGGCCGCAGTGCGACGCTGCCCGAGCCGCTGACGGACGACCGCGCCGACCTGGCGCCGGGGGACCGCGTGGCGCTCGTCATGAGCGAGGACCCGGAGCTCGCCCGCTCGGCCGTCGGCGTCGCGCACGAGCAGGACTTCAAATGCCTGCTCGCCCTGCGCGGCGACGCGGGCCTGGCGCTCGTGCACGAGTTCATGCCCGAGGCGGTCGTGGTGAGCCGCGAGCTGCCGCAGGTGGACGGCGAGGCGGTGCTCGACCATCTGAAGCGCCACCCGCAGACCCGGCACATCCCGGTGTTCGTGGTGGCGGAGGAGGACCGCTCGCAGGAGGCGCGCCGCTCCGGCGCAGTCGGCTTCGCGTCCAAGCCGCTCTCGCCACAGGGGCTCGGCGAGGTGTTCCAAGAGCTCGGAGAATTTCTGGACAGGCGCAGCTGCGCAGTGCTCGTCGTCGAGGACGACGAGCGCGAGCGCGAGGCGCTCATGGAGCTGATCGGGGGCGCCGATGTCCGCGTGGTGGGTGCCGGCACGCCCGATCAGGCGGTCGCCGAGCTCGACGGCGGCCAGTTCGACTGCATGGTCGTCGACCTCGGCCTGGGCGACGGGGACGGCTTCGGGCTGCTCGAGCGGATCAAGCGAACGAAGCGCTTCCGAGACCTGCCTGTGATCGTCCACACGGGCAGGGACCTGTCGAGGAAGGACGAGGCGCGGCTCGGCCGCTACGCCGAGGCGATCGTCGTAAAGGACGCGCGCTCACCCGAGCGCCTGCTCGACGAGACCTCGCTCTATCTGCACCGGGCCGAGTCGCGCATGCGCTCAGAGCAACGGCGCATGCTCGAGCAACTCCGAACCGCCGATGACGTCTTCGACGGCAAGAAGGTGCTGATCGTCGACGACGACGTGCGCAACGTCTTCGCGCTGACGAGCGTCTTCGAGCGCCGCGGGATGGAGGTGCTGTTCGCCGAGAACGGCCGCGACGGCGTCGAGGCCCTCCGAGAGAACCCCGACGTCTCGCTCGTCCTGATGGACATCATGATGCCGGAGATGAACGGCTACGAGGCGACGCGCGCCGTCCGCGCGATGCCGGAGTTCGAGCTGCTGCCGATCGTTGCGCTCACCGCCAAGGCGATGAAGGGCGACCGCGAGAAGAGCATCGCCTCCGGCGCCTCCGACTACATCACGAAGCCCGTGGACATCGATCAGCTGCTGTCGCTGATGCGAGTCTGGCTCCATCGGTGAGTGACCCGCCCGGCATCCTTGTAGTCGACGACCAGCCGGACACCCTCACGGCCCTCGAGGCCCTGCTCGCTCCGCTGGGCCACGAGGTTGTGCTGGCACGCTCGGGGGAGGAGGCGCTCTGGCGGTTGCTGGACACCGACTTCGGGGTGATCGTCATGGACGTGCGCATGCCCGGCATGGACGGTTTCGAGACCGTCGAGCTGATCAGGCAGCGGCGCCGCCACGAGGACACCGCGATCGTGTTCCTCACCGGCGCCGACGCCGACAGCGAGCAGATCACGCGCGGCTACTCGGCCGGCGCGGTCGACTACATGGTCAAGCCGGTCGACCCCGACGTGCTGCGTTCGAAGGTCGCGATGCTGCTCGCACTCGCCGAGAAGGCCGCCGAGCTGCGCGAGTCCGAAGTGCGCTTCCGCGCCGCCTTCGAGGGCGCGCCCATCGGTATCGGCCTGAGCGAGCTCGACGGGCACTGGATCGAGGTCAACCAGGCGCTCTGCGACATGGTCGGCCTCTCGCACGCGGAGCTGCTGGCGCGGCCGCCGATCGAGATCGCACACCCGGATGACCGGCCGGGCGAGCAGGAGGCGGTGGCGCGGCTCGTGGAGGAGCGCCAGGGCTCGCACCAGGCCGAGGTCCGCTTCACGCGCCGTGACGGCGAGCTGGGCTACGCGCTCGTCAGCGTGTCGCTCGCTGTCGACGCCCACGAGCGCCCGCTGCACCTGATCTGGCAGGTGCTCGACATGACCGACCGTCGCCGCGCGGCGATCGAAAGTGCGGCGCGCGCCCAGGCCGAGACGGTGGCCGAGGCGCTCTCGAAGCTGCAGCGGGTGACAGAGGCGGCACTCGAGCATCTCGCGTTGCGAGACACGCTCGAGCTGCTGGCCGAGCGCCTCCGTGAGGTCTTCGACGCCGATCTCGCGCGCATCCTCCTGCGCGACCCCGAAGATGCGCTGGAGCTGGTGGTAGGTGCGGCGAGCGGCTTCAAGGCGCACGGCCCCGGGGACCGGGTCAGGGTGACCGGGGCGCTCGGCGAGGTCGTCAACCAGGCGCGGCCGGTCACGCTCGTCGACCTCTCGGAGGGCCTCGACCGGGCGCTCGCGGAGGAGCAGCCGCGTGCCGTCATGGCCGCGCCGCTCACCGTCGGCGGCGAGCTCGCGGGTGCCGTCGAGCTCGGCCTCTGCTCGACGCGCCGCTGGACCGCGGACGAGGAGAGCCTGCTGATCCTGATGGCGGACCGGGCCGGGCTGGCGATCGCGAACGCGCGCGCCTACGAGCACGAGCTCGGCACCGTCGAGACGCTGCAGCGCAGCCTGCTGCCGGCCCAGCTGCCGGAACTGGACAGCGTGGCGCTCGCCGCCCGCTACCGGCCCGGCGGCGCGAAGGTCGGCGGCGACTGGTACGACGCGCTCGAGCTCGGCGACGGGCGGCTCGGCGTCGCGATGGGCGACGTGGTGGGGCACGGCCTCGGCGCGGCGTCGCTGATGGCGCAGCTGCGGCATGCCACGCGGGCGTACGCGCTCGAGGGCCACGCGCCGGGTGGCGTGCTCGACAGGCTCGACCGGCTGGTGCGCAGCCTCGAGGGCGGTCAGATGGCAACGCTCTTGTACCTGGTGGTCGAGCCCGACCGGTCCTCGGTCCGGCTCGCAAGCGCCGGCCACGTGCCGCCGCTCCTCGTCGGGCCCGACGGGCGCGCAGCGTTCCTCGGCGGCGCGCCCGACCCGCCGCTCGGCGTGTTCGAGTCGCAGAGCCACAGCGAGGTCGAGCTCGAGCTGGAGCCCGGCTCGACGCTGATCCTGTACACGGACGGACTCGTCGAGCAACGCGGCGTGTCGATCGACGCCGGACTCGAAGCGCTGCGGGCCGCAGCGGCCAACCCCGGCGAGGACCCCAAGGCCCTATGCGACCGGCTGATGGCGGCGATGCTCGAGCTGCACGAGCCGAGCGACGACATCGCGCTGCTCGCGCTCCGAACCGAGCCCGTGGCGGCGGGGCCCTTCCGAGCGGAGATGCCGGCCGCGCCCGACGCTCTCGCCTCGATGCGGCACCGGCTGACGCGCTGGCTCCGGGCACACGGAGCGGACGGCGAGGAGGTTGACGCGATCCAGATCGCCTGCCACGAGGCCTGCTCGAACTCGATCGAGCACGGCTGCGACTTCGGCGACGGAAGCGTGACCGTGGAGGCCGCACTCGGGCAGGCGGGGGTCGTGCTCGAGGTGCGCGACGGCGGCCATTGGGTCGAGCGCCCGAACGGCCCGTTGCCGTTCCGGGGCCACGGGCTGCGGCTGATGGAGGCGCTGATGGACTCCGTCGAGGTGAACCGCTCGAAACAGGGGACGTCGGTGCGCCTCCGCCGGCACCTCGCATGCCAAGCTACGGAGGAGTGCTCCTCGACTCGATTGAATGGCTCGGGCACTCGGGCTTCCGCATCAGCGTCGGAAGATCCTTCGTCTACATAGACCCGTACCGGGTGCCCGAGGACTCACCGCCCGCGGACCTGATCCTGGTCACGCACGGCCACTACGACCACTTCTCACCACAGGACGTCGAGCGCCTGTCGGGGCGCGGCACCTGGCTCGTGGGCCCCGCCGCCGTGGCTGAGCGCGTGAGCGGCCAGGTGCATTCGATCGCGCCGGGCGAGGCACTCGACGAAGAGCTCGTGCGCGGCGTCCACGTCGCGGCCGTCGCGGCGTACAACACGTCGAAGCTGGACGGCGAGGGGAGGCCCTTCCATCCACGCGAGGCGGGCTGGGTCGGCTACGACCTCAACGTGCGCGGCGAGCGCCTCTACCACTCCGGCGATACCGACGTGATCCCCGAGATGGACAGCGTGACCGGCGTGGACGTGGCGCTGCTGCCGGTGAGCGGCACCTACGTGATGACGGCGCAGGAGGCGGCCGAGGCAGCCCGCCGCATCCAACCCCGCGTGGCCGTGCCGATGCACTGGGGCGAGAACATCGGCACAGCGGAGGACGCGCGCGAGTTCGCGAAGCGGGCGGATGTCGAGGTGCGGATCCTGGAGAAAGCCGGCGGCTGATCCGGCCATCGGCCGGGACGAGAATCGGCGAGCCTCCCGGACGAAAGGTGGCGCCTGATGTGCGCGTTTCAGGGAGGATGGGTACCCAGGAGCCGCCTTCCTTCCCCGAACGGAGAACAGTTGATGAACCGTGCTCTCCTCCGGCGAGCTGTTGTATGTGCAGCCGCCGTCGCCGCGCTGACCGCCGCCACCGCCTCAGCGGCCGCCGCTGCGGCGATCGCTCCCGGCACGCCGTGCGCGCGCTACGTCCCCGGCCTCTCGAGCGACCAGTGGGTGCCTATTTCGGGCAGCGGCTTCACGCCGAACACCGACCCGTCCTTCAACAGCGTCGAGCTGTACTACACGACCGGCGACCTGGGCGGGTTCACTCCGCTCGCCGCTGACGGCTCTTTCAACATCGGTGTGTTCATGCCGACCGAGTTCATCCGCACCGAGACGGGCCGCACGAAGACATACACGCTGACCGCGACCGACCGCGAGACGCCGGGACTCGTCGCTCAGACGAACGTGTCGTTCGTGAGGGTCGGGGCGGCGATCAAGCCCGCGCGCGTGAGGCGCAACCTCGGTCGCAAGGTCCGCTGGTCCGTGTGGGGACCGCCCACCGGGGCCCGGATCTATCTGCACTGGACGTTCAAGGGCCGGCGCTACGCGGTGCGGAAGCTCGGCACGGCCAAGGGCGCCTGCGGGATCGTCCACAAGAAGCTGCCGTTCCTGCCCGTCGCCGCCCGGACCGGGACGTGGAAGGTCTACTACACAGCCGCCAAGAAGCTCAACCGCAAGCAGGCGCTGTTCCGGATGGACCTGAACGTCTTCCGGACCTTCAGCAGCAGCGCGGCGACGGTGAGCGCCGCACGGGTGATCCGCTGATCGCCTGAATGAACCGGCGCAGGGCCGCGGCGTGAGAGCGTCG
>CAVTFR010000015.1:0-502181 GCA_963734025.1 uncultured Thermoleophilaceae bacterium
CCGAGGATCGAGGCGGCTGTACTTCGGCGTCCGTGTTCATAAGGCGAGCCTAAATGTTGTTGGCGCTTCGTCAAGAACCGTTGCATCCTCGCCGATAAGAGGATCGTGGAGCTGCTGTTCGTGTCGGCACGGCTCTTTTCGGCCAGTCGCAGTGGAGCGGTGCAAGCGCTCCGGCTTACCGGCCGCTGACGAATCCGGACGGGACGACCGGCCCATCGCTCGGTGGGTCGTGCCGCCTGGCGTTCGCCAGGGATCAACTAATCCCGAAATCAAAGGAGTACGAAGTGCGTTTCAATCGTTCCATCGTGGCCGCTACTGCGGTCGGCCTGTTAGTCGGTGTTCCGGGGGCTGGCGCTGCCGCCCAGCATTTCATCACCGGCAACGACGTGAAGGACAACTCCCTCACGACCAAGGATGTGCGCAACCTGTCGCTGCACGCGAAGGACTTCGACAAGAAGGTGCAGAAGGCGCTCAAGGCCCGCGCTGTCAATGGCAACGTCGGTGCCACTGGCGCGACGGGTGCCACGGGTGCCAATGGCGCTCAGGGTGCGAATGGCACTAACGGTGTCAACGGTGCCAAGGGTGACACCGGCTCAACCGGTGCGACTGGCGCTGACGGTGCCGCTGCCGACAAGGGTGAGGACGGGCTGAGCGCTTACCTCATCTGGGAGCAGAACAATCCGGGCCAGTCTGAGGAAGCCTTCCTCGCCGCTCTCAAGGGCGAGCAGGGTGAGAAGGGTGACAGCATCAAGGGTGACACCGGTGCCGATGGCAATGGCATCACGAATGTCGCCAAGGTCCAGAACGACTGGCTCATCACCTTCGCCGATGGCACGTCAATCACCGTCGAGAAGGGCGACAAGGGTGACAAGGGCGACACTGGCAACACCGGTGACACCGGTGACACCGGCTCGCAGGGTGGTAAGGGCGACAAGGGTGACAAGGGCGATCAGGGTGGCCAGGGTAACCAGGGTGAGAAGGGCAACTCTGGGGACAAGGGCGACACTGGCGAGCAAGGCAATCGCGGTGACAAGGGTGAGAAGGGCGACGGCGGCGCTGCTGGCGCTGACGGCGAGAAGGGCGAGAAGGGTGACACTGGCGCTCGCGGTATGAGCGGCGATCACGGACTCAGCGCGTATGAGGATTGGCTCACGCTGAATGGCTGGACCCGCGAGGATCACACCGTTGGCGACTTCATGAAGGCGCTCAAGGGTGACAAGGGCATGCAGGGCGACAAGGGTGAGCAGGGCGAGCATGGCAATAACGGTGTCAATGGCACCAACGGCTCGAATGGCTCTAATGGCAAGGACGGCGACAATGGCCGCTCTGCCTACGAGCAGTGGATGCTCGACGGTCACCCCGGCTTCACCGGTGACAACCCGACTGTCGGTGACTTCATGCAGTCGCTGAAGGGTGCCAATGGCGCTAAGGGTGACAACGGCGCTCAGGGCATCCAGGGCAACCAGGGTGGTCAGGGCGAGAAGGGCAACCAGGGCGAGAAGGGCGATAGCATCAAGGGTGACAAGGGCGACCAGGGTATCCCCGGTTCCAATGGCTCCAATGGCGATGCTGGCGCTCCCGGACTTGCCGGTAAAGATGGAAACGATGGCGCTCAGGGTCCGCAGGGCCTGAAGGGTGACAAGGGCGATAGCGTCAAGGGTGACACTGGCGCTACGGGTCAGTCCGGCACCGCTCAGACGACCGTCGTCAGCACGACGTTTGCCGATGGCAGCAATGCCTCGGTCCAGTGCCCCGGCGGTCAGATCGCCATTGGCGGCGGTGTCGCTCCGGGCAATGCGTCGAGCACTGTTCGCTTCACTAACCCGGCTGCGATCAACGGCAACCGCGCCCATGCGTGGGAGGCTGCCACGATGAAGCAGGGTGGCAACACCGGGACGAGCACGGTCTACGTGCTCTGTGCTCCGGCTGCGTAGCAAGTAACAATGGGAATGGCGGGCTGGCTTCGGTCAGCCCGCCATCCTGTTTGATCACACTGTGGGCGAGTCCGTGAAGACAGCCTTTTGACCCCGCAGCGGAACAACCGACCGCCGATTCCAAAGAGAACAATGGTGGCGTTCATGTCCCACTCCTAGGGGTCAATGGCTTTTGCGTCGCCGAGGTTAAGAGCCTCAGCGACCGAAACGAGGAGCGCCAGCTGTGCCTCGCAATCGGCCAAGTGCTTCGCTACGCGCATCAGCTCCGCGCATCAGTGAGCGACGTTCAGGCGTTTATCGCCGTAGAGCGGAAGCCCAGAGACGCGTCATGGGAAGCGCTTTCCGCCGAACTGGGAATCACCCTTGTCTGGCCCGCAGTGATGGAACGACGAGTGCGGATTCACCGTAGTTAGCTCACACGGAGAGCGGTACAAGGGCTCTGGCTCCCTCTACACGCAAGCCGAGAGGAAAAGGGAGGGGTATGCAGGGGAAAGCACGATCCTCGTTTTCCACTTCCCATAGGGAGTGCTGTAAGAGCCCACGTTGTTGAGGCGATTCTTACAAGCAGCGAATGCGGGCTACATACGAGCGCGCAGACGGCAGCAGAGAGCGGCGTAGAGCAGGCTCAGGCGCTCAGAGCGAGGGAGAGCGAGAAAGGTACCCGCAGTGTGTACCCGCTCCTGAGGCTCAGCAGAAGATGAGCGAGTGTACGGGCTCAGAAACGCGGGATTTGCAGGGAGATTCGTGAGAAGCGGCTGATGGGATTCGAACCCACGACCTTCTGCATGGCAAGCAGACGCTCTAGCCAACTGAGCTACAGCCGCAGAGTTGCGTGAGTATAGCCGCGCTCAGGCGGTCCGCTCGAGGGCCTGGCGGCGCGCGCGATTGTGTCCCAGGAGCGCGCCGGGCGGCCCGCCGGTGACGAGTGTGACGGCCGGATACCACCAGCCCCACCAGCCCAGGGCGGCGCCGCGGGCGACCAGGTAGAGCTCGAGCAGGAAGCCGAGCCCGTGGATCGGGCCGATCACCGGGGCGAGGCCGTGGTAGTCGACGATCACGCCCACGAGCAGCGGGATCAGCAGGATGAAATCGACGATCGAGACGATCACGATCCAGCGCAGGAGGCGGAGCGCGCGCTCGGTCGTGCCGGGTGGGTGGGCGGTGGTGCTCAGAGGCGGTCTGCCTCGGCGAGCGCGAGCTCGAACCAGGCGATGCTGCCGCCGCTCGTCGCGGCGCCGCGGCCCCAGCCGTCGGCGAGCCGGTCGACGAGGAGCAATCCGTACCCGCCGCCCTCCTCGATCCGGTCGCGCGGCGGGGCGCCGTTCGAGCCCGGGTCGAAGACCTCCACACGCACCTTCTCGGTGGACGACGCGACCTTCACCTGAACCGTCTCGTGCGGACCTGCACCGCCGTGCTGAATCGCGTTCGTGACGAGCTCGCTCAGGAGGAGCGCCAGGCGGTGGCGGATCGACGGTGGGAGGTCCACCTGAACCGACAGCACCGATCGTCGCGCCATGCCTGCGGCACGCTTGCCGCCGGGCACGGAGAACGACACGGTTTTCATTTCTGTCGCCGGCATGGAGGGGGTTGTGCTCTGAACAGCCTTACACGAATCACCGGCGGAGGATGCCGATCCAGCTCGGGCCGACGATACGCTTGGGCCGCTCCGGCGCCGTGGCGGAGTGGCTACGCAGCGGCCTGCAAAGCCGTGTACACCGGTTCGATTCCGGTCGGCGCCTTAGGCCCAGAGCGGAATCTGCTTGTGCCGCTGTGGATTTGGTCCCCGAAGGGGCGAGCTTCTGCGGCCGCTGCGGCTTCAGGGCGATAGCGGCTCACCTTGCCGTGGCGGCCGCGAGCGGTGCCGGCGCTGCCGGTTCCCGCGCCTTACTTCGGCTCCGGTTACCGAGATAGCCCCTGGTTGCTTCCCCCCGGTAGGCGATCACGAGCGCGTCCACCCACACCACGACGGTGCTGGTCGTCTAGCTCAGTCGCGTCGCCCTCGCCGGCCGCGTGGCCCTGATACCAGGCGATCCTGCGCATGAGCGACGCCACGGTGTGGGCGTCATGCGGGCAGTAGCGCAGGTCCAGGCCACGCACGCCTGCCTGGCGGCCGTCCTCCCGAGCCTCGGCAACCTTCTCGCTAAGCATCCTCCCGACGGGTTGCGGCTCCTCCGTCACCTCTTGGGCGAACGGACGAGGCGTCCTTTTCTAACGACACTTAACGAACGCGGCCGCCCCCGGTTCGCCGGGAAGATGTTCGTGGGACGGTGCCTTGGACACCACCGCAAGGTTCGACCCCCGCGGCGCGGCGCCTCCGGCCTCCATTGTTGAACAAGCGGTAGAACCCGGACCACCGACCAAAGCCGCCCAGCACGCCCCACACGCCCCGCAGACGGACGGCTGTGGGTGTTGCGGGCAGTCGCCCCTTGCCGGCGCCGGGTTTTCTCGCCGCTTGAGTACCCGCGTCCGTTCCGGCAGGACCGACCGGGCGGGATGCCCCCAGGACCCTCGAGCGGAACCCGACGCGAGTGTCACCGCGAAAAAAAGGTTCGAGGCTTCGTTGATGGCGGTCTCCGCCTCGACCCACGCGCCGCGCACGCAGAAAGGCCGGTCGCAGCGGTAGACCGCCGGCGTCAGCTGTGCCCGAAGGCGCTCCCGGTAGGGGTGCTCGCCGATCAGCGCCTCCAGCTGCCACCTCGGCGTGGGCGCCGAGCGCCAGCTTCGCCTCATTAGCTGCTCGAGCGCCGCGACGCGCAGCTGTTACCGCGCTGAGACCGCCCGGTCGCCTGGCTGCAACCGCGCCCACGCACCATCGACATCGACGTCCACCCACAACACAACCGGAGGAACGAACAATGAGAAAGGCAATCCTTGCCGGTCTCGCCGTGATGGCGATGGTCGCGCCGCCGGCCTTCGCGTCGCCTATGGCCACCGGCCTCGACGCGCCGGGCACGGCTGAGGCGCGGAAGCAGATGGAGGTCGCCCGGTCGATCACCGACCCGGACGAGTACCTCGCTTTCGTCAAGAGCCTGGGCGACTACGACTACGACCAAGCGCTTGCATACGGCGACAAGCGCTAGTTAGGAATGGACTCGGCGGCCCTGAGCCGCTGACCGGGGCGTCTCAAGCGGCGCCCCGGTTTTCGTCTGGAACCAGGATTGTGGCTGGACGTTGATCGTGGATCGGCTCCGGCTCGGGCGATCGTCCAGATGTCGCGGTCGCCGCCGTCGCGGTCGCGTCGAAGACGATCAGACGAAGCGCGTCGACTACCGGGCCCGCACCGCCGACCCGGCGGTCGCGCCGGTCTCGCGGCGCTTCCCCACGACTGGCGTGTGGCTTCCCCGTCACGCCGTGCTCCTGGCCAGCCGGAAGAGTGTCGGCTCGGCGCGGCGGACCGGGGGAGGCATGTTCTCGATGACCGCGGACTCCGCGCGCTGGAGCTCCCAGCCGTCCCCCAGCAGGGTGAGCACGTCCTCGGTGTCCATCCCGCGCGGCAGCAGCGCGCGCCGGCCCGCCTTGAAGGCGAGCAGGAGCAACCTGGCTCCGGGCGCGGCCAGCTCGGTCAGGCCGCCGGCGGCGCCCCGGCGCGCCGGGTCCGACAGGCCTTGGATGCAGCCGAAGTCGTAGAGGAGGCTGTAGCCGGGCTCCAGGCCGAGCTGCCCGAGCTCGCCCACGTCGCCGTTCACCCACTGCACCTCGACTCCCTCGGCGACCGCACGCTCTCGGGCACGCCCGAGAGCCTTGTCGACAAACTCGACGCCCGTGACCTGCCAGCCCTGGCGTGCCAGGTGGACGGCATCGCGCCCGGACCCGCAGCCGACGTCGAGCGCGCGACCCGGCTCCATGGCATCCGTGCCTTCGAACAGCGGCTTCCAGAGCTCCGCGACGTTCCGGCGCTCCCACGGGGCGACGCCGAGGGCGTACATCAGGCGGTAAGGAATCACGGTCCCTCCTGGCCGTCGAAAGGTCGAAGCGAGACTCTCTCAAAACCCGGGGCTCTGGCCCGCCGTGCCCGGGTTAACATGCCCGCTCGCTTGACCCGCGGCCCCAACAAGAACCTGGTCCTTGTCGCGATGATCTTCGCCGTCGCGATGACGTTCATCGATCAGACGATCGTCGCGATCGCCGTTCCGGAGTTGCAGAAGGACCTGTCGATGTCGTCGACGGGCGTCCAGTGGATCATCAACGGCTACCTGCTGGCGCTGTCGGCTCTGTTTGCCTTCGGCGGCCGGCTCGCCGACATCGCCGGCCACAAGACGATGGTCATCGTCGGCGTGACGGGCTTCGCCGTCGCGTCGGCGCTCTGCGGCGCCACGCCGACGGGCGACCTGGGCGAGGCCTGGATGATCTTCTTCCGGGTCGTACAGGGTGCCTTCGCGGCGCTCATGTTCCCGGCCGCGCTCGCGATCGTGGTGTCCGCCTTCGACGTCTCGGAGCGCGGCAAGGCGATGGCGACCTTCTTCGGGGTCACCGGCGGCCTCACCGCTATCGGCCCGCTGGCGGGGGGATATCTGGCGGAGATCACGTGGCGGGCGATCTTCTGGGTCAACATCCCGGTTGCGATCATCGCGCTCGTACTCACCGCGGTGTCGCGGCCCTCGAACGAGAAGCATCCGGCGCCCCTCGACTACCGCGGCGCCCTGCTCGTGTCGGGGGGCATGGGGCTGGCCGTGCTGGGCCTGCAGCAGTCTTCGCTCTGGGGCTGGGGCGATCCCGTGACCTGGGCCTGCATCGTCGGGGGTGTCGCGCTGCTCGTGGCGTTCGTCCTGTACGAGCTGCGCACCGAGGATCCGCTGATCAGGGTGGCAATCTTCCGCGACCGCGGCTTCGCGGTCGACAACGCGCTGCTCTTCCTGATGTCGATGGCGTTCGTGCCGCTCTTCTTCTTCGCGAGCCAGTACGCGCAGATCGGGCTCGAGCAGAGCGCATCCGAGGCGGGCCTCTACCTACTGATCTTCTTCGCGGGCTTCGCGACGGCTGCCCAGGTCGGCGGCCGGATCCTCGACGCGCGCGGAGCCCGTCCGTCCGTCGTACCGGGCGCGCTGATCGCCGCGGCGGGCTTCGCGCTCTGGGCGCGGCAGCTGCCCGACCTCGACCTGAACACCCAGTGGCCGTTCATCGTGCTGGCCGGAGCGGGCATGGGCTTGATGCTGGGGCCGGCATCGACCGACGCGGTCAACCGCGCTCCCAGGACGAGCTACGGCGAGATCACGGGCATCACTCAGACCGCGCGCAATTTCGGCGCCAGCCTCGGCTTGGCCCTGCTCGGCACGATCTTCATCGCGCAGAACAAGTCGAACATCGAGTCGTCGCTGACGGGCGCGGGCCTGCCTGAGGCGCGCGCCGACCGGATCGCCGACGCGGTCAGCCACGCGGGTGGTGGCTCGAGCTCGGGCTTCGCCGAGCGGGCCGGGCCGCGCGCACGGGAGCTCTTCGAGACCATCCAGCACGACTTCGCGCTCTCGTCGCGCGCAGTCTTCTACGTAATGGCCGGCGTGATGGCTCTTGCCTTCGTGGTGGCGCTCACCGGCATGCCGCGCGGCAAGGCGGCCGTGGTGGCCGCGGACGAGGGCGGAGCCGAGCCGGCACCTGTGGGTTAGCCCTCGATCCCCCAAACGGGCTACGCCTGAATAGGCGGGTACTGCATCGGGTATGAGGCGGGACGAATCGCCCGAGGGAGAGAGGGGAACTTCGAAATGACGGAGCCGTACGGCACAGACGCCGGGCGCGCGGACGCATCGAACGAGGAGTGGACGTCGAGTACCGACCACCACCCCGAGATCGATTGGGTGGCCGCAGAGCGCTCGCCCGAATTCAGACAGCTGGTCAAGAAGAAGAACGCATTCGTCGTACCGGCGACGATCTTCTTCCTCGCCTGGTACACCGGCTTCGTTCTCCTCTGCGGCTACGCGCCCGACTTCATGGGCGAGGAGTTCCTCGTGGATGGCCTGACGGTCGGCTACGTCCTGGCGCTCAGCCAGTTCGTAATGGTGTGGGGGCTCGCCGCCTGGTACCTGCGCAAGTCCGACCGCGAGTTCGACCCGCTTGCGAAGCGGGCCGCGGACCGCGCGCTCGAGTTGGCGCGCGTCGGCGCACCCGCCGGCGAGGGCCGTTTCGAGCGCGGTCCTGCGGATCCCACCGCGAGCGATGAGGAGGTGACGCCCCGATGACCTTCATCGCTGCAGACGTCAACGAGCTTGCGCTGTCGATCTTCGGTGTGGTCGTCGCGCTCACGCTCTTCGTCACCTACATCGCATCGAAGCGCGTAACGAGCGCGACCGACTTCTGGGCTGCCGGGCGCGGTCTCACCGGCGTGCAGAACGGGTTCGCTATCGCCGGTGACTACATGTCGGCGGCGAGCTTCCTAGGGATCGCCGGGCTGATCTTCCTGTTCGGCTTCGACGGCTTCCTGTACTCGGTCGGCTTCCTCGTCGCCTTCCTGACCGTGCTGTTCCTGCTCGGAGAGCGGATGCGCAACTCCGGCAAGTACACGATCGCCGACGTACTGTCGTTCCGGATGAACGAGCGCCCCGCGCGCTCGGCCGCGGCGCTCGGCACTCTGAGCGTGGCCGGCTTCTACCTGATCGCCCAGATGGTCGGTGCTGGCGTGCTGATCCAGGCGCTCGTGGGCATCGACTTCACCCTGTCCGTGATCCTGACGGGCGCCTTCATGATCATCTACATCGTCATGGGCGGCATGCTCGCGACAAGCTGGGTCCAGATCATCAAGGCCGTCCTGCTGATGACCGCGACGATCGTGCTCACGCTGTTCGTGCTCGGCAAGGTCGGCTGGAATCCGATCAACCTGTTCAAGGAGGCGCGCGCCGAGTCGCCCGAGGGCCAGGCCTATCTCGAACCAGGCCTCTTCCTCTCGAGCCCGATCGACACGGTGTCGCTCGGGCTGGCGCTCGTGCTCGGCACCGCCGGCCTGCCGCACATCCTGATGCGCTTCTTCACCGTGCCGGACGCCAAGGCGGCGCGCAAATCGGTGATGTGGGCCGTAGTCCTGATCGGCGCGTTCTACGTGATGACGACGGCGCTCGGCTTCGGCGCCCGCGCGATTCTCGGGGGCGGAGCGGAGGAGGCCGTCGGCTCCGGCGGCAACCTAGCGGCGCCGCTCCTGGCGGAGGAGGTCGGCGGAGGCGCCGGCACCGTCGGCGGCGACCTGTTCCTGGCGATCATCGCCGCGGTAGCGTTCGCGACGATCCTCGCCGTGGTGGCGGGGCTCGTGATCTCCGCATCCGGCGCCGTCGCCCACGACGTCTGGTCGAACGTGGTGCGCAAGGGCCACGATTCCGAGAAGGAGGAGGTCTGGGTCGCCAAGATCGCCGCCGTGGCGATCGGCGCGATCGCGATCGCGATCGCCGTGATCGGCGGCGAGGGCCTGAACGTCTCGTTCATGGTGGGCCTTGCGTTCGCGGTTGCCGCGAGCGCGATCTTCCCGGCGCTCCTGCTCGCGCTCTCGTGGCGGCGCTTCAACACGACCGGCGCGGTCACCGGCGTGCTCGTCGGAGTGTTCAGCTCGATCGCGCTCGTGATCATCAGCCCGACGGTCTGGCCGGGTGCGGACTCGGAGGGCGGGGCGCTCGGCTTCTATGACCTCGCCAACCCGGGCATCGTGTCGATCCCGCTCGGCTTCATCGGCTGCTGGCTCGGCACCGTGTTGTCGCGCGAGGAGATGGCGGAGCGCAGCTACGACGAGCTCTACGTGCGCTCCGAGACCGGGCTTGGCGCCGAGGTCGGGACCGGCCTGACGCTCACGGGACGCCGGACCGGCACGCGCAGGGCGGCGGCCGCGACCACCACCCTGCCGCACCCTTAGCAGTCCTCGAACGTGGAGGGGCGAGCGCGCGCCCCTCCACGATCGTCCAAAATCGAGGCCCTGCGGACCCAGGCCGAGACAGACGCCCTGCGCAGGGCCAAGGAGCGCCTCGACCCGCTCAGGCTCTATCCGGAGCCGGTGCGGGTCACGGGCGTGCGCATCAGGTTCACGCCCTGGCTCTTCAGGATCCCCGGCTTCCGGCGCTTCCGCGGATACGCCACGCGCCGCAACATCTGGCTGAAGCGGCCCGTGCTCGACGAGCGGCTCGTGACCCATGAGCTCTGTCACGTCTGGCAGCTCCAGCACGAGCCGCTGCGTGTGTGGCTGTCCTACGCGCGCCCCTCCACCTTCAGCTCCGACCGGCGCGCCTATCGGGCCAACCGCTACGAGGCGGAGGCGATCCGGGCCGCAGCCGACGTGCCTCGATGAGCACGACGCTGCTCGCGCTCCAGCACATCGCCTGCAAGCCGCGGTGCCCGCCTACGCCGAGAGCCTCGAGCACACGCTCGGGCCCGGCGCGCTGCCGGCCTTTCTGGCCGACGTCGAGGCGCGCGTCGGGGCGACGCTGCCGCTCGCCCGCTCGCTCTTCGGCCGCTGGCTCGAGCATGCGGTCGGTGTGCACCGGCGCTCCGTCGGGTAGAAAACCGCATATGGAAGCGAGCACCAGGAACGCCTCTGAACAGGTAGAGCGGGAAATCGCCGAGCTTCTCGACCAGGAGTTCTTCGAGCCGCCGAGGGAGTTCGTCGAGCGGGCGCTGATCTCCGACGGCTCCGTGCACGAGGAGGCGGCGCGCGACCCGGAGGCGTGGTGGGCCAAGCAGGCCGACGCGCTCGACTGGTTCGAGCGCTGGGACACCGTGCTCGACGAGTCGGAGGCGCCCTTCTACAAGTGGTTCACGGGCGGCAGGCTGAACGCGTCTCACAACGCGCTCGACAGGCACGTCGAGGCGGGCCGCGGCGACCAGGTCGCCTACCACTGGCGCGGCGAGGAGGGTGAGGAGCGCGACGTCACCTACGCGGAGCTGCTGCGCGACGTCAAGCGGCTCGCGAACGTGCTGAAGGAGCGCGGCGTCGAGCCCGGCGACGTGGTCGGGATCTACCTGCCGATGATCCCCGAGGTGGCTGTTGCGATGCTCGCCTGCGCGCGGATCGGGGCGCCCCACAACGTCGTCTTTGGCGGCTTCTCACCCGACTCCGTCAAGGAACGGATGCAGTTCTCGGACGCCAAGGCGCTGGTCACGGTCGACCAGGCGCGGCGCAAGGGCAAGGCCGCCGACGTCAAGCCGGCCGTCGACGCGTTCATGGACGAGGTCCCGTCGATCGAGACGATCGTCGTGGTGCGCAACACGGGCGCCGACGTCACGATGGAGGAGGGCCGCGACATCTTCTACGACGAGGCCATCGAGGCCGCCTCGGACGAGTGCGAAGCGGCCGAGCTCGACGCAGAGCACCCGCTGTTCGTGCTCTACACGAGCGGCTCGACCGCCAAGCCGAAGGGCATCCTCCACACCACGGGCGGCTATCTCACCGGCGTGGCCTGGACGACGAAGCACGTCTTCGACCTGAAGCCGGACGAGGACGTGTGGTGGTGCTCGGCCGACGTGGGGTGGGTGACCGGTCACTCGTACATCGTCTACGGCCCGCTCATGAACGGCATGACCTCCGTGATGTACGAGGGGGCGCCCGACTACCCGCACAAAGGCATCTGGTGGGAGCTGTGCGAGCGCTACGGCGCCACGGTGTTCTACACCGCGCCCACGGCCATCCGCGCGTGCATGAAGTGGGGCGTCGAGCACCCGCAGAAGCACGACCTCTCGAAGCTACGGCTGCTCGGCACCGTGGGCGAGCCGATCAACCCAAAGGCGTGGCTCTGGTACTGGAAGGTCATCGGCGGCGAGCGCTGCCCGATCGTCGACACCTGGTGGCAGACGGAGACCGGCCACATCATGATCTCGCCGCTCCCCGGCGTGACGCCCGCGAAGCCGGGCTCGGCCACCAAGCCGCTGCCGGGCGTGGACGCCGCCGTGCTCGACGAAGAGGGCAACGAGGTGCCCGACGGCGAGCAGGGGCTGCTGGCGCTGCGGCGGCCCTGGCCGGGAATGCTGCGCACGCTGTTCCGCGACCCGGACCGTTTCAAGGAGACCTACTTCTCGAGGTGGGACGAGACGACGTACTTCGTCGGCGACGCCGCCAAGCGCGACGAGGACGGCTACTTCTGGGTCATCGGCCGCGTCGACGACGTCGTCAACGTTTCCGGGCACCGGCTTTCGACCGCCGAGGTCGAATCGGCGATCGTCTCCCATCCGAAGGTCGCAGAGGCGGCGGTGATCGGTCAGCAGGACGAGGACACCGGGCAGGCGATCAGCGCGTTCGTGATCCTCGAGGGCGAGACCGACGAGGGCGACGAGGAGCTCGAGGGCGAGATCCGCGAGCGCGTGGCCCAGCGGATCGGCAAGTTCGCGCGGCCCAAGCGGATCATCTGGACCGCCGACGTCCCGAAGACGCGCTCGGGGAAGATCATGCGCCGCCTCCTTCGCGACATCGCCGACGGGCGCGAGCTGGGCGACGTGACGACTCTGCGCGAGCCGGGCGTGATGAAGGACCTCGAGCAGAAGTTCACCGGCGACGAGGCCTGACACGCGCTCCATGCTGCACCAGCTCACCGAGCGCCGCAGCTGGGCGAAGACGGACCGCGAGCCGATCGCCGACACGCCTGCCGCCCGTCCCGCCGGGCCGTCATAGGATCAGCGGCATGCGCTACGTCATCACCGGAGGCTCCGGCTACATCGGGACCCGCCTGGTCGACCTCCTCTCGCGCCGCGAGGACACCGAGCGGATCGTCATCTGCGACGTCGCCCCGCCGCGCGGCTACAAGCCGAAGACCGAGTTCGAGCGCCTCGACGTGCGCGACCGCGCGGCCGTCCGCTCGGCACTCGAGCGCAGCGAGGCGGACGCCCTCGTCCACCTTGCGTTCATCCTCAACCCGTCGCACGACGAGCACTTCATGTACGACGTCGACGTGAACGGCACGCACAACGTGCTCGAGGCGGCGGCAGACGCGGGCACAGGTCAGGTGCTCGTCACGACATCGGCCGTCGCCTACGGCGCCTTTCCGGACAACTCCGTGCCGCTGACCGAGGAGGACCCCGTCCGCGGCGTCGCCGGCTCCTCGTATGCGCGCGACAAGACCGAGTCGGACCGGCTCTGCCAGCTCTGGGCCGCAACCTACCCCGAGCGCGTGATGACGATCGTGCGGCCTTGCATCGTGTTCGGTCCGAACGTCGACAACTACCTCGTGCGGCTGTGGACCAAGCAGCCGTTTGCCATCGACGCCGCCGGCAGCCTCGACCAGAGGTATCAGTTCGTGCACGAGGACGATGTCGTCGAGGCGGTGACGGCGCTGCTCCTGGGCCGCCACGCCGGTGCGTTCAACGTCGCCGGCGCGGGCGAGATGACGGGGCGCGAGTGTGCCGAGCTGATCGGCTCGCCGATCCGGCGGATGCCGCTGCGTGCGTTCCGGGTGCTCGCGCGCGCGATGTGGGGGGCCCGGCTGTCCGAGGCCCCGCCCGGCCAGATCGACTTCGCCCTCCACCCCTGGATCGTGTCGAGCGAGAAGCTCGAGCGCACGACGGGCTGGCGCCCGCGGCACACGAGCCGCGAGACGTTCGAGATCGCGATGCGCGCGCACGGCAAGCTGCCGCCCCGCGAACCGCCCGCCGCCGCCCCGAGCGGAAACGGGATTCCGGCGGACGAGCGGTCAGCCGTGGCGTAGGCCGGTGAGCTACTCCGTGCCGGTCGGACCGGGCGCGTCGGAGTGCTCGTCCGTGTCTCCCAACGGAGTCTTTCCCTCCCCGCTCAGCTCGTCCGGAACCTTCTCGGAGAACTGCTCGGCCGCGGGCGACTCGGCGGTCTCGGGCGTGTCGTCGTCGCGTTCTTCCCGGTGTTCCATGGCCCAGCTGTACCCACGAACCGAAGCTATACTCGGCCGTCTCCCAGGGCCGTTAGCTCAGCTGGGAGAGCGCCGGCTCGACAAGCCGGAGGTCACTGGTTCGAGCCCAGTACGGCCCATCGGGGCCTCAGCCCCGCAAGCTCCGCACAGCCCCGCAAACCGTAGAACCATGCGCAGGCATGCGGGGCCATGCGGGGGCCGGTGTGACGCACGAGCGACGGCTGCGTCACTGAGCACCGACGCGGGTTCGCCCACGCGCGAGCTGCTAGCTCGTGATGGACGCCGGGAAAGTCACCCGCCCCCGCCCTCACTCTCGAACGTACCGGACACAGACGAGAAGTCCCGTTTCTTGGCCGAAGGGTGCTCGGGAGCGCTCTGCACGTCGCCTCGGCCCTAAGTCGAGTCTCGGGCGGCTTAACCGAGGTCACGTTGGTAGCCACGGCTCGAAGCCGCGCTTACGCTATGGGGATGAACGAGCAAGAGGCACGGACAGAAGCGACCCGCCTCAACGCCGAGCACCCCGAGCGCGGGACATATCGTTGGGTCGCGCGTCTGGCCGGTGGGCATTGGGAGATCGTGAGGATCAAGGCTCCCGGCGGGATGGATCGCCAGCACCTCAACGAATCGACCGAAGCGTCCGCGAGGCCACCTCAGCCGGATGACCCCCGGCCAGCGCATGACCGCAATGTCGGCGGCCCGTGGGTCGCGGGGGGCTAGCGAGTTTTACCTCGCACAGCCGACCGGGTACCGCTCGCCGTCTAAGCGGAGGCACCGGTCAGGCGGGGTCTTACTCGTTCTCGCCCCTCGTCAGGAGGTGCCGGTCGCGGCCGAACTCGGAGCGCGGCAGCGGCTCGACTTGGAGCGGCTCGCCGTCCACAGGGATCGACTCGAGCCAGGCCACTTCGGCGAGTTGGGCATTCACCCGGTCGAGGGCGCCGGGAACCTCGTGGGATCCCCGTTCGGCGTAGAACTCCTCAAATGCCAGGTGGCGGGCCAGGCTGCCGGCCTCCTCCTCCTCGACGTTCGGCACCGTCTGACCCTCGTAGACGGTCTGAGTTCCGCACTCGGGACAGAGCTTGAAAGTCTCGTCCTTGATTTTCTCGTCGCCGACCGGCCACGCCTTCTGGCAGGTCTGACGTGGGCATTTGCGAGCAGCCATCGGAGCCTCCCTCACGGTCAGGGGGTAGAGACAGTGAACACGCCCTGGGGCGGCGTCTCAATACGGAAGCGTTCTCACGCGATAAGCCGGGCTCGGAAGGTGGACTGCGCCTACCCGGCACCCGTACGGAGATAAATCCAACTCCCTCACGGCGTCGTTCCCCGGGGCCGAGGGGGTCACCCCCGGTCAGCGCGCTTGCATCAGGCGTTCGCGCGGCATTGGCGCTAGCACGAAGGTCAAGGGTTCGGCTGGCCTGGACTACAGATTGGGCGCTGCCCGTGATGACAGCGAGCGCCGAGGATGGGACGGTTCCAGATGCCCGCTCACAGCCTCGACCGAAGAGGACTGCCATGCACCATCCAGACCTCCGCCACCACGCCCGCGACCGGATCGTCGCCGCCGAGGTGATGAAGCTGGATCTGCACGAGGCGGAACTACACGCCGCGCGCGGAGAGCCCGGCGTGATTGAAACGCGGAAACCTCGGCGAGCGGCACCCGCCCCGGCGAAGCGCGCCCTCGCATGCGCATCGCGTCCATCACGCGCCCTGAGCCGGGTCCCGCTCGGCCCCGTGGCGCGAACGAGGGCTGCCGCCATGCTCCGGGCAGGACAAACGCCGGAGGATTCGGCGCTGTATCGGTGTCAGTGCGGACATAGCTTTACGGCGCCCGTCACGACCTGCGTGGCGTGCCCGAGCTGCGGAACCGGGCACGCCTGGTAGGGGCTCCCTCTTATGGCCGCGAAGCGTTGCGCCAAGTGTGTTATCAACTGGTCCGAGGAGGTAGTCGGCGGTGTAGCGGAGCCCGCAGCTTGCCCGCAGTGCGAGGGGGGGCTCGTCTGGCAGGCTCAGTCGATCCCGGACAGCTCCGAGGGGGACGTGATACGAGCCCGGTACGCCCAATTCGACCGCTTCTACGAGGAGCGAGGCGAGCGCGAGGGCATCGACCACCCCGAGGTCGAGCCGGTGGATTGGGGGCGCATCGACGCTGCCATCGCCCAGGTGGGCGCACTGGAGGCGATCCCGGTCGAGGGCGAGCGCTTGCCGGTCGAGCCCTTGCCCGCGTACAAGTTCGGCTACCTCTCGCACCTCCTGACGAGGAGTGAGGCGTGAGGTCAGCCGACACGGCCGCTCGGTCGTCCCGCCCGTCGGCCGCCCGGCCCCACATTCGATGAGGCGCGCGGCGAGGTAGCGTCGGCCCCGGGCGCGGGCCTCTACGTGGATGCGCTCTGTCCACGAGCAGGCAGCGCCCGCCCCGGTGCAGGTCCCAAGCTTCGAATGCAGAGGGGTGTTTCGCCTAGTCCCGCAGCCCCAAGGATTTGAGGGCCTCGTCCTCAGTTTGGTAGCTGAGAACCCGTGCCAGCTTTCCGCCACCCGTGAAGAACGCGGAGTAGTACGGCGCATGTATCTCCACGCCGCTGCCACCGCCTCGTGCGTGGAACATTCCGACCACGAGGACCTCGTCACCGAGGTCGCGGAACTCCCGGACCTCCAAGTGAAGGAGCTCCCACACGTCGGAATCCCGGAAGTACCTCGCGAGCCCTTCCGCCCCGTGGTAGGCGGTGAACTCCACCGTCCCAGTCCACGTCACCCACTCGAAGTCGTCCGTGGTCATCTCGACCAGGCCCGCGACGTCCCGGCGGTTGAAGGCGGCGACCGCGTTCCTCGCGATCGCGATGGTCTCCTGCGACATCGCCTACTCCCGCAGCCCCACGGCTTCGAGGGCCTCGGCGTGCGTCGGGTACGCGTCGATCCGGACGACCTTTCCCGCCTCGACGGTGAAGACGACGGCGGAGTCCTCCTCCACCTGCAGGTTGCTCTCGCGGCCGACCGCGTACAAGTGACACAGCGCCGCCACCTGACGTCCCGCGGGGACCAGGCGCTGTACCCGCATCTCGTACCGCGACCACACCTCGTCCAGCTCGGCAAAGTAGCGGCGCAGGTCGTCGTGACCGCGGTAGACGCGATCCATCGCGCTGAACCGCGACTGGAATCTCACCGACTCCGAGAGCGTGTCGAGATAGGCGGGCAGGTCGCGCGCGTTGTACGCGTCCATGGTCCGACGGACGACCTCCACGTTCTCCGGCGACATCGCCTACTCCCGCAGCCCCACGGCTTCGAGGGCGGCAGCTCTAGACGTGTATGCCTTCCAATAGGCGATCTTCCCGTCGCTGAAGCCAAACACCCAGCTCGCCGGTGCGGACAGCTCCACGCCGCTCCGTCCAACCGCCTCCCAGCGCCCGAACACCACCAGCTCTGTGCCAACCGGCTTGAACTCTTCGGCGCACAGCAAGAACGTCTCCCAGACCTCCCAATGCGCCAGCCACCACGCACGCACGCCCTCATGTCCCCGGCAAACCTTGCCTTCCAATGCTGCGCCGAATGGAACAGCTTCAACATCGAGGCACAGGTGGGCGAGATACGCGTCGATGTCTCCCCGGTTCCACACCTCGAACGCTCGCTGCACCACTTCGACAACCTTCTTCCGCGACATCGCCTGCCCAGTATCACGCGGAGAGGGTGAAGGTCGCGAGCGGACCTGCGTCCTCCTGAGGACCGCCATCTGACGCATCCCGGGTCGCCGAGCTCGAGGCGGCGCCTGCAAGCTCCGCCCCCGACCCCATCTGCGAGGGGTTCATCTCGTGCCCCGCTCGGAGGCGGCGGCTGGACCGCGACGCCTCAGAGGCAGATACTGGGCGGGCGATGTCGCACGAGAACGTGGAGATTGTGCGCAGCATCTACGACGCGTGGGCTCGGAACGAACTCCCAGGACCGGCACACCTGTTGGATGCACAGATCGTGTACGTCAATCCGCCGGATGCCATCGAACCGGGCACCCGACGCGGCCTGGCCGCTTTCAGCCGAGCAGTCGAGCAGGTCTTCCGTGAAGGGGGCTGGGACAGCTGGCGGATAGAACCCGAGAGCTTCACGCCGTCCGGCGACCGGGTGGCCGTGGAGCTGCGCTACCAGGCACGCGGACGAGGAAGTGGAGTCGAGGTGCAGGGGCGGATGTCGGCGCTGTGGACTATCCGGGACGGGAAGGTCGTCCGCTTCGAGTGGTTCCTCGCCCCGGCCGGCGCGTACGAAGCCGCAGGGCTGGGGGAGTAGATCGAGCGCGTGGGGCGGCACGGCCGAGCGGCTTCGTCTTGTGCACCGCATCAACTCGGTGAAGCTCGACCGATAGTCGCATCTGCAAGGTGTGGAGCCAACGACGTTGAAGACGTAAGGCACGCCTGAGAGAGTGGGCGCCTTGCCCGTTCGCGCCCTTCACCACATGGACCTGGCCGTGAGCGACGTGGAACGGTCGGTCGCCTTCTACATGGCGGTCCTCGGCCCAGTCGGCATGCGCCACTACGAAACCTTCAGGACCTACCGGGGCACCGAGGACGTCGTCTATCTCCAGTTCGGCGAGCAGTACATCGGCTTCAGGCCCGCCGACGGCGGCGAGCACCGCTACTACGAGGTCGGGATCGAGCACTTCGCCTTCTACGTCGACAACCGCGAGGAGGTCGACGCGGCCTACCGGCGCTGCCTGGATATCGGCGCGCGGATCGACTTCCCGCCCGAGGAGGACCGCGACCTCCCCGGCTACTACGAGATGTTCGTCTTCGACCCAGACGGGATCAGGGTCGAGGTCGCCTGTGCCCCGGCCGGCGAGACGCACTAGGCCTCCTTTCGTCCAACTCGATAGCCGGTCCGTCGGCTCGGCGCTCTCGCATCTGCCTCGCTGCGAGAGCGCGGGTACGCCTTGTCGCGCTCATCGCCGCACTTAGAACGACTATCGGGTAATCGCCAGTGCCTACGGGGCCGCCCATTAGACGCGGCCACTCTCGACGGCATGAAACAGACACCCCGGCCGCCTGACCGCATTCGAGAGCCGATTCAGCGTCACGTCACGGGCTCGCGCCTTTCCGACGAGGAGCAGCGGAAGCTCGAGAAGTTCTACGGGCATGCACCGAACCAACGCGTACGGGAGAGCGCGCATGAACGACGCGATGACTGGACTGGACAATGCTGAGCAGCGCTCGATGAGAATCGCGGGCGCGGGAGGGACTGCCGCCGGTCCACGCGCGAGGACCCCCGGTTTCGTGCATCCAACAGGCGCCGCGCGAACTCGACGCTCTCCTTGGACACCCCCGGGGGGCGGCATCTCGCGACATCCCGCACCCGGCCAGCCATACTGGAGACACCAATGGTCGCCGCGATTCATCCCCTCACACCCGGGAGCCCCGCCTACGCGCTCCTCAAGGTCAGCGCGGTGGGTGGGCTCATCGCGCTGCGGATGGTCATGGCGCGGCGCTCCAAGGTGAACACTGAGGCCGATGACAGTCCCGAGCCGGCGCCAGAGGCGACGGTGACTCCGTCTCATCCGGTGAGCCGCCGGAAGGCGCAGCGGCGCCGAAGGCGGCGGTAGCGACGCCGGCTCCGGAGAGAGCCGGGGGCCGGGCGACGCCCCAGCGCGACGCCGACATGATCCGTCGTGCGTTCGAAACCTGGAACGAGGAAGGCCCACAGGCCGTGGTCGAGCGGTTCTGGCACGAGGACGCCGTCTACCGGGAGATGCCGGGCTGGCCGGACGCCGGGATCTTTCGCGGACGCGACGCCGCGCTTGAGCGCATGCAGGCGCTCGTCGACCTCGTCGGGCCGATCGAGGTGCTGCTCGAGGATCTGATCGAGGCGGATGACGGCAGGATCGTGGCGCTCGTTCGGATGGTCGGCGAGGCGAGCGCGGGGGAGACGTCCTACACCCAGTCGTTCGCGGTCGTGCACCGTGTTCGCGACGGGCGCGTCGCCGAGGCCGACTACTACCTCGACCCGGCCCAGGCGCTCGACGCCACCGGCATCACGCGCGGCTGAGCTCGCGGCGCTAGCGTGCGCCGCATGCTCGCCCTGCTCTACGACGTCCACGGCAACCTGGCGGCGCTCGACGCGGTCCTCGCGGACTGCCCGGCCGAGCGCTTCCTGCTGGGCGGCGACTATGCCCTCGGCGGGCCCTGGCCGGCGGAGACCATCGACCGGCTCGACGAGCTCGACGCGGAGTGGATCCGCGGCAACACGGATCGCTGGCTCGTGGACGACTCGGACGCCCCGGATCCCGTGGCCGCCGGCCTTGCGTCGTGCAGGGAGCTGCTGGGCGACGAGCGCGTCGAGCGGCTCGGGGGGCTGCAGGAGGAGAGGACAAGGAACGGCACGCTCTTCTGCCACGCCTCGCCGGGCTCGGACATGATCGGCTTTCCCGACGAAGCGAGCGAGAAGGACGAGGAGCTGACCCGCGGTGTCGAGGCCGAGCGGGTGATCTTCGGCCACACGCACATCCAGTTCGAGCGGACGACGCCGGCGGGCATCCAGCTCGTCAACCCGGGCAGCGTCGGGCTGCCGTTCGACCACGATCACCGGGCGGCCTACGCGCTGCTGCACGACGACGGGCGCGTCGAGCTGAGGCGCGTCGAGTACGACTGGCGCCCGGTCGTGCCCCTCGTTCGCGAGCGCATGGGGGAGCCCTTCGCGAGCCGGCTGGAGCAGGCTCGCTTCGACGCCGGACACTGATAGCTTGAGCCGGGTGCGGCTGCCAGGCGTCCTCCCACAGCGCGACGGCCACTACTTCGACCTCTTTGAGGAAGCGGGCGGGAACATCCTGCGTGCGGCGCGCCTGCTCGAGGAGATGCTCGAGGACTTTCCCGAGCGCAGCGATCTCGCACGCGAGATCCTCATCTGCGAGCAGGAGGGCGACCGGATCACCCACGACATCCTGCAGCGGCTCAACCAGGCGTCCGCCACGCCGATCGACCGTGAGGACATCCATGAGCTGTCGTCGAAGCTCGACGACATCGTCGACTACACGGAAGAGGTCGCCGACTATCTCGGCCTGTACAAGATCGAGGCGCCGATGGCCCAGGCGCAGGACCTCGCGAAGGTGCTGCACGCCGCCGCGCGCCAGATTGCGGAGGCGATTCCCAGGCTGCGCGGCTTCCAGGACATCAGCCACTACACGGTCGAGGTCAACCGGCTCGAGAACGACGGCGACCGGATCGTCCGCGAGGCGATCGCATCGCTCTTCGACACCGGCATCGATCCGATGGTCGTGATCCGCTGGAAGGACATCTTCGAGCGCCTCGAGGAGGCGATCGACGCGACCGAGACGGTCGCGAACATCCTCGAGGGAATCATCATCAAGAACTCCTAGGCGCGCGGGCTCAGGCGGCGACCGTCTCGGCGAGCCGGTCGAGCTCTTCCTCCGTCGTCCACGCGCCGACGGAGGCGCGCAGGTAGGAAGTGCCGGGGAGGTCGCGCATCACGAAGCCGGCGGCGAGGATGCGCTCGAGCATCGCCGCCGGGTCCTCGGCCACGAACGACACGAGCGTCGAGCGGCCGCGCGGGGCGACCTCGACGCCGCGCGCCTCGAGTCGCTTGACGAGCCCGGTCGCGAGCTCCGTCGCGCGCCGCTGAACGACCTCGATCCCGCAGCGCTCGAGCACGTCGAGCGCTGCGTGCGCCCACTGCAGGTGGTGGTGGGGCGGATAGCCGGTGCCGAGCCGGCGCGCGTCGGGGTGGAGCGGCGACTCGAGCGGGTCGTGAGGATCGTCGAGCACCTGGTAGCCGGGCCAGGGGGCGCGCAGCCCGGCGATCCTGCCGGCGCGGGCGTACACGTAGCCGATCCCGTTCGGGCCGCACAGCCACTTCTGGCCCGAGGCCGCGTAGAAGTCACAACCGAGGGCGTTTACGTCGACAGGCACCGCGCCCAGCCCCTGGGCCCCGTCGAGCAGTACCGGCGTGCCTGTCGCCGCGAGCGCGGCGGCGTCGACCACCTTGCCCGTCATCCACGACACGTGCGAGCAGACGACCATCCGGGTGCCGGGCTCGACCGCGCCGGCGAGCTCGTCGAAGGGCGCCAGCCGCACGCTGAGGCCGCGGGCGCGCGCGGCCGCGAGCGGCGCCAGCACCCCTGGGTGCTCCTCATCCGAGGTCAGGAGCTCGTCCCCCGGGCGCAGGTCGAGCGCGTGCAGGACCGAGTTGACGCCGTCCGTGGTCGAGCCGTTCAGCGCGACCTCGCCTGCCTCCGCGCCGATCAGCACGGCGATGCGCGCGCGCAGCTCGTCGGCGCGGCCGAGCATCTCCTCGAAGAACTCCGCGCTGCTGCGGCCTTCCTCGGTCTGGCGCCGGAGCGACGCCTCCGCCGCCTCGAGCGCCGGTCGCGGGACGGGTCCGTTGGTTCCGGCGTTCAGGTAGGCAAATCGGTCGAGGACGGGGAACTGGGAGCGGAGGTCGTGCATGAGCCGCCGGATACTAGGCTGGGCCGATCATGATCATCGAGCGCTCCATGCACCCCGATTGGCTGTCGAACACCTATCTCGTCGCTGACCGGGAGGGCGGGACCGGGATCGTGATCGACGCCGGTGGCCCGTCGGGGCCGCTGCTCGAGGCCGCCGAGCGGCTCGGGCTCGATGTGAACCTGCTTCTGCTCACCCATCATCACCACGACCACGTCGCCGAGGCCGACGCCTGGCGCCGCAGGTACGACGTGGAGACCTACGCCCACCCGATCGAGGCCGAGTTGATGGAGGGCGTAGACCGCACGATCGAGCCCGGTGAGGTGATCTCGGAGGGCGGGCTCGAGATCGGCTCGCTGCACACGCCCGGTCACACCGCCGGGATGCTCAACTTCGTCGTCAACGACCTCGACGTGTTCACCGGCGACACGCTCTTCCGCGGCTCGGTCGGCGGCGTGCGCGCGCCCGGCTCGACGAGCTTCGAGGACCTGCGCCGCTCGATCATGGACGTCCTCATGGAGCTGCCCGAGGACACGCGCCTGCACCCGGGGCACACCGTTCCGACGACCGTCGGCGAGGAATGGGAGCAGAACGCGTTCGTCCGCCTCTGGCGCGGACTGGACGAGGAGGGCTCGGAGCCGTGCACGGTCGAGGGCGATGAGGCCACGCTGGTGCTGTGGGCGCCCGACTACGACGGCGGCCACAAGGCCTGGGTGCGCTGGCCCGACGGTCGCGACGACATCGTGCCGGGCAGCCGGGTGAGCCGCTGAGCCCGTGACGGACGCCCGCCGGGCGCTGCTCGGCTCCCTGATCGACCACGCCGCGCTGTTCCCGCCGGCCAGCATGACCATGGATCAGGCCGTGGCAGAGGACCGCGAGGCACGCGGAGGCGACTACGGCTGGATGCTGGCGCGCTTCGTCTGCCCCGCCTCACGGCTCGCGGAGCTCCGCGACGGGTTCGGCGGGTGGGCCGGGACGCCGCGACTCAGCGTCGTGCTGGACGGGGTGGGCCAGACGGACGAGGCGAGCTGGAGCGAGGCGCTCGAGGCGGACGCGAACCAGGTCGCAGTCGCGGCCTCGGAGGGAGCGCCGCTCGCGGCGGTCGAGCTGCGGCTGCCCTCGCCGCGGCCCGGGTCGGCTGCCCTGATCGCCGCCCAAACGGTCCTGCGGCCGCTGAAGTCGGAGGTGTACCTCGAGCTGCTGCCGGGCGACGGCTGGCGCAACGACGTGCCCGCCGCAATCGGGGCAGCATCGGCGGTCGGTGCGCGCGTCAAGCTGCGCTGCGGGGGAGAGACGGCCGCGGCCGTCCCGCCGGTAGAGCTCCTGGCGCTCGCGCTCGCCTCCTGCCGCGACACCGGCGTGGTCATGAAGGCGACGGCCGGGCTCCACCACCCGGTGCGCCACACCGACGCGGAGAGCGGAATCACCATGCACGGGTTCCTCAACCTGCTCGCGGCGGCCGCCTTCGGGGCAGCTCACAACCTGCGCCCGAGCGGCATCGAGCGGGTGCTCGCCGAGGAGGACGCCGAAGCGTTCGAGTTGTCTGCCGGCGAGCTGCGCGTGGAAGGGCAGCGCGCGACGGCGGTCGAGATCGATGCGGCCCGGCGGCACCTGTTCGCCTCCTACGGGAGCTGCAGCTGGCGGGAACCGGTCGAGGACCTCAGGGAGCTGGGGGTGCTCGAGTGACGCTCGCCTACGGCGTGCTCGCCGGCGGCGGCGTGTGCGCGCGGGTGGGCGAGCGAGTGCTCGGCCTGACCGAGCTCGACGACACCCTCGCCGGGAGCTCCATGAACGCCTTCATGGCACGCGGGCCGGACTTCCGCCGTGAGATTTCCGGGCGCGTTGAGGAGGGGCGCCCTGTCGAGCGGGCGGAGCTCGCGCTGCCGTTCGAGGTGGCCGACTACGTCGACTTCTTCTCGTCGATCCACCACGCCACCAACCTCGGCCGCATGTTCCGGCCCGAGGGCGACCCGCTCATGCCGAACTGGCGCCACCTGCCGGTCGGCTACCACGGGCGCTCCGGGACGGTGATCCCCACGGGCAGCGTCGTTCCGCGCCCGAGCGGCCAGCGCCCCGGCGGGACCTTCGGCCCGAGCGAGCGGCTCGACATCGAGCTCGAGGCCGGCTTCGTGATCGGCGCGCCGAGCCGACGCGGCGAGCCGGTGCCGATCGAGCGGGCGCTCGACCACGTCTTCGGCATGGTGCTCGTGAACGACTGGTCCGCGCGCGACATCCAGGCCTGGGAGTACCAGCCGCTCGGGCCGTTCCTCGGCAAGTCGTTCGCCACCTCGGTGAGCGCCTGGGTCGTGCCGCTCGAGGAGCTGCTCGACCGCCGCGTCGAGGCGGAGCCGCAGGAGCCGGAGCCGCTCCCGTACCTGCGCGAGCAGCCCTGGGCGTTCGACATCCCGCTCGAGGTCGAGCTGAACGGAAGCGTCGTCGCGCGCTCGAACACGCGCCATCTCTACTGGTCGATCAGTCAGCAGATCGCCCACCTGACCGTGAACGGCGCGAGCCTCCGCACCGGCGACCTGCTCGCGACGGGGACGATCTCCGGTCCCGAGCGGGAGGAGCGCGGGAGCCTGATCGAGCTGAGCTGGAACGGCGCGGAGCCGATCGAGCTGGCGGACGGCTCCCGCCGCAGCTTCCTCGAGGACGGCGACGAGGTCGTCCTTTGCGGCGAGCCGCTCGGCGAGGTGCGCGGCCGAATCGCGCCGGCCCGGGAGGCCTGAGGTGGACCTGCAGCCGATGGCGGTGGGAGCGCGCCCGCCCGGCGACTACGCGCCGGTGGCCGGCGCCCGCGCGCTCGAGGCGCTCGCCGCGGCCGCCGAGCCGCTGCGCGGCGCGCGCATCCTGCATGTGAGCGCCGCGGGCACGGCCGGCCGGGTGCCTGAGCTGCTCGGCAGCATGCTGCCGCTGGCCGCGGGCACCGGCATCGAGGTCGAATGGCGCGTGCTGTTCGGGACTCCCGAGGAGCGCGCCGTGGCCGCCGCGCTGCAGTCGGGGCTGCGCGGCGCCGAGAGCGCGATCGAGCGCGACAGCTGGGAGGCCTTCGTCGACGGCTGTGCGCGGGCGGCGGGTGAGCTCACGCACGCCTACGACGTGGTCGTCCTGCACGACTCGGCGCTTCCGCTTGCGGCCGGCCTCGAGGCGCCGATCGTGTGGCGCTGCCACGACGACATGAGCGCCGCGGAGCACGAGGCGGTCGCGCTCGCCGGGCCGCTCCAGGAACGCTGCCGGCTCACCCTCGTGCCGGACGAGAGCTTCGCGCCGGAGGCGCTCCGCGGCGACCGGCTCGTTGCCGCCCCGCCCGGCATCGACCCGCTCGACCCGCGCAACATCGAGCTGGAGTCGCGCCTGCCGGGCCGGGTCGTGCGCCCGCTCGGCGTCGACCTCGAGCGGCCCTTCTGCCTGCAGGTGCTCGAGCTCGACCGCTGGGACGACCCCCACGCGGCGATCGAGACATTCCGGATCGCGCGAGCGGAGGAGCCCGAGCTCCAGCTCGTGCTCGCCGCGCTCCTCGACAGCGCCGACAGCCAGGGCTGGCAGGCGGCGAAGGAGGTGTCCGACTACGCGGCGGGCGCGGACGGCGTCCTGCTCATGACGAGCTACGAGGGCCTCGGAAGCCTCGAGCTCGGCGCGCTCCAGCTGCTCGCGCGCGTGGTCCTGGAGCGCTCGCTCGGCGAGGGCTTCGAGCTCGCCCCCTGCGAGGCGCTCTGGAAGCGCACACCGGTGATCGGCGGCACCGGCGGCGGGCTGCCGCTCGTGCTGCGCGACGGCGTCGACGGCTTCCTGGCGGACGACGAGCAGGTGTCCGCCGCGCGGCTCCTCGAGCTCGTGCGCGATCCCGGCCTCGCAGCCGAGCTGGGCCGGGCCGGGCGCGAGCGGGTGCGCGACCGCTACCTCGTCACCGCTGCCCTCGAGCGCGAGTTGCGCGCGCTCGGCGCGGGTAGCGTCGGTGGTGCATGAGCGACTTCGACCAGCCCATTCTGCCGGGCCCGGGCGCGAGCGACTACGAGCGTTACCTGCGTACCGACGAGCTGCTCTCGCTCCAGAAGCGGCCCGAGGAGCAGGCCCACCGGGACGAGCTCCTCTTCCAGACGGTGCACCAGGCTTCCGAGCTGTGGCTGAAGCTCGCGGTGACCGAGGTCGGCGAGGCTGCGGCGCTCGTCAGCCGCGACGACCTGCCGGCTGCGCTGCGCCTGCTGCGGCGGGCCAACCTCTGCCTGACGCTGATCACCGAGCAGCTCGACATGCTCGAGCACATCGCGCCCTGGGAGTACCACGAGGTTCGCAGGGTGCTCGGCCACGGCAGCGGCTTCGACTCGCCCGGCTTCAGGCGGATCCGCGAGGTCACGCCGGTGCTGCTGGCGGCCTTCCGGGAGGCGCTCGGGCGCGCCGGGTTGACCGTCGTCGAGCTCTACCGGTCGGGTCGTGAGCACGAGGACCTCTATCAGCTCGCCGAGCAGGTGATCGAGTGGGACGAGCGCGTCAACGTCTGGCGCTACCGGCACTACAAGGTGATCACGCGCGTGATCGGAGCCAACGTGGTCGGGACCCAGGGGACGCCCGTCGAGGTGCTCGGCAGGCTGATCCAGCAGAGCTTCTGCCCGGAGCTCTGGGAGGCGCGCGATCGCCTGACGGAGCTGTCGGACCAGCCTCCCGGTGAGGGCCTGCCCGGCCACGGCTCCGGCCGATGACGACACAGGCCGAGCTCGACGTGGACGCGGTGCGCGAGCGCTTCTCGTCGCTCGGCACGCGCTTCAGCTTCTTCGACGCCCCGGGCGGGACCCAGGTGCCCGACGAGGTCGGGACAGCGATGGCCGCCGCGCTGCGCGAGGCGAGCGGCAACCTCGGCGCTCCCTACGAGACGGGGCGGCGGGTCGAGCGGATCCTCACCGCGGCCAGGGCCGCCGCGGGCCTCTGGCTCGGCTGCGAGGCGGGCGAGGTCGTGTTCGGGGCGAACATGACGACGCTCGACTTCGCGCTCGCCCGCACGCTCGCGCGCGACCTGCGCCCGGGCGACGAGATCGTCGTGACCCGCCTCGACCACGACGGTGGCGTGGCGCCCTGGGTCGAGCTCGGCGCCGACCTCGGTCTCGAGATACGGCACGTCGACCTGCTCGAGGACCTAACGCTCGACTACGAGGACCTCGAGCGGAAGTTGTCGGAGCGGACGCGCGTGGTGGCGTTCGCGTGGGCGTCGAACGCGGTGGGCGCCGTGACCGACGCCGAGCGCGTCTGCTCGCTCGCGCACGAGGCGGGCGCGCTCGCCTGGATCGACGCGGTCCACTACGCGGCGCACGAGCCGGTCGACGTGCACGCGATCGGCGCCGACGTCCTGTTCTGCTCGGCGTACAAGTGGTGCGGCCCGCACTTGGGCATGGCCTACGTCCGCACCGAGGTCGCCGAGCGCTGGCGGCCCTTCAAGGCACGTCCCTCGCCGAGCGACCCGATCGGCCGCCGCTTCGAGACGGGGACGCCGCCCTTCGAGCTGCTCGCCGGGCTCACCGCAACCATCGAGTACATGGAGTCGATCGGCGGGTTCGAGGCGATCGTCCCCTTCGAGCGAGAGCTGTGCGAGCGCTTCCTCGACGGACTGCCCGAGGGCGTCGAGCTGTACGGCCCGAAGACGTCACGCGGACGCGTGCCCACCTTCCTCGTCAACGTCGCCGGCAGGCCCGCTGCCGAGGTCGCGGAGCAGCTCGCCGCGCGCGGCTACGGCGTCTGGCACCACCACAACTGGTACTCGCTCGGGCTCAGGCCTCTGCTCCCGTACGAGGACGAGTCGGTGCGCATCGGGCTCTTCCACTACAACACGGTCCACGAGGTCGACGGGCTGCTCGAAGAGCTCGCCGAGCTGGCGCGGTAGCGTC
Organism: uncultured Thermoleophilaceae bacterium; assembly: GCA_963734025.1. GTDB lineage: Bacteria > Actinomycetota > Thermoleophilia > Solirubrobacterales > Thermoleophilaceae > JACVRW01. Next base: position 28,002 of record CAVTFR010000015.1, read on the forward strand.
TCGGGTCAGATGAAGGTCACGCTTCCCGACGGCTCGCCGCTCGAGCTCCCGGATGGTTCCACGGGGGCCGACGCGGCACGCGCGATCGGCGAGGGCCTCGCCCGCGCGGCGCTCGGCGTGCGCCAGAACGGGGACCTGCGCGACCTCGACGCTCCGCTCGAGGAGGGACCCGTCGAGATCGTGACCTCGCGGGACCCGGATGCGCTCTGGCTGATCCGGCACGACGCCGCCCACGTGCTGGCGACGGCGGTGCTCGAGCTCTATCCCGGCGTGAAGATCTCGATCGGGCCCCCGATCGACGACGGCTTCTACTACGACTTCGAGTTCCCGGATGGCCAGAAGCTCACCGAGGAGGACTTCGAGCGCGTCGAGGCCAAGATGCGCGAGCACATCAAGGCCGACGAGCACTTCGAGCGCGTCGACGTGCCGGTGGCCGATGCGATCGAGCGCTTCCGCGCCGAGGGCCAGGACTACAAGGTCGAGCTGATCGAGGACCTGATCCGGGACGAAGGCGTCGAGACCGTCTCCCTCTACCGCAACGGACCCTTCACGGACCTCTGCCGCGGGCCGCACGGTCCCGGCACCGGCCGGATCAAGGCGTTCAAGCTGACGAGCGTGGCGGGCGCCTACTGGCGCGGCGACTCGGATCGCCAGATGCTCACGCGCGTGTATGGGACGGCCTTCCTCTCGAAGGACGATCTCGAGGAGCACCTGCGCCTGCTCGAGGAGGCGCGCGCGCGAGACCACCGCAAGCTCGGGCGCGAGCTCGAGCTGTTCATGCTCTCCGACCTCTCGCCCGGCTCGCCCTTCTGGCTCCCCAACGGGACTCACCTCTGGAACGAGCTGACGAAGCTGTGGCGCACGACCAACGTCGACCACGGCTACACCGAGGTCCGCACGCCGATCCTCTACGACGTCGAGCTGTGGAAGCAGTCGGGCCACTGGCATGTGTACCGCGACCACATGTACTTCACCGACGTCGAGGACCGTCCGATGGGCCTCAAGCCGATGAACTGCCCGGCGCACGTCCAGATCTACAAGCGCCGGCTGCGCTCCTACCGGGACCTGCCGATCCGCTACTGCGAGCAGGGCCTCGTCCACCGGCACGAGCCGAGCGGCACGTTGCATGGGTTGTTGCGCGTGCGCCACATCACCCAGGACGACGCGCACGTGTTCTGCACCGAGGAGCAGATCGAGGAGGAGGTGCTGCGCTGCGTCGACTTCAGCTATTTCATCTACGACCAGTTCGGCTTCAAGCCGCGGCTCGAGCTCTCCACCCGGCCGGAGAAGCGCGTCGGCGAGGAGGAAATGTGGGACAAGGCCGAGGCGGCGCTGCAGCGCGCGCTCGAGAGCCGCGGGCTCGAGTACGAGCTCAACGAGGGAGACGGCGCGTTCTACGGCCCCAAGATCGACCTGCACATGACGGACGCGATCGGGCGCTCCTGGCAGCTCGGCACGGTCCAGCTCGACTACTACATGCCCGAGCGGTTCGAGCTCGTCTACACCGGAGCGGACAACGCGGAGCACCGTCCGGCGATGATCCACCGCGCCTCGATGGGCTCCTTCGAGCGCTTCATCGGCATTCTGATCGAGCACTACGCGGGCGAGTTCCCGCTGTGGCTGGCGCCGGTCCAGGCGATCGTGCTCCCGATCTCGGACCGCCACCTCGAATACGCGCGCGGAGTACACCGCGAGCTGGAGGACGCCGGCATCCGGACGCAGCTGGACGAGCGGACCGAGTCGGTCGGCAAGAAGATCCGCGACGCCGAGCTCCACAAGGTGCCCTACATGCTCGTGGTGGGCGATCAGGAGCGGGCCGACGGCATGGTGGCGGTCCGGCGCCACCGCGAGGGCGACCAGGGCGCAATGCTGGTCAGCGAGTTCACCGGCCGGATATCCGCCGCTATACTCGCCCGCGAATGAGGCGAAGGAAAATCTCGCGCTTTTGACGGCCGGTAGCTGCAGCTAGTGCCGATCCCGCGAAAGTTCGATCGGCGCCCGCCTGAGCGCGACGAGACTCGCATCAACGAGCGCATCCGCGTACCGCAGGTGCGCCTCATCGGCGAGGACGGAAGCCAGATCGGTGTGGTCGAGACGCAGCGTGCTTTGCGCTACGCGCAGGAGCGCGACCTCGACCTCGTCGAGGTCGCCGCCGACGCCCGCCCGCCGGTCGTGCGCGTGCTCGACTACTCGAAGTACAAGTACGAGCAGGAGCAGAAGGCCAAGGCCGCCCGCCGCCACCAGAAGCAGGTCAACGTCCGCGAGATCAAGCTGCGGCCCAAGATCGCGACGAACGACTACGAGACGAAGAAGAACCACGTCGTCCGCTTCCTGAAGGGCGACGATCGCGTGAAGGTCACGATCATGTTCCGCGGCCGGGAGCAGACCCACCCCGAGCGTGGCGAGATGCTGCTCAACCGGCTCGCCGACGACGTCGCCGAGCTCGGGACGGTCGAGCAGGCGCCCCAGCAGGACGGCCGCAACATGACGATGCTGCTGGCGCCGGTCAAGCGCCGGCCGCAGGAGGCCGGCTCAGAGGACGGGGACGCAGCGGACGTCGACGCAGGGGAGGCCGACGCCAACTCCGCGGGGCCTCCGCAGGCAGAAGCCTCCTAGGCCGCCAACCCGCGGGTGGCCTGAATCCCGTCTGCTTCAATAGACCGTCGACATGCCGAAGATGAAGACCCACTCCGGCGCCAAGAAGCGCTTCAAGAAGACCGCCACGGGCAAGCTGCGCGCGCGGCACTCCTTCACGAGCCACAACCTCGGGAAGAAGCCCGCGAAGCGCAAGCGCCGCCTTGGCCGGCCGGTCGAGGTCTCGCAGCATGACCACGACCGCGTGATGGAGCTGCTCCACAAGTGAGCCGTGTCAAGCGCTCAGTTCACGCGCGCAAGAAGCGCAGGGCCACCCTCGACCGGACGAAGGGCTACCGCGGGCAGGCCAAGTCGAGCTACAAGCGGGCCAAGGAGGCGCTGCTCAAGGCCGACTCGTACGCATACCGAGACCGGCGCAACCGCAAGCGCGACTTCCGGCGGCTCTGGATCACCCGCATCAACGCCGCGGCGCGCCGCGAGGGCATGTCCTACAGCCAGTTCATGCACGGCCTCAAGGAGGCCGGCATCGAGGTCGACCGCAAGGTGCTCGCGGACATCGCGGTCCGCGATCCCGAGACCTTCCGACGTTTTGCCGAGCGAGCCCGGGAGGCCGTGGCCGCCTAGCAGCGCGCGAACCACGGAACCGACTCTCTCCCGGGCGCCCCACGTGGGCGCCCTTTTCGTTCCATGATCCGTTCAGCCGACAACGACAAGCTCAAGACGATCCGCAAGCTCCGGCAGAAGCGCTGGCGCGCGAAGCTCGGGCTGTTCGCCGCCGAGGGCGAGGACCTGGTCGAGGCGGCGCAGGTCGCGGGCTGGCCGGCCGAGTTCGTGCTGCGCGCCGGGGAGGACGTTGAGCCGGAGCTGCTCGCGGAGGTGAGCGCGCTCGGCTCGGGGAGCAGGGTGATCGGCGTCTACCCGCAGCGCTTCGGCGAGCCCGGCGGCAGCGTGTCGGTGTACCTGCACGGCGTCGAGGACCCGGGGAACGTGGGGAGCGTCATGCGCTCGGCCCACGCGCTCGCCGACGGGCCGGTGATCCTCGGCCCGGGCTGCGCAGACCCGTTCTCCCCGAAGGCCGTGCGCGCGAGCATGGGCTCCGTCTTCGCGCGGCCGCCGGCGCGCGCGGACGGCCCCGCCGAGCTGCCGGGCACCCTCGTCCCGCTCGAGGCGCAGGCGGAGACGACGCTCGCTGAGGCCGCGCTCGAGCCGCCGCTCGTCCTCTGCCTCGGCGCCGAGCGGGCCGGGCTGCCCGACGAGCTGAGCGCCGGCGCGGTGCGGATCCCGGTGGCGACGGACTCGCTCAACGTGGCGATGGCGGCGACGGTCGCCCTCTACGAGGTCGCGCGTAGGATGGCCGCCCATGCCTGACCTGAATGAGCTGCGCGCCGAGGGCGAGAGCGCGATCGCCGCGGCGGGCACGACCGCCGAGCTCGAGGAGCTGCGCGTGCGCCTGCTCGGCCGCAAGTCGGAGCTGACCGCGACGCTGCGCTCGATCGGGGAGCTGCCGCCGGAGGAGCGCGGGCCGGTCGGCAAGCAGGCGAACGAGGTGAGGCAGGCGCTCGAGGGTCTGCTCGCGGAGCGGACCGCCGAGCTCGAGGCGGCAGAGCTCGATCGCCGGCTCGCGGAGGACCGCATCGACGTGACGCTCCCCGGCGACCCGCCGCTGCCCACCGGTCACCTGCATCTCGTCACGCAGATCCGCCGGCGCATGGAGGACATCTTCGTCGGGCTCGGATTCGAGGTGCTCGAAGGCCCCGAGATCGAGTACGACTACTACAACTTCACGGCGCTCAACCATCCGCCTGAGCACCCGGCGCGGCTGCCGCAGGACACGTTCTACCTCGCCGAGAGCGTCCTTTTGCGCACCCACACCTCGCCGATGCAGGTGCGCGCGATGGAGGCGCAGGCGCCGCCTATCTACATCGTCGTGCCGGGGCGCGTGTACCGGCCGGACACGCCGGACGCCACGCACGTGCCGATGTTCTGGCAGCTCGAGGGGCTCGCGATCGACGAGGACATCACGCTCGCCGACCTCCAGGGCGTGCTGCTCCAGTTCGCGCGCCAGATGTTCGGTGAGGACACGCGCGTGCGCCTGCGGCCCGGCTACTTCCCCTTCACCGAGCCGAGCGTCGAGGTCGACGTGTCCTGCTTCCGCTGCGGCGGCACCGGCTGGGAGGGCGCCCAGCGCTGCTTCACCTGTAAGGGCGAGGCCTGGATCGAGATCCTCGGCTCGGGGATGGTCGATCCCAACGTGCTCGACTACGTCGCCGGGACGGGCTACGACAACGAGCGCGTGCAGGGCTTCGCGTTCGGGATGGGCATCGAGCGGATCGCGAGCATCGTGCACGAGGTCCCCGACCTGCGCATGCTCTACGAGAACGACCTGCGACTGCTCGAGCAGTTCGGGGCGGGCGTATGAGGGTGCCGGTCGGCTGGCTGCGCTCCTACTGCGACCCCGGCATCCCGGCCGAGGAGATCGCCGACGCGCTGACGATGGCGGGCGACAAGCTCGAGCGGCTCCACCGGACGGGCGTGGGGGACCCCGCGGCGTTCCTGACCGGGCGCGTGCTCGAGTCCGAGCGCCACCCGAACGCCGACCGGCTCAGCGTCTGCGTCGTCGACGTGGGCCGCGGCGAGCCCCAGACGATCGTCTGCGGCGCGCCGAACGTTGCGGCGGGGCAGACCGTGGCGGTGGCATTGCCGGGAGCGTTGATGCCGGACGGCAGCACCCTCGGTGAGGCCGAGCTGCGCGGCGTCGCCTCGAGCGGCATGATCCTCGCCGAGGACGAGGTCGGCATCGGCGAGGACCACAACGGGATCATGGTGCTCTCCGGCGAGCTGCCGGTGGGCGCTCCGCTCGCGGAGCACCTGCCGATCGTGGACGAGGTGCTCGAGCTCGAGATCACCCCGAACCGGCCGGACATCATGTCCGTTTACGGCGTGGCGCGCGACCTGCACGCCGTGACCGGCGCGCCGCTCGCCGAGGACCCGACGGCGCGCGACGCGGAGCCGTCGGGCGGCGACTCGGCGGATGACCACGCCTCCGTCGAGATCGACCCCGAGATCTGCCTGCGCTTCACGGCGCGCGTCTTCGAGGAGGTCGAGATCGGGCCGTCGCCGCTGTGGCTGAAGCAGCGCCTGATGGCAGCCGGCCAGCGGCCGATCTCGAACGTGGTCGACATCACCAACTACGTGATGCTCGCGACCGGTCAGCCGCTCCACGCGTTCGACCTCGACGAGGTGCGCGGCTCGCGCATCATCGTGAGGCGGGCCACCGAGGGCGAGCGCATGACGACGCTCGACGACGTCGAGCGCACCTTCTCCTCCGAGGTCGCGCTCGTCTGCGACGCCGAGGGGCCGACCGGCATCGCCGGGATCATGGGCGGGCAGGTTTCCGAGGTATCGGACACGACGACACGCGTGCTGATGGAGGCCGCCACCTGGGTCGGGCCGAACATCATGCGGACCTCGAAGACGCTCGGGCTGCGCACCGAGGCGTCGGCGCGCTTCGAGAAGCAGCTCCATCCCGAGCAGGCGATCGCGGCGCAGCGGCTCGCGGCCCGGCTCATGGTCGACCTGTGCGGCGCGCGCTTCGTGCCCGGCACGATCGACGCGTACCCGCACCCGGCCGAACCGCATGTCGTGGCGCTCCGCGAGGAGCGCATGGAGCGCCTGCTCGGCGAGCAGATCCCCTCGGAGCGCGTGACCGAGATCCTCGAGCGGCTGGGCTTCGAAAGAGAGTCGGAGACGCTCGGCTCCGGCCGGCCGGACGCTCACGCACGGCGAGATGCATGGAGGGTGCCGCCTTGGCGCGACGCCGACGTCCAGCGCGAGGCCGACATGATCGAGGAGGTCGCCCGCATCCACGGGCTCGACAAGCTCCCGACGACGCTGCCGGCCCGCGAGGGCGCCGTCGGCCGGCTCTCGGACGGACAGCGCCTGCGTCGCCGGATCGAGGACCTGCTGCGCGACCGCGGCCTGAGCGAGTGCATCGCCTACGCGTTCACCTCGCGCACCGCCCTCGGGCGCCTGCGCCTTGGCGACGAGCCCGTGCTCACGATCGACAACCCGCTGTCCGAGGACCTGAGCGTTATGCGCCCGCTGTTGCTGCCCGGGCTGCTCGACGCGGCGCGCCACAACACGGCGCACGGGCGCGCGGGCGTGGCGCTCTTCGAGGCCGCCCACGTCTACCACCCGGCGGGCCCGCTCGAGCCTCCGCCCGAGGGCTCTCCGCGCGGTGCGCTGCCGGCGAGCGAGCCGCTCCGCCTATCCGTCCTGATGACGCAGGCGGCGCCGGGCGGCTGGCGCACCCCCGAGCGGCCCGCGGACTTCTTCGCCGCGCGGGCCCTGCTCGAGGCGCTGCTAGGCGTGACGGGTGTCGAGTGGGACGCCGAGCCGGACACCAGGCCCTTCGTGCACCCGGGCCGCTCCGCGCTGGTCCGCACCGCCGACGGCCGCGAGCTCGGCTGGATCGGCGAGCTGCACCCGCTCGTGCTGCGCGAGTGGGACCTCGAGGGGCCCGCCGCCGCCTTCGAGCTCGACCTCGACGCGCTCGTGGCGCTCACAGCCGGGGCGCTGGAGGTCTACAGCGACGTGACCAGCTTCCCGGCGGTCCTGCAGGACATCGCCGTCGTGGTGCCGGAGGAGGTGCCGGCGAGCCGCGTCGAGGAGGCGGTCCGCGCCGGCGGCGCCGATCTCCTCGGCGCGCTGTCCGTCTTCGACCTCTACCGCGGCGCGCAGGTGGGGGAGGGCAACAAGTCGCTGGCCCTGCGGCTCGAGTTCCGCGCGCCCGACCGCACGCTCACGGACGAGGAGGTGGCGGAGCGCCGCACGGCGATCGAGCGCGAGCTCGAGTCCATCGGAGGGCGGCTGCGTGCATAGGGCGGCTGTCATCGGCGCCGCGGGCTACGGCGGGGCGGTCGCGGCGGCGATCCTGCACCGCCACCCGTCGATCGAGCTCACGGCGCTGACCGCGCGCAGCGACGCCGGCCGCCGCCACGACGAGCTCTACCCCGCTTACCGGGTGCCGATCGAGATGGACTCCTTCGACCCGGACGTGATCGCCGAGCGCGCCGACGCCGCCGTGATCGCCTACCCGCACAAGGCGGCCGCCGACGCCGTGTCGAAGCTGCGCCGGCGCGGGCTCAAGGTCGTCGACCTGTCCGCGGACTTCAGGCTCGGCCAGGAGGCCTACGAGCGCTGGTACCAGCCCCACGAGGCCCCGGAGCTGCTCCCCGAGTCCGTCTACGGGCTGCCCGAGGCGCACCGCGACGAGATCCGCGAGGCGGAGCTCGTGGCCGGCCCCGGCTGCAACTCGACGGCCGCGCTGCTCGCCCTGCTGCCCCTGCACGGGCGGATCGCCGACGCCGTGGTCGACATCAAGGCGGGCGTCTCCGGCGCCGGCCGCGAGGCCACCGAGGAGACGCACTACGTGTCGGCCGTCGACAACCTGAACGCCTACAAGATCGACGGCCACCGCCACAGCGCCGAGATGGAGCAGGAGCTGCCGGGCGCGCGCTTCTCGTTCCTGACCCACCTGATGCCGGTCGACCAGGGGATCTTCGCCTCCTGCTACGCCACGCTCGCCGAGCCGCTCGGGCGTGAGGAGGTGCGCGCGCTCTACGAGGAACGCTATGCGGATGAGCCGTTCATCGACCTGATGGCGGGCTCGCCGCGCACGCAGAATGTCCGCAACACGAACCGGGCCCAGGTGCACGTGACCGTCGTCGGCGAGCGCGTGATCGCCCTCTGCGCGATCGACAACCTCTGGAAGGGCGCCGCCGGCCAGGGCGTGCAGGACCTCAACCTGATGCTCGGACTGCCCGAGACGGCGGGGCTCGAATGAGCTTCTTCAGCTCGCGCTGGGTTGAGCCCCCCGTGCACGCGGGAGAGGCGAAGGACACCGAGCTGCCCGCGGGCTTCCGGGCCTCCGGTGTGGCGGCCGGGATCAAGCCGAACGGGCTCGACGTCGGCGTGCTCGTCTCGGATGCTCCCGGGACGGTCTCGGCGGCGCGCTTCACGACGAACGCGCGCGTGGGCGCCCCGGTGATCGCCTCGAAGCAGGCCGACCTCGCGGGTCTTCGCGCGGTCGTCGCGAACTCGGGCTGCTCGAACGTGGGCGACGGGCAGCGCGGTCTCGACACCGCCGTGGCGATGCAGGAGGCGGCGGCCCACCGCCTCGGCCTCGAGCCGGCTCAGGTAGGGGTCGCCTCGACCGGCGTGATCGGCCACGAGCTGCCCCGCGCGAAGGTCCTCGACGGCGTCAACAGCGCCTGTGACGGCCTCGGCCTCGAGGCCGAGAGCTTCTCGGAGGCGATCCTCACGAGCGACAGCGGGCCGAAGCGCGCCTGCCTCGACGTGCACCTGTCGAGCGGAGCGGTCAAGCTCGCCGCCCAGGCAAAGGGGGCGGGCATGATCGAGCCGCGTTTCGCGACCATGTTCTGCTTCGTCCAGACGGACGCCGCCATGGCCCAGGAGACGCTCGACCTGCTCACCGGCGTGTGCGTCAAGCGCTCCTTCGACCGGATCAGCGTCGACGGCCAGCTCTCCACGAGCGACACCGTGTTCGCCCTGGCGAGCGGCGGCGCCGGAGTCGCGATCGAGCCGGAGTCGGACGACGAGCTGCGCTTCGGCGAGGCGCTCGACGCGCTCTTCCGCCAGCTGGCGCTCGCGATCGTCTCCGACGGCGAGGGCGCGCGCCGGGTCGGCAGGATCGTGGTGCGCGGAAGCTCGGAGGCCGTCGAGCCGGTGGCGCGCGCGATCGCCAACTCGCCGCTCGTGAAGACGGCGCTGCACGGCGGCGACCCCAACTTCGGGCGCATCCTGCAGGCGGCAGGGCAGGCCTGGCCGAGCGGCGAGCCGTTCGTGGCGGACCTCTCCATCGAGGGCACGATGGTGGCGTCGGCGGGCGACGCGATCGAGCTGGGCGACAGGGGTCTGAGCGCGCTCGCGGAGCTCGTCCAGCGCGACGAGGTCGAGTACGAGCTGACGCTGCCGGGCGAGGGCGGCGAGACCGAGGTCTTCTTCAGCGACCTCTCGCCCGACTACGTGCGCTTCAACGCGGAGTACACGTCATGAGAGACGTGGCCACCCTGCTCGAGGCGCTCCCGTACATCCGGGAGTACCACGGCAAGACCGTCGTCATCAAGTACGGCGGCGCGGCGATGACCGACCCGGACCTGAAGGAGGAGTTCGCGCGCGACGTCGTGCTACTCAAGTACGTGGGCCTCAACCCGATCGTCGTGCACGGCGGCGGGCCGGACATCACCCGCTACATGGAGCGGCTCGGCATGGAGGTCAAGTTCGTGGACGGCCTGCGGGTGTCCGACGCCGACACGGTCGAGATCGCGAAGATGGTGCTCGTCGGCAAGCAGAACAAGGACATCGTCCTGCGGCTCGGGCGCCACGGCCAGCCGGCCGTCGGGCTCTGCGGCGACGACGGCCTGCTGTTCACCGTCAAGAAGCGGCTTGCCGGCGAGACCGACGTGGGGTTCGTGGGGGACATCGAGCGCATCGACGTGGACGTGTTGAACCACATCGCCGCCGACTACATCCCGGTGATCGCGTCGGTCGGCGCCGATACCGAGGGGCACTCCTACAACGTCAACGCGGACGCGGCGGCGGCCGCGGTGGCCGAGGCGCTGGGCGCGTTCAAGGTCGTCTTCCTGACGGATGTGAACGGCTGGCGCGCCGATCCGTCCGACCCGGCGAGCCGCATCTCGGAGGCGACCGCGGCCGAGCTGCGCGAGCGGATCCCGTCGGTCAGCGGCGGGATGCGGCCGAAGCTCGAGGCGTGCCTGCAGGCGCTCGAGGCGGGGGTCGGGAACGCATACATCGTCGACGGCCGGCAGCCGCACTCGCTGTTGCTGGAGCTGTTCACGGACGAGGGGATCGGGACGAAGCTGTGGCCCTGACGGAGCTCCAATCGCTGGAGCGTGACGCCGTGATGGCGACCTACGCGCGCAACCCGGTCGAGTTCGTCCGCGGAGAGGGCACCCGGCTCTGGGACGACGAGGGCAACGAGTACCTCGACTTCCTGACCGGCATCAGCGTCGTGCAGCTCGGCCACTGCCACCCGGCCGTGGTCGAGGCGGTTCGCGAGCAGGCCGGACGGCTCATGCACGTCGGCAATCTCTTCTACACCGAGCCCTCGATCCGGCTGGCCAAGCGCCTCGCCGACTCCTCGCTCGGCGGGCGCGTCTTCTTCACCAATTCGGGCACGGAGGCGATCGAGTGCGCGCTCAAGCTGGCGCGCCGCCGCCGCTCGGGCGGCGACTTCGTCGTGCTCGAGGGCGGCTTCCACGGGCGCACGATGGGCGCGCTGTCGGCGACGCCGCAGGAGGCGAAGCAGGCGCCCTTCGCGCCGCTCGTGCCCGGCTTCAAGGTCGTGCCGAGAAACGACACGGCGGCGCTCCTGCGCGCGATCGACTCCAACACCGCGGCCGTCCTGGTCGAGCCGATCCAGGGCGAATCGGGCATCCACCCGGTCGATCTCGAGCTGCTTCACGCGGCGCGTGAGGCGTGCGACGCGCAGCACGCGCTCCTGATCTTCGACGAGATCCAGTGCGGCATGGGCAGGACCGGCACGCTCTGGGCTTACGAGCAGCTCGGCGTGACGCCCGACGTCATGACGGTCGCCAAGGGGCTGGGCGGCGGCCTGCCGATCGGCGCGTGCGTGGCCACGCCCGAGTGTGCCGGCATCTTCGAGCTGGGCGACCACGGCTCGACCTTCGCGGGCGGCCCGGTGATCGCCGCGGCCGCGAACGCCGTGCTCGACACGATCGACGACGAGGCCTTCCTTGCGACAGTCCGCGAGCGCGGCGCCCGGCTCGCGAACGGGCTGCGCGACCTGCGCCTAGAGCCGCGCGGGCTCGGGCTGATGGTCGGCATTCACGTGCCCCGCGCGCCCGAGATCGCGCGCCGGCTGCTCCTCGACCAGCGCCTTGTCGTCAACGCGACGGGGCCGGACACGATTCGCCTGCTGCCGCCGCTGACGGTCAGCGAGGACGAGATCGACGAGGCGCTGAGCCGCATCGAGGCGCTGGTAGCTTCCCCCGCCGCATGAGCGTGGAACGCCGGACCCTGAGCAAGACCGCCTCTTACGAGGCCGAGCCGGGCGAGGTCGGGCGCGTGCTCCTCCTCTACTCGGGCGGCCTCGACACCAGCGTGATGCTCAAGTGGATCCAGGACGAGTACGAGGCCGAGGTCGTCGCGCTCACCGTCAACCTGGGCCAGCCGGGCGAGGACTACGAGGTTGTGAAGGGCAAGGCGCTCCAGCTGGGGGCGCTCGACTGCCACGTGGTCGACGCGCGCGAGGAGTTCGCCCGTGACTACGTTCTGCCGGCGATCAAGGCGAACGCGCTGTACGGGGGCGGCTACCCGCTGTTCACGGCGCTCGGCCGGCCGCTGATCGCGAACTGGCGGTCGAGTACGCGCGCCGCTCGGGCTGCGACACCATCGCCCACGGCTGCACGGGGAAGGGCAACGACCAGGTCCGGATCGAGTCGACCGTTATCGCGCTCGATCCGGACATGAAGATCATCGCTCCGGTTCGCGGCTGGCAGATGGGCCGCGAGGAGGAGATCGCCTACGCGCGCGAGCACGGCATCCCCGTCAAAGGCGGGACCGAGACGCCGCCGTACTCGATCGACGACAACCTCTGGGGCCGCTCGTCCGAGGGCGGGCCGATCGAGGACTTGGACGAGCCCCCGCGCGACGACGTGTTCCAGCTCGTCACCCGGCCCGAGGAGGCGCCGGACGAGCCCGAGGACGTGGTGGTCGGCTTCGAGCGCGGTGTGCCGGTGTCGCTGAACGGCGAGCGGCTCGAGCTCGTCGAGCTGCTCGAGCGGGCGGGCGAGATCGGCTCGCGCCACGGAATCGGGATCGTCGACCACATCGAGGACCGGATCGTCGGCCTGAAGGTGCGCGACCTCTACGAGGTGCCGGCCGCCGCCCTGATCCTGACGGCGCACAAGGAGCTCGAGAAGCTCGTCGGCACGATCCACCAGAACACCTTCAAGCCGCAGCTCGACGCCCACTGGGCCTATCTCGTGTACGCCGGGCTCTGGTACGAGCCGCTGATCTCGGACCTGAACGCGTTCATGGACGCAGTCAACGAGCAGGTGACCGGCGAGATCACGATGCGGCTCTACAAGGGCAGCGCCCGGGCGGTGGCGCGTCGCTCGCCGAACGCGCTCTACGATCCCGCACTGGCGGGTTTCGGCGAGTCGGGCGGCCTCTTCTCGCAGCAGGCGAGCCCGGGCTTCATCGAGCTCTGGTCGTTGCAGTCGCGAATGGCTTATCGGGTGCGGAACCGGGGAAGGGAGGACAGATGAGGACGAAGGTCTACACGGTCCTGGGCTGGATGGCGTGGCAGGGCGCGATGGTCGTGATGAAGCGCAAACTCGGGACCAACAAGGTCAAGCTCGGGGCGGCGGCAACGGTGCTGGGCGTGGTCGTGGCGGGCGCGCTCGCGGCGAAGGCGTCTTCCGGCGACGACGAGTAGCCGCCCGCTCCGCCGCCACCCTGCCGTCATGACCACCGCATAGGTGGTCAGGTCACCGAAGCTGGGCCATTCCGGCGCACCCGGGCCCCGGGTCAGCCCGATCTCCGCAACTTGCGTGGCGCGCCGGTGCGGTCAGGCGGAGCCGTCGGATCCCGACCGTATATTCGGAGTCCGGATGAGCTTCGCCCATCTCCACGTGCACTCCGAGTACTCGGTGCTCGACGGCGCCTGCCGGATCGACGCGCTCGCAGAGCGCGCGGCCGCCTACGACCAGCCGGCGCTGGGGCTCACCGACCACGGCGTGATGAACGGCGCGGTCGAGCACTTCAAGGCCTGCCAGCAAGCACGGCATCAAGCCGATCCTCGGCCTCGAGGCCTACTTCGTGGACGACTGCCGCACCGAGGCGGTCCGCTACGAGCGCAACCACCTCACGCTGCTCGCCGCGAGCGACGAGGGCTTCGGCAACCTCGTCAAGCTGAGCTCGGCCGGCTACCTCGAGGGCTACCGGCGCGGCAAGGCCAACGTCGACCTCGACCTGCTCTCGAAGCACGCGGGCGGGATCATCGCCCTGACCGGCTGCCTGCAGGGGCGCTTCTGCCGCCGGCTCGTCGACGGCTCGCCACACGAGGCGCGCGCCCATGCCGACGCCCTGATGCAGGTCTTCGGCGGCGACAACGTCTACTTCGAGGTGCAGAAGAACGGCATCGCGGAGCAGGAGCGCGCCAACGCCGGGATCGTCGAGATCGCGCGCGAGCTCGGCCGCCCACTGGTGGCGACCGGCGACGTCCACTACCTGCGGCGCGAGGACTACGACAACCACCGGGCGCTCCTGTGCGTGCAGACGAAGTCGACGCTTGCCCAGCCGAAGCTCTCGTTCGACACCAACGAGTTCTTCCTGAAGAGCTCGGACGAGATGGCCGGCGACTTCGGCGAGTGGCCCGAGTCGATCGCCGCCACGCTCGAGATCGCGGAGCGCTGCTCGGTCGACATCGAGCTCGGCAAGATGCTGATCCCGCGTTTCCCGACCCCCGACGGGTCGGCTGAGTCCGAGTACCTCCGCCGGCTCGCCCATGCGGGGCTGCGGCTGCGCTACGGCGACCCTCCGTCCGCCGAGGCGGTCGAGCGCCTCGAGATGGAGCTGGGCGTGATCGAGAAGATGGGCTTCTCGGCCTATTTCCTGATCGTCTGGGACTTCGTCAAGTACGCGAAGGACTCCGGGATCGCGGTCGGCCCGGGGCGCGGCTCGGCCGCCGGCTCGCTCGTCTCCTACTGCCTCAACATCACCGAGGTCGACCCGCTCGCGTACGGCCTGCTGTTCGAGCGCTTCCTGAACCCCGAGCGCGTGTCGATGCCGGACATCGACATCGACTTCTCGGTCAAGGGCCGCGCGCGCGTGATGCGCTACGTCGAGGACAAGTACGGCAAGGAGTCGGTTGCGCAGATCGTGACCTTCGGGAAGATGCTGCCGCGCAACGCCACCCGCGACGCGGCGCGCGTTCTCGGGCTCGACTACGGCGCGGGTGACCGGCTGGCCAAGCTGATCCCCGAGCCGATCATGGGCCGCTCGAAGTCGTTCGAGCAGTACCTCGCCGAGGAGCCCGATCTGCGCCGGGCCTACGACTCCGAGCCCGAGGCGCGTCAGATCATCGACACCGCGCGCGGCCTCGAGGGGATCGTGCGGCACGCGGGCATCCATGCCGCCGCGGTCGTGATCGCCGATCGCCCGCTCACCGACATCGTGCCGGTGCAGCTGATGGAGGATCGGGGGGTGCCGGGGGCCAACGGCGAGCGCTCCTACAAGGTCGTCACGCAGTACTCGATGAAGCCGATCGAGGAGATCGGCCTTCTCAAGATGGACTTCCTCGGTCTGCGCAACCTCGATGTGATCGAGGACTGCCTGTCGATCATCGAGCAATCGACGGGTCAGCGCCCGGACATGGCCACGCTTCCGCTCGACGACCCGAGGACCTACGAGATGATGGCCCGCGGCGACTCGATCGGCGTGTTCCAGTTCGAGTCCGACGGCATGCGCGACGCGCTGCGCAAGGTCAAGCCGACCGAGTTCGAGGACCTCGTGGCGCTGAACGCGCTGTACCGGCCCGGGGCCATGCGCCATATCGACACCTACTCGCGCAACAAGCGCAACCCCGAGACGATCACCTACCTGGACGAGCGCCTGCGGCCGATCACCGAGGCCACCTACTCGGTGATCCTCTACCAGGAGCAGTCGATGCAGATCGCAAAGTCGATCGCCGGCTTCTCGGGCGCCGAGGCCGACGACCTGCGCAAGGCGATCGGCAAGAAGAACCGTGCGGCGATGGGCGCCCTGCGCGAGCGCTTCTTCGAGGGAGCCCGCGCGAGCGGCACCCAGGAGAACGTGATCGAGGAGCTGTGGGCCGTCAACGAGGCGGCCGCGGACTACTCCTTCAACCGCTCGCACGCTGCCTGCTACGGGCTCGTCGGCTACCGCACGGCCTGGCTCAAGGCCAACTACCCGGCCGAGTACATGGCGGCGCTGATCTCCTCGGTGATGTCGACGAAGGACAAGGTGCCCTTCTTCGTCGCGCAGTGCGAGGACATGGGCATCGAGGTGCTGCCGCCCGACGTCAATCTCTCGGGTCACGACTTCAAGGTCGTGGACGGCAACATCCGCTTCGGCCTCGACGCCGTGAAGGGGCTCGGCTACCAGGCCGTCGAGGCGATCATCCGCGCGCGCGAGGAGGATGGCCCGTTCAGCTCGGTGTGGGACTTCTGCCGCCGCGTCGACTGCCAGGCGGTCAACAAGAAGGCGAGCGAGTCGCTCGTCAAGTGCGGTGCGATGGACTCCCTGCCGGGCACGCGCACCGGCATGATCCGGGTGCTGCCAAACGCCCAGGCCTCGGGGGCCCAGACGCAGCAGGACGCTCAGCGCGGCCAGGGCTCGTTCTTCGACCTCGACGACAGTCCCGGCGCCGTGGCCGAGCCGGACCTGCCTGTCCCCGAGCTGCCCGACGAGCGCGAACAGCTGAACGAGTGGGAGAAGGAGACGCTCGGCCTGTTCCTGTCGAGCCACCCGCTCAAGGAGGTGCGGCCGGCGCTGCGCAGGCACGTCGACTGCTCGCTCTACGAGCTGCCGTCGAAGAAGGACGGCGAGTGGGTCACCGTCGGCGGCATGATCTCCGAGTGCAAGCGGATCCGCACCAAGAAGGGCGATCCGATGATGTTCGCCACCCTCGACGACCTCGAGGGGCAGGTCGAGATGCTCGTCTTCAACTCGGCCTACGCGGCCAACGCCGAGAAGGTCGACGTCGACCGGATCGTGCTGGTGCGCGGCCGCGTGGACCACAAGGAGGCGGGCGAGACGAAGCTGATCGCCCAGGAGGTCGAGCCCTTCGAGCCCTCGCCCGAGGAGGTGTTGCGGGCGGCGGAGGAAGCGGCGGCCGAGCCGGTCGTACAGAGGCTGACACTGCACGTGTCGCCGGGCGTGCCGGACAGCTTCCTCGAGGACCTGAAGGAGGTCGTCGGACACCACCGCGGCGATCACGAGATCCTGCTCGCGGTCGGCGAGCGGCGGCTGCTGCTGGGAACCGACTGGCGCGTGTCCGCGGACGGCGCCTGCCGCGCCGAGCTGTCCGGGCTCACCGGCGCGGCCCGGCTCGTCGTCTGACGCTCGGGTGCACGCTGCGCCGCTGCTGACCTACACTTGCCGGGTGCAACCCCTTCCCGCGCAGACAGCAACCGAGCTGCACGAGTGCAGGCGCTGCTGCTCGTTCTGCGACAGGGTCGTGCACCCGTCGGGCTGCATCGCGTCCGGCTGCCAGTTCCTCTACCTGTACGACGACGAGCAGACCGGCCGCCGCTTCATGGGCTGCATGAACAAGGTCTTCCGCGGCGAGATCGACGTCGAGCTCTTCGAACAGGCCGAGCACAGCCGCCACGGCTTCGGCGGCGTCAAGATGAGCGGCATGCCGCTCCCCCAGTGCCGCTCCAGCGTCGAGCGGGCCTACGACGGCTACAGCGAGGCGTTCCAGTGCAAGAACCCGCGCTTCTTCAACAAGCCCTCGCTCGAGGACATCGACGCGGCGTTCGATCTCCGCGACGAGCTCTAAGCGAGCGGCTTACGCATGAAGACGAGCGCGAAGCCCTCGAACGGGCGGCGCTCGTACTCGACGTATCCGATCCGCTCGTAGAGGGCGCGGCTCTCGACGAGGCCCTCGTGGGTGTAGAGGTAGATCGAGTCGAATCCCGCACGTCGCGCCTCGGACTCGGCGAGCTCGAGCAGCGCGCGGCCCAGCCCCTTGCCGCGATGCGCCGGGTGCACCGCGACGTTGTGGATGAAAAAGCCGTCCGGGGTGGCGCCCAGGACGAGGAGTCCGACGAGACCATCTTCGCTCTCGGCCACGGTCACCTGCCGGTCGCGAATGACCTCGCGGTAGTCCTCGTCCATCGGACCGGGTCGCATCCCGATCCGCTCCACGTACGGCCCGTACGCGGCGTCGACCAGGTCGGCGATCGCCTCGGCATCGGCGTCGGTCGCCGGCCGTAGCACGGCGCCCTAGGCCAGGAGGGCCGCGCAGCCGGCCAGCATCAGCGCGGACCACAGGCTCACGACGATCCCCATGCTCTCTCCGGCGACAGCGACCCCACGGCTTCGCTGCGGGCCGTTGCGGCGAGCGTTGCGGCCGAGCGTCCAGGCCGTGAGCCCGGCGGGCAGGCCGAGCGGGAACAGCAGTCCAAGCGTGAACACCATGACGCACAGACCCGCGATTCCGACAAGCAGAGCCGCGGCGGCGGTCCCGCCGCCGCTCTCGCTGCGGACCGGCGGCTTGCCCTCGACCGGCAGGAAGCGGAGCGCCTGCCAGAGGTCGTGTGAGTAACGGGCGCGCCAGGCCTCGGCCACCCGCTGCTCGAACTCGTCCGTCGTCAGGCGACCGCTGAGCAAATGGCCGCGCAGCAGCCCGACGGTGTATTCGCGCTCGCGATCGGAGACGAGGAGCGTCGCCACGACGCGGAATCCTAGAGAGCGCTCAACCCTGCCCCCGCCGCTTACGTGATCGCAGCCCGTTGCGGCGCAGCTCCCTCATCCGCTCGATATCGACCTTCTCGACGGCCTTCCCGGCCTTGCCGGGACCTTCGAACAGCACCGGCAGCTTCTCGAAGCGCGGCTCCGACAGGAAGGCGGCGCAGCCGCGTGCGCCGATCTCGCCATCGCCGGGCGGCGCGTGGCGGTCGCGGTTCGAGCCGAGCTTCGTCTGGGAGTCGTTCATGTGGAGGCTGCGCAGGCGCGACTTGCCGACCGTCTTCAGGCCGCGGTCCAACACCTCCGTGAGCTTGTCAGCGGTCCTGATGTCGAACCCGCTCGCGAACATGTGGCAGGAGTCGAGGCAGATGCCGATGCGCCGGTCGCCGCCCGACAGGTCGGCGAGCTCCCGCAGCTCCTCGAACGAGCGGCCGATGGTGTTGCCCGCGCCGGCGGTGTTCTCGAGCAGGAGCCGGCAGCTCTCCGACTCGGCAAGCGCCTCCTTCACCATCCCACCAACGCGCGGCAGCGCCTCCTCGAGCGGCTCGCCCACGGACGACCCGGGGTGGACGACGACGCCGTCGGCCTTGATCTCGTCTCCCATGCGCAGGGCGTGGATCAGCGAGTCGGCCGACTTCTTGCGCATCTCCCTGTCTTTGGTGGCCGGGTTGATCAGGTAGACGGCGTGGATCGTGACCGATTTGATCGGCCCGGCCTTCATCAGTTCGAGGAACTCAGCGATGTCGTCGTTCTTCCAGCGCGTCGGGCGCCACTGGCGCGGCGACTGGTTGAAGACCTGGATCGCGTCGCAGCTGCGCTCGACGCCGCGCTGATGCGCCTGCACCAGCCCGCCTGCCGTGGAAACATGGGCGCCGATGAGCATGAGAGTCAGGTTCGCACCAAGCCCGACGGGTGTGCTGCATATCGGCGGCGCGCGGACGGCACTGTACAACTGGCTTCTGGCGCGCGGCTTGGGCGGCATCTTCGTGCTGCGCATCGAGGACACCGACCGCGAACGATCGACGACAGAGAACGTCGAGCAGATCCTCGACGCGCTGCGCTGGCTCGAGCTCGACTGGGACGAGGGGCCGATCTCGCAGGCCGAGCGGCGCCCGGAGCACAGCGCGGCGATCGAGCGCCTGCTCGAGTCGGACGCCGCCTACGAGGACGAGGGGGCGATTCGGCTGCGCGTGCCTGACGAGGGCGAGACCGTCGTACACGACGCCATCCGCGGCGACATCAGCTTCCCTCACTCGGCGATCGACGACTTCGTGATCCGGCGCTCGGACGGCAGCCCGCTCTACAACCTGGCGGTGGCGGTCGACGACCGCGACATGGGCATCACTCACGTCGTGCGCGGAGACGACCACATCTCGAACACGCCCCGCCAGGTGATGATCCTGCGGGCGCTGGGCGCCGAGCCGCCGCTCTTCGCACACCTGCCGCTGCTTCACGGACCGGACGGCAAGAAGCTCTCGAAGCGCCACGGCGCCGCGTCGGTGCAGGAGCTGCGCGACGCCGGCTACCTGCCCGAGGCGGTGCGCAACTACGTGTCGCTGCTGGGCTGGGGCTACGACGAATCGACCACCTTCATGTCGACACGCGAGCTCGTCGAGCGCTTCGACCTCTCGCGCGTGTCCAAGAATCCCGCCGTCTTCGATGAGCAGAAGCTGCGCTGGATGAACGGGCGCTACCTGCGTGAGCTCCCGCCCGAGGACCTGCGCGCCCGGCTCGAGGCGCTCAGCGGGCGCGCGGTGCCGTCAGAGGCGGTGGCGATCAGCCAGGAGAAGATGCAGACCCTCGCCGACTTCTGGCCGCTTGCCGGCTTCCTCGTCGAGCGTCCGGCGGGCTACGACGAGAAGGCCTGGTCGAAGGTCATGTCGGACGGCGCCCCCGAACGCCTGCGCACGGCCCGCAGCGCCCTCGAGGCGGCGCCGGAGCCGTTCGGGACCGAGCAGGTCGAGGAGGCCCTGCGCTCGGTGGTCGAGCGCCTCGAGGTGAAGCCGCGCGAGGTCTTCCAGCCGATCCGCGTCGCGATCACCGGCACGACCGTGTCGCCGGGGATCTTCGAGTCGGTGGCCGCGCTCGGCCGCGAGGAGACGCTGGCGCGGATCGACGCCGCGCTCGCGCACGCCGGCTCCTCAGCCAGTTAGCAATCCACTCTCAACATTTGGGTTGGGCGTGCCGATAGCGCTGTTGACGCAGCCGGAACTCTCTATGGAAGCCGCCATCTCCCAGCCCGCCGCCCGCTCGCCCCGGATCGCGCCGCGCCACAACGACGGCCACGGCCGCCGCCTCACGGTGGCGTTCGAGGCGCTCGAGGCGTTCCCGGCGCTCGCCGAGTCGCGCAACCGGGTCCTGCGTGTGGTGCGAGAGGACCGCGCCTCCGTCGGCGAGGTGGTCGCGGCGGTCGAGTCCGATGTCGCGCTCGTGATCACGGTGCTGCGGATCGCGAACCGGACCGCCCAGCGCAAGAAGGGCAAGATCGCGAGCATCCCGGAGGCGGTCGAGATCCTCTCCCCCGAGGGAGTCGAGACGCTCGCCGCCCGCACCAACACCTTCGACTTCTTCGAGCGCACGCCTGGCTGGGACGCGATGCCCGAGCGCTTCCGCCTGCACGCGGTGGCGACCCAGTCGGCCGCCGACCGGCTCGCGCGCGAGCTCGAGTGCGAGGACCGCGACGAGCTGCTCTGCTCGGCGCTCCTGCACGACATCGGCAAGCTCGTCCTGACCCATGCCTATCCCGGCTACCCCAGCCAGGTCCATCAGACCGCGCGCACGCCCGAGGAGCGTCTCCACCGCGAGCGGCTCGAGCTGGGCGTCGACCACGCGCTCGTCGGCGGCGTGCTCGCGCGTCGCTGGGCGCTCCCGAACCGCCTGGCCACCGCGATCGAGCGCCACCACGCCGATGACGCCGACGGCGAGGCCGCGCTGGTCCGGCTCGCGGACATGCTCGCCCATTACGGCCACGGCCAGCCGGTCAACCCCAAGCAGCTTCTGCACGCGGCACGCGCGGTGGGCCTCTCGACCGAGCAGCTGCGCTCGGTGATGTACGAGCTGCCGCAGGGCACCGGCAACGTCAAGCGCAACGTCGACCCGTGCCCGCTGTCGGCGCGCGAGGTCGAGGTGCTGCGGCGGCTCGCCGAGGGCAAGGTCTACAAGCAGATCGCCCACGAGCTCGAGCTCTCGACAAGCACGGTGCGCACACACCTGCACAACACCTACGCGAAGCTCGGCGCGGTGGACCGCGCTCAGGCGGTCCTGATCGCCACCGAGCGCGGCTGGATCTAGCCCAGATTGGGGTCCTGACCCCATGGCGGCCCGGGACCCGGCCGCCGAAAATCGGGACATGCTTCGCTACAAGTGCCGACGTTGCCACGAGGTCACGCACCGCGACGCGCCGACCTCGCATTGCGCAATCTGCTTCGCCCCGCTCACCGACGACGACCTCCTGCCGCCGGCGGAGCCGCCCGCGCAGTCACGCTCGCTCGCGGAGCTGTTGAACGCCCGCGACGCCGCGCGCGACGCCGCTCGCGCGGCCTATTCGCTTCCCGGCTGACGAGCGGGTACGGTCGGGGCGTGGCCCCCGAGCAGAAGGCGACGTTCTGCCGCATCTGCGAGCCGCTCTGCGGCATGGTTGCCACGGTCGAGGACGAGCGCATCGTAAAGCTGCGGCCCGACCCCGATCACCCGCTCTCGCGCGGCTACGCCTGCCCGAAGGGGATCGCGATGGCCGAGATCCAGAACGACGCCGATCGCGTCCTCCATCCGCTCAAGCGGATGCCCGGCGGTGAGTTCGAACGCGTGTCCTGGGAGCAGGCGCTAAGCGACATCGCCGAGCGCATGCGCGCCCTGCCGCGCGACGGGATCGCCTGGTACATGGGCAACCCCGGCGCCTTCTCCTACTCGCACACCCTTTGGGTCAAGGGCTTCCTCGACGCGCTCGGCTCGCAGCACTACTACTCGGCCGGCTCCCAGGACGTGAACAACCGCTTCGCGGCGAGCGCGCTCCTGTACGGGTCACCGCTCGTCATACCGATCCCGGACCTGCACCGCACCTCCTTCCTGTTCATGGTCGGCGCGAACCCGCTCGTGTCGCATGGCTCCGTGCTGTCGGCGCCGCGCATCCGCGAGCAGCTGCTCGAGATCGAGCGCGTCGTCGTGGTAGACCCGCGCCGCACCGAGACGGCGCGGCAGTTCGAGCATCTGCCGATCCGCCCCGACACCGACGCGCTGCTGCTCATGTCGATGCTCGCCGTGATCTTCGACGAGGGGCTGAGCGACCGCGTGTTCCTGGAGCGACTGGGGGAGGGTGCGGGCGAGCTCGAGCGGCTCGCCGCCGCTCACCCGCCCGAGGAGACCGAGGCGACGACGACGATCCCGGCCGCCCGCGTGCGCGAGCTGGCGCGCGCCTTCGCGGCCGCCGACGGCGCCGCGGCCTATGGGCGCACGGGGTCCTGCCTCGGCCGGCACGGCACGCTCGTCGCCTTTCTGCTCGATGCGCTGAACGCGGTCACGGGCAACCTCGACCGTCCGGGTGGCGCCGTGTTCGGGCGCCCCCCCGTGGCGCTCGACGACGTCGGCGAGCAGGTGGGCCTCGCGACCTATGGCGAGCGGCATTCGCGCATCGGAGGCTTCCCCGACGTGATCGGCAACATGCCGGCCGCGCTGCTCCCGCTCGAGATCGAGACGCCGGGGGAGGGACAGGTGCGCGCCTTGTTCGTATCGGCCGGAAACCCGGTGCTGTCCGTGCCCGACGGCGAGGCGCTCGAGCGGGCGCTCAAGGGGCTCGAGCTGTTCGTGTCGATCGACCTATACGTGAACGAGACCAACCGGCACGCCGACTACGTGCTGCCGGCAACGACCTTCTACGAGCGCGAGGACCTCCCGCTCGCCTTCCTCGGGTTCTTCAGCACCCCGTTCATCCAGTTCAGCGACGCGGTGGTGCCGCCGCCGGGAGAGTGCCGCCAGGAGTGGGAGCTAATCGAAGAGCTGTCACGGCGACTGGGCCTCGCGCCCTACAGCGCGAAGCCGCTGCGGCGGCTCGCCCGGCTGGGCATGAGGCTGCGACCCGAGCAGCTCGCCGACCTGCTGCTGCGCACGGGCCCGAGCGGAGACCTGTTCGGCCTGCGCCGCGGGGGGCTCAGCCTGAAGCGGCTCCGCGAGCACCCGCACGGGCTCGTGCTCGCCGACGAGATCGCCACCGGGGTGCTCCCGGACAAGCTCCGGACCCCGGACCGGCGCGTGCGCCTTGCGCCGCCGGAGATCGTCGCCGAGGTCGAGCGGCTCGCGTCGTCGAACGGCGGTGATCCGCGCTTCCCGCTGCGCATGATCGGCATGCGCGAGCTGCGCTCGCATAACTCGTGGATGCACAACGCGCCGCTCCTTATGCGCGGCGGACGGGTCCAGGCGCTGCGCGTACACCCCGACGACGCCGCGGCACACGGCCTCGAGGACGGCGGCGAGGCCCGGCTCGAGTCGAAGGACGGCGCCGTGACGGTGCCGGTCACGGTGAGCGACGAGATGACGCCTGGGACGGTGGCGCTGCCGCACGGCTGGGGGCACCGCGGCGGCTGGCGGCTCGCGAACAGCAACGCGGGCGTGAACGTGAACCTGCTCGCGGCGTCCGGGCCGGACGACCTGGAGCGGCTTGCCGGAATGGCGCATTTGAACGGCATACCGGTACGCGTGTCGCCGGTCGCGGCGGCTGTCTAGAAGAGACGCAGGCGGCGCCGCACGGAGTCGCTGTTGCCCGCGGCGTCGGCGGCCGTGACCGTCAGCGCGGCGCGCACGTGCCGGCCCCGACGCTTCTGCCTGGCGAGCGCCCGGCGAAGGTTCGAACCGAAGCGCAGCGTCAGCCGGTCGGTGGTGCCGGCGGCGAGTGTGCGTGGGCGCGAGCTCACCCGGTAGGTGCGCGCCGCTCCTGGCAGCGCAATGCGGGCGACTGCGGAGACCGCGCAGCTCTCGGCCGGGCAGGTCACGCGAATCGACAGGCCGCCCAGGCGGGCGAGCGTGCGGGCCCTCCCCAGGCTGGGCGCGGGCGCGACCAGGTCCGCAGGGGTGGGAGCTGGGGGCGTGCCATCAGGTGTGCAGCCCGGGCCGATCAGGTCGCGTGACTCCTGAAGCCGCAACTGGTACAGGCCCCGGTTCTGCTCAGCAGGCCGCTCGACGTCGGCGATCCATTCTCCCCAGCGGTCCTCGATTGCACCGTAGCCGGGATCGGCGGGGAGCCTGGCCGCCTTGACGGCGACTGCCTGGTCGATGAACCACTCGAGCTGGAGCGGCGGGTTGGTCGGATAGCCGGCGTACTCGCCCTGATTCCAGATGCCCATCCGCATCGCGAAGAAGCCGACGCTGTCCGCGGACCCGGAGCTGAGATTGCTCACGCCCGACTCGACGAGCGCCGCCATCACGGGCAGCTCGGCGGGCACGCCGCGAACGGCGGCGCCGTAGGCCATCCAGGCGGCGATCGCCTGCTTCGGCGCCGCATCGCCCGGATAGGTGATGCAGTCGGCCGCGTTCGCCTGCGCGGGGACGGCGAGGGCGGCAGCGGCCACCGCGATCGCGAGTACCCGTCGCACCCGACCAGTATCGCTCAGGACACGAGCTGGGAGCGCGGGACCTTCACGAGCACCCGGGTGCCGCGTTCGGAGCTGGCGATGTCGAGCAGGCCGTCGAGCAGCTCGGCGCGCTCGCGGATGCTGGCGAGCCCGAGATGGCCGGGGTCCGGGCGGCCGAGCGGCTCACTCGTCTCGAAGCCGCGCCCATTGTCGGTCACGCGCAGCTCCACGTGGCTGCCGGTCGTGCGCAGGTTGATCGAGACCGCGTCGGCCTCGGCGTGCCGGCCCGCGTTCACCACCGCCTCCTGGACGATCCGGAAGAGGTCGCCGGCCATGTCCGGGGGCATCTCGACGCGCTCGATCGTCGCCATGACCTCGAAGCCGTAGCGCCGCCGCCAGACCGGAACGCAGTTCTCCACCGCCTGGTCGAAGCTGAGCTCCTGGAAGGCATACGGCCCGAGGTCGACGATCTCGTCCCGCAGCGCCCGGATGTTCCGGGTGGCGAGCTCGCGTGCCTCCTCGATCAGGGCCGACGTCTCCTCGCTGCGCCCGCCGTCGGCGGCCTTGCCCGCGGCCGACAGGATCATGTCGAGACCGATGAGCTCCTGGACGGGGCCGTCGTGAATCGCCTCGGCCACGCGCCGCCGCACATGCCCCTCTGCCTGGATCGTCCTGCGCGAGAGCCCCTGGGCGCGCAGCCGCGACGCCGACTCCGCGGTCCGCAGCGTGCCGACCACGACGCCCGTCGCAAGCGCCGCGATGACGAAGACGAGCTCGTAGAACGCGAAGACGTCGCTGTCGACGGGCTCGTCGCCGCGTATCTGCGTGGCGATCACGAGCGCGGCGGAGCCAAGCGCCGCCACCGCCATCCCGCGCCGTTCGCCCTGGAAGTGGGCGTGCGAGGCCACCAGGAACAGGGCGGCGGCGCGCACGGCGCCGACGGTCTCCGGTGCGACGACCTCGAGCAGCACGAGCAACGAGAAGTCGACGATCGGGACGATCGGGTTGAGCGCGAACTCCGGATCGCGGCGCGTGAGGAACAGGACGAGCAGCGTCCACGGGAGGGCGACGGCGCCGATGATCAGCGCTGCGGTCATGTGGTCCGGCAGGCCGAAGATCACGATGCCGAGGACCGCGAGCGCTGTGGCGACGACCCGCGTGGCGGCGAAGACGATGATCGGCCCCGCCGAGTCGATCGGAAGCCGGCGCAGCATCAGGCCGCCGTCCGCCGCCGCAGCCCCGAGCGCAGCAGGAGAGCCATGAGGGCCGCTCCGGCGGTGTCGATCATCCAGTCGACCGGCGTGCCGTGCCGGCCTTCCACGAAGGTCTGGTGGAGCTCGTCCGTCGCGGCGTAGCCGCTCGAGATGGCGAGCGCCACGAGTGCGGCCCGGCGTGGCCCGAGGCCGGGCGCGAACGCGCGCCACCAGAGCAGGCAGAGCAAGGCGTACTCACCAAAGTGGATGACCTTGCGGGCGACCAGCTCGAGCGGCCCGAGCCCGATCTCGAGGCTCGGCTGAGCCGAGAAGTAGAAGATCGCGGCCATCAGGGCCAGCGGCGGGAGCCAGAGGTCAGGGCGCCGGAGCGGCGGCATGTCCATACCGTAGAGTCACATCTCTTGCTGGTGATAACGACGAAATCGCCCTACGCCGTTCGCGCGCTCAGCGAACTCGCGCGGCGCGGCGGGTCGGCGCCCGTCCCCATCGGCGAGATCGCGCGGACACGCGACATCCCCGTCCAGTTCCTGGAAGGCCTGTTCGCGACGCTGCGCCGGGCGGGCATCCTGCAGTCGCAGCGCGGCGTGAAGGGCGGCTACTCGTTCGCGCGCGCGCCCGACGACGTCACCGTGCTCGAGGTCGTCGAGCTACTCGAGGGCGAGCTCGGCACCGACGCCGCCGGCTCCGGCCCCGTGTGGACCGAGGCGATCGAGGCGGTCAAGAACGTGCTCGGCGCGACGACGATCGCGGCGGTGGCGGAGCGCGAGGCGCAGTCGACGGCTGCGCCGATGTACTACATCTAGAAGCGGGGATCATGGCCATGCGGGATTTGGCTTTCCAGAGCCAAATTAACCGCTGGGGAACCCCTCAGAACCGCCTGAATCGGGATACGAACTTCAGCGCAACGTCAGGGCACCCGGCTGTTCGGCGGGGCAGCGGGTGCGGCCGAAGCCGTCCGCTGCGCCCACCACGGCAAGGGGAAGCCGCTGCCGGTGAAGTCGCCTTCCTTTGGGAGGCGAGCAACGTCCGTTCCTATCGCCTGCTCAGCGCCCATTAGCACCGGAACGGACATGCCAGGCGTAGCGTTTACGACACCCAACGCAGGAGTGACGCCCTGAAGGGATTGCGGATGCATCTTTGGTCGGTCATCGCTCTGGCGGCGGTCGTGGTGTTCCTCGTCGGGCTGCTGCTGCTCAATGGTGGTGCCCAGGCCGTTGCGTGCATCGCATCGGCCTTGGTGTTCCTGGTCGCCTGCGTCCGCGCGCTGGACACCGAGAGCTACAGGAATCGAGAGAGGGATATACCGTCTCCGCCCGGACAGGGCCCACCCTTCTAGCTTGACGAAACTCAGGCGGCGACTCGGTCCGGGTCGTACCGCCGAGCGCGGCTCGCGGCCGGGCGTTCGGCTAGGGCGGAACTTGGGAGGACTTCTGACCACGCGGCAGGCCGTTCAGCGCCACCGGCCAGGCCACGGCGAACGGGCACCCTGCCGGCGCTGCGCTTCCAGGGATGCGCAGCGCTGGCGGGGGAAAATACCTCGGCTCGACGGCGGACCTCGTGGAAGCCCCACCGTGCTGGGCGGGCCTCCGCTGGGGGCTGCCTACCCGGGTTCTTCTAGTCGTCGTCGTGGTGCCCGTCGTCCCCGTGGTGCCCGTCGTCCCCGTGGTGCCCGTCGTCCCCATGGTCGTGGCCGCGTCGAACGACTTCGATGAAGGCCGTGACGGTCGTCGTAACCCCATCGGCGTCCGTGACGACCACCGTGATGGTGTGCTCACCGGGGCGCAGCTTCTCGACAAGGGCGGCCCATGCGTGCGCGACGATGGTCGCGGGCCCGGCTGGAACGCCGAGGAAGTTGTTCTCGGCCAACACCACCGTCCGCTGCGGCGAGATGAGCTCAAACCGCGGTTTGCGGATGTCGACGGGTTCGCCGCCGTCCACTGCGATGCTTATGGCCACGAAGAATTCGTCAGCGGCCACGGCGCACTCGCGTTGCGCTTCCTCGTCGGCACCGAAGAACGGGGGCGGCTCCACGTTGCTGCAGTTGCTCCCGATATAGATGAACGGCGAGGTGCCTCTCTTGATGGTGCAGGTCAGGGTCGAATCGTCCCCGGGTACCCCCCCGACCACCTTCCCCTTGGGCCCGATGGGGAAGCAGCCTCCGTTGAAGGTGCCGTCGGGTACCGACAGCTCCTGCACCCAGCCCTCCCCAAGTAGCTCGCTGCCGGTCAGCCCGGCGACCTTGTGGACGGGCACAACGACCCCGCCACCGTGCTTGTGCGGGTGCGCGCTGGCGACGGTCGCTGCGCACAGCGCGACCGCCACAACGGCCATAACGGCATAACAACGCCTCGACATCGGACCTCCCCTTCGGTCAACGTCACCGGTCACGTCGGGCCGATGCTCTCGCTCGCGACGCGGGGGTGCAAGTCGTTTACGCAAGGGTCCGGGCGCGTATTCGCTCGAGTGGTCCGTATTCGATCCGTCTGCCCGGCCGAAGCCTCGAGCCGAACTCCGGTGACCGCACATGAGGAGCGCGTCCTTCCGGCTTCTCACGGGCGCTCCGGGAACAGCCTGCCGCTGACCGGCGCTGACGAGTACGAGGCCGAGACGTTCTTCCCGATGCTAGGGATGCCGATCCGGGTCGTGAACCCCCGGGCAGCCGACCGACACGTACCCCTGGGAGACCGAGGAGGATTCCTCGTCCTCTCGGGCGAGCGCTCCTAATCGTCGAGGGGCAGGAACGCCGACTGAGGCAGTGGGACCTCGTGCACTGCCCGCCCGAGAGGCGGCACCCGCCTGAACAACCGTGGTGCGCCGTCCACAGGCCACCGATAGTGAGGAAGCTCGTCGTGTAAGCGAGGTACGACGGCCACTGGTCGCGGATCGCCTGCCAGAGATCGTCGTAGCCCTGTCGGGCACGCCGATCTCGAGGACGAGCAGCGTGGCGGCGATCGCGAAGACGCCGTCACTGAAGGCCTCGATCCTCCCGCTCGAAAAGCGGTCCGGCATCGGCGCAGGCCGGCCGCGTTCCCGAAATGGCGGATTAGCAGCCATTTGGACGGGTACCCGTCCCTAAGAGGTGTCTTCGAGCGAAGAGGGAAGAGCGTTGGCCGCCAAGAGCAGGACGTCCGGGAGCAAGCAAACCAAGAGCAGATCGGCGAGCGGCTCGGGGTCCAGGAGCAAGAGCAGGTCGTCGAACGGCTCTGCGTCGAGGAGCAGGGCGAGCGCGAGCTCGTCGGGCCCCAAGGCGCGCTCGTCACGCAGCGGCTCGGCGCGCTCCAGCAATGGCTCCAAACGCACCTCGAGCGCGAAGCGGACCACCCAGAGCCGCAGCTCGAGCAACCGCCGCACGCAGAGTCGCAGCAACGGGAACGACGGCTTTGTGGGCACGGTGAAGGATGTCGCGAGCAAGGCGAAGGGTCCCGCCGTCGCGGTGGGCGCCACAGCCGCCGGAGTGGCGGGCGGGCTGCTGATCCGCTCGCGGTCGCGTCAGCGAAAGGTGCTCGGAATCCCGGTCCCGCGTTCGATCAGCAGGCCCGACATCGACGTGAAGTCGATGGCGAAGACCGTCGGCAGGGCGAGCAAGCAGGTCGGCCAGACGACGAAGACCGTGTCCAAGGACATGGAGCGCGTCGGCGAGCAGGCCGAGCGCATCGGCAAGATCCTGGACTAGCGCGATGGCCGCGACACGCACGGGGTCCGAGCGGTCGCCGAACGGCGTGATCTCGAAGCCGGCCGCCAAGGCGAAACAGGCGGGAGGCTCCGTCACCGAGGCGGCCGGCAGGGCGAAAGGCCCGCTGGCCACGGCGGGGGTCACGGCCGCGGCACTGGCCGGCGGGTTCCTGCTGGGCCGCGCCGGCGGCGGTCGCGGGCTGCTTCCGCGGCGACGCAAGGTGCTCGGGGTGAGGATCGGCCCGAAGACAGGGCTCGAGCGGACGGCCGACGTTCTCGAGAAGCTCGCCGACGGCCTTGGCTCCGTTGCCGGCCAGGCCTCGTCCACGACGGACGACGTCCACAAGATTCGCGAGCAGCTCGACCAGGCCAATCGCCAGTCGCCCGTCGAGGTGCTGCTCGACGGCCTGACGCACCGGCGCGGGGCGCACAGGCGCGAGAACTAGACGACCGGCTCCGCCTGTCGGGGCGGGTACCCTCGTCGGCGGATGAGCGTCTCGCCGCCTACCCGCACGATCCCGGACAACCTGGCCGACCTCGTCGGCAATACGCCTATGGTGCGGCTCACGCGCGTGGCCCCCGACTGCGACGCGGAGCTGATCGCGAAGCTGGAGGCGTACAACCCCGGCGGCAGCGTCAAGGACCGTATCGGCGTCGCCATGATCGACGCGGCCGAAGCGGAGGGGCGGATCGAGCCCGGTCGCAACACGATCGTGGAGTCGACCTCGGGCAACACCGGGCTGGCGCTCGCCTTCGTGTGCGCGGCGCAGGGATACGACCTCATCATCACGATGCCGCAGGGCATGAGTCGCGAGCGCGAGAACCTGCTGCGGCTCTACGGCGCGGAGGTCGTGCTCGTCGAGTCGATGGGCGGGATGAACGAGGCGGTGGAGGAGGCGCGGCGGATCTGCCGCGAGCGCGGCAACTGCTGGGTCCCGAACCAGTTCTCGAACCCCGCCAACCCGGAGATCCATAGGCGCACGACAGCGGAGGAGATCTGGCGCGACCTCGAGGGCAAGATCGACGTGCTCGTGGCGGGCGCCGGCACCGGGGGCACGATCACCGGCTGCGGCGAGCGCCTCAAGGAGCGCAATCCGGATCTCTACGTGGTCGCGGTGGAGCCGCTCAGCTCGCCGGTCCTCTCGGGCGGGGACCCCGGCCCGCACAAGATCCAGGGCATCGGCCCCGGCTTCGTGCCCGACGTGCTGAACCGCGACGTGATCGACGAGATCGTGCCCGTCGACGACGAGGACGCCCTCGACGTCGCCCGCCTCTGCGCGCGCCGCGAGGGCGTACTCGCCGGGATCTCCGGCGGCGCCGCGCTCTGGGGAGCGATCCACGTGGGATCGCGGCCGGAGATGTCCGGCAAGCGGATGGCGGTGATCATCCCCGACTCGGGCGAGCGGTACGTGAGCACGCCGTTCTTCGCGCCGTGATCGGCTCGGGGACATTCGCGCGGGTGGCGCGCGAGCTGCGCGACGACCTGAGCGCCGCGCAGGAGCGCGACCCGGCCGCGCACAGCGTGGGGCGGGTGGAGATGCTGCTCAGCTACGGCGGGGTCCAGGCGCTGCTCTCCCACCGGATCTGTCACGCCCTGCATCACGCGGGCGTGCCGCTCCTGCCGCGCGTGCTGTCGAACGTCACGCGCGTCCTCACCGGAATCGAGATCCACCCCGCGGCGACGATCGGCCGCGGCCTCTTCATCGACCACGGCTCGGGGGTCGTGATCGGCGAGACGGCCGAGGTCGGCGACCACGTGACGATGTACCAGGGCGTGACGCTCGGGGGCACCGGCTTCGCGCGGGGAAAGCGCCACCCGACCGTCGGCAACGAGGTGATGATCGGGGCCGGCTCGAAGCTGCTCGGCCCCATCGAGGTGGGCCCGGGCTCCAAGATCGGGGCCAACTCAGTCGTGATCCACGACGTGCCGCCCAACTCCACCGTGGTCGGCAATCCCGGCCACCCGGTTCGCGTGGACGGCAGAAAGCCCTCTGGCCCCGACGCCGACTGGATGCACCTGCCCGACCCCGTCGCCGACGCGATGCGCGGCCTCGCAAATCGCCTGAACGAGGTCGAGGAGCTGCTCGCCGAGCAGACCGGCCGCAAGCCCTCGGGCGCCGAGGTGCGGCCGCTGCGAAGCCGCCGCGGCCCGGACAGCGCCGGCGGCTGAGCGCCTCTTTTCTCAGAGGCGTTGCACAGATAACCCCGCCGTTACGCCCGACCGGCCACGATTGCCGGGTGCCACGAGTTTGTACCGCTATGGAGGACAAAGTCGTGGCAGCGGACGTGGGGACGCCCGATCTGCGGGCGGCGCTGATTGCGGCGCGGCAGTTCGGGGTGATCACGACGCGCCAGCTCGGCGGCTGCGGCATGGGCCGCACCATGGTCTCGACGCGGGTGGCCGAGGGGAGGCTGCGGCGGCTTCACCGCGGCGTCTATGCGTGGGGGCACGACCACCTGCGTCCGGAGGCTCGTCTCCTGGCTGCCGTGCTTGCCTGTGGGCACGGCGCCGTGCTGAGTCACCGCTCGGCCGCGGCGCACTGGGCGCTCCTCCAGACGGCCAGGGCCGAAGTCGACGTGACCGTGGAGGCCCGCGGCACGCGACTGAAACGCCGCGGCATCGCCCTCCACGTCGTGCGCCGGCTCGACCCGCGCGACACCACCGTCCACGACGGCCTGCCGATCACCACAGCCGCCCGCACCGTCGTCGACGTGGCCGCCACCGGGCCGCCGCGGCGGGCGGAACGCGCCCTCGAGCAGGCGTATGTACGGCGGCTGCTGGCGCCCGGGTCGCTCGAGGACGCGCTCGGCCGCGCGACGGGACGACCGACGCGGGTCTTGACCAGGCTCCTCGAGAAGCAGCGCGCCACCCCCACGATCACCCGCAACGACCTCGAGGAGGCGTTCCTGGCAATCGCCCGCGCCGCCGGCCTCCCCGATCCCGAGGTCAACGTTCCGCTCCATGGCTACCAGCCCGACTTCCTGTGGCGTGACAGGCAGCTCGTCATCGAGACCGACGGCTTCGGCGCCCACGGCACGAAGCGCGCGTTCGAGCGCGACCGCGCGCGCGACGTCGACCTCGCGCTAGAGGGCTACAACGTGCGCCGCTTCTCCCACGACCAGGTCATGCACGAGCCCGCCGAGACCGCCGACAAACTCAGGCGCCTCTACGACGCTCAGTAGTAGACGGTCCGCGTCCGGTGCCGGGGGATCGCCTTGTAGCGGGGCGCCTGGCCGCGGTTCCAGAGCCATGTGTCGAGGATGCGCGGCGGCGTGCCGAGCCGCGCCGCGATCAGCTCGCAGGCGTGCACCGCACAGGCCCGTATCTCGCGCTCCTCCCGGCCCGGGGGCAGGAGCTCGCCCGCGTCGATGCGCGCGGCCAGCTTCGGGTCGTAGCGAAGCACCCCGTCGACACGCAGCACGTGCGGCACCAGGTTGTCGGCGAAGATCGTCAGCCGGTCGAGATCGGCGAACGAAGCCACGCCGGCCAGGGCGAGGTCGTTGGGCACGATCTGCGCCCGCTTCCAGAACCCGAAATCGTCAAAGAAGGGCATGCCATCAGCGAGCATCGAGGCCAACCGCTCGGCCGAGCCATCCGCCTCCCTCACGAGCTGCAGCGCGCTCAGCTCACCCAGGAAGTTCCCGAGGGAACGCAGAGCGGCGGCGTATAGCCCCATGAGCTCGTGGTCGGCGTCCTGGCCGAGCGCCTCGGCGACCGACGCCGCGTCCAGCGCCCACAGCTCGTCATTGCTCCAGGGGCCGTGCGAACGAAACCGGTCCGCGAGCGCCCAGGCCACGGTGAAGTAGCCCGAGCACCCCGGCCGCTTGCGCAGCGTCGGGAACCAGCCTGAGCCGAAGTTGATCGAGTCCAGGATCAGCATGTACATCGCGACCTCCTCGGCCGACCCCTCGAGGAAGTGCCGCTCGGGGTCGAGCACAGGCGGCGGAGCGGGCTCGAGCTCGCCCAGCTGATCCATCTCGATCGACACGGAGCCGGCCCTCTCCGCGATCGCACGGCATGACGCGCGCACCTCGTCGGTCAGCCCCATGACGCAATTCCTACACTGCGCCCGGTGCTGCCCGCTTTCGCCTGCCGCCGGCTGACCAAGCACTACGGCGCCACAACCGCGCTTGCAGCGGTCGACCTGGACGTCGAACCGGGTGAGCTGCTCGGCCTTCTCGGCCCCAACGGCGCGGGGAAGTCCACGCTCACGAAGATCGCCGTCGGCCTCGTGCGACCGGGTGGCGGTGAGGTGGAGATTGAGGGAAATCCCGCCGGCTCGGCCCGCGCCAGGGCCGCGATCGGCTACCTCGCCGAGCTCTTCCGGTTCCCCGACTGGCTCTCGGCGGACGAGCTGCTCGCGCTCCACCAGTCGCTTGCCGGATCCGATGGAGGTGCGTGGGAACGCGAAGAGCTTCTCGATCTGGTCGAGCTCGGCGACGCCCGGGCGACTCGTGTCGACGCGATGTCCAAGGGCATGCAACAGCGCCTCGGCATCGCCCAGGCGCTCGTGGGTGAGCCGCGCCTGCTGATGCTCGACGAGCCGACGAGCGCGCTTGACCCGGTTGGCCGCCGGATCGTGCGCGACCTGCTCACGGCACTGCGCGACCGCGGTGTCGCCGTGGTGCTCAACTCGCACCTCTTGAGCGAGGTCGAGCTCGTCTGCGACCGCGTGGCGATCCTCAACGACGGCCGGGTTGTGGCGCGCGGCACCCCCGACGAGCTCGTACGGCCGCGGGGCGTCGAGATCGAGACCGGCGGCGGCCCGCGCAGCTACCCGAGCGCAGTGCGCGATGAGGTGCCCGCCATCGTGGCCGAGCTCGTCGAGCAGGGAGAGGACGTCTACGAGGTGCGCGTCCTGTCGTCGAGCCTCGAGGACGTCTACCTCGAGGCGGTCGCCGGCCCGCCACAGCCGGCGCGGGAGCTCGGGTGAGCGGCGCCTTCGTCGTCGCGAAGTACGCACTGAAGGAGTGCGTACGCCGGCGCGTCATCGCCGTGGTCCTGGTGCTCACCGTGGTGTTCCTCGCCCTCTACGCGCTCGGCGCGGACCTCGCCTTCCGCGAGGTCGAGGACTTCGCGGGCGAGGACCCTCTCGACGAGCTCGTACTCACCGGCTCGACCCTGCTCGGCCTCGCGATGTTCACGACGCTCTTCCTCGGCGCCGTGCTCGCCGCGTTCCTCACGCTCGGGGCAGTGCGCGGCGACGCAGAGCGCGGCCTGCTGCAGCCGCTCGTCGTGCGGCCGCTGGGCCGGACGAGCCTGCTGCTCGGCCGCTTCGGCGGCGCCGGGATCGTCTGCGCGGCCTATGTGGCGATCGTCTACACGCTCTCGCTCCTGATCACCGGCGTCACGGGCGGCTGGTGGCCGGACAGCCCGGTGCTTCCCGGGCTCGGGCTGGTCGTGGCCGTGCTCGTGATCGCGGCGCTGTCGCTCCTCGGGTCGGTCTTCCTCACCTCGACCGCCAACGGCATCGCCGTCTTCATGCTCTTCGGCGCCGGCCTCGCGGCCGGGCTGCTCGGCCAGATCGGCAACGCGCTGAGCGTCGAGACGCTCGAGGACGTGGCCCAGGTCAGCTCCTGGCTCCTGCCCTTCGAGGCGCTCTACCAGGCCGGCCTCGACGCGCTCACCGAGGACGTGCGCGGCGTGACCGGCGTGATAGTGCGGCTCGGGCCGTTCGGCGGCGCCCAGGAGGGCGGCGCGCTGTTGTGGCTGTGGACGCTCGCGTATCTCGCCCTGGTCGGCCTCGCCGCGCACGTGGCATTCGCCCGCCGCGACCTGTGACGCGATCGCCAACCGCACGCGCGCCCGACCTCGTAGCTCCTGTCGGCGCGCAACGGCCGCCTCATAGCCGACCCGCCGGTCCCTGACCGGCCGCGCGGGACCCTATGCTCGGAGGGGTGTCGACCGAAGCGGCAACCGACTCCCTCCTCGAGGGCCTGAACGCGCCTCAGCGCGAGGCCGTGCTGCACGGGGAGGGCCCGCTCCTGATCCTCGCGGGAGCGGGGTCCGGCAAGACTCGCGTGCTGACCCACCGCATCGCCCATCTCGTCGGGACGGGCCAGGCCCGCCCGGGCGAGATCCTCGCGATCACTTTCACCAACAAGGCCGCGAAGGAGATGCGCGAGCGCGTCGGAGCGCTCGTCGGCGGCCGCGTACGCGCCATGTGGGTCATGACCTTCCACTCGGCCTGCGCCCGAATGCTGCGCAGCGACGCCGACAAGCTCGGCTATACGCGCGGCTTCACGATCTACGACGAGCAGGATTCGCTGCGGCTCGTCAAGAACTGCGTCGAGGAGCTCGACGTCGATCCGAAGCGCTTCGCGCCGCGCGGCATCCGGCGCCAGATCTCCGATGCCAAGAACGGCCTGCTCGACGCGGAGGCCTACCGGATCAAGGTCTCGACCTTCTTCGAGCAGACGGCGGCCGACGTCTACGACCTCTACGAGCAGCGCCTGCACGCCGCGAACGCGATGGACTTCGACGACCTGCTCTTCCGCTGCGTGAACCTGTTCGAGCTTTTCCCCGAGGTGCGCGACCGATATCGGCGCTCGTTCAAGCACGTCCTGGTTGACGAGTACCAGGACACGAACCGCGCCCAGTACCGCTGGCTGCAGCTGCTCTCGGAGGAGCACCGCAACCTCTGCGTGGTCGGTGACGACGACCAGTCGATCTACCGCTTTCGCGGCGCCGACATCCGCAACATCCTCGACTTCGAGGACGACTTCCCGGACGCCCAGGTGGTCAAGCTCGAGCAGAACTACCGCTCGACGCAGACGATCCTGAACGCCTCCAACGCGGTGATCTCGAACAACCGCGCGCGCAAGGACAAGTTCCTCTGGTCGGAGCTCGGCGACGGCGACCCGGTGCACGTGCGCGAGCTCGAGGACGAGCACGCGGAGGCGCGCTTCGTCGTCTCCGAGATTGAGCGGCTCGTGGACGAGGGCGAGTCGCGCAACGAGATCGCGGTCTTCTACCGGACCAACGCGCAGAGCCGCGTGCTCGAGGACATGCTCGTCCGCTACGGGGTCGGCTACCAGGTGATCGGCGGCACCCGCTTCTACGAGCGCGCGGAGATCAAGGACGCGCTCGCCTATCTCACGATGCTCGTCAACCCGGCAGACACGGTGGCCTTCGGGCGGATCGTCAACTCGCCGCGGCGCGGCATCGGCAACACCTCGCAGGCGCGCATCACGAACTACGCGAGCACGCTCGGCGAGCCGGTCTGGAACGTCGCCGCGGCACCCGAGCAGATCCCCGGGCTCGGCACGGCGGCGGTCAAGGCGGTCGGGCGCTTCATGTCGGTGATGGAGCGCCTGCGCGAGCGGGCCGAGGGCGGCGCCGGCGTCGGCGACCTCCTCGCGGAGACGCTCGAGGAGACCGGCTACACCGACGCGCTGCGCGCCGAGCGCACGGTCGAGTCGCAGGTGCGGCTCGAGAACCTCGAGGAGCTGGTCGGGGTGGGGCGCGAGTACGACGCGGCCTCCGAGGAGGGAGCGGTCGAGGAGTTCCTGCAGCAGATCGCGCTCTTCTCCGAGCAGGACAACCTGCGCGACGAGCAGGGGATCGTGACGCTCATGACGATGCACAACGCCAAGGGCCTCGAGTTCGGCATCGTCTTCATCATCGGGCTCGAGGACGGCGTCTTCCCGCACATGCGCTCGATCGAGTCGGGCGACCTCGAGGAGGAGCGCCGGCTCGCGTACGTCGGCATCACGCGCGCCAAGCGCGTCCTCTACCTGACCCATGCCCGGACGCGCGCCCTCTTCGGCAGCCGCGACTGGAACGTCCGCAGCCGCTTCATCGACGAGATCCCGGTCGAGTTCACCGACCAGGACGTGGACGCCCCACGGGGGCCCGCGGCGGCCGCGACCTGGGGCGGAGGCGCCTCGGTCCCGGAGCCGACGGGCGCCGAAGGCGGCGGCGCGAGCTTCGCGCTCGGCGACGACGTCGTCCACGCCCAGTTCGGCGAGGGAGTGGTGACCGGGGTCGAGCCGGGCGGCCTGGTGGTGGTGCGCTTCGCCGGCGACGGCTCCGAGCGCAAGCTGATGGCAGACTACGCGCCGCTGAAGCGGCGCTAGCAGGCACGCGGCGCGCCGCCGAGCGACACGACCCGGATCCGAAGGCGGCCGTCACACCGGACGGCGAACGCGGCCCGCATGTGCTGGGCGTCGAACAGCTCTCGCACCCGCCGCGACCCGAACTCGGAGATCACTCGCATGGAGCCGCCGGGGGAGAGCAGCTCGAGCCGGGCAGGGCGGCGTCCGCCCCTCAGGTATACGGCTCCGTCGCGCGACAGACGGGCGTCCCAGCAGGGTTGGGGCCGCTGGAGCTCGAGCGAGGTTCCTCCGGCTTCGCGAATCCAAAGCCGGCTCGGATGGCAGGTGCGCCGTCCCGCTCGGTCCGCGCCGACGGTCACCGCTACGCGGCCGTCACGCGCCACGTCGATGCCGTGGAGGGTGCCGGGCGGCAGGGGCGACGAGAACGCCTGCGCACCGGTCGCCACGTCGTGGACCTGGAGCAGTCCGCCGTGGGCGGTCGCGACCCAGCGGCCGGCGACCGAGACGTCGCTCAGGGATCCGGAAGGTGGACCGAGGTCGATTCTCCTCACTGTTCCAGCGGCGTCGTCTCGCAGCACCAGGCGCGGATCCTCGTCACACGGGTCCTGGTCGTACGCGACCAGGGCACCCGCGAGCGCGAAGGGATGCTCGACCGCCTGGTGCTCAGCGCGGCAGCGCCCGCCCGGCACGTGCCTCAGCCTCGTGGGCACCCGCCCGCCGATGAGCAGGCCACCCTCCCAGAAGTCCTGCTCGCTGTTGGTCCCGAACAGGGACCAGGCGAGCACGAAGCGGCGTGGAGAGAGATCGAAGGAGACGCCCTCGAAGAGCGAGTTGGAGCCGCCCGGCAGCGATCGGATTCGGCCGCTCGTGAGCGTCCGCACCCCGCCCGGCCCTGCCGCGCGGATGCGGTAGCGCGTCGCCGCCTCGAAGCCGCAGCCCCCCGGCGACGTGCAGCGGTTCTCCTCCCACGCGACCCGCGCTCCCGCCAGCAGCGGGCCCTCGGCGAGCTGATCTGCCGGTGTGACGGTCTGAAGGACCCGCGCGGATGCGACCGGGGAGGCGACCAGCACGACACAGAGGGCCAGAAGCGCGGCACGCCACATGCACAAGAGAACCCGCGACCGTCACCGGTGTTGCGCTGCATTAAGCTGCCGCGCGCTCATGTCCGCCCGGATCATCGACGGCAAGGCAGTCGCCCAGCGCATCAAAGCTCGCGTTGGCGAGGAGGTGGCCGGCTTGAGCCGGAAGCCCGGCCTCGCCACCATCCTCGTCGGCGACGATCCGGCCTCCGCCGTATACGTGCGCATGAAGCGCGAGGACTCCGCCGAGGTGGGCATCGAGTCGTTTCACCACGAGCCGGGCGGCGACGTGGCCCCGGACGGAGCTCGCCGCGCTGATCCGCTCCCTGAACGACGACGAGCGGGTGAACGGCATCCTGCTCCAGCTGCCGCTTCCCGAGCCCCTCGACCAGGACGAGTTCCTCGGCCTGATCGACCCGGCCAAGGACGTCGACGGCCTCACCACGGTGAACGCTGGCCTGCTGATGCACGACCGGCCCGAGGCGCTCGTGCCGGGCACGCCGGCGGGCGTGATGGAGCTGCTCGCCGAGGCGGAGGTGGACCTGGAGGGGGCGCGCGCCGTCGTGATCGGGCGCTCCATCCTGGTCGGCAAGCCGGTCGCCCAGCTGCTGCTGGCCGCCAACGCCACGGTCACCCACTGCCACTCGCGGACGCGCGACCTGCCCGCCGTGTGCCGCGAGGCCGACGTGCTGATCGCCGCGGTGGGCTCGGCTGGGCTCGTGACCGCGGACATGGTGCGCGAAGGCGCGGTCGTGATCGACGTGGGCACCAACCGCACCGATGACGGCCTGGTCGGCGACGTCGACTTCGAGGCCGTGCGAGAGGTGGCAGGCGCGATCACGCCGGTGCCGGGCGGCGTCGGCCCGATGACCCGGGCGATGCTCCTCGTCAACACCCTCAAGGCTGCCCGCGCCTAGTTGTCGATTCCCGGCCGGCTCGTTCGATGCCCTGGTAAGACCATCGACAAAGGAGCACCGAAATGGGACGCATCGTTGTGACCGAGTTCATCTCGCTGGACGGCGTGATCGAGGATCCGGGCGGCTCGGAGGACTTCAAGCACGGCGGCTGGGCCTTCGAGCTGGCGCGTGGAGACGACGGCGACAGGTTCAAGCTCGACGAGACGATGGGCAGCGACGCGCTCCTGCTTGGCCGCGTGACCTACGAGGGCTTCGCGGACGCGTGGCCGTCGCGCGCAGGCGAGTTCGCCGACAAGTTCAACAACATGCCGAAGTACGTCGTCTCCTCGACGCTGAAGGACCCGGACTGGACCAACTCGACGGTGATCGACGGAGACCTCAGCGAGGCGGTCGCGCGGATCAAGGACGAGCACGACGGCGACATCGTCGTGCACGGCAGCGCTCAGCTCGCGCGGGCGCTCATCGAGAACGACCTAGTCGACGAGCTGCGGCTGATGGTCTACCCGGTCGTGCTCGGAAGCGGCCTGCGGCTGTGGGGCGACTCGAGCGACAAGAAGACGCTCAAGCTCGTCGACTCGAAGACCGTCGGTGACGACGGCGTCGCGGTCATGACCTACGGCCGCTAGCCCGGTAGCACGCTGCCCGCGAGGTCGATCACGGAACGTGGATCGACGTCGTAGCGACGCTCGTAGTCGCGGGCCGCGTCGTCGTCGACCATCGCGAGGACGAGCTCCTCGCGTGACGACCCCACCCGGCAGGCGACCTCGTCGACGGCAACCAGCGCGGCATCCTGGAGAAATCCGGTGATGCCGCCGCTGCCGGGGTTGTCGCGGTCCTCGCAGGGATCCGCGATCACCACCT
The DNA here is from genome assembly GCA_963734025.1 of uncultured Thermoleophilaceae bacterium. Classification (GTDB taxonomy): domain Bacteria; phylum Actinomycetota; class Thermoleophilia; order Solirubrobacterales; family Thermoleophilaceae; genus JACVRW01. The sequence continues at coordinate 68,462 of CAVTFR010000015.1, forward strand.
CCGCGGGGCGTTCGCTGTCGGCGGCCAGCGCGTAGGCGCCGACCGCGAGCGCGGCCAGGACCAATGCGCCGGCCGCGAGCGCCGGCCTCCCCCCGGCCAGGCTGTAGCCGAGCGCAGCCGGGGCGAGGATCAGCGCGGCGAGCAGCGCCAGTCCCGCGCCGACCAGGAAGGCCGTCGAGAACCCGTCGTTGACGCCGGCGACGAGCACCTCGTCGGCGCGCTCGGCCAGCGCGTCGTAGTCCGCGCGCTCGTCCTCGTCGACCTCGGCGCGCCCATCGGCGAACACGCGCTCGAGGCCGCCGCGCGGGTCCTCGGTCTCGACGCTCTCGGAGAGCTTCGGCGCGATGTCGAGCTTCACCCGCGGGTCGATCGGCGCGTCGAGGATGATCGCGGCCCCGCGCTCGCGCGTCTCGTCGAGGGTGCTGTCGAGCTCGCTCTGCGCGATCGGGGCGAGGATCAGCAGCACGAGCGCGATCCCGAGGTGCCGGATCGCGAGCAGCCGCGCCGCGTCCCGGCCGTCGCGCTCGGGCAGCAGGCGGCCGGAGAGCGCCGGCAGGGCGAGGCCCATCCCGGCGCCGACGGCGACCTGAGGGAGGATCGTCCAAGCGACCGAGGCCGTCGGGAGGAAGGCGAGCGATGCGCTGCCCGCCGCCACGAGCAGCGCGCCGCCGGCCGCGTGGACGGCGGGCGAGCCGCGCAGCGGCACCATCGCGAGCGCCGCGAGCGGCATTACGGTCACCGCCAGCGCCGCAGTCAGCGGCTCGATGCCCCAGCCGCTGATCAGCAGCAGGACGGTGAGGAAGAGGGCGGCGGTGATCGCCCCCGAGATCAGGCCGAGTGCAAGCACGCGGCCGAGGGCCCAGCGCGGGCGCACGACCCCGCTCGCCTCCACGTCGTGCCAGTCGCGCGCCCGCCGGCGCGGCGGGCGCGCGCCGGCCCCAGGCACGTGCTCGAGCTCGTCGGAGCCGCTCAGGACGCCGGGCAGCGCGAGCAGCGCCACGGGCGCCTGCACCAGGAAGATCGAGCGCCAGCCGAACGCCTGCGTGAGCGCGCCGCCGATTGCGGGGCCGGCGGCGGTGCCGAGCAGCACGGCGAGCTGCCACATGCGCCGTCCGCCGGTCTCGCCCGAGAGCAGGACGTACGCGCTCACCAGCAGCGCGGCGCCGCCGAGCGCCTGCACGCCGCGGGCGATCAGCAGGACGTCGAGCGTGTCCGCTAGGCCGCAGGCGAGCGAGCCGCCGGCGAACAGGGCGACGCCGGCGAGGCCGACGGCACGCGTGCCCGTCCGGCGCCACAGCCACTCGGCGGCGGGCAGCCCGAGCGCCAGCACCACCGCATACACGCCGAGCACCGCCGCCACGCCGGCGACGTCCGTGTCGAGCTCGCGCAGGATCGGCGGCAGCGCGAGCGCGACGATCGCCGTGTCCGCCAGCGCCATGAAGGCGATTCCGGCCACCGGGAGGCGGAGCGGCGCGATCCTCATCGCAGCAATGATGGCGGCCGCGCGCCGCCGCGGGCGTACGGATAACCGAACCCGGCCACGCCGGGTTTCCCCCATAGGCCCACGGCCGCACGGCTGGGAGCCTTCAGATCGAGTTCGGGCGTAGCGGACCTGGCGGGCCGCTGTCGAACCCCGCCCGAGCCGCCCGCGCGGGCCGCCACTCCCCTCGCAGGGCGCACCCGCGCGCCCCGGCCCGTCGGTCCCCGGCGCTTCCCCTGGCGCCGGGGACCCGGCGGCGCCGGGCATCCGGCGCGGGTACGCTGCCGCGTCGAATGGACCTGCGAAGGCTGCGCGCCGGGGAATGGATCACGGCGATCTCCGGAATCGCGCTGCTGGTGTCCCTGTTCGCGCCGTGGTACGGCTCGGACGACCTTCCAGACGCGAGCGCGTTCGAGTCTCTCGCCGTCCTCGACCTGATCCTGGCGCTTATCGCGGCGGCAGCCGTCGCACTCCTCCTGATCACCGCGGTCCAGCGCATGCCCGCCTTCCCGCTCGCGTTCAACGTGTTCGTGAGCCTGCTCGGGCTGCTGGGCGTCGTGCTCGTGCTTGTCCGCGTGCTCGACCTGCCCGACGGCGCCGACGCCCGCGAGTGGGGGCTCTGGCTCGGCCTGGCAGGCGCGCTCGGGATTGCCGCCGGCTCGCTGATCGCCCTCCGCGACGAGCGCCCCTCGCCGCCGGGCCGCCACACCGACCTGAGCGGCCGCCCGGTGCCCCCGCCGCCGGAGATCGAGACGATCCCGGCGCCGCGCCGCGAGCCGCGCGCGTGACGTTCGCGCGCCTCTCCGCCGCAGCGGTCTCGGTGCGCGAGGAGGAGAGCGCCGGCGCGGCCGACCTACAATCGCGCCGATGATCGATCGCGACCAGGTCCTGCACGTCGCCAAGCTCGCGCGCCTCCGCTTCTCCGACGAGGAGATCGAGCGGCTCGCGCCCGAGCTCTCCAAGATCGTCGAGTACGTCGAGCAGATGGACCGGCTCGACCTCGACGGGGTCGAGCCGACCTCGCACGTGGTCGAGCTCCAGAACGTACTGCGCGAGGACGTGCCGCGCCCGTGCTTGCCGAAGGCGCGTGCGCTCGAGCAGGCTCCGGATCCCGTCGACAGCGGCTTCAGGGTGCCCAGCCCGGGACAGGCGTGACCGACCTGCTCGAGCTCACGGCGGCGCAGCAGGCCGAGCTCGTGCGCGCCGGCGAGGCGTCGCCGTCCGAGGTGTTCGACTTCTGGCGCGGCCGCGCGGCCGCTGACGAGCTCGGGGCCTACCTGTGGGTGGCGGACGAGGCGCCCCCCGAGGCCGGGGAGCTGCCGCCGTTCGCCGCCAAGGACCTCTTCTGTGTCGAGGGGGTGCCGAGCTCCGCCGGCTCGCGGATCCTCGAGGGCTACCGGCCGCCCTACACCGCGACCTCCGTCCGCCACCTGCAGGCGGCAGGCGCGGCGGTGCTCGGCAAGACGAACCAGGACGAGTTCGCCATGGGCTCCTCCAACGAGAACTCGGGGTACGGCCCCGTCCAGAACCCATGGGACCGCACCCGCGTGCCGGGCGGCTCGAGCGGCGGCAGCGCCGCGGCGGTGGCCGCGGGCCTCGCGCCCTGGGCGATCGGGACGGACACCGGCGGCTCGATTCGCCAGCCCGCCGCGCTATGCGGCATCGTCGGCATGAAGCCGACCTACGGGGCCGTCTCGCGCTACGGCATGATCGCCTTCGCCTCGTCGCTCGACCAGTGTGGGCCGCTCACGCGCGACGTGACGGACGCCGCGCTCATGCTGCGCATCCTCCAGGGGCGCGACCCATGCGACTCGACCTCGCTCGGGATCCCGGGCGAGATCCCGCTGCCGAGCGCGGAGCGGCTCGACGGCCTGCGCTTCGGCGTCTGGGGGCTCGACGAGGAGGGGCTCGAGCCGGGCGTGGCGGACGTCGTGCGCGACACGCTCGCGAAGATCGAGGAGCTCGGCGGCTCGGTTCAGCCGGTCGAGATGCCGAGCGCCGGACTCGGCCTGTCCGCCTACTACGTGATCGCGCCGGCCGAGGCGAGCGCCAACCTGGCCCGCTACGACGGCGTCCGCTACGGCCTCCGCTCCGGGAACGGCGACCTCACCTCGATGTACGAGCAGACCCGTCACGACGGCTTCGGCGACGAGGTCAAGCGGCGCATCATGATCGGCACCTACGCACTCTCGTCCGGCTACTACGAGGCCTACTACGGCAAGGCGCAGAAGGTGCGCACCAAGATCGTCGAGGACTTCCGCGCCGCCTTCGAGAAGGTCGACTTCCTCGTCACGCCCACCTCGCCGACGGTCGCCTTCGAGCTCGGCGAGCGCACCGCCGATCCGATCGCGATGTACCTGTCCGACTACTTCACCGTGCCGATGCCGCTCGCCGGCACGCCCGCGATCTCGATCCCCGCCGGCCTCAGCGAGGGCCTGCCCGTCGGCTTCCAGATCGCCGGGCCCGCATTCAGCGAGGCGGGCATCCTCGACGCCGCCCACGCGCTCGAGCGGGCGATCGGCTTCGAGGGGGTGCCGGTGCTCCGATGAGCATCACCGAGCCCGAGACACGCGCCTACGAGCCGGTGATCGGCATCGAGATCCACGTCCAGCTGAGCACGCGCACGAAGATGTTCTGCGCCTGCGCGCTCTCGTTCGGCGAGGAGCCCAACACGCTCACCTGCCCGGTCTGCCTCGGCCACCCCGGCACGCTGCCGGTCACGAACGCCGAGGCGGTCCACTACGGGCTGATGATCGCGATGGCGTTCGGCTGCGAGATCGCGCCGCGCTCGATCTTCCACCGCAAGAACTACTTCTATCCGGACCTGCCGAAGGGCTACCAGATCAGCCAGTACGACATCCCGCTCGCGACGGGCGGCCGGCTCGGCGATGTGCGCATCCACCGCGTGCACCTCGAGGAGGACGCCGCGAAGCTCGTCCACGCGGGCGCTTCCGGGCGCATCCAGGGCGCCCAGGCGAGCGTCGTCGACTTCAACCGCGGGGGCACCCCGCTCGTCGAGATCGTCACGGAGCCCGACCTGCGCTCGGCCGCCCAGGCGGCGGAGTTCGGGCGCCTGCTGCAGGCGACGCTCAGGCGCATGGGCGTGTCGGACGTGAACATGGAGGAGGGGTCGCTGAGGGTCGATGCGAACGTGTCGATCCGGCCCGCCGGCGAGGCGACCCTCGGCACGAAGACCGAGCTCAAGAACATGAACTCGTTCCGCTTTCTCGAGCACGGCATTACTGCCGAGATCGCGCGCCAGGAGGCGATCATCCGCGACGGCGGGCAGGTCGAGCAGGAGACGCTCCACTACGACCCGCGCAGCGACACCCTGAGCTCGCTCCGCTCGAAGGAGGAGGCGCACGACTACCGCTACTTCCCGGAGCCGGACCTCGTCCCGATCGCCCCTACCGCCGAGATGCTCGAACGGGCGCGCGCGGCGCTGCCGGAGCTGCCGGCCGCGCGCGCGGAGCGCTTCGAGCAGGAGCTGGAGCTGCCGGCCGACATGGCCCGGCTGCTCGCCTTCCGTTTCGAGCTCGGCGACTTCTTCGAGGAGGCGCTGAGCGCCTCGGGCAACGGCGACACCCGCGCGCTCGCCAACTGGACCACCAACGAGCTCGCGGCGAAGATCGGCGACGCCGATCCCGCCGCCACCCGCCTCGAGCCCGGCGCGCTCGCCCGGCTCGTGGAGATGGTGGGGGCGAAGCAGGTCTCCGCCTCCGCCGCCAAGGAGGTGCTCGACGTGCTCGTGGCGGAGGGCGGCGAGCCCGCGGCGGTGATCGAGGAGCGCGGCCTCGGCGCGGCCGACTCGACCGAGCTCGAGGCGATCGTCGAGCGCGCGATCGCGGACAACCCGGACGCCGTCGAGAAGATCCGTGCGGGCAAGGGCCAGGCGATCGGCGCGATCATCGGCGCCGTCATGCGCGAGACCAAGGGCCGTGCGGACGGCGGCGAGGTGCAGCGCCTGATCCGCGAGCGCATCGGCTGAGACCCGGCGCGGGCGGGCCGCCGGAGCGACCCGCCCTGCCGGAGGGTGTCAACGGTGCCGGGGCTCGAAGTAGCGCTGCCCGACGTAGCTGGCCACCTGACTACCGATCCGTTCACCCTGCTCGTCCGCGGTCCGGAAGTGGATTCCGGACCACACCCTGGCGTTGACAACGTCGTCGATCGCCTGGGAGAAGCGGGTGAAGGTGCGCGTGCCGGCGGCGTTCGTGTCGCTCCACGTCACCTTGTCGGTGCCGAAGAACTGCTGGAGCGTCTCCACGATCGAGCCGCTGAAGCCGGTGTGCCCCGACGGGTGCTCGGGGTACGGCGGCGTCGGGATCAGCGGGAGCCAATCCGGGTCCGGCTCGGTGCGCGGGTTGCCGTCAGTGCCGGCCTCCCGGATCGCCGTGATCGGGCGCCAGAACGACCAGTGGGCCTTGTCGTCCCAGACGCTGATCAGCGCGTCCGTCGCGGTCATGTAGAGCACCGCGAAGAAGCGGGCGTTGTCGACCAGCGACAGGCCCTGCTGCGCCGACAGCGTGCGGAACGTCCGGTTCCACGTCACCGCCGGGTTCTCGGCCCAGTACTGCGCGGCCAGCGTCTGCTCGGGCGAGCGGCCGCTGTCCGTCGCCGAGCCCATCGTCCTGACCTCCTCGAACTCACGGGCGTACCTGCGGCTCGTGAGCGGAAGCGGCCCCTCCGAGCGGAACTGCGACGAGCTCCGGATCAGGAAAGGCTCGACGTCCCGGAGCCAGGCGTTCGGGTCGTTCACGAACATCGGCAGCACCGGCCTCCAGACACCGGGGGCCGAGCCCACCGGGAAGCCCGGGAGCCCGAAGCGGCCGTCGTCCGTCCGCGCCGCGACCATTGCGGCCCCCGCCGCCTCGCCGACGGCGATCCCGCGCCTCTTCGGGCGTCCATCGGGGATCGGCGCCAGCGACGACGCCAGCTGCGCGTCCAGCGCGGCCTGTTGCGCCGGCACGAGGTGGACGAGGACGCGGTGGGCGGCCGTGGCAGCCGCCGCGTCCTTGGAGTCGGTCGGCCGCCCGACCTTGGCCGAGAGCAGATAGCCCTCATGGCCGCCGTCGATGGCGTTGACGGCGTCGTACACGGCGCCGTGGACCATCGCCAGGTGCGGCACGGTGATCTGAGGCGGCTGCAACGGCGGCGTCGTGCCGATCAACGTGTTCGCCGCGGTCTGATTCCAGTCGCTGACGGTGTCGGCGCGGGCCGGTGCGGCTGCGACCGCCAGCAGCGCGGCGAGCGCCGCGAGCAGGCCGGTCCTGCGCATGTGTCTCGTGGTCATCTCGTTCACCTGCCTCACGCGCTCGCGGGACGGCCGCGCGGCGGCCTCCGCAGGCCGAGCGTCGCCATGAGCACGAGTGCGAGGGCGCCCGCGGCGATCGCTCCGATTGCGGCCGAGACGAAGTCGAACCCGGAGGGCTCGGACGGCTCGTCAGCGACCGGCTGCTGGTCCAGCGCCGGGGCGTAGTGCTCGGGCGGTGTGCGCCTGTCGGGCATCCGCAGGTCCTGGTACTCCTCGGCCGCAGACGCAGCGATCGAGGACGGCGGCGGCGCCACGTAGGGCGGATTTGCCTCCCTGTTGGCGGCATCGATGGCGTGTGGGTCCGCGGAGGCGCCGGACACTGCCAAGGCGCTCGCGAGGGCCGCGCCGGCAAGGGCCGTCGCCAGGCGCTTCGTGTACGGGGGCGAGAACATTGCTGCTCCTCTCTGTCGCTGACCGCTCCGTGCGGTCGATCGACAGCAGGGTCCGCTGCGGCGGTAACCGGGCGCTCACGGCCCGCTAACCGGCGGTAATCCGGCGAAGAGCGAGGGTCAGTCGCGGGAGCAGACGGACTGGAAGGGCCGCCCGGGCAGCGCCTGCTGCCACTCGCCCGGGCTGATGTCGCGCCCAGCGACAGCGCACGCGTGGCGCTTCCAAGCGTCCGGCGACATGTCGAAGCTGACCCCGACGTCCGGCGACCTGTTGACGGTCTCCCAGAGGTCCCCGGCCGAGATCGCGTAGAGGCGCTTGCCGTCCGGGCTCAGTGCGGCGGAAACGTAGGCGTTCGCCTCGAGCTCGATCGGCGCGCCGATCTGCTTTTGCGAGGCGGCGTCCCAGAGAATCACGCTGCCGTCGGCCGACGCGGTGATCAGCGTACGCCCGTCCGGAGAGAACTCCGGGAAGGTGATGCGCGCCGTGTGCGCTCGAAGCGGCCGGCCGACCTGCTTCCAGGTATTGGTGGAGAACAGGCGCCCCGTGCCGTTGAACTGCCCGACGATGAGAAGATCGCCGTCCGGCGAGAAGGCCACCGATCGCGAGAAGCCTCCCTCACCCGCGAGCTTCCCGACCTCCAGCCGCCTGACGAGGTCGCCGGTGCGCGCGTCGAGGATCTCCGTGCCGCGATCGGCCGCAGCCGCCGCGATCAGCTCGCCGTCCGGGCTGAACGCGATGAGACCGGCGGCCGTTCGCGCTCGAAAGTTCGTGAGCTGCCGACGGCGGACATCCCAGACGCGCAGCCGGTGCGGCCCCGTGCCCTGCCCCGATTCGGCGGCGGCGAGCAGCTTCCCGTCGGGCGAGAAGGCCAGCGCCTGGGAGGGACCCCGCAACCCGCGGAGCGTCCCTTCGGGTGCCAGGGTCCGGGCGTCCCACAGTGTGACCAGCCCGCTCTCGCCGGTGACCGCGAGCAGCCGACCGTCCGGGCTGAAGTCGACCGAGGCGGCAAAGCCCCCCGTGGCGCGGACGCTCGCCCGCGGCTCCAGAGTCCGTGCGTCGATCAAGTCGACCGACCCGTCGCTCTGCGTGAACGCCAGGGTGCGCCCGTCGGGGCTCACAGCGAGCCCTCGCGGTGTCTCGAGGACGTCGAAGCGCGGCTCGACGGCGAAGCGCCGGTCGAGTCGGCGGCCTCCGGCCAGGTCCCAGAGGATGGCGCGCGTGTCGGCCGAAGCTGTGAGAAGCGTCCTTCCGTCGGTCGCAACGTCGAGCCCGTCGATGTTGCCGGTATGGCCGCTGAGCCGCTCGGCGATGGCTCCGCGCTCGACGTCCCACGTGTAGAGCTGTCCAAGCTCGCCGGCGGTCACGAGCGTCCGTCCGTCAGGTGTGAACCTCATCCGGTACACGGTTCCGTCGAGACCGCCGGCGAACGAACGGGTCTGGCCGGAGTCCAGGTCGAGCAACCTCACTCGACCCGCCTCGGAGCCGAGCGCGAACACCCGTCCGTCGGGGCTGACCGCCCCGGCCGTGTCCCCGACCGGCCAAGAGCGCACCACGCGAAGCGGCTCCGGGTCGAGCTCCCACGTCCGGTCGTCCCGCAGGCTCGTGAGGAAGAACCGCTCGCGGTCCGCCGTCCACGACGCGTAGGAGTCGGATGCGTGCTGCCCTACGAGGAGCCGATCCGTGACGTCGCCCGTCTTCCCGTCCACCCGATACACCGGCCCGACCGGCCCGGCCGGCCCGGAGCCGTGCACCAGGCGCACGAGGAGGTCCGGACCGCTCGGCGGGAACACGACGTCCGGGTACACCCAGTTCGGCGGGCCGGGCAGCGGAGGCACCCTCACCCGGAGCGTGCGCTTCAGAGTCCGGGCGTCGATCACATCCACGAGGCCGTTGTGGTCCCGGTTTTGCGGGTCCATGGAACTGATGACGATCGACGCGCCGTCCGGCGTGAAGCGCACGTTCTGTACGAGGCCGCCCTCGATCACGTAGGGCGCGCCGACCGGGCGGCGAGTGGCGGCGTCGTAGACGGTGACGGCGCCGCGCTCGTCCCCGGTAGCGATCAACCGCCCGTCCGGGCTGAAGGCCGCCCCGTACAGAGGCGAGCCGTGGTTGAGCACGCCGATCGCCGCCGGATTGCGCAGCAGCACCGAGAGCATGCTGCCGAGGGTGGCCGGGGATTCGTCCAGCTCCACGGCTGCTCTGGTCAACAGGAGCGCCTCGTCGAGGCGTTCCTGCCCCAGCGCCTCGGTGCCGAGACGCTGGGCGTCGGCCACGCGGGCGGAGTCGCGGGCCTCGCCGCGCTGGTTGAGCGCCACGATGCCTGCCACCACCGCGAGTGCCAGCAGGGCGGCGAGGCCGGCCAGCACGACACGCAGCCGGCGGTTCGCTCGGCGCTGGTGCTCGGCCTCGTGCTCGGCCTCGGCACGGCTCTCGTCGAGGAACGCGCGCTCGAGCTCGTTGAGGTCGCTTTCGTGGGCCGGGGCCCACTCGAGTGCCGAGGCGAGCCGTGCGCCGCGGTATAGCTCGCCGGAATCGCGGCCGCCCGCCTGCCACTCGCTCGCCGCGTCGATCAGGTGCTGGTGAAGGCGACGCCCCTCGGCATCCTCCTCGAGCCAGCCGCGCAGGCGTGGCCATTCACGCAGCAACGCCTCGTGCGCCACCTCGAGCGTCCCCTCGTCCACGGTCACGAGCCGGCTGTCCGTGAGTGCGGCCAGCGCGGCCGCGGTGGGCGCGTCGCGCTCCGCATCGAGCTCCTCCAGCGGCACCCGCCGGCGGACGAACGCGGATTCCTGCTCGCCGGCGTCGGCCAGCCGCAGCAGGATGCGCCGAGCGGCGATCCGCTCGGGCTCGGACAGCCGCGTGTAGGTGGCCTCGGCGAGCCGGCCCACCGCGCCGCGTACACCGCCGGCGCGATCGTACGCGGCACGGCGCAAAACGCGCCCGTCGCGCTCCTGCCACTGCTCGAGCAGCGCCGCGGACAGCAGCGGCAGGCCCCCTGCCTCGCCCTCGACGTCCGCGATGAGGGCGTCCACAAGCGTCGGCTCGACCCTGAGCCCGACCCGGCGCGCCGGCTCGACGATTGCCCTGCGCAGCTCGTCACGCCCCATCGGGCCGACGAGCACCTGGTTCGCCCCCACGAGCCGCGCGAGGCGGTCGTGCGTCGCACAGCGCCCGTAGAAGTCCGCGCGCATGGCCACCACGACCTGAACTTGCCGGTCACGGTCCTCCGCCAGCGCCACGAGCGCGTTCAGGAAGTCCGTCCGCTCCGGCTCGTCGCGGCAGAGCGTGAACACCTCTTCGAACTGGTCGACGACGAGCACCGCCCGCTCGCCTTCCTCCGGCAGCGCCCACTGGAGGGCGGCCAGCGGATGTGCGCCGGGACGCATGAGCCCCCGGCGCCAGCGCGCGGATCCGGGCAGCACCCCGCTTGCGAGCGCCGGCAGCAGGCCGGCCCGGACGGCCGAGGACTTCCCGCTGCCGGACGGTCCGACCACCGCGAGGAGGGGCGAGCCCACGAGCCGTGCGACCAGTTCGGCCACGAGCCGCTCGCGACCGAAGAAGTACTCCGCGTGGGCGGCGTCGAATGTGGCGAGCCCGAGGAAGGGACAGACCGCCGGCAGCGGGGCATCGTCCTCGTCACCCCGGTAGAGCCGGCCGCGCTCGTCGAGCGTCCGGAGGGCGAGCAGGTCGCCGGAGAGATCGGCCTCCGCGGCGCGCAGCCGGCCGCGCTCGATGGCGGCTCGGTCCGCGTTCGCTCCGGCCACCCGTGAGGCCTGCGCCCGCGCCCATCGTTCCGCCGCGCGATGCACGGCAAGCGGAACGCCGCCGCTCTCAGTCGCCAGTTCCTCGATCGGAGGTGGGCCGGCCCCGGCCGGCAGGTAGAGGTGCGCGATCCCCGCTATGGCCTCCTCACCGAGCGGACGGAGCTCGAGGCTTCGTTCAGCCATGGCTCCGAACGCCGAAGGCGGTTCCGGGCGCGCGTGCAGGACGAGTACCAGAAGTCGCCGGCCGCTACTGCCGCGACCGAGCTCCGCGGCGCGATCGAGCACGTCGCGGCCGGCATCATCGGCGTCGTCGAGGATGAGCAGCGTCGGGCGCTCGCTCTCCTCCGCACGCACAAGCGCGGCGAGCGCGTCACCAGGATCCGTGCCCGCGCCCGCGTAGTGGACTGCCATCCGCCGCCGGACCGACTCCCGAGCGAGCTCGGCGGCCAAGCGGGTCTTGCCGATACCACGCGGGCCGGAGACGAGCGCCACGCCGCCGCGCCCCTCGCAGGCCTCGGCCAGCAGCGCGATCAGCTCGGCCAGCTCGCGATCCCGGCCCGCCAGCAGCGGCGAGCCGCCATCGAGCGCCGCCGGGAACTCCTCCTGGCCGGCCGGAGCATCAAGACCGGGGTCCTGCGCAAGGATCGCGTCGTGCAGCACCCGGAGCTCCGCGCCCGGCTCGACCCCGATCTCCTCGACCAGCGTGCGGCGCGCCGTGCGGTAGGCCTCGAGCGCCTCGGCCTGGCGGCCGCAGCGGTACAGGGCGAGCATCAGCTGGCCGTGGAGGTGCTCGCGGAGCGGCTGCTCAGCCACGGCCGCTTCGAGATCCGAGACCAGGTCCGCGTGGCGGCCGAGAGCCAGCTCGGCCGCTACGCGCGCCTCGAAGGCCGCCCAGCGCCTCTCCTCCAAGCGGGCGATCTCGGTCTGCGTAAACGGCTCATAGGCGAGATCGGAGAGTGGAGGTCCGCGCCAGAGGTCGAGTGCCTGCCGGAGCTTCTCCGCCGCGCCGTCCGGATCGGACTCCATCTCGGCCCGGCCCTGAGCAACAAGCTCCTCGAAGCGGTCCACATCCAGCTCGCCCGGGTGGACGTTCAGCCGGTAGGCGCTTCCCTGGGTCTCGAGGCGCCCGTTTCGGCCAAGTGCTCGCCGCAGGGAAGACACCTGGTTCTGAAGCATCTTGTGCGCCGTGGGCGGAGGCGCCTCGCCCCACAGCTCCTCCACCAGCCGATCGCTCGCAACCAGCTCGTTCGCACGAAGGACCAGGAGGGCCAGCAGAGCACGCTGTCGCCCGCTGCCTATCGACAGCGCCCGACCACCATCGCCGAGAACTTCAAGCGGGCCCAGCAGGCGAAAGTCCAAAGTTTCACCGTACATCGCGTAATGGACGTGCGCAAAGGGGCTCAGGTCGTGCATGGATGCAAGGCCAGCATCCTCGGAGCCGGTAATCGTCCGCCCATAAGCCCTCATCCGGCTGCGGAAGGGAGGGGGCGGCAGCGGCGTACCATCCAGGCAGGCTTCCGAGAGGAGCTCGGGATGGCGCTGATCCGGATGGACGGTCGGGGCATACGACGCTCGCCGAGTGGACCGCCCGATCTGCGAGGGACTCGGCGAGCCCCGGGTTCAGCGCACGCTAATCCCGCAAATTGCGCCCGTCTGAGGGCGAATGCACGGACTTACCCGCCAAACCTGCAAAACGGTGAGCGCGCCCCCACGTTGGTCGGCCGGATGGGTTCCAGTCGCCTCAGGCTTCTGCTCTGCGCCTGCCTGCTGACGGTGGGCGCGGTCGTGTCCCCGCTCGGAACCGGCGTCGCCTCGGCGACTCCCGTGCCCGGCTTCACGTGGGCACCTCAAGAGGTCGTCACGGGGACTGCGGTGACGTTCACGTCGACATCAACGCCGCTCGACGACCTCACCCCGATCACGTCGTATGAGTGGAACATCTCGTGCGAGGGGGGGCCGTCGACGGAGGCCACGTGCACGAGGACTGCTCCGAGCGCCGGGCCCTGGCAGGTGCAACTCACGGTCGGCGACCTGCTTGGGAGCGCCTCGGTCACCCAGACGCTCACCGTCGTCAATCCGGCTCCGCCCCCGCCGCCGCCCAACGTGCCGCCCACGGCAGTCTTCGCGGCGCTTCCCTCGTCGCCGCTGCCTGGGGACGAGGTGACCGTCGTTTCGTACTCGGACGACCCGGATGGCAGGATCGCCTCGGTCGCCTGGGACCTCGACGGTGACGGCGCCTTCGATGACGGCACAAGCGCCGTCGCGACCCACAAGTTCACCACGCCGGGCCCGAAGACGATCTCGCTGCGCGTTACCGACAACATGGGGGCGCGAGACACAGCGTCGCTCACGCTGGTCGTTCGAGAGCCAGGCACGCCTGCTCCGCCGACAGCGTCGACCCCGGTGACAACGCCCTCGGGTGGCCAGACAGTCGGCAACACGGTGGCAACCGCCCCGCTCCCCAGACTGCTGAGCCCGTTCCCGGTCGTCACCGTGGGCGGCAGCCTGAGGCCCACCGGCACCAAGATCGACCTGCTGGCGGTGCGCGCGCCGCACGGTTCACGCGTCCAGGTTCGCTGCCGCGGCAAGGGCTGCGGGCTCAAGCCGCTGTCGAAGGTGGTCGGCCGCGGACGGCTGCGGGTGAAGGCCGCCGAGCGGCTCATGCCCGCCGGCGTCGCCCTCGAGGTGCTCGTCCGCCGCGGCGACCGGATCGGGAAGTTCACGCGCCTGAAGCTGCGCCACAACAAGCGGCCCAAGCGGACCGACGGCTGCCTGTGGCCGGGCACGAACCAGCTGGCGCCCTGCCCCGACAGCTGAGCACGGCGGTCCGTCCCCAATACCGCAAGTCGTGGGAGCGCCCCCACGTTGGTTGTGCGGATGCGAACAAGTCGAGTCAGGCTTCTGCTCACGGCCTGCCTGCTGACAACCGGCGCGGTCGTCTTCCCATCGGGAGCAGCCGTCGCACTCGCAAATCCGGAGGCTGACTTCGACTGGACACCGAAGCCCGTGGTGGCGGGGGCGCCGGTGACGCTGGTGTCGACATCGATGCCAGACGACAGCGGCGATGACGACAGGCCGGTCTCGCCGATCACGCTCACCGAGTGGGACCTCGATGGGCGCGGCACGTGCGAAGGGCTCACCCTGTCCGGCACCACCTGTACGACGACCGCTCCGGCCGCGGGCGACTGGGAGGTGATGGTGACGGTCACCGACCTCTCCCTCGACCGCGACTCGGAGAAGAAGAGGATCAAAGTCGAAGCCCCGGCTCCCACCGCGCCCGGGGCCGGCACCGCTCCGCCGCCGGCCTCGAACGGAACCGGCCGTCCTCGGCTGCTGAGCCCGTTCCCGGTGGTGACGGTGGCGGGCACGGTGAGGCAGGCGGGCACCAGCATCGATCTGCTCACGGTGCGTGCACCGATCGGGGCACGGGTGCTGGTCCGCTGCCGCGGTGAGGCGTGCCCGCTCACGCGTGTGTCGCGAGTGGTCCGGCGGCCGCAGCTGCGACTCAAGGCCGCCGAGCGATTGATGCCGGCGGGTGTCGCCCTCGAGGTGCTCGTCCGCCGCGGCGACCGCATCGGGAAGTTCACGCGCTTGAAGATCCGACCCGACCGCCGCCCGCGGCGGACCGACGGCTGCGTGTGGCCGGGCACGACCGAGATGGCGCCCTGCCCCGACGCCTGAGCGCGTCACCCTCGTGAACCGCTGAGGCGCGCGGCGTACCATCCATCTCGAGCGTTCCGAGAGGAGATCGAGATGGCGCGACTGATCCGGATGGACGGCACGGGGCACACGACGCTCGCCGAGTGGACCGAGGCCGACGACGCGGCGTTCGAGGCCGCGGTCAGCGAGTTTCAGGAGCAACAGGGTCTCGGCTACATCGGCACGGTGCCGGACGGGCCGGGCAAGGCGACGCATGTGCGCGAGCTGCCGCGCGCGGCCGGGCTCGTGATCATGCGCCGCCCGATCGCGGGCGGTTGATGGAGCAGGCCCTTCCCGAGCTGGCGTCGGTTCCCTGGCGCCAGCGGACGAACGCGCAGTGGCTGCGTCGCTGGGGGCGGATCTGGCACGGGTGGACGCTCCTGTACACGGTCCCGTTCGTGGCCGCGGGCGTCGGCATGCTGTGGCTCGAGCCGCTGTCCGCCCCCGTCGCCGTGGCGGCGCTCGCGCACGCCTGGATCATCCCCGAGCTGTACGCCTTTCGCGGGGCCAGCGTGGTGCGCCCGAAAGGCCCGCGCAACGAGAACGCGGAGCCGGTCGCGCAAGGGCTGCTCGGCGACCTGCTCGGCCACAACGAGCGCGAGCTGCAGCGCCGGACGGGCCTCGCCCTCGAGAAGGGCGCCCTCGGTGTCTGGCTCATCGGCGAGGCGGGCGCCCTGCTCGTGACGCCCGGCGGCTCGCGCGTTCACTGCTTCTGCGTGCGCGTAAGCGAGCCGGAGCTGCCCCCTTCCGACCGCGTGGCTCATCTGCTGCTGGCAATGCGCGTGGACGAGGAGGGCTTCGCGACCGTCGCGAACCACGCCTTCGCCGGCGCGCCCTGGCGCGTGCGCCGGAGGCTGCCGGTCGCGATGCGACCGGCCCTCAAGGCGGCCCGCCGGGCTGCTCGTTAGCCTCGGCCGGGTGACCGAGCTCAGCTTCCGTGAGGGCGGACCGGCCGATCTGCGGGCCGCTTTCGAGCTCGCTGAGTCGGCCTGGGACGCCTCCCGGCGCACGCGCGGCCTGCTCCGCCCCGGCCAGGGCCGCGACCGTGACGCGATCCGGGAGGAGTGGGAGCGCTCGCGGGCGTTCATCGAGTTCGTCGCCGCACAGGAGGACGGCGCGTTCTGGATTTGCGAGAGCGCCGACGGCATGGTCGGCTACGCGAGCTCCTCGCGCTTCGGCGTCATGGACGAGCTGACCGAGCTCTGGGTGGCGCCCGACTATGCGGGGCGCGGAATCGGCAGGGCGCTGCTCGAGCGCATCTGGCCCGGCTCGCCCTCGCCCGAGCTGGGCCGGGTGGTCGTGACGCTCGGAACGCCCGTCGACCTCACCCTCTACACCGAGTTCGGCGTAATGCCGGTGACCGGTCATTGGCATATGCGCCATCGCGTCGACCAGTACCTCGAGCAGCGCGCCCAGGAGGTGGATGCGACCGAGCCCGCGGTACACGCGCTCACGAAGGAGCGCGCGAGCACCGAGTGGAAGCGGCTCGAGCCGGAGGCGATCGGCCACGAGCGCCCGCTTCTGCAGGACTTCTTCGGCCGCACGCGCACCTGCCTGGCCTATCTCGACCCGAGCTCCGGTGACACCAGGGCGTTGTGCTGGGTGAGCGCCGAGGGCGACATCGGCCCCGCGGTCGCGGAGACGGCCGATGACCTCGTCCCTGTTGTGCTCGCCGCGCTGGACCGGGTTGCGAAGATGCTCGAGCCCGAGACCTTCGGCGTCTACTGCACCACCAGCTCGTGGTGGCTCCTCGACCGGCTGCGGCGGCTCGGCTTCAGGGTCTACTGGCCCGCCTGGGTGATGTCCTCGGTGCCGCTTCCCGGTCTCGACCGCTACCTGCCGACCCGGCCCGCGCGTCTGCTTTGAGCGGGCTGCTCGCCTGGCTCTCCCGCCACAAGTCGGTGGCGGCAGGGGTGGTGGCGACGGTCGTCGTATGGAGGGTCGCGCGCAACGTCATCGCCGGCACCTGGCTGCTCGCGGGCTGGGACGACATCCAGGACGTGGGGGAGTGGGCGCTCGAGCATTGGGTGTGGTTCGCGCTGGGCCTGGCGTTGCTTTTCGCCGTCGTGTTCCTGACGGTGCGCGCGCTCATTCCGTGGCTCGAGGAACGCAGCCGGAAGGCGTCCTAGGTCTGCCAAACTTCAGGGCATGGGAGAAGCCCTGTCAGACATCGCTCGCAAGGCCCTTGCGGTGTTGGTGCTCGTCGTTGCCGCGTACGTCCTGTTCAAGTTGGTGCTCGGCTTCGTTGCGGCGATCGCATGGATCGTGGTCGCGATCGTCGCCGTGATCGCCGTCATCTGGGCGCTGCGCGTTCTCTGAGCGCCGCCAGGCCGTGGAGTTCATCGTCGTCGCTCTCGCGTTCGGGATCGCCACTGCTGCGATCGGGCGGATGAAGGGCGGCTCGATCGTCATCTGGTTCCTGGTCGGCGCGGCGCTGCCCGGAATCGGCATCCTCGCCGTCCTGCTGATGCGCGACCAGCGCCGCGAGCCGCGCCGGCGCTGCCCGGAGTGCGGGTTCGTGGTGCCCGTGAGCGACCAGGTCTGCAAGCGCTGCGGGAGGGATCTCGACTATCCCGAGGAGCTGGCCGAGCCCGCAGGAAACCCCGTCTGAGCGCGGAAAAGGCGCTGTTACACTGGCCCTCCCTGGCCGCCCGGCCAGCCGAGCAGCGATCCGGAAGGGAGCAGGAGCAGCGATGCGAGCCGTCGACGCCATCATGGAATGCCTCAAGGCCGAGGGCGTCGAGAGCGTATTCGGCATCCCCGGTGGCGCGAACCTTCCGACCTACGACGCGCTCTACGACGCCGGCATCCGGCACGTCCAGTGCCGCCACGAGCAGGGGGCCGGCCACGCGGCCGAGGGCTACGCGAAGGCCTCCGGCAACGTCGGCGTCGCGCTCGCTACGAGCGGTCCGGGCGCCACGAACCTCGTCACCTCCATCGCCGACGCCGTCATGGACAGCGTGCCGACGGTCTTCCTGACCGGCCAGGTGCGCACCGAGCTGATCGGCACCGACGGGTTCCAGGAGGCGGACATCTCCGGCATCACGATGCCGATCGTCAAGCACTCGATCCTGATCCAGGATCCGCGCGACATCCCCAAGGCGATTCACGAGGCCTTCCACATCGCCCGCACGGGGCGGCCCGGCCCCGTGCTCGTCGACGTGCCCCAGGATCTCTCGCGCGCGGACATCCCGTACGAGCCGGTCACGAAGATCCACCTGCCCGGCTACCAGCCCACCACCGAGGGCAACGCCAAGCAGGTCCGGCTCGCGGCGAAGGCGCTCGCCAACTCGCGCCGGCCGGTGATCTACGGAGGCGGCGGCGTCATCAACGCCGGCGCGGCCAAGGAGTTCACCGAGCTGTGCCTCGCCGACGCCTTCCCGGTCACCTGCACCCTGATGGGCCTTGGCGCGTTCCCGGCCGACAACGAGCAGTGGCTCGGGATGCTCGGCATGCACGGCACCCGGACGGCCAACTACGCGATGGACGAGGCCGACCTGATCGTCGCGATCGGCGCTCGCTTCGATGACCGGGTGACGGGCAAGCTGTCCGAGTTCGCGCCGCGGGCGAAGTTCATCCACATCGACATCGACCCGGCCGAGATCTCGAAGAACGTGCCGGCGCACATCCCGATCGTCGGCGACGCGAAGAACATCCTCCCCAAGCTGACGGCCGAGTATCGCGCCCTGGGCGCGGACGGCGCGCGGCTCGAGGGTTGGATCTCCCGTATCCGCGGCTGGCAGGACAAGCACCCGCTGGGCTACGAGGACAGCGCCGACGCCGAGATCAAGCCGCAGTACATGGTCCAGGCGATGTTCGAGGCGACCGGCGGCCAGGCGATCGTGACCTCCGACGTCGGCCAGCACCAGATGTGGGCGGCCCAGTACTACGGCTTCACGCGCCCGCGCCAGTGGATCAACTCGGGCGGGCTCGGCACGATGGGTTTCGGACTGCCTTCGGCGCTGGGAGCGAAGGTCGCGCAGCCCGGCCAGGACGTCGTCTGCCTCGCCGGCGACGGCTCGCTGATCATGACCGTCCAGGAGCTCGCGACCTGCGTCGACGAGAACATCCCGGTCAAGGTCTTCCTGATGAACAACGGCTACCTCGGCATGGTCCGCCAGTGGCAGGAGCTCTTCTGGGACCGCCGCTACTCGTCGGTGAAGATGGGCTCGAGCCCCGACTGGGTCAAGCTGGCCGAGGCCTTCGGCGCGAAGGGCATGCGCGTCGACGACAAGGGCGAGGTGGTCGATGCCTTCAAGGAGGCGCTCGCCGAGGAGGGCCCGGTGCTCGTGGATGTCCGCGTGACGCCCGAGGAGAACTGCTATCCGATGATCCCCGCGGGCCAGGCAGCTCGCGACATGGTCGGATGATCACCCGCCTGCAAACCTTCGCTCCCCATCGTCCTCGGTCGCGGACAGGCAGAGCCTTGTCCGCTCCCTGCGTTCTCGAGGATCTCGGTTTTCGGCGGCTGATCTATCCGACCAAGGTGGGCTGAGCGATGGGTGAGCCAGGGACGAAGGAGATCCTCAACCTCGAGGACCTGGAGGCGAGCGGCGGCATCCGCACGGGCCGCAAGCACGTGTTGTCGATCCTCGTCGAGAACAAGCCGGGCGTCCTCGCCCGGATCGCGGGCCTGTTCGCCCGCCGGGGCTTCAACATCGACTCGCTGGCGGTAGGCGCGACCGACGACACGTCGATCTCACGCATCACGCTGACGCTCGACGGCGCCGCGCACCCGATCGACCAAGTCACGAAGCAGCTGCACAAGCTCGTCAACGTGATCAAGATCCGCGACCTGGAGCCGGCGGAGACGGTGGCGCGCGAGCTCGCGCTCTTCAAGATCTCCTGCCAGGACGGCGACGCCCGCGCGCAGGTGATGCAGTTCGCCGAGATCTTCCGCGCCGGCGTGGTCGACGTGTCGAAGCGCAGCGTGACGGTCGAGGTCACCGGCAGCCAGGACAAGATCGAGGCGTTCGAGGAGATGGTCCGCCCGTTCGGCCTGATCGAGCTGGTGCGGACGGGCGAGATCGCGGTCGCGCGGGGGAGAAGCGCGACCTAGCGAGTCGTCAGCGCGCGCCTTCGTCATCCTTGGGGTGTGGCGCTGCGCACAGCTGACCGTCCCCGCCCGTTGGAGCTCGACGAGTCGCGGCGCGCCCTGCTCGACGATCGCCTGGCCGAGGCCGGTCGGCGGGCACGGCGCCACGGCGGCCGCTGGATCGCGTCACTGACGCTCCCGGTGCCTGCCGAGCTGGATCTGTCGGCGGCGGTGATGGCTGCGCGGCGTCCGGACGATCGATTCTTCTGCTTCGAGCAACCCGACCGCGAGGGCTACGCGGTCGCGGCGCTCGGCACGGCTCTCTCACTCGAGGCGTCCGGGCCGGCGCGCTTCAGCCAGGTCGCGGACGCCGCTCGCGACCAGAGCCGGCGGGTGATCGCCGACGACCCGGCGGGCGATCCCGGTGGGCCGCCCGCGGCAGGCCCCGTGTTCCTCGGCGGCTTCGCCTTCGCTCAGGACGGCGGCGGGAGCCCCGAGTGGTCGTCGCTGGCGCCGGCGTCGCTCGTGCTGCCGGAGCTCGGCTTCGCGCGCCAGGGCGGCGAGGCCCGCATGACGGTGTGCGCCGCCGTCGAGCCGGATGACGACCCCGGCGCGCTCGCCGAGCGCCTGCTCGGCCGCCTCGAGACGCTTGCGCCGGCCTCGATGCCGCTGGTCGACCCCGACCCGGTCGAGCGCGTCCGCGTTGCCAGCGCGGCGCCGCCCTCGCACTACGAGCAGGCCGTCGACCGAGCGGTTGAGCGAATCCGAGCGGGTGAGCTCGAGAAGGTGGTGCTCGCCCGCGAGGTGCGCGCCCACGCCTCTACGCCGCACGACCCTGCCGCGGTGTTCGGCGCGCTGCGCGAGGTGTTCCCGGGCTGCTACTGCTGGTGCGTCGGCACTCCCGAGCTCGCCTTCGTCGGCGCGAGCCCCGAGCTGCTAGTCCGCCGCGACGGTCAGCGCGCCCAGACCGTCGCGCTCGCCGGCACGACGCGCCGCAGCGCCGACCCCGCCGTCGACGACCACCTCGGAGAGCAGCTCCTCCAGAGCCCCAAGAACCGCGAGGAGCAGCTGATCGTCGAGCGGCGCATCGAGCGCATGCTCGACCCGGTCAGCCTCTGGGTCGCCGCGTCCGAGGAGCCGGTGCTCGTCAAGGTGCACAACGTCCAGCACCTCGCCACCGTGATCCGCGCCCAGCTCGCCGACCCGGTCTCGGCGGTCGAGCTGGCCGGCCGGCTGTTGCCGACCCCGGCCGTGGGCGGGGAGCCGAGCGAGCGCGCCCTGCCGCTGATCCCGGCGCTCGAGGGCTTCGACCGCGGCTGGTACGCGGGGGCCGTCGGCTGGACCGACCTCGCCGAGGACGGGGAGTTCTGCGTGGCGGTCCGCTGCGCCCTGCTGCGCGGCCCGGTGGCGCACCTGTACGCCGGCTGCGGGATCGTGCGCGACTCCGTGCCCGCCGAGGAGCTCGCCGAGACCGAGGTGAAGCTCGAAGCGCTACTACCGCTGTTGTCCTGACGCGAGCCGCGCGGCCACGCGCTCGACCACAGCTCGGTGCTCGACGACGTTGGCCGCACGCTCGGTCCGCAGGACCCTGATCTCGGGCGCGAGCGACTCGAGGTCGGTCGTCGTCGGGGTGGCGATGTGCTGCTCGTAGGCGACCGGGTTGGCGTGCTCGGCGACGGGCAGGAAGTCGAAGATCGCACCGCCGCCGTTGTCGATGCAGACGATCTCGAGCTGGACCCCGGCCCGGCGCGCGGCCAGCAGGCCGCCGACGTCGTGCTGAAGCGCGATCTCACCGATCAGGAGCCAGGTCGGCAGCCCGGACGCGATCGCTGCGCCGAGCGCCGACGACACGACGCCGTCGATGCCGTTCGCGCCGCGGTTGGCGAGCACACGGATGCGCTTCGCGGACTGCGGCCAGTAGGCCTCGACGTCCCTGATGGGCATCGATGAGCTCACCCACAGCAGCGCCGGGTCGGGCAGCTCGCGCTCGAGCGCGGCGATCAGCTTCGGCTCGAAGCCGTCCGGCGACTCCCCCAGGGCTGCCGGAACGAGCTCGTCCGCCGCCCGCCAGGACGAGAACCAGTCGGGATCACGCTCGGCACTGCGCATCTCGACGGCGGACGCGAGCGCGTCCAGCGTCGGTGCTGCGGCCGAGGCGAGGATCAGCTCCGCGCGCCGGGTCGGCTCGTGCCAGCCGGCGTGCGGGTCGATCAGCACCTGCGGCGCTTCGGCGAGCCAGGCCCGCAACGGCTTCGACGTCGGGGTGTCGCCGACCCGCAGGACGAGCCCGGGCCGATGTTGTCCGGCGAAGCTGTCCACGCGCAGCAGCACGTCGTAGTGGGCGATGACATGCGAGCGGTCGTGCTGGCCGCAGCGAGCGCCCGAGGTCGGCTCGGCGAGCAGCGGCCAGCCCGTCTCGGCGGCGAGCCGCGCGGCCGGACCGGCGACATCCTCATCGGAAGGCCCGCACACGATCGCGCCGCGGGGAGTGGACGCGATCCGCTCGGCCAGCGCATGCACGTCGTCCGCGTGGGGGGCGCTCGCGTGCTCGCGCAGCTCGGTCCAGGGACGGCCGTCCGCGCGTCCCGCCCAGTCTTCGACGGCGAGCTCCTCGGGCTCGGGCGCGAGCGGCTCGCGTAGGGCCACGTTGAGGTGCACCGGCCCGGGCCTGCCGCCGGCCGCGGTCCAGTAGGCGCGGCACCCGAGCGCGCGGTGGTGGATCGCCGTTTCGCGCCCCGGGGGATGGGTGCCCAGCTCGACGAACCACTTGACGCTCGAGCCATACAGCTTGATCTGGTCGATCGCCTGCCCGGCGCCGACCTCGCGCAGCTCCGGCGGGCGGTCGGCGGTCAGCACGATCAGCGGCACGCGCGCCTCCCAGGCCTCGACGACAGCCGGATGCAGGTTCGCCGCCGCGGTCCCCGAGGTGCAGGCCACCGCCACCGGCCGGCCGCTCGCCTTGGCCATCCCGAGCGCGACGTAGCCGGCCGAGCGCTCGTCGATCACCGACACCGCCTCGAGGGCCGGCGCCGCCGCGAGGGTGAGCGCGATCGGGGCGTTGCGCGAGCCGGGCGACGTCACGGCGTGGCGCATGCCGCAGCGCTCGAGCTCGTCCACAAGGACCTGGAGCGGCGCGTAAGTGCGGTTGATCGGGATCATGCAGGAGCGATGGTGCTCTTCATCCCGGGCTTCATGCAGCGTGGCGACGCCTGGCGGCCGGTCGCGGAGCTCCTTCCGGAACGCTATCCGAGCGTCATGCTCGACCACGCGGAGAGCAGCTTCGAGAGTCGGCTGAGGGAGATCGCGGACGCAGGCGCCGGGCGCCTCCTCGTCGGCTATTCACTCGGCGGGCGGCTCGCGCTCCGCGCGGCAATGCGCGACCCGGAGCGGTACCTGGGCGTCGTCACCATCGGCGCCACCGCCGGCATCGACGAGCCCTCGCTCCGGACCGACCGCGCCGAGGCCGACGAGCGGCTCGCCGCCTGGATGGAGGCCGCCCCGATCGAGGACATCGTCTCCGTGTGGGAGCGCCAACCGCTCTTCGCCGACCAGCCCGAGGCGCTCGTAGAGGAGCAGCGACCGGGCCGCCTCGCCCAGCGCCCAGAGGAGCTCGCGATGATCCTGCGAACCGCCGGCCAGGGTGTGCTCGAGCCCGTCTGGCACGAGCTGCTGCGGCTCGAGCTGCCGCTGCTCGCGATAGCCGGCGCGCGCGACGAGGGCTACGTCGGGGCGGCCAGGCGCATCGCCGACACGGCACCGAACGGGCGCGCCGAGATCGTCGAGGAGGCGGGCCACGCGGTGCAGCTGCAGCGGCCCGACGAGGTGGCGCGGCTGATCGAGGAGTTCCTCGGCCGCCTCACCGACCCGACTTAGTGTCGTCTGGCGACCTCAAGTCGGGTCCGTGGATGCGTGGTCGAGTGCTGCGATAGCCCGGCTAGGCCACGACCTCGGCCGTCACCTCGTCGAGGGCCGCCTGGTCCACCTGGACGCCCAGGCCCGGCCCGCCCGGGACGGGCAGTGTCCCGCGGCGCGGTGCCGGCAGGGCGCGCGCGATGCGGGCGTCGAAGAGCTCGAGGGTGGCGAGGCCGCAGGCCAGCGAGAGCCCTTCCGAGGCCGCGAGTTGGAGAGCCGCCGCGATACCCCAGGGACCGTCGAGCGTGCTCGACAGAAAGGCGTCGAGACCGTGCGCGCGCGCTTCGCGCAGCAGTTCGCGGGCGGGCGTGAAGCCACCCGCGCCCGCCAGCTTCACGTTGACGACGTCGCAGGCGTCGAGCTCGAGCGCGCGCCGCAGTTCGCGCATCGAGGCGACCGACTCGTCGGCTGCGATCGGCGTCGACACGCGCTGGCGCACCTCCGCCAGCTCGCGCAGGCGCTGGCAGGGCTGCTCGACGAACTCGAGGTCGTACTGCTCCATCGCGCGGATCGCGCGCACGGCGTCGTCGACGGCCCAGACGCCGTTCGCGTCCAAGCGCAGCGCCGGCCACGGCCCGACCGCCTCGCGCACCGCCGCAACCCGCTCGGCGTCGTCCGGCAGGCCGACCTTCAGCTTGAAGCTCGCGAAGCCCTCGCGCATGCCCTCCCGGGCGCGCGCCGCGGTCTCCTCGGGAGGACCCGCCGGCAGGGTCATGTTCACCGGCAGGGCGTCCCTGGCCGGCTCGGCCACAGGCCGTCCCTCCTGACGCGCGAGCAGGTCGAGCTTCGCGACCTCCTCGGCGGCGCGCGCCTGCGGCGGGCGCCGGCCCGCCCCGCCGGTGAGCGCCGCGAGCGCTCGCTCGAGCGGAACGCCGTCGTAGGGCTCGAAGGGCGCCGCCTCGCCGTAGCCGACGGTGCCGTCGGCGGCCTCGAGCCGCAGCAGCAGGAGCTCGCGCGCATCCGTCACGCCCGCCGCCGTCACGAAGGGCGTCTTCAGGGGGATCGACAGGCGCAGGATCGAGCGCTTCACGAGAGCAGCACTCCGACGGCCAGCAGCACCGAGTAGACGGCCAGCAGCCTGCCCGCGCCGGCGAGCGCACCGTTGAGCGCCGGGCCGTCCGACCGCGTGGCGACGGTCCGCAGCAGCGGCGGTACGAGCGGCAGCGCGGCGAGCGTCAGCAGGACCCACGGGGACAGGGCAGGGACGAGCAGCGGCGGCACGGCGAACGAGACGATCACCATCGCGGCGAAGAGGACCCGCGCCCGCTCGCGGCCCAGCTTGACGGCGAGTGTCCGCTTTCCGGCGCGCCTGTCGGTGTCGATGTCACGCACGTTGTTGACGACCAGGATCGCCGAGGCGAGCAGGCCCACCGGCACGGCGAGCGCAAATGCCTCCCAGCGCAGCTCCTCGGTCTGCACGAAGTACGAGCCGACCACCGCCACGATCCCGAAGAAGAGGAAGACGAACAGCTCGCCGAGGCCCTCGTAGCCGTACGGGCGCGGGCCACCCGTGTAGAGGACGCCCGCCAGGATCGAGGCGGCCCCCACGACGAGCAGCTCCCAGCCGGCGACGGCGGCCAGGTACAGGCCCGCCGCGACCGCCACGCCGAACGCCACGTAGGTCCCCACGAGCACCCGCCGCGGCGGCATCAGGCCGCCCGCGGTCACGCGCACCGGCCCGAGCCGATCCTCGGTGTCGGCTCCGCGGCGCGCGTCCGAGTAGTCGTTCGAGAGGTTGGTGCCTATCTGGATGAAGACGCTTCCGATCAGGGCAGCAACGAACGGCAGCGCACGAAATTCGTCCTCCGAGCCGGCGAGCGCCGTACCCACGAGCACCGGCGCCACGGCGGCGGGCAGCGTCCGCGGCCGCGCCGCGAGCAGCCAGAGGCGCAGATGGCTCAAGGCCGCTTCGGGAACTTGGCGAAGTCGGGCCGGCGCTTCTCCCTGTAGGCGTCACGGCCCTCCTGGGCCTCCTCGGATCCGTAGAAGAGGAGGTTGGCGTCATGGGCGAGCTGCTGGATGCCGCTGAGCCCGTCCTCGGCGGCGTTGAAGCTGGCCTTGAGGAGACGCAGCGAGAAAGGGGAGAGGGCGAGCATCTCGCGGCACCACGCGACCGTCTCCTCCTCGAGCTCCTCGAGCGAGACGACGCGGTTGACGAGCCCCATGTCGAGCGCCTCTTGGGCGCCGTACTGCCGGCACAGGAACCAGATCTCCTTCGCCTTCTTCGGACCGACGAGGTTGGCGAGCAGGCCGGCCCCGAAGCCGCCGTCGAAGCTGCCGACCTTCGGGCCGGTCTGCCCGAAACGGGCGTTGTCGGCGGCGATCGTCAGGTCGCAGACCACATGGAGCACGTGGCCGCCGCCGATCGCGTAGCCCGCGACCATCGCCACCACGGGCTTCGGCAGCCGGCGCATCTGGACGTGCACGTCGGTCACGTGGAAACGGCCGACATCGGCGCCGCTCGCGACGTAGCCGGCGTCGCCGCGGACGCGCTGGTCGCCGCCCGAGCAGAACGCCAGCGGCCCCTCGCCGGTCAGGATTATCACGCCGACCGAGGTGTCCTCGCGCGCGCGCTCGAGGGCGTCCGAGATCTCGACGAGCGTCTCCGGCCGGAATGCGTTGCGGACCTCGGGCCGGTCGATCGTGATCTTCGCGATCCCCTCGGCGAGCTCGTAGCGGATGTCCTCGTAGTCGCCGGCGGCGCGCCAGTCCGCGGCCGGCCGGACCGCCCGGGCGGCCTGCTCCTCGGCCCAGCCGCCTCTCGCGTCCGGTTCGGTCGTGGCCATAGCGCCCCGGAGGATACGCGCGCCGGGTGGCTTTAATCCCTGCACGATGCGGGATTGGCTTGCGGCAGCGGCAGAGGAGCACCCCGACCGGGTGGCGGTCGTGGCGGACGACGGGCAGCTCACCTATGCCGAGCTGGACGACCGGGCGGACGCCCTGGCGCGGAGCCTCAGGGTCGCGCCCGGGCAGGCGGTCGAGGCGGTGGCCACTCCGGGCCTCGGCCTGGCGGTCCTGCTGCACGCGCTGCCGCGCCGCGGGGCGGCGCTGGAGCCGCTGCCCGCCGGCGCCACGGCCGCGCCGCTGCCGCTCGGCGACGGTGAGGACGCCGAACTCCGCCGCGACCACCCGCCCGACGCGGTCCACACGGTCATCCGCACCTCGGGCACCACGGGCCGGCCGAAGCGGGTCGAGCTGACCCACCGAAACCATGCCGCGTCCGCCGCAGCTGCGGCGGACGCGGTCGGTGCCGAGCCCGGCGACCGCTGGCTCTGTCCGCTGCCGCTCCACCATGTCGGCGGCCTCAACATCCTCGTGCGAGCAACGATCAACGGTACGGCCGCCGTGCTGCACGACCGCTTCGATCCGGAACGGGTCCGCGATGTGCTCGAGCGCGGCGAGGTCACGCTCGCATCGCTGGTGCCGACCATGCTTGCCCGCCTTCGGGACGCCGGCCTGGAGCGGGCGCCCGGCCTGCGCGCCATCGCGCTCGGCGGCGGTCCGATTCCGGCCGGGCTGCTCGACTGGGCCGCCGCGACCGGCATCCCCGTGACGCCGGTCTACGGGATGACGGAAACCTGCTCGCAGGTGGTGGCCGGCAGCCCGGGGCGGGTGCTGCGCGGCGCCGAGGTAGGCCTTTCGGACGAGGGCGAGATCCTCGTGCGCGGTGAGATGGTGGCGCCGGGCGCCCTCGGCCCGGACGGCTGGCTCCACACCGGCGACCGCGGCCGATTCGACGCCGACGGGCTCCTGCACGTCGAAGGCCGGATCAAAGAGCTGATCGTGACGGGCGGCGAGAACGTGGCGCCGCTCGAGATCGAGCAGGTCCTGATGGCGCATCCCGCCGTGGCCGACGCCGGCGCGGCCGGCCTCGCCGACCCGCTCTGGGGAGAGGCCGTCACGGCCTTCGTGGTCCTCCGCGCGCCTGTGGAACCGCAGGAGCTCGAGGCCTGGTGCCGTGAGCGGCTCGAGCCCCTCAAGGTTCCGAAGGCGTTCCACACCTTGCCCGAGCTGCCCCGCAACGCCGCCGGCAAGCTGCTGCGAGACCGGCTCACTAGAGTCTCGCGCCCATGATCTACGACAAGGATGCCGACCTCTCCAAGCTCGACGGCAAGACCGTTGCCGTCATCGGCTTCGGCTCGCAGGGTCACGCCCACGCGCTCAGCCTGAAGGACTCCGGGGTCGACGTGGTCGTAGGCCTGCGCGAGGACTCGTCCTCGGTCCAGAAGGCCCAGGCTGACGGCCTGCGCGTGCTCCCGGTGGCCGATGCGGCGAGCGAGGGAGACGTCGTCATGATCCTGCTGCCGGACGAGAAGCAGGCTGACATCTGGGAGGCCGAGATCCGCGACGGGATCGCGCCCGGAAACCTGCTCATGTTCGCGCACGGCTTCAGCATCCACTTCGGCCAGATCGACCCGGGGCCCGAGGTGGACGTCGGCATGGTCGCCCCCAAGAGCCCCGGCCATCTCGTGCGCCGCCAGTTCGTCGAGGGCAACGGCGTGCCCGGCCTCGTCGCGATCCACCGCGACGCCAGCGGCAACGCGCGCGAGCTCGTGCTCGCCTACGCGAAGGGCATCGGCTGCACGCGCGCGGGCGTGATCGAGACGACCTTCAAGGACGAGACGGAGACCGACCTCTTCGGCGAGCAGGCGGTTCTCTGCGGCGGCGTCAGCGAGCTCGTTCGCGCCGGGTACGAGACGCTCGTCGACGCCGGTTACGACCCACGGCTCGCCTACTTCGAGTGCCTGCACGAGCTCAAGCTGATCGTCGACCTGATGTACGAGAAGGGCATCACAGGCATGCGCTATTCGGTCTCGAACACGGCCGAGTACGGC
Source organism: uncultured Thermoleophilaceae bacterium (assembly GCA_963734025.1). Lineage (GTDB taxonomy): Bacteria > Actinomycetota > Thermoleophilia > Solirubrobacterales > Thermoleophilaceae > JACVRW01. The sequence continues at coordinate 96,888 of CAVTFR010000015.1, forward strand.
GACCTGACGCGCGGCAAGCGCGTGATCGACGACCGCGCCCGCGCGGCGATGCGGGAGATCCTCGCCGAGATCCAGTCGGGCGACTTCGCCCGCGAGTGGATCGCCGAGAACAAGGCGGGCCAGGAGAACTTCCAGCGCATGCGCGAGGAGCAGAAGGGACACCAGATCGAGCGCGAGGGCAGGGAGCTGCGCTCGATGATGCCCTGGATCGACCAGGAGTTCTGAGCCGGAGCGGCGGGTGGACGACGAGCAGCGCAGCGGCTTTCTCCCGCCCGAGCCCGCGGGGCCCGAGCCCGAGTTGGCCGGACGGCCCGCGCAGCCGCAACCGTCCGCGGTCCCGCCCCCGGCGGCGCCCGTCTACCCCGGGCAGCAACAGCAGGCCTACCCCCCGCCGCCGGGCTACGGACAGCAGCCCCCGCCGGGGAGCTACGGACAGCAGCCCCCGCCGGGGGTCTGGTACCCGCCGCCGCAGGGCTGGGCGTACCCGCAGCAGCCCGTGCCCGACAACGGCCAGGCGGTGGCCGGCTTCATCCTGTCGCTCGTCGCCGGCGGCCTGCTACTGATCTCGGCCGGGCTCTCGTCGATCGTCTCGGTCGCCTGCGCCGTCGCCGGCATGGTGCTGAGCCGGAAGGGCGTGCGCCGCGTCGACGCAGGTGAGACGCCCAAGAACCGCTCACTCGGGCAGGCCGGCTTCTGGATCGGCCTCGTCAGCCTGATCTTCTCCGTGATCGCCACGGCGGCATGGGTGGCGATCTTCATCGCGGCGCTGTCGGACGAGGATTTCCGGGACGACCTCGAGCAGGAGTTCGACGAGTCCCAGAGCCTCTCGGTGGCCGCTGCGGCGGTCGTCAGGGCCGCCCTTCAGCTGCTCTCCTGAGCGCTCGCTATGCTCGCCGGTCCGTGGCAAATCCTTATCTGAAGCGCTATTTGATGACCGCCGGGCCGACGCCGCTACCGCCCGCGGTCTCGCAGGTGATGGCGGAGCCGATGGTCTATCACCGCGCGCCTGACTTCATCGAGGTGTACGCCCGGGTGCTCGACCGGCTCAAGGCCGTATTCGGGACCGGCAACGAGGTGCTCGTCTTCGCGAGCTCGGGGAGCGGGGCCATGGAGTCCGCCGTCGCCAACCTGGTGCGGCGCGGCGAGCCCGCGCTCGTCGCCTCTTGCGGCAAGTTCGGTGAGCGCTGGGCCGAGCTCTGCGACGCTTATGGCGCCGACACGGTCCACTGGGAGACCGAGTGGGGCCGGAAGGTCGAGCCCGCCGAGCTCGACGCGCGCCTGACGGACAACCCGCGCGTCGAAGTGGTCTTCACGCAGCTCTCCGAGACGTCGACCGGCGTCGTCAACGACGTGCGCGAGCTCGCGGAGGTGGCACATCGGCACGGGGCCCTGATCGTCGTCGACGCCGTGTCCGGGCTCGGCGCGGTGCCCTGCCCGCAGGACGAGTGGGGTCTCGACGTGGTCGTCTCGGGGTCGCAGAAGGCGCTGATGGCCCCGCCCGGGCTCGGCTTTGCGAGCGCGAACGAGACCGCGCTCGAGCGTGCCATGACCCACCCCGAGGGGCGCTTCTACTTCGACTGGGGCCGCACGGTGACGGGGCAGCGCAAGGACCCGCCGGACAGCCCTTTTACCCCGGCGGTCGGGCTCGTGCAGGCGCTCGACGTCGCGCTCGGCCTGATCGAGGAGGAGACCCTCGAGCAGGTCTACCGCCGCCACGATCTGCTCGGTCGCGCCACGCGCGCGGCCGCGCGCGGCCTCGACCTCGAGCTGCTCGGCGGCGGTGACGAGGCGGCCAACGTCGTGACGGCGATCGTGCTGCCGGAGGACATCGACGGCGCCGGCGTGCCGAAGCTGATGCGCGACCGCTTCGGCATCACGATCGCCGGCGGTCAGGGTAGGCTCAAGGGCAAGATCGCCCGGATCGCGCACTGCGGCTACTTCGGCCCCTTCGACATCATCGTCACCGTCTCGGCGCTCGAGATGACCCTCCGGGAGCTCGGTCACGAGGTCGAGCTGGGCGCCGGCGTCGCCGCCGCGCAGCGCGTGCTCGAGGCGGGCGTGCCCGTCGCGGCGTGAAGGTCCTCGTCAAGGAGAGGATCGGGGAGTCGGGCGTCCAGCTGTTGCGGGATGCCGGCCTCGAGGTGGAGGTCGGGACCGACTGGAACGACGGCGAGCTCGAGAGCCGCATCGGCGAGTTCGACGGCCTTCTGATCCGCTCCGGCACCCAGCTGACGGCCGAGCTGCTCGAGCGCGCCGACCGCCTCAAGGCCGTCGGCCGCGCCGGCGTCGGCGTCGACAACGTCGACGTGGACGCCGCCACCAAGCGCGGCGTCGTCGTCGCCAACGCGCCCCAGTCGAACGTCATCACCGCGGCCGAGCACACGCTCGCGATGCTGCTGGCGCTGGCCCGGAAGGTGCCGCAGGCGCACGAGTCGCTCACGGGCGGAGCCTGGGAACGCTCGCGCTTCAGCGGTGTCGAGCTCTACGAGAAGACGCTCGGCGTCCTCGGCTTCGGCCGCATCGGGCAGCTCGTAGCGCAGCGCGCGCTCGGCTTCGGGATGCGCGTGCTCGCCTTCGACGCCTACGTGGCCGAGGACCGCTTCCGCGCGCTCGGCGTCGAGCGCGCCGGTTCCTCCGAGGAGGTCTACGGGCGTGCCGATTTCCTCACGATCCACCTGCCGGTCACGTCCGAGACCGAGAACTGGCTCGACGCGGACGCCTTCGCGCAGATGAAGGAGGGCGTCCGGGTCATCAACGTGGCCCGCGGCAAGCTGATCGTCGAGAAGGCGCTCCGCGACGCGCTCGACTCCGGTCGCGTGGCCGGCGCCGCGCTGGACGTGTTCCGCGACGAGCCCGTCACCGACAACCCGCTCTTCAGCTATCCCAACGTCGTCGTCACGCCCCACCTCGGCGCGTCCACCGCGGAGGCCACCGACCGCGCCGGCTACCAGGCGGCCGAGCAGGTCGTGGCCGCGCTCACGGGCGGCGTCGTGACGAGCGCCGTGAACGTGCCGGCGATCGCGCCGGAGGACCTCGAGGCGCTCGGGCCGTTCCTGCCGCTGGCGCGCAACCTCGGCCGCGTGGGCGTCGCCCTCGCCGAGGGAACGTCCATCGACGGCCTCGAGGTCGAGTACCTCGGCCGGATCGCGGCGCGCGACACGCGCCTGCTGACGGTGCAGGTGCTCAAGGGCGTCCTTGAAGGGCACGTCGAGGAGGAGGTGAACGAGGTGAACGCTCCGGCGATCGCGGAGGAGCGCGGCATTCGCGTGTCCGAGACGAGCTCCGCCGACGCGCGCGACTTCACAGATCTCGTTCGCGTGACGGTCGTCGGTGGGGGCACGCGCACGCGCGTGGTCGGCACGACCTTCGGACACAGGCACCGGCCGCATCTGCTCGAGGCCTGGGGCTCGCGCTTCAACATCCAGCTCGAGCCGAACCTGGCGGTCTTCCGCTACATCGACCAGCCAGGCATGATCGGCCGCGTGGGCGGGATCTTCGGGGAGTCGGGCATCAACATCTCAGGCGCCGCCGTGGGCCGCCGGCCCGACGCCGACCACGTGGGCGGGGTCGCCACGATGATCGTGACGACGGACTCGCCCGTCCCACAGGACGTCGTCGACATGATCGCCGAGAGCAGGGGCTTCGAGGCGGGGCGGACGGTCAGTCTCTAGCCGTCGCGCATGACGCGCAGGATCACGGGGCGCGAGCTGTGGCCCGCCGCCTCGACGATCACGGCGAGCTCGTCCTCGCGCAGCTCCTCGGCCGCCTCCACCACGACGACGAGCGGCTCGACGCCGGGGCCCGCCTGGGCGATCACCCGCTGAACGTGGTCGGGCTCGCGCGTCAGCCCCTCCGGCGAGGGCACGGACAGCACGACCTGACCCGCGCCGCCGCCCTCCAGGTGCCCGAACGAGTCCGCCGGGCCGTGCTCGATCACGACCTCACCGCGCACGACGCTCTTCGGTGGGTCCTCGCTTAGCTGCCGATCGACCGCGCCTTCGCGCGCCAGCTCCAGGATGAGCCTCGGGTTGTCCGCCACGCTGCGGACCCTAGCGCCGCCCGGGAGGGATGCCGCCTGGCGAGCGGTTAGCTTTCCCGGATGCGACGCCGCTTGCAGTGGTCGTTCCCGGTGTTCCTCGCCGCGCTGCTCGCGCTGCCGTCGCCGGTCGTAGCGGAGAGCTCCCGCGCAGTCGCGGCCCCGCGCTTCGTTCGCACGATCGCCACCGGCCAGACCGGCTGGTTCTCGTCGCCCGGGCTCGTCGACCTGCGCGGGGATCGTCGCCTGGAGATCGTCGCGCCGTTCTACTCGACCTTCGTCTTCGACGCGCGGGGGCGGCGCCTGGGTGAGGGCACGGCGACGAGCGGACGCGTCTATGCGCCAAGCGTGGTCGCAGATCTGGACGGGGACGGCTCGCGGGAGATCGTGGTCGGCGGGAATGAGGGGACGGTGGCCGCTTACAACCTCGGCGCCGGCGGGCTGCGGCTCAAGCCCGGCTGGCCTGCCTCGACCTGCAGCGGCGGCCAGTGCCCCGAGACCCGCGGCCTCGCGGGGGCTGATCTCGACCGAGACGGTCGTGTCGAGGTGGTCGCCACGACGACGAACACATCCCCGACCGGATCGCAGGTGTTCATCTTCGACGGCTCCGGAGCCCCGTACCAACCGCAGGGCGCGCGCACGCCGGCATGGCCGCGCTTCAACGCGCTGTCGGGTCCGGGCGGTGACGCCACCTTCAACGGCGCCGGCAACCATGGCTACGGCGCATACGGTGAGAACGTCGGGATCGGCAACCTCGACAACGACCGGCAGCGGGAGATCGTCGTCACCTTCGACAATCACCAGATCAACGTGTTCAACCATGACGGCACGTCTCTGCTCGCGTCGCCGTGGTACACGAACCGTCAGGGCGCCCACCTCGGGAGGCGACTCGGGTGGGGCCAGTTCATCCGTTGGCTGAGCCCTCGCGTCGAGGCGGACCATTACCACCGCCACACCGGCCCCTGGCCCGACATCCGCAGAACCCCCTGGCTTCAGTGGACGGCCTCGCCGCCGTCGATCGCCGATCTCGACCGGGACGGGCACAACGAGGTGATCGGCGTGCCCAACGTCGAGAAGAACGCGCCCTATGAGACGCAGGCATACGCGTTCATGGTCCTCGACGGCGCGCAGGGTCGCGGGCAGCGGTCGGCGCGCAGGCACGAGGGCTTCGAGCGGCCGCCGCTCACCGGTAAGCCGGCCGTCCGGCCGGAGGGCGACTGGTATCCGCCCAGCGGGATTCCGGCGCCGACCCTGGTCGACATCAAGGGCAATCGGCGCCAGGAGATCATCGCGTCCGTTCCCGACGGTCATGTGTATGCGGTCGGGCCGGGTGGCAAGCGGCTCTGGCGCTATGACTACGCCCGCGGGACGCCCAAGACGTTCGCTTCGGAGGTGGTCGCCGCCGACCTCAACCGTGACGCCGTCCCGGAGCTCGTCTTCGGCACCTACGGGCCCACCCGTGGCGCGGGCCGGCTGATCGTGCTCGCCGCGTCCGGCAGGCGGCTGTTCGACATCCGGCTCCGGCACCAGAGCGACAACGGCAACGGGATCGGCATCGCGGCCGCCCCGTCGATCGCCGATCTCAACGCGGATGGGCGCCTCGAGATCGTCGTCTCCACGATCGATCACGGGATCGACGTCTTCCGCGTCCCGCGCGCAAGGGCCAACCGCCGGCCATGGCCGACCGGCCGCGGCAGCCTGCTGCGCAACGGCAGCGGCTAGCCGAAGGGCGACCATAGCCGGCCGGCTGGCGCATCCCCGGAGATCCCGGGTGCGTGGATGTGGGAACCTCGGCCATCGAGGCTCCACACTCGATCCCCTTCGAGTCGCCGGTCGAGGCCGCCGAGGAAGAGCGCTGGCGGGGCCTCGGGGTCATCTGCGTGGCGATGTTCATCAGCGCGATCGACATGACGATCGTGAACGTCGCGCTGCCGGACATATCGGACGACCTCGACGCCGGCATCGGCGAGCTGCAGTGGGTCCTCGCCGGCTTCCTCGTTGCGCTTGCCGGCCTGCTGCTAGTCGGCAACGGGCTCGCCGACCGCTTCGGGCGGAGGCGGGTGTTCCTGCTGGGGCTCCTCGGCTTCGCCGCGACGTCGGTGCTGGCCGCTGTCGCCCAGACTGTGGGTGAGCTGATCGCGGCGCGGGTGCTGATGGGGGTGGCGGCGGCCTGCGTGATGCCCCCGGCGCTGTCGCTGCTCGCCGTGCTCTTCCCGCCCGAGCTCCGGCCCAAGGCGGCGGGAATCTGGTCCGCCGTCGCCGGGCTCGGCCTGGCCCTCGGACCAGTCGTCGGCGGTGTGCTCGTCGACGTCGCCGATTGGCGCTGGGTCTTCCTGGTCAACGTCCCCTTTGTGCTGGTTGCCGTGCCGCTCGGGCTGCGCTGGCTGCCCGAGTCGCGCCGGCCCGGAGTGCCCCCGCTCGACATCCCGGGCGCCGCGCTCTCGACGCTCGCCCTGACCGGCATCGTGTTCGCCCTGATCGAGGGCGTGGACGCGGGCTGGACGAGCCCCGCGGTGCTCGCGGCCGCGGCCACGGGCGTCGGCGCCGGCGCTGCGTTCCTTGCCATCGAGCTGCGGCGGCGCCACCCGCTGTTCGATGTGCGTGTGCTGTCTCGCCGGCGTGTCGCGGCGGGGGCGCTGGTGATCCTCTCGGCATACATCGCGACGCTCGGGATGCTGTTCCTGCTCCCGCAGTACGTGCAGTACGTACAGGACGGATCGGCATTCGCCTCGGGGCTCGAGGTAGCGCCCTTCGGCGCCGGCCTGGCTGTATTCGCGGCGCTGAGCGGCGGGCTCGCAGCGCGACACGGGCCACGTGCGGTCATGCTCGCGGGGCTGCTCATCGCGATCGCCGGTTTCGTGCCGCTCCTGCTGCTCTCCGGCGACAGCTCAGCGGCGCTCGTGCTGCTCGGGACCGGGATCGTCGGCTGCGGCTTTGGCATGACGGTCCCGCCGTCGACGGCCGTGATCATGAACGACCTCGGGACGGAGAAGGCCGGCGACGGCGCCGCGGTAAACCAGGTAGCGAGGCAGGTCGGCGGCGCGCTCGGTGTGGCGATCGTGGGGAGCGTGTTCGCCGCCGTCTACGCCGCCGAGGTCGGCGACGACAGCCGCGCGCCCCCCGCGGCGAAGGAGTCGATCGAGGACGCCACCGAAACGGCGAGCAGCCTGCAGGGCAGCGCCCGTATCGACCTGCTCGATGACGCGGTCGCAAGCTTCGACGTGGCGGCCCACTGGGGCCTCGCCGTTTGTATTGCCGTTCTGGTCGTCGCGGCGGCGGGTGCCGCGATCGGGTTGTCAAACGGGCGACTCGATCGTCACCATGCGGTCGAGTCATGACTCGCGAGCTCCTCAGCGCCGAGGACGCGCGCATCCTCTCGCTCGAGTCCGGCACGATTCGCGGACACACCTGCAAGGTGATCGTGATCGGCGGCGAGCGGAACGCGGACCAGCTCCGTGCCCATCTCGAGGAGCGGCTCGGCGCGCTGCCCCGGCTGATGCAGCGCCTGGATCCAGGCGCGGGGCCTCCCGCCTGGAGCGACGATCCCAGCTTCTCGCTCGAGCGGCAAGTGAACGACCGAGGGCCGCTCGACGATGGCGGGTTCCAGCGGCTGGTGGGCACGGTGATGGGGACGCCGCTCGACCGCGACCGCCCGCTGTGGGCGATGGACGTGGTATCCCCGCTACCGGAGGGACGCAGCGGCATCGTCTGGCGCATCCATCACGCGGTCGCGGACGGTATGACCGCGATGCGAATGGCGCGCGTACTGCTGCTGGAGGCGACCGCGGACGAACCGCCCGGACGGCGCCCGGGCCTCCGTCAGCGGCCGGCCGCCCCGCCGGCGGGTGCCGTGGCGGCGCCGGCACGGAAGGCGGCCGACCTACGCAGGACGCTGCGCCAAGAGCTCGGCGCGCGCGCCCCGCGCTCCCCACTCGACCGGCGCGTCGGCCCACGCCGCGAAGTCGCGTTCGTAGACGCGCCGCTGGAAGAGCTGCGCCGCATCGGTCACGCCGCCCCGGAGCGCGCGACCGTGAACGACGTGGTTCTGAGCGCGGTGGGCGCCGGGCTGCGCGCCTGGCTCGGCGAGCTCGGCACGCCGGCCGAGGGGCTGCGCGTGAAGGTGCCGGTCAGCCTGCACCAGCAGGACGAGCCCGACACCGCGAACCGTGACTCGTTCATCGTGGTGGACCTACCGCTCGAGCAGAGTGATCCCCTCGAGCGGCTGGTGGCGGTGGCCCGCGAGACGCGCGAGTGCAAGAACCGCCACGACGCCGAGACTCTGGACGACTTCTTCCGCGACCTCTCGCACCTGTCCGGCGCGCTCGAGCGCCAGGCCAAACGCTGGGCGATGAGCCCGCGCGTTTTCACGCTCAACGTCTCGAACGTCCCCGGCCCGCGCGGCCCGCAGCTGGTTCTGGGCGCACCCTTGCTCGAACTGCACACGCTCGCGGAGGTCGCCCACAGGCACGCGCTCCGGGTCGCGATCGTCTCGGCGGCCGGGCGGATCTCATTCGGCCTGTGCGCGGATCCCGACGCGATCGACCGCCTCGATCTGATCGCGGACGGGATCGGACGCGAGCTCGATGCGCTGAGCGGCGCGGTTGGGGGCACCCGCGCCGGTTGACCAAGGCGCGCGCCCGGCATCAATGGGTTGCCTGGGCCGACGCTAGTCCGCCTTGCGGCAGATGACGAGCGCCTCGATGTAGTCCCAGCGGTAGCGGTCGGGGGCATCCGCGACGCGCTCCTCGAGCTCCCTGAGAAAGTCGGCGAGGAGACCGGGGGCGCGGTCCTCGCCCTCGCGCGCGAATGCGCGGAGGAGCAGCGGCCGGCCCCAGGCGGTCACGCTCCCCACGTAGCCCCGTGCGAAGACCGCGGGATCGTCGTCCCAGTAGGGATTGTCGAGACGGAAGAGCTCGGCGCTCTCGAGCTCGAGGCCGGCGACGCGCCCGCCGCCCGCCTCGAAGGGAGCCCGGATCTCGTCGAGCGTGCGCATCCACACCGGTACGACGACCGCGGCGGCGGTGGCGTCGGCGATACGGCCCGCGCGGCGCCAGTCGGCGAGCATCCGGTTCATGGTGCCGATCAGCTCCGCGTAGAGCCCCGCCCTCTCGGGGCCCGAAACGCGAGAGGCCGGGAGCGCAGCGATGAAGCGGCCGCCGGGCGCCAGCTCCAGGGCGCGCATCTCCAGCAGCTGCTCCCACTGGCGCGCCGCGGCCACGCGCCAGGCTCGCCGTTCGGCCTCGTCCTTGTGATCCGGGTACCCCGGGAAGACCGACCCGGTCGAAGCCAGCCGGCCCGAGTCGGCGACCCAGTGCATCGCCGTACCGGTGACCGCGACGTGGACGCTTCCCGGTGGCAGGCACGGCGTCAGCTGTAGGGGGATGCCCGCCATGCTGATCACCGTTGCGGGGATCGGGCTCTGCTCGAGCGCTCGGCGGCAGCCCTCGCCGTGGGCCTCCGGCGATGCGTAGTGCGCCCCCGAGCCGCCATCGGCGACCCCCGGACCGGCGTTCGCCCGGGGCGGGGATGACGACGGCGCCCGGCCGGTCCGCGGCTCCGCCGAAGACGTGTCGCAGGTGGTCGGCCGCGACCCTCCAAGCGTTGGTCGGGAGATCGACGAGCGCGTAGACCAGCTGCCGCCCGGCGCGCTCCTCCGCGAGATCGCGGATGAGGCCGTGGGAGTTGACCCCGTCGGCGGCGCCGAGGTCGACCACACGGAGAACCGGCTCGTCCGCGAACAACCGCGCCGCGGCCAGCACGGCGGGGTGGGTCGCCTCGAACGCTGCGCGCTGCGAGAGCGCGTGCCGCGCGTAGTCGTCCGCCATGCTCGAGAGCTCGGGTCGATGCCCGCTGTCTGCGGTCATCATGAGGCGAGCTCTGAGGTGGCCTGGGCCCTGGGCCCGGTGGCGAACATCGCTGTTGCGTCTCCTTTGGTCACGACCGTCAGTCGGCTCGCTCCAGTACCGCCGCCGCGTCATCACGAGGATCTTCAGGTCGAGGCCGAGTAACCGGTTCTCGATGTAATGGTTGTCCCACTCGACGCGGTCCGCAAGCGATGTCTTGCCGCGCAGGCCCTGCGCGTGCCGCAACGGCCATCGGTCGGCTCAGGCGTGGCCGCCGCGGGGCGCCCGCGTAAGGCGATGCATGGCGACGCCCGCACCCATCAGGAGCACACCGGGTCGGCGCGGTCAGCGCGCCGCCTTCCTGCAACTTCCCCCCGCCGGGCAATCGCCCCGCGCGCGGCCCTCCGTGAAGCAGTTCACACACGCCTGACCGTCAACGCCGCACCCGCGCTGGCAATGGTCGATCAATCACTTGTGCAGTCCGGCTTCGACACCGAGCTCCTGCTCGGCCCGCGATACCTCAAGTACCTGCTGCTGAGCTCTGTCGAGACAGGCAGCCTCGCGCTGCAGATCCCGATCAACGATCCCGGGCTTGACCTCCGGATCCGGCCGCCCGAGGAGTACACGACGTTCAGGTCCGCGACAGCGGCAAGCAGATTCCGGAGCGCCCGACGACATCCTGCCGGACGTGCGCCGGGTGGTCGACCGCACGCCGAGGCCGATCGTGTTCGACCATTCACGTAGAGGGCATCCCAGTGGCGCGACATTCTCCGCATCCTCGGCTACCAGCGCATCCGCCGGTCGGACGAAGGCGGCTTCTCCGACTATTACCGCGACCGGCCCGACAAGGACCCGAGCGACAATCTGCTCGCGCTGCCGCGGTACGTGCCGGTCGAGGCGGGCTGAATCACGCAGCGCGGCAGCCGCGAGGCCCGGCGCGGCGGGCTCAGCCGGCGCCGATTGCCCGGCGCAGGTCCCCGTACGAGGTCCTCCGCACCCTCGACCCCGCACGACAGCCGCACCAGGTCCGCCGGCACCGCCGCCGCCGAGTCCTCGACCGACTGGTGCGTCATTGCCTGCGGCACCTCGATCAGCGACTCGACCCCGCCCAGTGATTCCGCCAGGGCGAAGATGCGCGTCTCGGCCGCGATGCGGGCCGCCTCGGGGTGGCGAAACGAGACCATGCCGCCGAAACCCGGCCAGCGCACGTCATAGACCCCCGGAAGCGAGCGCAGCAGCTCGGCCACCGCGCGGCCGTTCTCCGTGTGCGCCGCCACGCGAAGGTGCAGCGTGCGCAGACCGCGATGCACGAGAAAGCAGTCGAACGGGCCGGGCACGGCGCCGATCGAGTTCTGGACGAAGCGCACGCGCCCGTGGAGATCGCCATCGCGCACGACGACCGCTCCGCCGACCACGTCCGAGTGGCCGCCGAGGTACTTGGTCGCCGAATGCACCACCGCGCCCGCGCCGAGCTCCAGCGGCCGCTGGACGACCGGGGTCGCGAACGTGTTGTCCACGGCGACGAGCGCGTTGCCCGCGCGTGCGACCACCGCCTCGACATCGACCACGTTCAGCAGGGGATTCGTCGGTGTCTCGACCCAGATCAGCTTCGTCTCGGCCGTGACGAGACGCGAGAGCGCGTCGAGGTCCGTCTGGTCGACCATGTCGTAGCGCAGTCCGAAGCGCGTTAGCACCTTGTCGAGCAGCCGGTACGTCCCGCCATAGAGATCGGAGGGCAGCAGCACGTGATCGCCCGCGCCGCAGTGCGCCGTGATCAGCGCATGCGTGGCCGCCATTCCGCTCGCGAAGCACGAGCCGAGCCCGCCCTCGAGCTCGCCCAGCGCGCGCTCGAGCGCCGCTCGGGTGGGGTTGGCGGAGCGCGCATAGTCGAAGTCCTCGACGAACTCGCCGGGCGCGGGCTGCACGTAGGTGGAGGTCTGATGGATCGGCGGGATGACGGAGCCGTAGGAGGGGTCCGGCTCGAGGCCGGCGTGGACCACGCGGGTTGCCAGGCTCACGTCGTCGGGGAGCGGGGTCACCGGGCCAGCGACTCGAGCAGGTCGGCGCGGGTCAGGATGCCGGCGGCGCGGCCGTCCATGTTCACGAGCAGCGCTTCGCGCGTGTCGGTGAGCAGCTCGACCGCCTCGCGCACACCGTCCTCGGCGGACACCGCAGGGAAGGGCGACTCGATCACCTCGACTATCTCGGCGCCGAGCAGCGCCGGGTCGTCCATTGCGTGCCGCAGCAGCCCGCGCTCCGACACCGAGCCGACGATCGACTGGGGGTCGTGCGCCGACACCACGGGCAGCTGCGAGACGCGGTGCTCGTGCAGGAGCGACACCGCGTCGCGCACCTTGGCGTGCGCGTCGACGGTCAGCAGCGGCGGGACCTCGTCGGACGCGTGCTTGCGGCGCAGCACGTCGCCGACGGTCAGCTCCTCCTCGCGGCCAAGGAAGCCATACTGGCGCATCCAGCCGTCGTTGAAGATCTTCGACAGGTAGGAGCGTCCGCCATCCGGGAAGATGACGGCGACCATCGCCTCGGGATCGTCGATCTCGCGGGCCACCTGATAGGCGGCGTAGAGCGCGAGCCCGCATGAGCCGCCGGCCAGAATGCCCTCCGTCTCGGCCAGCCGGCGCGTCCAAAGGAACGATTCTCGGTCCGGCACGGTCACGTAGCGGTCGACGACCGACGGGTCGTACGTCTCGGGCCAGAAGTCCTCGCCGACGCCCTCTACGAGGTAGGGCTTGACGCCCTCCTCGCCACCCGAGTAGATCGATCCGACCGGATCCGCGCCGATGATCTCGACAGCGGGGTTCTGCTCACGGAGGTAGCGGCCGACGCCGGTGATCGTCCCGCCCGTGCCGACGCCGACGACCAGGTGCGTAATCCGCCCGCCGGACTGCCGCCACAGCTCGGGGCCGGTCGTCCGGTAGTGGGTCTCGGGGTTGGCCGGGTTGCGGTACTGATTCGGCTGGAACGCCCCGGGGATCTCCTCAGTGAGCCGGTCGGCGACGCGGTAGTACGACTCCGGCGAGTCGGGCGGCACGTCGGTGGGGGCGACAACGACCTCGGCGCCGTACGCGCGCAGGAGGTCGATCTTCTCCTTCGACATCTTGTCCGGCATCACCGCGATCACGCGGTAGCCCTTGAGACAGGCGGCAATCGCGAGCCCGGTCCCGGTGTTGCCGCTCGTCGGCTCGACGATCGTCCCGCCGGGCCGCAGCACGCCGTCGCGTTCGGCCGCCTCGATCAGGGCGACCGCCACGCGGTCCTTGATCGACCCGCCCGGATTGAGCGACTCGAGCTTGGCAACGAGCTGCGGGCGCAGGTCCCTGCCGAGCCGCGAGAGCCGGACGAGCGGGGTCCCGCCGATGACTTCGAGGATGGAATCGCTGATGTCCCGGCCGGGGGGTGCGGCGGTCGTCATGGCCTCACGATAGACCCGGGCTGCCCCTGCACGATTTCTTGAAACCGAGAGTGATCCGATCCTGCGAGTCGCTCGTAGAAGTGGATGGGATGCCGGCCGGGGACCCGACAGCGGACGTTCAGCCATGGCTCAGCGCGAGCGTGCAGGAGCCGCTCGCGCGCGCGCTCGGATACATCCGGCCGGGCCTCGATACCGAGCTGGGACAGCTGCGCCAGTCGAGAGCGATCGAGCGGGCCTGCAGCGAGCGCGGTATCGAGCTCGCAGACCTTCTTGCCGACGAGACCGCGAACGCCGACACCGCCGGCCCCGCGCTGCGCCACGCGCTCGAGCGGATCGTTGCCGGGGACGCGTCTGCTCTGGTCGTGGCCCGGCTCGACAGCCTCGCCGGCTCCGCGGCAGGCGTCGGCACGATGATGGCGTGGTTCTTGCGCAACGAGGCCCGATTCATCGCGGTCGACCTCGAGCTCGACACGGCGACGCCCGGCGGGGCCGTGGCGGCCGGTGCGCTGCGCGCCGCGGGAGGCCTGGAGCGCCGCATGCTCCAGGAACGAACCCGGCGAGGTCTCGAGGCCGCGCGTCACAGGGGCACGCGGGCGGGGCGGCCCGCCGTGGCGGACAGGCCGGACCTGCGTGAGCGAATTCGCGCGCTGCGTACCGCGGGCCGGACCCTCCAGGCGATCGCGGACGAGCTCAATGCCGAAAGCGTGCCGACGCTGCGCGGAGGCGCCGAGTGGCGACCCTCGAGCGTGCACACGGCCGCCGGCTACAGGCGCCCGGACAGGGGGCGAGGCCCGGACGGCCTGCCCGGAAATACACTCACGACCCGCACGGACGCGCTCGAACCCGGATGAGCCGCGATGACGCTGATGTACGCAATGGATCGGTTGCGTATACAGCTTCTGGCCGAACTTCATCCCGTTTCTCCCCCGAAGTAGGGCACAAAGAGGCCATGTACAGAGCAGACCGGGACCTGTCCCGCACACAGTTCATCGCAGCCGGGGCGGTTGCGGCAGGGGCGGCCGTCGCGGCCGGGGTCGCGGTCGGCCCGCTCGAGGACACGAGCGCCCAGACCGACGCCGACATCGAGGCGCTGCAGCTCATCCTCCTGCTCGAGTACACGGAGAACGCTTTCTATGCGGAGGCCCTCGAGCGCGCCGGGCTGAGCGGCGAGATGAAGGACTATGCGGGGGCCGTGCTCGCTCAGGAGCGCGAGCACCTGGCGTTCCTCAAGCAGGCCCTGGGCGGCCGGGCTGAGAACAGGCCGGGCTTCGAGTTCGGCTCCGGGATCCGCGACCCCGCCGAGTTCGCCGCGACAGCCGCCGAGCTCGAGGACCTCGCCGTGGGCGCCTACAACGGCCAGGCGACGAACGTGAGCAAGGCGACGCTCGAGGCGGCGGCAAAGGTGGTCTCGGTCGAGGCGCGCCACGCGGCCTGGATCCGCAGCATCGTGGGGGAGCCGCCCGCCCCGGACGCCACCGACAAGCCGCTGACCGCGGCCGAGGTCCGTGAGGGCCTCGAGCAGATCGGCCTGCGGGGGTGAGCAACATGGACGACTTCTCTCTTCACACGCTCGACGTGGACGGCGCGCTGGCCGAGGCGGGCGAGCCGCTCGGCGGCGTCTCGCGCGCGGGTTTTCTCGGCGCCGGGCTCGGCGCCTCGCTGGCGCTGCTGGGACTGGGGGCCGCCGAGGCGGGCGCCCGCCAGACAACCGCCGGCGACCTCGAGATCCTCAACTACGCGCTGACGCTCGAGTACCTGCAAGCGGCCTTCTACACCGAGGCCGAGCGCATGGGTGCGCTGCAGGGCCGGACGGAACGCGCCGCGCAGGTGGTCGGCGCCGTCGAGCGCGCCCACGTCAAGGCTTTCAACGACCTGCTCGGGAACAAGGCGGTCAAGCGCCCGGCCTTCGACTTCCAGGGAGTGACCGAGAAGCCGCGCGCATTCCTGAAGACCGCGGTTGCGTTCGAGGATCTCGCCGTGGCCGCGTACAAGGGCCAGGCGACGCGCCTGAAGGCGGAGTCGGCGCTCGCGGCAGCCGTCTCGATCCATTCGGTGGAGGCGCGCCACGCTGCCTGGATGCGCTACCTGTTCGGCGCGAACCCGGCCCGCGCGGCGTTCGACGAGCCGGCCTCGAAGCAAGAGGTCACCCAGATCGTGCGCTCGACCAACTTCATCACCGCGGCCCCCGCGACCAAGGGAAAGCGTGCACCCCGCTTCACGGGGTGAGCGGGTGGGTGGCCGGCGCAGGTGGCACGTGTTGCCGGTCGCGGCAGTCGCGGCGGCCGCCGCGCTGCTCTTCGCGGTCGTGCTCGTGCCGGGGTCGGGCTCGGGGGCGAGCCCTGACCGCGACGACCTGGCCGCGCCGCCCGAGCCCGCCCTCCAGGTTGGAAAGCCGCAGCGCCTTGCCGGCGAGCGACACGTCTCGCTCTGGACGACGGTGCGCCGTCCGGTGACGGCACGCTCCGCACCCGACGCCGCCGCGGCCGCCGTCACGCGCCTCGAGCGCATGACGCCCGAGGGGACCGCCAACCCGCTGCTGGTCCTGGGGCGTGCGCGCGACGCCGCCGGCAGGGTCTGGGTCCGCGCCCGACTCGCCGTGCTGCCGAACGGCACGACGGGATGGGTGCCGCGCAAGGCCATCTCGGGCTACCGGTCGGTCCACACGAGGCTGGTCGTCGATCTCGAGGCCCTGCGAGCGACTCTGCTGCGAAATGGACAGCCGGTCCTGCGAGCACCGGTCGGGGTGGGGCTGCCTCAGTGGCCGACTCCGCGCGGACGCTTCTACATACGCAACAGGCTCGTGCGTTACCGGAGTCCCTTCTACGGGCCGCTCGCCTTCGGCACGAGCGCTCGCTCGGCGGTCCTCACAGACTGGCCGGGCGGAGGCTTCGTCGGGATCCACGGCACGAACCGGCCGGAGCTGATCCCCGGACGGGTCTCACACGGCTGCATCAGGATGCGAAACGACGACATCGAGCGGCTCGGCCGCTTGCTGCCAGTGGGAACTCCCATCATCATCGTCTGATGAGGATCCTGGTCCCGATTGTCCTGTTGCTCGCGCTCTGCTTCTCGATGGCAGTGCCGGCGGGCGCGGCTGCCCAGACCGGTGACGACCCTCCGACCGAGCTCTGGGAGGAGTACCCGCTCGACGAGACCGCGCCGGCGACCCCGCCGGACGCGGGCCAGGAGGAGGCGCGGGCGACCCCGCCGGCGCGCCCGGCGAACGACACGGAGGACGGGGGAGGGCTGCCCGCGGCGGCCGTCGCCGGGGTTGCGCTGCTGGTTCTCCTGGGGGGCGCGGCTGCCCTCGCTGTTCGCCGGCAGCGGAAGCGCGCGGCCCCGGCGGTCGCAGAGGCCCCGCCGCCCGCCGCGGCTCTGAAGCCGCCGCCCGCACGACCCGTCGCGGCGTCCGCCCCGCCGCCCGCACCTCGACCGGCTGCGCCCGCCGCGGCCGCGCCGCCGCCGGCACCTCGAGCGCCGGCGCCCGCGCCCGCGGCGGCCGTCCCGGCTACCAACGGCTCGAACGGCTCGCAGCTCTCGCCGGCCCTCGGCTACACGATCGTCGCGGCTCAGGGCGAGGCGGAACGCGACCGGCTGCGCGAGGAGGCGAAGCTGATTCAGGGGGCCTGCCAGGAGCACGGCCTCGTGCTCGGCAAGCTCGTTCGCGACCTCGAGTCGCACCCGGGCCCCGACCTGGGCCGGCCCGGTCTGAGCTACGTCCTCGCGCGGCTCGCTGCGAAGGAGTACGGCTGCCTCGTGGTCACCAGGCTCGACCGGCTCACGCGCTCGGCGGCGAACCTCGGCACGCTCATGGGGATGTTGAGCGAGCGTGGGGCACGCCTGATCGTGATCGACATCGGCCTCGACACCGGCACCGCGGACGGTCGCATCGCCGCCGAGGCGCTCGTGACCGTCGGGGGGCTCGACCAGAAGAAGATCGAGGAGCGCACGCGCAACGGGCTCGAGGCGGCTCGCAGCGTGCGCCGTTCCTCGGGACGGCCGGCCGTGGCGGACCGGCCCTCGCTCAAGCAGCGGATCGCCGACATGCGCGCGAGCGGGATGACCCTTCAGGCGATCGCGGACACGCTCAACGATGAGGGCGTCCCGACCGTGCGCGGAGGTGCCGAGTGGCGACCGTCGAGCGTTCAGGCGGCCGCAGGCTACAAACGCCCGAACCGGAGCCGCGCGGCAGGCAAATGAGCCGCGGATCTTGCGTCAATCCGCAACGGGATGGACGCGTAAGGCTCGATTAGCAGGGTTTTTCGTTGTCAGAGGTGGCAGAGCGGGGCATGATCGAAGCATCCAATCGCCAGCTGACAATCCCTCGCAGCGCCCCATCGGGGGTCGCTCCGCCCACGAGCCGGCCGTCCCCCGTGCCGGCGCCGTGCGGCTCACCGAGGGCGCTACGGCGGCGAGCGGACTCGCAGCGCAGGCCGGCTTGCCACAGAAGACACCCACCCCCGTGGCATCCGGCCGACACGGCGCCGCGCCGGTGAACGGGCAGGCCGGCGCGGCGGCGTGGAGCCTCGACAGCGAGGACCGCGAGTCCGACCTGGTGCGCCGCGCGGTCGCCGCCCTCAAGCGAGGCGACAACAGCGCGCTCCACTTCCTCTACGTGCGCTATGCCGGCGATGTCCAGGGCTTCGTCGGGAGCATCGTCCGGGACCGGCACGAGGCAGAGGACATCACCCACGACGTCTTCGCAAAGCTGTTCGGCGCGATCCACCGCTACGAGCCGCGTGACGTCCCGTTCACGGCCTGGATCATGCGTGTGGCGCGCAACGCGGCTCTCGACCATCTGCGGACCCGCCGGCACATTCCCTGCGAGGAGATCCGGGTCTCCGACGAGGGCTACGAGCAGGTCGATCGTCACCGCTCCAGGTCGCTGCGCGAGGCCTTCCGCCGCCTGCCTCCGGAGCAGCGCGATGTCCTCGTCCTGCGTCATATCGCCGGCCTCTCGCCGCCCGAGATCGCCCGCCGGATCGGCAAGACCGAGGGCGCAGTCCATGGCCTGCACCATCGCGGCCGCGTCACACTCCAAGCCGCGCTACGGGAGCTAGACGCGACGCCGACTGTCGCCGGCTAGGTGCTGCCGGTCAGGGGGCGCGCCCGGCTGGAATGATGGGCGCGTGCGAGCGCTCGTCATCACCGAGCACGGCCCGCCCGAGGTCATGCGGGTCCAGGAGCGGCCGGACCCTGAGCCCGGGCCGGGCGAGGTCCGTGTGCGCGTGCGTGCGGCCGGCGTCAACTTCGCCGACCTGCTGGCGCGCGTCGGCCTCTACCCCGACGCGCCGAAGCCGCCCTGCGTCGTCGGCTACGAGATAGCCGGCGACGTCGACGCCGTCGGCGAGTCGGTCGAGGGCATCGAGATCGGTCAGCGGGTGATGGCGGGCTCGCGCTTCGGCGGCTACGCCCAGCTCGCGGTGACCAGCACGAACGCGCTGATCCCGATCCCGGACGGCTGGAGCTACTCCGAGGCCGCGGCGCTGCCGGTCGCGTATGTAACCGCGTATGCGGGGCTGATCGGCCACGGCGGCCTGCGCGCGGGCGAGCGGGTACTGATCCAGGCCGCCGCGGGCGGTGTCGGCATCGCGGCGACGCAGATCGCGAAGCTGGTCGGAGCCGAGGTCTGGGGAACCGCGTCGCCGGCGAAGCACGACGCGATCCGGGCCTTCGGCGTCGACCAGCCCGTCGACTACCGCACCCACGACCTGGTCGACGAGGTCCGCCGCCTCGCGGGAGAGGAGCACCCGATCGATGTGGCCTTCGACGCGATCGGCGGTCGCAGCCTTCGGCAGAGCTTCGCCCTGCTGCGGCCCGGCGGGCGGCTCGTCTGCTTCGGCGCCTCCGAGATGCAGGCGGGCGAGCGCCGCAGCCCGATGCGCGCGCTGCGCGTGCTCGCGCAGATGCCGCGCTTCAACCCGGTCAAGCTGATGCGCGAGTCGAAGTCGGTGATCGGCCTCAACATGCTCACCCTCTGGGACGCGCGCGGGCTCGACGGCTACATCCAGCCGCTCCGTGCCTGGCTCGACGAGGGCGCCATCCGGCCTGTGGTCGCGAAGGAGTTCCGGCTCGACGACGGCCCCGAGGCGCACCGCTACGTGCACGAGCGCAAGAACGTGGGCAAGGTCGTGCTGACGCTGTAGTACGCTGCGCACGGCATGCCGCTTCAGGCCGACGCCCGACTTCTCCTTCTTCTCCCCCTTCGGGGGGAATAGCGCGTGGCGCCCGCAGGTAGGCGCGAGCTCAGGGAGAATCCGGTAGGGCCGACAGGAAAGAGACGAGAAGCGACATGGACCGTGACGAGAAGGACCGAGTAAAGATCTTCGACACGACCCTGCGCGACGGGGAGCAGTCGCCGGGGATCTCGCTGAACAAGCAGGAGAAGCTCGAGATCGCGCACCAGCTCGCGCGCCTGGGCGTCGACATCATCGAGGCGGGCTTCCCGATCTCGTCCCCGGGCGACTTCGAGGCGGTTCAGGCGATTGCCCGCGAGGTGCACGGCCCCGTCATCGCCGGGCTCGCGCGCGCGAACGCGCAGGACGTCGACGCCGCCTGGAACGCGGTCAAGGACTCGGAGCGGCCGCGCATCCACACCTTCATCTCGACGAGCGACATCCACATCGAGCACCAGCTGCGGACGACCCGCGAGGACGTGAAGGGCCAGGCCCGCGCCGCGGTCGCGCAGGCGCGGGCGTACTGCGAGAACGTCGAGTTCTCGCCGATGGACGCGACCCGCTCGGACCTCGAGTTCACGGCCGAGGTGCTCCAGATTGCACTCGACGAGGGCGCGAACACCATCAACGTCCCCGACACGGTGGGCTACTCGACGCCCGACGAGCACGCCGAGATGTGGCGCACGCTCTACAGGCTCGTGCCCGGGCTCGCGGAAGTCACCACGTCCGTCCACTGCCACGACGATCTCGGTCTCGCCGTCGCCAACTCGTTCGCCGGCCTGCTGGTCGGCTGCCGCCAGGTCGAGTGCGCCGTCAACGGCATCGGCGAGCGCGCCGGCAACGCCTCGCTCGAGGAGATCGTGATGCTGCTGCGCGTGCGCGAGGCGGCGCACGGGCTGTGGACCGGCGTGGAGACCCAGGAGATCTCGCGGACGAGCCGGATGGTGTCGCGCATCACCGGCTACCAGGTCCAGCCGAACAAGGCGATCGTGGGCCGCAACGCGTTCGCGCACGAGTCCGGGATCCACCAGGACGGGGTGCTCAAGGAGCGCACGACCTACGAGATCATGGACGCAACGACGATCGGGCTGGAGACCAACTCGCTCGTGCTCGGCAAGCACTCGGGCCGCCACGCGCTTCGCAACGCGCTCGAGGAGCTCGGCTTCAAGGTCGAGGGCGCGGCCCTGAACACCGCCTTCAAGCGCTTCAAGGAGCTGGCGGACAAGAAGAAGAAGGTCACGGCGCTCGACCTCGAGGCGATCGTCTCGGACGAGATGAAGCAGGCCCCGGCGGCGTTCGAGCTCGAGTCGTTCGACATCGAAGCCTCGAACACGCGCTCGCCCCTTGCGCGCGTGCGCGTACGGATGCCGGATGGCGAGGTCGAGTCGGGTAGCTTCACGGGCGACGGCCCGATCGACGCCTTCTTCAGCGCGCTCAACGCCGCCACGAACCACGAGGCGCGCCTACGCGAGTACCACGTGTCGGCGGTCACAGGCGGCCGCGACGCCCTTGGCGAGGTCAACGTGCTGCTCGAGCTGGACGGGCGCCTGTCGTCGGGCGTCGGCGTGTCGACCGACATCCTCGAGGCGTCCGGCAAGGCCTACCTGCGCGCGATCTCGAACGCGCTCGACAACGCAGTCTCGGCGGCGGAACGCGTGCTCGAGCAGGAGGCGAAGAAGGCGCCTACGCCCTGACGGCGTGACGGACCCGTTCACGTTCGTCGACGGGGAGCGGCTGATCCGCTTTGGGGCGGGCGTCCGCGCCGAGGCGCCGGCGCTGCTCGAGGAGCGCGGCTTCGACGGCTTCGCGCTGCTCACGACCGAGCGGGCGGCGGCAGCCGTGCCGGCGCTCTCCGACACGGCGCGTGAGCTGCTGCTCGTCCCACCTGGGCGCGTCGATGACATTTCGGCCGAGCTGCTCGGCGCGGCAGGCGACGGCCCATTCGTGGCGCTCGGCGGCGGCCGGGTGGTCGACACCGCCAAGGCGATCGCGGGCGCGAGCGGGAGCTCCTGCGCGGCGATCCCCACCACGCTCTCCGGCGCCGAGCTGACGCCCTTCCACCGCACGCCGAGCGGCATCGAGGGCGCGCGTATGGTGCGGCCCTCGCTCGTGATCGCCGACCCTGAGCTGATGGCCTCGCAGCCGCCGGAGCAGCTCGCCGCGAGCGCGATGAACGCGCTCGCCCACGCGATGGAGGCGCTATATACCCCGCGCGCCAACCCGGTGGCGGAGCTCGCCGCCCTGCGCGGCGCCGAGCTGCTCGCCGCCGGCGTGCGCGCCGGGGCAGAGGGTCGCGACGACGTCGCGCTCGGCGCGCTGCTCGCCGGCTACGCGTCGGCGAGCACCGGCATCGCGATCCACCACGCGACCTGCCAGGCGATCGTGCGCATCGCCGGGAGTCCGCACGCGCAGACGAACGCGGTGATGCTGCCGCATTTCGCCGGCCTCATGGCGGTGGCGGCGCCCGCCCAGCTCGGCGCCTTCGCACGCGCCCTGGGCGCGCCCGACGGTGACCCGTCAAGAGCTGCCGCGCTCGTCGCCGAACTGTCGGCGCGGTCGGGCCACACGCGGCTGTCAGAGCTCGGCGTGGAGGAGGCCGAGCTGCCGCCCGTGGCAAGCGCCGTGGTCCGCCACCCGGTCTACGCCAACACGCCGTCGCCGCCCTCAGAGGGAGAGCTGCTGGGTCTGCTTCGTGCCGCGCTCTAGAGGAGACGCTCCGCGTCCGGCCGCCTCCGCGAGCCGCTGGCGCTGGCGCTCAGGAGTGATCCGCACGACGTTCCAGGCGAGCCCGAGGCGCCTCATCGACCGGACAATGAGGCCGCCGATGTCCACCTCCCACCAGCGCAGGCCATGGGTCGCGGAGCGCGGGAACGCGTGGTGGTTGTGGTGCCAGGACTCACCGAACGAGGGAATCGCGAGCCAGAACACGTTGGTCGACTCGTCGTCCGTCGCGAAGCGCCGGCGGCCGAAGAAGTGGCAGATCGAGTTGATCGAGAAGGTCACGTGGTGGACGAGGAAGACGCGGACGAGCCCCGCCCAGAAGAGGGCCGCGAGCGCTCCGGCGAGCTCGCCTGTCACGGCCCACCCGATCGCGAACGGGATCGCCAGGCCGAGCGTCACCCAGAGCGGGAACAGCCTGCTGATGATGCGCATGCCGCGGGCCTCGACCAGGTCGGGCGCGTACTTGCCGGCCTCGACCGCCGTGGGATGGTCGAAGAGCCACCCCACATGGGCGTGCCACAGGCCCCTGAGCGTGCCGACCTCCTCGCCCTCCTCACCGATGTGCGGGCTGTGCGGATCGCCGGCTGCGATGTTGATGTTGCGGTGCGACCGGGTCACGGTGCCAGGGGCCTTGTGTACCAGAGACCCCGTTGAATATTCCAGCGCGGCCCGTTGGCGCTAGGATCGCGGTCGCGATGGCGGGCCCTCTCGAAGGCCGCGTTGCCGCGGTCACGGGTGCCTCGTCGGGGATCGGCGAGGCCACGGTGCGGGCGCTGTCCGATGCGGGAGCGGCGGTTGCGCTCGCGGCCCGCCGGGCGGACCGGCTCGCCGCGATCGCCGAGCGGCTCGACAGCCCCAGCCTGGTCGCCGAGGCGGACGTGTCGGACGAGCAGCAAGCCCGCGAGTTCATCCAGCGGGCTCATGACGAGCTCGGTGGTCTGCACATCCTGGTCAACAACGCGGGCGTGATGCTGCTCGGGCCGGTCGCCGGGGCCGACACCGAGGAGTGGCGCCGGATGGTGTCCGTCAACCTGATGGGGCTCCTGTACTGCACGCACGCGGCGCTGCCGCTGATCGAGCGAAGCGGGGGAGGGGACGTCATCAACCTCTCCTCGGTAGCGGGCCGCCGCGCCGAGGCCGGCGCGGCCGTCTACAACATGACGAAGTTCGGCGTCCACGCCTTCTCAGAGGCGCTCCGCCAGGAGGCCCTCCACTCGGGCATCCGCGTCACGACGGTCGCGCCCGGGTTCGTGGAGACGGAGCTCCAGGGCCATAACCGCAGCCCGGTGGTGCAGCAGGCGCTGGCCCGTTCGCGCGAGCGGATCGGGGTCGTGCTGGCGCCCGGCGACATCGCCGAGGCGATCGTCCACGCCGTCAGCCGGCCGCCGCACGTGTGCGTGAACGAGATCGTGGTGCGGCCTACCCGCCAGGCCCGCTGAGACGCCTGATGCCGAGCCGCGCGACGGGCGCAGCGGTGCGGCGGCGCCAACGACGAGCAGCATACAAGCGTCCGTGATAACGTACAAGGCATGTCGGTCAACGGTCATCGCTTCGGTACCCGGGTCCGCTCTCTACGCGATGCCATGGATCTCTCCCTGCGCGACCTCGCCGAGCGCTCGGGCGTGTCCGCGCCGATGCTGTCGCAGGTCGAGCGCGGCGAGACGAGCCCGACGCTGTCGGTCGCCGAGCGGATCGCGGACGGCCTCGAGCTGAGCCTCTCGCAGCTTCTGCGGCTCGACGAGGGCGACGGGGTCGCCGTGGTCCGGGCGGCGGAGCGCCGCCACGGCGGCGGGCACGAGCACCGCTATCAGGTGCTGACCCCGCCGTTGCCGGGTCTGCGCGCCGAGGTCTCCCTGCACGAGCTGGCGCCCGGAGCGAGCACCGCCGGTCCCGGCGACCCGCCGATGCACGAGCCGGGCAGCCGCGAGACCGCGGTGGTCGAGAGCGGGCCGCTGCGCTTCGTCTGCGGCGGGACCGTCCACGAGCTCGACGGCGGCGACGCCGTCACGTTCGACGCCGACATCCCTCATCACTTCGAAAACCCCGGCCGCGGCGAGGCCCGCTTCTACGCGGTGGTCGCGGCCGGCCTCAGGAGGAGCTGAAGTGGCCAAGTCACTGTTCGACAAGATCTGGGGGGTCCACGAGGTCGCGGAGGGGATCCTCTACATCGACCTGCACCTCGTGCACGAGGTGACCTCGCCGCAGGCCTTCGAGTCGCTGCGGCTCGCCGGCCGCAAGGTCCGGCGCCCGGACCGCACGCTCGCGACCGCCGACCACAACGTCCCGACCGACGGCTCGACGCGCGCCGCCCAGATCCGCGACCAGCTCTCGCGCGTCCAGGTCGAGACCCTCGAGCGCAACGCCGAGGAGTTCGGCGTTCCGATCTACTCGATCGGCTCGGCCAGGCAGGGGATCGTGCATGTGATCGGTCCCGAGCTCGGGGTGACCCAACCCGGCATGACGATCGTCTGCGGCGATTCGCACACCTCTACGCACGGCGCCTTCGGGGCACTCGCGTTCGGGATCGGCACGAGCGAGGTCGAGCACGTCCTCGCCACCCAGACGCTCGGGCAGCGCAAGCCCAAGTCGATGCGGATCCTCTACGAGGGCGAGCTCGGCTTCGGCGTCACCGCAAAGGACCTGATCCTCGGCACGATCGGGCGAATCGGCGTGTCGGGCGGCGTCGGCCACGTGATCGAGTACGCCGGCCCGGCCATCGAGGGGCTCTCGATGGAGGGCCGCATGACCATCTGCAACATGACGATCGAGGGCGGCGGCCGCGCCGGGATGATCGCGCCCGATGACACGACCTTCGAGTGGGTCGAGGGCCGCGAGGCGGCGCCCGATCCGCTTCCGCTCGACGAGTGGCGCGACCTGCACACCGACGAGGGCGCCGTGTTCGACACCGAGATGGTGATCGACGCGGGCGAGCTGTCACCGCAGGTCACCTGGGGCACGACGCCGGGCATGGTCGTCGACGTGACTGCGGCCGTGCCCGAGCCGAGCCACGAGGGCGAGGAGCGCGCGCTCGACTACATGGCCCTCGAGGCGGGCACACCGATGAGCGAGATCAAGCTCGACCGCGTCTTCATCGGCTCTTGCACCAACTCGCGGATCGGCGACCTGCGCGAGGCGGCCGAGGTGGTCAGGGGCCGCCGCGTGGCGTCGAGCGTCGACGCGATGGTGGTGCCGGGCTCCGCACAGGTCAAGGAGCAGGCCGAGGCCGAGGGCCTCGACGAGGTCTTCCGCGCCGCCGGCTTCGACTGGCGCTCGGCGGGCTGCTCGATGTGCCTCGGGATGAACCCGGACATCGCGGCCCCCGGCGAGCGGGTGGCATCGACCTCCAACCGCAACTTCGAGGGGCGCCAGGGCCGCGGCGCCCGCTCGCATCTGGTCAGCCCGAAGATGGCGGCCGCGGCCGCGATCGAGGGCCACTTCGTCGACATCAGGGAGTGGAGCTGATGGAACCGGTAGGCATCGTCGAGGGCGCCGTGACGGTGCTCGACCGCAACGACGTCGACACCGACCAGATCATCCCGAAGCAGTTCCTGAAGCGGGTCGAGCGGACCGGCTTCGGCGAGTTCCTCTTCTACGACTGGGCGAAGGAGCCGGGCTGGGAGCTGCCCGGCAACCCGATCCTCGCGGCCGGGCGCAACTTCGGCTGCGGCTCGTCACGCGAGCACGCGCCCTGGGCGCTCGAGGACTACGGCTTCCGGGCGATCGTGGCGCCGAGCTTCGCCGACATCTTCTACTCGAACTGCACGAAGATCGGGCTGCTGCCCGTGACGCTCGGCGAGGCCGACGTCAAGGAGTTGATGGCCGTGGGCCACGCTCGCATCGACCTCGAGGAGCAGGAGATCTCGTTCGCCGGGCGCCGGCTCCCCTTCGAGATCGACGCGGAGATCGCGCGCCGGCTGCTCGAGGGGCTCGACGACATCGGCGTCACGCTCCAGGTGGAGCACGAGATCGACCGCTACGAGGCCGAGCGCGAGCGCAGCGGCCCGGTCACGACGAGCCTGGCGCGCGCGTGAGCCGCGAATGGGACGCGGCGACCTACGACCGGGTCTCCGATCCGCAGGTCGCGATGGCGGCGCGGGTGCTCGACCGGCTTCCCCTCGACGGCGACGAGACGGTGCTCGACGCCGGTTGCGGCTCGGGACGCGTCACCGAGATGCTGCTCGAGCGGCTGCCCCATGGTCGCGTGATCGCCGTCGACGGCGCGGCCTCCATGGTCGAGCACGCGCGCGGGCGGCTCGGCGAACGCGCTGACGTCATCCACTCCGACCTGACCGCGCTCGAGCTCGACGAAGAGGCCGACGCCGTCTTCTCGAACGCCGTCTTCCACTGGATCGCGGACCATCAGCTGCTCTTCGAGCGGCTGTTCGCGTCGCTTCGGCGCGGCGGGCGGCTCGTCGCCCAGTGCGGCGGCGCCGGAAACGTCGAGCGCTTCCATCGGGTCGCGCGGGCCGTCGGGGCCGAGGAGCCGTTCGCGCCCTACCTCGGCGCCTGGCGGGGGCCGTGGAACTTCGCCGGCGCCGGCGAGACCGCGGAGCGGCTCGGGCGGGCGGGCTTCGAGCAGGTCGAGACGTGGCTCGAGCCCTACCCGGTCGTGCCCGGTGATCCGCCCGCCTACTTTGCGGCGGTCTGCTGCGGCCCGCATCTGGAGCGGCTCCCCGTGGAGCTGCGCGACGCCTTCATCGAGGAGGTCTGCGAGCGCGCCGAGCCCGAGCTCGACTACGTTCGCCTCAACATGAACGCCCGGAAGCCCGCATGAGCGAGGTCGCGGTCGAGCGCCACGGCGACGGCGTGGCGCTGCTCACCCTGGACGCGCCGGAGCGGCGCAACGCTCTCACCGTCGCGATGGCGGACGAGCTCGTGGCCGCCTGCGCGGAGCTCGACGGTGATGCTTCCGTCGGCGCCGTGGTCGTTCGCGGCGCGGGCGGCTTCTTCTGCGCGGGCGGCGACCGCGCCACGCTCGCCGAGGCGGGGCGCGACCCCGCCGCCCCCGAGACCTACGCGGCAATCGGCGCGGTGTACCGGTCCTTCGCGCGAGTCGGCGAGCTCGAGGCGCCCACGATCGCGGCGGTGCGCGGCGGTGCGGTGGGCGCGGGCCTCAACCTGATGCTCGCAACCGACCTGCGCATCGTCGGCCGTGAGGCGCGCGTCATCTCCGGCTTCCTGCCCATCGGCCTTCATCCGGGCGGCGGCCATGGCGCCCTGCTCGGCCGCAGCGGCGCGCGCGAGGCCGCTGCGGCCTTGGCGCTCTTCGGCGAGCGCATCGACGGCGCCCGCGCCGCCGAGCTTGGCCTCGCCTGGGCGGCCGTCGACGACGAGGACGTCGAGGGAACGGCGCTCGAGCTCGCCGCGCGGGCGGCCGCCGACCCGCAGCTCGCGCGCCGTGCCGCAGCGTCGCTGCGGACCGTGCTCGGCCCCCCGGCGCTGCCCTGGGGCGCCGCGCTCGAGCTCGAGCGCGCCTCGCAGATGTGGTCGATGCGGCGTAAGGAGCTCTCCTCATGACGCCCCGGCTGGTCCTCCTGCCCGGCGACGGGATCGGCCCCGAGATCATGGCCGTCGCGGTCGAGGTCCTGAACGCCCTCGGCGAGTTCGAGTTCGACGAGCGCCTTCTCGGCGGCGCCTCGATCGACGCGCACGGCAGTGCGCTCACCGACGAGGTGCTGGAGGCCTGCCGCGGAGCCGACGCCGTGCTGCTGGCCGCGGTCGGGGGCCCGAAGTGGGACACGACCGACCCGGGCAAGCCGCGCCCCGAGCAGGGGCTGCTCGGCCTGCGCAAGGGCCTCGGCCTGTTCGCGAACCTGCGCCCCGTCCGGCCGAGCCCGGCGCTGCTCGATGCGAGCCCGCTGAAGCGCGAGCGCATCGAGGGCACCGACCTGCTCGTGGTGCGCGAGCTCACCGGCGGCATCTACTTCGGCGACCGTGGGCTCGACGGCGACACCGCCCACGACACCTGTGTCTACAGCGAGGCGGAGATCGAGCGGATCACCCAGGTGGCGTTCAGGCTCGCGCGCACGAGGGTCACGAGCGTCGACAAGGCGAACATCCTCGAGACCTCGCGGCTGTGGCGGAAGGTCGTGGACCGCATCGGCGCCGACGAGGAGGTCCCGCTCGACCACATGCTCGTCGACAACGCCGCCATGCAGCTCGTGTCGCGTCCGGCTGAGTTCGACGTCCTCCTGACCGAGAACATGTTCGGCGACATCCTGAGCGATGAGGCCGCGATGCTCACCGGGTCGCTCGGGATGCTCCCGAGCGCGTCGCTCGGCGATGGCACGGGCCCCGGCCTGTTCGAGCCCGTGCACGGCTCGGCGCCCGACATCGCCGGCACGGGCGCCGCCAACCCGCTCGCCATGTTCGGCTCGGTCGCGCTCATGCTGCGGCACGGACTGGCTATGGAAGACGAGGCCGCTGCCCTAGAATCGGCTGTCGATCGCGCGCTCGGCGATGGCCTCCGGACTCCGGACCTGGGCGGCAGCGCCACCACAGAGACCGCCACGCGGGCGGTGCTCGCAAACCTCTAGGAGCAGTACGTGAACACCGCTGACCTCATCTGGCTGAACGGAGAGTTCGTCGCCTGGGAGGACGCGAAGGTACACGTACTCACCCACTGCATGCACTACGGGACGGCGGTCTTCGAGGGCGTGCGCGCCTACGAGACTCCGCAGGGGCCCGCGGTGTTCCGCCACCAGGACCACCTCGACCGGCTCGAGAACTCGGCGAAGCTCTACTACATGGACCTGCCCTTCCCGAAGGAGCAGCTCCGCGAGGTCACGCACGAGCTGATCGGCCGCAACGGCTTCAAGAGCTGCTACATCCGCCCGCTCGTCTACCGCGGCTACGGGCCGATGGGCCTCAACCCGCTCGAGAACCCGGTCGAGGCGATGATCGCCGTCTGGGAGTGGGCGCCCTACCTCGGCGAGAAGGGCAAGCGCGAGGGCGTGCGCGGGCGCGTGTCCTCCTACCGGCGCATCTCGTCCGACTCCCTGATCCCGCACGCGAAGGCGTCGGGCCAGTACCTGAACTCGGTGCTCGCGAAGATCGAGTCGCTGAAGTCGGGCTACGACGAGGCGATCCTGCTCGACGACAACGGCAACGTGTGCGAGGGCTCGGGCGAGAACCTGTTCGTGATCAAGGATGGCCTGATCACGACGCCGCCGCAGGCGGCCGCGATCCTCGACGGCATCAACCGCAAGTCGTGCATGCAGATCGCGCGCGACCTCGGCTACGAGCTGATCGAGCGCGACCTCGCCCGCGCCGAGCTCGCGCTCGCCGACGAGGTCTTCATGACGGGCACCGCCGCCGAGCTGACCCCGCTCGTCGAGATCGACGACATCAGGATCGGGACGGGCGCCCCGGGCCCGGTCACGCTCGAGATCCAGGGCGTCTTCGAGGACGCGCTCTGGGGCCGCGATCCGCGCTACGCGGACTGGCTCGACCTGGTGCGGGTTCCCTCCCGTACGTGAACACGTGAAGGTCACGGTCTATGACACGACCCTGCGTGACGGCATGCAGGGCGAGGGGATGTCGCTCTCGGCCGACGAGAAGGTGCGCGTCGCGCACGCGCTCGACGACCTCGGCATCCACCTGATCGAGGCGGGCTTCCCGTCCTCCAACCCGAAGGAGGAAGCGCTCTTCCAGCTGCTCGCGGGCGAGAGCTTCGCCACGAGCGAGATCGCCGCCTTCGGCATGACCCGGCGGCGCCACTCGAAGGCAGAGGACGACCCGGCACTGCGGCTGCTGGCGGACTCGTTCGCGCCGGTATGCACGCTCGTGGGGAAGACCTGGTCGCTTCACCTGGAGAAGGTCACCCAGGTCGAGCCCGAGGAGAACCTGCGCATGATCGCCGACTCGGTCGGCTGGCTCGCCGGGCATGGCAAGCGGGTGATCTACGACGCCGAGCACTTCTTCGACGCCTTCCGCGACGACCCCGCCTACGCGCTGCGCTGCCTGCGGGCGGCGGCCGAGGCGGGTGCCGAAAACGTCACGCTGTGCGACACGAACGGCTCGTCGCTGCCGTCGCAGGTGGCGGGGGCGACGGCCCGCGTCGTGGCCGAGCTGGGCGACACGGTGCAGGTCGGCATCCACACCCACGACGACGCCGGCTGCGGCGTCGCCAACTCGCTCGTCGCGATCGAGGCGGGCGCCCGGCTCGTGCAGGGCACGATGAACGGCTATGGCGAGCGCTCCGGCAACGCGAACCTGATCTCGATCCTGCCCGCGCTCGAGCTCAAGATGGGCCACGAGTCGATCGGGCGCGAGCGGCTCCAGCGGCTGACGGAGACCGCCCACCTGATGGACGAGCTCTGCAACGTGACGCCGAACCCGAACCAGCCCTACGTCGGCGCCAACGCGTTCGCCCACAAGGGCGGCATGCACGTGGCGGGCATCAACCGCGACGCCCGCACCTTCGAGCACATCGAGCCGGCGGACGTCGGCGCCGACCGGCGCGTGCTCGTCTCCGAGCTGTCCGGCAAGGGCACCGTCCAAGCGCGCGCCGACGTCGACGGCGAGACCGCCGGGCGCGTGATCGAGCGCGTCAAGGAGCTCGAGCACCAGGGCTACCAGTTCGAGGCCGCCGACGGCTCCTTCGACCTCCTGATCCGCAGGGAGACGGGCGAGTACGAGCCGCTCTTCCGGCTCGAGTCATGGCGCGCGATCGTCGAGAAGCGCGAGGACGGCCGCGTCGAGACAGAGGCCACCATCAAGATCTGGGTCGACGGCGAGCGCTACGTGCGCACCGCCGAGGGCAACGGCCCGGTGCACGCACTCGACCGCGCGCTCCGCTCGGCGATCGGCGAGCGCCACCCGCACCTGCGCGACATCGAGCTCGTCAACTTCAAGGTCCGCATCCTCGACGAGCGCAAGGGCACCGCGGCGGTCACGCGCGTGTTGCTCGACGCGAGCGACGGCCAGGACACCTGGGGCTCGATCGGCGTCTCCGAGAACATCATCGAGGCGAGCTGGGAGGCGCTCGTCGACTCGCTCGAGGCCGGCATCCTGCCCGGCCGCTCGCAGGGCGCACGGGCGCGGGCCGCGGTCACGTGATGCGATCGTGCGCAGCCGGCCGAGCCGGCTGCTTCGCCGGGACGGGATCGTGCGCAGCCGGCCGAGCCGGCTGCTTCGCCGGGACGGGATCGTGCGCAGCCGGCCGAGCCGGCTGCTTCGCCGGATGACCGAGCCGATCCCGCTCGCCCGACCGGTGGTCGGCGAGCGTGAGGAGCAGCTCGTACTCGAGACGCTCCGCTCCGGGCGGCTCTCGCTTGGCCCGCGGCTGGGTGAGTTCGAGGACGCCTTCGCCCGGCGGCTCGGCGTACAGCACGCCTCGGCCGTCTCGAGCGGCACCGCCGGCCTGCACCTCGCGATCAGGGCCGCCGGAATCGAGGCCGGCGACGAGGTGGTGACGACGCCTTTCTCGTTCGTGGCGTCGGCCAACTGCATGCTCTTCGAGGGGGCGCGGCCGGTCTTCTGCGACATCGATCCGCGCACGCTCAACATCACGCCCGAGGCCGCCGCCGACGCGGTCACCGACCGCACCACCGGCCTGCTGCCGGTGCACATCTTCGGCTACCCGGCCGAGATGGCGGGTTTCGAGGAGCTCGCCGCGGAGCGAGCGCTCTGGCTCGTCGAGGACACCTGCGAGGCGCTCGGCGGGGTCCATGCCGACGGCCGCCCGGTCGGCGCGCGCGGCAACCTCGCCGTCTTCGCCTTCTATGCCAACAAGCAGCTCACGACCGGCGAGGGGGGCATGGTGATTTGCCCCGATCCCGGGGCCAAGGAGCGGATCGACTCCGAGCGCAACCAGGGGCGCGCTCCCGACATGGGCTGGCTCGACCATGACCGGCTCGGCTTCAACTACCGCCTTGACGAGCTCTCCTGCGCGCTGGGAATCGCCCAGCTGGAGCGGCTCGAAGAGCTGCTCGCCGGGCGCGCGCGGGTCGCCTCGCTCTACGGCGAGCGGCTCGCCGGGATCGAGGGCCTCGGCCTGCCCTGCCCCGACGCGGACGGGAAGCGCCGCGGCTGGTTCGTCTACGTCGTCCAGCTGCCGGACGGCGAGGACCGCGACGAGGCGATCCGGGCGCTCCGCGACCAGGGCGTCGACTCGAAGCCCTACCTCCCCGCGATCCACCTGCTGAGCTTCTACCGCGAGCGCTTCGGCCACCGCGAGGGCGAGTTCCCCGTGTGCGAGGACGTGGCGCGCCGCTCGCTGGCGCTCCCCTTCCACCCAGAGCTGAGCGAGGGTGAGGTCGAGCGGGTCGTGTCGGCGCTGCGGGCGGCGATCGGCCGCTGATCGGCCGGCCAGGCGTCACGGGAAGAGCCGAACCCTGCCTCGGCCCTCAGGGCGCGAGCCCGCGGCTGACATCGTCAACGGGCTTGACGAGCGCCACGAATCCCGGCAGCCGCCCGCTCGCCGGGCGGTATGCCACCTCGTCGAAGCCCTCCTGCGCGTACAGGGCGCGCGCCACCTTGTT
The DNA here is from genome assembly GCA_963734025.1 of uncultured Thermoleophilaceae bacterium. Classification (GTDB taxonomy): domain Bacteria; phylum Actinomycetota; class Thermoleophilia; order Solirubrobacterales; family Thermoleophilaceae; genus JACVRW01. Next base: position 129,578 of record CAVTFR010000015.1, read on the forward strand.
CGGGATCGTCGTGTCGAGCGCCACGCAGGGCAGCTCGAGCGCGCGCGCCTCGCGCTCGGCAGCGGCGAGCAGTGCGCGGGCGGCGCCGCGGCGGCGCAGTCGTTCGTCGGTCGCGAGTGAGTCGATGTAGAGCGCCGAGTCGGGTGGGCTCGGCGAGGCGCGACCCCCCGCACGGTAGAGCAGCAGCGTCCCGGGCCAGCGCCAGGGGGGCGACGCGCGGAGGGCGAGCCGCAGGAAGGCGCGCGAGCGCTCGTGAGCCTCGTCGACGGGGAAGGCCGCCATCGCTCCGCCGATCTCGCCGTTCACGTCGGCGACCCAGACGCACTCCACGCTCGCCAGGTTGCCCGGCGTCTCGAATGCCCGCTCGAGCAGGCGCAGCGCGCGCTCGCGCCCGCCGCTGAAGCGGTCGTACATGTCGGCCGCGCTGAGGTGCAGAAGACGCGCGACGGCGGCCGCCTCGTCCGGCCGCGGCCGCCTCACCTCGGCCATGACCGGCCCGCCGGTTCCTGTGCCCTGCACCCGCACCGGCGCGAATCCTACGGTCCGTAGACTCAGCGCCCGCATGGGCCGCTTTCGCGATCCCCAGGATCCGCTCTTCCAGACGCTCAACACGTCGATCCCGTTCGACTACCGGCTGGCGCCCTACGACCTCGAGCAGTCGCTCGCTCACGCGCGCATGCTGGCCCGCTCGAACATCATCGGCGAGGACGACCTGGCGGACATCGAGCGCGGCCTCGCGGAGGTTCGCAAGGAGATCGAGGCCGATCAGTTCGTCGTCCAGGAGCAGGACGAGGACATCCACATGGCGATCGAGCGCCGGCTCACGGAGCTCGTCGGCCCCGCCGGCGCCAAGCTCCACACGGCCCGTTCGCGCAACGACCAGGTCGCCACCGATGTCGCGATGTTCGTGCGCGCCCACAGCCTCGAGGCGCGCGGGCTGCTGCGCGACCTGATGGCCACGCTCGTGGGCGTCGCCGAGGACCACCTCGACTGGCCGATGCCCGGCTACACCCACCTCCAGCGCGCCCAGCCCGTCTACCTCTCCCATCACCTGCTCGCGTACTTCTGGAAGTTCCGCCGTGACCTCCAGCGCTTCAACTTCTGCATGACGGCTACGGACGACCTGCCCCTCGGCGCGGGCGCCCTTGCCGGCGTCAACTTCGACACGAGCCGCATGTTCGTCGCCCAAGAGCTCGGCTTCGGGGGCGTGTCCGAGAACTCGCTCGATGCCGTCTCGAACCGCGACTTCGTGCTCGACTACCTGTCGGCGGCAGCGACCTGCGCCACCCACCTGTCGCAGCTCGGCGGCGAGATCGTGCTCTGGTCGAGCCAGGAGTTCGGCTTCTGCGAGGTCTCGGACGCGTTCTCGTCGGGCTCGAGCCTGATGCCGCAGAAGAAGAATCCTGACGCGGCCGAGCTCCTGCGCGCGAAGGGACCGCGCGTCGTCGGGCGGCTCGTGAGCCTGCACGGCGTGCTGCACGGCCTGCCGCTCACGTACAACAAGGACCTCCAGGAGGACAAGGAGGGCCTCTTCGACGCCACCGACACGGTCGAGCTGGGGCTGCGCGTGGCGAGCGAGATGCTCGGCGAGATCCGCTTCGACCGCGAGCGCATGGCGGCGGCGGCCTCCGACGAGTTCATCGCCGCCACCGACATCGCCGACCACCTCGTGCGCGAGGGCGTCCCGTTCCGGGAGGCGCACGGCATCGTCGGCGGCATCGTGCGGGCGGCCGTAGAGCGCGGCAAGACGCTGTCCGAGCTGACCGAGGACGAGCTCGCCGAGCTGGCGCCGCAGCTCGACGGCCGCTACTACGAGCTGCTCGAGCAGGGCGCCTGGCTCGAGTCGAAGGTCTCGACCGGAGGCACGGCGCTCGCCCGTGTCCGCGACCAGCTCGCCCAGGCGCGGCACGTCCTGGCCGAGGCCGAGGCTTGAGACTCGAGCGGGCCTTCTTCGCACGCTCGGTCCACGACGTCGCGCGCGATCTCGTGGGCTGCACCGTGCGGCACGCGGGCGCGGCGGGGCGCATCGTCGAGACCGAGAGCTACCACATGGACGAGGCGGCCTGCCACGCCCACGCTGGGGTCACAAACCGGACGAGCACGCTCTTCGGCCCGCCCGGGCGGGCCTACGTCTACTTCTCCTACGGCGTGCACTCGCTCCTGAACGCCGTGGCCGAGGTTGAGGGCGTCGGCGCCGCGGTCCTGGTCCGGGCACTCGAGCCGGTCGAGGGAATCGAGCTGATGCGTGAGCGGCGCGGGGTCGAGCGAGCCGAGGATCTCTGCTCCGGGCCCGGCAAGCTCACCCAGGCGCTCGACATCGGCCTGGAGCTGAACGGCAGCTCGCTGACGGACGGGCCGATCGAGCTGCGTGCGCTCGAGACCGGCGCGCGGCCGCCACGAATCGCGCTCGGTGAGCGCATCGGCATCACGAAGGCGGTCGAGCTGCCGTGGCGCTTCTGCGACGCGGACAGCCGCCACGTCTCGCGGCCCTGGCCCGCGGCGATGCGGGCGCGCAGCGCGGCCTAAGGACTGGCGCCCGGTACCGCGCCGGTGCCGCCACCCGTGCCGCCGCCGGTGGTCGGCGGAGGCGTCGGTGCGGGGGCGGGGGCGGGTGCGGGGGCCGGTGCAGGCGCCGGGGGAGCCGGGGCCTCTGCAGGCGGCGCGGCGGGTGCCTGCTCGCCGCCGGAGCCGTCGTCGGGCGCGGGGGCCTCGGGTGCCGTCTCGACGGGCGCGGCCTCGTCCGTGGAGGGGGCCTCGCTCGGGGTCACCGGCACCGCAGGCAGCGTGGTCTCGTCGCTCTCTTCGTCGTCGTCCTCCTTGGCGGCGCGGGCAGCCTCGCGCTCCTCGCGCATCGTGAGCCAAGAGGTCATGAAGTCGTGGAAGATCTCGGCCGGGAAGGTGCCGCCGGCCACCGGGCCGCCGGCGTGCTCGTACTCCATCGGCTGCAACCGGTCCGCGTAGCCGACCCAGATAGCCACCGACAGCTCCTCGTTGCCGCCCGCGAACCAGGCGTCGCCGTAGTTCTCGGTCGTGCCGGTCTTGCCCCAGATGTACTCGTCGCCTACCAGAGCGGACTTGCCGGTCCCGCTCGTCACCACGAGGTGCAGCATCTCCTTCGCGAGCTGGCCCACCTCGGGGGAGAAGACCCGCTCGCGCACCACGTTGTTGTCCGCCTCGACGCCGCGCCGGTCCGAGTCGACCTCCTCGAACGCCACCGGTCCGGTTGAGTTGGGGGCCAGCGTGCCGGACACGCGCACGCCCTCGTTCGCGATCGTCGAGTAGGCGTACGCCATCTCGAGCGGCGTGACGCCCTGTTCGAGCCCGCCGAGGAGCATGGCCGGGTTGGTGGAGAGCTCGGTGCGGATGCCCATCCGGTTGGCGAGCCGCGCCACGCGCTTCGGCTTCACCTGCATGCCGAGCTCCGCGAACACCGAGTTGTCCGAGGCGGCGGTCGCCGACCAGAGCGAGGCGGCGCCGAGGTAGGAGTCCTCGTAGTTGGACACCTTGAAGAGCTCGGGGCCCTTCTCGCCCCGGAAGGGGAGCTGCTTCGGCTGCGAGGCCCAGGTGCTGTTCGGGTCGATGCCGTCCTGGAGCGCGCGCACGAGGATGAAGGGCTTGAAGGAGGAGCCGGGCTGGCGGTGGCCGTTGGTCGCGAGGTTGAAGGGGCGGGCGTCGAAGTTCGAGCCCCCCACCATCGCCTTGACCTCGCCGGTCTTGTTCTCGATTGCGACGAGCGACGCGTCGGGCCCGATCCCTGCGAGCCGGCCTGCCACGGCCTGCTCCGCGGCCGCCTGGAGCTCAGGGTCGATCGTCGTCTTGATCTTCATGCCGCCGCCGAAGACGAGGCCCGCGCCGTAGCGGTCCACCAGCTGCTGCGTCATCCAGCTCGTGAAGTACGGCTGCTCCGACTCCGAGTCGGGCGGATCGACCTCGTCCTCGTCAGGGATCGCCTGGCGAATCGACTCCTCGTACTGGGCGCGGGTGATCAGCCGCTGCTCGTACATGCGCTGGAGCACCAGGTTGCGCCGCTCGCGCGCGTTCGCGGGGTTCTCCAGCGGGTCGTACAGGCTCGGCGAGGAGATCATCCCGGCGAGCAGCGCGGCCTGGTCGGGCGTCACGTCGTTCGCGAGGCGGGCGTTCGGGTCCTCCTCCTCGTCGGGCAGCGTCGGCGTGGCGTACTGAACTCCCGAGGTCGGGGCCCCCTGCTGCTCCTCGGGCTCGTCGCCGTCGCCGAAATATGTGCGCACCGCGGCCTCGATGCCGTAGGCGCCGTTCCCGAAATAAACCGTGTTCAGGTATTGGGTGAGGATCTTGTCCTTCGACCACTGGCGCTCGAGGTGATATGCGAGCGCCGACTCGCGCAATTTCTGGAACACCGAGCGGTTGCCCTGGGCGGCGAGCGCGTTCTTCACGAACTGCTGCGTGATCGTGGACCCGCCCTGCGCCGCGCGGCGCTTCAGCACGTCCTGCACGAGAGCGCGCGCGATGCCGGTGTAGTCGACGCCCTCGTGCTCGTAGAAGCGCCGGTCCTCGATCGCGATCACGGCGTTCTTGATGTTGGGCGAGATCTCGCCCTCCTCGAGCAGGATGCGGTTCTGGTTGCCGGCCAGCGTCGCGATCTGGCACCCGTCCTTGCCGGGCCGGAGGCAGCCGGGCCCGTCCGAGTAGAGGATCGAGTTGCGGGCGGCCCGGTACTCGGCGCGGTTCTCGAGCGAGGGGAGGTCGCTCGCCACCGCCATCAGCATCCCGAAGACGGTCGAGACGACCGCCAGCAGCGAGATGCCGAGCAGGATCAAGGCGAGCCTCAGCTTCTTCACCCTCGGCTTGCGGCGCGGAGGGGGCGGCGGCGCGACGCCGGGCTGCCCCTGCCACACGCCCGCGGGGGGCTGCTGCACGCCGCCGCCGCCGTTCCTTCGCAGGAAGCGGCGTCCGCGCGTAGCGGCTGGACTTGTAAAGGGCGTCGGCGGCTCGGGCATAGGTCTGAGCGGCCCCGTTCGAGGGGTTCCCCGCGTCCGTGCGAAAAACTTGGCGGCTGGTTACGGGCGCCCGCCCGCACGGCATCGTCACGGGCGCCAACCGAGCGCGTGAGTCTAGCATTGGGCCCATGACGGATTCGGCGGGCGAGGCCGCCCGTTTCCTCACCCGCAACGCCGTCGACGCGCTGCCCGAGGGCGAGCTCGAGCGGCAGCTCGCGAAGCACCGGCCCCTGCGCGTCAAGCTGGGGGTCGACCCCACGACGCCAGACATCCACCTGGGCCACAGCGTTGTGCTCCGCAAGCTGCGCGAGTTCCAGGACCTCGGCCACCAGGTCGTCCTGATCGTCGGCGACTACACCGCGCGCGTGGGTGACCCGAGCGGGCGCTCGAGCATCCGCCCGCAGGCCGACCCCGAGGAGATCGACCGCAACGCGCGCACGTATGAGGAGCAGGCCTTCAAGGTGCTCGACCGCTCACGCACCGAGGTGCGCCGCAACGGCGAGTGGCTCGAAATGCCGATGGAGGACCTCTTCCGCCTGGCCCGGACCGCCACCGTGGCCCAGCTCCTCGAGCGCGACGACTTCGCGACGCGCTACTCGGCGCGCGAGCCGATCTCGATCCTCGAGCTGCTCTATCCGCTGCTCCAGGGCTACGACTCCGTCGCGACCCGCGCCGACATCGAGCTCGGCGCCACCGACCAGAAGTTCAACGTGCTTCTCGCGCGCGAGACACAGAAGGCCTACGGCGTCGAGCCGCAGTCGATCCTCACCATGCCGATCCTGCCCGGGATCGACGGGGTGCAGAAGATGTCCAAGTCGCTCGGCAACTACGTGGGCCTCGACGAGCCTGCGGAGGAGATGTACGGGAAGCTGATGCGCATCCCGGACGAGGTGATGCCGGTCTACTACGACCTCCTCCTCGACGAGCCGCTCGACCGCTCGCTGCCGCCGCGGGACGCGAAGCGCGCGCTGGCGTTCGCGCTCTGCGCCCGCTACCACGGCGAGGAGCAGGCCGTGGCGGCGCAGGAGCGCTTCGACACCCTGCACGTCCGCCGCGAGCTCCCGGACGAGATCGAGGAGTTCGCGTTCACGCCCGACAACGGGCAGGTTCACTTGCCGGCGCTGATCGCCGAGGCCTTCGGACTGTCGCGCTCGGAGGGCAGGCGGCTGCTTGCCCAGGGGGGTGTCAAGCTGGATGGAGACGCCCTCGATGCCTCCCGCATGGACGTTCCGGCGGAGGAGCTCGACGGCGTCGTGCTGCAGGTGGGAAAGCGCCGCTTGAGGCGACTCCGGCGGTCCTAGGAACGCGCTGCAGCCCGTTGGCGCGCGGCCCCACCAGTGCTACACTGCTCGGTCGCGCTTGAAACGCGGGGTGGAGGCCCCACCCCCGAGGACGCAAGGTCTTTGAAAACTCAGCAGTACGAGCGACCGAAAGGTCGCGTCCAGGTTCGACCCTTCTCGGGGACGCTTTTCGCGTTTCCAAGGGGGGCCTGAATCAGTACCCGTCAAGTCCAGCCAACCCGCAGGTGTACGCGGGAGCTACGACGACTTGACAACTCTCTTGATCTGCTAGTGGAGCCGGCCGGCCCGGGGCTTACCTCGGTCCGCCCGGATTTGACACCACGCCAGATTTTCACGGAGAGTTTGATCCTGGCTCAGGACGAACGCTGGCGGCGTGCTTAACACATGCAAGTGGAGCGACGAACCAGGCTTCGGCCTGGGGCAAAGCCGCGAACGGGTGAGTAACACGTGGGTAACCTGCCCCGATGACCGGGACAACCCGAGGAAACTCGGGCTAATACCGGATGTGCTGTCCTCGCATCAGCGAGGATTGGAAAGGGAGCTTCGGCCTCCGCATCGGGATGGGCCCGCGGCCCATTAGCTTGTTGGTGAGGTAACGGCTCACCAAGGCTGCGATGGGTAGCTGGTCTGAGAGGACGATCAGCCACACTGGGACTGAGACACGGCCCAGACTCCTACGGGAGGCAGCAGTGGGGAATCTTGCGCAATGCGCGAAAGCGTGACGCAGCAACGCCGCGTGGGGGAAGAAGGCCTTCGGGTTGTAAACCCCTTTCAGGAGGGACGAAGCCAGGGCGGTGAATAGCCGACCCTGGTGACGGTACCTCCAGAAGAAGCCCCGGCTAACTACGTGCCAGCAGCCGCGGTAATACGTAGGGGGCAAGCGTTGTCCGGAATCATTGGGCGTAAAGAGCGTGTAGGCGGTCCGGTAAGTCGGTTGTGAAAGTCCAGGGCTCAACCCTGGGATGCCGACCGATACTGTCGGACTAGAGTTCGGAAGAGGCGAGTGGAATTCCCGGTGTAGCGGTGAAATGCGCAGATATCGGGAGGAACACCTATGGCGAAGGCAGCTCGCTGGGACGTTACTGACGCTGAGACGCGAAAGCGTGGGGAGCAAACAGGATTAGATACCCTGGTAGTCCACGCCGTAAACGATGGGCACTAGGTGTGGCGGGTGTCGACTCCCGCCGTGCCGCAGCTAACGCATTAAGTGCCCCGCCTGGGGAGTACGGCCGCAAGGCTAAAACTCAAAGGAATTGACGGGGACCCGCACAAGCAGCGGAGCATGTGGTTTAATTCGACGAAACGCGAAGAACCTTACCTGGGCTTGACATGTTCCTGACCGCCGTGGAAACACGGTTTCCCTTCGGGGCAGGATCACAGGTGGTGCATGGCTGTCGTCAGCTCGTGTCGTGAGATGTTGGGTTAAGTCCCGCAACGAGCGCAACCCCCGTCGCATGTTGCCAGCATTTAGTTGGGGACTCATGCGAGACTGCCGGTGACAAACCGGAGGAAGGTGGGGATGACGTCAAGTCATCATGCCCCTTATGTCCAGGGCTACACACGTGCTACATTGGCCGGTACAGAGGGCTGCGATACCGCGAGGTGGAGCGAATCCCAAAAAGCCGGTCTTGGTTCGGATTGGAGGCTGAAACTCGCCTCCATGAAGGTGGAGTTGCTAGTAATCCCGGATCAGCAACGCCGGGGTGAATACGTTCCCGGGTCTTGTACACACCGCCCGTCACACCACGAAAGCAGGCAACACCCGAAGCCGGTGACCCAACCCTTTGGGAGGGAGCCGTCGAAGGTGGGGCTCGTGATTGGGGTGAAGTCGTAACAAGGTAGCCGTACCGGAAGGTGCGGCTGGATCACCTCCTTTCTAGGGAGCTCTGCAAGGCAGAGCCGGCCGGACGGTCTCATGACCGCTCGGCGCATCTAGAACGTCGACCGAACCTGGTTGGCCAGCGGCGCCTCGGCGCCGGGGGCCGCGTACTGCTGAGTTTTGAGAGACCAGCCGGGGAGTCCCCCCGGTTGCGCCCTCGCCGGACCTTGAAAACTGCACAGTCAGACATCAAACGGAAAGATCACCGTTTGTAAGCCGGCGGTTCGTCCGCCGGCAATATCAAACGATCACCGTCAAGATAGTAAGGGCACATGGTGGATGCCTTGGCACCAGGAGTCGAAGAAGGGCGTGGACGGCTGCGATAAGCCGCGGTGAGCTGCTGAACAGGCTTTGACCCGCGGATACCCGAATGGGGAAACCCGGCACCGGTAATGCGGTGTCCTCCTGCGCTGAATACATAGGCGCACGAAGGCAAGCGAGGGAACTGAAACATCTCAGTACCTCGAGGAAAGGAAATCAACCGAGACTCCCCGAGTAGTGGCGAGCGAAAGGGGATCAGCCCAAACCGGTTACGTGCAAGCGTGCAGGCGTTGCGTAGCCGGGGTTGTAGGACGAGCTTCCCGAGAGCTGCATCTCTCGGCGGGAGTCACAAAGTCAGTCGCTAGCCGAAGATCCGTGGAACACAGGCGCCACAGCGGGTAACAGCCCCGTAGGCGAAAGCGATTGGCCTCCCGGGCCCGTTCCTGAGTAGGACCGCTCCCGTGAAACGCGGTCCGAATCTGGGGGGACCACCCTCCAAGGCTAAGTACTCCCTGGTGACCGATAGCGGACTAGTACCGTGAGGGAAAGGTGAAAAGTACCCCAGAAGGGGAGTGAAATAGTACCTGAAACCGTGTGCCTACAAGCGGTCGGAGCATCCCTTTGGGATGTGACGGCGTGCTTTTTGCATAACGAGCCGGCGAGTTACTCGTCCCTGGCAAGGTTAAGCGATGAGCGGAGCCGCAGCGAAAGCGAGTCCGAATAGGGCGATTCAGTCAGAGGCGGTAGACCCGAAACCGGGCGAGCTACCCATGGGCAGGCTGAAGCGGGGGTAAGACCCCGTGGAGGGCCGAACCGACCTAGGTTGAAAACTGGGCGGATGACCTGTGGGTCGGAGTGAAAGGCTAATCAAGCCCGGAGATATCTGGTTCTCTCCGAAATATATTTAGGTATAGCCTCCGGCGATGCCTAACGGCCGTAGAGCACTGCTTGGACTAGGGGCCCTACCAGGTTACCGACTTCAGGCAAACTCCGAAGACCGTTAGGTTTACCCGGGGAGTCAGCTTGTGGGGGATAAACTTCATAGGCAAGAGGGGAACAACCCAGACCGCCAGCTAAGGTCCCTAAGTGTTAGCTAAGTGGGAAACGATGTCCGAGTGCCGAGACAACCAGGAGGTTGGCTTAGAGGCAGCCACCCTTGAAAGAGTGCGTAACAGCTCACTGGTCAAGTGTTCGGGCGCGGAAAATGTAACGGGGCTCAAGCTAACCACCGAAGCTGCGGGTGTGCACGATCCTTCGGGATCTTGTGCGCGGTAGGAGAGCGTTCTGAGGCTCGCGAAGCGGCGGGGTGACCCAGCCGTGGAGGCTTCAGAAGTGAGAATGCCGGCGTGAGTAACGAAAGAGGGGTGAGAATCCCCTCCACCGATTGTCCAAGGTTTCCTGAGCAACGTTCTTCGGCTCAGGGTCAGTCGGGACCTAAGGCGAGGCCGAAAGGCGTAGTCGATGGCCAACGGGTTGATATTCCCGTACCACGTCTGTCCGCTATCACCGATGGGGGGACGAGGAAGGCTAAGGGAACCCCGCCGACGGTTGCGCGGGGGTAAGCATGTAGCCAGGGCCCATAGGCAAATCCGTGGGCTCGTTACGGCGAGGTGCGATGCCAGCTGGCCGGAAGGCCGGCGAGTCCCTGACGCCATACCTCCGAGAAAAGCCTCTAGGGAGGACAGTCGTGCCCGTACCAAAACCGACACAGGTGGACAAGTAGAGAATACTAAGGTGATCGAGATAACCCTCGTTAAGGAACTCGGCAAAATGGCCCCGTAACTTCGGGAGAAGGGGCGCCCCGGTAGAGTGAAGGCCTTCGCGGCTGGAGCTCGAGGGGGCCGCAGTGAATTGACCCAACCGACTGTTTACCAAAAACACAGCTCTCTGCTAAGTCGCAAGACGACGTATAGGGGGTGACGCCTGCCCGGTGCCGGAAGGTTACGTGGAGGGGTTAGCACTTCGGTGCGAAGCTCTGAAACTAAGCCCCGGTAAACGGCGGCGGTAACTATAACCGTCCTAAGGTAGCGAAATTCCTTGTCGGGTAAGTTCCGACCTGCACGAATGGCGTAACGAGTTGGGTGCTGTCTCAACGAGGGGCTCGGTGAAATCGCAGTCTCGGTGAAGATGCCGAGTACCCGCGGCAAGACGGAAAGACCCCGTGAACCTTTACTACAGCTTGATATTGGAGTCTGAGGCACCTCGCTCAGGATAGGTGGGAGGCTGTGAAGCCAGGACTGCGGTCCTGGTGGAGCCACCCTTGAGATACCACCCTTGGTGGTTTGGGCTTCTAACACCGCACCGTGAATCCGGGCGGTGAACAGTGTCAGGTGGGTAGTTTGACTGGGGCGGTCGCCTCCCAAAATGTAACGGAGGCGCGCAAAGGTTCCCTCAGCACGGTTGGAAATCGTGCGCAGAGTGCAAAGGCAACAAGGGAGCTTGACTGCGAGACAGACATGTCGAGCAGGTGCGAAAGCAGGCCTTAGTGATCCGGCGGTAGCAAGTGGAAGCGCCGTCGCTCAACGGATAAAAGGTACTCCGGGGATAACAGGCTTATCGGGCCCAAGAGTCCACATCGACGGCCCGGTTTGGCACCTCGATGTCGGCTCGTCGCATCCTGGGGCTGAAGTCGGTCCCAAGGGTTGGGCTGTTCGCCCATTAAAGCGGTACGCGAGCTGGGTTCAGAACGTCGTGAGACAGTTCGGTCCCTATCTGCCGTGGGCGTTGGAGAGTTGAGGGGAGTCGTCCCTAGTACGAGAGGACCGGGATGAACGCACCTCTGGTGTACCAGTTGTCCTGCCAAGGGCACTGCTGGTTAGCTACGTGCGGATCGGATAACCGCTGAAGGCATCTAAGCGGGAAGCCGACCTCGAGATGAGCTCTCCCATCCCCTTGAGGGAGTAAGACCCCTGGAAGACCACCAGGTGATAGGCCGGATGTGTAAGCGCAGCAATGCGCTAAGCAGACCGGTACTAATGGTTCGAGGGCTTGACGGATTTTTGATCTTTCCCTGATGACTCGCCGGTTCGCCGGCGGGAACTGGCTGTGCAGTTCTCAAGCTCCGGCGAGGGCGGGGCGGACCGCCGACCGGCGGAACCCGCCCTGTCTCGCCACATTTCGGTGGTGATAGCGGGGGGGAAACACCTCTTCCCATTCCGAACAGAGCAGTTAAGCCCCTCAGCGCCGATGGTACTTGGGCCTCGCGGCCCTGGGAGAGTAGGTCGCCGCCGGATCTCTTTTCGCAGCACCCGCGCGGCCGTGGACGAAGTCCCGGCCGCGCTTTGCGTTTCCCTAGACTGACCGGCCGCATGTACACGCCTCCACTAGCGATCTCCACCCTCGCGATCATCCTGATCGTCTTTGGCGTCCTCGTGGTCATCGCGCTCGTGCTCGGCTGGCTGGGCATCCGCGCGCGCAACCGCCGCCAGGCCGGCTCCTACGCCGAGCACGTGGCGGAGGCCGACGCTGCGCTCGAGCAGGCGCGCGCGAGCGACCGTGGCTGGCACCGGGAGGTGATGGAGGCCGCCGCGCGTGGCGCGCTCGAGCGCGATCGGCCGGACTGGCCCTATTCCGGCCTGCATCTGGTGCTGGTCGACGACAAGCCCGGCGTCGACGAAGACCGCGCGCATTTCGTGGCGGTCGGCGAGGGCGGCGGGGAGACCCGCGTCGTCCTCGGGCGCCGGGACGGCGAGTGGGTGGCCGAGTCGGTCGACTAGGGTGCCCGGCCGGTGACGGCCGAATCCCTCGTCCCCGGCTTCATCCCGGAGAGCGAGCTCGAGCGGGCGCTCGCGCGGGATCCCATCATGCTCGAGGGCTGGGCCTGGGGCGCCCCGCGGCGCGGCCACCCCGAGGGCTCGGTCGGCCACCACGTCGCGGACCTGCTAGCGGAGCTCGAGCGCTGGGGGGAGACGGGTGAGCGGCGGGCCGCGCTGCGCTTCATCTCGCTGGTGCACGACTCGCTCAAGTTCGCGGTCAGCCCGTGGCTCCTGCGGGTCGGCGAGAACCACCACGCGATGCGGGGCCGGCGCTTCGCCGAGCGCTACACGGACGACGAGCGGCTGCTCGTGACGATCGAGCTGCACGACCGCCCGTACTACCTGTGGCGCACGAAGTGGATCTTCAAGCGCAGCGAACGGCGCGGGCTCGACGTGCTGTGTCGGCGCGTCGATGATCCGGAGCTCTTCGTGCGCTTCGTGGAGCTCGATGGCTCGACCGAGGGGAAGAACCCCGAGCCGATCGAGTGGTGCAGGCTCCAGTTCGAGCGGCGCGGCCTGCTCGAGTCCGCCCGCTAGACCGCCAGGCAGAGCTGCTCGGGAGCGACCGGCGCTCCCTTGCGAACGCGCCGCCGCGAGCGCGTGGGCGTACGCGTGTGCGGGCCGGCCGCCTGGCGGCGCTCGCCGCCCCAGCCGCCCACATGCCGCCGCACGGCCGCGGGGGTCGCGACCGGCAACATGCCGGCCGCCCCTCCCGCGACATTGCGGCGAACCGCGGCGCGCTCGGCGAGGTCGCCGGCGCCTCCCAGCCGCGGTGCCTGGTTCGGAGCGTCGACGGGGGCGCCCGCGGGGCCCGGAGTGGGGGTCACGTCCAGGCGGTACTCGCCGAGCGTCGAAAACTCGACGATCAGGTCGAGCGCCGTGCCGATCTGCTCTCTGAACCTAGGGAACATGCGTTCGTGAAGGTACGAGCGGCGCCGGACGGAAGCCCCGATTTGCTGCAACTTTCCTTGCAGCATCGCCGGCTGCCCGGGGCCGGGTCGCTCGCTAGGCTGGCCGGCGATGCCAGAGCCCTTCCGCCATCGCGTGCGGGTCCGCTTCAACGAATGCGACCCGCAGGGTGTCGTCTTCTACGCGAACTACCTGATGTACGTGGACGTGGCAATGACCGAGTTCTGGCGCGAGGCCATCGGAGGCTACGCCGCGATGCGCGACAGCGGCACGGACGTGATGGTGGCCGAGGCGAAGCTCCGCTATCGCGAGTCCGCCCGCTTCGACGACGAGGTCGACGTCGTCATGTGGGTGACGCGGCTCGGAACGACCTCCGTCATCAGCGGCTACACGCTCGAACGTGCGGCGGACGGCGTGCTCCTCGTGGAGGGCGAACTGCGCCAGGTCTTCGTCGACGGGGCGACCTACGAGAAGCGCGCCATGCCTGAGCCCATCCGCGAAGGGCTCGACCGCTACCGGGTGGAGGAGCCGGAACAGGTCGGCGGATGATCCACCTGCGGATCGTCGCCCCCGAGAAGGTGGCGCACCAGGCGCTCGAGCTCCTGACCGCGGCTCCCTCGGTCCTCAACATCGTCCACCTGCACGCGGCCGCCACGAAGCCGGACGGTGACGTGATCCTGTGCGACGTCGCCCGTGAGGACGCCAGCGTGATCATCGGCGACCTCAAGGAGCTCGAGATCCACAAGTACGGGTCGATCGCCGTCGAGCACATCGACACGTCGATCTCCGACGCGGCGGTCGCCGCGGAGAAGGCCGCGCCTGGAATGCCGTCCGACGCCGTCGTCTGGGAGGAGGTCGAGGCACGCACCTCGGAGGACACGGAGCTGTCGTTCAGCTTCGTCCTGTTCATGATCGCCGCGATGCAGATCGCCGCGGTGGGGATCGTCCTCGACCAGACGGTTCTGATCGTGGGCGCCATGGTGGTCGGGCCTGAGTTCGGCCCGCTCGCGGGGCTGTGCGTCGCGCTCGTGAATCGCCAGGGCAAGCTCGCGCGCCGCTCGCTGCGGGCGCTGGCCGTCGGCTTCCCGATCGGGATCGCGGCGGCGTTCCTGACGACGCTGATCATGATCGCGGTCGACGTCTTCCCGGATGACTTCTCCCAGGCAGGGCACCCGTTCACGGAGTTCATCTCCGACCCGGACTTCTTGAGCTTCTTCGTCGCGTTCGTGGCGGGAGCGGCGGGCATGCTGTCGCTCACCTCGGCCAAGTCGGGGGCGCTCGTCGGCGTGCTGATCTCGGTCACCACGATCCCGGCCGCCTCCAACATCGGCGTGGCGGCCGCGTACGGGGACTGGAGCGACGCCCGTGGCGCGGCCCTGCAACTGGGCCTGAACCTCACCGGGATAGTCCTGGCGGGGGTCGTGACCCTGTTCGTGCAGCGGCGCTGGTACGTGATCCGCAGGCGCAAGCATCTAAGGGACCCGTCCCGCAGCGCGGCCGGGCTGCCCGTCGGGCGCAGCGCGCGCAAGGCGCACCATGGCCGCGAGCCCGAGGGCGGCTAGAGCGAGGCCCAGATGTCGATCTTGGTGCGCACGCGGCCGATCACCTCGTCGGTGAACTCGGTGGTGCTCGCGTGGCCGCCCAGGTCGGGCGTGCGCACACCGGTGGCGGTGGCCTCTAGGACCGACTCGTAGATCGCGCGCGAGGCCGTCTCGGCGCCCTCGTGCCCGAGCGTCGACGCGTAGTGGAGCACCGCGGCGGCGGCGAGGATCATCGCCATCGGGTTGGCGATGTCCTTGCCGAGCAGCGCCGGGGCCGTCCCGTGCGGGGCCTCCGCCATGACGGCGCGCGGCTCGTAGTCCTCGTCGAACGCGAGCAGCACCGACTCGGCGCCGGCGATCGAGCCGAACATCGGCATCACGAGGTCGGAGAGGCAGTCCCCGTCGCGGTTGAGCGCCGGGATGACGAGCGGCGCGTCGGCCGCCCCCGAGATCAGACCCGCGTAGGTGGCGTCGATCAGGACCGGGCTGTAGGGCACCTCGGGATGGCGCTCGGCGGCGTCGTCCATCTCCTCCTTCAGCATCCCCTCGTAGACCGGGCTGACGGTCCACTTCGGCCCGCCGTAGACGCGCCCGTGGATGCGTGCGGCGGTCCGGAAGCTGTACTCCGCCACGGCCTTGCAGACGCTCCGCGAGATCCGCTCGGTCCGATAGGCGACCTCGTCGCCGTCCTCCTCCTTGCGCCACTGCTCGGCGCCGTAGGCGTCGCCGACCGCCATGCGCACGACCGCGATCGGATAGTGGACGCCGGCCACGGGGGTCACGCCGGGGATCCGGCGGCCCGTGCGGATGATGACCTTGCCGTCGATCGCCTCGCGCAGCAGCCGGTTGGGGCTGCCCACGTCGTCGGCGCCCTCGGGCGTGACCGTTGCGGCTTTGATGCCAAAGCGCGCCTTCCGCACGGCCTTCGCCGCGCTTGCGACCACCTCGTTCGAGGTCTTGCGCCGGTTCTCCAGTGAGAGGTCGTAGTGCTCGAACTCGACGGGGACCCTCGTCACCCGTTCGTCGAGCACACGGAGCGCCTGCTCGAGCAGCTCCTGACCGGTCTCGTCGCCCTCCAGCACGACGATCTGCAGCGTCTCCCTGCCGGAACGATCATCATCCTCCGCCATGGCGGGGCAATCTAGCGCGAGCTGCTCGTGGTGCGGCGGCGTCATCGAGCGCGAGGAGGGCTGGCGTGCGCAGGAGATACCCGGCGCGCGCCGTGCGGCCTTCTGCCGGCTCGAGCACATCGTCCCCTGGGCCATCCAGGGCGCCCACTGGGACGCCGGTGAGATCGAGGAGCCGAGCGGCCTGATCGAGGATCCCGGCGCATGCGCACAGTGCGGCGCGGCGCTCGGCGAGGTCCACGTGGTGCTTGTCCGCCACCGCGGCGAGCATCGGATCCCGGATGCCTTCTGCTCGGTCGACCACATGGCGGAATGGGCGAAGGGAGGAGGGCGATGGCGCTAGCCCGGCCGGCGGGATCGCCGGACGGCAGCCGAGCGACGCTCCGCACCCGCCGCGCGCCCAGTGGGCTGCGGATTCCGGTGCGCTCGGCGGTCGCCTACGGGGCGAAGCGCAAGGGCAAGCGGCGCGTCGCCGGGCCCCTCGCCAAGCGCTGCTGAGTCAGCCGCGCGGCCCGAGGCCGAGCTCGTCCGCGCGCTCGTCCATGGCCGCGATCACGAACGCCACGTGCTCATCGAAGTCGACGCCGAGCTCCCCGGCGCCCTCGCGCACCTCATCGCGGTTCACGCCGGCCGCGAAGCTGGGCTGCTTGAGCTTCTTCTTGACCGACTTGGGGGTCATGCCGTGGATCCCGTCAGGGCGCACGTACGAGCAGGCGGCGATGAACCCCGACAGCTCGTCCACGGCGAACAACGTTTTCGCCATGCGCGTCTCGCGGGGGACGTTCAGGAAGGTGGCGTGGCCCGCCACGGCGTCGATCAGCTCCTGCGGATAGTCGAGCTGCTCGAACAGCTCGAGTGCCTTGCGCGGATGCCCCGTCCCGAGGTCGGGGTGGCGCTCGTAGTCGAGGTCGTGAAGCAGCCCGGTCACGCCCCAGAGCTCCTCGTCCTCGCCCCACTCGCGGGCGTAGGCGCGCATCGCGGTCTCGACCCCGAGCATGTGGTTGCGCAGGGAATCGGATTCGGTCCACTCACAGACGAGCTGCCAGGCTTCTTCGCGGGTCGGCTGGGGCATGGCGGGGCAGGGTATCCAGCCGGCGTCCCGAACCTCGCTCCAGATGCCCTTCGATACCCTTGCCTCGCCCGAAGAGCTGTTCCCCCGAACCGATCCCCGCATGGAGAAGTTCATCATCGAGGGTGGCGCTCCCCTAGCCGGGACCGTCGTGCCCGCCGGAAACAAGAATGCCGCGCTGCCCGTACTCGCCGCGTCACTGCTGACGCGCGAGGAGGTCGTGCTGCGCAATGTCCCGCGGATCCGCGACGTCGAGGCGATGCTCGAGCTGCTGCGCCGGCTGGACGTGGAGACCGAGTGGCGCGACGAGAACGTCGTCTCGATCCGGGCCGACGCCGTCAGCCACACCGACGTCGATCGCAAGTGGGCCGAGCGCATCCGGGCGTCGTTCCTGCTCGCCGGCCCACTGCTCGCCCGCTTCGGCCGCGCCGACATGCCGCCGCCCGGCGGCGACGTGATCGGCCGCCGCCGTCTCGATCCGCACCTCGACGCCTTCCGGGCGCTCGGCGCTGACGTCGGCGTCGACCGCTCCTACGTGCGCCTGCACGCGCCGGACGGGCTGCATGCCTGCGACTTCTTCATGGACGAGCCGTCGGTCATGGCGACCGAGAACGCCCTGATGGCCGCCGCGCTCACCCCCGGATCGACGGTGATCCACAACGCGGCGGCCGAGCCGCACGTCCAGGACCTGGCACGCCTGCTGATGCAGATGGGCGCGCGCATCGAGGGCATCGGCTCGAACCTGATGATCGTCCACGGGCAGGAGGAGCTCGGCGGCGCCGACTACGCGATCGGGCCGGACTACATCGAGATCGGCTCCTTCATCGCGCTGGCCGCCTGCACCGGCGGCGAGCTGCGCATCCGCGACTGCGTCCCCGAGGACCTGCGCATGACGAAGCTCGCATTCGAGCGGCTCGGCTGCCGGATCGAGTACGACGGCACCGACGTGCTGGTGCCCGCCGGCCAGCGGCTGCGGATCAAGTCCGACGAGGGCGACGCCGTTTCCAAGATCGAGGACGGCCCGTGGCCGGCCTTCCCCGCGGACCTGACGAGCATCGCCCTCGCGATGGCGACCCAGGCCGAGGGGCTGATCCTCATCCACGAGAAGATGTTCGAGAACCGCCTGTTCTTCGTGGACAAGCTGGTCTCGATGGGGGCTCGGGTGATCGTCTGCGACCCGCACCGTGCGGTGGTCAGCGGCCCGAGTCGTCTTCACGGTGAGCGCATGGAGAGCCCGGACATCCGCGCGGGCATGGCGATGCTCATCGCGGCGCTGTGCGCCGACGGCACTTCCGAGATCGGCAACATCCGCCAGATCGACCGCGGCTACGAGCGGATCGACGAGCGGCTGCGGTTGCTCGGCGCGCGCATCGAGCGTGTCGCCTCCGAGCGCGTCCCTGCCTAGCGGGGCCTCCTCATGACGTACCCGATTCCTCCCGGCACGCGCGACGTGCTGCCCGAGGAGATGCGCGAGCTACGTGCGATCGGCGACCGCATGCGCGAGACCTTCGAGGGCGCCGGCTACGGCGAGATCCACACGCCCGCGCTCGAGTACGAGGAGGTCCTGCGGCTCGGCGACGCGAGGGCGGCGGGCGCCCGCTACCGGACCTTCGACGAGCAGGGAGACGTGCTGGCCCTGCGCTCGGACATGACGATCCCGATCGCGCGCGTCGTGGCGACGCGCTACGAGAGCGCCGAGACCCCGCTTCGCTTCAGTTACTCGAGCCGGGCCTGGCGCGCCACCGACCGCGGCGTGGGCGAGCCGCGCGAGTTCCTGCAGGCCGGGATCGAGCTGATCGGCATCCCGGGCGTGGATGGCGACGCCGAGGTGGTGGCGCTCACGATCGCGGCCCTCGACGCCGCCGGGCTGCGCCGGCACCGCGTCGGGGTCGGCGACGGGTCGCTCTACCGGCGGCTGCTGCAGGCACTCGAGGTGCCCGCGGAGGCGCATCTGCCGCTGCTCGAGACGCTCTCGCGGCGCGACCTCGTCGGGCTCGAGATGAGCGTCGCCGAGCTCGGCGTGGGGGAGCCCGAGCGGGAGCTGCTGGTCCGGCTGCCGGAGCTGCGCGGCGGGCGCGAGGTTCTCGAGCGGGCGGACGGCCCGGTCGCGGGCGCCGTCGAGAGCCTGCGCCGCCTGTACGGCGAGCTCGAGCGGCGCGGCGTGGCCGACCGGGTGATCTTCGACCTCGGGCTCGTGCGCGAGCTCGGCTACTACACGGGCGCCGTCTTCGAGGTATACGACCCGGCGGTCGGCTTCGCGCTCGGCGGCGGCGGGCGCTACGACGAGCTGATCGGCCGCTTCGGCCGCGACCTGCCCGCGTGCGGCGTCGCGCTCGACGTGCAGCGCGTGCACCTCGCCCAGGCCGCCGAGGAGGCGCTCGGATGACCGCCTCGAACACCCTGACCATCGCCGTGCCGCGCGGCGCGCTCTTCGAGGGAACGCTCGACCTGCTCGACCGGCTCGGCGTCGACACCGCCGAGGTGCGCGCGAACGAGCGCAAGCTGCTGTTCGCGAACGCCGGCATCGTGACGATGCGGCCCTCGGACGTGCCCACCTACGTCGAGCACGGCTCCGCCGACATCGGGATCGTCGGCAAGGACGTGTTGCTCGAGCAGGACCGGCGCAAGGTCTACGAGTTGCTCGACCTCGGCTTCGGGCGCTGCCGGATGGTCGTGGCGGCGCGCGAGGGTGGCGACCCGATCGGGGACGCGCTTCGCCGTCTCGGCCGTGTCCGGATCGCGACCAAGTACCCGCGGATCGCGGCCCGCCACTTCGCCGAGACCGGGCGCCAGGCCGAGATCGTCGAGGTCAAGGGCTCGGTCGAGCTCGCGCCGCTGACCGGCCTGGTCGACGGCATCGTCGACCTCACCGCCACCGGCACGACGCTTGCCGAGAACGACCTGCGCGAGGTGGAGGAGATCGAGGTCTGCAGCGCCCGCCTGATCGCCAACCCGGTGGCACACAAGCTGAAGGCGGATGCGATCGACCGGGTTGTGGCCGGGGTGCGCCGGCCATGAGGGTCGTCCGCGATCGCATCGAGCGGCGCCCTGCTCCGCCGACGCGGGTCGCCGCGGTCGCGGAGATCATCGAGGAGGTCCGGGTGGGCGGCGACGCCGCCGTCGCCCGTCTGACGGAGCGCTTCGACGGGGTGGCCTTGGACCCGGGCGCGCTGCGCGTGCCACCGGCTGCGCTGTTCGACGCACCCAATCGCGTCGCGCCGGACGTGCTCGAGGGCATCCGCGTCGCCATGGAGAACGTGCGCACGGTCGCCGAGGCGCAGCTTCGTGAGCCGGTGGAGGTGGACCTGCCGGCCGGGCAGGCCGTTTCCGTGGCAGAGGAACCCGTCCGGCGCGCCGCCGTGTACGTGCCGGGCGGCCGCGCGCCCTATCCATCGACGGTCGTGATGGGTGCCGTCACGGCCGCGGTGGCCGGCGTGGACGAGGTCGTCGTCTGCACTCCGCCCGGGCCCGAGGGCCTGCCGCATCCGGTGATCCTCGCCGCCTGCGCGCTTTGCGGGGCCGACGAGGTCTGGGCGATGGGGGGCGCCCAGGGCATCGCCGCGCTTGCCTATGGAACCGAGTCCGTCCCTGCCGTCGACGTGATCGTCGGGCCCGGCAACGCCTGGGTCACGGAGGCCAAGCGCCAGGTCTTCGGCCAGGTCGGGATCGACGGGCTGGCGGGCCCGAGCGAGCTCGTCGTGGTCGCGAGCCACCACGCAGAGCCGGAGCCGATCGCTCTCGACCTGCTCGCCCAGGCCGAGCACGGCGAGGACAGCCCGCTCTGGCTGATCTCGGCCGAGGCCGGTGTGCGCACCGCGGTTGAGATGCTCGTCAGGCGGCTTGCCCCGGAACGGCCGAGCGTTACCGATGCCGAGCTGATGCTCGTGGACGCGTTTGACGCGCGCGACGCGCTGCGCATCGCGGAGGAGATTGCCCCGGAGCACCTGCAGCTCGTCGGATGGGAGGCGGAGTCGCTCGCCGGCGAGGTACGCCGCGCGGGCTGCGTCTTCATCGGGACGGGGGCCGCGACGGCATTCGGCGACTACGTCGCGGGCTCGAACCACGTGCTGCCGACAGGCGGGGCCGCGCGCTTCGCCAGTGGGCTCGGGGTCGGCAGCTTCCGGCGCCGCATGGCTCGCGTATCCTTGCCCGGCCAGGCGCCCGCCCGTCTCGCGCCCGCAGGCGCAGCGTTGGCCCGCGCCGAGGGTTTCCCCGTGCACGCCGAATCGATGGAGCGCCGCGCGTGAGCAGAACCTCGCAGGTACGCCGGACCACCGGCGAAACGGACATCCAGCTGGACCTGAACCTCGACGGCTCCGGGGCCGGCACGCGTACCACCGGCATCGGCTTCTTCGACCACCTGCTCGACGCGCTCGCCCGCCATGGCCTGCTCGACCTGGACGTCAACGCCCGGGGCGACCTGGAGACGGGACCGCACCACACCGTCGAGGACACCGGCCTGGCGCTCGGCCGCGCACTCGACGAGGCGCTCGGCGACCGCGCCGGGATCCGCCGCTTCGGCCACGCCGTCGTGCCGATGGACGAGGCCCGCGCGAGCTGTGCGATCGACGTCTCGGGGCGGCCGTTCTGCCTGTTCGAAGCAGACTTCCCGGCCGAGCGCGTCGCCGACTTCGAGACCGACCTGGCCGAGGAGTTCGTGCGCGCGGTCGCGGTCACCGCCAAGCTGACCGTGCATCTGCGCGCGGAGGCCGGGACGAACGCTCACCACATGGTCGAGGCTGCCTTCAAGGCGTTCGCGCGGGCACTGCGCGCGGCGGTCGAGTACGACGACCGCGTCCAGGGCGTCCCGTCCACCAAGGGCGTGCTGTGACGAAGCTGGCGATCCTCGACTACGGCATGGGCAACCTGCGCTCGGTCTACAAGGCGCTCGAGCACGTCGGCGCCCGGCCCGAGCTGACAAACGATCACGCGCGCGTGCGCGACGCGGACGGGATCGTGCTGCCCGGGGTGGGCGCCATGCCAAGGGCGATGGAGCAGGTGCGCGCGCTGCGTCTCGACGAGCTTCTGCGTGAGCGTGTCGATGCCGCCGTGCCCCTGATCGGCCTCTGCATGGGGATGCAGCTGCTGTTCGAGTCGACGACCGAGCTCGGCGGAGCGGAGGGGATCGGGCTCCTCGAAGGCCCCGTGGAGGGCCTCGATGCGCCCGGGATGAGGGTGCCGCAGATCGGCTGGAACCCTGTTTCCTGGCGGCGCCGGGGCGTGCTGAACGAGGGACTGCCGGACCCGTGCGCCTTCTACCACGCCAACTCGTTCGCGCCCCGCCCGGCGCGGCCCGAGGACGTGCTCGGGACGGCCGAGTACGGCTCCGAGTTCGTGAGCGTCGTGGCTCGCGAGGACACGCCGGCGCCGATCTTCGGCCTCCAGTCGCACCCGGAGAAGTCCGGTCCGCACGGTCTCGCCCTGCTCGGCAACTTCGTCCGCGCCTGCGCGCGGGTGGCCGCGTGATCCTGCTGCCGGCGGTCGACATCCGCGACGGCAGGGCGGTGCGCCTGCGCCAGGGCGACTTCGGGGACGAGACCGTCTATGCCGACGACCCGCTGGAGGCCGCCCACACGTTCGTCGAGGCGGGCGCCCGCTTTCTCCATGTCGTGGACCTTGACGGCGCCCGCGAGGGTGAGCCCGTCAACCTCCACCATGTCGAGCGCATCACACGAGAGCTGTCCGTGCCGGTCGAGCTCGGCGGGGGCCTGCGCTCCTTCGCCTCGATCAGGCGCGCGCTGGGGGCGGGCGCCGATCGCGTGGTGCTCGGCACGGCGGCGTTCACCGATCCGGATCTGCTTGACGAGGCGCTCAGCGCCTTCACATCGCGCATCCTGGTCGGCGTCGACGTGCGCGGAGGGTTCGTGTCGGTGGCCGGCTGGACGCGCGAGATGCAGGTCCGCGGCGAGGACGCGATCCGGCGCATGCAGCAGCGCGGCGCCACCCGCTTCGTTTACACGAACGTCGACCGGGACGGGATGCTCGACGGCCCCGACCTGGAGGAGGTACGGCGCGTCGCGGAGGCGGTGCGCGGGCGCTTCCTCTATTCGGGCGGGATCAGCTCGCTCGACGATCTGAAGGCACTCGGCAGGATGCGGCTCCTGAACCTCGCCGGCGTCATCTCCGGCAAGGCGCTCTACGAGGGCCGCTTCGGGGTGCGCGAGGGCCAGGCGGCGCTCGAGGCCGGCGACTGATGCTGCTGCGGCGGGTCATCCCGTGCCTCGACGTGGACAAGGGCCGCGTCGTCAAGGGCGTCGAGTTCCGGGGGCTGCGCGATGCCGGCGACCCGGTCGAGCTCGCGGTGCGCTACCAGGACGAGGGCGCCGACGAGATCGTCTTCCTCGACATCACGGCGTCGCACGAGAAGCGCGAGACGGTCGCCGCGCTCGCGCGCCGCTGCGCCGACGACCTCTTCATCCCGTTCACGATCGGCGGCGGTGTGCGCTCGGCCGCAGACGCGCAGGCGGTGCTCGACGCGGGCGCCGAGAAGGTCTCCGTCAACTCGGCCGCCGTCGCACGGCCCGAGCTGATCGGCGAGCTCGCCGAGATCTTCGGCGCCCAGTGCGTGGTGCTCGCGATCGACGCGCGACTCGAGGAGAACGGAAGCTACGGCGTCTACGTCAACGGCGGCCGCACCCCGGTCGGCCGCGACGCCGTCGAGTGGGCGCGCGAGGGGGTCGAGCGCGGGGCGGGGGAGATCCTGCTCACCAGCATGGACCGTGACGGCACCGAGGACGGCTACGAGCTGGCGCTGACCCGCGCGGTCGCGGACGCCGTTGACGTCCCCGTGATCGCCTCGGGCGGCGCCGGCCGGCTCGAGCACCTGGTCGACGCGGTGGAGCAGGGCGGGGCCGACGCGGTCCTGTGCGCCTCGATCTTCCACTATGGGCAGCACACCGTCGGCGAGGCCAAGGCACGGATGCGGGAGGCTGGTATACCCGTTCGCCTGTGACGGGTCTGCGAGACGGTGAACTCCGGGAACGCGTCCGGCGTGTGCCCGGGATCGAGCGGCTGCTGCCCGCGCTCGAGGGGCTGCCGCCGGCGTATCTCGTCGGCGGCGCCGTGCGGGACCTGCTTCGAGGCGCGGACGCCGTCGACCTCGACCTGGCCCTGGAGGGCGATGCCCGCACGGTTTCCCGTGCGCTCGCCGAGCGGCTTGGCGGAGTGTCCCGCGAGCACGCGCGCTTCGGGACCGCGGTCGTCCGGGCCGATGGATTGAGCGTCGACCTCGCCACCACGCGGCGTGAGACCTACCCGGAGCCCGGTGCCCTGCCCGATGTCGAGGCGGCGAGCCTCGGCGAGGACCTCGAGCGCCGCGACTTCACCGTCAACGCGATGGCCCTCGGCCTGACGGGCGACGACCTCGGTCACCTGTACGACCCCGCGGGCGGGGTCTCGGATCTGGCGTCAGGGATCATTCGCGTGCTGCACGAGCGCAGCTTCATCGACGACCCGACACGGCTGCTGCGGGCGCTTCGATACGAGGCACGCCTACGCTTCCGCATGGATCCCGACACGGAGCTCCTGGCTCGTGACGCCGCCGCGGAGGGGGGACTGCGCACGGTCTCGGGCGCGAGGGTGAGGGAGGAGCTGATGGACCTGCTGGGCGAGCTCGAGGCGCCCTCGGCGGTGGCCCGCATGCGGGAGCTCGGTGTCGATCGTGCCATGCACACGGCCCTCGAGGCGGATCCCGAGCTCGTGGCATCCGCGGCGCTCGGCGCGGTGGCGCTGGGAGCGGACCGCGCTCTCGCCGCATTGGCTGCCCTCTGCCTGCCGGCCGCGGAGCGGCTCGAGCTGTGGCTTGGCGACCTTCATCTGCTTGCCTCGGATCGCGATGCCGTCATTCGCGCGACGCACGTAGCGCCTCGCATCGCCTCGGATCTGCGCGTACGCGACCACAGCCCGTCGGAGCTGCGCGCCCTCCTCGGCAGCGAGACGCTCATTGCGCTGGCGCTCGCGCTTGCCATGCGCGCTCCCTCGGAGCCGATTCTGCGCTGGGTCACCGAGCTGCAGGCGATCAGGCTCGAGATCAGCGGGGCGGACCTGCTCGCCGAAGGGGTGCCCGAGGGACCGGCGCTCGGCCGCGCGCTCGACGAGACGCTGTCGCGCAAGCTCGACGGCATCGTGCGCGGGCGCGAGCAGGAGCTCGAGACGGCGCTGCTCTTGGCCAGGGGTGGCGACGATGAGTGAGCGGGGCTGGACGGTCGAGCTGCCGGGCGGCCACGCCTTCTTCTCGAGCCGCAACGGAGGAGTGAGCCGCGGCCCGTACCGGTCGCTGAACCTGGGCATCCTCACCGACGACGA
The DNA here is from genome assembly GCA_963734025.1 of uncultured Thermoleophilaceae bacterium. Taxonomy (GTDB): domain Bacteria; phylum Actinomycetota; class Thermoleophilia; order Solirubrobacterales; family Thermoleophilaceae; genus JACVRW01. The sequence continues at coordinate 154,700 of CAVTFR010000015.1, forward strand.
CCGGGCGGCCGTCACCGAGAACCGCCGCCGGGTCGCGGATTCCGCTCGCGTGCCGGCCGAGCGCGTGGCGATGGGCTGGCAGGTGCACGGCGGGGACGTGCGCGAGTGGACCGAGCCACCTGCCGACCGCGGCTTCTCTCAGCCAGGCGACGTGATCCTCGAGCGCGTCGACGGGCACATGACGTCTACGCCCGGCCTCGGCCTGCTCGTCCTGGTGGCCGACTGCTACCCGGTCGCGCTGTCGGACGGACAGCGAGCGGCGATGCTGCACTGTGGCTGGCGCCCACTGGCCGCCGGCATCGTCGAGACGGCCCTGGCGACCTTCGAGTCCGTGCCGTCGGCGGCGGTCGGCCCCGGCATCGGCGGCTGCTGCTACGAGGTCGGGCCCGAGGTGCTCGCCGAGTTCGAGGACCTCGACCACGTGGCGGACGGCCGCATGCTCGACCTGCGCGCGGTGATCTCGCAGCGGCTCGAGCGCGCGGGCGTGAGCGAGGTGCACCACCTCGACATGTGCACGGCCTGCCACCCCGACCTCTTGTTCTCGCACCGCCGCGACAAGGGCGTGACGGGCCGCCAGGCCGGACTGGTGGTGCTCGATGCGCGCTGAGGCCATTCGCGCCAACCTCGAGCGGATCCGTGAGGAGATCGGCCCCGACATAGAGATCCTCGCTGCCACCAAGTACGTGGCCGACTCCGATCTGCCCGCGCTCGCGGAGGCGGGCATCGAGCTCGTCGGCGAGAACCGCGCCCAGGACATGCTGCGCAAGCAGGAGCAGCACCGCGACCTCTTCACCTGGGACTTCATCGGCGCGATCCAGAGCCGCAAGCTCAAGGACATCGCGCCGAACGTGCGCCTGATCCACTCGATCGCCTCGGAGTCCGCCCTCCGGCGGCTGGAGCAGAGCCCCGCCGGCGAGGTGCTGATCGAGGTAAACCTGGCGGGCGAGCAGTCGAAGGAGGGGATCGACCCGCGCGAGCTCGGGACCTACATCGAGCGCTGCCCCAGCCCGGTCACGGGACTGATGACGATGCCGCCGTTCGTCGAGCGTGCCGAGGACAACCGGAGCCACTTCGCCCGGCTTGCCGAGCTTGCCGCCGAGCACGGGCTCGCTCGTCTCTCGATGGGCACCTCGCAGGACTACGCGGTGGCCGCCGAGGAGGGCGCCACGATCGTAAGGCTCGGCAGCGTCCTCTACGAGGGCGCGTAGCCGACTCGCTCGAGGAAGCCGGCGATCGCGCCCGACAGCCGCGCCCCCTGCCAGGCGAGCGGCGAGCTGCCCTTGTCCTCCACCACGAGCTCGGCGTTCGGGAGCCGGCGCGCGTACTCCTCCGCAACGCCGAGGGGGTGCAGCCGGTCGGCCTCGTCGCGTGAGCCCACGATCAACACGGGTACGTCCAGGTGCTCGAGCGGCTCGAGCCCCTTCCAGGCGATCGAGCGGGGCACCTGGCGGAGCGCCTGGGCGACCGCCTCCGGGTGCTTGTGACGCTCCATGCGCTGGCGCGTGGCCTCGCGTGCGATCGCGCGCCATTTCTCGGGCAGGCCCTCCGGCTGCGCCACCTCGACGAACGCGTCGACGCCGCCGCTCTCGAGCCCGGCCGCCATGCGATCCCAGGCGTCACCGTCGACATCGCCGGTGCGGGCGTATCCGGTGTAGGCGGGGGTGATCTGGACGAGCGCGGGCACGCGCTCCGGCTGCTCGAGGGCAAACGCCATCGTCGTGGCCGCGCCCATCGAGCTGCCGACGAGCGCAGCACGCTCGATTTCGAGGTGGGCGAGGACGGCCTTCAGGTCCTCGACCAGCTCCGGGTACCCGTATCCCTGTCCCGGCGAGGAGGAGCCGTGACCACGCGCGTCGTAGGCGATCAGCCGGTAGCCGCGCTTCAGCAGGGCGCGTGAGCCCTGCACGACGTTGCGGCGCGTAGCCGACAGGCCGTGCACCAGCACGACCGGCGGGCCGTCGCCGGCGCTCTCGCCGTCGAGGACGAGGCCGGAATCGCGCTCAACGGCGAACGAAGAAGGCTCCATCGCCCTACACTCTTGCAACAAGGACTTTCCCCATTACGGGCGAAACCACCGGGAGCATGGCGCTTCGCGATACATGGCATCGAACGCTGGTCTACTTCGGCCTCGCCGAAGAGGAGGACCCGCGCTACGAGTCGCTTCCGCCCGAGCCGGAGCCGGAGGCGGAGCTCGAGGACCGCTACCGCGACCGTCCCAACGTGCGGCGGCTGCAGCGCCGGCGGCGGGACGAGTTCGACGACATCTTTGCCGACGAGCCGCGCAGCGGCGGGCGTCAGACGCGCGTCCTGCGCCCGGTCGGTGGTAACGGCCGCTCGGGCGGCGGGTCGTCGGGGGACATCCAGGTGCACCTGGTGATCCCCAAGAGCTTCAACGACGCCCAGCAGATCGCCGACCAGTTCAAGGACGCGATCCCGGTGATCCTGAACCTGCAGTCGACCGACACGGACCTCTCGAAGCGGCTGATCGACTTCGCCTCGGGCCTGACCTACGCCCTCGACGGCGGCATGCAGCGGATCGCCGACAAGGTGTTCCTGCTGACGCCGCGCAACGTCGAGGTGTCGGCCGAGGAGCGCGCGCGGCTGATCGAGAAGGGCTTCTTCAACCAGTCTTGAGCCGGCGGTCGCCGCTTCCGGCCTCCTTGGCCGCCCTCGCGCTGCTCGCCGTCGCCTGCCCGGCGGCGCTCGCCGAGCCCTTCACGCTCGAGGCAACGGGCAGCAAGCGCAGCCTCGGCAAGGTGCGCGCGATCGGTGACTTCCGGCCGCAGGACGACCCCACGCTGGGTGCCGCCAACAGCGTTTTCGGGCCGCCGACGGCGCTCGTGCGTACGAGCAACGCCTCCTGTCGCGCCCTGTACGGGGGCATCGGCCTCCGTATCCTGTTCGTGAACCTGGGCGGCGGCGGGCCCTGCGACCCGGGGCTCACGAAGACCCAGGTCGCGCGCGCCTTCGACCCGCGCTGGCATACCGGCAAGGACCTGCGCATCGGAGACGGGCTGCGCCGCCTCAAGGGGCTCTACCCGCGCGCCACGCGGCACGGACGCTCCTGGTGGATCGTCAAGGGAAGGAACATCTTCGGATCCGGCGGCCCATACGGCGTCATGCGCGCGACGATGAAGGACGGCCGGGTGAAGTCGTTCGCGCTGGAGATCGGCGCGGCGGGCGAATGAGCCACAGGTAGGCTTCGGCGCCGATGAAGCTGGGTCTGATCGGCGCGGGGAATATGGCCTCTGCCCTCGCAAGGGGCATCGGAGAGCCCGTGCTCGTCGCGGACATCGACGCCGAGCGGGCCCGCAGCCTGGCCGAGCAGGTCGGAGGCGAGGCGATCGGCTCGAACGCCGAGCTGGCGGACCGCGCCGACGCGGTTGTCCTCTGCCACAAGCCGCAGCAGCTGGACGAGGTGGCGGCCGACGTCGCGGGCCACACGGACACGGTGGTCTCGATCCTCGCGGCGACGCCGACCGCGAAGCTGGCGGCCGCGTACCCGGGCGCCGCGATCTACCGCTTCATCCCGAACATGCCGGTGGAAGTCGGCCGCGGGGTGCTCTGCTACGTGCGCGGCCCCGGCGCCGCCGACGGGCCCGAGCAGGAGATACTCGGGCTGATGAGGCGCGCAGGGGAGCTGATCACGCTCGAGGACGAGCCGCTGATCGAGCCGGCAATGGCGCTCATGAGCTGCGGCCCCGCCTTCATGGCCCTCTGGGCGGAGAGCTTCGCGAAGGCCGGCGTCGCGCACGGGCTGGACCCCGACGCCGCCATGCGGATGGTGGTGGAGACGATGGGCGGCAGCGCGGCGTGGCTCGCCGAGCACGGCTATGACGGCGCCGACCTGCGCGCCCGCGTCGCAACTCCCGGGGGCACCACCGAGCGGGGCCTGATCGCACTGGAGGAGGGCGGCCTCGGCGACCTCGTCCGCTCCACCGTCGACCAGGTCGTGGAGGCCACGCGATGAGCTTCTGGCTCGCCATCACCCGGATGGACGTGGCGGACTACGTGCGCACGCTGGCGCTCGTCTACATCGTCCTGATCTTCATCAGGATCATCATGAGCTGGATTCCGCGGATGCCCTACAACCGCATCCTGAACGGCTTCTTGACCTTCGTCACCGGCGTGACCGACCCCTACCTCAACCTCTTCCGCCGCATCCTGCCGATGGTGCGGATCGGCCCCGGCGCGCTTGACCTCAGCCCGATCATCGCCACCTTCACGCTGATCATCGTGAGCAGCCTGGTGGCGGGCCTCATCGAGGGCTGACATGTCCCGGCTGGGCGGTGTCACCGCCGCGGTCGCGACCGCGGGCGTCGTCGTCGCCATCGATCAGGTCACGAAGCAGATCGCGGCCACGAACGTCGAGCGCGGCGGCGAGGTGAGCGTCTTCCCCGGACTCGAGATCTCGAACACGCGCAACAGCGGCGTCGCGTTCGGCGTCTTCCAGGACGGCGGCGTGATCGTGGCCGTGCTGATCGGAGTGTCGCTCGTGCTGCTCGTCGGCTACTTCCTGCGCCACAGCGACGTCCCCTGGATGTGGCTGCCGGTCGGCATGCTGCTCGGCGGCGCGCTCGGCAACCTGGCCGACCGCGCCAGGGAGGGCGCCGTGATCGACTTCATCGACCCGGTGGCCTGGCCTGCCTTCAACGTGGCCGACTCCTGCATCGTGGTGGGGGTCTTCCTGCTGCTCTGGGTGGTCGAGGGGAGGACGCGACGAGCGCAGACGAGCTGATCGCCTCCAGCGAGGACGCGGGCCTGCGCCTGGACGCCTTTCTCGCCGCGCGCGGCGCCGTGTCCTCGCGCTCCGCGGCGCAGCGCCTGATCGAGGCTGGCGGCGTGACGGTCGACGGCCGCGCGCGCCAGAAGAACCACCGCCTGGGGGAGGGAGAGCGGGTCGAGTTGGCGGCCGCCCCCGCCGCAGCGCCGGAGTCGGCGCCGGCCCCCGAGATCGAGGTCGTCTACGAGGACGAGTACCTGCTCGTCGTCGACAAGCCGGCCGGGCTCGTGACCCATCCGGCGCCAGGCCACGGCGGCGCCACGCTCGCCGAGGCCCTCGCGGGCCGCGCCGCCGGCGGCGCGGACCCCGAGCGGGCCGGGATCGTGCACCGGCTCGACCGCGACACCTCGGGCCTGCTCGTGGTGGCCCGCTCGGACGAGGTGCATGCCCGGCTTCAGCGGATGATGCGGGCCCGCGAGATCACGCGCGAGTACCTCACGCTCATCACCGGCCACCCGGACGCCGACAGCGGGACCATCGACGCGCCGATCGGCCGCGACCGGTCGCGCCGGACCGTGATGTCGACGCGCACCGACCGGGCTCGCGGTGCAGTCACTCATTTCGAGGTGCTGGAGCGGCTCCCGCGCACGGCGCTTCTGAACGTCCGCCTCGAGACCGGGCGAACTCACCAGATCCGCGCACACCTTGCCGCGATCGGCCATCCGGTGTGCGGCGATCCGGCGTACGGAGGATCCGGGTGCGGCCGCAGGCTGGGTTTGACCCGCCAATTTCTCCACGCGGGAAAACTCATGTTTAGGCACCCGATCACAGGGGCAAAAATGGCGTGCGAGTCCAAACCACCCGTCGATCTACGTCACGCGCTTGACGTGGCGAGACGGGAGCCAGTCTCCGGAGGGCCAGACGGAGGCTGAAAATACGAACGAGGCGGTCTTCGGACCGCCTCGTTTCGTACTTCTAGGGCCGGCGCCGAAGCACGCGGCTCGGCCGGGTGCGCAGGGGTCCTCCGGCGCCGAAGCACGCGGCTCGGCCGCGTGCGCAGGGTTTCTCTATCCTTCTCGGCCGTTCAATCAAAGCGACCCCGCCGGATACAGGCGGCCGCGGCCCTGCCCGGGCATTGGAAGCCCGGGTCCGCGAGCCGGCCGGCGGGCAGACGGACCAAACCAACCACACAAGGGAGCTTCTCTTTGGCCACGGACATCGGCATCAAGGAGCTGCTGGAGGCCGGGGTGCACTTCGGCCACCAGACTCGCCGCTGGAACCCCAAGATGCGCCGCTTCATCTTCGGTGAGCGGGACGGCATCCACATCATCGACCTGCAGAAGACCGAGCGCCTGCTGCATAACGCCCAGGAGTTCGTGGGCGAGCTCGCCGGCCGGGGCGGCACCGTCCTCTTCGTGGGGACGAAGAAGCAGGCCCGCGACACCATCAAGGAGGCCGCCGACTCCTGCGGCATGCCATATGTCGACCAGCGCTGGCTGGGTGGCCTCTTGACCAACTTCCAGACCATCAACAAGCGCATCAGGCGCCTGCACGAGCTGCGCGAGTGGACCGAGACGGGCTCGATGGACCTGCTGCCGGTACGCGAGCGCATCGGGGCGCTGTCGGAGCGGGACAAGCTCGAGACGAACCTCGGCGGCGTCGCGGACCTGCAGCGCCCGCCGGACGCGATGTTCGTCGTCGACCTGAAGACCGAGGCGATCGGCGTGCGCGAGGCCACGCGCCTCAAGATCCCGATCATCGGGCTCGTCGACACCAACTGCGACCCGGACCCGGTGACCTACGTGATCCCGGGCAACGACGACGCGATCCGCTCGTGCAAGCTCGTGATCGAGGGGATCTCGGACGTGGTGCGCGATCGCGCCCTGCGCTTCCGCGCCGAGGAGGAGGCCGCCCGCCGCGAGCGCGAGGAGGCCGAGCGCCGCGAGGCCGAGGAGCGCGCTCTCCGCGAGGCCGAGGAGCGCGAGCGCCAGGAGGCCGAGGAGCGCGCCAGGCGTGAGGCCGAGGAGGCCGGCTTCTCGCCCGACGAGCCCGCACAGCCGGTGCCCGAGGGCGCCGCGCCGCGCGAGCGCCGCACGTTCGACCCAGACGAGGAGTCCTGATGAGCGTGGCCATCTCGGCCAAGGACGTGAAGACCCTGCGCGAGCGCACCGGCGCGGGGATGATGGACTGCAAGAACGCGCTCGAGGAGGCGGGCGGCGACGTCGAGAAGGCGATCGAGCTGCTGCGCGTGAAGGGGCAGGCCTCGGCCGCGAAGCGCGGTGAACGCGCGGCCGCCGAGGGTGTCGTCTCGAGCTACATCCACGCCGGCAGCCAGATCGGCGTGCTGGTGGAGGTGGACTGCGAGACCGACTTCGTGGCACGCACGGAGCCCTTTCAGGCCTTCGCGCGCGACGTCGCTCTGCACATCGCCGCGGCGAGCCCGTTCTATGTCTCCGAGGAGGACGTCGACGAGGAGCGCCGCGAGGGCGAGCTGCGTGTCCTGCGCGAGCAGGCCGCCGCCGAGGGCAAGCCCGAGAACGTCCAGGAGAAGATCGTCGAGGGCCGCTATCGCAAGTGGCTCGAGGAGGTCGTGCTGCTGAACCAGCGCCACGTCAAGGAGGACGAGCACGCGGGCAAGACGATCGAGGAGCTGCGCACCGAGCTCGCGGCGAACACGGGCGAGAACGTCGTGATCCGGCGCTTCGCCCGCTTCAAGGTCGGCGAGGAGTGACGGGCCGGGAGTGAAGCCCGCTTTCAAGCGGATCCTGCTCAAGCTGTCGGGGGAGGCGCTCATGGGCGACCTCCCCTACGGCACCGATGCCGGCCGCATCGCGGCGATCGCCGATGAGGTCAAGAAGGTCCACGACCGCGGCGTCGAGATCGCGGTCGTCGTGGGCGGCGGCAACATCTACCGCGGGCTGAAGGGCGCGGCCGCCGGCATGGACCGCGCCACGGGCGACTACATGGGCATGCTCGCCACGGTCCTGAACGCGCTGGCGCTGCAGGACGCGCTCGAGCGCACCGGGGCGATCACCCGCGTGCAGTCGGCGATCACGATCTCGGAGGTCGCGGAGCCCTACATCCGCCGCCGCGCGATGCGCCACCTCGAGAAGGGCCGCATCGTCATCTTCGCCGCGGGGACGGGCAATCCGTTCTTCACGACCGACACCGCGGCCGCTCTGCGCGCCCTCGAAATCCACGCCGAGGCGCTCCTGATGGCCAAGAACGGGGTGGAGGGCGTGTACAGCGCCGACCCGCGTACGAACCCCGATGCGCGCTTCCTCGAGGAGATCACGCACGTCGAGGCGATCGAGCAGCGGCTCGCCGTCATGGACTCGACCGCGCTCTCTCTTTGCATGGACAACTCGCTGCCGATCCACGTCTTCAACATGGACGACGACGGGAACATCGACCGGATAGTGTGCGGCGAGCGAGTCGGAACTGTGGTTAGGACCCAGGGAGAATGAACGACGACGTCCTGAAGGACTTCCTCGACGAGGGGAGGTCACGCATGCAGAAGGCGGTCGAGGCGACCCGCCTGGAGTTCGCCACGGTCAGGACGGGGCGCGCGTCGCCGCATCTCCTCGACCGCATCGAGGTCGACTACTACGGGGCAAAGACGCCGCTCCGGCAGCTTGCGCAGATCTCGGCCACCGAGGCGCGCCTGCTCACGATCACGCCCTACGACAAGAACTCGATCAAGCTGATCGAGAAGGCGATCCTCGAGTCCGACGTCGGGCTCACCCCGTCCAACGACGGCCAGCTGATCCGGCTCCAGATCCCGGAGCTGACCGAGGAGCGCCGCCGTGAGCTCGTCAAGGTGCTGCACAACATCGCCGAGCAGGGCCGCGTCAGCGTCCGCAACGTGCGCCGCGAGGTCATGCACGACCTCCGCGAGCTGAAGAGCGAGGGCGAGGTCGGCTCCGACGAGGAGCATCGCGCCGAGGACGCCCTCCAGAAGCTGACCGACTCGCACGTCGGCGAAATCGACCAGGCCCTCGCCGGCAAGGAACAGGAAATCCTCGAGGTGTGAGCACGAGCGACGCCGCCACGGCGCGCTACGTCGCGATCATCACCGACGGGAACGGGCGCTGGGCACAGGCGCGCCGGCTGCCGGTGCTGGCCGGCCACCAGGCCGGCGCCGACGTGGTCAAGGCGCGGCTGCGCGACGCCGCGCGGCTCGGCATCAAGGAGCTGACCGTCTACTCGTTCTCGACCGAGAACTGGTCGCGCCCGCAGGCCGAGGTCGACGGCCTGATGGCGATGTTCGCCGAGCGCATCGACCGCGAGACGCCGGAGCTCGACGGGGAGGGCGTGCGCATGCGCTTCGTGGGCCGCCGCGACGGGCTCGCGGCCGAGCTCGTGCGACGCATGGACTGGGCCGAGGAGACGACGGCCGCCAACGAGCGGATCACCCTGTTCGTCGCCTTCAACTACGGTGGCAGGGCGGAGATCGTCGACGCGGCGCGAACCTTCACGGGTGAGAGTGAGGACGACTTCCGCCGCCTTCTCTACGCGCCCGACATGCACGACCCGGACCTCCTGATCCGCACGAGCGGCGAGCAGCGCCTCTCCAATTACCTGCTGTGGCAGTGCGCCTACTCGGAGTTCGTTTTCCGCGAAGAGCTCTGGCCCGACTTCACGCGCGAAGCCTTCGAGGAGTCGCTTGCCGAGTACGCCGCCCGTCGCCGCCGGTTCGGGGGCCGGTAGGCGGTGGAGGGCAGCCGCCCCACGCGCCGACCGGAGCGCCGCGCGCGCGCCCGCGCCGAGGAGGCCGTCGAGGAAGGTCGCGGCGACCGCTCCGACCTGGGCCCGCGCATCCTCGTCGCGATCCCGGCGGTCTTCTTCGCCGTCTTCATCGTCGTGCAGGGCGGGCTGATCTTCGCGGCCGGCCTGTTCGTCCTCGGGGTGATCGCGCTGCACGAGCTCTACACGCTGATGGGGCGCGTCCAGCCGGCGGCGCTGGCGGGCTTCCTGACGCTCGCCGGGCTGCTGCTCGCCGCGCTCTACGGCGAGCCGCGCCACGTAGTGATGGTGCTGGTGGCCGCCTTCCCGGTCACCTTCTTCCTCGCCCTCCTGCGGCCGCGCCGCGAGAACGTCTCGTGGGCGATCGCCGCGACGCTGTTCGGGGTCTTCTGGATCGGGATCGCGATGGCGCACGCGGTCTGGCTGCGCGAGCTCGTCCAGCCGGCGGGCGGCGGCGAGGAGATCGTGATCGGCACCGGTCTCGTGATCGACACGCTGATCGGGACCTTCCTCGGCGACACGTTCGCGTACTTCGGCGGGCGCTTCTACGGGCGCACGCCGCTCGCGCCGCAGATCTCGCCGAACAAGACGCTCGAGGGCCTCGTGATCGGGATCATCGGCGGCACGGCGGCGTTCTGGTTCGCCGGCCTGTACCAGGACTGGCTGAGCGGCCCCGACGCGCTGCTGATCGGGGCGATGGTCGCGATCGCGGCCCCGGTGGGCGACCTGTTCGAGTCACTCATCAAGCGCGACCTGGAGGTGAAGGACACGGGGACCCTGTTCGGCCCCCACGGCGGCGTGCTGGACCGGCTGGACGCCGCGATGTTCTCGATCCCGGTGGCCTACTACGCGGCCATCGGGCTCGGCTACGGCTAGGGGCTATCGGAGGTCTGTCCTGCTTTGCGTACCGCATTGGTACGTAAACAGGACGACGGCAGAATGCCGTTCTCCCCTTCCCTCCTCAGCCCAGACCCCTGAAGAGGAGCTCCTGGAGATCCATCATCGAGCGGCGTCAGTCGGTGATCGTGATCCGTTCCGTCTTGAAGGTGGGCATGGGGATGCCGTCCTCGTACACGTGCCAGGCCCGCCGTTGACGGAGCCGCACCCACAGCGAGGCCGTGTCAGCGCCGTCGAGCGCGTGGGCCACTGCCCCGGGGGGCACCCGGGCATCCCCCCTCCAGACGGACGTGCGAGCGAGCAGGAGCGCGACGCCATCGCCGCCGGCGAGCTGGGCCGCCTCCCGCCGGAGCCGCCTCGGTACGTTGCAGACCTCCTCGATCGAGATCGGAACCTCGGCGCCGTACGCACCGTCGAGCGAGACCTCGAGGGTCAGCAGGCGGCTGTAAAAGGTAGGTCCGAGCCTGGACGGCTCGCCGTCCTCGCCTGAGCCGTGCTCGAGCGCCTCCTCGGCCTCGACGCAGTGGCCGGCGGCCAGCGCGGGGGACGGGGAGAGGCCCGCGCCGACCGCCAGGGCCGCGCCGAGAGCAACGAGGCCTGATATGACGCCGCGCTTCATGTGGCGACCGTATCCCCGCGGTGGCTCCGTTCGAGCGCGTTTTCCGATCACGCCTGCGGCGCCTGCTCTCAGAGCGCTGCGCCAAGCAAGCCCCCTGATGCGATTGGTATTCCACACCACGCCCGCCGCTGTGTGCACGAGCGCACCTGGACGGAAAACCCTGGGAAAGGTCAGCGCGGGACCGTCACGTCGAGGCTGCTACCGACGCCGGCCTCCGTCGCCGTCAAGGGCCTCTCGTCGGGCGGCAAGAGCTACACCGTCGACTCGGTGCCGGCGTTCTTGCCCGACGACGCCTACCACGCCGTCACGGGAGGCTCGGAACGGGCGCTCGTCTACTCCGACGCGAACCGTTGCAGCACCGCACGATCGTCGACTACGAGGCAGCCGGGATCGCGGAAGGCCCGGCCGCTCTCCCTAGACTCAATCCGGTGCGCAGGATCCTCATTGTCGGCTCGACCGGCTCGATCGGAACGCAGGCGCTCGACGTCATCGAGCGCGGCGAGGACCTCGAGCTCGTCGGCCTCGCCGCCTCCTCGAGCTGGGAGCTGCTGATCGAGCAGGCGCGCCGCCACGGCGTGGACCGGATCGCTCTGGCCGACCCCGACGCCGCTGCCCACGCGGGCGAGCACTCGGGGTGCGAGGTCCTGGCGGGGCCCGAGGGCCTCGTCGAGCTGATCACGGACACCGACTGCGACCTCGTCCTGAACGCGCTCGTGGGCTCGGCCGGCCTGGGCCCGACGGTCGCGACGCTGGGGGAGGGGATCGACCTCGCGCTGGCCAACAAGGAGAGCCTCGTGGTGGGCGGCGAGCTGGTGACGGCGCTGGCCGAGGCCACCGGCGCGCAGCTGATCCCGGTCGACTCGGAGCACTCGGCGCTCCAGCAGCTGATCTCCGGCGAGCGGCCCGGGACGATCGATCGTCTCGTCCTGACGGCCAGCGGCGGTCCCTTCCGCGGGCGCACCGACCTCGACGCCGTCACGGCCGAGGAGGCGCTCGCGCACCCGACCTGGGACATGGGCGGCAAGATCACGATCGACTCGGCCACGCTCATGAACAAGGGCCTCGAGTTGATCGAGGCGCATCACCTCTTCGGGACGCCGTACGAGCAGATCGACGTGGTCGTGCACCCGCAGTCGATCGTGCACGCGCTCGTCCACCTGAACGACGGCGCCACGCTCGCGCACCTCGGCTACCCGGACATGCGGGTGCCGATCTCCTACGCGCTGAACTACCCGGAGCGGGCCGACGTGCCCGTCCCGGCGCTCGACCTGGTGGACCTCGGTGAGCTGACCTTCGAGGCGCCCGACGCGGAGACCTTCGCCTGCCTGCGGCTCGCCCGCGAGGCCGCGCTCACCGGCGGCACCGCCCCGTGCGTCCTGAACGCGGCCAACGAGGTGGCCGTGCACGCCTTCCTGCGCGGCGAGCTGTCGTTCCCCGGGATCGCGCGCGTGATCGAGTCGACCCTCTCCGAGCTGCCCGCCCGGCCGGTGCGGCACTTCAGCGACCTGTACGAGGCCGACGGGACGGCGCGTGAGGTCGCGAGGGGGGTTGCAGCGTGAGCTGGGTCCTCGCCTTCATCGGCTTCGCGATCCTGGTGATCCTCCACGAGCTCGGCCACTTCACGGCGGCCAAGGCGGTCGGCATGCGAGTCGAGAAGTTCTCGCTCTTCTTCCCGCCGACGCTCTTCTCCAAGAAGGTCGGCGAGACCGAGTACGCGGTCGGGGCGATACCGGCGGGCGGCTACGTGCGCATCACCGGCATGAACCCCTCGGAGGAGCTCTCCGACGAGCTGCGCACGCGCGCCTACTACTCGCAGCCCGTCTGGAAACGGATCGTCGTGATCGCCGCCGGGCCGGCCGTCAACCTCCTGCTCGCCTTCATCCTGCTGTTCGTCTTCTTCTTCCTGATCGGGGCGGAAACCGCGACCACGAAGGTCGGCGTGATGGAGAAGGGCTATCCGGCGGCGACCGTGCTCAAGTCGGACGACAGGCTGGTGGCCATCGACGGGAAGCGCGGTGATGCCGCCGACTTCCAGCGCGAGATCGCGTCGCACAGGTGCCCCGGCCGGCAGACCGAGGGCTGCAAGGCGGCCACGCCCGTGACCGTCACCGTCATCCGGGACGGCCGCGAACGCACCTTCGAGCTCACGCCGGTGTTCGACGCCGCCGTCGATCCACCGCGCACCCGGCTCGGCTTCGCCTATCAGCCGGGGCCGCGGGAGACGCTGCCGTTCGGCGAGTCGGTCGAGGTGGCCGCCGACCGCTTCTGGTACGTCACGAAGGCGACGCTGGAGCTGCCCGCGCGCCTGCTGGACTCCGAGCAGCGCAAGGAGATCTCCGGAGTCGTCGGTTCCTACGAGACGACGCGCCAGTCGATCCTCTACGACGTCGCCCAGGTCGTGCTGATCCTCGCGATCATCTCGCTGTCGCTGGCGATCGTGAACCTGTTCCCTTTCCTGCCCCTCGACGGCGGGCACATCTTCTGGGCGATCGTGGAGAAGGTGCGCGGCAAGCCGGTGCCCTTCAGCGTCATGGAGCGGGCCGGCGTCGTGGGCTTCATGCTCGTGATCCTGATCTTCCTCGTGGGGTTGACGAACGACATAGATCGCCTGTCCGGCGAGGGCTTCTCAGTCAGGTAGCTCTCGGCGTAGGATCCGCCCATGGAGGCCACTACAGCGAGCCGTGCAGAGAGGCCGGCAGGCCTCGACGCGACCACGATGGCCGAGGCGTTCCAGGCGACGGCGCAGGCCCATCCGGAGCGGGTCGCGCTCAGGACGCGAGACGACGAGTTCTCGATGACCTGGGGCGAGTACGCCGACAAGGTGCGCTCGCTCACGGCCGGGCTGGCCGCCCTCGGGCTCGAGCGCGGCGGGGCGCTCGGGATCATGCTCACCAACCGGCCCGAGTTCCACTTCTTCGACTCGGCCGCGCTGCACCTCGGCGCGACGCCGTTCTCGGTCTACAACACCTACACGGGCGACCAGATCGGCTACCAGGTGGGCGACGCAGGCGCGCGCATCATGGTGACCGAGAAGGCATTCCTCGACCGCATCCAGGGAATCGAGGGGATCGAGCACCTGATCGTGGTCGACGCCGACGAGCTCGACGAGGCGCTGACGATTGCGGACGTTGAAGCCGAGGGGGACCCCGAGTTCGACTTCGAGGCCGCCTGGCGGGCGGTCGAGCCGGACGACACGCTCACCCTGATCTACACGTCCGGGACCACGGGGCCGCCCAAGGGCGTCCAGCTCACGCATGCGAACGAGATCTCGGCGGTGCAGGGCTTCGACGAGGTGATCGCCTTCCCGAGCGACGGGCGCGTGATCTCCTGGCTGCCGATGGCGCACATTGCCGAGCGCGCCTGCAGCCACTACCTGCCGATCATGCTCGGCTTCACGACGACCTGCTGTCCCAACCCGCGCGAGGTCGTCGCCTACCTGCCCGAGGTGCACCCGACATGGTTCTTCGCGGTCCCGCGCATCTGGGAGAAGCTCAAGGCCGCTATGGAAGCCGCGTTCGCCGCCGAGCAGGACGACGCACGGCGACAGGCGACCCGATGGGCGCTGGACGTCGGGCTGAAGAAGGTCAGGGCAGAGCAGGCGGGCGAGAAGCTGCCGCCGGAGCTCGCCGGGGAGTACGCGAAGGCGGATGAGCTCGTGCTGTCGAAGATCCGCACACGGCTCGGGCTCGACGAAGTCGAGTCGGTGAACGTGGGCGCAGCGCCGACGCCGTACGAGGTGATCGAGTTCTTCCACGCGATCGGCATCCCGCTCGCCGAGCTCTGGGGCATGTCGGAGACCTGCGGCTACGGTGCCTGCAACCCGCCCGAGCGGATCAAGATCGGCACCGTGGGCCCGCCGGCCCCGAAGGCCGAGATGAGGCTCGCCGAGGACGGCGAGCTGCTGATGCGCGGGCCGATGGTGATGACGGCCTATCGCAACCAGCCCGAGAAGACGCGCGAGGCGCTCGACGACGAGGGCTGGCTCCACACGGGCGACGTGGGCAAGTTCGACGAGGACGGCTACCTCAAGATCGTCGACCGCAAGAAGGAGCTGATCATCAACGCGGGCGGCAAGAACATGTCGCCGGCGAACATCGAGGCCAAGGTCAAGGCCTCGAGCCCGCTGATCGGGCAGGCGGTCGCGATCGGCGACGGCCGGCCCTACAACGTCGCGCTGATCACGCTCGACCCGGACGTCGCCCCGGGTTTCATCGAGCAGAACGGCCGTGAGGCGGTGGAGGCCGAGGTGCGTCGCGGCGTGGAGGCAGCGAACGAGCAGCTATCTCGCGTGGAGGGCATCAAGAGGTTCAGGGTCATCGATTCGGAATGGCAGCCGGGCGGCGCGGAGCTCACGCCGACCATGAAGCTCAAGCGCAAGGCGATCCACGAGAAGTACTCGGCGGAGATCGAGGAGCTCTACGCCTGATTTCATGCGGGGGGCTCGCGCCCCCCGGTCCCCCCGGATCCATCTGGCCGGTCGGCACCACTATCCTGAGACAGAGTGGCCTCCAAGCGCC
Organism: uncultured Thermoleophilaceae bacterium; assembly: GCA_963734025.1. Classification (GTDB taxonomy): domain Bacteria; phylum Actinomycetota; class Thermoleophilia; order Solirubrobacterales; family Thermoleophilaceae; genus JACVRW01. The sequence continues at coordinate 170,202 of CAVTFR010000015.1, forward strand.
AGATCGACGTCGGCGGCGTGAAGATCGGCGGCGGGGCTCCCGTCGCCGTGCAGTCGATGACGAAGACGGAGACCGCCGACTTCGACGCGACGATGAAGCAGATTCACGCGATCGCCGACGCGGGCGGCGATCTCGTCCGCTGCGCGGTTCCGCGCGACGACGACGTGCGCGCGCTCGCGCGCATCGTCAAGGAGTCGCCGATCCCGGTGATCGCCGACATCCACTTCAACCACACGCTTGCGCTCAAGGCGATCGACGCCGGGGCCCACTGCATCCGCATCAACCCCGGCAACATCGGCGGCTTCGAGAAGACCGGCGAGGTGGTGGAGAAGGCACGCGCGGCCGGCGTCCCGATGCGGATCGGGGTCAACTCGGGGTCGTTGCCGAAGCATCTGCACGAGCTGGAGCGCGAGAACGCGGTCGAGGCGCTGGTGGCCGCCGCGCTCGAGCACGTCGAGCTGATGGACCGGCTCGGCTTCCAGGACTTCAAGGTCTCGATCAAGTCGACGAACGTGCCGAACACGATTGCCTCGAACCGGCTGCTGTCGGCGAAGATCGAAAACCCGCTCCACCTCGGCATCACCGAGGCGGGCACCAAGTGGTCGGGCTCGCTCAAGTCGGCCGTCGGGCTCGGGACCCTGCTCGCCGACGGGGTGGGGGACACGATCCGCATCTCGCTCTCCACCTTCCATGCGGAGGAGGAGGTCAAGGTCGCCTGGGAGATCCTCAAGGCGCTCAAGCTGCGCGAGCGCGGCCCCGTGCTGATTGCCTGCCCGACCTGCGGCCGGCTTCAGTTCGACATGGACACCGTCGTGGCCGAGATCGAGGAGCGCCTGCGCGCCTACGACGACCCGATCGAGGTTGCCGTGCTCGGCTGTGCCGTCAACGGCATAGGCGAGGCCTCGAACGCGGACTTCGGCATCACGGGAGCCAAGAACGAGGGCCTCATCTTCGCCCACGGGAAGCCGCTGCGAAAGGTGCCGCAGGCCGAGCTCGTCGACGCCCTGTTCGCCGAGATCGACAAGTCGATCGACCGCGGGACGGTGCTGGTCGACGAGACCAAGGCCGCCGAGGGGGCCGCCTGGCTCTCGAAGATCGAGGAGGAGAACGCGGGCGAGCTCACGCCGGAGCGGATCGCCGCAATGGAGGCGGCGGCCGCGAACGAGGACGCGCTCGGGAACGGCTCCAGCCTGCCGATGGCCGGTGCGCCCAAGGCGAAGCGGATCACCCTCGACGAGGGCGACTCGCCGACGGCCGGGCGCCGCTTCACGCGGGCCTAGGCGCGCCCTTCCGCCACCGGCCAGGCGCCACCGGGGAGTCTCACCCTGCGCAGCCGGCCGAGCCGGCTGCTTCGGCGCTCGGGGGCGTGAGCCCCCCGGATGCTTACACTCGCGCGACGTGACCCGTCTCTCCCGTTACTTCCTGCCAACCGTCAAAGAGGCGCCCGCCGACGCGGAGGCCGTCTCCCACCGTCTGTCCGTCCGCGCGGGGCTCGCGCGCCAGCTCGGCGCGGGCATGTGGACCTGGCTGCCGGCCGGCTGGCGCGCTCACCGCAAGGTCGAGCAGGTGATTCGCGAGGAGCTCGACGCGATCGGGGCGGCGGAGATGCTGATGCCGGTGCTCCAGCCAGCGGAGCTCTGGAAGCGCACGGGCCGCTACGACATCGACGAGCTCTTCAAGCTCCAGGACCGGCGCGGCGCCGAGCTCGTGCTCGCGATGACGCATGAGGAGAACCTCACCTTCCACATCTCGCGCGAGGTGCGCTCCTACCGCGACCTGCCAAAGCTGCTCTACCACTTCCAGACGAAGGAGCGCGACGAGCCGCGCCCGCGCGCCGGCGTGCTGCGGACGCGCGAGTTCATCATGAAGGACGCCTACTCGTTCGATCGCGACGCGGCGGGTCTCGACGCGTCCTACGACCTCTACATCCACGCGTACGACCGGATCTTCGACCGGCTCGGGCTGGAGTGGTACCGGGTCGAGTCGGACGTCGGGATGATGGGCGGCCACGGCGCGCATGAGTACATGGCCCCGGCCGCCGCGGGCGAGAACGACGTGGCGCTCTCGGATGCCGGCTACGCCGCGAACGTGGAGATCGCGAGCGCGACTCCGCAACCAGTCGAGGGCCTGCCGGAGCCGGCGGACGCGCCGCAGCGGGTCGAGACGCCCGGAGCGACGACCGTGCAGGCGGTGGCGGAGACGCTGGGCGTTCCGCAGGGCGCCATCGTCAAAGCGCTGCCCGTGATCGCCGAGGAGCGCGGGCCGCTGCTCGTGCTCGTGCGCGGCGATCACCGGCTCAACGAGCTCAAGCTGCGCAACACGCTCGGCTCGGGCTTCCGCCCGGCCGAGGAGGGCGAGCTGCGCGAGCTCTTCGGCACGGAGCCCGGATTCATCGGCCCGATCGGCTCGCGCGTGGAGGTGCTTGCAGATCTGGCGCTCCAGGGGCTGCACGGGCTCGTGACCGGCGCGAACGAGCCCGATGTGCATCTCACCGGGGTCGAGCCGGGGCGTGACTTCGCGGCAGACTGGGTCGACGTGCGCAGCGTCGAGCCCGGCGACACCTGCCCGAACGGCGCCACGATCAGGATCGAGCCGGCCATCGAGGTAGGCAACATCTTCAAGCTCGGCACGCGCTACACGGATCCGCTCGGCGCTCGCTACCTCGACGAGCAGGGCAGCGAGCAGCTGATCTGGATGGGTTCGTACGGGATCGGGCCGGCGCGCATCGTGGCGGCGGCGATCGAGCAGTTCGCGGACGACGCCGGGATCTCCTGGCCGCGCAGCGTTGCTCCCTTCGACGTCGAGCTCGTGACGCTCGGCAAGGAGGGTGAGGACGCCCGCGTGGCCGCCGACCGGCTCTACGAAGACCTTCGCGATGTCGGGCTCGACGTCCTCTACGACGACCGCGGCCTGAGCGCGGGCGAGAAGTTCGCCGACGCCGAGCTGCTCGGCTGCCCGCTGCGGATCACCGTGGGACGGAAGAGCATCGAGGCGGGCGAGCTCGAGGTCCAGGTCCGGCGCGGCCAGGAGAAGCGCTCGCTGCCGCTGGAGGGCGGAGCGGAGGCGGCTTTCGAGCTATGGCGAACCCTCCCCTAGATGACAGCCGGGGGCTCACGCCCCAGGCGCCGAAGCACGCGGCTCGGCCCGCTGCGCAGGGTTCAGAGTCCCCCCGCGGCCACTCCCGGCTTACCTTTCGCCGCCTGGTCGGGCTCGATCGCTCGGGAGGGCCGCCCCCGGAGACCCGTCGCGGCGAGGCGCTCCATCCCTGGACCATCCCCAACGCGATCGGCTTCGCCCGTATCGCGCTGATCCCCGTGTTCCTCGTAGTGGCGCTGGAGTCGGACGACGGCCGCGACGGGACGGCCTTCGCGCTCTTCGCCGTGATTGCCTGGACCGACTACCTGGACGGCATGGCGGCGCGCATCACGGGCCAGTACAGCCGGCTCGGGGCCCTGCTCGACCCGCTCACCGACCGCCTGCTCGTGATCGCCGGCGCGATCGTCGCATGGGAGTTCGACCTGCTGCCGCACTGGGCGCTGCTCGTGCTCGCGGCGCGCGAGGCTCTGATGCTGGCGCTCACGCAGGTCGCCCTGCGGCGGGGCCTCGATCTGAGCGTCAACATGATCGGCCGCTGGGCGGTCTGGCCGACGATGAGCGCCCTCGCGCTCGCGCTCGTATGGGACAGCTGGGTACCCGAGGCGCTGCTCTACATCGGCCTCGCCATGACTCTTGCGGCGACAGCGGTCTACCTGCAAGATGGGCTGCGCGCGATTCGCCAAGGCTCAACCTCTACTTGAGGAAATGCTATGGTCGATTCGAGCGCGTCAAACGCTCTCGAAAGGACTGAATGGACACGTTTCCCGATCTCGGAGCACTCTCCGACAGCGAGCTCAAGAACCTGATCCAGGAGCTCACCGAGGAGGAACAGGAGGTCTCCTACCGCCGGCGGATCCTCCATGGGAAGATCGACATCCTGCGGGCCGAGCTGGTCAACCGGCTGCGGATCAAGCACGAGGAGGGTGAGTCGGTGATCTCAGGCGCCGACGTTCAGCAGCTCACGGACATCCTGTCCGGCAAGGGCGTCTCGGCCGACGCGGACCCGGAGTAGGGACCCGGTCGTGCACTGCCCCGAATGCGGGTTCGTCAATGCCGAGGGCGCGAACTACTGCCAGAAGTGCGGTGCGTTCCTCGGCGAGGCCAAGGAATCGGGCTCGGGCGACACGACCGAGGTGTACCAACTCGACGAAAGCGGGGAGCTGCGCGCCGTGGACCTCGATGAAGTGACCCATGAGGGCGCCACGCTGGTGATCAGAGCCGGGGGCGGGCGCGCCGGCGAGGCCTTCAACATCAGCGGCGAGCGGATGACGATCGGGCGCAGCCCGGAGGCCGAGGTGTTTCTCGACGACGTGACGGTCTCGCGCAACCACGCCCTGCTCGTGCGCCGCCGCGACGGCCTCTACATCGACGATCTCGGCTCCCTCAACGGCACCTACGTGAACAGGCATCGGATCGAGTCGCATCGGCTCCAGAACGGCGACGAGCTGCAGGTCGGCAAGTACAAGCTCACCTATCTCGACGAGCGTTGAGCACCGAGGTCACAAGCGAGACGCCGGCACGCAAGGAGAAGGCGCTGACGATCGGCGCCGTCTGCAAGCAGCTGGAGCGCGAGTTCCCGGAGATCTCGATCTCGAAGATCCGCTACCTCGAGGACCAGAAGCTGCTCGCGCCGCGCCGCACGCCGGGCGGCTACCGGCTCTACGCGGCCGCCGACGTAGACAGGCTGCGGACGATCCTGCGCCTGCAGCGCGACGAGTTCCTGCCGCTGCGGGTGATCCGCCAGGAGCTGGCCGCCGGGCGCGCGGACAGCGGCGTGACCGAGCCCGCCGCGACCGACCCACGCGCGATGCGCCGCTCGACCTTCGCGCTGCGCGGCCCGGGCTCGCTGTACCGGCTCGAGGAGGTGGTCGACGACACCGGGGCTGACCGCGCGCTCGTCAAGGAGCTCGAGGACTTCGGGGTGATCAAGGGCGAGCGGCACGAGGGCGAGACGCTGTACGACGACACCGAGCGCGAGATCGTGCGGGCGGTCACCGAGCTGAAACGCTTCGGCGTCGGCGGCCGCAACCTGCGCGTGTTCCGCACCTCGGCGGACCGCGAGGCGGCGCTGCTCGAGCAGATCCTTGCGCCCGCGCTCCGCTCGCGGAACCCCGAGCGCCGCAAGGAAGCGGTCGAGGCGCTCGAGAACCTGGCGGCGATCGCCTCCCACCTGAAGCACCTGCTGCTCGTGCGCGACCTGCGCAAGCTGGCCCGCTGAGCGCTCTCGTGCGCCTCGAGGACCACATCGAGGACATCCCCGACTTCCCGAAGCCGGGGATCGTCTTCAAGGACATCACGCCGCTCTTCCTTGACGCGGAGGCGCTGCGGTTCGCGATCGACGCGCTCGCCGAGTACGCGCGCTCGCGCTCGGTCGACTACGTCGTATCGGCCGAGGCGCGCGGGTTCGTGCTCGGGGCGGCCGTTGCCGCGGCGGCCGGCGCGGGCTTCATCCTCGCCCGCAAGCCCGGCAAGCTGCCGCGTGAGATCTCGTCGGTCGAGTACCAGCTGGAGTACGGGGCCGACGCGCTCGAGGTACACGCCGACGCGGTCCACCACGGGGCGCGCGTGCTGGTCCACGACGACCTGCTTGCGACGGGTGGCACGGCCGGCGCGCTCTGCGATCTGGTGGAGCAGGCGGGCGGGGTCGTGGCAGGATGCGCGTTCGTGATCGAGCTTGCCTTCCTCCAGGGACGCGAACGGCTCGCGGGCTACGACGTCACGTCGCTCGTCGTCTACGAGTCCGAGTGATCGTGCGGCGCGAGACGCTCGTCCCGGCGCCGCCGGAGGAGGTGTGGCGCGTGGTCAGCGACCCCGCCCGGCTGCCGGCCTGGTGGCCCCGCGTGTCGCGGGTCGAGGACGCCACGCCCGAGGCCTGGACCAAGGTGCTGCTGTCCCCGGGCGGCAAGGCGGTGCGCGCCGACTACACGCGCATCGAGGCCGAGGAGCCGACGCGGATCCTCTGGCGCCACGAGGTGGAGGAGTCGCCGTTCGAGCGAATCCTGTCCGCTTCGACGACGGAGATCGCGATGGAGCCCCGCGACGGCGCGACGCTCGTTCGCATCTCGATCGAGCACCGGCCGCGCGGCTGGGCGCGCTTCAGCCCCTTCCAGATGCGTGCCGCCGCCACGCGCCAGGTCTCGGGGGCGCTCGACGGGCTGGTGTCGCTCTTCGGTGGGGACGGCGGCTGATGCGCTGGTGGGGCTGGGGCGAGGACGGTCACGACCCGAACCTCCCCGAGGAGGCGACCTTCCTGCTCGAGACCCAGCTCGGCATCTCGAGAGGCGAGCGCCGTTCGCCGGTTCCGTTCGAGGAGGTGCGCCTGCCCGAGCCGCGACTGCCGGCGCCGCTCCGCGAGCGGCTGACCGAGCTGCTGGGCGCGGAGCACGTGCGCGACGACCGCGTGGCGCGCGTCGGCCACGCGCTCGGACGCTCCTACCCCGACCTCGTCCGCCTGCGCTCGGGCGACGGCTCGAGTGCTCCGGACGTGGTCGTCCACCCGGGCTCGGCCGAGGAGGTCGCAGCGGTGCTGGCCGCGTGCGCCGAGGCGCGCGCGGCGGTGGTGCCGTTCGGCGGCGGCACGAGCGTCGTGGGCGGTGTCGAGCCGCTCGCGGACGGCTTCGCGGGTGCGGTGTCGCTCGACCTGCGCCGGCTCGACGCCGTCGCCGGCATCGACCGGGCGTCGCTGACCGCACGCCTCGGGGCGGGGGTGGTCGGCCCGGAGATCGAGCGCCGGCTGGGGGAGGAGGGGCTCACGCTCGGCCACTTCCCGCAGTCGTTCGAGTACTCCACGCTGGGCGGCTGGATCGCCACGCGCTCGGCGGGCCAGGCGTCCGGGGGCTACGGTCGTATCGACGACCTCGTCGAGGGCATGCGCTTCATCGCTCCCGCCGGCGAGATCGACGTGCGCGAGCGGCCCGCGAGCGCCGCCGGCCCCGAGCTGAGCGAGCTGCTCATGGGCTCCGAGGGCGTTCTCGGAGTCGTCTGCGAGGCGACGGTGCGGGTCCGCCCGGCGCCGCAGCTGCGCCGCTTCGAGGGCTGGTCGTTCCGTAGCTTCGGCGAGGGCAGCGAGGCGCTCCGGGTGCTCGCGCAGGAGGGCGCCGCGCCCGACGTGGCCCGTCTGTCGGACGAGGCCGAGACCGGCCTCGGCTTCGCGCTCGCGGCCACCGGCGGCACGGCCGAACGCGTCGTCAAGCGCTACCTGCGCATGGCCGGGCACGAGCGCGGCTGCGTGGCGATCGCGGGCTTCGAGGGCAGCGAGGACGACGTCGAGCGGCGCCGGTTGCGGGCGGCGGCGCTGCTCCGAGGAGGCGGCGGGCTGTCGCTGGGCCGCAGGCCGGGCGACGCCTGGCTGCGCACCCGCTACGCCGGCCCCTACCTGCGCGACGAGCTGCTCGGGCGCGGGGTGCTCGTCGACACGCTCGAGACCGCGACCTCGTGGAGCAACCTCCTACCGCTCTACGAGGCGGTGGGAGGGGCGCTGCGGCGCACGCTCGGGCCGATGTCGCTCGTGATGTGCCACGTGTCGCACCTGTACCGCTCGGGCGCCTCGCTCTACTTCACGTTCTTCGCCCGCCAGGAGGAGGACGCGCTCGGCCAGTGGCGCGCCGTCAAGGAGGCGGCCTCCCAGGCGATCGTCGACGGCGGCGGGACGATCACACACCACCACGGGGTCGGCCGCGACCACCTGCCCTGGATGCGCGCCGAGGTCGGCGAGCTGGGCCTCGAGCTGCTGCGCGCCGCCAAGGAGCGGCTCGACCCGGCCGGGATCATGAACCCGGGGAAGCTGCTGCCCGGTTAGCCGGGCGCGCGCTGCGGACTGACGCCGCACAGCAGCCGAGTCGCTCGTCCTGCGGTTACCGAGCCACCGAGGCGACGAACTCGGTGAACGCCGCCACGTAAGTGTCGACGTCGGCCTCGGTGTGGGCGACCGAGACACTCGGCCCGAGCCACCAGCCCGATTCCCAGACGCCGCGGTTGGCCATGAAGACGCGGATCAGGGCGCGGAGATTCGGATCGTCGGCCGCGCGCGAGCCCGCGGCGTCGGCGGGGGCCTCGGCGCAGAAGAAGTAGAACGCGTGACCGCCGACCTGGACGATGCTCCAACCCACCCCCGTGCTCTCGATTGCGCCACGCAGACCGGCCGCCATCCGCTCTCCCAAAGCCGCCGTGCGTTCGAACGCCTCTTCGGTCAGCACCTCGGTCAGCGCCGCGCGCCCGGCCGCCATCGAGAGTGCGTTACCGAACAGCGTCCCACCCGTCGCGACCTCGTCGACGAAGGCCCCGGAGACGACCCCGGACTGAGCCGGGGGCGCGATCAGCGCGCCGATCTCGTCGCTCATCCCATACGCCCCGAGTGGGACCCCCGCCGCGATCGACTTCCCGACCGTGAGGAAGTCCGGCTCGAGGTTCCACCTGCCGCACAGGCCGCCGTAGGAGGTGATCAGCGAGTGGGTTTCGTCCAGCGCCAGCAGCGTCCCCGAGGCCCGGGTCAGCTCACGAAGTGAATCGTGGAAACCGTCGTGTGGGAGCAGAAAACCCGCATTGGTCATCGCCGGCTCGGCGAGGACCACCGCGACGTCGCCCGGTTCCAGGGCCGCGCGCAAGGCCTCGATGTCGTTGAACGGGATCACCCGCGTCTGCCCGCTCACCCATCCGGGAAGGCCTCGGGACTCCGGAACCACGCGGCCGTCCTCGAGGATGACGAGGGTGGCGTCGAGCTCGCCGTGGTACTTGCCGTCGAATACGAGCACGGTCTCCCGTCCCGTCATCTCGCGCGCCAGCCGGATCACCTCGGTGTTCGCCTGGGTGGCCGACGAGGTGAACTGCCACTTCGGCATCCGGTAGCGGGCGGCGAGGTGCTCGGCCACCGCGATCGCATCCTCGCTCGGCAACAGGAACTGGTTGCCGCGCGCGATCCGCCCCGATACGGCCTCGACGACAGGCTGGGGAGCATGGCCACAGAAGCCGCTCGCGTCGGCGATGTACATGTCGAGGTAGCGGTGCCCGTCAACATCGGTGAAGTAGGCGCCCTCGCCCTCGGCCACCCATACAGGCGGGTGTTCGTAGAGGTCATCCATCCACGACATCGGCACGCCGCGCGGCATCGACTCCCTGGCCCGCTCGAGGAGCGCGAGCGATCGCGGCCGCTGAGCGGCAAAGCGCTCGTTCTCGACCTCCTCGAGTGCCCTTACCCGAGCCGGGTCCAGGCGTGAGAGATCGGCCTCCATACCCTCAAGGATCGAACGTAGTTGTCCAATGGTCACGGGTCAAGGAGGCCAAATCGCCGGCAGTTGCTCCAGCCCGGACAGCGGCAAGCGAGGAGGGTCCGAGCTGGAACGGGCTATCTGCCGGGCTAGCCGCCCGGAGGGGCCAACACCGACTGTCCCAGCACGGCGCTCTTCTCGTCGCCCTCGGGCTGCGCCGCGCGCAGCTCCGGCATCCGCCCGCGCAGGACCGAGTCACCGGAGTGGCCGCGCTGCCGGTCGAGGGGCTCGCGTGAGATGTCGATGAAGCGGTACTGCTCGAAGTCGGCCGGCAGGTTGCCGATCGCCTGGTAATTGCCCTGCTGGTCGGTGACCTGGCCGCCGAGCGTCCTTGCGTCGCCGCGGTCGTTGTAGAGCCAGACCTCGTAGGCCTCGCGCTCTCCGCTCGGCTCGAGCCGCGCCGCCTGGACGAGGAGCTGGCGCCTCCCGTTCTGGTCGACGACGATGGCGATTCCCGCGGGCGCGCCGGTTCCCTGCTGGGCGGCGGTCTGGCCGTCGCCGTCGGCGGCCGCCGCCTGCTCGGAGGCGGGCGCGGGCTCGTCGTCGTCGCCACTGAGCAGGCCCACCGGCCACACGAGGATCGCCACCAACGCCAAGGCGGCAAGCACGCCGCCGCCGGCGAGCAGGCGGCGCCGCCGGACCGCTGCGTCTGGAGGCGCTGCGAGGCCGCCGCCGGCGGGCGGCTGCGCGGCGGCGGCACCACCGCGGCGGCCACGCTCGCCCTCCGGCACGGCCGGCATCGAGCCGTTCGGGTAGAGCTGTTCGAGCGAGTCGAGCAGCGAGCGCGTCCAGCTGCGCGCCGCCTCGGAGCGGCGCAGGTGGCCCTTGGTCGCCGCCGCCTGCGGCCCGGCCTGCTGACCGAGCACGTAGTCGGCGAGCTGGCCGCGCCAGTCCTCCTCGATCGCACGCACGCTCACCGGAGCCAGCTCGACGAGCGCGTCGCGGGCCAGCCCGCGCACGCGCGGCTCGGGCATGCCGAGCATCCCGGCGAGCTCCTCGTAGCTCTTCCCCTGCTGCAGGACGAGCTCGAGAATCGCCCGCTGCTCGGCGGAAAGCTGGTCAAAGGTGGCCATGAGCAGGGGGAACTGTAGTGTGCCCGCCTCGATGGAATCGCCGCTTCGCACGTACCCTGTTCCGGGCACGCTCGACGACGTTCTGGGCTTCGAGCTGGTCGATGTCAGCGCCGAGCGCGTCCGCGCGCGCTTCCCGGTCGAGAAGCATGTGACGCAGCCCTTCGGGCTCGTCCATGGCGGCGCCTACGCCGCACTCGCGGAGTCGATGGTCTCGATCGCCACCCACAGCGCCGTCGAGCAGGACGGCAGCTTCGCGGTCGGCCAGTCGAACAGCACCACCTTCCTGCGGCCCGTCAGCGCGGGCAGCATCAACGCCGAAGGCGTGGCGCTCCACCGCGGGCGCAGCACCTGGATCTGGGACGTGCGCTTCACGGACGACGACGACCGCCTCTGCGCAATCACGCGCATGACGATGGCGGTGCGGCCTCAGGCCGACTGACCGGGGCCCTCGAGCAGGTAGGCCTGCACGGGCCCGCGCTTGCCCTTGACCGCCACCTCGCCGAGCGAGCGCACGCTCGCCCCCGGCAGAGCCCGCAGCGTCGACTCGCCGATCACGACCCCGCCCGCCGGTGCCTCCGCCTGGAGGCGAGAGGCAAGGTTCACCGTGTCGCCGATGACCGTGTAGCTGCGCCCGCTCTCGGCGCCGAGCAATCCGACCATCGCCTCACCGCTGTTGACAGCGGCTCGGAAGCGCGGCCAGCCCGGGTTCTCGTCGGCGAGCCGGGACGTCTCCGTCTGCAGCTCGAGTGCCGCCTCCACGGCCTGCCGGGCGTGTTCGGGCTGGTCGCCACGCGTACCCCAGGTGGCCATGATCGCGTCGCCGACGAGCCGGTCGATCTCCCCGCCGTGGCGGTCGACGATCGGCGGGATCGCAATCCGCAGGTAGGCGTTGAGCATCTCGGACACCTCGCGCGGGTCGCGTCCCTCGGAGAAGCGGGTGAAGCCCTCGAGGTCCGCGAACAGCACGCTGACCTCGCGCTTGCCGGCGGCCGTCTCGTCCAGATACAGGTCGCTGAAGCGCTCCTCGCCCTCCTCGCGACGGGCGCTCCACGCGATCGCGCCGAACGCGAGCACCATCAGGATGTGCCATTCCCACCAGCTGGCGTGCCAGCTGCGTGCGAAGGCGACGGCGATCATCGACTCGGCCAGCAGCACGCAGGCGCTCGCCACCGCGAGCAGGATCGGCGAGCCGCTGCGTATGGCCATCGCCCCGTAGCGAACGCCGGCAAAGGCGTACAGCAGCGTTGCGGCCGCCGCCGCCGCCACGAGGCCGCCGCTGGCGCGCTCCACGGGGGTCGGGTCGTCGAGCGGCGCCACCGAGCCGAGCGAGAGCGCAGCCCAGGCGGCCAGCAGGACGAGCACGGCGCCGCGCAGCGCCGCGGCATGGCGGATAACCCAGCGGGCGCGCGCCACAGGCAGTGGCAGCGCCGAGGCGGCCACGAACAGCGCCGCCAGCACAAGGCCCACCGCGGTGGCGATCACGAAGCCCTGGTTGGGGCCGTCGAGCAGGACTCCCGGTGTGGCGAGCGCGTGCAGGGCGAGGAAGCCCGCGGCGGACAGGAACGCCAGCGAGACGAGGAAAAGGCGCGCGTCGGCGCGGTGCAGCGCGATGCCACTCGTCGAGAGGGCGAGCCCCGCGCTCGTGACCGCCGCCGCGAGCACGAGCCAGAAGTGCGAGGGATGGTGCTCCCAGGTCCCGTCGGCGGACGGCGCGGCGAGCAGCACGATCAGTCCGATGAGCGGCACCGCGAGCGCCGCGAGCCAGATCAGGGGCCGCTCGTCGCCGCTCTCGCGGGCGGCGAGGCGCCCCGCCTTGCGCGAGGGCGCGGGCTGGCCCGCGCCGGAGCGATCGGCCTTGCGCGAGGGGCGATCCCCTTCCACGCTATCCCGGCGCCCGCAACTCCGGCGCCGCGCGGCTGACGTAGCGGTTGGTGATGGGGAGCCGCCGATCGCGGCCGAAGGCCTTGGTCGAGATCTTTATCCCGGGCGGGGCCTGGCGGCGCTTGTACTCGGCCCGGTCGACCATGCCGATCACGCGCTCGACCTCGTCGGCGGGGAGGCCGCGCCGGATCAGCTCGACCGCGTCGAGGTCCTCCTCGATGTAGCCCTCGAGGATCGCGTCGAGCACGTCGTAGGGCGGAAGCGAGTCGTCGTCGCGCTGCTCGTGGCGCAGCTCGGCCGAGGGCGGGCGCTCGAGCACCGTGGCGGGAATGAGCTCGCTCCCGGCCTGCTCGTTGCGCCAGTTGACGAGCCGGTAGACCCAGCCCTTGTAGACGTCCTTGAGGACGGCGAAGCCGCCCGCCATGTCGCCGTAGAGCGTCGCGTAGCCGACCGACAGCTCCGACTTGTTGCCGGTCGTGAGGACGAGCCAGCCGAACTTGTTCGAGAGCGCCATCACCACGTTCCCGCGGATGCGTGCCTGCACGTTCTCCTCGGTGATGTCCGGCTCTGCGCCCGCGAAGGAGTCAGCCAGCAACTCGTCGTACGCCCGCATCGCGGCCTCGATGGAGATCTCGCGGAAGTCGACCCCGAGGTTCCCGGCGATCGTGCGCGCGTCGGCTCGCGTTCCCTCGCTCGAGTAGGGCGAGGGCATCGACACGCAGCTCACCCGCTCCGGGCCGAGCGCGTCGGCGGCGATCAGCGCGACGAGCGCCGAGTCGATTCCGCCGGAGAGCGCGACGACGACGTGCTCGAAGCCGTTCTTCTCGACGTAGTCGCGCAGGCCGGTGCGAAGCGCCGCATAGACCTCGCCCTCGAGCTCGAGCGTGGGCGCCACCTCGCCCGCCACGAGCTCGGCGTCCGACTCGACGCTCACGCTCGCAAGGGTGAACACGGGCGGCTCGGCGAGCGTCGCGGCACGCCGCTGGCGGCGCACGTTGGCGCGGTGCCGCGTGTCGCGCAGCCGCGCGGCAGCCACCTCACGCGGGTCGATCGTGCAGAAGCTGAGCGACTCCTCGAACTGCGGCGCCCGCGTGAGGACCGTGCCGTCCTGATCGATGGCGAGGCTGTGCCCGTCGAAGACGAGCTCGTCCTGGGCGCCGACCATGTTGACGAAGACGATCGCGGCCAGATAGTCGACCGCCCGCTGAACGAGCATGCGCTCCCGGCGCTGCCCGTAGCCCGCGCGGTAGGGGGAGGCGGACAGGTTGACGATCACCTGGGCGCCGCCGAGCGTCTCCGTCATCGCGGGCGGACCGGGCTCCCAGATGTCCTCGCAGATGCTGATCCCGACCGGGATCCCGTTCAGCTCGAAGATCGCGGCCTCGGCGCCGGACTGGAAGTAGCGCTGCTCGTCGAACACGCCGTAGTTCGGCAGGTACATCTTGCGGTAGACGGCCACGACCTCGCCGTCCGCGAGCACGGCCGCCGCGTTGTAGACGTCCTCGGCGCGTTCTGGAAAGCCGACGAGCGCGACGATCCCGTGGGTCTGCGAGGCCAGCTCGGCGAGCGCCTCCGAAGCGGCGTCGAGAAAGCTCGTCTTGAGCAGCAGGTCCTCGGGCGGATAGCCGCTCAGCGTCAACTCGGGGAATACGACGAGCGCGGCGCCGCCGTCGCGCGCGGCGCTCGTGTATTCGGCGATCCGGCGCGCATTCCCGGCGATGTCGCCTACCACCGGGTTGATCTGTGCGAGCGCAACCCGCAGGAGCTGCTGTTCGGGGGCCATGAGCCCATTATCGCGGCTGGCCTGCACAATCCGTTCCCGGCGAGGACCTGCGACAGCCAAAGGGGAGCCGCGGCGCAGGGCATCGAGCCCGAGAAGGCCCCCGTACCATCCCGGCGGCCGCTCGGAGCTTCAGAATCTGCTTCGTGGCCGATCCCGACGGCCACCGGCTCGAGCTGATCGACGGCGACTTCAGGACCCCGCAGGACCCCGACCGATAGGAGGAGACATGCAGTTTCTTATTCGCTTCGACGTGCACCAGCCCGAGGACATGTCGAATCGCGAGTTCATCGAGATGTGGGATCGCGAGGCCGACGCCGCGATGGAGGCGATGGAGGCCGGCGCTGTGACGCACCTCTGGAAGGTGTCGGGGCAGCGCGTCGTATTCGGCGTGCTCGAGCTGCCGGACGCCGAGTCAGTCGATCGCGCGCTTGCCGGTCTCCCGATCATCCGGGAGATCGGCGCCACGGTCGACACGGAGGCGCTGCCGATCTATGACTACTCGACCTTCGCCACAGACATGAAGGAGCAGCTGAAGGCGGGCTAGCAGCCGAGCGGCAGATCCAGATAGCGGGCGCCGCCGCGGCGGTGCTCGAAGTGCCACCACTCGCGCCAGTAGGCGTTGAAGCCGAAGCGCTCCATCCCCTGTTCGAGGATCAGGCGGTTGCGGCGAGCGCGGCCCTGGGCGTTCCTCGTGTGGGCGCGCGGGGACAGGTCGTCGTAGCCCGTCCCCATCGGAAGCCGCTCCCCGCTGCCGGCTTCGACGAGCGTGAGGTCCACGGCGCTGCCCAGGTTGTGGCGGCTGCGCCGGGCGATGTACGTGCCGACGAGGTCGCCGCGGCCGCTGCGCTCGGCCCAGCGCACAAGCGCCCGTGAGGCCCGCGCCGGGCGGTAGGCGTCGAGGACGAGCACGCCGAGGCCCCGGCGGCGCAGGTTGCGCTGCACGCGGGCGAGGTCGCGGGCGGCATCGCCGAGCAGGAAGGCGCGGTTCACGCAGTAGCCCGGGAGGCGCCTGCCGGTCAGGTTGTCTCGCGTGGCGTAGGCGAGCTCGACCCGGATCCCCGGCGCGAGCTGCTGAACGTCTCTGAGTCCGGCGCGCCGCAGCGCGGCATCTGGGCCCGCGCTTGCGTTGGGCCGCGGGAATATGCGCGCTGCCACTCCGCGCAAGGTGGCCGTGCCGTAGTCGTGCGAGGGGTTGCCGTCGCTCAGCAGCGCCATCGACACCCGCAACGGGCCGCGCTCGAAGAGAGCCGCCTCGTGCACCAGTTGCCCCAGGCCCGTGCCGCGCCAGCCGCCCTTGAAGAAGGTGTCGAAGCCGAGCGCGAGCGAGAAACGCGAGAAGCCCCAGCGCTGCCAGGCCACGATCGACGAGAGCAGAGTGCGCGCGTACCCGCGCGAGCGCCGCGGGGTGAGGCGATCGAACACGCGGAAGAAGCGCGCTTGGTCGGCGGCGCTGAAGTGGGCACCGGACCAGTAGCCGCTGACCGAGAAGCTCCGCATCCCGGCGCGCTCGGCGAGGGCGAGCAGGCGGGCGTCGCCGACGCGGGCGAAGACCGCGGTCGCAAGCTCGTTGTCCGACCTCGTGATCATCGGGCCGAGGAGGGCCCGCTCTTCGGTCGTCGGCGGCCGGTTGCCGGCCTGGCGCAGGTAGGCGACGAGCAGCATCGCCTTGACGAGGCTGGCCGAGATGAAGGTACGCCGCGGCGCCCGGCCGTGCATGCGGCCGTGGGAGTCGATCAGCGCCCACGACACCGTCCCTGCCCGGTGAGCCAGGAAGCGGCGCACGGCCCGTACGCGCGCGGGAGGCGGGAACAGCGCCGGGCGCGCCTTTACGCGCACGCGGCAGCCCCGCCCGGGCCGCACCGTGGCGCGAACCCCGGTGCGTCCATGGGCGAAGACCTTGATCCGCCGCGAGCAGCGGTCGGCCGGCAGCCCGGGCAGCGAGCAGTTGCCGTCGCAGGGCCGCTCGAAGCTCGTCAAGCGGTAGCGGCCCGCCGCGAGGCGGTGCTTGACGCGCCAGCGCACGCGCGGCCCCGAGCTCTCTTCCAGCACGATCCTGCCTGCTGCGTCACGGACGCGCAGGAAGGCGACGGAGCCCTCTATGTAGGTGCCGCGGCTCAGGTCCAGGACGCGCCTGAAGTCCAGCACGCCGGTGGGGGACTGCGCGCTCGCGACGGGCGCGGTCAGCGCCGCGATCGAGGCCACGACGCAGAGGGCCAGGATTCGCACGGCTCCAGGGTACGGTTGTCCGTATCGACGCGCGCGGGCGCGCCCCGTAGCCTCGTGGCATCACACGGCTAGCCAGGGACATCCTCACGCCGCTCACCTACGGCCGAATCGTCTATCTGGTGATTGCGCTGCCGCTCGGAATCGTGTGGTTCACGGTCCTCGTGACCGCGATCTCGGTCGGGCTCGGCACCGCGATCACGCTCGTCGGCATCCCGATCCTGATCGGAACGATGTATGCCTGGCGCTGGTTCGCCCAGCTCGAGCGGCGGCTGGTGGGCGCGCTCACCGGCGTGCAGATCGAGGATCCCTACAGGCCCGAGCCGGGCGGAGCCGGCTGGTCGCGCCGCGTCTGGACCCGGGTGGGCGATCCGGCCACCTGGAAGGACCTGCTCTACCTGATGCTCCAGCTGCCGCTCGGAATCGCGTCGTTCACGATCGCCGCCGCCGTGCTCGGCCTGGCCGTCAGCTGGATCGGCGCGCCCGCCTGGTACTGGTCGGTTCCAGACGGGATCGAGCTCGGGATCGTCAACGTCGACACGCTCGGCGAGGCGCTCCTCCTCGTGCCACTCGGCCTCGTCGTCGGCTTCGTCGGCATCCCCGCGCTCGGCCTGCTCGGCCGCGCCTACGGCGGACTGGCGGCGCTGCTGCTCGGCAGCAATCCGGATCCCGAGCTGACCGCGCAGGTCACGGAGCTCGAGGGCGCCCGCTCGCGCATCATCGCCGCCGCCGACGCCGAGCGCCGGCGCATCGAGCGCGACCTCCACGATGGCGCGCAGCAGCGCCTGGTTGCGCTTTCGCTGACGCTGCGGATGGCCGAGACGCGCGCCGAGAAGGGCGATCCGGAGGCTGCCGACCTGATCCGCAACGCCGGGGAGGAGGCGGGCCTCGCCCTTAAGGAGCTCCGCGACCTGGCGCGCGGGATCCACCCGGCGATCCTCACGAACCGCGGCCTTGCCGCGGCGCTCGACGACCTCGCCGCGCGGGCGGCGGTTCCGGTCGAGGTCACAGCTGCGCCCGCCGAGCGGCTTGCGGACCAGGTCGAGGCTGCAGCCTACTTCGTCGTCTCCGAGTGCCTCGCGAACGTCGACAAGCACGCGCAGGCATCGGAGGCGAGCGTCTCGGTACGGACCGACGGGGACCGGCTCGAGGTCGAGGTGGCGGACGACGGCGCGGGCGGCGCCGACACCGAGAACGGCTCGGGCATCCAGGGCCTGCGCGACCGCGTCGGGGCGCTCGGCGGCCGCCTTGAGGTCGAGAGCCCCGAGGCGGGCGGCACGCGCGTGCGCGCGTCGATCCCGCTGGTCGTCCCCGCGGACGTCGATGACGAGGTCGCTCCGGCGCGTCCAGCCGTCCTCCCCGACGACGATGCGGCCGCGCTGCAGGGCCGGCGCACGAGGCGCCTGCGCGTGCGAGTCGGCATCGTCGCCGGCGTCGCGGCGATAGTCGTGCTGGTCTGGGCGCTCACGGGCACCGACAAGCCCTGGATCGTCTGGCCGCTGCTCGGGCTCGGCCTGGTTGCGGCACTCGATGTGTGGTTCGTGCTCGGAGGGCGCCCCTTGCGCGAGTCGGATCTCGACAGCGCGCACGGGGATCGGGAGGACGCGGTCCGCTCCCTGCGCCGGCGCCGCCGGATCCGCATCGACGCCGGCGCGCTCGTCGTCGTCAACCTCTTCCTGATCGGGATCTGGATCGCGTCCGGGGCGGACTACTTCTGGCCGGTCTGGCCGATCCTCGGGTCCGCCATCGCGCTCGGTCTCAAGTCGCTGCGCTGGACCGACGTGGCGCGCGAGCGGCTGGTGGGGGACGCTTCGGTTCGCTGAGCCTGCCGGGCCCTCAGGCTTGCTCGGGGCGCTCGCCGAGCTCCACTATCCGCGCACGGATGCACTCCGCGAGCTCGCGCGGGTCGACCTCGAACAGGCTGTGGGGGTCGCCGGCCGCCGCCCAGACGCGCTCGTGGCCGAGCAGGGCTTCGTCGAACAGCACCGGCAGGTTGTGGCCGAAGGGAGGCACGCCGCCGATGGCGAAACCGGTGGCTGCGCGCACCTCGTCCGCCTTGGCCTGGCGGATCTCGGCGACGTCGAGCAGGTCGGCGAGCTTGTCCGTGTCGATCCGGTGCCGGCCCGACGCGACGCAGACGACCGGGTCGCCGTCGGCGACGAAGACGATCGACTTCGCTATCTCCGACTCGTCGCAGCCGACCGCCTGGGCGGCGTCCTTGACGGTGCGCGTCGAGTCGTCGAGGCGCTGGACGTGCAGCTCGATGCCGAGGTCACGCGCGCAATCTGCGAGCCGGTCCCTCACGCGCGCACAGCCGGGTCAGCCGCGGCCAGCTCCACGCCGGCGGCCTCCGCGAGCTCCTCGAGCGAGCCGCGCAGGGCATCGGCGAACTCGTCGAGGTCCCACATCAGGTCGTAGTCGCCCACGAGGCCGAAGTTGATCTTGCCCGCGTACGAGAGCAGGGCGATGCCGAGCGCCTGGTTCTTCGCGAGCGGGACCATCGGGAAGGGGTCGAGCATCCGCCGCCCCGCAAGGTAGAGCGAGAACTGCGGGCCGGGCACGTTCGTCACCACGAGGTTGAACATGCGCTGGCGCGCCACCAGCCGCGCGGCCTGGCCCATGACGGTCGGAGGCGCGAAGCCGGTCAGCTCGGTGAGCACCTGGGCACCGACCGCCTGGCCGCTCGACTTGAGGCCCTTGAGCTCCTCGCGCACGATGTCGAGCCGAGCCACGGGGTCCTGGCACCAGACGGGCAGCGGCGCCATCATCGCGGCCACGCGGTTTCCGAGCGCGCCGCGCTCGACGTCCGCCCTCACGCTCACCGGGATCATCGCCTTCAGCTCGAGGCCGTCGGTGTTTTGCCCGCGCCGGCGCAGATGCTTGCCGAGAGCGCCCGCTACGGCCGACAGGACGACGTCGTTGACCGTCCCGCCGAGCTCGTTCTTGATCGCCTTGATCTCGTTCAGGTCGGCGCGCACCCAGGTGAAGCGCCGGTGCGGCCCGATCGGCTGGTTGTACGGGCTCGTCGGAGCCGGGTTGAGGCCCGCCCAGGCCATCGCGCCGACCCCCACCGTGGCGTCGCGGGCGCCGGAGAGGATCCGCCGCGGGCCGCGGAAGAGGGAGCGCACGGAACGGGCGACCTCGGTCGGGATCGTGCCGCGCTCGACGAGCGCCTCGCCGAGCAGCTGCGCGCGCGTCGGCAGCGGCCGCGGCAGCCAGCGGTCACCCGGGTCGGTGGGAGCCGCGGGCTCCGGCGAGGTGTCGAAGAGGACCGAGATGATGTCGACGCCCGAGATGCCGTCGACGAGGGCATGATGGGTCTTCGAGAGCAGCGCGAAGCGGTCGCCCTCGAGCCCGTCCACGAGCCAGAGCTCCCAGAGCGGCTTGTCGCGGTCGAGCTGCTGCGCGAAGACGCGCCCGGCGAGCTCCTTGAGCTGGTCCTCGTCGCCGGGCGCCGGCAGCGCGGTCGCGCGGACGTGGTAGCGCAGGTTCAGGTGCGGATCGTCGACCCACCTCGGGCGGCCCTGCTGGAGCGGCACGAACGCGAGCCGCTGGCGGTAGCGGGGCACGAGGTGGAGCCGCCGTTCGATAGCGGCGAGCAGCTCGTCGTAGGGGGGAGGGGACCCCTCGAACAGCATCACGGAGGCGACGTGCATGTGCGACGCCCCGTCCTCCAGATGCAGGAAGGACGTGTCGAGCGCGGTCAGGCGATCCGAGGACATGGGCCCAAACTAGCGCAGCCTGAGCGCTCAGAGCGACAGGCTCATCTGACCGGCTGGAACGGCTGCCCGGAGCGGTTCCCGCTCGTCGAGCCCGGCCACTCTCACGCCGAGGAGCCGCACCGGCCGGCGCGGGTCCAGGCGGCGCAGGAGGTCGATCGCGACGCCCCCGACGGTGGCGTGGTCGTTGACCGCCGCGTCGAGCGTGCGCGCCCTGGTGAGCGTCGTGAAGTCCGCGTAGCGGAGCTTGATCCCGATCGTGCGTCCGCGCCTCTCTTCGCGCTCGAGCGTCTCGCACAGCTGGGCGGAGAGGCGCTCCAGCACCGGCTCGAGCTCGGGAAGGCCGCGCAGGTCGCGATCGAAGGTGGTCTCGCGCGACTCCGACTTCGCCACCCTTACGGTCTCGATCAGGCGCTCGTCCTCGAAGCGGGCGAGCGCGCCCAGGTGCGGGCCGAGCCGCCTCCCGAACCACTCGATCAGCTGAGGGTCGGGCGTCGCCCCGAGCCCGCCGAGCGTCGTGACGCCGAGCCGCTCGAGCCGTGCCACGGTCTTCGGGCCGATGCCCGGCACGAGCCCGGGCGAGGCGGCCGCGAAGCGCTCCCGCGCCGCCGCTGCGCTCAGCTCGACGAAGCCGTCCGGCTTCTCGGCGTCCGATGCGACCTTCGCGACCAGCTTGCTGGGGCCGAGCCCGACGGAGCAGACGAGGCCGGTGTCGGCCCTGACCGCCTCCTTCACGCGGCGCGCCGCGGAGCGCGGCCGCTCCAGCCCCGAGAGGTCGAGGTACGCCTCGTCGAGGCCGACCGACTCGACGAGCTCGACGTGGGCACGCAGCACCGCGTGGACCTCGCGCGAGCGCGCGCGGTAGTGCTCGAAGTCGGGCGGCAGGAAGACCGCCTCAGGGCACAGCCGGCGGGCGCGCTCGGCCGGGGTGGCCGAGAAGATGCCATAGCGGCGCGCCTCGTAGCTCGCGGTGGTCACGACCGCGCGCGGGCCGCTCCCGGCCACCACAACCGGCAGACCGCGCAGCTCCGGCCGGCGCTGGAGCTCGACGCTTACGTAGAAGGCGTCCATGTCGACGTGGGCGAAGGTGCGCTCGTCAAGACCGGAGGACACGTCCCAGCGAGAGTAGCCCGAGCGACGGTCTGAACGGTTCGGTTGGTGCCGTCCAGGGGTTACCTCGGACGATCGACCACCGTATGGGTGGTCAGAACGGCGAGGTGACGGTTGTCCGCGCGGCTTCTCGGTCACGCACCACAGAGGTTTCCGGGCCACCATGGGGACCGCCGGCGCTGGATTCCGAACGAGAAGGCATCGATGCCCAACGCTGAGGGGCCGTAGGCGCTGCACCCGCACCGGGTCGAGACTCAACCCGGGCAGCCACCCTGGCCAGGGCCGCGGCGAACAGCACCGAGAGCACGCACCAGGCACCGAGCACGCTTGCGATCGCAAGGATCATGACCGCGGGCCCTCTCCGATCGCGTAGCCCAACCTGCGGTCGTCCAGGTCGCCTGACGGCTCGCCACCGAATGTTGCCGAGTCAGTCACGCCGGCGTGCTCGCGCCGCAAGGAAGCCATGCGCTCGACGCCGGTCGCCCGCATCAGCATGTCGCAGGGGGCGGTCTCCTCCTCGTCCGTCGCTCCGTCGATCATCAGCGGCATCTCGTTCTCCTCGCTCGTTGGCGATATGATAACAATCGTCTTGACATATCGTCAATAATATTTAGGATGGGCTTATGAGCACGACCCCGAGCTACAGCCGGCTCGACCCTGGCAAGCGCCGCGAGCAGATCCTCGACGCCGCCAACGCGCTGTTCGCCGAACGCGGCTACGACGAGGTCTCGATCGAGGAGATCGCCAACTCCGCCGGCGTCACCAGGGGGCTCGTGCACCACTACTTCGGCGGCCGCAAGCAGGTCTACATCGCGCTGCTCGAACGGCTCGGCGCCCAACGCGAAGAACAACTGCCGCCGCCCGTGGGCCGCAGCGCCCGCGCGCGCCTGGCCGACAGCGTCTCGCGCTGGCTCGACTGGACACAACAGAACCGCACGATCTGGCTCGCCACGCTCGGCCGCGGCGAGGACATCGCCGACCCCGACGTCAGGAACGTCGTGCTCGACCTGGTGCGCCGCGCCGTCGCGCTGGTCGCCGCCCGCCACGCCGACATCGCCGAGCAGGACTCGCCGCGGCTGCGCTACGCACTCGAATGCTGGACCGGACTCAACCGCGCCGCCACCAGACGCTGGCTACAAGACCAAGCCAGCCGCGAACAAACCCAAGAACTACTCACCACCACACTCGAACACATCCTGCGCACCTACGGCACACCACCCAAGTACGGCCCGCGCACAACCCCACCCTGAGACGGGAGCGGGCGGTCACGATGTGGCTGTCACGTGCGCTGATGGCACATCCGCTGGTGACTGGCATGGAGTGGGCCGAAGACCACGAACGGAAACCGGCGACGGCGTTGGCCGGACTGAGGCAACTACCGCGCGAACCCGCCGCGCGACGAGCGCTGCAAGGCCCGTGCCCGGTCCGTGCCCCGGCGCCCGCGCCAGGGGTGCGGCCCCATCGCCCACGGGTGCCAGCCGAGCGTGCCGTACACCTCGCGCACGAGCGCCTTCAGCTCGCCGCGGTGATTGCCGCAGGCGTACATAGTCCGCCCGTAGAGGCCGCGGCCGTGCCACACGAGCCAGCGCTCGGGCTCGGCGTCGACGTACTCGCCGTGGCGCAGGTCGAGGAGCTGTTGCTCGAGGCTGGCCTGGGTCTCGGGCCCGGGCCGGCACGCGCAGACCTCGCACCGGAACACGACGGAAACGGGCATTCGCAGCCGAGTCTACGACGCGGCCGGTGAGGCGGCATGCCAGTGCAGCCCGGCCAGCTCGTCGGGCGCGGGGCCGACGAGCAGCCAGCTGCCGTCCTGGCGCCGCTTCAGATGCCCGCTCGCGTAGACGTGCTGAAGAGCTGTCGTGACCGAGGAGCGCTGGCAGCCGACCAGCTGGCCGAGCAGGGCGTGGGAGAGCCTCAGCCGGAGCGTGATGCCGCCGGGCGTGACGTTGCCCCAGCGCTCGGCCAGGTGCCAGAACAGGACGAGCAGGCGCGTCTCGACCGGCGAGAGCTGGAGCAGCGCCTCGTGGATCGACATTCGATGGGTGCGGCGGATGGCCCGCTCGAGCAGCGCGCTCATCACCTGCGGCCAGTCCGCGAGCGCGCGGCCGAGCCGTTCGTCGAGTATCGCGAGGCGCACGGGCATGAGGACGTTCCAGGTCACCCGATAGCGGAGAAGCCCGTCGTCGCGGCGCGAGGCCCACGGCTGCAGGACGTCACCCTCGCCGACGAGCTCGGTCGCGGTCGATCCCGCGAGCATGATGTCACGCGCGAGCAGGCCCTCGAGAACGAGGAAGCCGAGCCAGCGGCGCTCGACGTGCTCGCGCGGCGTCTCCCAGTGGCCGGGCTCGAGCGTCCACACCCTCGCCACGAGCTCCCTGCGAGCTCGGGCGATGTCCGACACCGGTACCCGGAGCCCGAGCTCGGGCTCGAGCTCGAGAATTCGCGCCGATCCTTCGCCAGGTTGGTGCTCCGTGAAACTGACCGGTCTCCCCTCCCTCCACGGACTGTTTCACGCAGGGGGTTGGAAATCAACGTTGGGTTTCAACAGCGCGCCTTCCGCTATGGAAGTCGCCGCCGTAGGGTCGCTCGCATGTGCCTGGCCATTCCCGGGCGGATCGTTGATGTGATCGACGAGGCGAATCGCCTGGCGAAGGTGGACGTGGCGGGCGTCCAGCGCACCATCAACATCGGGCTGCTCGACGAGGACGGAGAGGGCGTCGGGCCCGGCGACTGGGTTCTCATCCACGTGGGTTTCGCGATGGCGCGGGTCGACGAGGAGGAGGCGCTCGCCACACGAAGGCAACTCGAGCGAATGGGACAGGACTACGAGGCGGAGCTCGAGGAGCTGAAGGCGAGCGTGATCGAGTGAACGAGTCCAATGAGTGCGGCGACCACTGCATCACCTGCTCCGACGAGGGCATCCCGATGGAGATCGAGCGCGTCGACAAGGCGCGCGGGCTCGCCCTGTGCCTCGCCGCCGACGGCTCGAAGAGCACGGTCGAAATCGCGCTCGTCGAGCCGGTCGCCCCGGGCGACCACGTGCTCGTCCACGCCGGCGTCGCGCTGACGGAGCTGAACGCGTGAGGTACGTCGACGAGTTCCGCGATCCCGAGCTCGGCCGCGTGCTGGCGACGGAGATTCTCGCCGCGGTGGAGCCCGGCCGCCACTACAAGTTCATGGAGGTCTGCGGCGGCCACACGCACTCCATCTACAAGTACGGCGTCGACGACCTGCTGCCCGCGAACGTCGAGCTGGTGCACGGGCCGGGCTGTCCGGTGTGCGTCATCCCGATGGGCCGCGTCGACGACGGCATAGCGATAGCGCGCGAGCCCGGTGTCATCTTCACCTGCTTCGGCGACATGATGCGCGTCCCCGGTTCTGCCGGGAGCCTGCTGGAGGCGAAGGCGGGCGGCGCGGACATTCGCATGGTCTACTCGCCGCTCGACGCGCTGAGGATCGCGAAGCAGAACCCCGACCGCGAGGTCGTCTTCTTCGCGATCGGCTTCGAGACCACCGCACCCTCGACCGCGCTCACGCTGAAGCGGGCGAAGGCGGAGGGTGTGCCGAACTTCAGCTGCATGTGCAGCCACGTGACGATCGTGCCGCCGCTGCGCGCCCTGCTCGACTCGCCCGACCTGAGGCTCGACGGGTTCATCGGCCCCGGTCACGTCTCGACGGTCGTCGGCGCGCGGCCGTTCGAGTTCATTCCAGCCGACTACGGCAGGCCGATCGTGGTGGCGGGCTTCGAGCCGCTCGACGTCCTGCAGGCCATCCGGATGATCCTTGCGCAGCTCGCCGAGGGCCGCTGCCAGGTCGAGAACCAATACGCGCGCGTGGTTCCCTACGAGGGCAACCGGCGCGCGCTCGAGATCATGGCCGAGGTGTTCGAGCTGCGGCCGCACTTCGAATGGCGCGGGCTCGGCTTCATCTCGCAGAGCGGGCTGAAGCTGTCGGATGCCTACGCCGACCTCGATGCGGAGCTCCGCTTCAGCGTGCCGGGCGTGCGCGTCGCGGACCCGAAGGCGTGCCAGTGCGGCGAGGTGCTGAAGGGCGTCATCAAGCCCTGGGAGTGCAAGGTGTTCGGCACCGCCTGCACGCCGGAGCGGCCGATCGGGACCTGCATGGTGTCCTCGGAGGGGGCCTGCGCGGCGTACTACAACTTCGGCCGCTTCGCCCGCGAGCGGGAGGTCGTGTGAGCACGGCCCCCGGCGGCGAGGAGCGCAGCCCGAGCGCTGGTCGGGCGAGCACCGCAGCACCCCCATCCGGCGGCGAGGAGCGCAGCCCGAGCGCTGGTCGGGCGAGCACCGCAGCACCCCCATCCGCCGGCGAGGAGCGCAGCCCGAGCGCTGGTCGGGCGAGCACCGCAGCACCCCCTTCCGGTCGCGAGGCGAAGATCCTCGGCATCATCGAGACGGCGCGCGGGAAGCGCGCGAAGTTCCGCGACGAGCGCGTCAACATGGCCCACGGCGCGGGCGGCAAGGCCACCCAGGGCCTGATCGAGGGCCTGCTGCTGCCGGCCTTCGGCGGTGAGGCGCTCGAGGACGCGGCTGCGATCGAGGTCGACGGGGTCGAGCTGGCCCTCACGACCGACTCGTTCGTGGTCAAGCCGATCCGCTTCCCGGGCGGCTCGATCGGCGACCTGGCCGTGAACGGCACGGTCAACGACCTGGCCGTCTCTGGCGCGCGGCCGCTCGCACTCAGCCTCTCGCTGATCCTCGAGGAGGGCCTCGGCGCGGACGACCTGAGGGCGGAGGTCGAGGCGATCGCGCAGGCGGCCGAGGCTGCCGAGGTTCAGATCGTGACCGGCGACACCAAGGTCGTCGAACGCGGCGCGGCGGACCAGATGTACATCTGCACGACCGGCGTCGGCCACCGTGATCCGCGCGCACGGCTGGCGGCCGGGGCGATCAGGCCGGGCGACCGCATCCTGCTGTCCGGCACGATCGGCGAGCACGGCACGGCGATCATGCTGGCCCGCGGCGAGTTCGAGCTCGCCGCCGAGATCGAGTCGGACACGCGCTCGCTGTGGCCGGTGGCCGACGCGCTGCTCGAGGAAGCGGGGCCGTCGCTTCGCTGCATGCGCGACGCCACCCGCGGCGGGGTCGGCTCCGTGCTGAACGAGCTGGCGCGCTCGTCGAGCGTCGCGATGCTCGTCAGCGAAGCGGCCGTGCCGATCGAACCGGCGGTGGCCGGCGCGTCGGAGATCTTGGGGATCGACCCCATGTACGTGGCGAACGAGGGCAAGCTGGTCGCCTTCGTGGCGCCGGACGCTGCGGACCGGGCGCTCGCAGCGCTGCGCTCGGTGCCGGGATGCGAGCGGGCGGCGGATATCGGCGAGGTGCGCACCGAGCCGCCCGGAATGGTGCTGGTGGAGACGGGCTTTGGCGGCAAGCGAGTCATGGACCAGCTGGTCGGGGACCCGCTGCCGCGGATCTGTTGAGCGAGGAGGGAGTGCCGATGGCAACGACCGAGGCATACGCCGACAAGAGGGAGACCGAGGCGGTCACCGCTCACGTGTTGTGGATGACCACGGGGCTCTCCTGCGAGGGCGACTCGGTCGCCATGACCTCGGCGACCAACCCGAGCCTCGAGGACATCATCACTCAGGCCATCCCGGGCATGCCGAAGGTCGTCGTGCACAACCAAGTGATCGCCTACGAGGTTGGCGACGAGTACATCCAGGCCTGGTTCGACGCCGAGGAAGGCAAGCTCGACCCGTTCGTCCTCGTGATCGAGGGATCGCTGGGCAACGAGAAGATCAACGGCGAGGGCCACTGGAGCGGCTTCGGCGTCAACAGCGCCAACGGCCAGCCGATCACGACCAACGAGTGGGTCGACCGGCTAGCGCCGAAGGCCGCGGCTGTCGTGGCCGTCGGGACCTGCGCGACCTACGGCGGCATCCCCGCGATGAAGAACAACCCGACCGGTGCGATGGGCCTGCCGGACTACCTGGGCTGGAAGTGGAAGTCGCAGGCCGGCCTGCCGGTCGTATGCATCCCCGGCTGTCCCGCCCAGCCGGACAACATGACCGAGACGCTGCTCTACCTCGCGCTTCACCTGGCCGGGCTGGCGCCGGCGCCGGAGCTCGACGAGCAGCTGCGTCCGAAGTGGCTGTTCGGCCGCACCGTGCGTGAGGGCTGCAACAGGGCCGGCTTCGCGGAGCAGGGTGAATTCGCGACGGAGTACGGCTCGGATCCCCGCTGCCTCGTGAAGCTCGGCTGCAAGGGGCCGGTGGTCAAGTGCAACGTCCCGATCCGCGGGTGGGTGAACGGCATCGGCGGCTGCCCCAACGTGGGCGGCATCTGCATGGCGTGCACGATGCCGGGCTTCCCCGACAAGTACATGCCGTTCATGGACGAGGACCCCTGGGGGGCGCGGGCGGCCGGGGTCACGAAGTACGTGTATGGCCCGATGGTCCGCTACTTCCGCAAGCGCAACATCAAGTCCAAGTACGACGTCGAGCCTGAGTGGCGTCACAACAAACCACAGCTGACCACCGGCTACCAGAAGCGCTGGTGAGGGGAGGCACGCATGTCAACTGTTGAGACTCCCAGCGAACAGAAGGTCATGGTCAAGGAGATGTCCTGGGACCCGATCACCCGCATCGTCGGGTCGCTCGGGATCCACACGGAGGTCGACTTCGCCAACCAGCAGGTCCTGAAGTGCTACTCGACGTCGATGGTGTTCCGTGGGTTCGACATCTTCATGAAGGGGATCGACCCGCGCGACGCGCACTTCATCACGAGCCGCATCTGCGGCATCTGCGGTGACAACCACTGCACCTGCTCCTGCCTGAACCAGAACATGGCCTACGGGGTCAAGCCGCCGCCGCTCGGCGACATGGCCTTCAACATGGCCGAGGCCGCGGACTACATCTTCGACCACGCGATCTTCAACGACTGCATGGCGAACGTGGACTTCTGCGAGCAGATGGTGAAGGAGACGAACCCGACGCTGCTCGCGAAGGCCGAGAACACCTCCGCGCCGGGACAGGACATCCACGGCTACAAGACGATCGCCGACATCATGCGGGCGCTCAACCCGTTCACGGGCGAGTTCTACCTGGAGACCCTCCACGTGGCCCGCTACACGCGCGAGATGTACTGCCTGTTCGGCGGCCGGCACACGCACCCGTCGACGATCATGCCGGGCGGCTGCAGCGCCGACATCACCCACCAGACGTGCACGGAGTACTACGTGCGCCTCATGAAGTACTTCGACTACGTGAAGAGAAGCGTGCCGATGCACGACGACCTCTACGACTTCTTCCTCACGGAGCTCCCCGGCTACGACATGGTCGGCTACAGGGAGACGAACCTCGTCAACTGGGGCTCGTTCGACGATCCGGACTACGTCGACTACTCGTACCGGAACATGACGGAGTGGGGGCGCAAGCGCTACATCACCCCCGGGATCGCCATCGGCGGCGAGCTGATCACCACCGACCTGGTCGAGATCAACCTGGCGATCCGCATCCTGCTGGGCAGCTCGTACTTCGACGGCTGGGAGAACGAGCGCACGTTCGTGACCCAGGACCCGCTCGGCAACCCGGTTGACAAGAACCATCCGTGGAACAAGGTCACGCTGCCGAAGCCGCAGAAACGCGACTTCACCGACAAGTACACGTGGGTCGTGTCGCCGCGCGTCTACGACAAGCGGACCGACACGCACGTCTGCTGCGACACGGGCGGCGGCCCGTTCGCTCGCCAGTGGTGCACGGCGAAGGCCGGCCTCGTCGACTTCGGCTACGCAAGGGCGACCGGGCACAGCATCCAGATGTCGCTGCCGCGCTCGGCCAACTTCCCCGAGGTCGAGATGGAGTGGCACGTGCCGGAGAAGTCGAACGCCATCGAGCGCGACCGCGCCCGCACGTACCACCAGGCCTACTCGGCGCTGATCGCGCTGCACAACCTGGAGCGGGCGATGAAGGAGGTGCAGGCCGGCCGGACGAAGAGCTGGAACGACTTCAAGGTCCCGGAGTCGGCGGTCAGCGTGGGCTTCCACGAGGCGGCCCGCGGGGTGCTCTCGCACCACATGGTGATCGAGGAGGGCAAGATCGCGAACTACCAGCCCTACCCGCCGACGCCGTGGAACGCGAGCCCGCGCGACGTCTACGGGACTCCCGGCCCCTACGAGGACGCGGTGCAGAACACGCCGATCTTCGAGGAGAACGGCCCGGAGAACTTCAAGGGCGTCGACATCATGCGGGCCGTCCGCTCGTTCGACCCATGCCTGCCGTGCGGCGTCCACATGTACGGCGGGACGGGACCGGTCCGGAAGGTCGTCCACACGCCCACGGCCCTCTGCTGAGCGATGGAAGCCGACCAGCTGATGGCCCGTGTGCAAGAGCTCACGGGACGACTTGAGGACCTCGAGGACGACTCCTGCCGCGAGCTGGCTGAGGAGCTGACGGCGGCGGTCGTGCAGATGTACGGGGCGGGCCTCGAGCGCATCGTCGGGCTCGCCGACGAGGGCACTCGGGACGCTCTGGCGAAGGACGAGCTGGTGGCCGGCCTGCTGATGATCCACGACCTCCATCCGGTGCCGATCGAGGAGCGCGTCGCGGAGGCCCTCGATACGGTGCGCCCGTACATGGAGTCGCACGGCGGCAACGTCGAGCTGCTCGGGATCGAGGACGGGATCGCGAAGCTGCGCCTCGAGGGCAGCTGCAAGTCGTGCCGCGCGTCGTCCTCGACGCTCGAGCTGGCGGTGCGCAGGGCGCTCGAGGAGGCGGCCCCGGACCTCGACGGCATGGATGTCGAGGGAATCGTGGAGGAGGCTGAGGATCCGCCGCCGATCTCCGGCACGCCGCTGCCGCTCGCCGGCGCCGCGCCCGGCTGGCACAGCCTCGCGATCGGGGCGCCCGAAGCGCTCGTGGCCACGGCCGTCGACGGCGTCCCACTCGTGGTGGCGAACGTCGACGGGACGCTGCTCGCCTACCGAAACGCCTGTGCGAGCTGCGGCAGCCCGCTCGACGGAGGGGCGCTCGACGGCGGCGCCCTCAGCTGTCCCGGCTGCGGGCGCAGGTTCTTCTTGCCGCAGGCAGGCCGCTCGATGGACGACGATCGTCTGCAGCTCCAGCCGGTGCCGCTCCTGCGCGAGCACGAGGAGATCAAGGTCGCGCTGTGAGCCGTGCGCCGATGGTGTCGGGTCTGCGCGGCCTGGCGAAGCCGAAGCCCCCGGCTCCGGCGGCCAAGGAAGGCGAGGTCTGCGATCTCTGCGGGACCAGCCTGTCCGGCGATCACCGTCACATGCTCAACCTCTACGAGCGCCAGATCGTGTGCGTGTGCGAGAGCTGCTGGGCGCTCCGCTCGGGCGATGCGGAGTTCCGGCCGACAGGCAACCGGACGCTCTGGCTCGAGGGCTTCGAGCTTCCCGAGGAGATCTGGGCTCAGTTCCGGATCCCGATCGGGCTCGCGTTCTTCATGTACTCGAGCGTGACCGACTGCGTGGTGGCGCTCTACCCGAGCCCGGCCGGCGCGACGGAGAGCGAGCTCCACTTCGAGACCTGGAGCCGGCTCGCGGACCTGAACCCCATCCTGCGCTCGCTCGAGCCCGACGCCGAGGCGCTGATCGTCAACCGCACCGCGGAGCCGCCCGCGTTCGCGATCGCGCCGATCGATCGCTGCTACATGCTCGTCGGGCTTGTCAAGGCGTCCTGGGAGGGGATCTCGGGCGGCGCGGGCGTCGAGCGCGCGATCGAGGCCTATTTCCAGGAGCTCAGGAAGCAGGCGGCGTGAACCGGCCGGAGCTGATCTCGGAGCTGCCGGTCGCGCCCGAGCCGGAGTTCCAGGTGCTCGCCGCCGGCGGCCGCCGCCACGCGGCCGTGCCGGCCCTCGATTTCGACGTCCACGTCAGCGAGCCGAGCGGCAGGCAGGTCTACATGATCGCGCTCACCGCGCAGGTCATGATCGAGCCCGCGCGTCGCAACTACGACGACGAGACGCGCGCGAAGCTCGTCGAGCTGTTCGGGGCACCCGAGCGCTGGGCGACCACGACCCGCAGCCTCGTCTGGCATCAGGCCGAGGCGCTGGTGCCGGCGTTCACCGGCGCCACGACCTTCCGCATCGCCGTCCCGGCGGGCTTCGACATGGAGGTCGCCTCCTCGAAGTACCTGTACGGGCTGCCGGACGGTGAGGTCCCGCTCGCGTTCAACTTCAACGGCACCATCCACTACCGCGGCGACGACGGCCGGCTGCAGCTGTCGCTCGTCCCATGGTCGTGCTCGGCGGAGTTCCGGCTGCCGGTGGCCACCTGGCGCGACCTGATCAGCCACTACTACCCGCACACGGGCTGGATCCCGCTGCAGGAGGAGACGCTACAGGCGCTCCAGCGCGAGAAGGCCCGGCGCGGCTCGCCGACGCTCGACGCGTGCGTGGCGGAGCTCCTGGACTCGTGAATGAGCTGGTCGACACGCTGCTGTACGAGGGCTACGCGCTCTACCCGTACACGCCCGGGGCGACCAAGAACGCCACCCCGACTCCATTCGGGATCGTCTACCCGCCCTCATATGCGCGGACGCTCGAGAGCGCGTTCGACCATCTCGAGCTGCGCTGCGTCGTGGAGGGCCACGACCCCGAGATCGGCTGCGAGGTGCGTTTCCTCGCGCCCAGCGGCGAGCGCCACCGCGCAGAGCCCCAGCGCGCGGAGGGCACCGGCGACTTCCGCTTCGGCGAACTCGCCGTGAGCGTCCGCCTGACGCAGGACGAGCTCGGCGAGGGTCGCCGCGAGGTCGCACTGCGGGTGGAGAACCGGACGGAGGCGCCCGACGGCCTCGATCGCGCCGGGGCGCTGCGGCTGTCGCTGATCTCCACGCATCCGCTGCTGACCGTGAAGGGCGGCCGCTTCCTCTCACAGCTCGACGCTCCCTGCGAGAGCGTCAACACCTGGCCCGTGCTCGCCTCAGCTCAGGACGACGTGATGCTCGGCGCCGCGATCGTGCTGCCCGACCATCCCCAGATCGCCCCGGAGAGCCGCGGCAACCTCTTCGACAACACCGAGATCGAGGAGGCGCTCGTCCTGCACGTGCAGGCCCTGAGCGACGCCGAGCGCGCCGAGATCGAGCGTCAGGACCCCGCCGTGCGCGAGATGATCGAGCGGGCGGGCGCGGTCACGCAGGAGGAGCTGCTCAAGCTGCACGGACGGATGACGCTCGAGCCGCCGCAGCCCTCGGCCGCCGTACGTGATCCCACGCGCGGCCTGCCCGAGGTGGAGGTGGACGGGGTCGTGTTCCGGCGCGGCGGGCGCGTGATCGTCAGGCCCGGCCTCGAGGCCGACCTGCAGGCGCGCATGCTCGAGGGGCGCACCGTGACCGTGGAGCGCATCTATCGCGACTACGACGGCAAGATCCACCTGGGCGTGGCGCTAGACGAGCCGGGTCAGGAGATCCTGCGCGAGACTGGGCGCTTCCTGTGGTTCTTCCCGCCCGAGCTGGAGGTGATCGAGTGAAGCAAATCCTCGTTGCCGGCGTCGGCAACGCCTGGTTGAAGGACGATGGCTTCGGAGGCGAGGTGGTCAGGCGCCTGGAGGCGCGCGGGCTCCCCGAAGAGGCCGCCGTCTTCGATTTCGCGACCGGGGGGCTCGACCTCGCCTACGAGCTGATGCGCGGCTACGACGCGCTGGTCCTCATCGACGTCAGCAGGCAAGGGGGCGAGCCCGGGACGCTGTACGTGATGGAGGCCCGCGAGGAGGACGTGGAGGCGGGCATCGAGGACGGCCAGCTGATCAACCCGCACGCGATGGATCCCCAGACCGTCCTGCGCTTCGTCAAGACGCTGGGCGCCTGGCCCGGCAAGGTGGTCGTGATCGCCTGCGAGCCGGCGGAGGTCGAGGACATGGGCATCGGACTCAGCGAGCAGGTGGAGAAAGCCGTCGACGGCGCCGTCGGGCTCGTCGTCGAGACGATCGAGGAGCTGCGCACGGACGCCGCCTACACGGGTGGTTAGGCCATGCACGAGCTGTCGCTCTCCGGCGCGATCGTCAACACCGTGGTCAAGCACGCGGAGGGCCGGCGCGTGAGCGTGGTCAACCTGCGCGTGGGCGCGCTGCGCCAGGTCGTGCCGGACACGCTCGACTTCTACTTCGGGATCGTGGCGAAGGAGACGGTCTGCGAGGGCGCACGGCTCGAGCAGGAGCTGATCGCCGCGCGGCTTCGCTGCGCGAAATGCGAAACGGAGTGGGAGATCGAGCTGCCGGTCTTCATGTGCCCGTCCTGCGGGCCCGGGGGGACGGTCGAGGTCGCGAGCGGCGACGAGTTCGAGGTTGAGTCGATCGAGGTCGAGGAGGCGGAATGCATCGCACCAAGGTGAAGATCGTCGAGGAGGCGCTCGATGCCAACAACACGATCGCGCGGGCCAACCGCGACGACTTCGACCGCGCCGGCGTGAGGGTCGTCAACTTCATGAGCGCCCCCGGGGCGGGCAAGACCGCGCTGCTCGAGCGCGTGGTCACCGAGCTCCCGGACGTCCGCGTGGGCGTGCTGGAGGGCGACGTCCAGGGATCGATGGACGCCGACCGGCTCGCCTCGCTGCACGTGCCGGTGACCCAGCTCAACACCGACCCGAGCTTCGGCGGCGAATGCCACCTGGACGCGAACATGGTGCGCTCGGCGCTCCCGGCGCTGCCGCTCGACGAGATCGACCTGCTCGTGATCGAGAACGTGGGCAACCTCGTCTGCCCGGCCGAGTTCAAGGTGGGGGAGGATGCCCGGATCATGGTCTCGGCGGTCACCGAGGGGGAGGAGAAGCCGCTCAAGTACCCGCTCATGTTCCGCGCCTGCGAGCTCGTGCTCATCAACAAGATCGACCTGCTGCCGCACCTCGACTTCGACCTCGACAAGTACCTCTACAACCTCGAGTCGGTGCATCCGGGCGTGGAGCACATGCTCGTGAGCGCGAAGACGGGCGAGGGCATCGAGGAGTGGCGCGACTGGCTCACCCGGGTCGGCTCCGCCGCGCAGGTGGGCGTGTGAGCCAGGCGCTCGGCGCAGGCGTCCTCGAGCGCGCCCTCGCCGAGCGCACGCGCGCGAACAGCGATTTCTTCGAGGCCGAGGCGGAGCGCCTCGCCCGCCTCTGCCATCGGATGGCGGAGCGCTTCGCCCGCAGCGGGCGGCTGATCGCGCTCGGCGACTCGCCCGCGGCCCGCTCGGATGCCCGGCACGTGGCGGTCGAGTTCGTGCACCCGGTGATCGTCGGCAAGCGGGCGCTGCCTGCGCTCGCGCTGACGGCCGAGGGCGGGCCGCTGGTGGCACAGGTCGAGCTGGCCGCCGAGCCCGGCGACATGGCGATCGCCTTCGGCGACGTCGCCGAGGCGATCGGGCTTGCGCGCGAGGTCGGCTGCCTCACGATCGCCTTTACCCGCGCCGGCGCCGAGTGGGAGTTCGAGCCCCCCTCGCGCGACGCGTCGATCCGCCAGGAGCTCGCCGAGACGCTCTACCACGTGCTCTGGGAGCTCGTGCACGTGTTCTTCGACCACCGCGGGCTGCTCGAGGGGCGCGAGGCGCGCCAGGTGCACGATCCGGGAGCCTCGAGCTTCCTATACCCGTTCCTGGGGGAGCAGGAGACGGACCTCGAGGCCGTGGTCGAGGACGTGCGGCGCTCGGTGCTGGCGAAGGCGCGCGACGTCGGCGAGCTGCGGGCGCAGACGCTCGGCGACAACAGCGCCGAGCTCCAGGCCGCGGCGGAGCGGCTGCGCGCGGATCTCGATGCCGGCGGGCGCCTCCTTGCCCTCGGTAACGGCGGCTCGGCGACCGACGCGATGGACGTGGTGGCCGATTTCCGCTCGCCGCCCGACCCACGCTGGGCGCCGCGTCGCGCGATCGACCTGACCGAGGACACGGCGATTCTTACCGCGATCGCCAACGACATCGGGACAGAGGCGGTGTTCTCCCGCCAAGTGATCGCGCACGGGCGGCCGGGCGACACCGTGCTCGCGATCTCGACGAGCGGCAACTCCGCCAACGTGATCGCGGCGCTCCAGGAGGCGCGCGGCCGCAGGCTGCACACGATCGCGATGGTCGGCTATGACGGCGGCCGGGTGGCGGCGGAGCAGCTCGCTGACCACGTGATCGTCACGCGCTCGGAGCACATACCGCGCATCCAGGAGGCGCAGGCGAGCGCGTATCACGTGCTGCGGGAGCTGGTCGGGTGAGCCGCGTCCGCGCGCGCGTCGAGGGAACGGTCCAGGGGGTCGGCTTCCGCCCGCACGTCTACCGGCTGGCCGGCGAGCTCGGCGTGGCCGGTCATGTCCTCAACGACTCGCGCGGGGTGGTCGTCGAGGTCGAGGCGGCACAGGAGACGGTGGACCGTTTCCTCGCGCGGCTCGTGGCCGAGGCGCCGCCGCTGGCGCACGTCGAGCGGGTGGTGGCGGAGCCGCTCTCAGAGACCGGGGAGGTGGGCTTCGCGATCCGGGAGAGCCCGCGTGGCGGCGAGCCGCGCGCGGCCGTCACGCCTGACAGCGCCACCTGCGCGGACTGCGTGGCCGAGCTCTTCGACCCGGCCGACCGGCGCTTTCGCTACCCGTTCATCAACTGCACGAACTGCGGGCCTCGCTTCACGATCGTGCGCGACATCCCGTACGACCGGCCGAACACGACGATGGCCGGCTTCACGATGTGCCCGGCCTGCCGGGGTGAGTACGACGACCCGGCCGACCGGCGCTTCCATGCCCAGCCGAACGCATGCCCGGTATGCGGGCCATCGCTGCGCCTGCTGCCTGCGGGGGCCGACCCGCTCGCCGGCGCCGGCCAGGCGCTGCTCGAGGGCTCGATCGTCGCCGTCAAGGGGCTGGGCGGCTTCCATCTCGCCTGCCTCGCCGGCGATGAGCGGGCGGTCGCGCGGCTGCGCGCTCGCAAGCACCGTGAGGACAAGCCGTTCGCGCTCATGGCGCGCGACCTGGCCTCCGCACGCCGGCTCGTCGAGCTCGATGACAGCGCCGCGGAGCTGCTCCTCTCGCGCGAGCGCCCAATCCTTCTGGCCCCGCGCCTGGCGGGCGCCGCGGTAGCGCGGTCCGTGGCGCCCTCCTCGCGTGAGCTCGGCGTGATGCTGCCCTACTCGCCGCTCCACCATCTGCTGCTGGCCGACGCCGGCGAGCCGCTCGTGATGACGAGCGGGAACGTCTCCGACGAGCCGATCGCCTTCCGGGACGAGGACGCGCGGGAGCGCCTGTCCGGCATCGCAGACGTCTTCCTGATGCACGACCGGCCGATCGAGACGCGCACGGACGACTCCGTCGTCCGGGTGGCGGCGGGCCGTCCGCAGCGCTTGCGCCGGTCGCGCGGCTATGTGCCGGGCGCGCTCCCGCTGCCGGTGGAGGCGGCGGAGCCGCTGCTGGCGTGCGGGGCGGAGCTCAAGAACACCTTCGCCGTCGCGAAGGGCGGACGCGCTTGGGTCGGCCACCACATCGGCGATCTGAAGAACTACGAGACGCTCGGCTCCTATACGGAGGGCATCGCTCACTTCAAGCGGCTGTTCGCCGTCGAGCCGGCCGTGGTCGCCCACGACCTCCATCCCGAGTACCTGTCGACCAAGTACGCGATCGAGCTCGACGGAGTCCGCCTCGCCGGGGTCCAGCACCATCACGCGCACCTTGCGGCCTGCCTGGCGGAGCACGGGGAGACGGGCCCGGCCCTCGGAGCCATCTACGACGGCACGGGCTACGGCGCCGACAGGACGGTCTGGGGCGGCGAGCTCCTGCTGGGCGACCTGATCGGGGCGGAGCGGGTCGGTCTGCTCTCGCCGGTGCGGCTGCCGGGCGGCGACGCGGCGGTCAGGCAGCCATGGCGGATGGCGTGCGCCTGGCTCAGTGAGGCGCTCGGCGAGGCCCCGGAGCTGCCGCCGGGCCTCGAAGGGCTGGTCGAGCCTGCGGCCTGGGAGCAGGTCTGCGAGCTCGCGCGCACCGGGGTTGCCTCGCCGCTGACGACGAGCATGGGCAGGCTCTTCGATGCCGTCGCCGCCCTCTGCGGGGTGCGCGCGGAGGTCAACTACGAGGGACAGGCGGCGATCGAGCTCGAGGCCTGCTGCGATCCGGCTGAGCGGGACGCCTACACGCTGGACATCCTCGACGACGGCTCCGGGCCACTCGTCATGGACGCGCGCCCGGCCGTGCTGGAAGCGGCCACGGAGCTGGCCTCGGGCGCCGCGGTGCCAACCGTGGCAGCCCGCTTCCACAACTCCGTCGCGCGCGCCACGGCGGCCGCGTGCGCGCTGATCGCGTCGCGCGATGGGACCGGCACGGTGGTGCTGTCCGGCGGCGTCTTCCAGAACCGCCGGCTGCTCGAGTGCACGAGCGACCTGCTCGAGGACGCCGGCCTGCGCGTGCTGGTTCCCGAGCTCCTGCCGCCGAACGACGGCGGCATCGCCTACGGCCAGCTCGCCGTGGCGGCCGCGCGGCTCGCGGCGGAGGAGGGACGCGGTGCCTGACCCGGCAGCGATCCTCGCCGAGCGCGTCTTCGCCGGAGGGCGCTCGAAGCCGTTTTCCGAGCTCACCCGCGTGGAGGTCGAGGAGCGCGCCGACGAGCTGCGCAGCACGGTCGGATGGGGACCGACCGCCCGCGTGGCCTCCGTCGCGACGGCGTGGCGCGAGCTCGCCCGGCTGATGACCGAGCAGGGCGCGGACACCGTGGGCGAGCTGGACCCCGGCGAGGTCGCCGCGCGCGCCGAGAAGCTCTGGATCGTGCCGCCCGGCGGCAGCCTGCTGCGCTAGCCGCCGCCCCGCTCAGCTCGCCTGGTGGATAGGCCTGACGAGGATCTCGTTCACGTCGACGTGCGGCGGCTGGGTGAGTGCGAACATGACGGCGCGCGCGATGTCATCGGGCTCGAGCGCGTTCGAGACCCTGTTATCGAAGAAGGGCGTGTCGACCATGCCCGGCTCGATCAGCGTGACCTTGATGTCGGTCTCGGCGACCTCGGCCCGCAGCGCTTCGCCCATCGCCGTGACCGCGTGCTTCGTGGCCGAGTAGAGCGAGCCCGGCAGCGCGCGGCGGCCCGCGATCGAGCTCGTCAGCAGCAGGTGGCCCCGGTTCTCCCTGCGGAAGTGTCCGAGCGAGGCCCGGATCGAGAGCGCTGCGCCCAACACGTTCGTGTCGATCATCGACCTCCAGTGCTCGACCGATTCCTCGAGGAAGCCGCGCTTGGCGCCGAAGCCGGCGTTCGCGAAGTAGGCGTCCATGCGGCCGAACTCCTCGAGCGTGCGGGCGACGAGCGCCTGCTGGTCGTCCCAGCTCGTGACGTCGCAGCGGATGGCGAGCGCCTTCTCGGCGCCGCCGAGCTCGTCGCGCAGCGCCTCGAGCTTCTCCTCGGAGCGCGCAGCGAGCGTCACTCGGTAGCCGAACTCCACCGCACGCCTGGCGGTGGCGGCGCCGATGCCCGTGCTGGCGCCCGTGATGACGAGTATCGGGTCTTCAGACATGGGGCGGTTCTAGCATGCCGGTCCGTGACGGCGGTCGACCCCATCGATGCGCGCTTCGCCCAGCTGTCGGCCAAGGCGGGGCACTACGAGAGCTTCTACCTGAAGCTCTGCCACCCCTCGGAGCCGCTCGGGGCCTGGATCCGCTACACGGTCCACAAGCGTCCCGGCGCGCCGGCGACCGGCTCGCTCTGGTTCACCCTCTTCGAGCCCCATGGGCCGCGCGCGGCGAAGCTGACCGTCGCGGCGCCGCGCTCGCAGGGCGACGACTGGATCAGCGTGGGGGAGGCACGGCTCGGTGCCGGCGAGGCCGCCGGCTCGATCGCCGGCGAGGTCGATTGGGAGATTCGCTTCGACGGCGGGGAGGAACCACTCCTCCACCTGCCACGTGAGTGGATGTACGGCGCACGGCTGCCGCGCACGAAGGTCCTCTCGCCGCTGCCGGCCGCGCGCCTCGACGGCCGCCTCTCGGTCGATGGCCGCGAGATCCCCGTGGAGGGCTGGCGCGGCATGGTCGGGCACAACTGGGGCGCGCAGCACGCCGAGCGCTGGATCTGGCTGCACGGGATCACGGAGGACGGCGACTGGCTCGACGCCGCGCTCGGCCGGGTCAAGATCGGGCCGCTCACGACTCCGTGGATCGCGAACGGCGCCCTGAGCCTCGCCGGCGAGCGTCACCGGCTCGGTGGGCCCGGCCGCCGCCTCGAAGTCGACGAGTCGCCGGACAGCTGCACCTTCCAGCTTTCCGGGAAGGGCCTGCGCGTGCGCGGCTCGGTGTCGGCGCCGCGCGAGCGCTTCGTCGGCTGGCTCTACGCCGACCCGGACGGCGGCCGGCACAACGCCGTCAACTGCTCGATCGCGGACATGCGCCTCGTGGTCGAGCGGCCCGGCGACGGCCGCCGCTGGGAGCTGACCGTCCCGGGTGGCGCGGCCTACGAGCTCGGGATGCGCGAGCGCGACCACGGCATGCGAATCCAGCCCTACCCGGACGGGTGAGGGCGGTCGCCGAGATCGTCGTCGACAGTCCGCTCGAGGTGGTCTGGCGCTGGGCGGCCGACCCGCGAAACTGGGAGAACTGGCTCGACGGCGTGCACGACGTGCGGGTCGAGGGCAGGCTCGTCGAGGGAGGCCGGATCTCGAGCCGCTACGAGTACGGCGGCGGGGTGCAGGACTTCGAGTACGAGATCGTCGTCCGCGACCCGCCGCGGCGCCAGCTGGTGCGCTCGCTCGAGGGCCCCTTCCCGTTCGAGTCCGACCTCGAGCTGAGCGAGCACGCGCGCGGGACGCGCGTCCGTCAGGCGTTCGACGCGGGACCGGACAGCCGCTTTACCGCCTTCCTGTTCGCGATCGCCGGCCCGCTGCTGCGGCGCGCGCTGCGTCGCCGGATGCAGGCTCAGCTGCGGCGGCTGAAGGAGGCGATCGAGCTGACGGGCGTGCGCTGAGCCCTCAGGGCCCAAGCCGCTCGGTCACCCAGCCGCCGCTCCCGTCGGGCTCGAAGCGGAAGCGATCGTGGAGCCGGTCGGGCCGGTGCTGCCAGAACTCCCAGGCGGCCGGGGCGAGCCGGTAGCCGCCCCAGTCCTCGCGCACCGGAACCTCCCCGCCCTCGTGCTCGGCCGCGAGCTCAGCGACCCGCTGCTCGAGCCAGGCGCGATCGGGCACGACCCGGCTCTGCGGGGACGCAAGCGCGCTCAGCTGGCTCGGGCGCGAGCGGCTCTGCGCGTACGCGACGGACTCCTCACGGCCCACACGCTCGACATCGCCCTCGATCCGCACCTGGCGACCCAGCTCGGGCCAGTGGAAGAGGAGCGCGGCGCGCGGGTTGACGTCGAGCTCGCCGGCCTTGCGGCTGCGGTAGTTCGTGAAGAACGTGACGCCCTGTTCATCGTAGGCCTTCATCAGCACCATGCGGACCGACGGAGCCCCGTCCGCGCTCGCCGTCGCGAGTGCCACGGCGTTCGGCTCGAAGGCGTCCTCGCCCTGTGCCTCCTCGAACCAGCGCCCGAACAGGACGAGCGGGTCGGGCTCGAGATCGCCCTCGTCGAACGGTCGGTCCTGCGGCTCTGTCATGGGACCGGAAGCTAGCGCGCTCAGAGGCCGCCGCAGACGCGCGGCACCGTCACGGCCTGGCGCGCGCGCAGGCCGCCCTCGCCGGCCCGGCCCGCCACACGGCAGAACGCGTAGCGGCCGGTTCCAAAGTCGATCCGCACCCGGTAGGGGTGTCCGATCGCGCCCGCCTCGCTCTGCGCGTAGGCCTCCGCCTCGCCGCCCTGCGAGCCCTCGAAGCGCGCCGTCACCGCAAGGCACGAATAGGAGCCGCTC
This sequence comes from uncultured Thermoleophilaceae bacterium, assembly GCA_963734025.1. Classification (GTDB taxonomy): domain Bacteria; phylum Actinomycetota; class Thermoleophilia; order Solirubrobacterales; family Thermoleophilaceae; genus JACVRW01. Next base: position 211,072 of record CAVTFR010000015.1, read on the forward strand.
TGCTTCGAGAGGTCCTGGTCGGCTCCACGTCCGGACACGGTGCGCGGGAACGGCTCGCAGGCGACGTCGCGGATGGGGCCGTCGAACTCGCCCGCCGCGGCGCGCTTGCGGGCGTCGGCCAGGACCGAGGCGCCGGCGGCCGTGACGAGCACCCCGCGCCCGGCGACGCTCTCGGGGGCGGCAGGCCCGCTCGCGAAGCGCGGCTGCTGCTGCTCGCGCAGAGCCGCCTCGCGCGCTGCGCGCTCGCGCACGACGCGCTGCTCCTCGGCGCGGGCACGCTCCTCCTTCGAGTTCTCGATGCCCGGCCGCAGCGCAAGCCCGACGGCAATAAGGACGACCGGCAGCAGGAGGACCGCGACCTTGCCCGGCCCGGGCAGGCGCCGCCAGATCCAGGCAGGGAGGTCGACGATGCCCGGAAGCGGCTCGTAGCGGTCGGCTGGTGCTGGAGCGGACCTCTTGTCCACCCGCTGTAGGATACATGCATGAGTCATGCATACGTCGGGGGACGTGGTGACGACCGCGCCGGCGGCGAGGCGGCTCGCGAGGCGAACCTCTTCGGCGCGATCTCGCTTGCGGTGGCCGAGCGCAGCGACGACGCGGTCCGGCTCGCCGCGCAGCACGGGGGAGCCGCGCCGGCGGCACTCGTGGCGCTCGCGACCTTCCTCGACGGGTCGTCGCTCGACGTCATGCGGCGTCCGCTCGGGTTGAGCCATTCGGCAGCCGTCAGGCTCGCCGACCGGTTGGCGGACGACGGCCTCGTGCGGCGCGAGCCGGGCGCAGACGCGCGCTCGGTCTCGATCAGGCTCACGGCCGAGGGCGCGCGGCTCGCGGAGCGCGTCCGGGACGCGCGCGAGTCGGCGCTCGAGTCGGTGCTGGCGCCGCTCTCGGCGGGCGAGCGCGCGGCCCTCACGCGCCTCCACGAGAAGCTCCTCGCCGGCATCACCGGCGGGCGCAGCGACGCCGGTCACATCTGCCGAATGTGCGACGCGGACGCCTGTGGCCACGAGCAGGGGCGCTGCCCGGTCACGCGGGCGGCGAACGTCGCGGAGGGCGCCGCCGCCTGAACGCCGTTGCGCGGCCGGATCGGCGATCCTTGTCGTTCCGACAGGCGATCACGGGAGGACGGACATGCCGAAGAGGACGGCCAACGCGCACTGGGAGGGCTCGCTCACCGAGGGCAACGGCACCATGCGGATGGCAAGCGGTGCCTACGAGGGTCCGTACTCGTTCCAGTCGCGCTTCCAGGAGGGCGACGGCACGAATCCCGAGGAGCTGATCGCCGCCGCGCACGCGGGCTGTTTCTCGATGGCGCTGTCGGGCGAGCTCGGTAGGGCGGGACACGACCCGGAGAGCGTTGAGACTGAGGCCACCGTCCACATCGACAAGCAGGGCGAGGGCTTTGCGATCACGCGCATCGATCTGCGGACGCGCGCTCGTGTGAGCGGCATCTCGGACGAGCAGTTCCAGGAGAGTGCGGAGGCCGCGAAGAAGGGCTGCCCTGTCTCGCAGGCCTTGGCGGCCGTCGAGTCGATCGAGCTCGACGCCCAGCTGGTCGACTAGGAGCGGCTAGGCCACGGCCGCCGCGTCGCTCTTGCGGCGGGCGACTTCGTCGCGGACCAGCGGCGCGACACGCGTGCCGAACAACTCCATCGAGCGCAGCACGTCCGCGTGGGCTACCGCGCCGACGCTCATCTGCCCGATGTAGCGCGTGTTCCCGAACAGCTCGTGCTCGAGCAGGATCTTCTCGGCGACCTGCTCGGGCGTCCCTACCGCGAGCGCGCCGCGCGGGGAGCGCAGGCCCTCGAACTCGCGCCGCCCGGAGGGCTGCCAGCCACGCTCGCGGCCGATCCGGTTCATCAACTGGAGGTAGGGGGCGGCAAAGGGGGCGTCCGCCTGCTCGAGCGTCTCGCCGATAAAGGCGTGCGTGTTTATGGCAACCGGGAGCGCGTTTTCATCGTGCCCCGCCTGGCGCGCCGACTCGCGGTAGAGGTCGACGAGCGGCACGAAGCGGTCGAGCGTCCCGCCGATGATCGCCACCGTCAGCGGCAGCCCCAGCGTTCCGGCGCGGATGACCGACCCGGGTGAGCCGCCGACCGCGACCCAGATCGGTAGCGGATCCTGGAGCGGGCGCGGCCATACGATCGCGTCCTCGAGCGCCGCGCGGTGGCGTCCGGACCAGCTGACGCGCGCGTTGTCACGGATCTTCAGCAGCAGCTCGAGCTTCTCGGCATAGAGCTCGTCGTAGTCCTCGAGGTCGTAGCCGAAGAGCGGGAACGACTCGATGAAGGAGCCGCGGCCCGCCATGATCTCCGCGCGACCGTTCGAGATCAGGTCGACCTCGGCGAACTCCTGGAAGACGCGCACCGGGTCGTCCGAGCTGAGCACGGTGACGGCGCTCGAGAGCCGGATCCGCTCGGTGCGGGCGGCGATCGCCGCGAGAGCCACCGCCGGCGCCGAGATCAGGAAGTCCGGCCGGTGGTGCTCGCCGACTGCGAACACGTCGAGGCCGAGCTGGTCCGCCAGCTCGGCCTCCTCGAGCAGCTGCCGCATGCGCTCCTGCGGCTCGACACCCGACGAGAGGTCGGCGAAGGTCGCGACTCCCAGCTCCATGTGGGCGAGGTTAGCAGGTGGTTGCACGCGCAAGTTGTTCTCGGGGCCTGAGCTTGTGCCCGCCGATCCTCGGTTTCAGGTTTACGTAATCCCCGTTATCGAGCGTTCTCGCAGAGGCTTCTCGTAGATCTCGAGGTCGCACGGGGTGGCAAGCAGGGGCGCGAGCTGCGGATATGCAGCGTCGATGCTGCCCGTTCGGACCCGCCGGTAGCCGATCCGGCCGTACCACGACTTGAGGAACTCCTTGGTCGGATGCCGCCAGGTTCGCGGGACGAGCAGCTCGAGCTGCATCGCTCGCAGGCCGCGCTCGCTGCTGCGCTGCTCGGCGAATGTGACGAGGGCGCGGCCGACGCCGGTGCCGCGCTGATCGGTGGCCGCGACCAGCAGCCCGAACTCGCTCGTGTCGTCCGCGACGTCGTGAACCCGGACGCTGCCGGCGATCCGGCCGTTCCGAGTGGCGACCGCGATCTGCTCCGCGCGGATCAGCTCGGCGAGCTCCGTCGGGGTCGTCCGCGGGGTCCCGTCGCGCCAGAGCCCACTCTCGGCGGCCGCGTACACGTCGTTGATGAGGCCGGTCAGGTGATCGACGAGCCGGGCGTCGTCGGCGGCCGCCACATCCAGCGTCTGGACGTCGATCGCGCCCGGCTGCCGGTGGTTCGTGCTCATCGGTCCCAGGATGGCATCGAGATCGAGCGAAGCAATACATAGTTCTCACCGAAGCGATCGTGTTCTACGATCGCCCGTATGGAGGTTCGGCAGCTGCGAAGCGTGGAGGCGGTGGCGCGGCATCGCCACTTCACGCGCGCGGCCGAGGAGCTCCACCTTGCCCAGTCGGCGCTGTCGCACCAGATCCGGCGGCTCGAGCAAGAGCTTGGCACGCCACTGTTCGAGCGCACGAGCCGGCGCGTGACCCCAACCGAGGCAGGACAGGCGATCGCCGCGCGGGCCCGGCGTGTCCTGGCCGAGCTGGACGGCGCACGCGCGGAGGTCGACGAGATTCGGGGCGTCCTGCGCGGTCGCATCTGGATCGGGCCGCTCGTGCCGGCCGGCGGAGTCGACGTCCCCGGGCTGCTCGCACGCTTCAGCCAAGCCCACCCGGGCGTCGAGGTCGGCCTCCGCGAGGGCATCGCCGCCGAGATGCTGCGCCTGATCGCCGCGGACGAGCTCGACGCCGCCTTCTGCCTGCTGGCCGGCGAGATCCCCGACGAGCTGGCTTTCGAGCGACTCGGCCACGACGAGGTGGTCGCCGCCTTCGCCCCCGACCGCGCCCCGGTTGCCGAACAGGTCGGCGTCGCCGACATCGCCGGACAGCGGATCATCGCGCCGCGCCACGGCTCGGCCATCACCACCGCGCTGGAAGAGCGATTCGCCGACGCCGGCCGGCCACTCCGCCTCGCCCTCGAGAGCGGCGATCCCTTCCTCCTGCGCTCGCTCGCCGCCCGAGGCTTCGCAACGGCGATTCTCCCCCGCTCGCTCACCGACCTGGACGGACCCGCACTCGAGGTGCGAAGCCTGCATCCCGCCGTCCAGCTGCCCGTGGCGCTCGTCTGGCGCCGCGAGCGCAACGCCCCGCCCGCGGCACGCACGTTCATCGAATTCGTCCGCCGCGAGACGGTCAACAGCAGCTGACCCACCTCGACCCGCTCGGCCGGCGCCGGCTCTGCCAGCTCGGCGGCCGGCACTTGAGAGCATCTTTACGCCTCCCCCGGGATTCTTTACGGGCGCTTGACGCCGCCGGCCCGAGACTCCGGAGCGTGACGGTCGAGGCATGGGTTCAGATCGCCGTCTTCATCGCGGTTCTGACGGCGCTCACACCAGTGCTCGGGGCCTATCTCGCGCGGGTCTTCCGGGGCGAGGGAACCGTCCTCGACCCGATTCTGCTGCCGGCAGAGAGATTCATCCTGCGCGTTCTCCGCGTCGATCCGCGTGAGGAGCAGGACTGGAGGGCGTACGTTCAACCCGGAGGGCTTCGACTCGGGCACGTGGGACGTCTCCTTCAACACGGCGACCTCGTTCGTCAGCAACACGAGCTGGCAGTACTACGGCGGCGAGACGACGCTCTCCTACTTCTCGCAGATGGCCGGCATCGCCGTGCACAGCTTCCTGTCGGCGGCGGTCGGGCTGGCATCCGCCATTGCGGTGATCCGCGGTTTTGCCAGCCGCTCCGGCAAGGCGATCGGCAACTTCTGGAGCGACCTCGAGCGTTCCCTGCTCTGGGTGCTGCTGCCGATCGCCGTCGTCGTGACGCTCTTTCTGGTGTCTCAGGGGGTGATCCAGGCGCTCTCGCCGTACGAGACGGTGACGACGCTCGTCGGTGGCGAGCAGATCCTCGCGTTCGGCCCGGTGGCCTCCCAGGTCGCGATCAAGACGATGGGCTCGGTCGGCGGCGGGTTCTTCAACGTCAACTCGGCGATGCCCTACGAGAACGCCAGCGCGCTGTCGAGCTTCGTCCAGGCGCTGCTGATCGTGCTGGTTCCCGCCGCGCTCACATCGACGTTCGGCCGCATGGTGGGCTCACGTCGGCAGGGCTGGGCCCTCTATGGGGTCATGCTGGCCCTGTTCGTCGCGTCGGTCGTCGCGACGTCGCTGGCCGAGGGCGATCGGACTCCGGCGATGGAGGCCGCGGGCGTCGAGGGCGCGAACCTCGAGGGCAAGGAGCAGCGCTTCGGGGCGGCCGGCTCTGCGCTCTACGCCACCGCCACGACGACGGGCGCCAGCGGCGCCGTGAACGCCGCGATGGAGAGCTTCAGCGGGCTCGGGGCGGCACCCGTCTTCGCGAACATGATGACCAGCGAGGTGATCTTCGGGGGAATCGGGTCGGGCCTCTCCAGCATGCTGATCACCGTGCTGCTGGCGGTCTTCCTCGGCGGCCTGATGGTGGGCCGCACTCCGGAGTACCTCGGCAAGAGGATCGGCCCCCGTGAGATGAAGCTGATCGTGATCGGCTCGGTGGGGATCCCGCTCCTGGTGATCGTCTTCGTAGCGCTCGGCGTCGCGACCGACTACGGGCGCGCGTCGCTGACGCAGACCGGGCCCGAGGGCTACTCGCAGACCCTGTACGCGTACGTGTCGCAGGCGATGAACAACGGCTCGGCCTTCGCCGGCTACAGCGGCTACGTCCAGCCGAACGCGCCCGGCAACGTCGGCGCCTTCGGGATCACCTTCGCGGACCTGGTCGGCGGCGTGGCAATGCTCGTCGGCCGCTACCTGCCGATGGTGGTGGCCCTTGCGGTCGCCGGCGCCCTTGCAGGACGACGCACCTACGCCACCGGAGTCGGCACGCTGCGCACCGACACGCCGACCTTCGGGCTGCTCCTGATCGGGACCATCGCTCTGATCACCCTCCTCAACTTCATCCCAGGACTGATGCTCGGCCCGCTGAGCAACGGATTGACCGATCGGCTCTTCTAGGAGGGCGGCTGCTTCTCGAGGATCGCGGCGACGGGATGATCGACCCGCCGCCCCGGGAGGCATACTCCACCCCATGGCGGAATCCGACAGCGGCGAAGTGGACGTCCAGCGAGCACCGGAGGAGGCCTTCCAGGGCAACACGGCGGATCGCATCAGGGAGCACTCGTTCCCGCTCGCGGTGCGCGGCTATGACCGGCAGGCGGTCGACGACTTCGTCGACCAGGTCGCCGATCTCGTGGCGGACCTGGAGAGCCGCCAGACGCGCGAAGGGGTGGTTCAGCGCGCCCTCGACCAGGTCGGTGAGGAGACCGCCGGCATCCTGCAGCGCGCGCACCAGGCGGCCGACGAGCTCGCCGCGCGCTCACGTGCGCAGGCCGAGGGCCGCATCCAGCGCGCCGACCGGGAGGCCGAGCTGCTGCGCAGCCAGGCCGACGAGTACGCGGAGAAGGTGATCGTCGACACGCAGCTGCTCTGGGACGAGCGGCAGCGGCTCCTCGACGACCTGCGCCAGCTGGCCGACGACGTCCTCGCGACCGCCGACGACGCCGCCGAGCGCGTGACTCTGCCCGAGCAGCTCGGCCCGCCGGAGGGCCAAGCGGCCCCGCTCACCGATCAGCCGACCACCGAGGTCGAGCTCGACGTGCTACCCGGCGGCGCCGGCCTCGAGGAGCCCGACCCTACGCTCCCGGAGGAGGCGCCTCCCGGGCCCGGCCTGCGCGAACAGCCGCTGCCCGAGCAACCGCTCGGCGAGCCCGGCGAGGACGACCCGGAGCTCGACCAGCCCACGGTCGAGGAACCGAGCCTCGAGGAGCAGGGCTACGCGGCGGACGAGCAAGAGGAGCCGGCCGAGGAGCCCGATCCCGAGCGGCGCCCGCGCGCCGGCAACGACGAGTAGGCGCTCCTCCGGCCGGAGCGGCTCAGAGCGGCAGCTTGCCGCGGCCCTTGCGACCGGTCTCGGCGCTCTTGTTGGTGGCCTTCCGGGACATGCCGAAGGACTTCGAGAACAGCCGTCCGATCGGCCCCGGGGCCTTGCCGCCGGCGCTCTGACCGACACCGAGGGTGCGGTCCACCCCGCGCTGCGGATGGCGTGACAAACGCGGCACCAGGAAGGCCAGAATCAGCAGGATTACGCATACGGCGATGATGATCCCGATCATCATGGCGGCTCTCATACCCTGCTGAGGCCGTTCGGCAAACCGGTCTGCGAGACTCCTTCGCCGGTGGCGAAGCAGAAGCAGATCAAGATGCAGACGCAGGTCGGTGCATTGGCGGCCATCCCCCAGCTGGAGTCACGCACCGACGAGCAATTGATGAGCGAGTCGAAGCACCGCGTGGCCGCCAAAGCCATCCTCGGGGCCCGCGCCGCGGAGCGCTACGACGTCAAGGCCGCGCGCGCCTACTTCAACGAGGCGCTCGCCGGCTCCCACCCGCAGGAGCGCCCGGCGCTGCGTCAGATGATGAAGGCCTCGATGGCGCTCGCCGAGCGCCGGCCGGACGAGCTGAAGGACGCCATGGAGAAGCTCGGTCAGGAGGCGCCGTCGGGCCGGCAGCTCTTCCTGCTGCGGCTGATGGGCCTGCTGATCCCGCCGCAGAGCGCCGGGATCTTCGCCCGCGTCCGCGGAATCCTGCTGCTGATCGCGCTGGTCATCGTGCTGCTGGCGGTCGGCTTCGCGGTCGTCAAGCTGATCGCTCTGCCCTTCGGCGGCCTCGGCACCCCCACCGCCGTCTTCTTCGGCTTCCTGCTGGTCGTGGTCGCGATCGGCGTCCTCGTCCTTTTCGGGCGCCGCAGACAGGCACGAGCCAGAGCCGCCCGCGGTATCTGACTGGACCGTTCGCGCGGCTCTAGTTGAGCGCGGCCGACAGGCGCCGCCGGTACTCGCGCGCCAGGGGGTGGTCCGGGCCGAGCTCGGTGAAGATCGCCACCATCACGCGCCTGACCAGGTCGCGGCGCTCGGGATCGGCGAGCGCTTCCTGGAGGCGCTCGAGCGCCGTGCCGGGATCGCCCGCGTCCCAGGCCTCGAAGGCGGGCTGCAGCTCGGGGTCGTCCTGGAGCTTCACTCGCGCGACGAGGCCCTCCGCCACGAAGTCGCCGGAGATCGACTCGAGCAGCTCGAGCACTTCGTCGGTTTCACCCCTCCCCAGCAGCAGCTTGCCGAGCTCGCGACGAGCGCTCGTGTGGCCGGGGTCGAGCTCGAGGGCGCGTCGCAGCGACGCCTCGTCCCCGCTCTGCGCGAGCTCGTCTGCCTCTGACGGCACGAGCTCGTCGAAGAAGCGCTCGACCTCGGCCGGCGGCAGCGCCCCGCTGAACTCGGAGACGACGCGGCCATGGTGAAAGGCCTTGACGGCCGGGATCCCCTGGATCCGGAACAGCGCCTGCAGGCGCTGGTTTCGGTCGACGTCGACCTTGGCGAGCTCGACCTTTCCCTCACGCGCCGCCACCGCCCGCTCGAGCGCCGGAGTGAGCTGCTTGCACGGTCCGCACCAGTCGGCCCAGAAGTCGACGACCACGGGGATGTCTTCCGAGCGGGCGATCACGCGCTGCTCGAAGTCCGCTTCGTCGACGTCGTAGACGGGCGCCAGCTGATCAGGACTCATCGAGGCTCGCCTTCTCCAATAGGACGGTCCGTCGCGGTGTTCCAGTATTGCTCGCCGGGTCGCCGAGCTGCTCGATCGCGAGCGCCACATCCAGGCCCTTCACGACCTCGCCGAGGACGGCGTAGTCCGGCGGAAGGCCGGCGTCGGGCGCGGTCACGATGTAGAACTGGCTGCCCGATGTGCCGGGCGGCTCGACGTCCGTCTTCGCCATCGCCGCGACCCCCTGCGTATAGGTGGTGTCCGCGGGCGGCTGGTCCCGCACCGAATAGCCGGGACCGCCCGTGCCCTGGCCGGTCGGATCGCCGCCCTGGATCACGAAACCCGGGATGATCCGGTGGAAGACGGTGCCGTCGTAGAAGCCCTGGCGGACGAGCGATGCAAACGAGGCGGCCGTCTTCGGCGAGGTCTTCTGATCGAGCTTCACCGTGATGCTGCCGCAGCTCGTCTTCAGCACGGCCCGATAGGTCCGTGACGGGTCGAGCTTCGCGGAGGGCTTCCTTGCGCCACCGTCGGGCTTCGGCTCGGGTGCCTGAACCTCGCGGCAGGGCTCCCCCTGCTTGGGCGGCGCCTCCTGCTCAGCCTGTGCGGCCGCCTCGCCGGCGCCGTTGGCCGCCTCGCCGGCGCCGTTGGCCGCCTCGCCGGCGCCCGAGGATCCGTCCCCGGAGTCGTCGTCATCGCCCCCGCATGAAGCCACCAACAGCAGCGCAAGGCACAGCACAAGTGCAAACGGGCGGGCCACCGAGCCGTAGGCTAGCGATGTGACCCTGTCCCCCCTCGCGGCCCGTTACGACCAGTTCATCCTCGATTTGGACGGCTGCGTATGGATCGGCCACGAGCCCACACCGGGCGTCAAGGACGCCCTCGAGCAGCTCCGCGAGCATGGAAAACGGGTCGCGTTCGCCACCAACGATCCGCGCAGCGCGACCGAGGATTACGTGGCGCGCCTCTGGAAGATGGGTATCAGGGCCTCGCTGCGCGACGTCGTGACGGCGGGCGGCGCGATGCAGCATCTGCTCGCCGAGACCCGCAGCGGCCGCACGGCATTCGTGGTCGGGATGGAGGCGCTGCGGAGGCATGTCGCCGACGCCGGCTGCAGGGTGCTGAACGGCACAGACCTGGCCTCGCGCGCCGAGGTCGTCGTCGTGGGCGGAACCGACCAGCTTGTCTTCGACGACCTGCGCAACGCCGCTCTGGCGGTCCGCCGCGGCGCCGATTTCCTCGCGACCGCCCGCGATCCCACCTATCCCCAGCCCGATGGTCTCTGGCCGGGAACCGGTGCGATCCTCGCCGCGGTCGAGGTCGCCAGCGGCAGGACCGCCGAGATCGTCGGCAAGCCCCAGCCGCAGCTGCTCCTCACCGCCCTCGACCGCCTCGGCGACGGCAACACCCTCGTAGTCGGTGACAGGATCGACACGGACCTCGGCGCGGCCGCGGCCGCCGGGCTCGATTCCGCGCTCGTGCTCACGGGCGGCGCGAAGCGCGAGGACGTCGACGGCCTCGAGCCGGCCCCCGTCGCCGTCGGCGAGACGCTCGCGCGGCTGCTCGTGGGCTGAGCGCCTGTCCGCGCCCGATCCTCAGGCTGCCGACCGCAGCATGGCCTCCACCTCCCCAGGTTCCGCTCCGACGAGCGCGCAGGCCTCCGGCGTGACCGTCAGGCCGGCCTGCGACGCCTGAGCGAGCCCCTCGGCCGCCGGCAGCCCGCGCACGTCGTTCAGGTGCGCGGCGCACACCGCAGCCACGAAGTCCGTCCAGCGGTTTCCGTGCAGCGCCACCGCGCCGGGGCGCTTCGTCTCCGTGCGCAGCAGCGAGACGAGCTCGTCGAGCGCCGCGGCGCCCTCCTCCGTCGCCGCAACCGGGACGTGGTGCCAGGCGAGCCCCGCGTCGTCGTAGGCGCCGAGGTTGTGGCGCGTCGGGCTCGTCGATACGACCAGGCGCACCCGCCTCGTCTTCAGGTAGGCGATCTCCGCGTCGCGGCGCTCGGCACGGTGGCTGCGTCCGCCTCCCCCGGGCCGTTCGAGACCGCAGAGCTTGCGCGCCCGCGCCCACCAGATCCGTCTGGGCTCCTGCTCGTTGACGTCCATATGAGGGGAAGCCGGGACGGGCGGGAACTCGCCCCCGGCGCGGTAATCTCCCGCCCGTCATGTGCCGTGTGTTCGGCTGCGTCGCAGCGGAGCCGGTGTCGATCCGGCATGAGCTCCTCGAGGCGGAGAACCCGCTCATCCGCCAGTCCGAGGATCACGACTCCGGCTGGGGAATGGCCGTGTACGACCGCTGCGAGGGCTGCAAGCCGGCGATCGTGCGCTTTCCGGAGGCGGCGTACGCGGACGGCGAGTTCATCTCGGCGACCAGCATGCGCGGCCGCATCTTCAACGTGCACGTGCGGCGCGCGACGATGGGCGACCTCAGCCCGCACAACACGCACCCCTTCTCGCTCGACTGCTACACGCTCGGCCACAATGGGACGATCGTGGACTACCCGCGCCTGCGCGTCGCCGGCATGCGGGAGCCCGAGGGAGACACGGACTCGGAGCACCTCTTCAACCTGCTGATGAGCGACTACGACCGGGGGGCGCCGGTTGCGAGCCTGCGCAGGGCGATCACGCGGACCGTTGAGCGCTCCGCGTTCTCAGGCGTGAACGTGCTGTTCTCGGACGGCGAGCGGCTCTACGCATACCGGCTCGGCCTCTTCGAGCTCCACTGGCTGGCGCGCCCCGGGCAGCTGCTCGTCGCCTCGGAGGTGCTGACCGGCGAGCGCTGGCACAGCGTGCAGCAGGACGTGCTGCTCACACTCGACCCCGATGACCTCGAAGAGCCTCACGCCGAGCGCCTGCTCGGCGACGAGCTCCTCAGCCGGGCGGAGATCCGCAAGATCGACCACGCGCCACACCTGCGCGGGGCCGAGCGCGGTGCGGCCGCCGCCGAACGGGCACGGACGGCAGCGGCGGCGGCTGCCGAGTGAGCCGGCGCTTCGCGCTGCTGGTCAACCCGGCCTCCGGCGGCGGGAAGGCCCTCGACGCGCTTCCCGCGGTGCACGAGACCCTGGACGCGCTCGGCGCAGCGCACCGCACCGTCTTCACGCGCAGCATCGAGCACGCCCAGGATGAGGCCGCCACTGCGGTGGCGGCCGGTGAGACGGTGGCGGCGGTGAGCGGTGACGGCCTCATGAGGCCGATGGCCGCGGCGCTCAAGAACACCGGCTCCGCCATCGCCCTGATTCCCTGCGGGCGCGGCAACGACTTCGCACGCGTGCTCGGCATCCCCTCCGAGCCCGCCGCCGCGGCGCGCGTGGCGGTCGAGGGAGAGGAGCGCCTGGTCGACGTGGCGAACGTCGACGGCACCCCGTTTGTCGGCATCGCGAGCTTCGGCTTCGACTCGGACGCCAACCGGATCGCCAACGACACCAAGCGGATCCGCGGCAACGCGGTCTACCTCTACGCCGCCCTGCGGGCGCTGGCGGCCTGGAAGCCGGCCGCCTTCAGCGTGACCGTCGACGGCAGCGTCCACGAGGCGACCGGCTTCTCCGTGGTGGTCGGCAACTCGAAGGCCTACGGTGGCGGCATGTACGTCCTCCCCCACGCCGAGCTCGACGACGGCCGGCTGGACGTGCTGATCGCCAAGGGCAGCCTCGAAGCTCACGTTCCTGCGCGAGCTGCCGCTGATCTTCCGCGGCGCGCACGTGAACTCACCGCGCGCGCTGTTCCTGCGCGGCGAAGTCGTCGAGGTCGCGACCGACCGCCCGTTCGTCATCTACGCCGACGGCGACCCGATCGGGGCGACGCCCGCGACCCTGGGGGTCGAGCAGCGCTGCCTGCGCGTGATCGCGCCCTGATGTACCGCGCCGCGCGCAGCCTCGCCCGCCTCGTGCGGGCCGCGAGCCGCCGCCTTGGGCGCACCGGCGGGACGACCGCCCCCGGCCGGCTGCTGCTGCGCCTGTCGCCGCGCGCCCTCGGCCGCATGGCGGAGGAGCTCGACGAGGGCTCGGTGCTCGTTTCGGCTACCAACGGCAAGACCACGACCGCCTCCATGATCGCCGCCGGGCTCGGCGGCGCCACCGGCGAGCTCGTACACAACCGCGCGGGCTCGAACATGGCCTGGGGAGTGGCGACCGCGCTGCTCGACGCCGGTCGGCGCCCCGGCCAGCTCGGGCTGTTCGAGGTCGACGAGGCCTGGCTCGGGCAGGTCGCGCGGGAGGTCGAGCCTCGGCTCGTCCTGCTCGCCAACCTGTTCCGCGACCAGCTCGACCGCTACGGCGAGCTCGAGCTGCTCGCCGACCGCTGGGCGGAGACGGTGGCGGAGCTCGACGGTCGCGCCGGCTTCGTCCTCAATGCCGACGACCCGCTCGTCGCGGACCTCGGCCGCGGCCGCGAGCAGGTGACCTACTTCGGCCTCGCCGACGACTCCCAGACGCTCCCGGCGATGCAGCACGCCGCCGACTCGAAGCACTGCCGCAACTGCGGCCACCCGTACGAATACGACGCGATCTACCTGGGCCACCTGGGGCGCTACCACTGCCCGAACTGCGGCCGCCGGCGGCCCGACCCCGAGGTGGTCGCCACACGCGTCGAGCTCGAGGGCATGCGCGGCTCGCGCCTGACGCTCGAGACGCCGGCGGGGATGCTCGACCTGCGCCTCCCCCTCCCCGGCCTCTACAACGTCTACAACGCGGTCGCGGCCGCGGCCACGCTCCTGCGCCTGAACGTGCCGCTCGCGGCCGTGGGCGAGGCGCTCGAGGGCTTCGGCGGCGCCTTCGGGCGCGTGGAGACGATCCCGATCGAGGGTCGCCAGGTCTCGATCCTCCTGATCAAGAACCCGGCCGGCGCCAACGAGGTCCTGCGCACGCTCACGCTCGAGGACGGCGAGCTCGACCTTTGGTTCGCGCTCAACGACCGCATCGCCGACGGCCGCGACATCTCCTGGATCTGGGACGCCGACTTCGAGGTGCTCGCCGGCCGCGTGCGCCGCGCGACCTGCTCCGGCACGCGCGCCGAGGAGATGGCCCTGCGGCTCAAGTACGCCGGCATCGACGCGCCGATCGAGGTGGACCGCGACCTCGCCGGATCGCTGGACGGCGCCGTCGCCGCAGCCGGCGAGCGTCTGTTCGCGCTCCCGACCTACACGGCGCTGCTGGAGCTGCGCGACCTGCTGGCGCGGCGCGGTCTGGCGAAGAGGTGGTCCGAGTGACCCATAGGGGCGTCATCTGGCACGACGTCGAGAACGGCTCCTATGCGGCCGATCTCGAGCTGTGGCGCGCGCTCGCGGCCGAAGCCGGCGACCCCGTCCTCGATCTCGGGGCCGGCACCGGCAGGGTCGCCCGCGACCTGCACGCGGCGGGACACGAGGTCCACGCGCTCGACTCGGACGCCGAGCTGCTCGCCGCGCTCGGGGAGCGGGCACCGGGCGTGACCACGCTCGCCGCCGACGCCCGCACGTTCTCGTCCGACGAGCGCTTCGCGCTCATCCTCGCCCCGATGCAGCTGGTTCAGATCCTCGGCGGCCCGGCCGAGCGGCTTGCCATGCTCGAACGCGTGCACGTGCATCTCATGCCGGGCGGGCGCTTCGCAGCCGCGCTTGCGAACCCGTATGACGCCGTCGCCGAGGAGGATCGCTCGCCGCCCTATCCCGACGTGATCGAGCACGACGGCTGGGTTTTCTCGAGCCAGCCGGTCTGGGTCAGGGAGCAGGCCGGCCAGGTGATCGTCGAGCGCCACCGCCAGGCCGTAGCGCCGGACGGGACCCTCGAGGAGGAGAACGCTCCCTTTGCGCTCGACGTCCTGAGCGAAGCCGAGTTCGAGGACGAGGCGCGTGCGGCCGGGCTCGAACCGGTGGCCCGTCACGCGATTCCGGAGACAAGCGACCACATCGGAAGCGTGGTGATCGAGTGCCGGCGCTGAGGGTCTGCTCGCTCTACCCGGACCTGATGAACATCTACGCCGACCGCGGCAACATCGCAATCCTGAGGGCGCGCTGCGAGTGGCGGGGGCTCGGCTTCGAGCACGCGTCCTCCGGCGCGGGCGAACCGCTCGACCCGGACGCTCACGACCTCTTCTACATGGGCGGCGGCCAGGACCGCGACCAGATCTCGATCGCCCCCGACATGGCCAAGACGAAGCGTGCGGGCCTGCATGACGCGGCCGGGCGCGGCGCGGTGGTGCTCGCCGTGTGCGGCGGCTACCAGCTGCTCGGCCACTCCTATGAGCTCGGCGGCGAGGAGCTCCCTGGAGTCGGACTCGTCGATCTGCGGACCGTGCGCGAGCCCGGTCCGCGCCTGATCGGGAACTGCGCCATAGAGGCGGACCTCGGCGGCGGCCCGCGCCTGATCGCGGGCTTCGAGAACCACGGCGGGCGGACCTACCTGGGTAGCGGCGAGCGCCCACTGGGACGGGTGCTGAAGGGCCACGGCAACAACGGCCGCGACGGCTTCGAGGGCGTCCACTCCCGCAACGTGATCGGGACCTATCTGCATGGCCCGCTGCTGCCGAAGAACGTCTGGCTCGCGGACCGGCTGATCGAGCTGGCGCTCGGCATCGAGCTGGAGCCGCTGCCGGACGACCGGCTCGAGGCCGCCGCGCACGCCTCGGCTCGCCGGGCGGCGGGCGTCTAGGCGGGCCCGACGACGCGCAGGACCTCGGCCACCGAGGTGATTCCGGCCCTGATCTTCCCGAGCCCGTCCTCGCGCAGAGTGCGCATGCCCTCGGCCCGGGCGGCCCCGCGCAGCTCGTCGGCGGAATGCTTGCCGAGGATCAGCCGGCGCAGGCCGTCCGTCATCGGCATCACCTGGTAGAGGCCGATCCGGCCGCGAAAGCCCGTCTGCACGCAGCGCACGCAGCCACCGGGCTCGAAGCCGCTGAAGCCGCGCTCGACCTGGAAGCCGTTGCTCTCGAGGACGGCCTTCGAGAGCTTGACCGGCTGCTTGCAGTCGCACAGCCGGCGCACCAGCCGCTGTGCGACCACGCATTCGATTCCGGCGGCGACGAGGAACGGCTCGACCCCCATCTCGATCAGGCGAGCGGCCCCGAGCGGAGCGTCGTTCGTGTGCAGCGTCGTGAGCACGAGATGCCCCGTGAGCGCGGCCTCGATCGCCAGGGCGGCGGTCTCGGCGTCGCGCACCTCGCCGACCATGATCACGTCGGGGTCGGCGCGGACCAGCGAGCGCAGCCCGGAGGCGAACGTCAGGCCCCCCTTCGGGTGGACCTGCACCTGCTTGACCCCGTCGAGCTCATACTCGACCGGATCCTCGACGGTGATCAGCGTCTGCTCGGGCGAGTTGACCTCTTGCATCGCGGCGTAGAGCGTCGTCGTCTTGCCGGAGCCGGTCGGGCCCGTGACGAGCACGGCGCCGTACGTCGCGCCGATCGCGTGCCGGAAGCGCTCGCGCTCGGGCGCCTCCATCCCCAGCCGGTCGAGCTCGACGACCACCTGCGTCTTGTCGAGGATCCGCATGACGACCGACTCGCCGCGAACCACCGGTAGCGTGGCCACGCGCAGGTCAACGTAGTGCCCGTCCACGGACAGCCCGATGCGGCCGTCCTGCGGCAGGCGCTTCTCGGCGATGTCGAGCTCGGCCATGATCTTGATGCGCGACACGAGGCCGGAGACGAGGTGACGCGGCACCGTCGTCGAGTCGAAGACAACACCGTCGACGCGGAAGCGCACGCGCATGTCGGACGCGCGCGGCTCGAAGTGCACGTCCGACGCGCCGCGGCGGACCGCGTCCGCGACCACCGAGTGGACGAGCTTGACGACCGGTGCGTCGTCGGCCGACTCGCGCAGCTCGATCACCTGGGCGGCGTCGTCCTCGGTCTCCTCGTGGATCTCCCGGACCGACTCCTGGAGCGTCGACAGGCCCGCTATCAGCGCCTCGATGTCCTCCGGTGAGGCGACGGCGCGGCGGACGTCGTAGCCAGTGGCCATCGTGATGTCGTCGAGCGCGAGCAGGTTGGCCGGGTCGGCGGTCGCGACCAGCAGGCCCCCCTCGCCGAGGAACGCGATCGGGATCGTCTTGTAGCGCCTCGCCTTGCCGGCATCGATCAGGGCGGCGGCGCCCTTGTCGACGTCGAAGACGTTGAGATCGACGTAGTGGAGCCCGTTGCGCTCGGCGAGTGCCTGGGCGAGCTGCTTCGAGTCGACGAGGCTCGCGTCGATCAGGCTCTGCCCGAGCGTCACGCCGCGCACCCTCCCCTCCTCGACGACGCGCTCGACCACGCCTCGCTCCGCGAAGCCGAGCTGCACGATCACGTCGCCGATGCGCCTGATGGCGCCCGTGCGCGTCGTGGGCGGGATGAGTCCGGGCACGGGAAACGGCCCTGCCGAGGCAGCCTGGGCTTCCATACCTTCGGAATATCGGCACGAGCAGGTCGGGGTTGAGATGTGGCGGGGTCCGCCGAGGCGGGTAGCTTCTGCGGTGTGAACCTCTCCGACTACCAGCGCCGCTCACGCGCCACCGCCGTCTATCCGGACGCGGGCGCGAACCTCACCTACCCCGCTCTCGGGCTCTGCGGGGAGGCAGGCGAGGCCGCCGAGAAGGTCAAGAAGGCGATCCGCGACGACGGCGGCGTGCTGACGGACGAGCGCCGCGACGCGCTCGCGGCTGAGCTCGGGGACGTGCTCTGGTACGTCGCTCAGCTCGCCACGGAGGCGGGCCTCGACCTCGACGAAGTGGCCGAGAGCAACCTCGAGAAGCTGCTCTCGCGCCGCGACCGCGCCGTCCTGCACGGCAGCGGCGACTTGCGCTAGCCGAGCGAGCCGTTCCCGTTCTGGAAGCGCTCGAAGCGCGACGCGACCGACACCGGCACACGCGCGCGGACGCGGACGCCCTCCGCCGTGTCCTCGCGCTCCAGCTCGCCGGCCACGTCGTGGAGCTCGGACAGGCTCGTCCCCTCGTCATACGGGAGGAGCAACTCCATCGGCCGCAGCGATGCGAGGAAGCGCGCCTCGACCGCTTCGCGCAGCTCGGCTAGGCCATCCCCGCTGACGGCTGAGACCTGCACGGCCTGCGGGAAGCGGAACGACAGCTCGCGGCGGCGCTCGTCGTCGAGCAGATCGACCTTGTTCAGCACCAGCAGGCGCGGGCGCTCGACGACGCCCGTCTCCGCCAGAACGTCGTCGACCGCCGACAGCATCTCGTGCAGCTCGTCCTCGGCCACCGAGGCGTCCGCGACGTGCACGATCAGGTCGGCGCCCAGCGCCTCCTCGAGCGTCGCCGAGAAGGCGTCGACGAGGGCGTGTGGCAGCTTGCGGATGAAGCCGACCGTGTCGGTCACGAGGTAGGTGCGACCGTTGATCCCGAACGAGCGCGTGGTCGGGTCGAGCGTGTGGAAGAGCCTGTCGCGCACGCTCACCTCCGCGCCGGTGAGCGCGTTCAGGAGCGTCGACTTGCCGGCGTTCGTGTAGCCGGCGAGCGCCACCGTCGGCAGCCCGGCGCGCTCGCGCTCGGCGCGCATTGTCGAGCGCGTGGCCTTGGTGTGCTTGAGGCGCCGCTGCAGGGCCGCGATGCGGTCGCGCGCCAGCCGGCGATCGGTCTCGATCTGGGTCTCGCCTGGGCCCCTCGTGCCGATGCCGCCGTCCATACGGCCGGCGCCGAGACGCTCGAGGTGCGTCCAGAGGCCGCGCATGCGCGCGAGGTTGTACTCGAGCTGGGCGAGCTCTACCTGGAGCTTGCCCTCGGCCGAGTGAGCGTGGTCGGCGAAGATGTCGAGGATGATCGCCGTGCGGTCGATCACGGGCACGCCGAGCGCCTCCTCGAGGTTGCGCTCCTGGCGCGGCAGCAGCTCGTCGTCGCAGGCGACCAGGTTCGCGTCGGCGTCCTTGATGGCGCGCTTCAGCTCGTCGAGCTTTCCGCGCCCGAAATAGCGGTCGGGATCGGGCCGCTCCCGGCGCTGGACGAGCTCGCCGACAGCCGCGACCCCCGCGGTTCGGAGCAGCTCGCGCAGCTCGGACAGGTCCGGCTCCGTCGGGCTGACCCCGATGCAGAGCGCGCGCTGACGCGCCCTCGGCTGTGAGGTCAGATCTTGCATCCCAACAAGGTTAGACGGGATCCGCGCCCACTCAAGGCAGCTGTAGGCGCTCGACGGCCGGCATCACACCGCGCGTGTCGAATTCCGCCGGGATCGAGCTCCCCGGCAGCACCACGACCGCCTCGTCGGCGTTCCCGAGCCAGGACGCGTGCCCCACGGCGTAGCGGTGCGCGGCGAGCGCGCACGCGGCGGCGTCGATCTCCTCGATGCGCCGGTGCCAGAGGTCGCCGCCCTCGTCGCGCACGTGATCGCCGCTCAGCTCCTCGATGCGCAGCTGGATGCCGAACGGGTGGCGCTTCGCCGGCAGGCGGCGGCCCTGTAGGGCGCAGAAGACCGCGTCCGCGTTCGTCTCGAAGAGGGGGAAGTCGTTGTACGAGCCCTCGCTGATGGCGCCGTCGTGGTCGTCGCGGCCGTCGCGCGGCGCGTAGCGCGGCATGTCGCGCATCGCGTCCACGAGCTTGCTCGCCTCCGGGCTCGGCGGCTGCGGGCTCACGCCGAGCTTCTGCAGGAAGTCGTCGCAGTCGCGCATCGGCCGTCCCTGGCGCGGGGCGCTGAGCGGAGCCCCGAGCGCGAACACGATGTCGCCGAGTGAACGCAGCTCCGCGGCGACCTGCTCGGCGGTGCCTGGCTCGAAGAAGATCGCGCTGAGCCGGATCGGCGGCTCAGGAGCTCGGACCTCCTCCAGCATCGCGAGCTGGAGCCTGCCTCGCATGGGAACTGCGCCGCAGTAGTGCATCAGCCGCCGAGGCTACCCCGGATCCGCTCGACGGCCTCCCTGAGCCGCTCGTCGTCGATCGTCAGGGAGATCCGGAAGAAGCCCTCGCCGTTCGGCCCGTAGGCGCCGCCGGGGGACACGACCACGCCCGACTCCTCGAGCACGAGCTCGCAGTAGGAGGCCGACGTGTGCCCCTCCGGGACAGGCGCCCACACGTAGATCGTGCCCTTCGGCGGCGTTACGTCGACGCCGATCTCGCTCAGTGCGTCGCAGACGAGGTCGCGACGGCGCCGGTAGAGCGCCGGCATCCCGGCGGGCGGCCCGTCGTCGAGCGCGCGCGCCGCGGCGAGTTGCACGGCCTCGAAGACCCCCGAGTCGATGTTCGTCTTGAGCTTCCAGTAGGCGCCCACGGCGTCCGCGTTGCCGACGATCGCGGCGGTGCGCCAGCCCGTCATGTTCCAGCCCTTCGAGAGCGAGAAGACCTCCACGCCCACGTCCTTCGCGCCGGGCGTCGCGAGGAAGCTCGGCGCGACGTAGCCGTCGAAGGTCGTCTCCGTGTACGAGGCGTCGTGGACGATCAGCACGTCGTGCTCGCGCGCGAACTCGACCGCCCGCTCGAACAGCCCGTCGGGCACGACCGCCCCGGTCGGGTTGTTCGGGTAGTTGATGAAGAGCAGGCGGGCGCGCGCCGCCACGTCCCCCTCGATCGCGCCGAGATCCGGCGCGAAGCCGAGCTCGGGCACGAGCGGCATCAGCACCGGCTCCGCACCGGCCAGCAGCGGGCCGCCGGTGTAGACCGGGTAGCCGGGGTCGGCCGCCAGCGCCACGGAGTCCGGGTCGAGGAAGGCGAGGTTCAGGTTGAAGACGCACTCCTTGGCGCCGAGCGCCGGGATGATCTCGCTCTCGGGGTCGAGCTCGACGCCGAAGCGGCGCGCGTAGAAGCGCGCGAAGGCCTCGCGCAGCTCGGGCCGGCCGCGGTTCGACGGGTACTGGTGCGTGCCGGGGTCGGCGGCGGCCCGTGCCAGCGCCTCGACCACCGGCGCGGGAGTGGGCGTGTCGGGATCGCCGATCCCCAGGCTGATCACGTCGACGCCGGCCGCCTTCTTCTCCCTGACCTTGCGCTCGAGCTCGGCGAACAGGTAGGGCGGCAGGCGGTCGAGACGGCTACTGGGTTGCATGGAGCTCCTTGACGAATTCGTCACTCAGGACACCGGCGTAGACGGGCCTCGCCCAGCCGGTCAGGTCGACGTGCAGGTCCTCCCCCACGTCCACGACGAGCTCGCCCCCGTCGAGCTCGACGGTCACGGGGCTGTCGACGCCGCGCAGCACGGCGGCCACGGCGGCGCCGCTCGCGCCGGTCCCGGACGACATCGTCTCTCCCACCCCGCGCTCGAAGATGCGCGCGCGGATCGACGCGTCGCCGCTGCGGCGCCAGAACGAGACGTTCGTGCGGCGCGGGAACAGCTCGTGACGCTCGATCTCGGGGCCGTGGAGCGCCAGGTCGAGCTGCTCGAGATCGTCGCCGGCCTCGATCGAGCACTGCGGGTTGCCGACCTGCACGAACTGAAAGGCGAACTCGCGTCCGCCGGCGTTCAGCGTGCCGGTGCCGTCGTCGCCGCCGCTCGGGAAGTCCTCGGGCGCGCGCAGCCGGGCGCGCCCGATGTCGAGCGTGCAGAGCTCGCCCTCGATGCGCGGGCGCACCTCGCCGGCGACGGTGCGGACCGAGAAGCTGTCGTGCTCGGTCCAGCCGCTGCGGCGCAGGTACATCACCGCCTGGCGGACGCCGTTGCCGGACAGCTCGGCCTCGGAGCCGTCCGGGTTGTAGATGCGGATCTCGGCGACGAAGCCGCGCTCGCCGCTCTCCCTGATGAGCACGATCCCGTCCGAGCCGACCCCGGTGTGCGCGGCGCAGAAGCGGCGGATGCGCTCAGGCGTCAGCTCGAACGGGAGCTCTCGCTCCTCGACGATCGCGTAGTCGTTGCCCAGGGCCTGCCACTTCTCGAAGCGCACGGCGCCAGGCTAACGATGCCCGTCGAGCTCCATGAGCTGCTGGAAGGTCGGCCGGTTGGTCCAGCGCATCGTGTCGCCGGGCACGCCGGCGGGAAGGTGATGCGCTCCCTCCTCAGATCGGGCGGCGAGCGACCAGCTCACGGGCCAGCCGGTCCGGCGACGCCTCGCCGGCATCGAGGATCTCGACGTGCTCCAGCCTGCGCATCCAGGTCAGCTGGCGGCGCGCGTAGTTGCGCGTCCGGCGCTTCATCGCCTCGGCGTCTCCGCGCAGCAGCTCCTCGAAGCCGAGTGCCTTGCGGGCGGTAGGCGAGGCGCCGGCCTCGTCCGCGCGGCGCACCTCCTCGACCGCGCCGGCGGCGACCATCGCATCGACCCGCGCGTCTATCCGGCGGTAGAGCTCGGCGCGCTCCATGACGAGGGCGCAGAGCACCGTCCGGTGGCGCAGGTGTGCGGTCCAGAGGCGCGACTCGGCACCCACGGGCGCCGGAGTCTCCCCCATCTCGAGCAGCTCGAGCGCTCTGATGATCCGCGTGCGGTCGCCCGGCTCTATGGCCGCCGCCGCGCTGGGCGCGCGGGCGGCGAGCTCGGCGTGCAGGACGGCCGGCCCGCGCGTCTCGAGGTCCGCGGCGATGCGCTCGCGCAGCTCGGCGGGCGGCGGCGGGCGCAGCTCGAGGTCGGTCAGCGCGGCCTGCAGGTAGAGCCCGGTGCCGCCCACGACGATCGGGCGCCGCCCCGCCTCGAGCGCCGCGTCGATCTCGGCGCGGGCAAGCGCCGCGAAGCGCCCCGCCGAGAACGTCTCCGTCACCGGCACGAACGAGAGCAGCCGGTGCTCGAGCGCCTCACGCTCGGCGGCCGTGGCGGCACCGCTCAGGATCTCGAGCCCGGCGTATACCTGGAGAGCGTCGGCCGAGACCGCAACCGGGTCGTCGCCCTTGCGGCGCAGCTGCTCCGCCAGGGCGATCGCAACCGCTGTCTTCCCGATACCGGTCGGGCCGAACAGGGCGATCACGTGGTGGTCGACGGGCACGATCGCTAGTAATACCTGGCGTGCCGGGACGAATCATGCCGACCGCCGCGGCCTTCCTCGCGGCGGCCACGCTCGCGCTCGGGTGCCAGGAGTCCGGCTTCGACGAGTCGAAGGAGACGGCGCGGCCGCTCAAGGTCCAGCACATCGACGCCGACCTCGCCGGAACGAAGGTCCCGGGCCAGGCCGAGCGCCCCTTCACGCTGACCGCCGACGCGCTCGGGGACACGCTCGCGCTCGGCGTGCGGCCGGCCGGCGCGGCGCTGCCGGGCGGGAAGGTGCCCGCCTACCTGCGTTCGGAGGCCTCCGGCATCGAGGTCGTGCCGCCGCCGAGGCGAGGCGGGCTCGGCCCGATCGAGGCCGCCGACCCCGACGTGATTCTCGGCAGCCACGAGCTCCAGGGGCCGCTCTACCCCTCGCTCAACAAGATCGCTCCCGACGGTGATGAGCGACGGCGGCGGCGCGTCCTGGGAGCTGACGGTCCGCCTCCATGGAGAGGCGCTCGGCCGCACGAACGACGCCGAGCGGCTGCTGATCGACTGGGACCGCCGCGTGGCGGCACTGCGGTCTCGTCTCGGAGACGACGCCCCGGACACCCCGGTGTCGGTTGTGCTCGTCGGCCTGAACGGGATCCTCATGGCCGGCGGCGACTCCTTCCCCGGGCGGGTGCTGAGCGACGTCGGACTCGGACGGCCGCCGTCGCAGGACGGCGTACGCGAGTCCGAGACCGTGTCCCGCGATCAGATCCCGGCGCTCGACGGCCGCGTGATTCTGCTCTCGGTCGCCCCTGGAGCGGAGGGACGCCTCTCGGAGCTCGAGGCGAACCCGCTCTGGAAGCACCTGCGCGCGGTCCGCTCGGGCGCCGTCGAACGGGTTGACGCGGGCACCTGGTGGACCGGCGGCGGCATCCTCGCCGCGCGCGCTGCGCTCGAGGATCTGGACCGCATTCTGGTCGGCAGCTGACCCAGGTCTACTGAACCCCCCTCGATCTGCCGATCAGGAGGGGAAGGATGACCCTCGAACCGCTCGACGCCCTGTCGCGGCTGGCTGCCCGACGCTTCGGGAGCTTCGCCGACGCCGCCAACGCCGTGCTCGACCTGCTCGCCGGAGCCGTGCCCGGCGGCTGCGTCCTGCTTGGCCAGGTCGACTGGGACGCCGGCGAGTGCCGTGTCCTCGACGCCCGCGGCGGCGCCGTTGAGCGCGGCTCCTCGCTCCCCTTGTCCGGCGGCGGCGACGGGCTCATCGGGCCCGAGGCGCTCGCATCGGTCTGCCCGGGTGCGTGGGTCACCGCACCGCTCGACGCTGCCGACGGCAGCGTCGTGGCGCTCCTGATCGCGAGCCCGGGCGGCGACGTGGCGCCGCCTCGCTACCTCGCCCAGCTGCTGCTCGTGGCGGCGCGCATCCTCTCCTACGAGTGGGAGAGCATCTCGACGAGGGCCGAGCTGCACCGGCTCGCCGAGGCGGTCCGGGATCGCGAGCACACCGATCCCGTGACGGGGCTCCCGAACCGGGGTGCCCTGCTCGAGGACCTCGAGCGCGAGTGGGAGCTGAGCCGGCGCGGCAGCGTCGAGACCCTCGTTGTCGTGGCTCACCTGAACGAGCGCTCCGCCGTCGCCGAGCGGCACGGCCAGGCCGTGGCCGACCTGATCCTGAAGGACGTCGCCGATGTACTCACGGGCGCGGTCCGGCGCGCCGACCACCTGGCCCAGATCGCCGACGACGCGCTCGCGATCGTCTTGGTCGGCTGCAAGGGCGAGGAGGGCGCCCGCGCGTTCGTAGGCAGGGTCGCGCGTGCGCTCGAGCGGGTCGCTGCGGCGAGGCCCGCCCCCGCGCGGATCTCGTACGGCATCCACGGCCTCGCGGACACCGGCTCGGCTTCCGAGGCGATCGAGCTCGCCGAGGTCGCGGCGCGCGCCGCCGAGCCGCTCGCGGGCGCCTCGATCGAGGAGCTCGCGTGAGCGCGGAGCCCGTCGCGGGAGCCGTGATCGCTGGAGGCCTCTCCGGTCCGGGCGTCAGCCCGCCGTCGCTGAGCGGCGCCGGCGGCCGCTTCCTGAGCGACATCCTCGTCGAGCTCGGCTTCGTCGCCGAGACCACCTCGGCCCAGGCGGTCGAGGCGGCGCGCCGGCCCGGGATGACGCCCGAGAAGGTGCTCCTCGAGAACGGCGCGATCAGCGAGGACCAGCTGGCGCGCGCACTCGCGGAGCGGTACGCGCTCGACCACATCGACCTTGACGAGTACACGGTCGACCCCGCCGCCGCGGGGGTCCTGCGCGAGACGGCAGCGCGCCGCTACCTCGCCGCCCCGATCGGCTTCACGGACGACGGAGCGCTGATCGTCGCAATCGCCGACCCGACCGACTCCCTCGGCCTCAGCGACATCGCCGTCATGACCAAGCTGGCCGTGCGCCCTGCCGTCGCGGCGCGAGCGCAGATCGCGAAGCTCCTCGACGAGCTCAGCTTCATGGACGAGCCGGAGGCCACGCTCGCTCAGGCGGCCGGGACGCTGATCGTGCCTCCCGAGGAGCAGAACGGCGCCGCGCCCGTCGCGCTCGTGAGCGAGTCGGGTGGCCGCGCCGAGGAGCTCGAGCGCGAGCTGGTCGCGCGCCAGAAGGCCCACGAGGCCGAGCTCGCCGAGCTGCGGCAGACGGCCGAGCAGAGTGTCGCCGCGGCGCAGGTCCAGCGTGAACGCGCCCTCGCGACCGCCCAGGCCGAGCTTGAGAAGGCCCTCGCCATCGCCGCCGCCGAGCGCGAGAAGGCGCTGGCCGAGGCCCAGGCGGAGTATGAGCGCACGCTGCGTGCGGAGCGCGGGGCGCTCGCCAAGGCCGAGCAGCTGGTCGACGCCGAGCGCGCCCGAGCCGTCAAGGCGGTAAAGGAGGCGCGCGAGGCGGAGGCCGCGCATGCCGCCAAGGCCCTCGAAAAGGCCCTGGAGGACGAGCGCGCGCAGGCGGCGAAGTCCCAGCGGAAGGTCGTTGAGGCCGAGCGCGTGCAAGCCGCCGAGGCGGTGGCAGCCGCCGAGCAGGCGCTCGAACGAGAGCGCGCCCGGGCCGCGGACGCCGTTGCAGAAGCTGAGAAGGGCGCCGAGCGCAAGCGGGCCAAGGCCGCAGAGGCGCTGACCGAGGCCGAGCGGACGATGGAGGCGAAGCGCACGGAGGCGGTCGAGAAGGCACTCGCGGCCGAGCGCGCGAAGGCAACCGATGCGCTGGCAGCCGCGGAGAAGGCGCTGGAGCGCGAGCGCGCCCTGATCGCCGAGGAGCGGGCCGCCGCGGACAAGGCTCTCGAGCGCGAGCGGGCGCGGGCGGCGGACGTGCTGGCCGGCGCGGAGCGGGCGATCGAGGAGGAGCGGGCGAAGGCCGCCGAGGCGCTCGCGGCGGAGCAGGCTCGAACTGCGGAGGCAGAGCGCAAGCGCGCGAAGGCCGCCGAAGCGATCGCCGCGGCGGAGCAGGCACGCGAGGCGGAGCGGACGAGGGCCTCCCAAGCCGTTGCGGCCGCCGACAAGGCGCGCGGCGCTGCGTCCGCGAAGGCCGCCGAAGCCGTCGCCGCCGCCGAAAAGGCACGCGACGCTGCCGCCGCCAAGGCTGCCGAAGCCGTCGCCGCCGCCGAGAACGCGCGCGACGCTGCCGTCCGCGAAGGCCGCCGAAGCCGTCGCGGCCGCAGAGAAGGCACGGGACGCTGCCGCCGCCAAGGCTGCCGAAGCCGTCGCCGCCGCCGAGAACGCGCGCGACGCTGCCGCCGCGAAGGCTGCCGAGGCCGTTGCGGCCGCCGAGAAGGCGCGCGACGCGGCCGCCGCCAAGGCTGTCGAGGCCGTTGCGGCCGCCGAGAAGGCACGCGACGCTGCGGCCGCGAAGGCCGCCGAAGCCGTCGCCGCCGCCGAGAACGCACGCGAGGCCGACCGGGCGAAGGCCGCCGAGGCGGTTGCCGCCGCCGAGAAGTCCGCCGAGCACTCGCGGGCCAAGGCCGCGGACGCCGTCGCTGCCGGCGAGAAGGCGCTCGCGCGCGAGCGCGCCAAGAGCTCCGAGGCGCTGACCGCCGAGCGTGTCCAGGCGGCCGAGGCGCTTGCCGCCGCGGAGCAGGCGCTGCAGGAGGAGCGCGACAAGGCCGAGGTCGGTGCGGCGGCCGCCGCCGAGGCGCTCGACGCCCTGCGGGCGAAGCTCGAGCAGGAACTCGAGGCGGAGCGTCTGCGCAGGGCCGAGGAGCTCGACGCCGAGCGGGCCCGCACCGGCAGCGTGATCGATGCCGAGCGCAGCCGCCACCAGAAAGAGCTCGACGCCCACCTGGCGCGCTCGGAGGAGACGGTCGAGGCAGAACGTGCAACTGCGGCGGAGGCGCTCGAGCGCGAGAAGGAGAGTCATGAGGAGCTGCTCGTGGCCGAGCGCGCTCGCAGCGAGGCGAAGCTGCGAATGCAGGTGGAGCGCCACGAGAGCGAGCTCGAGGCGGTGCACGCCAAGCACGCGGCCGAGCTCGAGGCGGAGCGAGCACGGCACGAGCTGCAGCTGGCGGCCGAGCGCACTCAGCATCTGCAGGAGCTCGAGGAGGCGCGTGCCGCCGGCATCGACGCCACCAAGCTCGCCGCTATCGAGAAGCAGCACGCAGAGAGGCTCGAGTCCGAACGCAGCCGCCACAAGGAGGAAGCCGACGCGTTGCGGTCCGAGCTCGATGTCCAACGAGAGCAGAGTGAGGAGTCCTTCGCCGATGCTGCCGCCCGCCATCGCGAGGAGCTCGAGGAAGAGCGTTCCTCCCACTCCGGGCGCATCGGCGAGCTGCGCGACCAGCTCGCCGCGGAGCAGGCCAGGCGTGAGGAGCTCGAGGCCGGCGCGCACGGCTCCAAGCAGGACCGCGAGCAGCTCGAGAAGCTCGAGAAGCGGCTGACCAAGGTCCAGGCGAAGCTCGAGCAGGAGCGTGCGGCGAGCGAGGCCGAGATCGATCGCCTGCGCGAGCAGATCGACCTGCTCACCGACGCGGACCGCCGCGCCGAGCAGGCACGCACCCAGTGTGCCCACCTGCGCGACGAGAACGAGCGCCAGGCCGAGATCCATGCCATGACGGAGCGCGATCTGCAGGGCGAGCTCGCGGCCTCGCACGAGGAATCCGAGGAGCTGCGCCGCAAGCTCGACGACCTGCAGCTCAGGGTGGCCGACGCCACCAAGGCGTTCGAGGCGATGGGCTCAGCCGAGCGGCGGCTCAGCGAGATCGCCGAGGCGTTCGTAGAGCCGCAGGCAGAGACGGCGGACGAGGCCGCCTAGCCGAGTCGGGCCATCAGCGCCTCCTCGCCGGCGAGCGTGGTGCTCGTGGCGGAGGCGATCTCGACCTCGGTCAGCTCTCCCGGCGCGGCGACGCCGCTGAAGTTCACCGTCTTGTTGTGACGGATGCGCCCGCGCAGCTTCGAGGCGTCCGTCCGGGAAGGGCCCTCGGCGAGCACCTCCATCCTGCGCCCCACGAACCGCTGCGCGCGCTCCGCCGCGTGACGCTGCACGAGCTCGACGAGCTTCCCCATGCGCTCGCTCGCGACGTCATGCGGGACCTGGCCGGGCAGGAGCGCCGCCTCGGTATCGCGGCGCGGCGAATAGATGAACGTGAACGCGGAGTCGTAGCCGACCTCGTCGACCACCTCCATCGTCTCCTCGAAATCGGTCTCCGTTTCTCCGGGGAAGCCCACGATGATGTCCGTCGTGAGCGCGCAGTCGGGCACGAGCTCGCGGATCATCGCCACGCGGTCGAGGTAGCGCTCGCGGTTGTAGGTGCGGCGCATCGCCTTGAGGATGCGGCTCGAGCCGGACTGCAGCGGGAGGTGGATGTGCTCGCAGACGCCGGGCAGCTCGGCGTGCGCCGAGATCACGTCGGCGCGGATGTCCTTCGGATGCGGGCTCGTGTAGCGAATCCGCTCGATCCCGTCGACTGCGTCGACCCTGGCGAGCAGCTCCGCGAAGCTCGTCTTGGCGCCCTTGGGGAGATCGCGCCCGTAGGAGCAGACGTTCTGGCCGAGTAGCGTGACTTCGCGCACCCCGTCGGCCGCCACCCGCTCCACCTCACGCACGATCTCGTCCGCGGGCCGGGAGACCTCGCGGCCGCGCGTCGAGGGCACGATGCAGTACGAGCAGGCGCAGTTGCAGCCCACCGAGATCTGCACCCACGCCTGGAACTCACGCGCGCGCTTCATCGGCAGGTGCCCGGTGAAGCCCTCGAACTCGAAGAAGCCCTGCGCTGTGATGCTGTCGCTCGTGAGGAACTCCGCGAGCTTGTGCACCTGCCCGGGCCCGAACGCAACGTCGACGAACGGGAACATCTCGAAGACGCGTTCCTTCATCGACTGCGACCAGCAGCCGCCGATCCCGATGACGCGCTCGGGATCGCCTGTCTTCAGGCGCTTGGCCTCGCCCAGGTGGCCGACGAGGCGGTTATCCGCCTTCTCGCGGATGGAGCAGGTGTTGAAGAGGATGAGATCCGCCTGCTCGCGCGTCTCTACCTCGTTGTAGCCGAGCGACTCGAGCATGCCCTTCATGCGCTCCGAGTCGTGCTCGTTCATCTGGCAGCCGAAGGTTGTGAGGTGGTACGACTTCACGCCCGGCCGAGGATAGCCTTGGACCTGTGGCGAAGGTGGGCGAGCGGCTGACCCGGCTCTGCGTGAGCCTGCCCGAGGTCGAGCTCGAGACGAGCGGCGCGCCGCACCTCGGCTTCGAGGTGCGTGGGCGCCGTTTCGCCTGGTACCTGGAGGACCACCACGGCGACGGTCGGCTGGCGCTCAACTGCAAGGGTGCGCCGGGCGAGTCGGCACGGCTCGCCGAGGGGCAGCCCGAGCGCTTCTTCGTCCCGGCCTACCTCGGGTCGCGCGGCTGGATCGGCCTCTGGCTCGACGACCCGAAGCCGGATTGGGACGAGGTCGAGCGGCTCGTCGTCGAGGCCTACCGGCTCGTCGCCCCGAAGCGGCTCCTTTCGCAGCTCGCCTAGCTCACTTCGCGTAGTCGGTCGCGCGGCTCTCCCGGATCACAGTGACCTTGATCTGGCCCGGATACTCGAGCTCCTTCTCGACGTCGCGGGCGATCTGGTGCGAGAGCAGCGCAGCGGCGTCGTCGTCGATCTCCTCGGGATGAACGATCACGCGCACCTCGCGGCCGGCGTGCATCGCGTAGACCTTGTCGACGCCCTCGTGGCGGGTCGCGATCGCCTCCAGCTCGTGCAGCCGCTTGACGTACTGCTCGAGCGACTCGCCGCGCGCGCCCGGCCGGGCCCCTGACAGCGCGTCGACGATCTGGACGATCACCGCCTCCACGGTCTGCAGCTCCACCTCGTTGTGATGGGCCTCCATCGCGTGCGCGACCGCCTCGGACTCCTTGTAGCGGCGCGCCAGCTCGCCTCCCACGAGCGCGTGCGGCCCCTCGGTCTCGTGCGAGACGCCCTTGCCGATGTCGTGCAGGAGAGCCGCCCGGGCGGCCACCCGCGGGTCGGCGCCGAGCTCGTCGGCCAGCATCCAGGCGAGCCGGGCGCACTCGATCGAGTGGTGCAGGACGTTCTGGCCGTAGCTCGTCCGGAAGCGAAGCTTGCCGAGCAGCTTGACCAGCTCGGGGTGGATCGAGCCCACGTTCGCCTCGAACACCGCCTGCTCTCCCACCTCGACGATGTGCTGGTCGATCTCCGACTTGGCCTGATGGAAGGCCTCCTCGATCCGCGCGGGATGGATGCGGCCATCCTGCAGCAGCTTCTCCAGGGTGAGCCGCGCGATCTCGCGGCGCACACCGTCGAAGCCCGACAGGAGGACCGCCCCCGGAGTGTCGTCGATGATGAAGTCGATGCCGGTGAGCGTCTCGAGCGTCCGGATGTTGCGGCCCTCGCGGCCGATGATCCGTCCCTTCAGCTCGTCGGACTTGAGCTCGACCACGGACACGGTCGTCTCGACGGCATGGCTCGACGCCACCCGCTGCATCACCGCGGCGAGGATGCTGCGCGCGCGCCGGTCGGCGTCACGGCGGGTCTCCTCCTCGACCTGGCGGATCAGGCGGGCGCTGTCGTGGCGCAGCTCGTCCTCGAGCTCGCGCATCATCATCTGCTTGGCCTGTCCCGCGCTAAGGCCCGCGACGCGCTCGAGCTCGCGCACCTGACGGCTCTTCGAATCTTTCAGCTCTTGGCGCGCGTGGTCGATGTTGCGGGCGCGGTCATCGAGCGAGCGCTCTCGCTCGGTCAGCTGCTGCGCCTTTACGTCGAGCGAGCTCTCCTTCGCATGCAGGCGCTCCTCGACGCGCGCGATCTCGGTGCGCCGTGCGACGAGCTCCTCTTCGAGCCCGTCGCTGCGCGGCCTCGCCCCCGCGTCCGCCACCGCGCCGGGCTCGGGCGTGGCAACCGCGCCGGCCCCGGCCTGCACCGCGCGCGGCCGATGGACGAGCAGCACCACCGCCACCGCGACTGCCGCCGCGACCAGCGCCGCAAACACGATCTCCATTCCGGTCTCCTATTTTGGCGCAGAGCGCCGGTCTCATCCAAAGTTCGGTGAGCGGTGCGGCTCGCCGCCGCAAGACACCAGACGTCGCCGGGAGCGGCGCGCGCGCCCACGTGGGCGCGCGCAGACTGCCTCTTATGGACCCTCTCGGACGCTCCTTCCGAGGGGCTCGCGTTCGTTTGTCCGTACAACGGTCACAGAAGAATCAGGCGATTTGCTCGTCTTTTGCCTCGAGGCGGCCGTGCCGGCCGCGTTAACAGGAGGGTAACCCTCAGGGGGGTGCCACGCAACCGGCGGTCCCGGCCTCTCGGCGGGAGGGGACACGGCTGCGCTCAGGCCGCGCGCGGGCGTCGCTCGAGCTCGCGCACGGCCTCGTACGCCAGCTCGGGCGCATAGCCGCGCCGCACCAGGAGCCGCCAGGCGCGGTCGCGCTCGCGGTCGTCGGCCGGGGGCGCCGGGAAGCGCTGCCCGAGGAGCGTCAGCGCCGTGTCCAGCTCGGCCTGCTGGGTGCGATCGCAGAGCGCCGCGTCGATCAGACCCGCCGGTACGCCGCGCCGAGTCAGCTCGCGCGCGATCCGCTCGGAGCCCCACTGGGCGAGCTCGCGCTTGTCCTCTGCGAAGCGAACCGCGTAGCGGGCATCGTCGAGGAAGCCTGACGCGGTCAGCTCCTCCACCGCCGCTTCGATCGCATCGGGCTCGACGCGCTTGCGCTCGAGCACCGTGCGCAGCTCGGCGACGGTCCGCTCGCGCCGCGCGACCGCCTTGTAGGCGAGGTCGACCGCCCGTTCCGCCTCGGACCGGCGCGGCGGCGGGGCCTCCGCGGGCTCTCCGTACTCTGGCTCTGGCCCGGCCCCGCGGTCTGGATCGAGGTGGCCCATGACCCCGCTCCTCACCCGGGTCCGGTCAGGCCGCCTCGCGGTCCTCCGTCGCAGGCGCCGCGGCCGGCTCGCCCTCGGGAGCAGCCTCCGCGTCGGCGTCGACCGCCGCCAGCGGCGCCGCCGCCGGCTCGACGCCGAGCACGTCGTAGATCTTGCGCTCGATCTCGCCCGTCACGGCCGGGTTCTCGCGCAGGTAGCCCTTGACGTTGTTGCGCCCCTGGCCGAGCCGCTCATCGCCGTAGGAGAAGAAGGAGCCCGACTTCTGGACGATCCCGTGCTCGATCCCGAGGTCGAGGATGCAGCCCTCCGAGCTGATGCCCTGGCCGTACTCGATGTCGAACTCGGCCTGGCGGAACGGCGCTGCGACCTTGTTCTTGACGACCTTGACGCGCACGCGGTTGCCGACCGCCTCGGTGCCCTCCTTGAGGGTCTCGATGCGCCGGATGTCGAGGCGCTGCGACGAGTAGAACTTGAGCGCGCGCCCGCCCGGCTGCGTCTCCGGTGAGCCGAACATCACGCCGACCTTCTCGCGGATCTGGTTGGTGAAGACGCACAGCGTGTTGGCGCGGTTCAGGTTGCCGGCGAGCTTGCGCATCGCCTGGGACATCATCCGTGCCTGCAGGCCGACGGTCTGGTCGCCCATCTGGCCCTCGAGCTCGGCCTTCGGGGTGAGCGCCGCCACCGAGTCGATCGCCACGATGTCGACGGCGCCCGAGCGGATCAGCAGGTCCGCGATCTCGAGCGCCTGCTCGCCGTGGTCGGGCTGCGAGACGAGCAGCTCGTCGACGTCGACCCCGATGCGCTTGGCGTACGCCGGGTCCATGGCGTGCTCGGCGTCGATGAACGCACAGATGCCGCCCATCTTCTGTGCGCTGGCGAGCACGTGGTAGAGCAGCGTCGTCTTTCCGGAGGACTCGGGGCCGAATATCTCCACGATCCGCCCGCGCGGCAACCCGCCGACTCCGAGCGCCAAATCGAGCGACATGGCGCCCGTCGGGACGGCGGCCACCCGCACCTGGTAGGCGTCGTCTCCCATCTTCATGATCGATCCCTGGCCGAACTGGCGCTCGATCTGCGTGAGTGCGCCCTTCAGCGCAGCCTCACGCGCCTGCGCGGCCTTCTGCTGCTCCTTGTCCATGCTGTGTTCTCCTCGAAGCTCTTGAGGTCCACAACGTAGGAGTCGGATCGGACAGACGTTCGCCCCCTGGAATCAGCGCAGGCCGGTGATCAGCGCGACGAGCTCGTCGGCGCTGGTCTCCGCTCGTTGGCGCACCCCCACCTGCTCGCCGCGGCGGAGGACGCAGATCCGGTCGGCGAGGCGGAGCACCTGGTCGAGCGAGTGGCTGACGAGAAGGATCGCCCTGCCCCCGTCGCGCAAACGGCGGATCAGCTCCTCGGCCCGCCGCGTCTCAGCAACACCCAGCGCCGCTGTGGGCTCGTCCAACAGCACGAGCCGCTGCGCCCAGAGCATGGCGCGCGCGATCGCCACGCCTTGTCGCTGCCCGCCGGACAGGTTCCGGACGGGCTGCGTGGGGCTACCGACGCGCACGGCAAGCTCGTCGAGCAGCGCCTTCGTCTCGGTCGTCATCGCGGCGCGGTCCAGCCAACGCAGCGGCCCTTTCACCAGCTCACGTCCCAGGAACACGTTCATGTACACGGGCTGTGCAGCTGCAAGCGCGAGGTCCTGGAGGACGGCCTCGATCCCCTGCCTGCGCGCGTCAAGCGGACTCGAGAAGCGGACCGGCCGACCCTCGAGCAGTATCCGCCCCGACGTGGGTGGATAGACGCCGGCGAGGCATTTCACCACCGTCGACTTGCCCGCTCCGTTGTCGCCGACGAGCGCCACGATCTCCCCCGGGTGGAGTTCGAGCGTCAGGTCCTCGACGGCGACCACCGCTTGAAACTCCTTGCGCACCCGCTCCAGACGGACGAGTGGCGAGGTCGTCGCGGTCACGACGCGTGCTCTCCCCTCGGCTCTCGGAGGGTCAGCGAGATGGCGATCAGAAGCAGGGCGCCTTGCGCGATCAGCTGCTCCGACGATGAGAAGCCCCAGAGGATCAGGCCGTTCGTCAGGGTGCCCAGGATCAGGCTGCCGAGCAGGGCGCCGACGACGCTTCCCTGCCCACCGAAGAGCCGCGTGCCGCCGATCACGACGGCGGCGATCACTATGAGCAGGTCCTGCTCACCCAGTGTGTAAGTGGCCCCCTGGAGGCGACCGGTATAGAGGACGCCGGCGAGGGCGGCCGAGGCGCCGCTCAGAACGAGCACGGCGAAGCGGATCCGATCGACGCGGATACCCGCCACGCGCGCGGCACTCGCGCTATCGCCCGTCGCGACCACGTGCGCGCCGAAGCGGGTGTGGCGGAACGCGAACTGCCCGAGCACAACCGCGCCCAGGGCCCAGAACGCCAGCCCGGGGATGGGGCCGACGTCCCCGGACCCGAACACGTTTACAAAGCTGTCGTTGGCGACCGCGACCGCCTGTAGGTCGGTGATCGTGCGCGCCAGGCCGGCAACGATGCCCAACGAAGCCAGCGTGACGAGGAAGGACGGGAGTCGCAGGACCGTCACGAAGAAGCCGTTCATCGCTCCGACGCAGAGGCCGACGCCAAGCCCGGCCCCGACGGCAAGCGCGATGTCCTCGGTCTGGAGCACCTTGGCGGTCACAAGCGCGGACAAGGCGACCACGGACCCCAGCGAGAGGTCGATCTCGCCGACGCTGAGCACGAAGACCACCGCGACGGCCATCACCGTCACGGGCGCCGTCTGGCGGACGATGTTGAGGAGGTTGGTCTCGCTGGTGAAGCCGTCGTCCCCCAGCACGATCGCGAAGAATGCAAACAGCAGGAGGAACGCCGCGAAGACGAGGTAGGTCCGGGACAAGCGCTCTACCGGCCGAGCGCCTTCATCACGCTCGCCGGTGGTTCCCGGTTGAGCGACTTGCGGTAGCCCTCGACGAGGTTTGACCTCGTGATCGTGAGCGCCGGCACGACGACGAAGGGAGGAGCCCGCTTGCCGAGCAGTCCGTAGCCCGCGGACCGCGCCATCGCCCGGCCGAGCTGGTGTGCGCGGTCGGCGATCAGCGCGAACGTGTGCCCGTGGTCGGCCATGTCGAGTGAGAGCGGCTCGTCGAGGTCGAGACTGACGATCTTCGTGGTGGTGTTGCCGTTCGCCCGCAGCGCGGCGAGCACGCCGTCCCCGGGCGGCTGCGAGAACGTGACGTAGACGCCCTCGAGGGCAGGGTGCTTGGCCAGCATGCCGTTGGCCTGCTCCTGCGCCTGGTTCGGATCGGCGATCCCCTGCCTGGCGACGACGTCGATGCGCGGGTAGTTCGCCGTGATCGTCTTGAGGAACGCCAGGTCACGCTGGTTCGCGACGAACGAGTTGGCGTCCCGGAAGAAGTACCCAACCTCCCCCTGGCCTCCCACGGCCGCAGCAAGCGCGTCCGCCGCGCGCTTGCCCATGTCAAAGAGGTCGTCGGTCACGACGTTGACGTAGTCGCGGTCGTACTCCATCCCGCGCGGACGATTGGAAAGCAGGACGATCTCCGTTCCCTGCCGTGCCACCTGTTTGTAAGCAGGTGCGGTGATGACCGGATCGACCGGCAAGGTGAGCATGACGTCCGGCTTCTTCGCCGCAACGGTCTCGATGTCGGCCCTCTGCTTCGCCGGATCGAAGCCCGCGCTCGTTTCTGCCACAACCCGAATGCCGAGCCGCTGGAACTCGTCACTCGCGCCGGCCGTGACCGCCTCGGTGAAGTCCGAGTCCTCATGCCAGACGAGCACCGCGGTGTGGTCCCCCGCCCGGATCATCGCGACGTCGTGCGAGCTGAGCGTGAGTGCGCTCGCCGGCTCGGCCCGTTCGCCGTTGGGACCGCGCGTGGTGCCAAGCGCCTTCGAAGGCTGGATCGGCGCGTCCTCACCGGTCGTGCGCGGGCGTGCTCTCGCAGGAGAGAAACACGCTTGCGACGGCAAACCCGCCCATCACGATCGCGACCAGACCGAGGGTCCCGTGAGCGCGCCGAGGCCGGCTCCGGCTCTTGATCACACAGTCCGCATCCGAGTCTGGTGGCAATTCTCACAAGTCTTGGCTAGCCTCGCGGCGTGACCACGGCCGTCCGCGGGCGGCGGCGCGCCTTGAGCGCCGAACTTGCGCTCGCCTTTCTTGCGGGCGCCGTGGCATTCGCACTCGTGGGCTGGGCGGTCGCCGTAATCGAGTCGGGCGTCCTGGACCTCCTGCTGGCCGTGGCGCTCTTGGGCGCCTTCCTTAGGGCTCACCCGCCTCGCCGACGTCGCCTACGCCATTCCCGCTCGCGATGGCGACTGTCCTCGCGTACGACTGGTACTACGTCCCGCCAGTCCACGACCACGACTTCCCAGACTCGGAGAACCTCGCGGTTCTGGTCGTCTACTTCGCCCTCGCGGTCGTGATCGGCCAGGTCGCCTCACGAGCGGGCCGCCGTGCGGCCGTCTCCGACGCTGCCCGCGATGAACTGGCGGAAGAGCAGGCCGCCCTTCGTCGAATAGCCACGCTGGTCGCGCGCGGTGTGCCGCCCCCCGAGGTGTTCGCTGCAGTCGCGCGCGAAGCTGGGCAGTTGCTCCGGGTCGACGTGATGCACATCGGCCAGTACGAGGCCGACGACACGGTGACAGGGGTTGCCGGCTGGAGTGCGGCAGGTGACCACATGCCGGTCGGCACGCGAGTGAGCGTAGATGGCGAGAACGTCACGGCGCTCGTGCTGCGAACGGGACGGCCCGCACGAGTGGACTCGTACGAAGGAGCCTCCGACCCGATCGGCGCCAGGCTTCGGGAGCTCGGTGTCCGCTCGTCGGTCGGCGCCCCGATCGTCGTGGACGGGCGGCTGTGGGGCGTAGCTATCGCGTCGTCGAAGCACGAGGAGCCGTTTCTGCCGGAGACCGAGTCGAGAATCGCCGGCTTCACCGAGCTCCTGGCGACGGCGATCTCAAACGCCGAAGCACGGATCCAGATGTCACGACTCGCGGACGAGCAGGTGGCACTGCGACGGGTCGCCACACTGGTGGCGCAGGGCGCCGCGCCCGCCAGCCTGTTCGCGGTAGTCGCCGAGCAGGTCGCGCGCGTTCTGGACGTTCCCCTCGTGAGCATCCTGCGGAACGAGGATGATGGCACCGCGACTGAGCGCGCGAGCGTCTCCCCCCAGGGAACGATGTTCCGGATCGGAACTCGCTGGTCGCTCGAGGGAACGAACGTCGTGGCCCAGGTCCGCGACTCCGGCCGGCCGGCTCGCATCGACGACTACAGCGGGCTGACGGGACCGATCGCCGAGGCCGTTCGGCGAGTCGGAATTCGCTCGACGGTCGGTATTCCCATCCCCGTCGCCGGCCGACCTTGGGGAGCGATGGTGGTTTCGTCGGACGAGCCCGAGCCACTTCCTCGCGACATCGAGGATCGCCTGGCCGACTTCACCGAGCTCGTCGCGACGGCCATCGGCAATAGCGAGGCGCGTGAGGAAGTCCAACGGCTCGCCGACGAGCAGGCGGCGTTGCGGCGTGTGGCGACACTCGTGGCGCAGGCCGTCCCATCGAGCGAGCTGTTCCATGCCGTCGCGCGCGAGGTCGGCACGCTTCTCCGAGCCGATTTCTCTGGACTGATCCGCTACGAGGACGGCGCCACGGTCGCCCCCTTGGCGACCTGGGCCGCGGTGGGCGCGCATCCCCCCGTGCCCGATCGCTGGCCCATCGAGCCAGGAGATCCCGCGGTGATGATCGCGGAAACGCGCCAGCCCGCACGGGTCGAAAACTGGGCGAGCGTTCCAGGGCCGATCGCTGCGGTCGTCCGGGACGAGCTCGGGGTGAGCTCGTCGGTCGGCTGTCCGATCGTGGTCGAAGGAAAGTTGTGGGGCGCCCTGGCCGTCCACTCGAAGCAGAGCGCGCCGCTGCCGCCGGACGCGGAGTCGCGCGTTGCCCAGTTCGTCGACCTCGTGGCCACGTCGATCGCCAACGCCGAGGCGCGCGCGGAGGTAGAGCGGCTCGCGGCGGAGCAGGAGGGGCTGCGGAGGGTCGCGACACTGGTCGCAGAGGGGGCGTCGCCTACCGCTGTCTTCGACGCCGTCGCCGCTGAGATGGAGAGGTTGCTGGACACAGACCAGGTGGCGCTAGCCCGCTACGAGCCTGGCGAGGAGATCACCGTTGTCGCACACCGCGGACCGAGCGCGGAGCGACTTCCACCCGGCTCGCGCGTGAGCCACGAGGGCGACAACGTGACCTCGATCGTACGGCGCACTGAGCGGCCCGCACGGCTGGAGCATTACGAGTGGGCAGGCGGCGACATCGCCCAGCTGGTTCGCGACGCGGGTGTGCGCGCGAGCGTCGGGGTGCCGGTGGTCGTCGACGGGCGGGTCTGGGGCGTCACCGTCGCGAATTGGAGAGACGAGGACGGACCGCCGGCCGACACCGAGGAGCGTATGGCTCAGTTTGCCGAGCTGCTCGACACCGCGATCGCGAACGCCGACAGCCGCGCCGAGCTGGTGGCGTCACGCGCGAGACTGGTGGCGGCGTCCGACGCGGCGCGCCGGCGTTTCGAGCGCGATCTCCATGACGGGGTCCAGCAGCGGCTGGTGACGCTTTCGCTCGAGCTGCGCAGCGCGGAGGCGCTCGCGCCGCCGGAGCACAACAGGCTCGCCGAACAGCTGGCGCGCCTTGGGCAGGGGCTCGCCGAAACGCTCGACGACCTGCGCGAGCTGTCACGCGGCATCCACCCGGCGGTCCTCTCCAGGGGTGGGCTCGTTCCCGCTCTGAGTGTGCTGGCGCGCCGCTCGGCGGTTCCTGTACAGCTCGACCTGGCAATTGAGCAGCGGCTCACCGAACAGGTGGAGGTGGGGGCGTACTACGTCGTCTCGGAGGCTCTCACCAATGCGACAAAGCACGCCCGCGCCACGAAGGTGGACGTTCACGCACGGGCACGAGATGGTGTGCTCGAGCTCACGATCGACGATGACGGTGTCGGCGGAGCGGATCCGGCGCGCGGGTCCGGGCTGACCGGGCTGTTCGACCGCGTCGAGGCGCTCGGCGGCACCATCTTGATCGCGAGTCCGCCGGGAAGGGGAACCTCGCTGCGTATCGAGCTCGCGCTCGAGTAGAGGTGTACTCGGGTCAGTCGCGCCTGTCGCAGACGAGCACCTCTGTCCGGTAGGGGACAGTCACGGGGCCGTTCGCGGCGAGCTCGCGCGCGGCTGCGACGACCCGCGCACGCTCGTCCGCCGGCCTCGACGAGATGAAGCTGATCGAGGTGACCCGATCGGCAAGGCCCTCGGCGTCCTGGACGTGCTCGTTCGTGAACCGGCGCTCCTCGAGCGGGCCGAACAGCGTGGTTCGCTCGAAGGCGGCACGCCAGTCGCCCCGATGGGTGGGGGTGCTCGCACGGTGAGGCGCCACGAGCTCCTCGATCGCCTGGTTGACCGGGTCCTCGAGAACCCGCTTGTTCCAGATGAGGGCGAGCGCTCCGCCCGGGCGCAGCACGCGGTGGAGCTCGGCGAGCGCCGCGTCGCCGTCGAACCAGTGGAAGGCCTGGGCGACCGTCACGGCGTCGGCGGCGCCGTCGGGCAGCGACATCCGCTCCGCCGTCCCGTCCAGCGCGCGCGCCGCGGCCGGCAGCTCGGCTCGCATCTGGGCCACGGGCTCCACCGCGATGACCTCGCAGCCCAGCTCCAGCAGCGGTCGCGTCAGGGCGCCGGTCCCCGCGGCGAGGTCGACGACGGTGCGGCCCGGCCCCAGCTCGAGGCGCTCCGCGAGGTACTCGATCGCATCCCGCGGATAGCCCGGCCGCCCGCGCCGGTACTCCCCGGCCGCCCGCGCGAAACCCTGCTCCGCCGCCGGGTGCAGGCGCGTCACAAGTCCTCGGGCAGCAGCGAGAACATGATCAGGTCCTCGCGCTCGCCGTGGCGCGTGCGGTAGCGGCGCAGCGTGCCCTCGTGCGCAAAGCCGGCGCGCGCGGCGAGCCGCTGCGAGGCCTCGTTCGCCGGGTTCGCCATCAGCTCGACGCGTTCGAGCCCGAGCGCTTCGATCGCCCACCGCGACAGCAGCCGCAGCGCGCGCGTCCCCACCCCCCGCCCGCGCGCCTCGCGCGCCATCCAGTAGCCGATCTCGCCCTTGTGGTCCGCCCAGTCGAAGTTCGACATGCCGATCGCCCCCAGCAGTGCGTCCGCGTGGTCGACCACCGCCAGCGACAGCTCCCTCCCCGCCGCCCGATCCCGGTCGCGGGTCGCGATGAACTCGGTGGCGTGGAGCTCCGTGTACTCGCGTGGGATGACCGTCCAGCGCGAGATCTCGGGGTCCTGGCAGGCGGCGGTCACGGCGGGCACGTCGCCGAGCGTCCAGGGCCGCAGCACCACCTCCTCGTCGGACAACGGAGGGTCGGGCAGGGGGATCGAGGCCACTAGCCGGCGTCCGCGCCGACGACGTCGGCGACCCGCTTCGCCCCATCGCGCTCGAGCAGCGCTTCGAGCCCGGCGAGGATCTCCTTGACGAGGCCGGGGCCACGGTAGACGAGCGCCGTGTAGAGCTGGACGAGTGAGGCCCCCAGGCGGATCTTGCGGTACGCGTCCTCCGCCGTGAAGACGCCGCCGGCCGCGATCAGGCCGTAGCGGCTGCCGTCGCCGGTGAGACCGTAGAGCAGCCTCAGGACCTGGTTCACGAAGCTCTCGACGGGCCGCCCGCCTACCGCTCCCGGCATCCGCGCGAGGCGCGCGGCGGAGGCGCTCAGCCGCAGCACGCCGGGCTTACCGGCCGGCAGGTTGATCGCAAAGCCCGCGACGAACGGGAAGTCGTCCGCAATCGCGACGATCTCGCGCAGCACGCCCTCGTCCGTCGTCGGCTTCAGCTTGAGGATCACGGGGACGCGCGGCTCCGCCTCGGCGAGCCGTGCCAGCAGGCGCTCGACGCGGGGGAGCTCGTCGAAGAAGTCGCGGTCACCGGGCGAGTTCGGGCAGCTCATGTTGAGCGCCACGTAGTCCGCCTCGCGCTGGAGCAGCTCGAACGAGCGGGCGTAGTCGTCGTAGACGTCGGGCTCGACCGCCGGCCGTCCCGGGTCGTTCGTCTTGACGAGGTTCACGCCCAACGGCACGGGCAGGCGCAGCCGCGAGAGGCGCCGCGAGACGACCTCGGCGCCGTCGTTGGGCACGCCATAGCTGACGACGATCGCCTCGTCCTCGGGCAGCCTGAAGAGCCGCGGCCGCGGGTTGCCGCTCGACGGGTGTGCGGAGACCGAGCCCATCTCGAGGTGGCCGAAGCCGAGCTCGGCGAGCAGCGGCAGCGCGCGCCCGCTCTTGTCGAAGCCGGCTGCGAGCCCGAGTGGGTTCGCGAACGACAGCCCGCCGAGCTCGACGCCGAGGCCGCGCACGCCGCCCGCGAACGCCATGCGCGCGAGCCCCCGAACCGGTGCCGCCCTCCCCGCGAGCGCCGAGCTCCGGAGCGCGAGCTCGTGCGCTCGCTCGGGCTCGAGCCGGAAGAGCAGGGGCCGCACGGCTGTCTCGTACAGCGCGCTCACTGGCCAGGGACGCTAGCGGCCGGGGCCTGCGCCAGCGGCTCGTAGAGCGCCCCCTGCGGGCGCAGCGTCGAGCGGTACAGCGTCAGCTGCTCGCCCGCGAACTGCTCCGCGGGCGCCGGCGGATCGCCGGGCAGCGGCGCCACGCGGCGCTCTCCGCGCTTGACGCGCGCCAGCGTGATGTGCGGCCAGAAGGGGCGTTTCTCGGGCCGGTACCAGCGGCCGGCCTCGAGCGCTCCGGAGACGGCCGCCTGGAGCGCGCCCGCACGCCCGCCCTCGTCCTCGAGATCGAGGGCGAACAGGCGCGGGTCGCGCGGCGGCAGCGAGCGGACCGACGCGGGCGTGAGCAGCGGCGCCGCAGCGCCATTGGGACGGGCAGCGAAGGTCGCGTCCGCGATCGCCTCGGCGGCCGCCTCGTCCTGCCAGCCCAGGAAGACGAGCGTCACGTGCAGGGCCTCCGCACGCACCGGGCGCAGGTCGCGGCGCCCCTCCACGAGCATGTCGCGCCACGCGGCGAGCCCCGCCCGCGCGTCTGCGGGTAGGTCGAGCGCCACGAACATGCGCGCACGCGGACCGCTCAGGGGAAGCCGTCCTCCATGCCCGCGAGCGCGCGGCGGAGCAGGTGCATCGCCACCGTGGTCGCGCGCTCCCGGACGTCGGTGCGGTCGCCGGGCAGGAGCGCCCGCCTCGTGAGAGTCTCGCCGCCGCGAAGGCCGACGCTCCATATGACCGTCCCCACCGGCTTCTCCTCGCTGCCTCCGTCAGGCCCCGCGATGCCGGTGATGGCGACAGCGGTGTCGGCGCCGAAGCGCTCGAGCGCGCCGGCCGCCATCGCCTCCGCCACCTCCTCGGAGACCGCGCCGTGGGCCTCGATCAGCGCGGGATCCACCCCGAGCAGGTCCGCCTTCGCCTCGTTTGCGTAAGCCACGACGCCGCCCTCCACATACGCGGACGAGCCCGGCCTGTCAGTGAGCCGGGCCGCGAGCAGCCCCGCCGTACAGGACTCGGCCGTCGCCAGCCGCCTCCCCTGGAGCAGGGCCGCCACGAGGTCGTCGATTGGCGAGCCGTCCTCGGAGAAGATGTCGCGCGCGTGCCGCTCGCGCAGGAGCGCAAGCAGGCTCTCGTAGGCCGCCGCTGCGGCCGGCTCGTAACGAGTGACCATCTCGATCTCGCCGCGCCGCAGGCAGGTGGTGATCTCGAGCCGCTCGAAGCCCTCGACGTCGTGCTCCGCCTCACGGAGGGTCTCCGCGAGCCCGGACTCGGGCAGGCCGAACATGCGAACGGTCGCCTGCTCGTAGTCGGTGCGACCGGCGATGGCCTCGCGCACCGGCTCGCTCTCGACGGCCACGCGCCACATCGGCTGCAGCTCGCGCGGCGGACCGGGCAGCACCACTACGACGGGCTTGCCCGGGACGATCACACCGGGTGCCGTCCCTACCGGGTCGATCACCGTCGCGCCCTCCGGGATCAGCGCCTGCTTGCGATTGGCCGCCCGCATCGCGTCCGGGTCCCAGTGCTGAAAGCGCTTCATCAAGGGCTCCAGGATCCGGTAGATGCGCTGCTCGAGCTGCTCGTCGAGCACCAGCTCGCGCCCGCTGAAGCGCGCGACCACCTCGACCGTCATGTCGTCGGCGGTCGGCCCGAGGCCACCGCTCGTGAGGATCAGGTCGACGCGCTGGTCCGCCAGGAAGCGCAGCTGGGCCTCGATGTCCTGCGGCCGGTCGCCGCAGATCGTGATGTGGGCGAGCTCGACGCCGAGCTCGAGCAGGCGGTCGGACAGCCAGGGGCCGTTGCGGTCCTGCACGCGCCCGCTCAGCACCTCTGTGCCGGTCACGACGATCCCGGCGCGGGCGCTCACGCGCAGGGCCGTTCGCCGCTCGGCAGCTCCCGGCGGCCGTTGACGGTGAACTCGAACCCCACGGGGTTCGGGCCCGTCTCGACCGGGATCGGCCGGCCGTTCTTGCGGATCTGCACGTCGGTCTTGCCGAGGTTTACGCGCACCGTCTTGCCGCGGAACGTCTGGGGAGCGTCGATCGTGTTCTCGAACAGCACCGGGGTGCCGCCACCGCGGTCGACGCACACGTAGGTCGGCGTCAGCGGGGTGATTCTCAGGACGACGCGCCGGGGGCGCCGCCGCTCGGCCTGCTGCTGGCCGCTCCCGGTCGTCTCCTGCCGCGGCGTCGTCTCGGAGGCGACGTCTCCCCCACCCTCGTCGTCGCCGTCGGCGAGCAGGCCGATCGCCACGAGCGCGCCCACCACCGCCAGCACGACGAGCAGCAGCAACGACCCCGGTCCCAGCCGCGGGCCGCGCCGGCGCCGGTCGCGCGCGAGGTTCGGGGGCCCCAGCGACTGGATGTGCTCGACGTCGTCGCCCGCCTCGTAGGTGGCCCGGTACTCCTCGACGAGCAGGTGCGGGTCGAGCCCCAGCGCCTCCGCATACGTGCGCAGGAAGGTCTTGACGAACGTCGGTCCGGGCAGCATCCCGAACTCCTCGTTCTCGAGCGCACGCAGGTACTTTGCGCGGATCTTGGTGCTCGCCTCGACGTCGGCGATGTCGAGGTGCTGGCGCATCCGCGCCTCCCGCAACGTGTCGCCGATGCTTGCCATGAGGCGCGTAGTGTGATGGATCGGCCGGGGGCGCTACTCCTCGGCCGACGCCGTCACCGCTGCCTCGCCGAGATTCTCCAGCACCCTGGGTAGATCGGCCTCCGTGATCAACACCTGGCGAGCCTTGGAGCCCTCGTAACCGGAGATCACGCCCCGCCGCTCCATCATGTCGATGAGCCTTCCCGCGCGCGTGTAGCCCACTCGCAGGCGCCGCTGCAGCATCGAGGTCGACGCGCTGCCCATCTGCACCACCGTCGCGATCGCGTCTCCCAGGAGGTCGTCCTGGTCCGGGTCGAAGTCGCCCTCGGCCGCGCTCTCGTCCTCCTCGGGCTCTACCGCCTCGAGCAGCTCCTCCTGCAGCTCGGGCTCGCCCTGCCGGCGCCAGTGCTCGGTCAGCTTCTCGATCTCCTCCTCGGCGATGAAGGCGCCCTGGATGCGGGCCGAGCGCGACTCGCCGGACGGCCGGAACAGCATGTCCCCCTGTCCGAGCAGCGACTCGGCGCCGTTCTGGTCGAGGATCACGCGCGAGTCGGTCTGCGACGAGACGGCGAAGGCGATCCGCGCCGGCACGTTCGCCTTGATCATGCCGGTGATCACGTCCGCGCTCGGCCGCTGCGTCGCGAGCACGAGGTGAATGCCGACGGCGCGCGACTTCTGCGCCAGCCGGATGATCGAGTCCTCGACGTCGGCCGGCGCGACCATCATCAGGTCCGCGAGCTCGTCGATCACGCAGAGGATGTACGGAAGCGGCGCCTCGCCCTGCTTCAGGCGGACGCGGTTCAGCTCGACGAGGTTGCGCGTCTTGACGCGGCTCATCACGCCGTAACGCTCCTCCATCTCCTTGATCAGGTTGCCGAGCACGTTCGCCGCGAGGCGCGGGCTCGTCACCACCGGAGTCAGCAGGTGCGGGATGCCCTCGTAGTGGTTCAGCTCGACGCGCTTGGGGTCGACGAGCACCATTCGCACCTCGTTGGGCGAG
This sequence comes from uncultured Thermoleophilaceae bacterium, assembly GCA_963734025.1. Classification (GTDB taxonomy): domain Bacteria; phylum Actinomycetota; class Thermoleophilia; order Solirubrobacterales; family Thermoleophilaceae; genus JACVRW01. Next base: position 255,858 of record CAVTFR010000015.1, read on the forward strand.
GAGCGCAGCAGCACGCTCGACAGCATCGCGTTCACGCAGCCGGACTTACCCGAGCCGGTGGTGCCCGCGATCAGGATGTGCGGTTGCTTGGCGAGGTCGGTGCCGATCGCCTTGCCGGCGATGTCCTTGCCGAGCCACACCGACAGCGGCGACCAGCCGCGCGGCGCGTCCTGGAACACGTCGCCGAGGTGGACCATCTTGCGGACCCGGTTGGGCACCTCGACGCCGACCGCGGTCTTGCCCGGGATCGGAGCGAGGATGCGGACCTGCTCGGCCGCGAGCGCGTAGGCGATGTCGTCCTTCAGCTGCGCGACCTTCGACATCTTGATGCCGGGCGCGAGCCGCAGCTCGTAGCGCGTGACGTGCGGACCGGTCACCGTGCCGATCACGCGGGCGTCGACGTTGAAGTGACCGAGCGCCTCGGTCAGCATCCCGCCGGTGCGCTCGATGCCCTTCGTGTCGACCTTCTGCGCGCCGTTCGAGCGCTTCAGGAAGCCGAGCTTCGGCATCAGGTAGTCGATGTCCTCGGACTCGGTGACGGGCGAACGGCGGTTGCCCATCGGCGTGAGCTCGGGTTGGGGGTCCGGCTCGGGCTCGTCGACGTCGATCTCGCCGGGCTCGTCACCGGCCGGCGCCTCCAGCACGGCCTCCGGCTCCGGCGCCACGATCGTGTCCTCGTCCGGCTCATCGTCCTCGTAGAGGTCCGGGTAGCGGTCGGCAGCGTCGAGCGCCGGCGCCTCCACGTGCGTGGCGCGCACGACCGGCTCACGGTCCTGGGGCTCCGGCGGCTCGAGCGCCTCGGCCTCGCTGTCGCGGGCGCGCCGAACTGTGATCGGGGGCAGCGCGTCGGTCGGCAGGTTGAGGGTGTTGGCCGTGCGCCGCATCCGCTCGCCCGTCCCGGCGGCGAACACGCGCGTGCCGCCTACGAGGCCGGCGATGGACGCCCCCGTGAGCAGCAGGATCCCGGCGATCAGCAAGAACACGAAGAGGATGTGCGAGCCGGCTTCCGAGAACAGCTTGCTCGAGGCCCAGAAGAGCGACTCGCCCGACAGGCCGCCGTGGCGCTCCAGGTAGGCGCTGTCGAGGAAACCGTCGCGCGGCGTCTCGCCCGGACCGAGCCCGAGCGAGCCTGCGGCGAAACCGAGCGTGAGCGCGGCGGCCAGGCAGAGCGCGCCCGTCTTGAACGGATGGGTGCTCGGCAGCGCGGAGCGCATGATGAGGAGGATCCCCGTCGCGAGCAGCGCGACCGGCGCGGCATAAGCCACCGCCCCGAACAGGAAGCGGAGCGCGTCGGCGAGCGCCTCCCCCACCTGGCCGCCCGCCCAATCGAGGTAGAAGATGCACGCGAAGAAGGCGGCGAAGGCGACCATTCCGAGCCCAAGCAGGTCCCAGTGGCGCTGTTCGAGCTGCGGCAGGTCGAGGCGGGGCCACCAGGCCCCGCGGGCACGGCGTCGCTTACTGCGGCGGCTCGCCATCCACGCTGAATTCGACGGAGGCGGCCCTCAACCTTCCTGCGCCCGGCTCAGCGGAAGCTCGCGCTCGTTCGCGCAAAGCGCCTCTCACCCTCCCTACCATGGGACTGATGAGCGGACGCCCAAGGGTCCTCGTGGTCGAGGACGACGTCGATATCGCGGGCGTCCTCCGTCGATCGCTGGACAAGGATGGCTACGAGGTTCGCATTGCGGCGGACGGAGAGGCGGCGCTCGACGAGGCCGGGCTGTTCGAACCCGACGCGGTCGTGCTGGATCTCGGCCTGCCCAAGCTCGACGGGGTCGAGGTGTGTCGGCGGCTGCGCCAGGACGGCGACGTCCCGATCCTCATCCTGACCGCCCGCGACGCCGTCGACGCGCGCGTCGAGGGCCTCGACTCGGGCGCCGACGACTACCTCGTCAAGCCGTTCGAGCGCGACGAGCTCCTGGCGCGCATGCGTGCCCTGCTGCGGCGCCGGCCGCCGCGCGGCAGCGCCTATCTGGTCGTCGGCAACCTGCGCCTCAACCCGGACACGCGCGAGGTGTTCAGGGGCGAGCGCCAGCTGGACCTGACGGCGCGCGAATTCGAGCTGCTCGAGTACCTGATGCGAAACGCGCGCATCGTCGTGTCGCGCCAGACGCTGCTCGACGAGGTCTGGGGCTACCACCCCTTCGCGGAGACGAACACGGTCGACGTCTTCATCTCCAACCTGCGCCGCAAGCTCGAGGACGGCGGCGAGCCGCGCGTCCTGCACACGATGCGCGGCGCCGGCTACGTGCTGAGGGAAGCGCCGTGAGGACGCGCCTGCCGATCAAGATCAAGGTCGCGGTCGTGACGGCGGCGCTCACGTTCGTGATCCTCAGCCTGTTCGCGACGGTGATCGGTGCGCTCGCCGAACGCCGGATCACGGACGGCTTCGAGGACGAGCTGCGCGCCACCGCCGCGGACCTGCAGGATCGGCTCAGCGTCTCGCGCAACGACCAAGGCCTCTTCAGCATCGACCAATCGGACCGCGATCTGCTCCGCGGGTTCGCCTCCGGCGGCGCGGTCGCGCGTGTCGTCGACCTCAACAACAGGCTCGTCTACGCCACCAGCTCGCGCGAGCTCGGCCCGCCGATCGAGGGCGTGACCGATGCGGGCGACTTCCGCGTCATCTCGCGCCAGATCGTGGTGCCGGACGTCGCGCGCGAGGGTACCTTCGATCCGCTGCCGCTGCCGGTCGCGCGCGAGATCGGCTGGGTCCAGTACGCCGAGACCGAGGCAAGCGTGCAGACGACGATCAACCGCGTGCGCCTGTTCCTCGCCTTCGGCGTTCTCGGCGGCACCGCGCTCGCCTTCCTCGGCGGCCTGGTGGTCGCCCGGCGGGCGATGCGGCCCATCTCCGGGCTCACCCGGGCGGCCCGCCAGGTGGCGCGCACCCGCGATCCCGACGTCCGTCTCCCGAAGCCGCTCGCCAATGACGAGGTCTCCGAGCTCGCCTACACGCTCGAGGACATGCTGCGCGAGCTGAGCGCCGCCCGCGGCGAGACGGAAGCCACGCTCGACCGCCAGCGCGCCTTCGTCGCGGACGCGTCGCATGAGCTGCGCACGCCGCTGACGAGCATCCTCGCCAACCTGGAGCTGCTGGAGTCCGATCTCGGCGGCGAGCAGCGCGAGATGGCCGCATCGGCGCTGCGCTCCTCGCGCCGCATGCGCCGGCTGGTCGCGGACCTGCTGCTCCTGGCACGCGCGGACGCCGGCCGCGAGACCGCCAAGTCGCCGGTCGACCTCGCCGCCGTGGCGCGCGAGGCCGCGCGCGAGGCGGGCGCGCTGTCGGAGCACCACCCCGTGTCGGTCGACGCGCCCGACCCGGTCGTGATCGAGGGCGTGGCCGACGACCTTCACCGCCTGGCGGCGAACCTCGTCGAGAACGCCCTGATCCATACGCCCGGCGGGACGCCGGTGACCGTCTCGGTACGCCGGGAGGGCGATTCCGCCGTGCTCGAGGTGTCCGACCGCGGCCCCGGCGTGCCCGACGCCATGCGCGAGCGGGTGTTCGAGCGCTTCGCCCGCGGCGGCGGCGACGCGGCTCCGAGCGGCGGCAGCGGGCTCGGTCTCGCCATCGTCCGGGCGGTCGCCGAGGCGCACGACGGCAGCGTCGAGCTCGCCGACGCCGAAGGCGGCGGCGCTCGCTTCACCGTAAGGCTGCCGGCCGCGGCGCGCTCCGATTCCGCCGCTAGCGTGTTGAGGCCTGAAGAACCCGATCCCGGATTCCTGAAGGAGCCTCAGTCGTGAAGTCGTTCCGGCGCCCGTCGCCCGCTCTGGTCATCTCGCTGATCGCCCTGTTCGTCTCGCTGTCCGGCGTCTCCTACGGCGTCGCCACCGGCTTCATCGACAGCCGCGAGCTGAAGAACAACCAGGTCCGCAGCGTCGACCTGCGCAACAACGACGTCCGCACGCGCGACCTGCGCAACAACGAGGTGCGCGGGATCGACATCCGCAACAGCACCGTCCAGGGCCGCGACGTCGCCCTCAACACGCTCACGGGCGACGACGTCAACGAGTCGCGCCTGGGCAAGGTGCCGAGCGCGACGGCGGCGGACACGGCGACCCAGGCTACCAGCGCCGGGGCCGTGGGCGCATGACCGTCAGGAAGTTCTTCGTGACCAGGTCCCGGCCCGGCGCGCCACTCGCCGAGATCTTCCGTGGCGAGGGCTACGTCGTTGCTCGGTGGATGCTCCGCCACGAGCGCGCTGCTCGTCCGCAATGGAGTGCTGGCGCTCCCGCAGACCAACGTGATCGTTCGAGGGTTCCGGCGATGTGGCCCAAGTGTTCGATTTCGACAGTGATCTCGACCCGGCCGACAACTTCTCACTGGTCGGTGCGAACGAGCAGGCCGACCGGTACCGCGGTCGGCCTCGACGACCGGAGGCGTGCGTCAGCACCATCGGCCGACGCAGCCCAGGCACTCGTCCGGCTTTCCGGGCGGGAGCGTCTGCGCCCTGCGCGCGTAGCGGTAACCGTGCTGGCCGGCTAGACCTCCACGACAACCGGCAGGATCATCGGCCGCCTGCGCAGGCGCTCGTAGACAAACGCAGCGATGTCGTCATGGAGGTGGTCCTGGAGCAGGTCGATCTCCCTGACCTCCTCCTCGGCGCTGCGGCCGAGCGAGTCGTCGACCGCCGCACGTAGCTCGCCGACGAAGCCGTCGTCGTCCTCGAGGAACGGCACGCCTCGGAAGATCACCTCCGGCGGCACGACCGAACGGCCGTCCTGCTCGGAGATCGTGGCCACCACGATGAAGATGCCGTCAGCGGAGAGCATGCGCCGGTCGCGCAGCGCGACGTCCTCGATGTCGCCCACGTCCACGCCGTCGACGAAGATCATCCCGGCCTGCTCGCGCTCGCCGAAGCGGGCGCCGCGCGAGTCGATCTCCAGCGGCAGGCCGTTCTCACCGCGGAAGATCGACTTCGGGGGGACGCCCACCGCCTCCGCGAGCTCGCCGTGCAGCCGCAGGCGCTTGTGGTCGCCGTGGACCGGCATCACGAACTCGGGCTTCGTCAGGTTGAGCATCAGCTTCAGCTCCTCGGCATAGCCGTGCCCGGAAGCGTGTACCGGCACGTCGGCAGCCGTGAAGACCGTCGCGCCGAGCCGGTAGATGCGGTCGATCGTCTCGTTGACGGCGCGCTCGTTGCCCGGGATCGGCGTGGCCGAGAACACGACCGTGTCGCCGTCGTGGAGCGCGATCTGCGGATGGTCGCCGTGGGCCATGCGCCGCAGCGCCGACAGCGGCTCGCCCTGGCTTCCCGTCGAGATCACGACGAGCTTGTGGTCGGGGAAGTCCTCGATCTCCCTGGTACCCACGAGCATGCCCTCGGGCACATCGATGTGGCCGAGCATGCGCCCGATGTTCACGTTCTTGCGCATCGAGCGGCCAAGCAGCGAGACCTTCCGCCCGAGCTGCGCGGCGGCGTCCACCACCTGCTGCACGCGGTGGATGTTGGATGCGAAGCAGGTGACGACGATGCGGCCCTGGCAGCGCGCGAAGACCTCTTGCAGCCGCGGCCCGACGGCGGACTCGGACAGCGAGACCCCCGCCCGGTCGGCGTTCGTCGAGTCTCCGCAGAGGAGCAGCAGGCCTTCGCGGCCCAGCTCCGCGAGCCGTGACACGTCGGCCGGCACGCCGTCGACCGGCGTCTGGTCGAACTTGTAGTCCCCCGTCACGAGCGTCGTGCCGAGCTCGCAGGTGAGCGCCACGGCGAAGGCGTCCGGGATCGAGTGAGCCATCTTGACCATCTCGATCGAGAACGGCCCGGCCTCGAAGGACTGGGTGGCGAGCACGTCCTCGACGGGAACGTCCTTCAGGCGGTGCTCGTCGAGCTTGGAGCGCACCATCGCTGCCGTGAGCGGGCCGCCGAAGACGGGCGGCGTGCGCTCGAGCTCGCGCAGCACGAAGGGCAGCGCCCCCACGTGATCCTCGTGGCCGTGGGTGAGCACGATTGCCTCGATGTCCTCGGCGCGCTCGCGCAGATAGGTGAAGTCCGGAAGCACGAGGTCGATGCCGAGCTGGTCGGGCGCCGGGAACATCAGGCCGGTGTCGACGACGACGATGCGGCCGTCGTACTCGACGACCATCATGTTCTTCCCGATCTCGCCGAGCCCGCCCAGCGGCAGCACCCGGAGCGTTGCTGGGGTCAAACTGCCGCCAGCAGGTTGTGCCGCTCGAGGGCGGCCCGGATGGAGGCCGTCTCCTGCTCGTCCGCCTCGACGAGCGGCAGCCGCAGCCCGCCGACCCCGTGCCCCGCGAGGCCCAGCGCCGCCTTGATCGGAATCGGATTGGTGGTGACGGTCAGCGCCTTGTAGATGTCGGTGAGCGACTCGTGGAGCTCCGCGCGCGCCTCGGGTTCGTCGATCATCCGGCGCATCTCGCGCCCGACCAGGTGCGAGGCGACGAGGATGCCGCCGGTCCCTCCCATGTCGAGCACGCGCGCGAGGACGTCGTCGTTGCCCGCCAGCAGGTCGAGGCCGTCGATCGGTGCGAGATCCTCGTAGCGGGCCTGCTTGACCGCCTGGACGTTGTCGATCTCGGCGAGCTCTGCCAGCACGTCGTTCGGCATGTCGAGCGCCGTACGGCTCGGGATGTTGTAGAGGATGATCGGCCGGTCCGTGGCCGCCGCCGCGGCCTCGTAGTGCGCGCGCAGGCCACGCCGGTTCGGCTTGACGTAGTAGGGCGTGACGACGAGCATCGCGTCGACGCCGGCTTCGTGCGCTCGCTCGGTGAGCTCGACGGTGTGGCGCGTGTCGTAGGTCCCGGTGCCGGCCACGATCAGCGCATCCTCCGGTGTCTCGCCCACCGCGAGCTCCCAGAGCCGCGCCTTCTCCTCGTCGGTCAGCGTGGCCGCCTCACCGGTGCTCCCGGCCACGACGAGCCCGTCGGACCCGTTTTCGAGCAGGAAGCGCATGAGCCGGACGGCCGCGTCCTCGTCGAGGTCGCCGTTCGCGTCGAACGGCGTGACCATCGCAGTGAGGATGCCGCCGATGACCATTGGACCCCGCTCCCTACTGGAGCGGCTTGAAGGGGTCGGGGTTCTGATTCGTGTCCCCCGTAGGGGTGGGCCGAGGCGGCTCGGCAACGCCAGGCTCGGCGGGCTCGGCCGCCGGCGGCGGGGTGGCGGCGGCCGGCGTCTCCTCCCGGATGGGGCGCCCGTGTTCGTCGTAGCGGACGCTACTCGGATCCGGGGTGTGCTGAGGGGACGCGCTCTGGTTGAAGCCCTCCTGCGCCTCGTCGAGCTTCTGCTGCGCCTGCTCGGCGAGCTTCTTCGCCTTGTCCATGAAACCCATGCGCACCTCCTCGATTCGCGTCGAAGCACCTTAGCGCTCCCACAGGCCTTCCGAAACCTCCGCTGCAAATGGCAGAATTCCCCTGCCCAGATGCCCAACGAACGCGACTACAGCCACCGGAGCACGGTCCAGAAGCTCGGCGTACAGCCCGACCAGCGGGTCGAGGTGACGGGCGACGTCGGCGTCGGCCTGCGTCGCGACGTCAAGGACGCCATCGGCCGTGGGCTCGTGCGCTCGGGCGAGCTGGACGGGGCGATCGTGCTCGTCGAGAGCGAGGAGGACGCCAAGGAGGCGCTCGTCCATTATCGGGCGAGGTTGCGTGACACCGGATACATATGGTTCATCACCCGTAAACGGGGACACGACAGCTACCTCAACCAGATGGCGCTCGTGCCCCACGCCAAGCGCCTGGGGCTGATCGACAACAAGACCTGCTCGATCGACGAGGGGCGCTCGGGCATCCGCTTCGTCGTCCCGCGCGCGCTGCGGCGCAGCGACGGCCAGACGGCCGCCTGAGCGCCGTCAATCCGGCCGGACGAGCCGCCAGCTCGTCGCGACGGCCAGGATCGTCATCAGCACGGCGCTTGCCACGCACCACTGGCAGATCGCGTCGATCTCGAACAGCTCGAGCCAGGTCAGGTAGGCGCTGAAGCCGAAGCCGGCGAGAGCGAGCAGCGCGCCGGCAATCCTGCCGTTGTCGCCCGGCAGCCACAGCGAGGCGAGGATGAGGGCGTAGCCGACCAGGCCGAGCACGGCCACCGGTATGCCCGCGAGCTCGGCGTAGCTCGAGTTCTGGACCTTCTCGCAGCCGCCGCCACCGCCGGCGCAGATCGGCTCGAGCTCGGCGTAGTGGACGTAGGTGAGGTATGCCGCCACGGCGAGGCCGATCAGCGCGACGAGGCCGATCAGCCGGCGCAGCCGGCTATCGCTCATTGCTCGCCGAGGGCGGAATCGATCGCGGCGGTCACAGTGTCCGCGTCGAGCGCGCTGAGCTCGAGCGGCTGCGGCGCGCCGTCTCCCTGCTGAATGAAGAACGAGGGCGTGCCGCTCACGCCGAGCCGGTTGGCCTGGCGCTCCGCCTGGCGGATCAGCGCCTGGGCGGGCGGGCTGTCGAGGTCGGATTCGAGCTGGTCGACGTCGAGCCCGGGCGTGGCGCGCGCGATCCGCTGCAGGAACTGGTCAGTCGCGTAGCCCGAGTTCTCCTGGCCCTGGTTGCGGAAGAAGAGGTCGCTGAAGTCCCAGCCCTTGTCCTGGAGGGTCGCCGCGGCCGCAACCTCGGCGCCGCGCTCGGAGTCGGGGCCGATGAAGCGCAGCAGCCGCAGCTGCATCTTCAGGCGCCCGGTCCGCACGTAGTCCTGGATGACGGTCGGCAGCGCGCCGGTCGTGTACTCAGCGCAGAATGGGCACTGCAGGTCGGCGAACTCGATCAGCGTCGCCGGCGCGTCGGGCTCACCGAGGGTCACTCCCTGCTGCGGGATGCCGCCGAAGAGCTCCTCGACCTCAGCGGTCTGGCTCGGCTCGGCGCGGCCGCCCGAGGGCGGCGCCTGGTCTTCGTCGTCCGACCCGCCCTGGCTGATGACGATCGCCACCACCACGACGACGACTGCCGCAAGGAGGGCGCCGCCGAGCAGCACCAGTCGCCTGTTTCGGTCCGTGCTCACCCGGCTGGAGGCTAGAGAAGGTGCTCGAGCCCGACGGTGGGCGAGCGTTCGAGCGAGCCGACCTTGCGCACGGCGAGCAACACGCCCGGCATGAACGACTCGCGCGCGATCGAGTCGTGGCGGATAGAGAGCGTCTGCCCGAGCCCGCCGAAGAGGACCTCCTGGTGCGCCACGAGCCCCGGCAGCCGCACGGAGTGGATCGGCTCGTGGACGTTGCCGCCCGCGGCGCGGATCAGCTCGGCGGTGCGCGCCGCCGTGCCGGAGGGCGCGTCCAGCTTGCGGTCGTGGTGAAGCTCGATGATCTCGCACTCGGGCATGTGCTCGGCGGCCTGCTGCGCGAAACGCATCATGAGGACCGCGCCGATGGCGAAGTTGGGCGCGACGAACAGGTTCGCGTCACCCACGCCCTCGAGCTCCGAGAAGTCGGCCCCCGTCGTGCCCACCACGCAGTGGACGCCCGCCTCGATGCACGTGCGGGCGTTCTGAAGGGCGCTCTCGGGCGTAGAGAAGTCGACCACGACGTCGGCGTCGCCGAACACGTCGGCGAGGGCGACCTGCAGCAGCGGGTCGGCGCGACCCACGAGCGCCATGTCGTCGGCGCCCTCGACGGCGGCGCAGACCGTCTCCCCCATACGCCCCGCGGCGCCGGAGACGGCTACGTTGATCACGCGGCCTGCGCGAGCCCGGGGCTCACCGACTCGAGCGCGGCGCGGAACCTGTCCTCACTGCCGCCGACGCCGGCGGCCGACAGGCGGTCGGGCGCCCAGAGCTCGCCGGCGAGCGAGTTCACGTCCTCGAGCGTCACCGCGTCGAGGGCGGCCAGCAGCTCGTCCACGGTCAGGATCGGCACGTCCATCAGAAGCGAGCTGCCGAGCCGGTTCATGCGCGTCAGCGTCGATTCCATCGACAGCACCGTGCGGCCCTTCACGTTCTCGCGGGCGCGCTCGAGCTCCTCCTCGCTCACTCCCTCGCTCTGGACGCGCGCGAGCTCGGCGCCGATCACCTCGATCGCCTCCGTGACGTTGTCCGGCCGTGTGCCCACGTAGACGGCCACCTGGCCGCTGTCGCGGTAGTGGCTCGCGTACGAGTAGACGGCGTAAGCGAGCCCGCGCTTCTCGCGCACCTCCTGGAAAAGACGCGACGACGTCGAGCCTCCCAGGATCGTGTCGAGGATGCGCAGCGCGAAACGGCGCTCGTCGCCGCGCGCGATGCCCGGACCGCCCAGGCAGAGGTGGTATTGCTCGGTCTCCTTCTGGTGGAAGCGCAGCACCGGCCCGCGGAGCTCCGGCGAGGCCGGCGCGACCGGCAGCGGCGCAGCGCCGCCGAAGGCCCCCTCGACAAGCGACACGATCCGCTCGTGCTCGAGGTTGCCGGCGGCCGCCACCACGATGTTGCCCGGCACGTAGCGGCCGTCGTGCCACGCGGCGATGGTCGGTACGGGCACCGAGCCGATCACATCCGCCCGGCCGATGATCGGCCGGCCGAGCGGGTGCTCGCCGAAGACGGCGCCGGCGAGCACGTCGTGGACCTTGTCCGAGGGCTCGTCCTCGTACATCGCGATCTCCTCGATCACGACCTGACGCTCCGAGTCGATGTCCGGATACGCCGGCCGCAGCACCATGTCCTGGAGCACGTCGAAGGCGCGCTCGAGCTGGCCGTCGAGGAAGCGCGAGTGGACGGAGGTCGTCTCCTTGCCGGTGCCGGCGTTGACCTCCGCCCCCATCGCATCGAAGAGCTCGTCGATCTCGCGCGACGAGAAGCGCTCCGTGCCCTTGAAGAGCAGGTGCTCGAGGAAGTGCGAGATCCCCGCATGCTCGTTGCCCTCGTCACGCGAGCCGGCCCGCACCCAGAACCCGAGCGCTATCGAGCGGACCGAGGGAATCGCCTCGGTCACGACCCGGACGCCCGAGTCGAGGGTGGTGAGCTGTGCCGGCCCCGTGCTCAAGCGGCTACTCGGAGCGATCCCGGTCGCGGTAGCGCGAGCCGCCACGGTCACGGTCCCGGTCGCGTCCGCCGCGGCCGCCGTTCTCGCGGTCGCGCCGGCCACGGCCGCCGCGGTCGCCGCGGCCGCCCTTGTCGCCGGTGCCCATCGAGGCCAGCTCCTCTGGCGACTTGCCGGAGATCTCCGGATCGTCGGCGAGGCGCAGGCCGATGCGGCCACGCTCGCGGTCGACCTCGACCACCTTCACCGCCAGCTCGTCGCCCCGGTTCACGACCTCCTCGACCGTGTTGGGGCGCTGGCCGGGGGCGATGTTCGAGATGTGCAGGAGGCCGTCGGTGCCCTTGGCAAGCTCGACGAAGGCGCCGAAGGTGGTCGTCTTCACGACCTTGCCGGTGAACTCGTCGCCGACCTCGACCTCCTTGGTCATCGAGCGGATGCGGTCGGTCAGGGCGTCGCCCTGGTCGCCCGTCTGCGCGTAGATGCGCACCGTGCCGTCGTCGTCGATGTCGATCTGCGCGTCGAACTCCTCCGACAGCGCCCGGATCGTCTCGCCGCCCTTGCCGATGACCGCGCCGATCTTCTCGGTGTCGATCTGGATCTGCGAGATCCGCGGTGCGTACTGGGACAGCTCGGCGCGCGGCTCTGAGATCGCGTCGGCCATCTTGCCGAGGATCGTCATGCGGGCGTCCTTGGCCTGCGAGAGCGCGTCGCGCAGGATGTCGAACGTCACGCCGGTGATCTTGATGTCCATCTGCAGGGCGGTGATGCCCTCGGAGGTCCCGGCGACCTTGAAGTCCATGTCGCCCAGGTGGTCCTCGACGCCCGCGATGTCCGTGAGGACCACGTAGTCGTCGCCTTCCTTGATCAGGCCCATCGCCACGCCCGCCACAGGCGCCTTGATCGGCACGCCGGCGTCCATCAGCGACAGCGTCGAGCCGCAGACCGAGGCCATCGAGCTCGAGCCGTTCGACTCGAGGATGTCCGAGACCACGCGGATCGTGTACGGGAACTCGTCGATCTTCGGAACCACCGGAACCAGCGCGCGCTCGGCGAGCGCGCCGTGACCGATGTCGCGGCGCTTGGGGCCGCGCATGAAGCCCGCCTCGCCCACCGAGAACGGCGGGAAGTTGTAGTGGTGGAAGTAGTGCTTGGTCTCCTGCAGGCCAAGCGTGTCGAGGCGCATCTCGTCACGCGTCGTGCCGAGCGCAGCGACCGAGAACGCCTGCGTCTGGCCGCGCGTGAAGATCGCGGAGCCGTGCAGGCGCGGGGCCGCCGGCACCTCGATCCAGATCTCGCGGATCTCCTCGGCGGCACGGCCGTCGGGGCGCTTCTTGTCCACCGCGATGCGGCGGCGGATGATGTCCTTCTCGAGCTTGTCGAAGGCGCGCTGGACCTCGGCGCGGCGGACGTGGACGGCGTCCTCGTCGGCCTCGGCCTCGGTGCCCAGCGCCTCGAGGACCTCCTCCTCGACCGCCTTCGTGGCGTCCTGGCGCTCGAGCTTGTCGACGACCTGGGTCGCGGCGTCGAGGGCGTCGCCGAAGCGCGAGCGAACCTCCGAGAGGATCGACTCGTCGACCTGCGGCGGGGCCAGCTCGATCTTGTCCTTGCCGGCCTTGCGGCGCAGCTCGTGCTGGGCCTCGCAGAGGCGCTTGATCTCGGCGTGCGCGATGTCGAGCGCATCGAGGATCTCGGCCTCGGTGATCTCGTTGGCGCCCGCCTCGACCATCAGGATGGCCTCCTCGGTGCCCGCGACCACGAGGTCGAGCGGGGACTCGAGCAGCCACTCCTCATCGGGGTTGACGAGGAAGTTGCCCTCGCCGTCCTGGCCGATGCGCACGGCGCCCACGGGCGCCGGGAAGGGGATGTCGGAGACCATCAGCGCGGCGCTCGCGCCGTTCATGGCGAGCACGTCGTAGGGGTGGTGATGGTCGATCGACATGGGGATCGAGACCAGCTGGGTCTCGCGGTTCCAGCCCTTCGGGAAGAGCGGGCGCAGGGGCCGGTCGATCATTCGGGCGGTAAGCGTGGCCTTCTCGCCGGCACGGCCCTCGCGGCGGAAGAAGCTGCCGGGGATCTTGCCCGCGGCGTACATGCGCTCCTCCACGTCGACGGTCAGCGGTAGGAAGTCGACGTCGCGGGGATTGCCGGCGGTCGCGGTGCAGAGAACCTTCGTCTCGCCGGCGGTAACGACTACGGAGCCGCTCGCCTGCCTGGCGAGCTTGCCGGTCTCGAACTCGATCGAGTTCCCGCCCATCTCGAGCGAGACCTGGCTCACATCAACAGTCATTCCTGTCCTTTCAGCCGCCTCCGGTTGGCGGCATGGCTTTCTTCATTCGTCCTGTTGCGAACTCCGGCAAGGCTAGCAACGCCGCGGCCACGCGGCTGATCCGGAGGCGGGGAGAGACCGCTTTCTAGGCGGGATTCTCGGCGGGCGCGCCCTGCTCCTCACCCTCCTCGGCACGCTGGAAGCGACCGCCCGGGGCGGCCGTCTCCTTGGCCGGCGTGCGCCTCCCCAACTCGATCACGGCGGTCGAGGCGGCGACCCCGCCCACCAGCGCCGCCAGGGCCCAGCCGCTCCCCTTCAGCTTCAGCCCGAGCGCCTCGTCCACGGAGGGCCTGCCGGGGCCGGCGTCCACGAGCGCGATCGCGGCCGCGACGAGCGCCAGGTTGAACTCATAGCCGCCGCCGGTGTTCCAGAAGCCCTTGTCGAGATGGACCTTGCGGATGGCGGTCGTCATCGAGCCGGTCAGCATCGCGCCGGCCACCGGCGTGAGCGCGCCTGCCGCGAGCAGGGCGCCACCGGCCGTCTCGGAGATCCCCGCGGCCAGGGCGTTGTGGCGCGGAGGCCGCAGCTCGAGGTTGTCCATCACGCCGGCGGTGCCCTCCAATCCGTGGCCACCGAACCAGCCGAACAGCTTCTGTGTCCCGTGCCCGATGAAGAGGCCGCCGATCGTCATCCGTGCAAGCACTCGTCCGATGTCCATGGGTCACTTATTCCCCGTAAGTGGCGCGGCGAATCAACCGGCGCGGAGCGCGGCGATCAGGTCGGCGCCCGGCACGCCGGGGTGCGCGCGCCCGGCGACGAACTGCGTTGGTGTCGTCGTCACCCCCGCGCGGATGCCGCCTCGGAAGTCACGCTCGACCTGCTCGCGCGCCGCCTCGGAGCGCCGCTCGGCCTCGAACCGCTCCAGGTCGAGCCCGAGCCGCTCCGCTCGCTTCCACAGGTGCGGGTCGTCGAGATGGCCCTGGTCCTCGAGCAGCGAGTCGTGCATCTCCCAGAAGCGCCCCTGCAGGCCGGCCGCGTGGGCCGCCGCGGCGAGCACCCGTGCCCGTGGGTGCTTCGAGACAACGGGGAAGTGCCGGAACACCCTCGTCACCGGCAGCTTCTTGAGGATCAGGTGCGCCGCGGCGCAGTACGGGCACTCGAGGTCGGCGTACTCGATCACCACCGGGCCGCTGCCACGGACGTGATCGCCCGGGCCCGGCTCAGGCGGCGGTGCGCTGCTCCAGGGCGTCGAAGATGAGGTTGGCACCCGGGATCTCGAGCGGCGGGGACTGATGCGCCCACGTGACGACACCCTCGGGGTCGACCATCACGAGTGCGCGCCCGGCGACGCCGTACTCCTCCGAGTAGACGCCGTAGGCTTTCGCGACCTCGCCCTTGGGGTGGAAGTCGGACAGCAGCGGCATCGAAATGCCGGCGTGCTGCCGGAAGGCCTTGTGGGAGAACGCCCCGTCGACGGAGATGCCGACGAGCGTGGCCCCCCGCTCCTCCATCTGCGGCAGTACCTCCTGGTAGACGTTCAGCTGGTCGGTGCAGACGGGGCTGAAGTCCGCCGGGTAGAAGACGAGCACGAGCGTGCGCCCGCGGAAGTCCGACAGCGCCACCTCGTTCCCATCCTGGTCCGGCAGCGTGAAATCCGGCGCCGCGGAGCCGGGCGCGATCATCGGCGGAGGCCGAGCTCCTGGATGAGCGACCGGTAGCGGTCGATGTCCGACTTCTGCAGGTACTTGAGCAACCGGCGGCGCTTGCCGACGAGCATGAGCAGGCCACGGCGTGAGTGGTGATCCTTCGTGTGCTCGCGCAGGTGCTCGGTGAGCTCGTTGATGCGCGCGGTCAGCAGCGCCACCTGGACCTCGGTGGAGCCGGTGTCGGCATCCCCGCGCCCATGCTTGGCGACGATCTCGCGCTTTGCGTCTGCAGTCAGTGACATTCGGCGGGAAACCGTAGCAGCCGTCAGGCGCTCGCAATCAGGCAGGCAAGCTCCGTCTCCCACCTGGACCAATCGGGTTCCCGCGATGCGTCGGTCAGGTAGCGCTCGACGCTCGCCGTGAACGCCGTGCCGCGCGCCGTCGCCGAGCTCTCGAGGCCGACCCCCTTGCGCTCCGCCCAGGCGCTGAGCGCGGCGCGGGCGTCGCTCAGATCGTCGACCTCGGCGTGCGTGTAGGGCCCGACGTGGACGAGGGTGGCGTAGCGGCCGGCCGGCAGCACGCCTGCGTGCACCGGCCCGTCGGCCTCCGGCGCGGCGCCGGTCGCGACGCCGAGCTCGAAGCGCAGCGGCTGGCCGTCGCGCGACAGCTCGAGGTAGCGGATGAAGGGAGCGCCGGCGGGCGCGATGCCATGGCTCTGCAGCCAGCCGAAGAGCTCCGGAAACGAGCGGTCGACCACGCTCCGGAACTCGTCCTCGTTCTCCACCTCGGCCGCGATGCCGGCATAGGGCTCCTCGGGGCGCTGCTCGATCGACGGTTCACGCTCCATGCTGCTCCTCTCAGACGGGTCTGGCGCTGTGACCGGCTCCGGACTGCCGACTAATCGGTGCCACCTGGCCGCTTTGGCCACCGTATGGGTGGTCAGGACGCCAAGCTGGTCAAGGAGGAGGCGGACGGGCGACCGCTCAGTCGCCGCCCTCGGCGATCGCCTGCGCCTGCCTGACGTCCGCGTGCATCTGCTCGACCAGCTCGTCGACCGAGTCGAAGCGCTTCTCGCCGCGCAGCCGGTCGAGGAAGGCGAGGCGCAGCGTCTCGCCGTAGATGTCGGCGTCGAAGCCGATCAGGTGCGCCTCGACGAGGAGGCCGCGGCCGGTCTCGAAGGTCGGGCGCACGCCCACGTTGACCGCGGCCGACATGCCCTCCGCGGGCTGCCCGGGCGTGTACGGCAGGTACGCGGTCGCCGCGTAGACGCCGTGGCCGGGACAGACGTAGGCGTCGTCGGGCACCAGGTTGGCGGTCGGCATGCCGAGCTCGCGGCCGCGCTTGTCGCCGTGCACGATCTCGCCCTCGAACAGGAACGGGCCGCCCAGGAACTCGGCCGCCTCCCTCACCTCGCCGGCCGCGACCAGGCCGCGGATGTGGCTCGAGGAGATCGTCTCCCCCTCCGCCTCGACGAGCGAGACGACCCGCGTCTCGAACTCGTCGTGCTTCGCCAGGAACTCAGCGGTGCCGCGCGCGCCCTTGCCGAAGCGGAAGTTCTCCCCCACCGAGACCCGTTCCGCCCCGAGCCGGTTGACCAGCACGTCCTGCACGAAGTCCTCCGCGCTCTGCTGCGAGAAGCCGCGGTCGAAGGGGATGATCACGAGCTCGGCGACGCCCAGGCCGGCGATCAGGTCGCGCTTGACCGGAAAGGGGCTGATCAGCTTGGGCGTCGCCTCCGGATGGATCACCGAGAGCGGGTGCGGGTCGAACGTCAGGACGGTGCTCGACCCGCGGATCACCTCGCGATGGCCGAGATGGACGCCGTCGAACGTACCGATCGCGACGCTGCGCGGGCCCGAGCCCGGCTCCACCACGGTTAGATCTGTGACCTTCATGCGGGCGCGAACACTATGACGGGCTGAAGCTCCCCAGCGCGCGGCTCGCCGATCGCGATCAGCTCGGCCTCATGGGTGAGCCGAAGGTGCGGCGCGGCCTCGGGGCCGGCCGTCACGCGGCGGCCGTGGCGGACCGCCCGTGCCTCCTCCGCGGAGAGCCGGCGCTCGGGCAGGAAGGCGAGCGCCTCGGCAAGGGGCAGCACGCGCTCGCCGGCGTCGGCGAGCCGGAACGGCCCGACCGCGGTGCGCTCGAGCTCCTCGCAGTACGCGTCGCCGAGGTCGGAGACGAGCACGCGCACGTAGGTTCCCGACGAGCACTCGATCTCGAACGCCGCGCGCTCGCCCTCGTGCCAGAGGAGCTCCGCGCGATGCACCCGGATCGGGCGCGGCTCGAGCTCGACCCGCACGCCGCTCCGGGCCAGCTCGTAGGCGCGCCTTCCTCCCACGCGCACGGCGGAGTGCGCCGGCGGGCGCTGGAGCTGCTCGCCGACACGGATCTCGAGCCGCTCCGGGACGCGGGCGGTGCGGGTGAGCTGACCGTCGCGGTCGCCCGTGTCCGAGGTCCAGCCGAGCCGCGCGACAGCCCGGTAGGTCTTCGGCAGCGCCATCAGGAAGCGCTGGGCGCGCGTGGCGCGGCCGACGAGCACGAGCAGCAGCCCGGTCGCGAATGGGTCGAGCGTGCCGGCGTGGCCGACCTTCGTGCCACGCGGAAGCTCCCGCCGTACGCGCGCGACGACGTCATGCGAGGTCACCCCCGCGGGCTTGTCCACCAGCAGGACCCCGTCAGCAGGCGGCGGCGCGGTCAAGCATCCAGGGCCGCGAGCTGCTCGCGGACCTGGTCGCGGAGCCGCTCGACGAGCTCCGGGTACGGCACGGCGGTCGAGAAACCGGCGGCCTGTGGGTGGCCGCCGCCGCCAAAGACCCGCGCGAGCCGCGACACGTCAACGCTGCCGTCGGTGGCGCGTAGGCTGACCTTGCGCATGCCCTGACGGTCCTCGGCCAGCAGCTCCCGCACCAGCACCGCGACGCGCGTGCCCTCGACGGCGCGCATGTGGTCGACGACGCCCTCCGAGTCCGTCTCGAGCGCCCCGGTGGCCTCGTAGTCCTGCTTGGTCAGATGCGCGATCGTGATCGAGCCGTCGTCGTGGCGCTCGACGCTCGCGAGCGCGCGCTGCAGCAGCTGGAGGCGGCGGAACGGAAGGTCCTCCCAGAGACGCCGGTACACCTGGTGCGGCTGTACCCCGGCCTCGATCAGCTCGGCCGCCATGCGATGGGCTTCGGGCGAGGTGTTCTCGTACATGAAGCGGCCGGTGTCGGTCACGAGCCCGACGTAGAGAGCGTCGGCGATGCCCGGCGTGATCACGACGTCGAGCTCCTTCGACAGCCGCCACACGATCTCCGCGGTGCAGGAGGCTTCCGGCCGCACAAGGTTGACGGTGCCGAAGCGGGTGTTGTCGTGGTGGTGATCGATGTTGAGGAGGTGGAGCCCGTCCTCCTGCAGGAAGTCGACCGGCATGCGATCGATGTTTCCGCAGTCGAGGAAGACGATCGTCCGCTCCGCGACGTCCGCGGGCGGCGCGCCGACGAGCCCCTCGAACGAGAAGCCGCGGTATTCCCACGGCAGCGGGAACTCGTCCGGGGACATGTACATCAGCGAGTCCTTGCCGAGCTGCTGAAGCAGCCGGTGCATGGCCAGCAGGGATCCGAGCGCGTCGCCGTCGGGGTTCTCGTGGGTGGTCAGAAGCAGCTTGTCGGCCTGGCGCAGCTCCTGGAGGACCTGTTCCTGCTCGGTGACGACCGTCATGCGTCGTCGTCCAGCAGCTCGGTGATGCGCATACCCCTGTCTATCGACTCGTCGAAGACGAACTGAAGCGTGGGCGTCCACTTCATGCGCAGCTCACCGGCGACTGCCTGCTGCAGCACCCCGTGGGCCGACTCGAGCCCCTCCAGGGAGGCGGCGCGCTCCTCGTCGGAGCCGAGCACGCTCACGTAGACGCGCGCGTGACGTAAATCGGGGCTTGTCTCGACGGCGGTCACGGTGACGAATCCTATGCGTGGGTCCCGAAGGCCTTCGGCGATCCTTGCCGAGACGACCTCACGAACCGCCTCGTTGACCCGGCGCATGCGGTCGGCCATGCCGGCTACCGCTCCATCAGGTCCCGGGCGGACACCACAAGGCTTTCCACCGCGGCACGCTCGGGAAACATGTAATCGACGAATCGCGTGATCCCGTCGGCGCGCTCGCGCACGCTACGGGCGTCGCGGGCCACGACGGCGGCGGTCAACGTCGCCCGTTGCCAGAGGTCGTGGTGACCGGTCTCGGCCACGGTGGCGCCGAAGCGGCGCTGCAGCTGGGCCTTCAGCGAGCTCAATTCCTTGCGCTTGCCCTTGAGGCTGGCGTTGTCGGGGAAGTGGAGCTGGATCTCGATCAGGCAGACAAAGCTCAACGACTCATGACAGCGTCTGCTCGACCCGCCTCGTCTCGAAGACCTCGATCACGTCCCCCTCCTTCGGGTCGGGATAGTTCTCGAGGACGATGCCGCACTCCATGCCCGTCGTGACCTCGCGCACGTCGTCCTTGAAGCGACGCAGCGAGCCGATGCGTCCCGTGTAGACGACCGTGCCATCGCGCACGAGCCGGCACTGGGCGCCGCGCCGCACGGTCCCGTCGGTCACGTAGCAGCCGGCGATCGTGCCGACGCGCGAGGCCTTGAAGGTCGCGCGCACCTCGACGGTCGCCACCTGCTCCTCGACCTCCACGGCCTCGAGCAGTCCCTCCATGGCGTCGCGCAGGTCCTCGACGATCTTGTAGATCACGGAGTACGTGCGGATCTCGACGCCCTCTTGGTCCGCCACCTGACCGGCGTTGCCGACCGGTCGGACGTTGAAGCCGATGATCACGGCGTCGGATGCCGAGGCGAGCATGACGTCGGACTCGGCGATGCCGCCGACGCCCTCGCGGATGATGTTGACCTGCACCTGCTCCTGGGGCAGCCGCACGATCTCGTCGGCGAGCGCCTCGAGCGATCCCGCCACGTCGGCCTTGAGCACCAGGTTCAGCTCCTTCTCGCCGCGCTCGGCACGCGCGAGCACGTCCTCGAGCGACACGCGCCGACGGGCCTGGCGGGCGAGCGCCTGCTGCTTCATGCGGATCGCGCGCTCGTTGGCGACGCGCTTCGCCTCGCGGTCGTTCTCGACCACCCGGAACTGCTCGCCTGCGTCGGGGACGCCGTCGAAACCGAGGATCTCGACCGGCATGCCGGGCGTCGCCTCTTCGAGGCGCTGGCCGCGGAAGTCCTGCATCGCGCGCACGCGACCCCAGGTCTCGCCGGCGACGACGGAGTCGCCGACCTGCATGCGGCCGCGGTGGATCAGGAGAGTGACGACGGCACCACGGCCCGGGTCGAGGCGAGACTCGATGACGAACCCCGAAGCCTCGGTGTCCGGGTTGGCCTTCAGCTCCTGGATCTCGGCGAGCGTCACGAGCGTCTCGAGCAGGTCGTCGAGGTTCTGGCGCGTCTTGGCCGAGACGTCGACGAACTCGGTGTCGCCGCCCCAATCGGCGGGCGTGAGGCCCTGCTGCGCGAGCTCGCCGCGCACGCGATTGGGGTCCGCGCCGTCCTTGTCGATCTTGTTCACGGCGACCATCACGGGGACGCCGGCGGCCTTGGCGTGGTCGATCGCCTCGACCGTCTGCGGCATGACGCCGTCGTCGGCGGCGACGACGATCACGGCTATGTCGGTGACCTTGGCGCCGCGGGCGCGCATGGCGGTGAAGGCCTCGTGGCCCGGGGTGTCGAGGAAGGTGATCGTGTGGTCGTCGCGACGGACCTGGTACGCGCCGATGTGCTGAGTGATCCCGCCGGCCTCGCCCGCGGCGACCTCGGTCTCGCGGATCGCGTCGAGCAGCGAGGTCTTGCCGTGGTCGACGTGGCCCATGATCGTGATCACGGGCGGGCGCTCGATCAGCTCGTCGGCGCTGTCCGAGTACTCGGGCTCGGGCTCGACCTCCTCTTCGGCCGACACGATCTCGACCCTCTTGTCGAAGCCCTCGCCGAGGACCTCGATGGCCTCGTCGGAGAGCGTCTGCGTGAGCGTCGCCATCTCGCCGAGCTCCATCAGCTTCTTGATGACCTCGGGAGCGCTCAGCTGGAGCGACTCGGCGACCTCCTTGACCGTCGAGCCGGAGCGAACCTGGACGGCCGGCTCCTCCTGCTGCTCGGCCTCCAGCTTCGCCTGCGCCTCCGCCTCGAGATCGGGCTCGACCCACTGCGGCCGGCGCCGGCGCCCGCGTCCGCGGCGCGGTGGCTGGGACTGCTGCGGCGGGCCGGGACGGTCACGCCGGGAAGCTTGCGAGTCGATGACGACGCGCCTGCGCCGGCCACCGGGGCCGGCTGCTGCACCGCCGCCCTCGCCTGCGCGACCTCCGCGGGTCGGTCTGCCGCCGCGCCCGCCCGCTGCCTGACGGCCGCCGTCGGCCGGCTGGCCGGGGTCTGCCGGACCGCGACCGCCACCCGCTGGCCCGCCGGGGCCGCGCCCGCCGCCCTGACCGCGCGGGCCGGAGCGTTCGGCCGAACGGCCGCCGCCCCGCTGCCCACCCTGCGGTGAGCGCTGCTCGGGCGGAGGAGCGTCCTGAAGGATTCTGGGTCCCCGTCCCTCGGGGCCCGCGCGGCGCACCTCACCTTCGGGGCTGGGCGGGCGCTGGATCGCGGGGCGCTGGGGGCCGCCGGAGCGCTGCTGGCCGCCGCCCTGAGGGCGCTGTCCCTGCCCACGCCGGCCGTCGCCTGGCGGGCGCCCGCCTCCGCGGGGGGCGCGGGGCGTGCCCTGTCCGTCCGGTCCAGGTCGCCCCTCTGCCGCGGGCGGCGTCGACGATGCCTCGGCGGCAGGCGCCGCCGGGGCCTCGGGGGCGGGGGGTGCGGCCTCAGCCGGCGGCTCGGCCGGCGCAGCCGCTGGTGCCGCGGCCTGCGCGCCGTTGGCGAAGGCGCGAGCGGCGTCGGATTCCTCGACGCTCGATGAGTGGGACTTCACCTCGAGGCCGGCCTTCTGCAGGATGGCGACAGCCTCCTTCGAGGTGATCCCTCTCTCCTTCGCTATCTCGTGAACGCGCTTCTTTGCCATTCGTGAACTAAGTCTATGGTCTCCGGTTCGACGGTTACGGGCGCCCGCAGCGAGTGCGCGAGCGTGCGCCCTTGGGCGAGACTAGCGGCGCAGTCGGGGTCCGAGCAGACGTAGGCGCCGCGGCCCTCCGCTCGGGCGGAAGCGTCCGCCACGATCCTGCCGTCCGCAGTGCGCACCAGGCGCAGCAGCTCGCGCTTGGGGAGCGAGCGCCTGCAGGCGACGCAGCTGCGCTGCGGCTCTACGACTCCTTCGCCTCCTCGGCGGCGTCCGCCGGGGCCTCGCCGATCTCGACATCGGCCTCGACCGCGACCTCCTCGGTGCCCGCGTCCTCGCCGGCGGCTTCCTCCGTGACGGCCTCGGCGGCAAGCTCGTCGTCCGCGAGCTCCTCGGCCACGGCGCTCTCCGCGGCAGCCTCCCGGGCGACCGGCTCCTCCGCCTCGAGCGGCTCCTCGTCGTCGACAGGCTCCGCGCCGCCCTCGTCCGGCGGCACGAGGTAGTCGGTGCCCTTCTCGGCGAGCTCCTGGTGCGCGGGCAGGCCGCAGTAGCGCGAGCCGGGCAGCGAGGCGTTCGGGCAGCGCTTGCCGTTCGCGAGGATCGCCGCGCAGCGGCCGGACACCTCCTCCTCCTGGTAGCCCATCGTCGCCTCTTCCTCGGCGAACTCGGTCTCCGAGCGGATGTCGACGCGCCAGCCCGTCAGCCGGGCGGCGAGCCGCGCATTGAGGCCGTCCTTCCCGATCGCCAGCGAGAGCTGGTCGTCGGGCACGATCACCGTGGCCTGCTTGGCCTCGTCGTCGACGAGCACCTCGCGCACGCGTGCGGGCGACAGCGCCTTCGCCACGAAGCGCGCCGGTTCCTCGTTGAAGGGGATGATGTCGATCTTCTCGCCGCGCAGCTCGGACACGACCATGCGCACGCGCGAGCCGCGCGGGCCCACGCAGGCGCCCACGGGGTCGACCCCCGAGGCGTGCGACACGACGGCGATCTTCGAGCGGTAGCCGGGCTCGCGCGCCACGTTCTGAATCTCGACCAGGCCGTCGGCGATCTCCGGCACCTCGAGCTCGAACAGCGCGCGGATCAGCTCGGGCGAGCGCCGCGACACGATGATCGACGGGCCCTTCGCCTGGTTCGAGACGTCGGTGATGATCGCCTTGATCCGCTGGCCGTGGTCGTAGCGCTCGCCGTGCACCTGCTCGCCGCGCGGCAGCAGTGCTTCGACGCGCTCGCGCAGCTGCACGAGCGTGTAGCGCGAGTCGGACTGCTGGACGATGCCGGTGATCAGCTCGCCGAGCCGGTCCTCGTACTCCTCGAAGACGTTGTCGCGCTCGGCCTCGCGGATCCGCTGCAGGATCACCTGCTTGGCGGTCTGCGCGGCGATGCGGCCGAAGTCGTCGGGCGTCACATCGTGCTCGTCGATCTGGTCGCGGTACTGCATGAGCCGCTCCTGATCGATCTCGGGCGCCTCGGGATAGACCATCTCGCCGGTCTCCGGGTCGACGGTCGGCTCCCCCGCCTCCTCCTCCACCTCGTCCAGCAACTGCTCCTCGAGATCAGGCGGCAGGATCAGCTCGTACACGCGGAAGTCGCCGCTGCCGCGGTCTACCTCCACGCGCGCGTAGCGGGCGGCATCCTGCGTCTTCTTGTACGCGGAGAGGAGCGCGTCCTCCAGCGCCGCCATCAGGCGGTCGGCTGAGATGCCCTTCTCGCGCTCGAGGACCCCTACGGCCTCGACGATCTCCTTCGTCATCGCTCCCCCTCCACGAGGTTGCTCCGGTTGATGTCCGAGTACAGGATCGAAACGATCCCCTCGCCCGCGGCGACGGTCACCTCGTCGTCGCTGGCGCCGACGAGCTCCCCGGTGAAGCTCTTGTGGCCGTCCCTCGGCTCGCGCAGCCGCACGCGGGCGCGCCGGCCGAGGAAGCGGCGGAAGTGGTCGGGCTTCGTAAGCGGCCGCTCGGGGCCCGGCGAGGAGACCTCGAGGCCGTAGTCGGCGAGCAGCTCGCGCAGATGGTTCGTCACGCGCTCGCAGAGTGCGAGCGACACCCCGTCCGGGTGATCGATGAACAGCCGCAGGCGCTCCGGCCCGACCTTCTCGCACGCGAGCACCTCCACGTCCGGCTCGGGGCCGGCGAGGCGCTTCTCGATGTCGATTGTGAGCGGGTCGGTGTGCATGGCTGTTCCGTGTTTCGGGCGAAAAAAAGGTGGGCTGCGAAGCCCACCTCCAGGCGCGGCGCCCGGCGGGCGTCGCGTACGACTGAAAGTCCTAGCGACCGACGAGTATAGAAGCCTTCCGCGCGAGGAACGATCCCGCGCTCGCGACCGTCTTCAGAGCTGCAGCGACTTCGCCACGAGGTACTCCTCGAGGCCGAAGCGGCCCATCTCGCGGCCGTGACCCGACTGCTTGCGGCCGCCGAACGGCGCCAGTGGGTTGAAGGCGCCGCCGTTGATCTCGACCTGGCCCGTGCGCATGCGCGCGGCGACCCCCTTCGCGCGCTCCTCGTCTGCAGACCACACCCCGCCAGCGAGGCCGTAGATCGAGGCGTTGGCGATCCGCACGGCGTCGTCCTCGTTCTCGTAGGGCATGATCGCGAGGACGGGGCCGAAGATCTCCTCTTGGGCGATCGTCATCTCGGTAGTGACCTCCGAGAAGACCGTCGGCCGCACGAAGTAGCCCGCATCGAGCCCCTCGGGAGGCTGCGCGCCGCCGGTCACGAGCTTCGCGCCCTCCGCCTCGCCTTTCTCGATGTAGCCGCGCACGCGCTCGAGCTGCGTGCCCGAGACGAGCGGGCCGAGCATCGTGCCCTGCGTGAACGGGTCTCCGGGGGTGAACGACTCCGCCACCGCCGCGGCGATGCGCTCAGCCTGCTCGAGCTTCTCGCGCGGCACGAGCATGCGCGTCAGTGCGCTGCAGGTCTGGCCCGAGTTCAGGTAGCACTTCGCGACCCCGTCGGTTACGGCCCGCTCGAGGTCGGCGTCGTCGAGGATCACGTTGGCGGACTTGCCGCCGAGCTCGACGGCGACAGGCTTGACGCTCTGGGCCGCGAGCTCGGAGACGCGCCGCCCGGCGCGCGTCGAGCCGGTGAACGAGACGAGGTCCGTCTCGGGGTGCGAGACGATCGCCTCCCCCACGACCGGGCCGTATCCCGTGATCAGGTTGAAGACGCCGGCGGGCAGCCCGACCTCCGCGCAGATCTCGGCGAGCACGAAGGTGTTGAGCGGCACGACCTCGCTCGGCTTCAGCACGACGGTGCAGCCCGCCGTGATCGCGGGTGCCACCTTGTTCGCGACCTGGCTGAGCGGATAGTTCCAGGGCGTGATCGCCGCCACGACGCCGGCCGGCTCGCGCACGATCAGCGAGTTGCCGACCTCCTCCTCCCACTCGATCGCCTCGGCGAGCTCCGGCTGCGAGGAGAAGGTGGCCACCGGCAGGCCGACCTGGATCATCCGCGACAGCGTGAGCGGCATCCCGAGCTCCGCCGTGAACAGCAACCCCAGCTCGTCGGCGCGCTCGTCGAGCTTCGCGCCGATGGCCGCGCTGTAGCGGGCGCGCTCGTACGGGGAGACGCGCGACCACTCGTCGAACGCCGCGCGCGCGGCCCGCACGGCGCGGTCCGCGTCCTCGGCGGTCCCCTCGGGGATCGTGCCGAGCACCTCCTCGGTCGTGGGGTTGAGCACGTCGATCGTGCCCTCGCCGGCGGGCTCGACCCATTCGCCTCCGATGTAGAGCCTGTCGCGGACGATTGGTTCGGTGGCGGTGGCCATGCTGTCTCCTAGACGGTCGCGGTGGCGGCGGCGGGGGTCGCCGCCAGGATCGCCTCGCCCGTACGGTGGGCGAGGGCCATGATCGTGATCATCGGGTTGGTGCCGGAGGAGGTCGGGAAGGCGCTCGCGTCGCCGATCCAGACCCCCGCCGTGTCGTGCAGCTCTCCCCACGGCCCGGCGACGCTCGTCCGTGGATCGCCGCCCATCCGGCAGGTCCCCATCTGGTGGGCGGCGAACAGCTTGAACCCACCGGCCCGCAGCGGCACACGTTCGAGCCGCTCGAGGTAGCGGTCGACGTCGTCGCCGACCCGCCACTGGGGCAGGCCGGCCGCCAGCGCCGCGATCTCGCGCGCGCCCGCGGCGACGTGCAGGCGCACCTGCGCCGCCAGCGCCCGGTGGGTGTTCGCGACGTCGACGGGATCGTCGAGCGAATACCAGGGGACGGCCTGGCCGTCGGCGTCGATCGTCACGCGGCCGCCGCCGTGATCGCGCACGAGCCCGATGAAGGTCGCCCCGTGGCGCATCCGCTCCATCAGGCCCTTGTGCGTCTCGCCGCCCGCGAACGGCGTGGCCGAGGCGGCCGTGCCGGGCGCGTACTGCGTCGCCTCGATCAGGAAGCCGTGGCCGTCGCCGAGGTTGGCGAACTCGTCGACGAGCCCCGCGTGCGGCGCGCCCCACCAGGCGCGCTGGTCATCGAGGTAGCTGCCGGTCGTGGCCGTGCACGGATGGAGGCGCAGGTTCTCCCCCACCGCGGGCCCGCCGATCCCCGAACGCAGCAGGAGTGCCGGCGACTCGAGCGCGCCGCAGGCCACGACGACGCGTGGCGCGCGCACCGTCACGCGGGCGCTGCGGCCCGTCTCCGCGTCGCTGTAGACGGCCTCCACCCCGGCGGCGCGCCCGCCCTCGACGAGCACCCGCTCGGCGAAGCAGCGCACGATTACGTCGGCGCCGTTCGCGATCGCGTCGGCAAGATAGGTCTTGGCGGTGGACTGCTTGGCGCCCGTCTGGTCGCCGAAGCCGATGTAGCCGGCGGTGTCGGGCGTGTAGCGCGACTCGTCGATGTTGCGGGTGACCGTCTTGAACGACCAGCCGAGCGACTCGGCGCCTTCCTTCATCGACGTCTGCGTGCCGTTCAGGTCCGAGCAGCGGTCGTTCACGCCGAGCCGCGCCCAAACTGCGTCCAGGTGCCGGTCGAACTCCGCCGTGTCGAGCCCCTCGAGGCCGTGCTCGCGCGCCCACTGCTCGCGCACCCAGGGCTTCGTGCGCAGGCAGTTGGTCCAGTTGATGGTCGTGCCGCCGCCGAAGCTCGAGCCGGCGTAGAGCGACACGTTCATGTCCGCGGTCGGATTGGGGCCGCCGCGCCAGTAGAGGTTCTGGTAGGCCCAGAGCTCGTACTGGTTGAAGTCCGACTCGTCGAAGAGGCCGCCCATCTCGAGCAGCAGCACCCGCCGGCCCGCCTGCGCCAGCCCGGCCGCGATCACGCCGCCGCCGGCGCCGGTCCCCACGATCACGGCGTCGGCCTCGTACATCGCCTCCTCGCCCTCGGGCACGAGCGGCGTGACCGCCCGCGGCCCGCCCTGCGGCGCGCCGCTCGGGCCCGGGTAGCCGAACGTGTCCCAGAAGGCGTTGCGCCCCGTCTCCGGGTCGGGCAGGCCGTACGAGAAGAAGAGCCCGAGCTGCGTGAGCGCCTGGCCTCCGGCGACAGCTTCCGGCCCGAGTGTTGCGAGGTTGCGCAGGAGCTGCTCGCGGGAGCGCCGCGAGGCCCCGAGGAAACCCATGCGCGCGAGGCCGTCGAGCAGCTGCTCGAGGCCCTGGCGCTGCTGCGCCGGCATCCCCGCGAGCAGCTCTGCGAGCGCCTCGGGGGCCCCGACGTCGCTGCCGGAGCGCGCCCAGAAGCCGTCCGGATCGTCCGCGCGCTCGAGCGCCGGGCAGACCGTGTCGCAGATCGCGCGGATCACCTCGCGCCGGTCGTCGCTCATCTGGATGCCCCCTCCTTCACCACCTGACTTCGGGCGAGCCTATTGTCGCCGCGCGGCCTGGTCAACGCCACGTTGATTTTTCTCGCCGGGGCGTCTAGGTTGGCCACAGATGGACGGCGCGCTCGGCATGACGTCGCTGGGGGGTGTGTGACTGTCGGGCGCGCCGTTCTGTCCTCGCCGCGCCGGCGCGGCCCCACCAAGGGCGATCTGAAGGAGCAGGCGATCCTCGAAACCTGCGAGCGGCTGCTCGGCGAGCGGCCGCTGCGCGACATCACGGTCGACGAGCTCGCCGCCGGCGCCGGGATCTCACGGCCGTCCTTCTACTTCTACTTCGAGTCGAAGTCCGCCGTGCTGCGCGCGCTCGTCGAGCGCATCGCGGACGAGATGTACAGGGAGTCGGAACGCTGGCTCGAGCGCAGCGACGACCCGCCCGAGGAGATCGCTCTCCGCTCGATCGAGGCGAGCGCCCGGCTCTGGCGCGAGCACGGCCCGGTGCTGCGCGCGGCAAATCAGTCCTGGGGCGCCGTCCCCGAGATGCGCGCCTTCTGGGAGGACACGATCGGCCGCTTCGTGCGCCAATCGGCTTGCACGATCGACGAGGAGCGCAGCGCCGGTGACGCCCCGGGCGGCCCCGATCCCGAGGCGCTCGCCAAGGCACTCATCTGGATGAACGAGCGCTGCTTCTACACGACCTCGCTCGGCTTGGGGGCCGCGCTCTCGGAGGACGAGCTCGTCCCCACGCTGACGGCCGTCTGGCTGAGGGCGATCTACGGCGACGTCAAGCTTCCAGGAGGAGCGTGACCGGCCCTTGATTCACCAATGAGACCCGCATGCTCGCGCCGAACACGCCACCCGCGGCTCCCAGCGCCGCGCGCACTCGCTCGTAGAGCGGCTCCGCCTCCTCCGGCGGCGCAGCGTCGACGAAACTCGGCCGGTTGCCCTTGCGTAGGTCGCCGTAGAGCGTGAACTGACTCACGCACAGGATCTCCCCGCCGGCCTGGCCGACGTCGAGGTTCATCCTCCCGTCCGCGTCCTCGAAGATCCGCAGCGCGAGCAGCTTGCGCGCAATCCGGTCGGCCTCTTGGGGGCCGTCGCCGCGGCGCACGCCGAGCAACACGAGCAGGCCCGGTCCGATGCGCGCGTGCTCATCGCCGTCCACGTGGACGGAGGCCTCGCTGACGCGCTGGACGAGCGCGCGCACTCAGGGGAGCTGCTCGGCGAGCACGCGGGCATGCGTGGGCGCCGCCTCGGCGTAGCGCTTGCGGCCCGCGTCGGTGAGGCACGCAAAGATGCCGCGCCGGTCATCGGTGCAGATGGTGCGCAGGACGAGCCCCTCCGACTCGAGCCGCCCGATCAGGCGCGAGAGCGCGCTCTGGCTCAGGTGGACCGAGTCCGCGAGCTCCTGCATCCGGCGCTGGTCCTTGTCCCCGTTCGCCAGCCGGTCCAGCACCTCGAACTCGCTGACGCCAAGGCCGTGCTCGGCCTGCAGCGCCCTCTCGAGCGCACCGCTCACGCGCGCGTGACTGTCGGAGAGGTCGCGCCAGCGCTCGGTGACTGAGGATCCGCCGGTGGTAATGGACACGGTTACCTCAGGCTAGCGCACGCAGGCAAAAATTGTTCTTAACAAAAGATGTACAGGCATTAGATGCATGTGCATGTACTCTTCGGCGATGTCTTCTCAGCTCACCAGCGAAACCGGGGCCGCCGCGCAGTCAGCCGCGGCCGCCCCACAGCAAGACCAGCAGTGGGACGCGCGCCTCTGGGGCGCGCTCGTGGTGCTCTGCGGCGTGCTCTTCCTCGACGGCCTCGACGTGTCGATGGTCGGCGTGGCGCTCCCCTCGATCGGCGCCGATCTCGACCTCTCTACATCGTCGCTGCAGTGGGTCGTCTCGGGCTACGTGCTCGGCTACGGCGGGCTGCTGCTGCTGGGCGGGCGTTTCGCCGACCTGCTCGGGCGCCGGCGCGTGCTGCTCGCCGCGCTCGCCGTGTTCACGGCTGCGTCGATCGTCGGCGGGCTCGTCGACGACGGCACCCTGCTCGTCATCACCCGTTTCCTGAAGGGCGCGGCCGCAGCCTTCACGGCGCCGGCCAGCCTCTCGATCATCACGACGACCTTCGCCGAAGGGCCGGCGCGCAACCGGGCGCTCGCGATCTACACAGCCTGCGGGGCCAGCGGCTTCTCGCTCGGGCTCGTCTTCGGCGGGCTCCTGACGGAGCTCGGCTGGCGCTGGACCTTCCTGCTGCCGGTGCCGATCGCGATCGCGCTCCTGATCGCGGCGCCGCGCGTGCTGACGAAGGACGAGCCCGCGGAGGGCCCGCGGCGCGGCTTCGACTTCGCCGGCGCCGCGACGATCACGGCGGCGATGCTGTTGCTCGTCCGCACCGTCGTCGAGGCGCCCGGGTCCGGCTGGGGCTCCGTCGAGACGGTGGGCGGCCTCGCCGTGACGGCACTGCTGCTCGCGACCTTCGTGGCGATCGAGCAGCGCTCCGCACACCCGCTCGTGCGGCTCGGCATCCTGCGCTCGGGGACCCTCGTGCGGGCGAACATCGGGATGGCGGCCGTGTTCGGCGCCTACGTCGCCTTCCAGTTCGTGGGCACCCTGTACCTGCAGACGATGCTCGGTTGGTCGCCGGTCGAGACCGCGCTCGCGTTCCTGCCCGGCGGCCTCCTGGTCGCCTTCGGGGCGCCGCGCATCGGCCCGCTCGTGGACCGCTTCGGCACGGCCAGGATCATCCTGACCGGCGCGATCTCGTTCGCGATCGGCTACGCCCTGTTCCTGCGAATCGGTGAGTCGCTCACCTACGCGACCGTGTTCCTGCCGAGCATGATCCTGATCGGGATCGGCTTCGCGCTCTGCTTCCCGTCGCTCAACATCCAGGCGACGGCCGGCGTCGCCAACCACGAGCAGGGACTCGCCTCGGGCCTCGTCAACACCTCGTTCCAGGTGGGAGGGGCCGTCGGGCTCGCGATCGTGACGGCCGTGGTCAGCGCGAACACGGGAGCGGGCACCAGCGCCGCCTCCCTGCTGGACGGCTTCCGGCCCGGCATCGCCGTCGTGACCGCGATCAGCGTCCTCGGCGTGGCCGTGGCGCTCGTCGGGGTCATACGCGAGAGGCGCGACCCGGCGCTTGCGGCCGCCCCCGTGGCCCTGGAGCCCGCCGTCGAGCGCGAGGCAGCCTAGCCGGACGGCGGCCACTGGCACCATCACACCGGTGGCCGCCGTCGATGCCGTCGAGACCTATCTGGGCGAGCTGCCGGCCCGACCGGCGGCTCGGGCTGGTGGCCGAGGCGGCCATGGCGGTGCGCTCGCACGCCGCCGCCGCCGCCGCGACGGCCGCTAGGCCGCCCGCAGACGCTCCCTGAAGGCCTGGTAGTCCTTGCGGTCGGGACGCATGTGCGCGGCCAGGGCCGCGTGGCGGCTCGCCTCCGCCCGGCGGCCCGTCTTCTCGAGCGAGCGTCCGAGGCAGAAGTGCGCGTAGTCGTTGACCGGGTAGCGCTCGACGAGGGCGGCGAACTCCTCGGCCGCCTGCTCGAAGCGCCGCGAGCGGAAGTAGGCCCGCCCGAGCGCCTCGCGGATCGAGCCCTTGTCGGGCTCGAGCTGACGCGCCCGCTCGAGTGGCACGGCGGCCGCCATGAAGTCGCCGCGTTCGAGCAGCTCGCTGCCCTTCTTGAAGAGGTCGTATGCGCTCTCGCTCATGGCCTGCCTTCTACGGTACTCCGCCCACCGGCGCCCATCCTCAGCTCCCGGACGACGTCGAGAATCGCAGCGGCCACCTCTGTCTTCGGCGCGCGCTTGACGAGCCGCTCGCCGTCCGCGACCGCGATCGTGACCTCGTTCTCCTCGCTGTCGAAGCCGATCTCCGAGCGCGAGATGTCGTTCACGACGACCGCGTCGAGTCCCTTGCGCGCGAGCTTCTCCCGCCCGCGCGCGACGGCGCCGTCGCCGTGCTCGGCCGCGAAGCCGACGAGCGTCTGATCGGGCCGCCGGCCCGCGGCCAGCGTGGCGAGGATGTCCGTGGTCGGCTCGAGCTCGAGCACAAGCCCGTCGCGGCCCGCCTTCGAGATCTTGCCGGCGTCCGGCCTCGCCGGGCGGAAGTCCGCGGGCGCCGCGGCCATCACGAGCACGTCCGCCGTGTCGAACTCGGCGCGCAGCGCGGCCTCGAGCTCCGCGGCCGTCTCGACCTCGACCGCGCGCACGCCGGCCGGCACGGGCAGGGAGACGTTTGCGCGTACGAGGGTCACCTCGGCGCCGCGCCGGGCGGCCTCCTGCGCGAGGGCGAGGCCCATGCGCCCGGAGGAGCGGTTGCCGACGTAGCGGACCGAGTCGATCGGCTCACGCGTGCCGCCGGCGGACACGAGCACGCGGAGCCCGTCGAGCGGGCCGCCCGCGGAAAGCGTCGCCTCGAGCGCCTCCAGGATCTCGGCCGGCTCGGCGAGCCGGCCCACCCCCCACTCGCCCCGGGACGCGAGGCTGCCCGTGCCCGGAGCGACGATGCGCGCGCCGCGCTCGGCCAGCAGCTCGAGGTTGCGCTGCGTGGCCGGGTGCTCGTACATGCGGTTGTTCATCGCGGGCGCGATCACGAGCGGCGCGCTTCCCGCGAGCGCCGCGCCCGTGAGCAGGTTGTCGGCGAGCCCGTGCGCGAGCTTCGCGATGGTGTTCGCGGACGCCGGCGCCACGCAGAAGGCGTCGGCACGCGCGACCAGCTCCAGGTGCGAGATCGGCGCGTGCTCCGGCAACGGATCGCCCGGGTAGGCGCCGCGCGCCGGATCGGGCTCGAACTCGTCGACCAGCACAGGCGCGCCGGTCACGCCCTCGAAGGTCGCGCGGCCGACGAACTCGAGGCTCGTGCGGGTCTGGACGACACGCACCGAATGGCCGGCCTTGCCGGCCAGGCGTACCAGCTCGACCGCCTTGTAGGCGGCGATCCCGCCGGTCACGCCGAGCAGGATGCGCGCCACCGGAGGCCCTAGCGGTACCTGTACTTGATCTTGCCCGCTGCGATCTCCTCGAGGGAGATCTTCAGGTAGTTCTTCGAGCCCGTCTCGACCATCGGCGGCGGGTACTCGTCGAAGGTTCCCTCGCCGAGGTTGTGGTAGTAGGAGTTGATCTGGCGCGCGCGCTTCGCGGACACCAGTACGCAGGCGTAGTGGGAGTCGACCTTCTCGAGCAGCTTGTCTAGACGGGGTTTGATCACAGCGAAGACATGGTAGCGACCAGCTCCGTGAGCTCCTGCACCGCGCGTTCCAGATCGTCGTTCACGATGCGGTGATCGAACTCTGCGGCAGCCTCGAGCTCGGCTCGCGCGGCGGACAGCCGCCGCTCGATCTGGTCCTGCGAATCCGCCGCCCGCCGCCGCAGCCGCTCCTCGAGCGCCTCGAACGACGGCGGCTCGATGAATATCCGTACGGCGTCCGGCAGCGTCTCGCGCACCTGGCGCGCCCCCTGAAGGTCGATCTCGAGCACGATCCCGCGGGCCGGACGCGCGAGCTCCGTGCGCAACGTCCCATAGCGGTGCCCGGCGTACACGGCGTGCTCCACGAACTCCCCGCCAGCGACCCTGCGATCGAAGTCTGCCTCGCTCAGAAAGTGGTAGTCGACGCCGTTGCGCTCTCCTTCGCGCGGGCTGCGCGTGGTCGCCGAAACGGCGAGCTCGAGGCCCGGAACCCGCTCCAGAAGGGCCTTGATGAGGGTGCCCTTACCGACCCCCGAGGGGCCGGTGATCACGAGGATCAGGGGGCCGTGCCCGGCTATCGCCGCAGGTACGAGACGAGCTCGTTGCGCTGCCGCTCTGAGAGGCCGCCGATCGTCTTGCTGGGCGAGATGCGGCAGTGAGTGAGAATTCGATTTACCTTGACCCGGCCGTACTTCGGGACGGCCAGGAGCAGGTCGAAAACCTTGGCCGTGGCCAGGTATTCCGGGGGATCCAGGAGCAGCCCGTGGATCTGCGTGCGGCCCGCTTTCAGATCGCGCTTGAGGCGCGCCCGGCGGGTGCGGATCTCGTTCGCGCGCTTGAGCGCGTCCATCCGCTGGGTGAGCGAGCGCTCGGGCGCCAAACCCGCAGACTGAGTCTTCGCGGGCGAGTGGGGAGCGGCCGGCATGGGCGGCGATAGTACACGCTCACTCGCGCTCCGCGGGCCGCAAGTCGCAAAAAATCGGCGAATTTGGCTGGACCTCGACCTGAGCTTTAGGCGGCTTGGGGGTGGTTAAGCGTTTTCCCAATGTTTGCAGGGGTTTTCACCAACGCCCCGTCGCGCGTCTTTCACAAAGGTGTGAATATCCCGCTATCTCCGAAAAAATGTCGGTGGCCTTTCACCCGTTTGGGTCACGGGCGCGCGGGGGCCTGGGGCAGCCGCTGGGTCAGCCCCACGTCGAGGGCCGGGAGCGGCGAGCTCCGCGGCCACCCGGCGGCCCGCCGCGGGGTCGCGGAAGCTCTCCGTGCCGACGGCGACCGCCGCGGCGCCGGCCGACATGAAGTCGTGCGCGTCGCGACCGCTCGCGATGCCGCCCATGCCGATCACGGGGACCGCGACGCGCGCCGCCACCGCCTGGACCTGCTGCAGCGCGATCGCGCGCACCGCCGGCCCCGAGACGCCGCCGGTCGTGCCGCCGAGCCAGGCACCGCCGCCGAGCGGGTCGAGCGCCATGCCTTTGAGCGTGTTGATCAGCGAGACGGCGTCGGCGCCCGCGTCCTGCGCCGCAGCGGCCACCGCCTCGGGCTCATTGGCGTTCGGCGTCAGCTTGACGATCAGAGGCCGCTCGCAGAGCGGGCGCACCCGCTCCACCGCGCTCGCGGTCTCAGCCGGATCGGCGCCCATCACGAGCCCGGTCTCGACATTGGGGCAGGAGACGTTGAGCTCGATCATCGACACCTCGGGCCGCTCCCCCACCGCCGTGACGAGCTCGGCGAGCTCGTCGCGACTGAACCCCATCACCGAGACGACGAGCGGCACCGGCAGCTCGGCGAGCTCCGGTAGGTCCTCGGCGAGAAAGCCGTCGAGGCCCTTGTTCGGCAGCCCGATCGAGTTGATCAGGCCCGCGGGCGTCTCCCACAGGCGCGGTGGCGGGTTGCCCTGCCGCGGCGCGACCGTGATCGTCTTCGAGACGAAGGCGTCGAACGGGAAGCGCTCGAGCAGGGTGTCGCCGAACGCGCGCCGGGCCGCGATTGCGTCGAACGTCCCAGAGCCGTTCAGGACAGGGCCGCGCAGCGGGACGCCGCAGAGCTCGATGCCACGGCCCGGGCTCAGTGGCCGACTCCCGGGAACAGTGCGCTCTCGAGGCGGGCGGCCTCCAGCACCGGGCCGTCCACGCATAGGCGCAGGTAGCCTTCTCGCGTCGGAACGACGCAGCCGAAGCAGGCGCCGAAGCCGCAGGCCATGCCGGCTTCGAGCGCGAGCTGCGCCGGGACCTCGCGCTCTGTGCAGAGCGCCCTGACGGCCTCGAGCATGGGCGGCGGCCCGCAGGCGAACACGCGCGCCGCCGGGTCGGCGTCGAGATCCTCGCGCAGCAGCTCGGTGACGAACGCCTGGCGGCCCACCGAACCGTCGTCGGTCACCACGGCGGGATCCGCGAACAGCGCCCCCGCCTGAGCGTGGGCGGCTGTCCGGAAGCCGAGCAGGACGCGCGGCTCGGCGCCATCGCGCAGCAGCTCCTCCTCGAGGCAGAGGAGCGGAGCCGCGCCGATGCCGCCGCCGACGAGCAGCACCCTGCCCTCCGCCGCGCCGCGGTCGAAGCCGATTCCGAGTGGTCCGACGAGCGCCAGCCCGTCGCCTGCCGCAAGTTCGCTGAGCCGGCCCGTGCCGGGGCCGACCGCCTCCAGCAGGAAATCGAGCGCCGCGCCCTCGCCGCTCGCGTAGGCGCGCGCGTACGAGAAGGCCCGTGGCAGGTAGGGGCGCTCGTCGGCCTGCCCGCCCCAGCCGTGCTCGGAGCTCAGCATGTAGAACTGCCCGGGCTGGGGCTGGGGTCCGCCCGGATCCTCGGTCCCGATCACGTGGTAGGCGCCGAGCCGCTCGACCCCGGAGACCCGCGCGACGCGGCGCTCCGGCGGCGCGAGCGTCCGCTCCATCACGCGCTCCGGGGTGTCTCGGCGGAGACCTCGCCGAGCGCGCCGGCGCCCTGCCCGTGCAGTTCCTGGAGCGAGATCACGGACGTCTCGCCGGCGCGCCGCGCCCGGATCGCGCGCTGGGCCGCGCTCGCCCCCGACATCGTCGTGATGCAGGGAATCCCGCGCCCGACGGCCGCACGGCGGATCTCGTAGCCGTCCGCGCGCGCTCCCGAGCCGGTGGGCGTGTTGACCACCAGGTCGACCTCGCCGGACTCGATCCGCTCGACGACGTTCGGCGACCCCTCGGACAGCTTGCGGATCCGCTCGACCGGGACGCCCATGCGCCGGATTGCCGTGGCGGTCCCACCCGTGGCGAGCACCCGGAAGCCCATGTCGTGGAAGGCGGCTGCGATCTGGGTCGCCGCCGGCTTGTCGCCGTCGGTCACTGATATGAAGACCGTGCCGGCGGACGGCAGCTCCGCCCCCGCGGCCGCCTGGGCCTTGCCGAAGGCCGCCGGGTAGTCGGAGGCGACGCCCATCACCTCGCCCGTCGACTTCATCTCCGGGCCCAGCAGGGCGTCGGCGCGCGGGAAGCGACCGAACGGAAGCACGGCCTCCTTGACCGAGACGTGGCGCGGGTTGCGCGGGATGTCGAGCTCGAGGTCGGCGAGCCGCTCGCCCAACATCAGCCGGCAGGCGATCTTCGCGAGCGGCACACCGATCGCCTTGGACACGAAAGGGACCGTCCGTGAGGCGCGCGGGTTCGCCTCGATCACGTAGAGCTCCTCGTCGCCGTAGACGGCGAATTGGATGTTGATCAGCCCGACGACGCCCAGCCGCAGCGCAATCGCGGCCGTGGCCTCCTCGACCTGGTGCAGCATCTCGGGGCCGAGCGACATCGCGGGGATCACGCACGCCGAGTCCCCCGAGTGGACGCCTGCCTCCTCGACGTGCTGCATGATCGCGCCGATCTCGACCGTCTCGCCGTCGCATAGGGCGTCGACGTCGACCTCGATGGCGTTCTCGAGAAAGCGGTCGAGGAAGATCGTGCGCTCTCCCCCGTCTCCATTCGTGCGCTTCAGGTAGTCGGCGAGCGCCTCGCGGGAGTAGCAGATCTCCATCGCCCGCCCGCCGAGCACGTAGCTCGGTCGCACGAGCAGCGGGTAGCCGACCCCCGAGGCGACCTCGAGCGCCTCGCCGGGCGAGTTCGCCGTGGCGTACGGCGGGCTCTTCAGGCCAAGCTCGGCGAGCAGCGCGCCGAAGCTGGGCCGGTCCTCCGCCAGGTGAATCGACGCGACCGGCGTACCCAGCAACGGGACGCCCGCTTCGGCCAGCCCGGCCGCCAGCTTGAGCGGGGTCTGGCCGCCGAACTGGACGATCACGCCCTCCGGATCCTCGATCTCGATCACGCCGAGCACGTCCTCGAGCGTGAGCGGCTCGAAGTAGAGCCGGTCGGAGGTGTCGTAGTCGGTCGAGACCGTCTCCGGGTTGCAGTTGATCATCACGGCGTCGCGGCCCGACTCCCGTACGGTCATCGCCGCATGGACGCAGCAGTAGTCGAACTCGATCCCCTGGCCGATGCGGTTCGGGCCGCTGCCGAGGATCACCACCGATGGCGCGCTGCCGCGGCGCACCTCGTGCGCCGCGCGCCGCTCCCAGCCCGAGTAGTAGTAGGGCGTCTCCGCTTCGAACTCGGCGGCACAGGTGTCGACCGACTTGAACGAGCGCTCGAGGCCGGCCTCGGGATCGTCGCCGCGGGCGAGCGCCCCAAGCTCCGCCATGAACCAGCGGTCGATGCCGGTGGCCTGCGACAGCTCCGCCTCGCTGTGGCCGCGCCGGATCGCCTCGAAGAGCAGCTCGTAGCGGTCGTGCGAGGGGGTCTCGAGCGCCCCGACCAGGTCGTCCGGGAAGCCGGGCGTCACGTCGAGCTCGCGCGAGCGCATCGCCTTGACGAAGGCCTGCTTGAAGGTGCGCCCGATCGACATCGCCTCGCCGACCGACTGCATCGAGGTGTGGAGCCGGCCGTCGGCACCGGGGAACTTCTCGAAGGCGAAGCGCGGCCACTTGACGACGACGTAGTCGATCGTCGGCTCGAAGCTTGCAGGCGTCTTGCGGGTGATGTCGTTGTCGATCTCCTCGAGCCGGTAGCCCACCGCCAGCCGCGCGGCGATCTTCGCGATCGGGAAGCCGGTCGCCTTCGAGGCGAGCGCCGACGAGCGCGACACACGCGGGTTCATCTCGATCACGACGATCTCGCCGCTCTCGGGATTGACCGCGAACTGGATGTTCGAGCCGCCGGTCTCCACTCCCACCGCTCGGATCACGGCGATCGCCTGGTCGCGAAGGTCCTGGTAGAGCGGGTCGCTGAGCGTCTGCTGCGGCGCGACGGTGACGCTGTCGCCCGTGTGCACCCCCATCGGGTCGACGTTCTCGATCGAGCAGACGATCACGACGTTGTCGGCCTGGTCGCGCATGACCTCGAGTTCGAACTCGCCCCAGCCGATCACGGACTCCTCGACGAGCACCTGCCCGATCGGGCTCGCGGCGAGCCCCTCGGCCACGACCTGCCTGTACTCGGTCTCCGTGTGGGCGATCCCGCCGCCCGCGCCGCCCATCGTGAAGCCGGGCCGGACGATCGCGGGCAGGCCCACCCCCGGGAGCGCGCGCTCGGCCTCGCGCATCGAGCGGACGGCGGCGCTGCGCGGCACCCGAAGGTCGGCGCGCTCCATCGTCGCGCGGAACAGCTCGCGGTCCTCGGCGCGCCGGATCGCGTCGTAGTCGGCCCCGATCAGCTCGACGCGGTGTTTCGCGAGTGTCCCGTCCTCGGAGAGCTGGCGGGCGAGGTCGAGCGCCGTGCCGCCGCCCAGAGTCGGCAGCAGCGCGTCCGGGCGCTCGCGCTCGATCACCTTCGCCACCGAACCCGGCAGCAGCGGCTCGATGTAGGTGGCGGTCGCGAACTCGGGGTCGGTCATGATCGTCGCCGGGTTCGAGTTGACGAGCACGACCTCGTAGCCCTCCTCGAGCAGCACCTTGCAGGCCTGCGCGCCCGAGTAGTCGAACTCCGCCGCCTGGCCGATGACGATCGGCCCCGAGCCGAGCACGAGGATCTTCTTGATGTCGTCGCGCCTAGGCACCGGGCGCCTCGAGCGCGCCGCTGTGCGAGCGGATGTGCACCTCTCCAGCGCCGAACACCTCCGCACCCTCGCGGTAGTGGCGCTCGATGCCCTCGCGCCCCCGGTAGGTGACGCGTTCGAGGAGCGCGTCGGGGCATTCGTTGTGGGCGTCAAGCATCCGTCGCATGAGATCCTCCGGGTCGGTCACGCCGCCAGGCGCTCGAGGAAGCGGTCGAATAGATGCCGGGCGTCATGCGGGCCCGGCCCCGCCTCGGGGTGGTACTGCACGGTTGAGCCCGGAACGTCGCGCAACACCAGCCCCTCGACCGTGCGGTCGTACAGGTTCAGCTGCTGCAGCTCGGCGCTGCCGAAGTCGGTCTCCCAGCGCACCGGCTCGTCGCCCTCGATCGTGCGCTCGCCGTCCGGGCCCAGCACCGCGAAGCCGTGGTTCTGCGAGGTGATCTCGATCCGCCCGGTCTCGAGGTCCTTGACCGGATGGTTCGCCCCGCGGTGGCCGAATGGCAGCTTGAAGGTCTCCAGTCCGACCGCGCGGCAGAGCAGCTGGTGGCCGAGGCATATGCCCCAGACGGGCACCTTGCCGACGACGTCCCGCACCGTGTCGACGACGTAGTCGAGTGCGGCCGGGTCGCCGGGGCCGTTGGCGAGGAAGATCGCGTCGGGATCGCGCGCGAGCAGCTCCTCGGCCGTCGTCGTACACGGATGCAGCTCGAGATGGACGCCGCGCTCGCGAAGGTTGCGGACGATCGAGCTCTTGATGCCCGTGTCTATGCCGATCACGCGCGGGCCGTCGTCCTCGAACACCTGCAGCTCGGCCGGCGTGACCTCGCGGGCGAGGTCGCGGCCCGTCATCGGCGACTCGGCCAGCACGCGTTCGCGCGCCTCCGACTCGGGCAGGCGCGCGTCGAAGACGCCGCCGCGCATCGCGCCGCGGTCGCGGATATGGCGAACGAGCGCTCGCGTATCGACGCCGCTCAGGGCGGGGATGCCGCAGTCGGCGAGCCACGTCAGCCAGCCGCCCTCGGCGTGCGGCGCGTGCTCGCGGTCGACCCCCTCGCGCATGATCACCGCGCGCGCGTGGATGCGGTCCGACTCCATGTGCGCTGCGGCGACCCCGTAGTTGCCGATCAGCGGGTACGTGAACACGATGATCTGGCCGGCGTAGCTCGGGTCGGTGACCGCCTCCTGATAGCCCGACATGGCGGTGTTGAAGACGACCTCACCGGTCGCGACCGGGAGATCGTCGTTGCGCGCCGGGCCACGCCCGGCGCTTGCGCCCGACGCGCCGACGGCCTCGCCGTCGAAGCGCGTCCCGTCCTCCAGGAGCAGGTACGCCGCCGCCACGTCAGGTCACCGCCCCGAGCGCGAACGACCGCTCCCGGTAGGCGACCGCGCCGTCGGCGATCGTCATCCGCACGCGCCCGGTCAGGCGGCGCCCGGCGAAGGCGCAGTTTTCCGAGCGGCTCTCGTAGCCCGCCTCGCCGACCTCCCACTCCGCGTCGAGGTCGACAAGGCAGACGTTCGCGGCCGAGCCGAGCGCCAGCGAGGGCCTGACGAGGCCGAAAGGCTCGCCGCCCGCGGTCATGCGCTCGACGAGCAGGCCGAGCTCCAGGTGTCCCGGCAGCACGAGGCCGGTGTGTAGCGCGGCGAAGGCCGTCTCGAGCCCCGTGACCCCCATCGGGGCGAGCTCGAAGGGCTGCTCCTTCTCCTCGCGCGCGTGCGGGGCGTGGTCGGTCGCGACGCAGTCGATGATGCCCGCACGGAGCGCCCCGATCAGCGCCTCGCGGTCGGCCGGGGCGCGCAGCGGCGGGTTCATCTTCATGTTGGTGTCGAGCCCGCGCACGTCCTCGTCGGTCAGCAGCAGGTGGTGGGGTGTCGCCTCGCAGCTGATGCGCGTGCCCGCCGCCTTCGCGCGCTCGATCACCTCGACCGTCTCACGCGCCGACACGTGCTGCACGTGGATGCGCCCCTCCTCGTAGCGGGCGAGCGCGCAGTCGCGGGCGACCATCGTGGACTCGGAGATCGACGGGATCCCCGCCACGCCGAGCAGCGCCGAGACCTCTCCCTCGTGCATGACCCCGGCGCCCGAGAGCGACGGGTCCTCCTCGTGCAGCGCGATGATCCGGCCCGCGAGGCGCTGATACTGGAGCGCCTGGCGCATCACGCCGGCCGAGCGCACGGGCAGCCCGTCGTCGGTGAAGCCGGCCGCGCCCACCTCGGCGAGCTCCGCCATCTCGGTCAGCTCCTCGCCGCGCTGCCCGACGGTGATCGCCCCCATGAAGCCGGTCGGGATGCGGGCTTCGGCGCGGGCCCGCTCGCGTAGCGAGCGCAGCACGGGGGCCGAGTCGACCACCGGCTCGGTGTTCGGCTGGGCGAGGATCGCGCAGAAGCCGCCGGCGGCCGCGGCGCGCGTGCCGGAGTCCACGTCCTCCTCGTCCTCGCGGCCCGGAGTGCGCAGGTGGACGTGGGGATCGACGAAGGCGGGCAAGGCGTGCAGGCCGTCGGCGTCGACGACCTCCGCGCCCTCCGGCGCGCTGATCCCCTCCCCCAGTTCTGCCACGCGACCGTCACGTATCAGGAGGTCGGCGGCCCCGTCGAGCCCGGCGCGCGGGTCGAGCAGCCGGGCGCCGCGCAGCAGCACGGTGGCGGGTGGCGAGCCCGCCCGGTCGAGCTCGACCGCCGGCCGGCCTCCGTTCGGTGCGGGAGTGGGGTTCACGCGGGCTGGGGCTCCGTCTCGAGCGCCCCGCGGGCGCCGCTCGGCGCGCCGCCCCCGGCGAGCAGCTCGTACAGCACCGCCATGCGCACGACGACCCCGGACTCGACCTGCTCTGTGATGAGCGCCTGCGGCGAGTCGATCACCTCGGCCGACAGCTCGACCCCGCGGTTGACGGGACCCGGGTGCATCAGCAGCTGGTTCGGCCCCAGCCGGCGCCCGTCGATCTGGTAGCGCGCCGCGTACTCGCGCAGGGACGGAACGAAGCTGCCCTGCATGCGCTCGCGCTGCATCCGCAGCGCGTACACGACGTCCGCGCCCGGCAGCTCGTCGAGCGTGTAGCGCACGTCGCAGCCGAGCGACTCGATGCCGCGCGGAATCAGGGTCGGCGGGCCGCAGACCGTCACGTGGCAGCCCATGCGGGTGAAGGCAAGGACGTTCGAGCGCGCGACCCGACTGTGGAGGACGTCGCCGACAATCCAGACGCCGAGCCCCTCGAGCGAGCCGACCCGGCGCTTCAGCGTGTAGAGGTCGAGCAGCGCCTGGGTCGGGTGCTCGTGCTTGCCGTCGCCGGCGTTGATGACCGAGGCGCGCGTCCAGCGGGCCACGAGCCCGGCGGCTCCGGCGTGCGGGGTGCGGATCACGATCGCCGCCGGGTCGTAGGCGGAGAGCGTCTGGACCGTGTCCTTGAGCGACTCGCCCTTCTCCACCGCCGAGCCGCTCGACTTGACCGTCACGAGGTCGGCCGAGAGCCGTTTGGCGGCGAGCTCGAAGCTCGACTGCGTGCGCGTCGAGGCCTCGTAGAAGAGGTTGATCACGGTGCGGCCGCGCAGCGTCGGGACCTTCTTGATCTCGCGCCCCGACACCTCGGCGAAGCTCTCCGCGCGGCCGAGGATGCGCTCGATGTCCTCGCGCGACAGGTCGTCGATCGACAGCAGGTGCCTACGCATGCTGAGCCTCCCCGATCCCGACTTCGTCCACGCCGTCCAGCTCCTCCACCCTCACGTTGACCCGCTCGCCGCGCGAGGTCGGCAGGTTCTTGCCCACGTAGTCCGGCCGGATCGGCAGCTCGCGGTGGCCGCGGTCGGCGAGCACGGCCAGCTGGACGCGGCTGGGCCGCCCGTAGTCGAAGAGCGCGTCGATCGCCGCGCGCACCGTACGGCCCGTGTAGAGGACGTCGTCGACGAGCACGATCGTGGTGTCCTCGACCGGGAAGTCGATGTGCGAGGCGTGGACGACGGGCTGATAGTCGGCGCCACGGATTCCGACGTCGTCGCGGTAGAAGCTGATGTCGATGTCGCCGAGCGGGACCGGCTCTCCCACCAGCTCCGCGACGAGATCGCGCAGGCGCGCGCCCAGCACGGCGCCGCGACGGTGGATCCCAACGACCGCAACTCCCTCGCCGCCCGTGTTCTCGACGATCTCGTGTGCGATCCGCACCAGTGTGCGCCGCACGTCCTCGCGGTCGAGGACCGTCTTCTCCTGCACTGCAAACCGCCCCTTCTGGCCTCTCAGGACCTGGTTAAAGGAACCTGCGGGCGAGAGTATCAGCGCTCTCCGACGATGCGAGCTGCAGCCCATCCAGCCGGGCAGCTAATCTCGCAAGTGATGACCCCCGAGCGCGCCCAGGCCTATGGCCGCCTTATGGAGATCGCCTCGACCGAGGGCGCCGAGGCGCTCAAGCCCGAGGAGCGCACGTTACTGCGCGAGTCGGCCGACGCCGTCTTCTTCTGCGCGGACATCGCGCTCGACGAAGAGGCCCGCGAGGCG
Source organism: uncultured Thermoleophilaceae bacterium (assembly GCA_963734025.1). Lineage (GTDB taxonomy): Bacteria > Actinomycetota > Thermoleophilia > Solirubrobacterales > Thermoleophilaceae > JACVRW01. Next base: position 299,071 of record CAVTFR010000015.1, read on the forward strand.
CTCGCCCAGATCGGCGACCTGACCGGGACGCTGGTGGGCTCCGAGCGCTGGGAGCCGGCGCGCGCCGAGCGCGTCATGCAGGACCTCGAGGGCTGCGGTCCGGCGCAGCTCGTTCGCCTTGGCGACTAGGCCGTCGCGCCGCTAAGCCGGCCGCCCATCGCCACCGACCCGACTTGAGGTCGTCAGGCGACACCAAGTCGGGCCGCTGGACGGAATCACTGGCCGGCCGGCTCCACTATCGGCTGCGGCGGGCTCTCCGAGGCGCGTATCAGCGACGGCGACCCGCGCTCGGGGAGCGGGATCTCGATCCGGTCGAAGTCGCGCGGCACCACCACGTTGTCGAAGGCCACACGTGCCTCGTCGCGCACCTGCGCGCCGGCGTAGCGCGGCGAGATGTGAGTGAGCGCCAGCATCTCGACGTCCGCGGCCGCGGCGAGTGCAGCCGCTCCGGCAGCGGTCGAGTGACGCGTCTCGCGGGCGCGCTCGGCGTCATCCTCCATGAAGGTGGCCTCGTGCACCAGCAGGTCCGCCTCCCAGGCGACAAGACGGGTCATCTCACAGGGGGCGGTGTCCCCGGTCAGGACGATCGTGCGCCCGCGCCGCTCCTCCCCCATGACCTGCTCGGGCCTCACCCCGCCGACCGTCTCGCCGCGCTGGAGGCGCCCGAAGTCGGGGCCTGGGGTCACGCCCAGCTCGCGCGCTCGCTCGGGATCGAAGACGCCCGGGCGCGGCTGCTCGACGAACGCGTAACCCAGCCCCGGACCGCCGTGGTCGACCTCGAACGCCGCGATCCGGTAGCCGTCGCGCTCGAGCTCCTCGTTCGGCTCGAGCTCGACCAAGGTGATCGGGAACGTCACGCGCCCGATCACCGGCCGCAGCAGCTCGAACAGTTGCTGCAGGCCGCGCGGCCCGTACACGGTCAGCTCCCGCTCGCGCTGGCGCAGCGCGAAGGTCTTCAGCATTCCGGGCAGCCCGAGCACGTGGTCGGCGTGGAAGTGCGTGATCAGGAGCTCCTCGAGCTCGACCAGGCCGACCGAGCGCATCAGCTGCCGCTGCGTACCCTCGCCGCAGTCCACGAGCAGCCGGTCGCCGCCGCGCCGCACGAGCGTGGCCGGCAGGCCGCGGCGCGGGCTCGGCGACGAGCCGGCAGTGCCGAGAAAGAGGACATCGAGGTCCATGCGCTGTCCTATGTTGCCGGGTCAGAGCTCGACGAGCTCGAACTGCAGCCGGCCGCCCTCCGCGCGCGCCATGCCCATCGTGTGCCGCGGAGCGCGGCGGCGCTCGGTCGGGCTGCCGGGATTGAAGATCTGAAAGCCGTCCTCCGCCCGCTGGTGGAGGGGCAGGTGCGAGTGGCCGAAGACGAGCGCCTGCGCGCGCTCCCCGAAGCGGGCCTGCATGCGGGCGAGCCGGCCGGCGCGCGGGCCGGCGTCGTGGAGCATCGCGATCCGGGCGCCGCCGGCTTCGACGATGCGTGCCGCCGGCAGCAGGCGCCGGAGCTCCGCGCTGTCGACGTTGCCGTGCACGCCCACGACCGGTGGCCCGATCGCCTCGAGCTCGCGCAGCACCGATGCCGAGGAGAAGTCGCCCGCGTGGAGCAGCAGATCGGCGGTGGCGATCCGCCGGACGCACTCCTCGGGGAGCCGCCGCGCACCGCGCGGTAGGTGGGTGTCCGAGATGAGCGCGACGAGCATCGGGGCGGTGCGTCGGATCATGCCGAGGTTTGCCCTCGGAGAGGGCGCCCGCGTAGGCTTCCCGCCCCATGCGTGCGCTTGCGGTTGTGCCGCTCAAGCCCGACTCGGCCGCCATCGTCGACATCGAGGAGCCCACGCCCGGCCCCGGGGAGCTCCTGGTCGACGGGCTGGCGCTGGGCGTCTGCGGCACCGACCGCGAGATCGTCGCCGGGGACTACGGCTGGCCGCCGCCGGGGCGCGAGCGGCTGGTGCTCGGGCACGAGTCGCTGGGGCGCGTACGCGAGGCCCCGAGCGACAGCGGGTTCGCCGCGGGCGACCTCGTGGTCGGGGTCGTTCGGCGGCCGGATCCCGTGCCGTGTGGCGCCTGCGCGCGCGGCGAGTTCGACATGTGCCGCAACGGCCTCTACACGGAGCGTGGCATCAAGGAGATCGACGGCTACGGCTCAGAGCGCTGGACGGTCGAGTGCGACTATGCGGTCAAGCTCGATTCGAGCCTGCACGAGGTGGGCGTCCTGATGGAGCCGACGACGATCCTTGCCAAGGCTTGGGACCACATCGACAGGATCGGCAGCCGCGCCTACTTCGCTCCCGAGCGCGCGCTCGTGACGGGTTCCGGCACCATCGGCCTGCTGGCCGCGCTCCTCGGATGCCAGCGCGGGCTGGACGTGCACGTGCTGGACCGGGTCGAGGACGGTCCGAAACCGGAGCTCGTCCGCGCGCTCGGCGCGACCTACCACACGAGCGACGTCGGGACGATCGAGCGGTCCGCTCCGCCGGACATCGTCATCGAGGCCACCGGCGTGCCCGAGCTCCTGTTCGACGTCATGCAGCACAACGCCAAGGCGGGCGTGGTCTGCCTGACCGGCGTGTCGCCGACCGGCAGGGACATCGGCGTCGACGCAGGCCTGCTCGGGCGCGACATCGTGCTCGAGAACGACGTGATCTTCGGCTCCGTCAACGCGAACCTGGCGCACTACGAGCTGGCCGCGCAGGCGCTCGCGAGCGCGGAGCGCAGCTGGCTCGAGCGGATGATCACGCGGCGCGTCCCGCTCGCGCGCTTCGAGGAGGCGCTCGACTCGCGGCCGGAGGACGTCAAGGTCGTTCTGGACCTGCAGGCCTGACTCGGGGAGATGTAGCCTTGCCGTTCCGGCGCCCGTAGCTCAGTGGATAGAGCGCTCGCCTCCGGAGCGAGAGGTCGCAGGTTCAAATCCTGCCGGGCGCGTACGATGCGCCAACGCGCGGGGCACGGAATCGAGAGGGTATGAGCGAGAGCAACAAGCCAGGTGCCACGGAGCTCAAGCAACTGATGGGGCGGGTGCTCGAGTCGGACGCCTCCGAGGCGTTCGGACAGTTCATGGTGAGGCAGCTCGCGCTCAGTGACATGGCGCCAACCGCAGATGACGCCATGCTCGAGGGCATCGAAGAGTCGCCCGATGGAGGGGCTGCGATGGCGGAGGCCCACCTGTCGAGCCTGCCGGAGCAGGAGCGCGACGAGCTGCTCGACCGGGCCTTGACACAAACCGGCCGCCGGCTGCACGCCGCGGCTTTCGCGCTGCTCGCAGCCGCCGGTGCGGCGCGACTCCCCGTCGACGTCACCCCGGAGATGGTGGCCGTGGCGGCGATAACGGAGCTTGGTGACTCCCGGCCCGACCCGGGACCCTCCTGAAGTAGACGGCTGCCGGTTGCCTCGGCCCACGCGCCGGGATTGGCTAGGCGCTCGCCTGGCGTGGGTTCAGCGTGTCGCTGAGCCAGTCGATACCGAGGTCGGGAGGAACCGTCGCGGCCTCGACCTCAGGCAAGGAGATCAGCTCCTGCGCGCATGAACGGTCAGCGCCGATGTAGGTGGTCTTGAGATCGACCTCCGTCGCAACGCACCAGGCGTGGTCCTGGGGCCACCAGAGGCTCGGCGACTGCGTGCCATACGGTTGCCACGCGTCAGCCAGTTCACGGACGGCGTCCGCCGGCCCGGCGAGCAGGTGATAGGCGCGCTGCGGGACCGAGAACGTCGGTGCGGAACGGACCTCGGGCGGCAACGACCCCCATCCCTCCCAGACCGCGAAGTAGCACGTGCCAGGAGTGCTGGTATGGCGAGCCAGCACAGCTACCAGCGGATCCAGCAGCTCGCCGGGGAGGTTCCCGGTCAGGGGCGGCTGATCGAAGACGCCCGGCTGGCCTGCCCACTCATATCGCTCGCTGCCGGTGATGGATCCGAGCTGAACGCCGGAGTGCATGCGCGTGCCGTTCGCGCCGGCGATCTCCGCCCAACTGACGGCCACCCGATCCGACCCGGCGGTCCGATACGCCGGATGAAAGACGCGCACGTACTCGGCGAAGCAAGCCGGCAGCAGCGACAGGACCGATTCGCCGAACCCGCGCAACCCCGCGACGACCCACCCGGCCGCCCGAACATCGACAACGGCCCGGTGCACGCCGCTACGTGCCGGGCGCTCGGTACTGGACTTGCTCGGCCTGTCGCAGGGCATCCATCGTTTCGTCGACGGTCAGCAGGACTGTCGTCTCCAACGAGCTGAGCGCGCCGCCGCCACCAATCGCGAGCGCAACCGCGGCCATGGACACGTTGTCCGGGGCCTCCCACAGGGTGTAGCCGTCGTGCGCGCCGAAGGCGTACCAGAACCCGTGGAGCTTCCCGCCGACCGACTCGATGTAAGCCTGAGCGGCAGCTCGCCGGTCTTCCGGGTTGCCGATCAGCTTCGCCCAGGTGTCCGGCGTGTAGCTGAACCTCGATAGGTAGAGCGGCATCGGTCCTCCCTGTCGGTAGCCGACACGCGCGAGTCGCGCCCGGCGTCGCGTTACGAGAGCGCTTTCGCCTTGAGCGCGTCGAACTCTTCCTGGGTGATCGTTCCCGAGTCGAGCAGTTCCTTGGCCCTGGCGATCTCGTCGGCGGAACCTCCGCCTGCCGCGCGCACGCGGTCGTCGAACGCTTCCTGCTGAGCCTGGGCCTGCTTCAGGCTGCGCTCGCGCATCCCGTCGTGCTCGACGATCAGGTAGATCAGCACGCCGAGCCACGGCAGGATGACCACGAAGATCACCCAGAGCGCCTTGGCGAAGCCGCCGATGTCGTCCCGGCGGAAGACGTCGATCAGGACCGTGATCACGATCCAGATCCAGATCACCCAGAAGAAGAAGATGATGATCGACCAGAAAACGTCGATGAACGGATAGTCGGCCGCTATGGGCACAGTCGGGCTCCTTCTGTAGTCAGCGATCCAGGGCACTTATACACGCAGGGGCGGCGGCCCCCCGGCTTGGATGGTGATCGGTCATGCTGGAACCTGCCATGAGCCATCCGCTTCGCGTCCGGCGCAAGGGCATGCGCGCTCCTCTCGAGGGCGCGGTGCTCGTGACCCGCGGCACCCGCTGGGGCAACCCCTTCAGGATCGAGGAGTACGGCCGCGAGGAGGCGCTGCGCCGCTATGAGCACGAGTACCTGCCTGCGCATCCCGAGCTGCTCGCTCAGCTGCCCGAGCTACGCGGCAGGCGCCTCGCCTGCTACTGCCGGCTCGACGAGCAGTGCCACGCCGACATCCTGGCGCGGCTCGCGAACGACCCGCGACCCTAGGGCCGAGGCCGCCGGCGGGATGCGATCCTCAGGCGCCGCCGGCGACCGCGGGGAGGATGGTCACCTCGTCGCCGTCCTCGACGCCGGTGTCCAGACCGTCAAGAAAGCGAATGTCCTCGCCGCCGACGTAGACGTTGACGAAGCGGCGCAGGTCGCCGTCCTCAGCGATCCGGTCGCGCAGCCCGTCGTAGCGGTCGTAGAGGCCGTCGAGGACCTCGCCCACCGTCGTCGCGCCCTCGACCGAGGTCTCCGAGTCGCCGCTCGTGACGCTCCGCAGCTGGCTTGGGATCTTGACCGTGACCGGCATCGGGATCGGGCAGATTACACCGCGCCGACGGCGTCCCTCGAAAGCGCCGCCTCGAAAGCCTCGACCGAAGCGTCGATCTCGTGCGTCTCGAAGGTCCCCCGGACCGCATCGAGCGTCTTCAGCCCGTCGCCGGTGATCACGGCGACCACGCGCTCATCCGCCCCGATGTCGCCGCGCTGCGCGAGCTTCCTGAGGGTCGCGATGGTTACGCCACCCGCGGTCTCGGTGAAGATCCCCGTCGTCCGGGCGAGCAGTCTGATCCCCTCGCGGACCTCGTCGTCCGTCACGGAGTCGACCGAGCCACCCGAGCGCCGCGCCAGGTCGAGCGCGTACGGGCCGTCCGCCGGGTTGCCGATCGCGAGCGACTTGGCGATCGTGTCCGGCTTGACGGGCCGGCAGAAGTCCTTGCCTTCCTCAAAGGCCTGGGCGACGGGCGAGCAGCCCGCGGCCTGGGCGCCGTTGAAGGTGGGCAGCTCGCCTTCGACGAGCCCGACCTCGCGCCACTCGTCGAAACCGCGAGCGATCTTCGTGAACAGCGAGCCGGACGCGATCGGAGCCACCACCCGGTCGGGCAGCTCGAAGCCGAGCTGCTCGGCGATCTCGAACGCGATCGTCTTCGAGCCCTCCGCGTAGTAGGGGCGCACGTTGACGTTGACGAACGCCCACTCACGGTCGGCGGACAACTCGGTGCAGAGCCTGTTGACGTCGTCATAGGTGCCGCGCACCGCGACCAGGTTGGTGCCGTAGACACCGGTGGCGAGCACCTTCTGCTCCTCGAGGTCGGCCGGGATGAAGACGTACGAGTCGAGGCCGGCCGCAGCCGAGTGCGCCGCGACCGCGTTGGCGAGGTTGCCCGTCGACGGGCAGGCGACGACCTCGTAGCCGAGCTCCTGCGCCTTGGCGACGGCCACCGCGACAACGCGGTCCTTGAACGAGTGGGTGGGGTTCGCCGTGTCGTTCTTGATGTAGAGCTCGCCGATCCCGATCGCCTCGGCGAGGCGCGGTGCGCGCTGCAGGGGCGTAACCCCGACCGGCAGGCCCGGCGCGGGCGGCCCCTCGAACGGCAGAAAGTCCGAGTAGCGCCAGAGCGTCTGCGGGCCGGCCTGGATCCGGCGCCTCACGGAGCCGGCATCGAGGGCTGAGAGGTCGTAGGCGACCTCGAGCGGGCCGAAGCAGTGCTCGCAGACGTAGCGAGCCTCGAGCGGGTAGGTCTGACGACATTCCTTGCACTGGAGCGCCTGAACCGACATTGCTGTCCTTTCCTGTGAAAAAGCCTCCGCCGCTGCTGTGACGACGGAGGCCTTTCGGGGCGCTCCTGTCACATCTGCCGGACTCGCTCGTCCGATGGACTTGGCACCTTTCCCTCTGCCACGAACCCGAAGGCTGCTGCAGACGGCGGTTGCCGGGGCTTCACAGGGCCATATCCCTCCACCCCTCTCGATGCAACGGCTATGTCTGACGGCGGAGGATACCAGTGCGCCGAAGTAGAATGAACCCCGTGAACGTGCTGGACGACCCGCTCAGACCCTATGCCGAGCCTCCCGAAGCCCCGTCTCAGGCGTTCCGCTCGCGCGCGGGCTGACTCCGCGCACCCCGCAGCGCCCACCGAGCCCAACGTCGAGGTCGTCGAGTTCGAAGGCCTGCGCTGGCTGAACATCGAGCGCCCTCGGCCGATCGACCGCGCCTGGCTCGAGGAGCACTTCGACTTCCACCCGCTCGACTACGAGGACGTTCTCTCGCGCAACCAGCGCCCGAAGATCGACGAGTACGACGACTACCTGTTCATCGTCCTGTACTTCCCGGTGTTCGACAAGACGGTCGGCCGCCTCAACGCGGCGGAGCTCGACATCTTCATCGGGCCGGACTTCCTGATCACCCTGCCGAACACGCCCGTCCCCCCCGTGGAGTACCTGTTCGAGCGCTGCCGCTCGAACGAGGAGGTGCGCGAGCAGCTCCTCTCGAAGGGCTCGGGCTACCTCCTCTACAAGATCGTCGACGACTCGTTCGACTACTGCTTCCCGATGCTGCGCAAGATCGGCAACAAGCTCGAGCGCCTCGAGGAGGACATCTTCGAGGGCAAGGCCGAGGAGGTCGTACGCGACCTCTCCAACTCGAAGCAGGAGATCATCAACTTCCGCAAGATCATCCGCCCGCAGCGCGCCGTCCTGCGCGACCTCGAGCGCACCAAGCAGCGCTACCTCGCCGAGGACCTGGAGGTCTACTTCGACGACATCGTCGACGCGTCCGAGCGCATCTGGGACATGCTCGAGAACTACAAGGAGGTCGTGGAGGCGCTCGAGGACACGAACGAGTCGGTCCTCTCGCACCGCGTCAACGAGGTCCTGCGCGTGCTGACCGCCTTCAGCGTCGTGGTGCTGCCGCTCACTCTGTTCGCGAGCGTCTGGGGCATGAACGTCGACTTCCCGTTCGACACCGGCGTCGGGGCCTTCTGGGCGATCGTCATCGCGATGTTCGCCATGCTCTTCGGGATGATCGGCTACTTCAGGGCCCGCGGCTGGCTGTAGCTCAGCTCAGCGGCCGCTCGCCGGCGCGCCGCACGCGCAGCCAAAGGTATCCGTAGCCGGCGAGCTCGACGTCGAGCGTCCCGTCGCGGTTCGGCGTGTGCTCGCGCGTCTCGAGCAGGTCGTCGATCGCGACCCGCTCCCCCTTTGCGACGCCGAGGTCGAGCGCGGCGCGCGCCCGCCGGCCGGAGAGGTTGTGGACCACCGCGACCGTAGAGCCCTGCCACTCGCAGCGGTGGGCGAACAGCTGCGGCGCCGGGGTCTCGATCAGCGTGCTCGACCCCCAGCCGAACTCGGGCGTCTCCTTCCGGCGCCGGATCAGCCGCTCGAGGAAGTTGAGCAGCGAGTCGTCGTCGCGGCGCTGGGCCGCGACGTTGACGTGCTTGGGGCCGAAGCCGCCACTCCGCATGGGCCGCACGAGCTGCTTGGCGGGGGCGCTCGAGAAGCCGCCGGCCGGCTCGTTCGACCATTGCATCGGCACGCGCACGCTCAGACGGTCGGGAATCGACAGGTTCTCCCCCATGCCGATCTCGTCGCCCATGAAGATCACGGGCGTCCCCGGCAGCGAGAGCATCAGGCTCCAGGCCATGCGCAGGCGCGGGCCGTCACCGCCCAGCATCGTCGCCGTGCGCCGGCGCAGGCCGTGCCCGTACAGCTGCATGCCCTTGCGCGTCCCGAAAGCGGCGAACACCTCCTTGCGCTGCGACTCGGTCAGCTTGTCGAGGCTCAGCTCGTCGTGATTGCGCAGGAAGGTCGCCCAGGCGTTGTCGGGCGGGGCGGTCGGCAGCGTTCTGATGACCGCCTCGAGCGGCTCGGCGTCCTCGCGGGCCAGCGACAGCCAGAGGTTCTGGTTGACGAGAAAGGCGAACTGGGCGTTCAGCTGGTCGCCGTCCTCGTCGCCGAAGAAGCGCGAGAGCGCCTTCAGATCCGTGTTCACTTCGCCGAGCAGCAGCGTCTCGCCGCGCCGGCGGGTTGCGAACGAGCGCAGGCTGCGAAGGAAGCCGTGAGGGTCGTCCTCTACCTCCTCTTGGATCCCCTCCGTCTCGAGCAGGAAGGGGACCGCGTCCATGCGGAAGCCGGCCACGCCGAGCTGCAGCCAGAAGCCCACGATGCGGGCGATCTCATCACGCACCGCCGGGTTCGCGACGTTCAGGTCTGGTTGGAAGCGGTAGAAGCGGTGCAGGTAGTACTGGCCCGAGGCCGGATCGAGCTGCCAGTTGCTCGTCTCCTTGTCCGGGAATGCGATGCCCGCCGGCTGCTCGGAGGGCTCGTCCCGCCAGACGTAGTAGGAGCGGAAGGGCGAGGCGGGCTCGGCGCGGGCGGCCTTGAACCACGGATGCTCGTCTGAGGTGTGGTTGACGACGAGGTCGACGATCACCTTGATGCCGCGGTCGTTCGCGGTGCGCACCAGCTCGACGAACTGCCCGAGGTTGCCGAGCCGCGGATCGACGCCGTAGTAGTCCGTGACGTCGTAGCCGTCGTCACGGTTCGGCGACGGATAGAAGGGCATGAGCCACAGGCAGGTGATCCCCAGGCCGGCCAGGTAGTCGATCTGGCGGATCAGGCCCTCGAAGTCGCCGATGCCGTCGCCGTCCGAGTCGAGGAAGGTCTCGACGTCGAGGCAGTAGACGACCGCGTTCTTCCACCACAGGTCGCTCGTGTGGTCGAGGCGCATGCTCAGCTCCCGAGCTCGGGGAGCACGTGCTCGCCGAACGCGTCGATGAAGCGCTCCTGCTCACGCCCCACGTGGTGTAGGTAGATCTCGTCGAAGCCGAGCGCCGCCAGCTCGTGCAGCACCTCCACGTGGCGGCCGGGGTCGGCCGACACGAGCACCGTGTCGCGCACCGCTTCGGGACTCATGTGCTCGGCGGCGATGTCGAACTGCTCGACGGTGTGCAGGTCCCAGCAGAGCGGCGGCGCGAAGACGTTCGTACGCCACTGGTCGTATGCGATCTCGAGCGCGCTGTCCTCGTCGGGCGCCCATGAGAGATGGACCTGGACAGCGAGCCGCTTGCCCTCGCCTCCGTTCTCCCTGAATGCGGCGATCATGCGCTCGAGCTTGTCGGGCGGCTGGTTGACGGTCACGAGGCCGTCCGCCCACTCGCCAACCCAGCCCGCGGTCTCGACGCTGACGGCCGGCCCGATCAGGGGCGGTGGCTCGGGCGGCAAGGTCCAGAGCCGCGCGCGGTCCACAACGACGCGGCCGTGATGGTCGACCACCTCGCCGGCGAAGAGCGCCCTGATCACGTCCACGCACTCGCGCAGGCGCGCATTGCGCTCGGCCTTCGAGGGCCAGCGCTCGCCAGTGATGTGCTCGTTCGACGCCTCGCCGGTGCCGAGCGCCACCCACAGGCGGCCCGGGAACATCTGGCACAGCGAGGCGGCGGCCTGAGCGACGATCGCCGGGTGATAGCGCTGCCCGGGCGCGTTCACGACCCCGAAGGGCAGGCTCGTGGCCTCGAGCGCGGCCCCGAGGAACGACCAGGCGAAGCCGGACTCGCCCTGGCGCTCGCTCCATGGCGAGAAGTGGTCCGAGGACATCGCGGCGGCAAAGCCGGCCTGCTCGGCGTGGCGCACAGCCGCGAGCAGGTCAGCGGGCGGAATCTGCTCGTGCGAGCAGTGGAAGCCGATGCGGGACATGCGGCGATCTCATACCCCGCCGGCCCGCGGCTTATCCGCGCAGGCTCAGCGCCAGCCGTCGCCGAGTGAGTCGGCCAGCCGGTCGCGCGCTCGGTAGAGCCGGCTCATGACCGACCCGATCGGAATGCCGAGCAGGCGGGCCGCCTCGTCGTAGCTCATGCCGGCCAGGTCCACCGCCGCGACGACATCCCGGTGGTGGTCGGGCAGGTCCGAGACGGCGCCGTAGACCTCACCCGCCAGAGCGGAGAGCACCGGATCGCCGGTCACGCGGTGATCCGGCGGGTCGAGATCGTCGGAGGCCAGGCACGAGCGCTCGCGCGTCGACTCGGAGCGGCGGTGGTCGGTGGTGACGTTGCGCAATGTGCGCGCCAGGTAGGCGAAGCTGTCGCGGTTGCGAACGCGCCGCGGCCGGGCGAGCACTCGCAGGTAGGTCTCCTGCACGAGGTCCTCGGCGACGTGAGGCGATCCGCAGAGCGACCAGGCGAGCCGGTAGAGACGGGTCAGATGGGACGCGGCTTCGTCGGGTTGGAGGGCCAGTCCAAGCGAAGTCATTTCTCTTCCTTGAGGGGCTTTACGCGAGTCCTATGTGTACGCAACCAGGTTCTCGCGATGTACCCCATTTGGCAAGCGAAGTCGTTGATGGCGCTGATAACTTGGGTGGATGATTGATGTGGCGCGCTTGCGGGTGTTTCGCGAAGTCGCCGCAAGAGGCTCGTTCACCGCGGCGGCAAACGCGCTCCACTACAGCCAGCCGGCGGTCTCGCACCACGTGGCGAGGCTCGAGGACGAGCTCGGCGTCCAGCTGCTGATCCGGCAGCCACGCGGGCTGTCCGTCACCCCCGCGGGCGAGCAGGTGCTGCGCCACGCGGACGCGGTGCTCGACCGTCTCGACGAGGCGGAGCGCGAGCTCGGCGACCTGGCGGCGGCGGCCACCGCCACCGTGCGGCTCGCGGCGTTCCCGAGCGCCGCCACGACGCTCGTCCCCGAGGCCGTCGCGGCGCTCGCGCGGCGCTACCCGGAGATCACACTCGAGGTGGTGCAGGCCGACCCTGAAGAGGCGCTGCCCGCGTTGCGGGACGGCCGCCACGACCTCGCGCTCAGCTACGACTACCCGATGATGGACCGAGAGCCCGAGCCGGAGCTCGAGTACGAGCTCCTCTTCGAGGATCACCTGCTGCTCGCGCTTCCCGCCACTCATCCGCAGGCCGAGCAGCCGGTGGCGGACCTCGCCGAGCTCGCCGAGGAGACGTGGGTGGCGCCGAATCCTTGCCTATGCAGGGATGCCGTGGAGGCCGCCTGCTCGCTGCGCGGGTTCGCACCGAACGTCGTCTCGCAGACGAACGACTACCTCGCGATGCAGGGGCTCGTGGCCCTGGGCGTCGGCGTGGCGCTGATCCCGCGGCTGGCCCTGAGCGCCGGCGTCAGGGACGGCGTCGCCCTGCGCGCCGTCGAGGACCCGCCGGTCGTGCGCACGACCTCGATCGTGCAGCGCTCGAGCGGGCACCAGCCGCTGGCCGCCGAGCCGCTGCGGGCGATCCTGCGGGACCTCGTGCCGACGCTCGGTGCCTCGGGGCTGCGGCTGCGCGGCGCCGATCCGGTCGAGGGCTGATCCGGGCGGCCCCGTGGGCCGGGTCCGGTTAGGGTCCCGGCCGCGATGGACGAGACGATCTTCAAGGCATACGACGTCCGCGGCATCTACCCGGATCAGATGGACGAGCAGATCGCGTACCGGATCGGACGCGGGTTCGCGCGCGTGCTCTCGGATCTACAGGGCATACCGGGCGGCGACCTGCGCGTCGCGCTCGGCCGCGACATGCGGCTCTCGGCACCCTCGATGTCCGACGCCTACGCGCGCGGCATCACCGACGAGGGCGCCGACGTGCTCGATACCGGGATGGTCGGGACCGAGATGGTCTACTGGACCGTCGGCTCGCGCGAGCTCGACGGCGGGCTGATGTGCACGGCGTCGCACAACCCGGCCGCCTACACCGGTGCGAAGCTCGTCAAGCGCGGCGCGATCGCGCTCTCGGGCGACTCTGGGATCGGTGAGCTCAAGGAGATCGTGAGCTCGGGCGAGCCTGGGCCGGCGGCGGACGACCCGGGCTCGATCGCGCAGGAGGACATCGCCGAGCCCTTCCGCCGGGCGGCGCTCGGCTACATCGACGCGAGCGCCATCAAACCCCTGAGGGTCGTCCTCGACGGCGGCAACGGCATGGCCGGCCCGACGGTCGGGCCGCTGCTCGACTCCTTCCCGATCGAGCAGGAGCGGACGTACTGGGAGCCGAACGGCGAGTTCCCCGACCACGAGCCGAACCCGCTGCTCGAGGAGAACCGCCGCTTCATCATCGAGAAGGTCCGCGAGACCGGCGCCGACCTCGGGATCGCCTGGGACGGTGACGCGGACCGCTGCTTCTTCATCGACGACACCGGCGAGTTCGTGGCGGGCGACTTCCTGACCGCGCTGCTCGCCGAGTCGATCCTGCGCAAGGAGCCCGGGGCGACGATCCTCTACGACGTGCGTGCCTCACGCGCCGTGCGCGACGTCGTCGAGCGCGCGGGCGGCACCGCGCTCGTCAACCGCGTGGGGCACGCCTTCTTCAAGACGCGCATGCGCGACACGGGCGCCGCCTTCGGCGGTGAGGTCTCCGGCCATTACTACTTCCGCGACTTCTACTGCGCCGATTCGGGAACGCTCCCGGCGCTCCTGATGCTCGAGCTCCTGTCGCTCGAGGGGCGCCGGCTGAGCGAGCTGCTCGAGCCGCTCCGCTCCAAGTACTTCATCTCGGGCGAGATCAACCTCGAGGTGGAGGACCAGGAGCGGAAGATGAACGAGATCGCCGAGCGCTGCTCGGATGGCGAGATGAGCTGGCTCGACGGCATCTCGGTCGACTACGAGGACTGGCACTTCAACGTGCGGCCCTCGAACACCGAGCCGCTGCTGCGACTCAACTTGGAGTCGGTGAGGTCGGAGGAGGACATGCGGGAGAAGCGGGACGAGCTGCTCGCCCTGATCCGTTCCTGAGCCCGTTTCTGACGACTGTGAGCGCGGCGCCGAGCGCCAGCCCAGCCAGCCCGCCGAGCGCGCCCCAGCCGAGCGGGCCGAGTTCCGGCTGGGCCGTGCCGGCGCCGCGGCCGCGCACCGGGAGGCCGCGGTCGTCCGGGATCGCGCGCCGGAACGCCTTGGCGTAGCCGGTCGCGAGCGCGGCCGCCCGGTCCGGTTCGGGTGCCTCAACGGTGAAGGCGAGGTCGAGCCGTGACGTGATCTCCGCACGCGAGTGACCGCGCAGCCAGGCGGTGCTCGTCCTCTCGACACCGGAGAGAGCAATCGCCTGCTCCAGGACCCGGTCGCTGCGAGCAAGCTCGACCCCCGCCTCGCCACCCATGTCGCTCGGAACCTGGATCACGAACGAGCGCGCCCGGTAGTCGCGCTCCTTCGTCGCGGCGAAGCCCGCGGCGGCGAGCGCGCCGATCAGCGTGCAGGCGAGGATCAGCCTCACGCCAGGATATTGACGGACGCGACGCATTCGCGGCGCGATCGGGTGTACGTCGAGCTCAGCTGAGCCGTGCGCGGGGGCGCCGGGACGCGACGGCCCGGTGGCGGCGCTCGCCCGTCTGGGCATGGCGACGAAGGCCGAACGCCGAGGCCAGCGTCACCACGAACTCCGGACTGCCGGCATAGCGCTTGTCGGGCCCGGTGGCCATCGCGCGCCTGATGACGGCCTTGGCCGGAGCGGGCAGGGCCACTCCCCCGCCATCGGGTGCCGTCGTGGTCGCGACAAACACTGCGCCCATCGAATAGACATTGCTTCGCGCATCGATCGGAAGGCCGTCGAGCTCTTCGGGGGAGCGATAGGCGACCTCGGGCTCATCTGGAGGCGCGCCGCGAGGCACGAGCTCGAGCGGGATGCCCATGTCGGCGAGCAGCCCTCCTCGCTTCGGACAGACCAGGATCCGCTCCGGCGCGAGATCGCGAGCGACGAGACCGACGCGGCTCAATGCCTCCGCCGCGGTCGCGACGCCGTAGAGCAGATGGAGTGCGGGCCGGATATCGAGGGGTCCCGACGCAAGCGTCTCGCTGAGCGTCGGCACCGGAGGGCGACGTACGACGATCCGTACGCGGCCGTGGTCATCGCGCACGACGCGCGCCGGCAGCAGATGCGGGTGCCTGATCGACTTTCGGGCTCCGGCCGCCAGGATGAGCTTTCGCTTGTGATCGCCGCTGGCCATCAGCCACAGGCGTCGAAGCACACTTGCGGCGGGTCTGGTCCGGGCGTAGTGGCGCGCTCCACCGTCGCGACGATAGACGTCGGTGCCGCTTTCGCGATCAGGCGTCCGATCGGCCCCATGTGAGTACCGCCCTGAGAAACCCGTGGACCACGTCCGTACGACGAACGGATGAGTGGTCATCCGGCTTCCGGCGCGCAAGCCCGCGCACTCCGCTTCCGTTCATCGGAGAGGGATTTCGATGCACGAGCGACAGGGAACTTGATGCGCTTCTTCGAACGGCGAAAGCCGAACGTGAAGTCGCTTGCCAAGGCCGGCAAGGTTGACGGCTTGGTGGAAGCTTCGCAGTATCGCGACATCCTCCCCGGCGACGAAGGCGTCCCGCTGGATGCCGGGGCGCCGATCCGTGAGCAGGCCATTCTGGCCCTCGGCGAAGCGTCCGGCAACGGCGATCGAGAGATGATCGTCAAGCGCGTGACTCATGCCTTGGCCGATCCGGTGGACAGGGTGAAGTGTGCGGCGGTGATGACCCTGTATCGCCTCGAGGAAGCGGGCCCGTTGGCAGAAGCGGTGGCGATGCTGCCGAGCGGCGAGGGCCAGGCGCGGGTGATGGCGATCCGCTCGCTGATCGCGCTCCGCGCGCCTGGGAGCAGCGCTCAGCTGGCCGAGAGTCTCCTCTACCAGGACGGCGAGCTCGCACTGGGTGAAACTGCCGACGTCGTCGTAACGCTCGCCGACGAGGAGGGGACCCCCGATGCTTCCACGGAGCTGACCAAGCTCGCCGTGGCCGCCCTGGGCCACGAGCGCGCCGTAGTCGCGTTCAGGGCCGAGGAGCTACTGGAGCGGCTGGGACCGGCGAGCCTTGATCTCCTGGTGGACGAGCTGATGAATGGACCCGCCTCAGCCCGCGCGGCGGCGGTGCTCGGCAGGATGAAGGACTCGCGCGCCCTCGGTCCGTTGGTTGCCGCCCTCAAGCACCCCGATCCCCGCACAAGAAGTCACAGCTGCGCAGCCCTTGGTTACCTGCGCGACCCGGCCGCCGCGGAGGCCTTGCTTGCCGCCACCCGTGACTCGGAGTACGAGGTTCGAGTCAGCGCCGGAGAGGCGGTCGATCGGCTGGGGACCCCCGCCATCGTGGTCAGCATCGCCACCCTGCTGCGGCCGTTGGTCGAGGCGCAGGCGCCGCCCCCGCACGAACTTCCGCCCGCGAACAATGGTCATGCGGTGCCCGAAGGTGCCGAGTCGCTCGAGTGGGAGCTCGTGCTCGACGAGGGCGCCCGCCCCGAGGCGCCCCCGAAGGAGTTCGCGGGGAACGGTGACGCGCCGGTGGCGGATGGCGCCGGCCGCAACAGCCGCCGACAGCCGCGGGCCTGACTCGCGGCTCGCGCGCGTTGCCCGCACGCGTCCCGCTGACCGACCCAGCATCAGCTGACGGCGCCGGCGCGCTGGACTAGATCCGGCCCAACGTGCCAGAGGGGAGAAAATCCCCGCGCCGACAACCGTTAGGTCGTTCGGCGCCCTCCTGTCCCGGGCGCCACTCACGCCATGGGCCTAGCAATCAAGGAGGATGTCGGCTCACCCATCCGCAAGGAGGGCACCGGACGGTTCGCATCGAGCCGCGCCGACCCGCGGGTGGTGATCGCGCATGACTTCCTCGAGACCTACGGCGGCGCCGAGCGCGTGACACAGGAGATCGCGCTGGCCTTCCCGGAGGCACCAGTCGTGAGCATCCTGGGTAGGCCCGCGGTCGCGCGCCGCATGGGAATCGGCGCCCGCTGGCAGTCGGTGCTGCCCGCCCGGCCGGCGCTCCTGCGGAACTATCGCCTGCTGACACCTTTGTTCCCGGCGATGGTGCGAGCCGCGCGGCTGCCCGCAGCCGACGTGTTGGTCTCGTCGAGCTACGCCTTCGCGCACCACTTTCGACTGCCGGGTGGGGGCCCGCACGTGTGCTACTGCCACGGCCCGCTTCGGTTCGCTTGGAGCATGACCGAGGACTACCGGAGCCGCTGGGCCAGCGGCGCCATCTCGGGCACGGCGTTTCAGGCGCTCGCCGCCGCGATGCGGCACAGCGACCGCAATGCCGCGATGAGGGTGACCACGTACTGCACGCAGTCGCCGTTTACGGCGGAGCAGATCGAGCGGTACTACGGGAAGAGGGCTCAGGTCATCGGTGCGCCGGTCGACTGCGACCTCTTTCACCCTGCTTCCGACGACGACCATGACGACTACGTCCTCCTGTGCGGACGCCTCGTCGAGCCCTACAAGAAGATGGACATCGCGCTCGATGCGCTTGCACGTCTCTCCCGCCGGACGATCGTCGTGGGCGACGGGC
The DNA here is from genome assembly GCA_963734025.1 of uncultured Thermoleophilaceae bacterium. Lineage (GTDB taxonomy): Bacteria > Actinomycetota > Thermoleophilia > Solirubrobacterales > Thermoleophilaceae > JACVRW01. The sequence continues at coordinate 316,367 of CAVTFR010000015.1, forward strand.
CGGCCATGCCGGAGTTGCGTGCGCGGGCCGGCCCGGATGTGACCTTTCTCGGACAGCTCGGCGACGCGGACATCGTCCGCATGATGCAGCGAGCAGCGTTCCTGCTCTTTCCGAGTCGGGATGATTTTGGGCTCATGCCCGTCGAGGTGATGGCGTGCGGCCGCCCGGTGCTTGCCTTCGATGGCGGCGGCGCGCAGTTCACGGTGGTGCCCGGGGTAACCGGGGAGCTGTTTGACGAGCAGACCGTCGATTGCATCACGGAGGCGCTCGAGGTATTCGATCCCGATCGCTATGACCCGGCGATGATCCGGCGCAACGCCGTGCAATGGGACCGGCGGCTGTTCTACGAGCGCCTCCGCGGTGCGGTGCTCGAGGCGCTTCGGTGAAGGTCCTCATCGTCAATCAGACAAGTCAGATGAGCGGCGCGGAGCGTTCGCTCCTGACCCTGCTGGACGCGCTGCCCGGAGACGTCGAGCCCGTGGCCGCGGTTCCCCGAGGGGCGCTGGAACAGGCGTTGGCGCGTCGCGGCGTGCCCTTGCGGAAGATCTGCGGCACCGACGCCAGCTTCCGCCTGCATCCGGTGCACACGCCGAGGGCGCTGATGGAGTTGACACGCGCCGGCTGCGCCGTGGCCGCGATCGCGCGCCGTGAACGAGCTCACCTCATACATGCAAACACCACGCGCGCAGGCCTCGTCGGGCTGGCCGCCCGGCGCCTGGGCGGCCCGCCGGTGGTCGTGCATGTGCGTGACTGGGTCCCCGACGGCCGGATGTCGCAGCTCGTCCTGTCGATGATCCGCAGGGAGGCTGCGGCGGTGGTCGCGAACAGCCGCTTCTCCGCCGAGCAGCTGCCCCCCGGACCGGCGCCGGTAGCGGTCCTCCCGAACCCGGTGGACCTGAACCGGTTCGACCCCTCTCGGACCGATCGCGAAGCCGCGCGCACGGCACTCGGACTCGCGCCTGACGATGAGGTCCTCGCCGTCATCGGCCAGCACACGCCTTGGAAGGGGCAGGCTGACGCGGTGCGAGTTCTCGAGAAGGTGCGTCAGAGGCGCCCACTGGCGCGGCTTCTCGTCGCAGGGTCCGCCAAGTTCACCGCCACCTCGACCCGCTTCGACAACCGCGCCTACGACCGCGAGCTGCGCGCGTTGCCCGGTGAGCTCGGAGTGAATCAAGCAGTGAGCTTCCTCGGAGAGCGAGAGGACGTCCCCACCCTGCTCGCCGCCATCGACGTGCTGCTCGTGCCCTCATGGCGCGAGGCATTCGGCCGCGTGGCCGTCGAGGGAATGGCGATGGGAGTGCCAGTCATCGTGACGGCCGTCGGCGGGCCGGCGGAGGTCGTGCGCGACGGTATCGACGGGCGCGTGCTTCCGCCGCGGGATCCCGAGCGCTGGGCCGACGCGGTCATCGAGCTGTTGGGCGACCCCGCGTTGCGTGACGCCATGGGACAGGCCGGACGCGAGCGCGCCACGCGGCTGGCGGATCCGCAGGCGCACGCCGCCGCGATCCAGGCCGTATACCGGTCCGTGGCCCGGGTGAACTGAGCGCTTGGCTACCAGCTTGGCGGGAGCAAATCCTGGCTGAGCCAGGAGATTCCGTCCGAGAAGACGGACTGCCGGTAGGCCGCTCGCTCTTTGCTTGGAGTGAGCTCGACAAGCGTTACAGCCGGGCCGACATCCAGGTTCAGGAAGGTCGGGTCCGAGGCGGTCGCGGTCGGGGAGATGCCCTTGCTCGGCATGTACACGGCGGCACGGACGACCGGGTCCGCCAAGGTCAGCGTGACGCTCGTGGTGCCCGGATGGAGCTCTTGCCGATCGGACTCGTCCCAGACACTGACATCGCGCCAGAGTGCCAGCCAGAAGCTGCCGTCGCGCTTCTGCAGCAGCAGGTGACGCACGTCGGACGACGATGTAGCCGGGAAATAGTCCAGTGAGCCAGGCGTGAAGAACGGCCCGGAGTCCTCGAGAAGCGCGATCAGGTTGCGCAGCGCGGACATCGCCGGCTTGTCGCCGTAGTCCGCGCGCAACAACCCGAAATTCTTCTCGATGTCCGACGAGCTGCGACCCTCGTCCAGCAACTCATAGGCATAGGTCCGTATGACGCCTCGCCGGAAGTACTCGAGGTAGGTGCCCGGCACGTAGACACCGGCCGCACGGTCGGAGGCCGGCTCGTGAGCATCCGTCGTCGCCAGCGCGTTGTGGTAGCCCGTCTCGGTGGCCTGAACCGGCTTCGTCCCCGATATCGCGCGGGCCGCCGAGGTCCACTCGTCGAGATTTTCCGCTGGTGGGCGCCCGCCCGTGTAGGGGTGCATGTTGCCTTGGTCCAGCCACCTCGAGAGATCCCCCCACGCGTCATACCCCCAGAGATGGGCCACTGAAGGCCCCAGTACCGGGAGATGCGCTGTGGACGAATCACGCTTGACAATCGCATACAGCCGCGCCTGGTATGCCCGTGCCCTCTCCGAGTCCCAGTCGTACTCGTCCGAGTTCTCGAGCTCGTTGGGGCCCTCGACCTGCGCCGTTGCCGGCAGCATCGCGCTCTTCAGGCGCCGGAACAGCTCCCGCACCGACCCTCCACGATCCCTCCGGGGATCGAGGATGAACGACGTCTGGATGCCGCCGGCCTCGTACAAATCATTGATCCGCGCAGCCTGCGTCGCATCCGAACGCTGCAGGTTCTCCCGAATATGCCGAATACCGCTGCCCAACAGCTTCTCCCGCCACGAATAGTTCGCATAGGACGTCGTGGGGTAGTAGCTGTGGGTGTTGACACCGATTGAATCCACGAAGTCGTCGGCATCGCGGGCGACCTCCGCGGAGCCCGTGGCGGGAGTGGCGAACGAGACGGCAATCGCGGCTGCCGCCGTGACCCCGATCAGATGACTTCGTTTCATTCCAGCGCCTGTCGAGCTCGTTCGCTCGACAGGTGCTGGCGCAGTGCGGCGAGACCGAGACCCAACAACAGCCCGAAGAGCAGGCCGAGGACCGCATTGCGCTTCGGGCGCGGCGACGACGGTTGCTCCGGCAGCTCGGCACGCTGAATCGGCTCGACGTTCGGCGACTGAACCGCGTTGAGGACCCGCAGCGTGCTGATGCGCTGCTCGAGCTCGGCGGCCACCGTTCCCTCACGCGCAGACTCGGGAATCAACGCCAGCTCCTCCTCGAGGCGGCTCAGCGCTCCGCGGATCTCCCGACGGACCTGCCGCGCACGCTGATCGACGAACACCTGGGTGTAGGTGTTCGCCAGCCGCACCGCCTGTTCAGGAGTGCTCGCCTCGGCAGTCACGTCCACGACGCTCGTGTTCGGGCGTGCTTCGACGGTGATGGCGGACTGCACGGCCTCGAGGTCATAGTCGCCGCCCATCAGACGGCTCGTCTCCAGGGCAACCGGGCGCGACTCCACAACCGCGACGTTCGTGGCGCCCTGCTCCTCGATGGTGTCGAAAGCCCTCCCCTCGGCGAAGCCCGTCACCTGTCCGACGAGCTCCGACTGGCGGAACAGGAGCGAGGCACTCGAGGAATACCGGTCCGCCATGAGCATGGACAGCAGGAACGCCGCGATGGCGACCGCAACGGCGCAACCGCATATGAGAGCCGCGTTGCGGCGCACCAGTTGAGACAGGGACAGCATCGCGCTGCCCGATCCGGCCGGCTCGCCGGGCGACGAACCGGGCTCGGCTCGTTCCCGCCAGGGAGGTTCGACATCCATATTCAGATCGAATAGTGGATCGTGCCTCATGTTTGGACCTCTCTTCTGCGGCTTATGCGCCATGACTTTTCAAGGAGTGGACGGCCGAGCCTCGGGCGGGGCGCGCCAGTTCAGCGACTGCGAGGCTCTGCCCGAGGTAGAACCAGAGCAGTGCCCCAAGTGCCCCGTAGAACAGGTCTGTCGCCGCGGCCAGCAGGAGCAGCAAGGCGACCACGGCGAGATTCAGCTCCCTGCGCCGCCTCAGTTCATCGGTTCGTGGCCGTGAGCGCACCAAGCCGACGACCACGGTTCCGATCGCCGTCAGCACCAGCGCGAAGCCGAATGGGCCGACCTGGTAGAGCAGCCCCAGGTAGCCGTTATCGACCGCCGCGCTGAAGGCCTCCTTCTGCGAGAGCTTGGCGGGTTCGCCGGCCGAGCCCACCCCATGCCCAATCGGCGCGAGCAGCGCCACGGGCAACGCCTCCCCAAAGGTCTGCTGACGGGCGTTCGCCGAGTTGTCCTCGCTGAGCGACCCGAGCGTGGAGACGCGCTCCACCACGAGCCCGCCCACTCGCGTCGTGGCGCCCAGTGCGAGCGTGCCGAGGACGATGATCAGCGCGAACGCCACAAGGCGCGGGGCGGCGCGCCAACGCGAGGCGGCGGCATAGACCAGGAGGCCCAGCGCCAGAGCAGGGATCGCCATGCGCACGTACGTCAGCGCGAGCGCCACCAGCGCGAACACGATCGTGCCCCAGACCCACGGGCTGAGGCGCTCCCGGCTCAGCGTGACCACGACTGCGACGGCCAGCACGCCTCCGAAGGTGGCCGGGGAGTTGAGGGTGGAGAACACGCGCACGTGCTCGGGGTCGCCGGGCGCGAAGACGCTCACAAGGCCGGACTGCCGGACCCATTGCTCGTCCCAGGCGGACAGGGGCAGGACGTATTGGGCAATCGCATAGAGGGCAAGAGGTGCGAGCGCGAACATCAACGTCCGGCTGGCCGTGTCGGCGCCACCGGAGCGTGTGCCCTCCCGATAGCCGATGACGAAGGCGAGCATCCCGCCGCCGTACGCCAGCAGCCCGAAGGTGAGCGTCGTGGGGTCTGCGATGCCGCTGAGGATTCCGATGCCCAGCCCTGAAAGTGCCAGCAACATGATCCGCGCTGGTCGCGCCGGAAGCCGTCGCCCGAGCAACTCGAGTCCTGCGATGGCGGCTGTCGCCGCGAATGGGACGATCGAGAGCGGATCGTGCTCGCCCGTGACGATCATGGTGTCGAGGACCCGGCGGACGCCGGGGATTAGCAGCCAAGTCACCCATAGCGCCGCAATGCCGAGCTCGGGCCGCACCACCCAGAGCGCCGCCACGAGCAACACGATGAGACAGGCGAGGGCCGTGTGTACGGAGACGACGGTGAGAGCCGCGGTGAGGAGACAGGCCCCGGCCACCACCAGAGGGAAGGCGGCGAGACCGTCAGGGAGCCTTCCGGACACGAGCCCGGCGGGGTTCAGCTGATAGGCACGGTAGCCCTGCATCAGCTGCCTCCACCCCGCCGCCGCCGGGACACTGCGGCAGCGACCGTTCGTATGTCCGCGCGGCGAAGGACCAGCAACTCGGCGTAGGACCCCCCGAAGTGCCGGCGCGCCGCCCACAGCACGAACGCGTACTGGGTGAAGTAGGCGGCCACCGACACGAGCGCCGCCGCGTATACGCCCAGCGACGGAAGAAGCAAGAGCAGTCCCGGGACCGTCACCGCCACCGCGATCAATTCGCCCCCCGTGTAGAGCCCCGGCCGCCCGGACGCGGACAATGCCTCGCCGAGCAGTATCCGGCCCTGGTAGGGCACGGAAGCACAGAGGAGAATCAGGGCGAGCCCGACAGCTTTGTCGAAGTCCTCGCCGAACACGAGCGGAATCAGCACCGGGGTCACCGCCGCGATGAGACCGGTCGAGATGAGGACCGTGGGCACGAGCACGCGGCTGGCGGTGAACACAATCGCGGTGTCACCCCGCGCCACCGTCGGGGTGACCGCCCACGCGAGCGCCCTACCGAGCACGGTCGGCCCGGTGGAGACTGTCCAGGCGACCACATAGAACCCCAGGTCGGCCGGGTTTACGAGCGGGATCATGATGAGCTGGTCCAGGCGAGCGTTCGCAAGCAAGCCGAGGTCTCCGGGCCACGCCTTGAACCCGAATGCCATAGCCCGCCGAGCCAAGGGCAGCTCGAATCGAAAGGCCCCGCGGCCTCGTAGCACCAGGGCGGCCGGGAGGTAGACGAGCAGCACGCTCCCAAGGGTCGTGACGGCCGCTGTCGTCACCGTGAGCTGCCCCGCCGCCCAGAGCACAATCAGCGCGATCAGCGTGGAAGCCGGCGGCAAGAGCTGGGCGGCGAGGTAGTAGCGCCACTGCTCGAGACCGCCCAGGACGCTGACCAGGATGTTGGCGATGACGAAGAGAGGCAGTAGGGCGAGACCCGCCACGAGCAGGTCGTAGACGACATCGCGACCGTCGGCGAGGGTGGGCGCGAGCGCGAGCCCGGCAACGAAGAAGACCAGGCTGCTCGCAACCGCGATGACCGCCAGGGTCGCCGCGAGAGTCTGAGGACGGCCCTCTCTTGCCGCGCTCCGCCGGGCGAAGGTCGGCAATCCGATGGCGGCGGCCCATGATGCGATGAACAGCGGGACCAGAATCGCCGCGAGCGTTCCGCGCCCCGCAGGACCGAGCGCACGCGCCAGAATCGGTCCGGTCAGCAGCCCGATCAGGTTGAACGCGAGGTTGCCGCCCGCCAGCCATAAGGCTGGACGGCCGGCTCCGGAGACGCGAGGCACCGTCGGCGCCGCCGCGAGCGTCGGGTCGGTCTCCTGCTCGGGTGCGCCGGACGCCGGGCCTACCGTTGGCGACCCGAGCTCGCGCTGAGCGCGGGCCAGGGATCTGGTGCTCACCGCGCCGGTTGCTTTGCCGGACGCACCGCCGGCACGTGCTCCGCCTCCGGGACCGCGACGATCCGTCCTCGCAGGAAGCCGTCGGCCTCCGCGGCGACCACTGTCTCCGATCCCTCCACCAGTCAATAACGGGTGCCGGGCCGCTCTCCTTCTACGCATGGCCGCGCGAAAAGCGCAGGGCGGGCGGCGTTGGTGAAGCGGGGGAAATGGTGCACGTCGGACTTGGGGATAACGTAGACACGGGGGTAATCGGCACGGGCCCGCCCGGTTGCCGTTTTTGCGCTGCCGAGCTGTCCGAGACCTTCGTCGACCTGGGCATGTCGCCGCTGTGCGAGAGCTATGTGCCGGCGGAGCGCCTCGGAGACATGGAGCCCTTCTATCCATTGCACGCCCGCATCTGCGAGCGCTGCCTGCTGGTACAGCTCGAGGAGTTCGTCGCTCCCGAGGAGATCTTCAGCGAGTACGCGTATTTCTCGTCGTACTCGGACTCCTGGGTCGCGCACGCTCGCGCATACGTGGGGATGGCAGTCGACCGCTTCGCGCTGAGCTCCGAGAGCCTCGTGGTCGAGGTCGCCAGCAACGACGGCTACCTGCTGCAGCATGTCGTCGAGCGCGGCATACCGGCGCTTGGAGTCGAGCCGGCCGCCAACGTGGCCGAGGCCGCGCGGGCCCGAGGTGTCGAGACGGTCGTGGAGTTCTTCGGCCGCGAGCTCGCGGCCCGTCTGATTGCCGAAGGCCGGCGCGCCGACGTGCTGGCCGCGAACAACGTGATGGCTCACGTTCCGGACCTGAATGACTTCGTCGGCGGCATCGAGCCGTTGCTGGCACCGACCGGTGTGGCGACGATCGAGGTGCCTCACCTGGCGCGACTGGTCGAGGACAACCAGTTCGACACCATCTATCACGAGCACTTCTCCTACTTCACGCTGTTGACGGCCCGCAGAGTTCTGTCCGCGCACGGCCTCGAGGTGTTCGACGTTGACGAGCTTCCGACCCACGGCGGATCGCTGCGCCTCTACGCGCAGCGCAAGTCGACCGGTGAGCATCCGATCAACGAGAACGTCGAAGCACTGGCCGAGCGCGAGCGGGCGCAGGGCTTTGACACGCTCGACGGCCATCGCGGCTTCTCCACGCGAGTCGAGGAGACGAAGTGGAACCTGCTCGAGTTTCTGATCAGTTGCCGCCGCGAGGGCAGGCGCGTGGCCGGCTACGGCGCTCCGGGCAAGGGAAACACCCTCCTGAACTACTGCGGCATACGGACGGACCTGCTCGACTTCACGGTCGACCGTAACCCCTACAAGCAGGGCCAGTTCCTCCCCGGGACACATATCCCCATCCACCATCCCGAGGCGCTCGAGCAGGCGCGCCCGGACTTCATCCTGATCCTTCCCTGGAACCTGAGGGAGGAGATCGTGGCCCAGCTGTCTTATACGCAGGAGTGGGGCGCGCGCTGCGTGGTTCCCATTCCGGAAGTGGAGATCCTGTGAAGGTCGTCATCTTCTGCGGCGGTCAGGGCCTCCGCATGAGGGAAGCATCCGAGGTGGTGCCCAAGCCGATGGTCCCGATCGGCGGTCGTCCGGTCCTCTGGCACGTCATGAAGTACTACGCGTACTTCGGGTTCACCGACTTCATTCTCTGCCTGGGTTACAAGGCCGAGGCGATCAAGCATTTCTTCCTCACCTACAACGAGGCGATGGCCAACGACTTCGTCCTCTCGGACGGCGGCGCGTCGGTCCATCTGCTCAAGACGGACATCCACAACTGGAACGTCACGTTCGTCGACACCGGCCTGCGAACGTCGATCGGCCAGCGGCTCCGGGCCGTCCGCCATCTCCTAAGCGACGACGAGATGTTCTTGGCCAACTACGGCGACACCCTGACGGACGCGGACCTTCCCGCGACGATCGCCCGCACCGAGGAAGCCGGTGCGACTGCGAGCTTCCTCGCGGTACGCCCCAACCACAGCTTCCACGTGGTCTCGATGGATGAGTGCGGCTACGTCCGCGGCCTGCAGGACGTTGTGCGCTCCGATATCTGGATCAACGGCGGTTACTTCGTCCTGCGCCGTGAGCTCTTGGACCAGATTCGTCCCGGAGAGGACCTCGTCGAGGAGCCCCTCGAGCGGCTTCTCGCCGCGGACAAGGTTCTCGCTCAGCGCCACACGGGGTTCTGGGCCCCCATGGACACGCTCAAGGACAAGCAGTGGCTCGAGAGCATGCACGAGAACGGCAGCGCCCCATGGCAGGTGTGGGACCCCGACCGCTCCGTCAGCCCCGACATGGCCCCTGCTGCGTCCGCATGATGCTCCCGCTGCACCTCGGGCGGGCCGAGGCCCCGCCTGCCCGAGTACTCGCCATCGGCGCCCACCCGGACGACATCGAAATCGGCTGCGGTGGCACGCTCCTGAAGCTGATCGAGGAGGAGGAGGCGATCTCGGAGGTTTGCTGGGTGGTGCTGAGCGGCACCGGCGAACGTGCGAGCGAGGCGCGGACGAGCGCGGAGGCTCTCCTCGAAGACGTGCCGCGCAGCGAGGTGGTGGTCCGCGACTTCCCCGACGGCTTCTTTCCATATGAGGGCCAGCGGATCAAGGACTTCTTCGAGGAGCTGAAGGTCAACTTCTCTCCCGACGTCGTCTTCACACATCAGCGCGCCGACCTCCATCAGGACCACCGGCTCAGCTGCGAGCTGACGTGGAACACGTTCCGCGATCACCTGATCCTCGAGTACGAGGTGCCGAAGTACGACGGCGACATGAGCACCCCGAACGCCTTCGTGCCGATCGACGAGCGCATTCAACAGCGCAAGATCGAGCATCTGATGAGCCACTTCGCATCTCAGCTCTCCAAGCGCTGGTTCAAGGAGGATCTCTTCTCGAGCCTTCTTCGTCTACGCGGGATGGAGTGCAACTCGCCGAGCTCGTACGCCGAGGCGTTTTACTGCCGCAAGGCCGTGCTGGCCTGACGACGGTGATCACGAGCGGCGCCGGCTCTACGGACACAACCGGGGGCGATGCCTACGAGCTGATGCAGCGCCTCTTCCCGCTGTGCCGGAGCCTCACAGGCGACGGGGTGCGTGAGACGCTGAGCGTGCTCGAGGAGCACATCCCACTCGAACGGCACGAGGTGCCAAGCGGCACGAAGGTGTTCGACTGGACGGTGCCGGACGAGTGGAACATCAGGGACGCGTTCATCACAGGCCCCGACGGCACCCGCGTGGTGGACTTCCGGCGCTCCAACCTCCACGTGATCTCGTACAGCGAGCCTGTCCGGGCCACACTCTCGCTCGACGCGCTGCGGGAGCGGCTGCACACGCTGCCCGAGCAGCCGGACGTCATCCCCTACCGGACCTCGTACTACAAGCGCACCTGGGGCTTCTGCCTGTCGCACCGCCGGCTGCTCGAGCTCACACCGGGCGACTACGCCGTGGTGATCGACTCGACGCTCGAGCCCGGCCACCTCTCCTACGGGGAGCTCGTGGTGGACGGCGCGAGCGAGCGGGAGGTGCTCATCTCGACCTACCTATGCCACCCCTCACTTGCCAACGACAACCTTTCCGGCATCGCGGTCGCCACCATGCTGGCGGCGCGACTGCTCGAGCGGCGCCCGCACTTCACCTACCGCATTCTGTTCGCCCCCGGAACGATCGGGCCGCTCGCATGGCTGCACCACAACCGTGACCGGCTCGATCGCGTCGAGCACGGCCTCACCCTGTCCTGCATCGGCGACGGGGGAAACCTGACCTACAAGCGCAGCCGGCGCTCGGACGCCGAGGTCGACCGAGCGATGGAGACGGTGCTCCGCGACCTGGGTTCTCCCCATCGGGTGCTCCCCTGGGAGCCGTGGGGCGGGGACGAGCGGCAGTTCTGCTCGCCCGGCTTCGATCTGCCGATCGGCACCCTGATGCGAACGCCGCACGGCGAGTTCGAGGGCTATCACACCTCGGCGGACTCGCTGGACCGAATCCGCCCCGAGTCGCTGGCGCAAGCGGTGGAGGTCTGCCTCGAGGTCATCGAGGTGCTCGAGAGCAACCGGAGCTGCACGAACTCGAGCCCCTACGGCGAGCCGCAGCTCGGGAAGCGCGGCCTCTACCGCTCGGCCGGAGGGGCCGTCGCCAGCCCGGACGACGAGCGCGCGCTGCTGTGGGTGCTGAACCTCAGCGACGGAAGCTCGACCCTCCTCGACGTTGCGCAGCGATCGGGCCTGCCGTACGCGGTCGTGCGCAGGGCCGCCGACCGTCTCGAGCAGGCCGGGTTGCTCACCGGGGGTGCCGCTTGACGGCTCTCGCGGGGCAGCGGGTCCTCGTAACGGGCGGCTCGGGCTTCATCGGAACCCGGCTGTGCCGGCGCGCAGTGGAGATCGGAGCGACCGTACACGCAGCCTCGCGCCAGGCGCGGGTGAACACGCCTGAGGGCGTACGGCCGGAGGAGGTCGACCTCACCGATCAGGCGGCCACGCTGGCGCTCATGCGCCGCGTGCACCCCGACGTGGTCATCCACCTTGCGAGCAGCGTGGAGGGCGGTCAGGACCGAGGGCTGGTCATCCCGATGCTGCGGGCCAACCTCGTGACGGCGGTCAACGTCATGCTCGCGAGCACCGAGGTCGGCTGCCGTCGCGTCGTGCTCGCGGGCTCGATGGAGGAGCCGGGCGCCGGCGACGGCGCGGCGCCGCCGAAGTCCCCCTACGCGGCGGCCAAGTGGGCCGCAAGGGGCTACGCCCGTCTCTTCTTCGAGCTGTACGAGCTTCCGGTGGCGCACCTCCGTGTGTTCATGGTCTACGGGCCCGGTCAGCGTGACCTGCGAAAGCTCGTGCCCTACGTCACCTGCTCACTCCTTCGCGGAGAGGCGCCCGAGCTGACGAGCGGGGGGCGTGGGATCGACTGGGTCTATGTCGACGACGTGGTGGACGCCTTTCTGACGGCCGCCGTCGCGCCGGGAATCGACGGGACATCGCTCGAGGTCGGCACGGGCCGGCTCGTGACCGCGCGCGAGCTGGTGATGCGCCTGCACGCTCTCGTCGGGAGCGCGGTGGAGCCGGTCTTCGGAGCGCTCCCAGACCGCGCGCTCGAGCGCGACCGGGTGGCCGATCCGAGCTTGGCCGCAGAGGCGATGGGATGGAAGGCCTCGACCTCGCTCGACGACGGGCTGCAGCGAACGGTCGACTTCTATCGGAACCATCTCGAGCTCCCGGCGGGCGCCTGAGCCGACCGAGATCGGTCGGGGTCAGCCGTAGTAGTCGGGCCAGCCTCGATCGCGGTCCGAGATCAGGCGATCAGCGGCCGGCGGCCACCCCACCGCGAAGGCAGGGTCGTCCCAGCGGACGCCGCGGGCTGCTTCCGGGACGTAGGGGTGCGACATGTGGTAGAGCACCTCGCTGTCGTCCTCGAGGGTCTGGTAGCCCTGCGCGAACCCCTCCGGGACATAGAGCATGCGCCGGTTGTCCGCGTTCAACTCGGTGCCGAGCCACTCCTTCCAGCTGGACGACTCGCGCCGAAGGTCGACGATCACGACGAACACCGAGCCGCGGGTGCAGCGGACGAGCTTGGCCTCGCCGTGTGGTTCTTCTTGGAAGTGCAGGCCGCGCAGCGTGCCCCGCGACGGGCTGTGGATGGTGCTGCTCTGGACGATCGGCATGGCCAGCCCATGGTCGGCGAACTCGCGCTCGCAGTACGTGCGAGCCAGGAAGCCCCGTTCGTCCCCACGTCGCTCGACGTCTATCACGGCCGCGTCCGCGAGATGTGTGGGGGTGAAGATCACGCTCGGCGCAACCGACGCACGCCTCAGGCCAAGGCGACCGGCAGCAGCCAGCGCAGGTCGTCGCCGAGCCGGCCTGCTTGCTGCAACTCCTGCACTCGCTTGATGCGCAGGTAGCGAGGGCCGGTGAAGTCCTCGAAGCTCAGGCCGTTGCGGCGGTAGGCCTCGTACAGCTCCTGGACACCGCGGCTCACGGTCCATTCAGCCTCGAAGCGGGGGAGTACCCGCGCGATCTTCGAGCAGTCGACCTGATATGAGCGCTTGTCGGGGCCGCCGCCCTCCGCGAATGTCGCGAGGGCGCCGGGCACGTGCTCTTCGACGATCTCCGCCACGTCACGGATGCGGTAGTTCTCGGCGCTCGCGCCGACGTTGAACGCCTCGTCGTGCACCAGCTCGCGCGGGGCCTCCAGGACGGCGAGGAACGCTGATGCGATGTCCTCGACGTGCACGAGCGGCCGCCAGGGAGTCCCGTCGCTCTGAATGAGGATCTCACCGGTCGAGTGCGCGTACCCCACGAGGTTGTTCACGACGACGTCGGCGCGCAGCCGTGGCGAGACGCCGTAGGCGGTTGCGTTACGCAGGTAGGTCGGGCTGAAGGATTCGTCGGCGAGCTTCGCGATGTCCTGCTCGGCGAGCACCTTCGAACGTCCGTACGGGGTGACTGGCGCAAAGTCGGCGTCCTCGTCCAGCATCTCGTCGCCGGCCTTTCCGTAGAGGCTGCACGAAGACGAAAAGAGGAAGCGCGTGACGCCAGCCTCCTTGGCCTTCTGGGCCACGCGGACCGAGGCGAGGTGATTGATGTCATAGGTCGCCCTCGGATTGAGGTCACCGACAGGGTCGTTGCAGACCGCGGCCAAGTGGATGACGGCGTCGAATCCCTCGAAGTCTTCCCGCTCGACGTCACGGACGTCTGCTTGCAGGGATTCGACCTCGTGCGTATGCGGGCCGAACGTGCAAGGGGCGAACAGGTCCGAATCGAGCCCGACCACCTGGTGGCCGGCCCGGTCGAGCCTGGGGGTCAGCACGGAACCGATGTAGCCGTTGTGACCTGTGATTAGAACGCGCAACAGAACTCCTAAGCGAAGCCGGACAGGGTGAAGAGCCAAGGACTTGGCCTTGATCAACCAACGGTTGCGGGCGCTTCATCCGTGCGTGCTAGATTCGCCGCGGACGGTGGCAGAACTCGGCCGATTCACCCGTCAGATGGCGTTCGGCCCGACCCTTTACCGGAGCAGGTTGGAGGCGCTTCGGAGGCAGCAGCCACGCTACGCGGTGGAGCCGCGCGGCGACGAGATCCGTCGTCTGCAGCTCGAGCGCCTGAACTCGGTGTGGGGCCACTGCCTCGAACACTCCCCCTTCTACCGGCGCTGGGCCGAGGAGCACGAGCTTCCCCGGGAGTTGGCCGACCTCAGCGCGCTCCGTGAGTTTCCGGAGCTCACGAAGGCGAGGCTCCGTGAGCACGCCGACGAGGTGTTCGAGGCCGGTCGCGTCAGATCCTCCGTCCTGACGGGCGGCAGCACCGGTGCCCCGGTGCGCTACCCCTGGTCGCCGGCCGACGCCGAGACCGCGTTCGCGAACATGTACACCGGCCGGGGCTGGTGGGGAATCCAACCATTCGACGCCCAGGTCGCCTTCTGGGGCCACGGGCACGCTTTCGGGACAGACTGGAAGCCCCATATTCGAGCCGCCAGGCGCGGAATTGGCTACCTCACCTCGAACACCGTGAGGCTGAGCGCGTATGAAGTGGGGCCGGAGGCGATGTCCTCGCAATGGCGACTGCTGCGCCGGCTTCGCCCGGCCTACCTGTACGGGTACACCTCAGCCATCTACCGGTTTGCGAAGTATCTGGAGACCAACTCGCTTCCTGCGCCTTTCGACTATCCGCTGAAGGGGGTGATCATGACCTCCGAGACGGTGACGGCGAATGACGTCTCCCTGGTCGAGCGTGTCCTCTCTGCGCCGGCGATCATCGAGTACGGGTCGGTCGAGACGGGGCCTGTTGCCTACACCAGACCGGGAATGACCGGACTGCGGGTCTTCTGGACCAACTTCATAGTGCAGCCGGATGAGGGGGGTCGGGCGCTGATCACCACCCTCGGAGACAGGCGCTTCCCTCTCATCAACTACGACATCGGTGATGTGATCGACGGAGTCCACGATGAGGCGGACTCGCTTCTGGAGCTTCCGGGGATTCGCGGCCGCGAGGCGGACGTGGTCCAGCTTCGAACCCTCACCGGCGAGACTCGCGAGATCTTCGGGCGCTTCCTGGTCCACGTCATGAAGAGCTACCCCGGCGTCCTCGCCATTCAGGTCCGACAGTGCGACGTCGGCACGATCCAGGTCTTCCTGACCACCCATACCCCACTGGATGTCGTTGCTGCCCGGACCCACCTCCTACGTGAGGTCACCGATCAATACCCGGACGTCGCGCCCGACTCCGTGAGCATCGAGACCGTCGGCGAGCCGATCCTGACGGCGGCGGGCAAGACGATGTTCCTCGTCTAGCGCTTGTCACGCGATCAATGTTTTGTCTGACTCGAGAGCCTCGTGACAGCTTGACGCGACCTGCGCAGGCGGGCGGCGGCATCCTCCCACCCCGCGCGGGCCAAGCCCCTCTCCAGTCGCGACGCGACAAGGCGGAGCGGCTTGCGCGCCAGCCAGCGCGCCAGCGCGAGCCAGCAGAGCGCGCGCTCTCTGCCCTGAAGCCGGGATTCGCGGACGACGCGCACCATCTCGCGGTTCAGCTCCCAGCCGGGGATGGAGCGGCGGGCGTCCTTCCCGCCCGTGAAAAAGGCGCGCCGCGCGCTCGCCGTGCTCAGCGCCCGGAAAGAGCTGCCCGCGTGATGACGACGCCGGAACAGCGGCTCGGGGACCTCTACGAGAGGACCGAGTAGGGCTATCTCCGCGAGCAGCACGTGGTCGCTGCCGTAATAGGCACCGTGAAGGCCGGTCTGCCTGAGCGCCTCGCTGCGCATCACGCCATAGACGACGTCTACAGGATGCGGGCGCAGGATCTCCCCGAACCGGACGTGGGGATCGGGGGACTCGATCCGTGTCCGCGCCGACCAGCGCCGCAGCTCGTCACCGTTCTCGTCGACGACCACCGACTCGCTGTGACAGCAGACAACCGAATCGTCCGCATCCAGGACGGCGAGACAGCGTGAGAGATAGGAGGGCTCGTGTTCGTCGTCGTGGGCGGCCCATTTGAAGTACGGCGCGCGGGCAAGCTCGAACAGCCGATTGTGATTCCTGGCAAGACCGAGATCGTGGTCGCTCCGGTGATACTCGATCCGCGGGTCGGCGGCCGCGTACGTTTCGCAGATCGCTCGAGTGCCATCTGTCGAGGCGTTGTCGGAAATGATGATCCGGAAGTCCCGAAAGTCCTGCGCGAGGAGCGACTCGAGCGCTCTAGGCAGGAAGCGCTCGCCGTTGCGCACAGGCAGCCCCACGTCGACTCTCGGTTCCGCCTTCACTCGCCCCCCTCCTTGCCAGCGTAGGCCCTCCGCGCGAAACCCGCCACAAATGCGGCTGGCTCCCCGATAGCGTGGCCCACCGTGCATGCGGACCCCTTCGCCACGGCCGCGGCAGCCGGCGTTCACCGGCTCGCGATACCGACGCCTTTCGCCGTCGGCCGCGTGAACGTCTACCTGATCGAGGACGAGCCGCTGACACTGGTCGATGCGGGCCCGAACTCGGGCACCTCGCTCGACGCGCTGCAACGCGGCATCGCGTCCCTCGGCCATTCGCTCGAGGACATCGAGCTCGTAGTGGTGACACACCACCACATCGACCATCTCGGCCTCGTGTCGCTTGTCGCCGCCCACTCCGGCGCCGAGGTTGCCGCGATCGACGTCGCGGTCCCCCATATCGAGAACTACTCGGCAGAGGCGCAGGCCGACGACGAGTTCGCCCTCGAGATGATGCTGCGACACGGCATCCCCGACGACGTGGCCAGCGCCCTGCAGTCGGTCTCTCGGGCGTTTCGGGCCTGGGGCTCCGGCGCCGAGGTCGGGCGGGTTCTCCGCGACGGCGAGGCGATGCGCTTTCGCGACCGCACCCTCGACGTCCTTCATCGGCCGGGGCACAGCCCGAGCGACACCCTGTTTCATGACCGCGAGCGCGGGTCGGTCATAGCCGGCGACCATCTCTTGAATCACATCTCCTCAAATCCGCTCATGACCCGTCCGACCGACGGCTCGCGCGAACGCCCTCAGGCGCTCGTCACCTATATCCAGTCGATGCGGCGGACCCGCGAGATGGAGTTGTCGATGGTCCTGCCGGGGCACGGTGAACCGATCACCGACCACCGGAGCCTCATCGACGAGCGCCTGCGGATGCACGAGCGGCGGGCAGCCAAGATCCAACGGCTGATCGCGGAGCGTCCGCGCACCGCCCATGACCTGGCCCAGGCCCTGTGGGGCAACATCGCGGTCACGCAGGCGTACCTGACGCTCTCGGAAGTGCTCGGGCACCTGGACCTGTTGAAGCAGTCCGGAGCCGTCCGGGAGGTCGAGCGCGGGCGCCAGAGCGTGTTCGAGGTCGGCTAGTGCGCGTTGACGCTGGACGGCGAGCCCTCGCTCCGCCGCTCGTAGGTCGGTCGGTAGCTCAGCCGCTCGGCCTCGCCGAGACGGGTCCCGCAGTGCTCGCAGCGCCAGTAGAAGACGAGCAGGCCGCGGCGACGGTCGTAGCTCGATTCGATCGTGCGGTAGTTGTCGTGGCCGCAAGCCATTCGACGATCACACGCATCAGCCCACTCCGCTCTTTCGAGAACTCAGCCGAAGACGGTCCTCCGGTCTGATCAGCCGTCTCCCCGGTGTTGCCACAACGAGATCGAGTACCACTCGTCCCCGATGTGCTCGGCAACCGTCCAGCCGTCAGGCTCCAAGAGGTCGAGAAGCTGCCTGAGGGCAGCCTTCGCATGCCGCGACGGCCGGACCGGTAGGAGCCGTGGGGCCCGGAACGGGTCGGACGCGACGAGCGGGGTCGGGTTGCCGTAGCTGTCGAGCTCCTCGACGACGAACTGGGCCCGTCCCGCCTCGCGCACAACCGTGACGAGGCACCGCGCGCCCCCGCCGGCTGTGGGCCGAACCCGGGCGAATTGGACCTGGGGCCACGCGTCACCACTGTCGGCAGGCCACCACCCGGCGACGACGAGACGCTGGACGAGCAGCTCGTGAGCCGCGCGGGCAGCGCCGGTCCGCCGGATTTCACCGGACTGCGCGCGAAAGGCCGGAGAGCGAGCGGCGGACATCTGCGAACCGTCCGGCTCAGTGACGATCACGTGGAACTCACCGTGGGCGCCGGTGGGCCGGTAGGCGATCACGCACCGCTCCGCTTCGCGCGCCGGCGACCGGCGAGCCCCCTTCGCGACGTGGCGGGTGCGTGGCGGTCGGGGCGTGGGCAGCTTCGACGAGGTCGTCGAATGGTGCTTATGGAGCGCCTCGACGAGCTGCTCCTTGTTCATCGACGAGCGGCCGTCGATGCCTGCCTGCTTTGCCTCCTGGTAGAGCTCTTTCTTCGACTTCGCGGCGTCGACGCCGTTCCTTGGTGACTGGCCCTCCAGGACCCACCAGCCGCTTGCGTGTCGCTCGCCCTCGTCCTGCTCGCGTCGGCCCTCCCAGGGTCCGGCGGCAGCTCCGTTCCGGCGTCGAGCGAGGAACTGCGGATCCCTCATGCGTTCACCCGCAGCCCTTCCCCGGGGCGAGATGTCGACCGATCGCCGGCTGTTCCGTCCGCATGCTCATAGAGTGACCAACAGGGCGTACGGAAGCATCCAGGGGGGCCCGCAACCTGCGGAACGCTCATCCCTGAGCAAGGTGTCTCGGGCGTGGGGCAGCACGACCGCGCTTCCGTATCCCTGCACCGACATCGTAGTCGGCGGAAGTGCAGGCCGCCAAGTCCGTTGTCTGATTAGAGGGCCGTTTCGGCCCGAAGACGGTCCGGACCCCAAACTGTGAAAGAACGTAAACCGAATATCGAGGCGTTGGCCCGTCGCAAGGACGTGGACCGCCTATTGGAGGCCGCGACCTACCAGGACTTCTCGTCGACCTCGGCCGCAAGCGTGCAGGACCTGGGCATTCAGATCCGGGCCGACGCGCTGATTGCGCTGGGGCGGATCGCGCCCGAGCGGAGCAGCGACGCCGTGGCGGCCGGCCTTCACGACCCCGCGGACGAGGTCCGCTGCGTGGCCGTGCGACTCCTGCGCGCGCGCCACGAGGACGGCACGCTGGCCAACGCCCTCCGCTGGCTCCCCCGCACGGGGCGCTCCTACGAGCTGGCCCTGGAGGCCATCGGTGACCTGAGGGAATCGGCAAGGCCCGCGACCGTGGCCGATGCCCTGATCCATCGCGAGGACGACGAGATGCTCGGCGAGCAGGCCATCGAGCTGATCCTCGTCCTGCGCGAAGCCGACCGCTCCGACGTGACCGACGAGGTGCTCGAGTTCCTCATAAGGGCGCTGGGTGACGAGAGCGACATCGTGGTCGAGCGCGCGGCGGAGCTGCTTCCTCGGCTCGGACCGGAGAGCGTCGACGCCCTGCTCGACGAGCTGCGCGCGGGGCCGAACCCCGCCGAGGCCGCCTATGTCATGGGGAGGGTTGCCGACCCGCGGACCCTGGACGCCCTGCTTACGGCCCTCCGCCACGAGGACGCAAGCGTTCGAAGGGAGAGCGCGGTGGCACTGGCGGAGCTTCAAGACCCTGCCGCGGTGGAGCCGCTGCTGCGGGCCACGCGCGATTCCGACCAGAGCGTGCGCAGCCAGGCCGGTGCGGCCCTCGACCGTCTCGGAACCACGGCGGTGATCGTCGGGGTAGCGGCGCTGTTGCGGCCAATGGTCGAAGAGGCTGCGAAGACGGCCGGCTCCCCGGCCGAGGCCGACGCGAACGGCCGCTCGCCGCGCCGGCGCTCGTCCGCGCGAAGCCAGGCTCGATCGCATTCCCCGAACGGCAAGCCACCAGAAGCAACGGACCCTCAGCCAACGGAGCAGCACGGCCCGCCCGGATCCCCGACCTTGTGAGAAACGTGGGAGCACGTAAGCCGAACATCAAGCACCTCGCGCGCAGAATGGACGTCGCAGGCCTCGTGGACGCGGCGTCCGGTTCCGACGCCCCTGTGCGAGCCGAAGCGATCCTTGCGCTCGGCGAGCTCGGGCACCAGTCCGGCACGCAGGCTGTCGAGGACGCCCTGCGTGACCCTGCCGACAGCGTCCGTTGTGCGGCAGTCAACGTGCTCCATGCGCGTGGCGACGGCGTCGCCCTCGCAGAGGCGCTCCGGTCCCTGCCCGACGAGCACGGTGAATCGCGCGAGCTGGCGATTCTTGCGATCGTCGACCTCGGACGATCGATGAGCCCGTCGGCTGTGGCCGACGCTCTCGTCGCTCGCGAGGACGACGAGCTTCTGGGCGAACAGGACGCTCGGCTGTTCACGGAGCTGGTCGCAAACGCCGATCCCGCGGCACAGGACGCGGCGATCGAGCTGCTGATCGAGGCTCTCGGCGACGAGCGCGGAATCGTTGTGGATCGTGCGGCGGAGATGCTCGTGCGGCTCGCGCCGGCCAGCACGGAGGCTCTCGTCGCCGAGTTGCACGACGGGCAAGCGGCTGCCGATGCGGCGTATGTGCTGGGCAGAATCGGTGATCCGGAGACCGCTGACGCAATGGTCGAGGCGCTCGGGCACGAAGATCCCAGAGTTCGAAGCGAGTGCACCGCCGCGCTCAGCGAGTTCGAGCCCCACGCGGCGGTGAAGCCGCTCCTACGCGCCACCCGCGATCCCGACCACGGCGTCCGCGTCCAGGCCGCCATCGCCCTCGACCGAATGGGGACCTCCGCCGTGATCGTCGGCGTCGCCGCTCTTCTCGAGCCGATGATTCACGACGCGATTCATGCCGCACGACCTCAGCGCCGGCCGTATGCGTCGAATGGTGGCCGCCAGGGAGCCTCGGCTTCGCGCCCGGCAACCGGGCAGCCGTCTCGCTGACGCCCGGCTAGCTCGAAGTCGAGAAAGAAACCGGCGAACCAACCCGTTGGTCTAGGGCCGGGGAACAAGACCCCGCACTCGAGTCCAACCCGGAAGGCAACGCTGTGAAGACCCTCGTGATCGTCGCGGACAGCTCATTCGTCATCGAGACCATCCGCCTGGCTCTGCGCAACTCCGCGGGCCTCAGGATCCTCGGGCAGCTCAACGGTCGCTCGAGCGTCCGCCGCCCGATCGCCGAGCAACAGCCGGATGTGGTCGTCGTCGATGAGATGCAGAGTCCCGACGACGCCCTGGAGCGGATCCGCGAGTGTCGCGTTGAGGCCCCAGCCGCCTCGCTCCTGCTCTTGACCATGCGGATGGATGACCAGTGGGTCGCGCAGGCGATCGATGCCGGCGTCGATGCCTGCGTCTCCAAGTCGACTCACCTCCCGACCATCGCCACCCTGATCCGCGAGGTCGCGGACCACAACATCGTCAGCGCGACGCCGCCCCGGGTGCGCGAATTCAAGCTCTCGGGAGCTGCGGAGCAGTTGACGAGGCGCGAGCTCGAGATCCTTCGCTTCGTAGCCGAGGGGATGACGAACGCCCGGATCGGGCGCGAGCTGTGGGTGACCGAACAGACGGTCAAGTTCCACCTGTCGAACGTCTATCGCAAGCTCGGCGTCTCGAACCGCACCGAGGCGAGCCGCTTCGCGCACGTCAACGGGCTGGTCCACCGATCGGAGCACAGCCTTGTCGCGGCCTGAGTCCGGACGCCGACAGCCCCCCAGAAGTCCAGGTGGCGACTACCCCAACGGGCATACCGCCGGTGCTGATCTGGGCGACCATCGAGGTATGGCAGGGGCCACGTCAGGGATGCCTTACGGGGTAGCCCAGCTCATCGTCCACGTCGTCGGCGCCCGGCCGAACTTCGTGAAGATGGCTCCGCTCATCGATGCGCTGAGGCAGCGTGGCGTGAACCGGCAGTTCGTGGTGCACACCGGTCAGCACTACGACCACAAGATGTCGGACGAGATCCTCGCGGACCTGGGGTTCCCAGCGCCCGACTGCTCGCTAGGGGTCGGGTCCGGAACACATGGAGAGCAGACGGGCAAGGTCCTGATGTCTTTCGAGGAGATCCTCCTGAAGCAGCGGCCGGCCGTCGTGGTCGTCGCCGGGGACGTGAACTCCACGCTCGCGTGCGCGCTGGCGGCATCGAAGCTCGGGATACCGGTCGCCCACTTGGAGGCCGGACTCCGTTCGGGTGACTGGACCATGCCCGAGGAGATCAACCGAGTGCTCACCGACCGTCTCTCCGACATCCTCCTGACCCACAGCCCGGAGGCGGAGACGAACCTGCAGGCGGAGGGCATCGACGTCTCCCGCGTTCGCTACGTGGGCAACACGATGATCGACTCGCTGCGCCGCTTCGAGGCAAAGGCGCGCGCGCTGTCCTTGTGGCGGGCCTACGGGGTCGAGCAGGGTGAGTATGTCCTCGTCACCCTCCATCGGCCCTCGAACGTGGATGAGCCGCGCCGGCTGTCCGAGATCGTCTCGGCACTCGAGGCCGTCGGCTCGAGGGCACCGATCATCTTCCCGGTCCATCCGCGCACGCGCGCGCGGCTGTCCGACGCCGACCTGCTCGAGCGGCTCGAGGCCGCGGGCGTGCGCTGCATCGACCCGGTGGGATATCTCGACTTCCTGTCGCTCCAGGCCGGCGCCGGGGCAGTGGTCACGGACTCGGGTGGAGTCCAGGAGGAGACCTCCGCGCTCGGCATCGACTGCTACACCCTGCGCGCGAACACCGAGCGCCCGGTCACGATCAGCCACGGCACCAACGCGCTGCTCGGGGATGCGCCGGCCGCCCTTCTCGATGTGCGCCCATCGACTCACGAGCCCACGCCTTGCGCCATTCCGCTCTGGGACGGCCATGCGGCCAAGCGCGCCGCGGACGCGCTGATCGAGGAGTTCCCGGCGATCGCCGCTCGAGACCTGGCGGCCCTGGCATGACGCCGCGGGCCGACGTCCTCGGATGCAGCATCGACCGGATCGGAATGCACGAGACGGTCGCCAAGGTCGAGGACCTGATCTTGGCCGGGCGCTACAGCCAGCACATGGCCATCAACACGGCAAAGCTCGTGAGCCTCCACGATGACGATCGGCTGCGGAAGATCGTCGAGGGGTGCGAGGTCGTCAATGCCGACGGTCAGGGGATCATCTGGGCCTCACGCCTGTTGGGTGACCCTTTGCCGGAGCGGGTTGCGGGCATCGACCTGATGGAGGAGCTCTTCGGCCTGGCCGAGCGAAAGGGTTATCGCGTCTACATCCTCGGCGCCCGGGACGACGTGCTCGAGCAGGCCATGGAGCGAATTCGCGAGCGCTACCCCGCGCTACCGATCGCGGGCTGGCGAAACGGGTATTTCAGCACCGAGGAGGAGCCCGAGGTTTGTGCCGAGATTCGCGCGAGCCGAGCGCAGATGGTCTTCGTCGCGATGAGCACGCCGCGCAAGGAGTACTTCCTGGCTGAGCGCGGACCCGAGCTCGGCGCAGAGTTCGTCATGGGTGTCGGCGGCGCGGTGGACGTCATCGCGGGCCTGACGCGCAGGGCTCCGGTCACCTGGCAGCGGCTCGGCCTCGAATGGCTCTACCGGCTCCTGCAGGAACCGCGGCGCATGTTCCGCCGCTACGCCGTCACCAACACCAGGTTCGCCTGGATGGTGGCCACCGCGCTGTTCGGTGCGCGCCCGTCGCGCTGAGCGCGGCGCCGCGTCCCTTCAGCGCCGCAGCTTCAGGGAGACGCCCTTGCGAACGATGCGGGTGTTACCCGCCGGATCCCTGACCTTCATGACGAGTCGCGGCGACAGCTTGCTCTTGCGCTTGAGCGACCGTATCTGGGTCCTCGACAGCTTCAGCCTGACCGTCGCCTTGGCTCTTGCGCCCACCGCAAAGGCTCGCGAGCGCGAGACGCCGCTTGTCGTCTTTGCGGAGAGCTTGCCCGAGACGCGGAAGCTGTTTCGGTTGCTGACCACCACCTTGACTGGGCCACGGCCGCGAATTCGCCGGGCTGGAAGGCGCATCGTGACCAGCGTCTTACGGCCGAAAGCCGGCGCCGGCACGGAGTGAGCGGCGCTCGTCTGCGAGGAGCTGCCGGCCACGTTCGAGGCGGTCACCGTGCAGCGATAGTCGCCTGCGCGCGCGGCGGTCTGCGTGGCGGCGCTCGCCCCAGGGATGTTCGCGCCGTTACGCGTCCACGAGTAGGCAAGGCTGCTCGGCGCCCGGTACAGCCAGGAGCCGAGCAGGTCCGGCGCCCAGGAGCCCTGCGAGCAGCTGAGCACCGATCCGGCCTTGGCGGCGCCCGCTATCTGCGGCGCGCCTGCGGGGCTCGGGACCTGGAGTAGCACGGGCGACCGGGAGCCATTGAGCGTCGCGCCGGGCGTGCTCAGGTCGCCGCCGCCGCCTCCGTCGAGGTTGGCGAAAGAGATCCTGTTGCCGACCTGATTGGCCCAGTAGATCCTCCTCGCCGACGGGTCGATGGCCACGCCGACCGGGACGTTCACCGTTGCGCCGGCCGTGTTGAGGTTGCCACCGCCGCTGCCGTTCAGGTTCGCGTAGGAGATCACAGGTGCGTTGACGTTGGCCCAGTAGATCCTGCCCGCAACCGGGTCAATGGCCAGGCCGTGCGGATTGGCGACGGTCGCACCGGCGGTGTTCAGATTGGCGCCGCCACTACCGTCGAGGTTGGCGAAGGAGATGACGTTGGTGGGGTTCGCGTTGGCCCAGTAGATCCTTCCCGAGCCCGGGTCGACCATGGGACCGATCGGAACGCTCACCGTCGCGCCGGTGACGGCCAGATCGCCGCCACCCGTGTTGTCGAGGTTCGCGTAGGAGATCTTGTCGCCCCCCTCGTTGGCCCAGTAGATCTTCCCCCCCGCCGGATAGACCGCAGCCGCGTTCGGGAGGTTGACGGTGGCCCCACTGGTGTTCAGGTCGCCGCCGCTCCCGCTTCCGTCGAGGTTGGCGAAGGAGATCCGGCCGTCGGCGGGGCCGGTGCCGCGCTTCGTCCAGTAGACCCTCCCCGCCGCGACGTCCATGGCCAGTCCGCGGGGTTCGCCGATCGACGCGCCGGCCGTGCTGAGGTTGCCGCCCGGAGTGCCGTCAAGGTTGGCGAAGGAGAACCGCTCGGGAGCGAACTGATTCGCCCAGTACACGCGGTCACCCGCCTGGGCGGAGGCGGCCAAGCATGGCGGCAGGAGGAACGCCGCGATGATGGGCAGGGAAACAATCCAACGGCTCCGGCGGCGGGTGTTCAAGAATCTGCTCCAGTCGGGGCGAACTGTCAGCTAATCGGTCTCGAGCCTCAGTGAAACGTTCTTCCGCAGGGTGCGGGTGTTGCCGGCCGGGTCGCTGAACTGTTGCGGCCAGCCGCAACGACAGCTTCCCATCGCGCCGGAGCAGCCGTCTCAGCGTCTTCGACAGCTTCAGCGTGACGGTCTTCCGCGCTCTCGCGCCAACCGCGAAGGCCGTCCCCTTGGTCGTCTGTGCCGTGAGCTTCCCGGTGACGGTGAAGCCGTTCCCGTTGCTGAAGACCACCTTGACCGGGCCGCGACGGCGAATCCGCCGAGCTGCGGGGCTCATGGTCACATGCGTGTTGGCGCCGAAGGCGAGCGGCGACAGGGGTTGTACGGGGCTCGTCGGCGCGGGGCCGGCGGAGGTCGGCGGCACGGGCACTGCGGGGCTCGCCGGCGGGGGCCCGGTCGCCGGCGGCGGCCCGCTCGCCGGCGGGGGTCCGCCCGTGGACGGCGAGACGGCGAGTGCGGGGCTCGTCTGCGAGGAGCTGCCCGCCGGGTTGGAGGCGGTCACCGTGCAGCGGTAGGCGCCCCCCGCCGAGGCGGTAAAGGTGGCCCCGCCCGCGCCGGGTATAGCCGCGCCATCGCGCGTCCAGGAGTAGGCGAGGCCCCGGGGCGCGCGGTACAACCAGGACCCGAGCAGGTCCGGCGCCCAGGAGCCCGGCGAGCAGCTGAGGACGGACCCGGCCGTGGAGCCGCCGGTGATCCCCGGCGCGCCGATGCCGCTCGGCTCTTCGAGGAGCACGGGGGATCGCGAGCCCATGATCGTCGCGCCGGGCGTGGCCAGGTCGCTACCGCCGCTTCCATCCAGGTTGGCGAAAGAGATCTTGTTGCCGGCCTGGTTCGCCCAGTAGATCTCTCCTCGCCGACGGGTCGATCGCTACGCCGACCGGCACGTTCACGGTTGCGCCGGCGGTGTTGAGATCGCCGCCGCCGGTGTTGTCGACATTCGCGTAGGAGATCGCAGGTGCGTTGACGTTGGCCCAGTAAATCCTGCCCGTCTCTGGGTCGAGGGCGAGGCCGTGCGGGTTGGTCGACAGTTGCGCCAGTGGTGTTGAGATCGCCGCCACCGCCGCTGCCATCGAGCTTGGCGTAGGAAATCTTGTTGACGGAGCCACCGTTCGCCCAGTAGATCCTTCCCGAGCCGGGGTCCACGACGGGAGCGATCGGGGATGCTCACCGTCGCGCCGGTGGTGTTCAGATCGCCGCCGCCGGTGTTGTCGAGGTTCGCGTAGGAGATCTTGTTGCCCCCCTCGTTGGCCCAGTAGATCTTCCCCGCCGCCGGATAGACCGCAGCCGCGTTCGGGAGGTTGACGGTGGCACCACCGGTGTTCAGGTCGCCGCCGCCCCCGCTTCCGTCGAGGTTGGCGAAGGAGATCCGGTTCGGCGGCACGGTGCCGCGCTTCGTCCAGTAGACCCTCCCCGCCGCCACGTCCATGGCCAGTCCGCGGGGCTCGCCGATCGATGCGCCGGCGGTGCTGAGGCTGCCGCCCGGAGTGCCATCAAGGTTGGCGAAGGAGAACCGCTCGGGGATGCAAACTGCCATTCGCCCAATACACGCGGTCCACCGCGTTGGCGGAGGACGCCAAGGCCGCCAGGAGCAGGAACGACGCAAGCAACGCCGTCGGCAGGGCGATAGCCCGACGGCGCCTTCCGAATGTGTCCAACAGTTGCTCCAGTCGGGCGGCCAAATTGCTCCAGATGGGTGAGGTGATCTCTCGCGTAACCCAACGGATGCAGGTCGCGTGGGCTTCTGAAAGTAGGAAAAGGCGCGGAAGAGGCGCGGGCGCTTCGGCGTTCTCTCCAGTGACGGGTGCAGCACCAAGTTGGCAACCGGTGATTGGGGAAGCGCTTCGGCGCGGTGACGAACGAACATGAACCTCTTGACTCTTCCATCGCAGCAGGCGGGCCCCGGCCAGCCGGACGGTGCCCGTGAGGGCACGCTTCAGCGGGTCATCCCGATCGTCAGGCGCAACCTCGGCCTGATCCTGCTCTGCCTCGTGCTGGCGCCCGCCGCCGCTCTGGCGATCTCGCTCCTGCAGAGCAAGGAGTACACGGCCTCGAGCTCGCTGCTCTTCCGCGACCCGGGGCTCGACACGAAGTTCACCGGCACCCCCTTCTTCCGCGAGGGAGAGGACGAGGCCCGGCTGGCCGCCACCAACGTGCGGCTCGTGTCCCTCGACTCGATGGCCGCCCGGACCGCACGCAAGCTCACGGTGCCCGGGGTCGGCCGCGAGGAGATCTCGAACGCGGTCGAGGTCGCGCCGGAGGGAACGTCGGACGTCGTGACGATCAAGGCGACGGACACCGACCCGAAGTTCGCGGCGCAGATCGCCAACACCTTCGCGAGCGAGTACGTCGTCTTCCGTCGCGGGGCGGACCGGGCGAAGGTCCGGGAGGCGCTCTCGCTCGCTGAGGACAAGCTGGGCGCCATGACGCCCGACGAGCAGGCCGGCGACGCAGGACAAGAGCTCGAGGACAGCATCCGTCAGCTCGAGCTTCTCGCCGCGCTCCAGACGGGCAACGCCGAGGTCGTTCAGCGCGCACAGCCGCCCACTTCCGCGTCGTCCCCCAAGCCGGCGCGGAGCGTCGCGATCGGCCTGGTGCTGGGCATCCTGCTGGCAGTCGCCCTGACGCTCATCCGGGAGCAGGTCGACCGCCGCCTCAGGGAGCCTTCGGACGTCACGGACCTCCTCAACGTGCCCGTGCTGGCCGCCATCCCCGAGGACCGCAGCTCCCTGCGCCACGTATCGGCCGGGGAGGCTTCGCTCCGTCGGCTCGACACCGAGGCCTTCATGATGCTGCGCACCAACCTGCGCTACTTCAACGTCGACGAGGAGCTCAATTCGATCCTCGTGATGTCGGCGAGCCCGGGCGAGGGCAAGACCTCCATCTCCTGGAACCTTGCCCGCGCCGAGGCGAGGAGCGGGAAGCGCGTTCTGTACATCGAGGCCGACCTGCGGCGGCCCACGGTGGCAAGCCACCTGGGCGTCACGCCCGACGGAGGGCTCTCGCTGATCCTCGCCGGGGTGATGGACCCCGGGGACACCGTCACGAACGTCTCCGGTGTCGACATCATCACCGCCGGCCCGCTGCCGCCGAACCCGGCGGAGCTGATCGAGTCGCAGCGCATGCGCAAGCTGATCCAGTGGGGCGAGCAGAACTACGACCGGGTCATCATCGACACCCCGCCGGCGGCCGTGGTCGCCGACGCGATCCCGATGGTCCCGATGGTCAGCGGCGCCGTCATCGTCGTTCGCCTCGGCCACAGCCAGCGCGACGCCGTGGAGCACCTCAGAACGCAGCTGGCGAACGTCAACGCGCCGGTGATCGGTGTGGTCCTCAACGGCGGCGTCGGTCGCCGGAACGACTACGCCTACGCGCGGCGGCCGCTGTTCCTCCCTGAGGCCCACGAGGCCGTCCCGAGCGAACCGTCGGACGACGCCGAGGAACGCGACGTGCGCGGACACGTCTCGCAGAGGAACCGGACGCGCAACACCGCTTGAACGCACAGGCCCCCACGCTTCCCGTCCCGGAGACCGAGGACGCTGTCTCCCTGGAGCGGTACGACGACCTGAATGCGATTCGGGACGAGTGGGGCGCGCTGGCGGAAGAGTGCGGGAACCCGTTCGCAACCTGGGAGTGGGCCGCCACCTGGTGGGACCACTTCGGCGAGGATCGCCGGCTCCAGATAACGGCCTGCCGCAGGCCGGACGGCACGCTGGCCGCCATCCTGCCCCTGTACCTCTCCACGCGCGGGCCGTTGCGCTTGGCTCGCTTCCTGGGTCACGGAGTCGGCGACGTCCTCGGGCCGATCCATGCGAAAGAGGACGCTGCCCTTGCCGCCTCCGGGGTGCGCCACGCCATTGCCGACTCCGGCCGCAGCTGGGACCTGCTGCTCGCTGAACGGATGCCGAAGGACCGGTTTCCCGGGCTTCTTCAGGGAGAGGTTCTCCAGGAGGAAGCCAACCCGTTCCTTCCGATCGACGGCGCGAGCTGGGACGACTTCCTGGCGTCCTGCAGCAGCAACATGCGCGGGCAGATCCGGCGCAAACCGCGCAAGCTCGAGCGTGAGCACGGCTCGCGCTTCCGGCTTGCCGATGACCCCGAGCGCCTGGATCAGGATTTCGACACTCTCGTCAGGCTTCACGGCGCCCGCTGGGGCGACGCCAGGGCCTTCAGCGAGCGGAGGAGCGCGTTCCACCGAGCCTTCGCCGCTCGCGCGCTCGAGCAAGGATGGCTACGGCTGTGGCTGCTCGAGGTGGACGATCAGGCGGTCGCCGCATGGCTCGGCTTCCGCTTCGGCAACGTCGAGTGGTACTACCAGTCCGGCCGGGATCCCGCTTGGGACCAACAGTCCGTGGGCCTGATCCTGCTCAGCCGGACGATCCAGGGCGCCTTCGACGACGGGATGTCGGCGTACGCCTTTCTGCGCGGCGACGAGGAGTACAAGCGCCGCTTCGCCACCGAGGACGCGGGCCTCGAGACCGTCGGCATCGGTCGCGGGCCGCTCGGCCTGGCCGCCGTATCGGCGGCGCGCGCGGCGAAGCGCCTGCCGCCCGCCGCCCGGCACCGGGTCCTGCGCTCACTCGGCTGAGGCCGGCGTCGAGCTTTGCCGGGCTCATGTCGTCTCACGACATCGCTCCGGCGACGTAGAGCCCGTCGTTGCCGCCTGTGCCTCGCTCACGCACCGCCTCGAGGTGCCGAGGTGCGGCTCCTCTAGGCCGGCTTCTGCGCGGCGGGGTCGCTTCTCCGCCGCTCTGGCGAGCGGCAGGCCGCTGCCAGCACAAGCGCCAGCGCCATCGGGGCCGCGTAGCCGATCGCCCCGTTCACGACGGCGTACACCGCCACGGGTATCAAGAGGATCGGGTTCAGGCCGCCCCTGAACAGGGCGAACCACAGCAGCAGCCAGGCCACGAGTGCGACGGCCCCCAGCTCGACCAGGATCTCGACGATGTCGCTGTGGCCGATGAGTGGCTGGCCGAGCTCGCTCTGCACGACGTCGGGGATGGAGTCGGGACCGGTCCCGATGAGCCAGGTGCCTGGCCCGGGCGACCACCAGCTGTCGAGCGCCACGCCCCAGATGTCGCTCCGCTCGTTGCTGACGCCCTGAAGCGATGCGCCGCTTTCGATGTCGGCGGAGAGGCGCTCCGTCAGCGCCGCCTGTGCGCCAGTCCCGAGTGCGACCACGGCGACGATCCCGAAGACCGCGAGCGAGCGCCCGCTGAAGCGCGACTGGTACAGCATCACGATCAGGATCAACGCGATCCCGACCAGCGCGGAACGAACGCCTGTCATGAGCGCCGGCAGCACGCCGAGGGCAAACAGTCCGGCGCGCGGGAGCACACGTTCGGTCATCGTCAGCCCCGCGGCGGCCATCACGACAGCGAGCAGAGCCAGCTCGTGCGGGATCTCGGGCCCGAATCCGATCTTCTCGCCTACCCCGTACCGGTAGCCCTGTTCGCCCAGGCCGGCGGTGACGATCAGGAGATGGACGGTCAGCGCGGCGAGCCCGCTCGCGACGACGATGTTGCGGACCTGCGGCAAGACCTCCTGGCCGCGCTTGCTCAAGACCGCCGCCGCCAATATCGGGAAGATCAGGAACTTGGCCAGCTTCTGGAACTGCTCGAGGTCAGTCGCTCCCGCCGCGTGGACGATGATGACGCCGGCGAAGACGGCAGCGCTGACCGGCCCCAGCACCCTCGTATAGCGCAGCGGAACCGAGAGGGCGAGCACGCCCACGGCGGCCGCACCCACGACGAACGTGCGTGTGAGGGGCGGGATGAACGCGTCGAAGATGAGCAGCCACGGCACCAGCGCCAGGAGGACCTGGACCAGGCCGAGCAGGGAGATGCGGGTGCCGACCGCAACGATGGCGAGAGCCGCCGCCAGCGACAGCCCGACCACGGGCCAGCGCGCGCCCACAGCGCCGACGGCGAGCGCCGCTCCGGCCGCGGCGGCCAGCGGGAGCGCCCCGCTGCTCGGCGGGGCCCAGGACGGGCCGGACGCGCCGAGGAGCCGGTGCTGCACAGCGCGTCTCTGAAAGCGGATCCGCCCCACAGAAAGGGAACGGACCCGCGCGGGACAAACTCGCGCATACGCGCGGATCGCGTCCAATACGAACGTATAGGCCAGCCAAGCTCTGCGCCGACGAGTCCGTTGAGTGGGGGAATCCCGACCGGGATCTCACCTCACTGCCTACCACACAGCCTTGACACCGAACGCGACCAGGGGCGCCAAGATCGCCCACGTAGGACCTGATCCGAGCCGCATCGGCGGTATGGAGGCCGTGCTGCGCGACGTCCTGACCTCCCCCCTCTCCAGCAGGTACCGGCTCTACCTGATCACCAGCTACCGAAGCCATCGACCCATTCGCCGCGTCCTTACCTTTGCCAAGGCGCTCGGATCGCTGGCGCGATGGTGCCGCGGCGACGGACAACGCCTGGTGCACGTCCACACCGCCGTGCGCGGCAGCATCTACCGGAAGTCCCTGTGCGTCCTCGTGGCGGCGCTCGCCGGCCGGCCCGTGCTGCTTCAGCTGCACGCGGGGGCCGGCGACATCGATGCCTTTGCGGCCCGGCTCGATCCCATTCGGCGCGCTCTGTTCGGCGCAGCCATGCGGCGGGCCGACGTCGTGATCAGCGTCTCCCGTGCGGGCGCTCGCAGCATCGAGGAGAACTTCGGCGTCGACGGGGTCCTCGTGGTGCCGAACCCCGCCCCCGCCGTGCCCCCTGCGAACAGCTCCGCCAACGGGAACGGCAGCCATCCTCAGGCGCTCTACCTCGGCGGCTTCTCCAACCCCGCCAAGGGGGGCGACGTGCTCCTGCGGGCCCTCCCCGAGATCCTCGACAGGCACCCGGACCTGCGCCTGACGCTCGCAGGATCCGAAACGCCGCCGGCTGAGCTGACGGCGCTCCAGCGCCGCCATCCCGGGGTGCGCTGGGTCGGCTGGCTGGACCAACGGGCGGCGCGCGAGCAGCTTGCGCAGTGCGACGTATTCGTGATGCCCTCCATCTCGGAGGGAATGCCCGTCGCCCTGCTCGAGGCCATGGCGTACGCCCGCGCGATCGTTGCGACACCCGTCGGCGGCATACCCGACGTGGTCAACGACGACGCCGAGGCGATCCTCGTTCCACCGAACGATTCGGCGGCGCTATCGCACGGTGTGCTGCGGGCCATCGGTAACGACCAGCTCCGCACCCGTCTCGGGAACGCCGCCCGGATACGCGTCGAGCAGGCCTTCAACCGGGCGCAGATCTTCGACCGCATCGCCGCGATCTACGACGAGCTGCTGGCGAGGGAGGCCTGATGGCCACCCGCAGCAGAGGGCCGCTCTGCAACCGGAGCCGGGCCGCGGTATTCCTCTGCTACCACTCGGTTGCCGATTCGGGTCCCCCCTTCACGTCGGTGACGGAGGAGGCGTTCGAGCGGCAGCTCAGCACGCTCAGCCGGCTGGGCTTCCGTTCCGGCGGGCACCAGGAGCTCGCGAGCCTGGCGCGCGGCGAGCGGGTGGACGGGCGGCTCGCCTTCCTGACCTTCGACGACGGGTACGTGGACAACTTCGCCAGCGCGCGCCCGCTGCTCGAGGCCTACGGCTTCAGCGCGCTGATCTTCCTCCTGCCGCCGCGCGTCGACAACGGTGACGCCCTCGATTGGCCGCGCGTCGAGCGGCGCGTTGCGGCCTATCCGAAGGTGATGAGGTCGCTCACGTGGCCGATGGTCGAATCGATGGTCGAGCACGGGCACGAGTTCGGCAGTCACAGCCTCAGCCATGCCACCCTGACCGAGCTCGGCGACGAGGAGCTCCGGCAGGAGCTGCTCGATTCGCGCGCCCGCATCGTCCAGCGGCTTGGGCGCTGCGACTCGATCGCGTACCCGTTCGGGCTCTGGTCTGCGCGGGTTGCCGGAGCCGCAGCCGACGCCGGCTACTCGTATGGCTTCACGCTGCCCGATGGGTCACAGCTGAGCGCGGACCCGCTCACGATCCCGCGGATCAGCGTCGACCATCGAGACGACGAGCAGCGCTTCCGGCGCAAGCTCGGGGCCGCCTACCGCGCGCTGTCCCTCTCTCCGTGCAGGCCGTTCGCCCGGCGCGTGCTCCGCCGGAGCCTCGCGCACGAGGCCTAGCGCGCCGCCGCCTTCATGAGCCGCCGGCGCCCGCCTCCGCCCATGCCTCGACAAGCCAGCCGAGCTCGTATGGTCGGCATGTGCGGTTCACCTCGAGGACCCGGCCCAGCCCGCTGCGCTGGCGAGCCAGCCTGCCCGCGAGCACGGTGTTCGTGTAGAGCCAGAGGCGGTCGAGGGGGCGCTTGCGCCTGATCGACCGGTACGTCATGCCCCGGTCGAGCGGCGCCATGTCCTCGCCGAGCTCGTTGGCGCCGAACAGCCACGGCACGCCACGCCTCGCGGCGGACGCGTAGCGCTCGTCGCCGGAGACATCGGTCAGCTCGAAGAGCGTCATCGGCGCCATGCCGTGCTGATGGACGGAGTAGACCTCGTAGCGCTCGGCGACCTCGCCCCGCTCAGCCTGGTAGAGCCAGGGCCAGCCGCCATCGGGCAGCTGCAGCTCCAGGAGGCGGTCGGCGGCCCGGCGCGCCGCCGGAAGCGCGCGATCGTCCAGCCCCAGGCGGGCCACCACGGTGAGCGCCAGCACGGAGTAGATCTCCGTGGCGAAGTTCGGGAAGCGGCGGCGAAAACCCGGTGCACCGAAGTGGCGAAAGAGCCCGCTCGGCGTCTGGTTTGCGAGGAGCTGGTCGAGCGCCGGCCCAAGCTGGGTGCGCCCCGCGTCGCTCGCATCCGCCGTGAGGGCGAGGCCCGTAACGATCCAGGCGAGCTCGAGCCCCTCCCGCGCGGCGAGTCCGTCGCGGGCGCCCAGAGACTCGTCGAGGGATGCAACCAGGCGTTCCGCCGCGCCGGTGTCGGCCCGGGATTCCACCCACAGGCAGAGCCCGAGGTCCCCGGGTGTGGTCTCCGGCCTGCCGAGGGAGCGGTCGACCGCCTCGCGCAGCCGGTCGGGCTCGATGGGCACCGACCGCCCGGCCCGCTGGGCGCGGAGCAGGCCGAGAAGCACGATCAGCGTGTAGCGGACCGACTCGCCGCGGGGCTCCGCGTCACCCTCGACGACCTCGTAGCAGAACAGGTCCGAGGGCAGCAGCATGCGCTGCAGGGCGGCGAGCGCAGGCTCTACGAGCTGTTCCGCCTGCGAGCGGCTGGTCATCGGGCTGGTCATGGAGCCGCAGAATGGTACCCGGCCGCCGCAAGACCTCTTCCGCTTCAGACGTTGAGCTAGATGAGGTCATCGACGATGCACGCACTCACATGATGCAGCCGCTCCGCGCCATCATCCTGGACGGTGCCGACGGCGGATATGCGGGCGCGCGCGCCCTCCGGCGCCGTGGCGTGCCGGTCACCATGATCAGCAAGGGCTGGGTCACGCGAGCCCGCGGCATCGACGGACGGCGCGCGACGAAGCGCGACGAGTGGCTCGCCGAGCTGAACGACGTCGCGTCGCTCGGGCCGGGCGTGCTCATCCCAGCCTCCGACCCGGCGGTCGAGTTCGTGGCGCGGGATCGCGACCTCATTCCGGCGACGCTGCGTTCCTTCGAGGGGCCCGACAGCGCGCACATCAAGCTGATGGACAAGGCATCCCTGTATTCGATCGCCGCGGAGGCGGGCGTTCGAACGCCGGTGGTGAAGCACCTTTCCAGCCGCGACGAGCTCGAAGCGGTCGCGGAGAGCGCCGCTTACCCGTCCCTCCTGAAGCCAGTGCTCTCACACAAGTACCGAGAGCTCTTCGGACACCATCGCAACATCCTCGTCCACGACCCCGATGAGCTCAAGACAGCAGCGACTCCGGCGCTCGACGCCGGGCTCGACTGGCTCGTGACCGAGGTCATCCCGGGGGCGGAGACCAGTCTCTTCGGTGCGGTCACCATCCGCTTGGTGGATGGCTCGCTCGCGCTCGCCTACACGCGGCGCAAGCTGCGCCAGCATCCGCCCTACTTCGGAGCGGGCTCGGTGCTGGAGACCGTGCCGGCGCCGGGCGCGATGGAGATGGCCGAGCGGCTGCTGGGCGCCGCCGGCTTCGTCGGCTTCTCGAGCCTCGAGGCCAAGCAGCACGCCGTGACGGGCGAGCACGTCCTCATGGAGGTCAACGTCCGGATCCCCCAGAACCTCGGCCTCGGCGAGGCCGCGGGCGTCGATCCCACCTGGCGCCTGTACGCGACGCTCGCGGACATCCCGCTCACGCCGCAGCGGCCTCAGCGCAACAACGTGAAGGTGATCGTTCCCAGCCTCGAGCTGATGGCGGCCCCGGCGTACGTCCGGCAGGGCGACATGACGGTCGGCGACGTCCTCCGCTCGTACCGGGGCGTCCGCAGCATCAGCGGGCTCAGCATGGCGGACCCCGTCCCCCTCGCCGCGTTCGTGGGCGGTCGCGTGTACAACGGAGTCAAGGCGCGAGCGGCTTCACGCCGTGAGGCGAAGGAGGAGGGGGCCGACGCCACGCCCTTCCGGCCGGGCACCGCGCTCAAGCGAATGCTGCCGGCGTCGGCGCGGCCGATGGCAAAGCGGGCGTACTACCGCGCCGTCGGGCCCGGGCGACGGCGGACCATGCTCGCCGAAGAGCTTCGCCACGAGGCGGTCGGGAGCCGGCGCCTCGGGTCGCCCCTGTACGGCTCGCTGCTCGAGCGGGTGGCGGACGACGTCGAGGCCAAGGGCCCGTCCTGGCAACTTCTGGACGAGAAGTGGCCGGCCTGCCGCCCCGTGTCGGTCCGGCTCATGGGCGGGGTGCACCGGCTCGTGCTGGAAGGCGCGGCGCCCGAGCTCGCTCGCTTCTATCCCTCAGCCGGGGGCACCGATTCCGGCGACTCGTGGCCGGCGTTCAGGGAGACGCTCGCCAGTCAGCGTGAGCGGCTCCTCGGGCTGCTGGAGCACCCCGTGCAGACGAACGAGATCTCGCGCTGCTCCGCGCTTCTGAGTGCCTTCTTGACGGTTTCGCGCGAGACGGGGCTTCCCCTGCGCCTGCTCGAGGTCGGGTCGAGCGCGGGCCTCCTGCTTCGCTGCCCCGAGTACCACTACGTCGAGCGCGATCTGACCTGGGGTGACCCGGAGTCTCCCGCTCGCCTCGAGAGCGCCTTCGCCGATGGCAGCCCGCCATTCGACCTGTCCGCCACCGTCGTCGAGCGCCGCGGCTGCGACGCCGCTCCCCTCGATCCGACCTCGGCCGAGGACCGGCTCACGCTCATGTCGTACGTGTGGGCCGACGAGAAGTGGCGCTTCGACCTGCTGAGGTCCGCGCTCGAGGTCGCCCAGGACGTCCCCGTCGCCGGTCGAGGCCGCCGACGCATGCGACTGGATCGAGGAAGCGCTCGCGGAGCCGGCGCAGGACGTCGCGACGGTGGTGTTCCACTCGCTCTTCATTCACTTCCTCGACGAGAGGCAGCGGGCACGCTTCGAGGCGGCCCTGAAGGACGCCGGCCGGCGCGCGACGCCGCGCGCACCGCTCGCGCGGGTGAGCCTCGAGTGGCCCAGGGACGGCGGCCAAGCGGAGCTGCTCCTCACCACCTGGCCTGGCTCGACACGCCGGCTTGCGACCACAGACGACCGCGGCCGCGAGATCCACTGGGCCGCGCAGTCCAACGGCGCGGTCGCGCCGTCGGTCGTCCGCGCCGCCTAGAGGCGACCGCGCGCCCTTCGGCGGGCTTGCTACCCGCACTGCTTGCGGCCGCCGAAGTAGTGGTGCACGAGCCCCCTGGTGACGCCGGCGGAGTTGGCGATCTCCTCGATCGAGACCTCGTCGTAGCCGCGCTCGGCGAACAGCGCGTTGGCGGCGTCGAGGATCTGCTCGCGGCGCTTGCCAGGGTCGAGCCGGCTGTAGCTCGGGGTCGTGCTCATAAGCCCATCCTAAATATTATTGACGATACGTCAAGAACCTTGTTAGCATCTCGTCAACACTGATCGCGGCGGCCCTGCCTGATCGACCACGAGTGCTGTCCACGCGGGCAGTTCGCCGCCAGCCGACGGCCTGGACTGAACGAGCGAGGAGAACTCCGATGAAGAGGTGGATCGCACTGACCGCGCTCGGCACGAGCACGGCGAGGTCGTGGACGTGCGCCTGGACTGGTACATCAACAGCGTCTACCACGTCGACGTCGACGGGCGTCGGGGCACCCGCATGAGCCTCCCCGCCGACGGCCGGCCGTCCCGAGGCGAAGGTGGACAGATGCTCCGCGACCTGAGCGACCGCGACCTGGTCCGCGCCTACATGGGTGAGAGCAACCCTCGCCGCTGCGCGGAGCTGATCGCCGAGTACCAGCGGCGCGGCTGGCTCACCGCCAGCTTGCAGACGACGCCGAAGTACCGCCGCGCCCTGCGGAGATTTGCGCAATGAATCTCAGCTCCCGCTCCCTCAGCGAGCCCTTGTGACGCGTTCGAGTAGCCGGCCTGCGAACGGCATCTTCGGAGTGCGCCATACGTATCGCTGCTCGAACGGCCAGGCGTAGATCGGGTTGCCGTCGCGCACCAGCTCAGACAAGCGTGGTTCGCCGAGCTCCTCGGCTGACCACTCGTACAGGCATTGCAGCCGCGGCACGATCACCGCGTAGTCGAGCATCCGGCCAAGCCGCTGCTCGTCGGCGATATAGCGCTCCACGTCTAGCGCGAGCGGATAGCGGTTTGGCAGGACGCGGCGGAGCGACAGGAAGGCGCCGGCCATTCCCAGCCGCGGGTCGCCGAGCAGGCGGCCGAGCGGAGCGAGTCGTCCGAGCGCCAGGTGCGGCGCCGCGGCGAGTGCATGCGCGTACAGCACGCGCGCCAGCGCGACGTTCATGAAGAAGCGCTCCGGTGCGCTCTCCGCTTCGGCGAGGTTCCGGTGCTCCAGGTATCCGGCCACGATGGTCGCGTTGTGCGCTCGGTACCAGTTGCGCCCAGTCGGTCTCGCGGCGAACTCCAGCCAGAGCTGCACGGACTGCGATGACGGCTCGCCGGCGAGCCCACCGAGGAGCGCGACCGTTTCGCATCCGTCCCGCAGCAGGCGCTCGTTGACCGCCCGCCACCACACGCTGCCGGGCGGCGAGGCGTCGAGCGGGTTGAGCACACCGCGGCGCGCCTGCCAGCGCATGAACGACAACGCCGCCCGTCGGAACGGCAGGTGTCGCGGTGCGTGGCCCGTCGGCCCATGGAACACCCGCGCCATCAATGCAAGACGCGCCGCCGGATCGTCGCGCACGGCCGCGACCTGCGCCCCAGCCAAGGCGAGCGCGCCTGCATGGTCGCTCATCGCGAGTAGTGATAGCGATTCGCCGAAGACGAACGCGACCTCCGCGCGCGATCGGCGACTCTCGAGGTGCGGCGACAGCGCCGCCTTGGGCCGGAATGCGCGGGTGTATGGTTGGCGGCGGCTCACGGAGATGCCCCGTGCGCCGCACTCGGCCCCGAGCGTTCACCCGACGCCGTAGTCAGCCGTCACGGCATGGCTTGACGCGGCTGGGCCCGAATCTGGGAACCCGGCCAGGTGGCCGCAGGGCGAAGCGGGCTAGTCGGCGATCAGTGCCGGCTCGCGGAGCTTCTCCGGCTCGCGAATCTTCGTGGTCGGCGTGCGCGACCACAGTGTCGCCCCGACCAGCGCGGTTCTCGAGGCCACCCCGAAGACGGCGGCCACCACCGCGATCCCGATCACACCCCAGACCGTTCCAACGAGGACGGTGACGGCCACCTGTGCGACGAGGAAAAGCGAATAGAGGATCGCGAGCAGGCGAAAGCGCCGCTGCGCCATCAGGAGGTTGGGCGCGGGCATCGTCACGTAGACGAAGAACGCGTCGATCATCAACAGCTGGAAGATCGTGATCGAGTCCGGGTAACGCCCGCCGTCAATCAACGGGATCGCGAAAGGCGCCAAGGCGGCCATGGCGCCGACCACGGCCGCCGTCGGCAGGCTCGCCTGACGAAGCCAGCGCACGAGCATCCCGAGCTGAGCCGAGTGGGAATCCACCACGTCCCGCTGTGACGTGCGCACTCGCAGCACGGTCATCAGTGCCGCCACGGGCCCGAGCACGATCGAGACGTAGCGCTCGGCGGCGCCGAAGCTCGCGATCGCCGTGTCGTCGAGCAGGGTGGCCACCATGAACATGCTGCCGTAGGCGAACCCCGCAGAGGCGATGAAGTAGAGCGTCAGCCAGTTCGACTCGGCGCCGAAGGCCCAGCGCCCCTCGCCGCGATACCGGACGCGGCGGGTGGCCCAGGCCAGTGGCACGCACACGGCGACGCCGACGGCCAGGGTCCCGAGCGCGATCCAGAGCATCACCACCGGCCCGGAGCTGATCAGCCCGATCGTGGCTGCGATCGCGGCCACGCAGGTCGAAGCGCCTCGCAGGACCCCGTAGAGCCCGCCCTTCACGAACTCGAGATGGGCCTGATAGTGGTACATCCCGAGCTCCGTGCTCGCGTGTCCGAGCGTGAAGAGCGCCGCCAGGCCGATGAAGGTCAGGCGATCGGATGCGGAGTCACCGACGCCGAGGAGCGTCGCGCCGAGCAGCCC
This sequence comes from uncultured Thermoleophilaceae bacterium, assembly GCA_963734025.1. Classification (GTDB taxonomy): domain Bacteria; phylum Actinomycetota; class Thermoleophilia; order Solirubrobacterales; family Thermoleophilaceae; genus JACVRW01. Next base: position 355,574 of record CAVTFR010000015.1, read on the forward strand.
GAGGGCTGCGGCCGCCGCGATCTGCACCGCGGTGCCGCCGACCGCCGTGAGGAATGGGGACGGTTCGTCGAGGCCGCGGGAGACGCGTTCGGCCTCCTCCCGCGTGTAGCGCATGCGAATGCCGCCGGCGGCGAAGCTCCCCGCGAACGAGCCCACGGTGAGGAGCAGGACGACGTACGCGAAGTCGCTGACGTCGAGCCCTCGAACCAGCATGACGATCGCAATCGCGCTCAGCCCGCGCGCCGTCATGTTGAGGCCGAACGTCGACACGAAGCCGCGTTTGAAGGTCGACTGCCCATGGAGCAGCCGTGACCGCACGGTTTCTAGTAGTCGCCTCATACGCTGGACCTCAGACAAAAACGGATGCGGGCGCTGGGTACTTCCGGACAGTGGCCGTCTTTCAGCAAGCTGGGCCGCTGCCTGAGCGTTACTAGCTCACATGGCGATACCGCCCCGGCAACCCCTCACACCAAGGCGCCGCTCGTGAAAGTGGCGGTCTTGGCGCTCGTGGCCGTGCTCGCCCTCGGAGGGGCGACCGTCTCGCTGCGCCAGCCGGAATCGACCCTCGATCGAGGCGATTTCGAGACGGCGGACCTCTCGCAGTGGCGCGAGCGGCAGTGCCTTCCCGAGCGCATCTCCCTCGGATCTGGGCGCCCGGACGCCTTCGACGGCAGCCATCGGGCCAGGCTCGAGGTCCGCGACGGCGACGTGGAGCCCCAGACCGGGAGCGAGCGCTGCGAGCTGGTCGGCCCGTCGCTTCCCCACGACGAGGAGCGCTGGTACCGCCAGGCGATCTACATCCCCTCGGACGCGGATCCGCCCGACAGCTGGCAGATCATGTCGCAGTGGTACTCGAACTACGGTGGGTCCCCCCCGCTCGCGCTCTTCAACGACATGGGCCTGCCGATGCGCTGGTCGCTGCGGCACGGTGACTCGTCGCGGTCCTACTGGCGTAGCGAGGAGCTGGCGCGCGATCGGTGGCACGAGATCGTCGTGGGGGTCTATCTCTCGCAGAGCCCCTCGCGCGGCTGGGTGGAGGTCTGGCTCGACGGCGAGCGGCAGACGCTCGAGAACGGCAAGACTCGGATGTACGGCCCGACTCGCGGGGCGACTCGCGGCTCGTTCAAGACCGGCATCTATCGGGACCCGGACTCGGAGGTCACGAGCGTCGAATATCTGGACGACGTCTCGGTCGGGCCGAGCCGCGAGTCCGTGACGAACGATTGAGCGTGTCCGCAACTTCGGCACCCCAGTTGTGTCACATGGGGGCCAACTGCTCAAAAGGACTACAGCGTGACGTCCGTTAACAGGTCTGAGTGAGTGACGCACCTCACACGTGTGGCCCACGGCTCGCGCATCACCAGGTCCAGATCCCCGGCTAGGAAATCGGTTCAAGAATGAAATACAGACTCGCCGCCCTCGTTGCGGCATCCGCCCTCGTCCTTCCGGCCGCCGCCCAGGCTGCCACGACCTCTGAGACGGCGAGCGCATCGGCATCGCAGGCCTCGGCGTCGGGTCAGTCACTGAAGTCGGCGCTCCGGGAGAACGTCAAGCGGGCGCTCGCACCCGTGCGCAAGCTCGACCTCGCGACGGTCGAATCCAAGGGCTTCACGCTCAAGGGGATCCGCGCGCTACGTGCCCGGCAAGGCGTCCTTCGTCGCGACGGCTCGTTCAGCTGCCCAGCGGAAGACCGTCACGGTCACGAAGGGGTCGCGGAGCTTCGCCGGACGCGGTAAGGCTGCCGTCCGGGTCAAGCTGACGAAGGCCGGCAAGAGCCTGCTCGCCGGCGCGAGCAGCATCACGCTCAGGGTGAAGGCCACGTTCGACCCTCGCACCGGCCGGCGCTTCAGCGTCGTGTACAAGGTGACCCTGAAGCGCAAGGGGGGCACGACCGGGCCCGAGGGCGGGACGAAGCCGCCGGCGGTGCCCGTCGCGGGGATTCCGGCTGACGCCAAGCCGCTGTACTCGCAGAACTTCGAGAGCGCCAACTGGGACGGTCTTGCCGAGCAATGCCCGTCCGGCACCATCGTTCCGGGAAGCGAGAACGGCGACGGGTACGCGCACCTCACGGTTGCCGCGGGCAACCCCCCGACGGTGCCGGGAGACAATCTCGAGCGTTGTGAGGTCAGCCACGGCGGCTACGACGACGCCCGCGAGCCCGGCGAGTACTACTACCACTCGCGTATCAAGCTCGGCCCGGGCTTCCCGCATGACGGCTCGGTTTCGACGAACTGGACGACGATCCAGCAGTGGCAGGAGGACAGGCCGGCGCCGGGCGCATCGACCGGCCTCGTGGATGCCGCGATGTTCGTGAACTCGAACGCGGGCCCGACCGGGCGCATGTACGTCCAGGGCCAGGGCCTTTCAGCCTCGCAGTCCGGGGTGTTCGACTACTACCAGTGGCATGACTTCGTCGTCCACGGTGTGTGGAGCGACGACCCGGCTCAGGGCTACATCGAGTGGTCGATCGACGGGACCCCCGTCGGCCGGACGAACGGTGTGACCTCCGAGACCGGCGGGCGCCACTTCTGGAAGGGCGGCATCACGCGCGCCCCCACGGTCGACACTGAGCAGCAGGCGTTCATCAGCGAGCTCACCGTCTACCGGGCGCCGTAGCAAAGTCCCGTCCGGCCGGGCGCCCCGTGGCGCCCGGCCGGACCTTTACTTCGTAGGAGATAGATAGCCGTGACTCGTTGTGGGTTCAAGAAGAGGTCCCTCCTCGCCGCGCTCGTCGCGGCATTTCGTGCTTGTCGTCCCGGCTTCGGCCTCGGCCCAGTCGCTGAAGTCGGCGCTCGGCCGGGACCTCGGCAAGGCCCTCAACACGGTCGGCACGCTCGACCTCACCTCGGTGGCCACCAAGGGCTTCACGGTCAAGGGAATGCGCGAGCTGAGAGCCGGCACGGCGTCCTTCACCGCGACCGCCAACGGTCGTACCGTGGCCCGCGGCTCGGCGAGGTTCGACGGACGCGGCAGGGGGAAGGCCCGGCTCAAGCTGACGACGGCCGGCAAGAGCCTGCTCGCCGGCGCGACCAGCATCACGCTCACGGTGAAGGCCAAGTTCAAGCCCAGCTCAGGGCGGGCGGTCAGCGCGAGCCGCAAGGTCACGCTCAGCCGCGCGCCCGCTCCGACCCCTCCGATTCCCGCGAACGCCAAGCGCCTCTACTCGCAGACCTTCGACCGCCGTGCGCCCTGGCCCGGCCTCAGCACCCAGTGCGCTCACCCGGTCCAGTGGAACAGCGAGAACGGCGACGGGTATGCCCACTTCGAGGTGCGCCCCGGCGAGCCCACGGTGGCGGGGCACGAGCGCTGCGAGGTGAGTCACGGGGGCTTCAACAATTCCCTGCCGCCCGGCGAGTACTGGTACAAGGCGCGTCAGAGGACCGGTGCCGGCTTCCCGCACGTCCGCCACTCCGATCACTGGGCGAACGTGCTGCAGTGGCACGAGGACGAGCCCGCTCCCGGCAAGGACACGGGCGCAGTCGACGCCGCGGTATTCGTGAACTCGGCACCCACCGAGAGCATGCTGATCGAGGGCGACCACCTGAACCCCAGTTTCATCCAGGCCGGTATCTTCGACATCCACACCTGGCATGACTTCGTCGTGCACGGGGTGTGGACGGACAAGTCGAACGGTTACATCGAGTGGTGGATCGACGGCGTGTACGTCGGCCGCTCGGACGGCGTGACCTCGGAGACCGGCGGTCGCCACTTCTGGAAGGGCGGCATCGAGCGCGCGACCGAGCTCAACAGCCTTCAGAGCGCCGACATCTCGAGCATCGAGATCTACCGCGGCCGCTAGGGCCGCACAGACCCGGCAGGCGAAATCGGCTGAGCCGCAGAAGCAAGGCGGCTCAGCGCCCGTTCATTACGCGTGGAACGGCGCGAGCTACTGGTAGCGGTTGAAGCAAACGGGACCCTGCGCTCGCGAATCGCGACGGTCTTCGCGGCCGACGGGATCTCCATCGCTCACAACGGATCGCAGGACTCCGCCGACCTCAGAATCGTCGGGGTGGATCTCTCAGAGGCCATCTCGCTGCGGCGCCTGAAGGCGATCCTGACGCGCGGGGACGAGCGCATCGTGGTGGTGTCGCCGTTCTGCGGCGTGCTGGGCCTGCGGCGTGCGATGAAGGCCGGAGCCGCCTCCCTCGTCCTCGAACAGGAGCTCGAGGAGGCGCTCGTGCCCGCCGCGCGCGCAGTTGCCGCCGGCCTCACCGTCATGCCAGCCGATCTCTGGAACGGGACGGAGCGCGTCTCGCTGTCGCATCGCGAGCGTGAGGTCCTGCGGCTCGCCGTCACCGGGCGGACGAACGCCGAGATCGCCAGCACGCTGTTCTTGGCCGAAAGCACGGTCAAGTCCCACCTTTCGTCGGCGTACCGCAAGCTTGGGGCCGGCGGTCGCAACGACGCTGCCTCGATGATCTTCGATCCGGACGGAGGGCTCGCCGACATGGTGCTCCGCCACGAGGGCAACGAGGGCTTCGCCGACGGCATCCCCGCGGCCTGACGACCGCCGGCTCAGCCCTTTTTCCCCCGGGGCACCGCGGCAGCCAATAGGGCCACCAGTCGTTCATCACCTGGAACGATGGCGACTAGAGCGAGTACTGAGCCGGCGCCCGCCGTGGCGATCGACCCCGACGGAGGCGGCTCGATCGCCACGGTCGCGCCGCTTCGGCGGCCATCAGCCGCAGACCATGCTTCGCCGATTGCACGCCCTGGCGAGCTCCGCGCACGCATGCTCCGCCGGCTGCTGCTCGCCGGAGACATCGTGGCGTTGTGCTCCGCCTTCTTCCTGATTCAGCTCTCCGCGGGAGACCTCGCGCCTCATAACCTGGCGCTCCTGGTCCTGAGCCTTCCGCTCTGGCTGCTGCTCGCCTACGGCCACCGGCTCTATCACCTCGACAGCTACCGCGCGGACTACAGCGCAGCGGACGAGATCGGGCCGGTTCTACAGATGGCCACGCTCTGGAGCTGGACCGTCTTGCTCGGCTTCATTGCGGTGAAGGGCGATGAGGTGGCCGTTTCGAAGATCGCCTTGTTCTGGCTGCTGACGCTGATCCTCACCCTGGCGCTGCGCTCCGCCGCCCGCGCCTTTGCGAGACGGCAGGTCTGGTATCTGCAGAACGCGCTCATCATCGGTCCCGAGAACCAGGCGAGCGCGATCCTGCAGAAGATCATGCGCCACCGCGAATGGGGCATCAACATCGTCGCGTGCGTGTCGGGACCGGACAAGAGGTTCCCCCCCACGCAGACCAACCGCTTGATGGATTTCGTGCCGGTGCTGGCCGGCGACGTGGACATCGCGGAACTGGTTCGGCGGCTCGATGTGGACCGCGTGATGCTCACGCCGGCCCTGAGCGAGTCGCGAGGGCGTGTCGAGATCGTCTGGGAGCTGTCCGAGCTCGGAATCCACGTCGACCTCGTGCCGAGCTGGTCCGACGTGGTGGGCACCCGCTTCGAGGTGAACCAGATGGAGGGCATGCCGGTCCTTACGATGCCCCGTCCGCGCCTCCCGCGCTCATCGCTGCGGCTCAAGAGAGCGCTCGACCTCGCACTCGGGACGCTGGCGCTCATCGTGCTGGCGCCGGTGCTCGCGGCGTGCGCCATTGCGATCAAGCTCGACACGCCGGGACCGGTGTTCTTCCGCCAACGACGGATCGGCCGCGACGACAAGCCCTTCGAGGTCTTCAAGTTCCGCTCCATGCAGGCCGACGCCGACCGCAACAAGGACGCCGTCGCCACGCTCAACTTCCACGGCGGCGGGAACGACAACGGGATGTTCAAGATCCGGGAGGATCCGCGAGTCACTCGCGTCGGTCGCTTCCTGAGGCGGTACTCGCTTGACGAGCTTCCGCAGCTCTTCAACATCCTGCGCGGGGAGATGAGCTGCGTCGGCCCGCGCCCGCTGATCGAGACGGAGGATCGCCAGATCGAGGGCCGCTTCCGTCGCCGGCTGTCGCTGACACCCGGCCTTACCGGCCTCTGGCAGGCACACGGGCGCTCAGACATCCCGTTTGAGCAGATGGTCAACCTGGACTTCCTCTACGTGACGAACTGGTCGCTATGGCTCGACGTGAAGCTCCTCATCAGGACGGCCTCCGCGGTCTTCCGGGGCACCGGCGCCTACTGACCCCCAGAACTCGTCTACGCAGCTCCGCGAGCGGGTAGCGGCTCGCATGCCGGCGACCGCCGCCATTCCTCGACGAATGTCCGAAGTTCCACCTTTTGGCGCAAGGGCACAGGGTGAGATCTCGCCACGCCCGCGCGTTACTCAACCGTGAAGCCCTCCAAGGCGGTTATCCTCGCCCGCGAGCCCGCTGTCTCCGCAGAAGGAGACGCGGCAGCCTTCAGAGTCGGGGACTGGGAGGCTTCAGCGCCGGCGCTGCTGCCGGTGGCGAACCGGCCGCTGCTCGGCCATGCGCTCGACTGGCTGGCCGCCGCGGACATGCGCGACGTCGTGATCGTGACGGGCGACCGGCTCGCCGACGAGACCCGCGACACCCTCGACGGCGACTGGCCCTTCAAGCCGGCCTGGCACGTCCAGGAGCCCGGCGAGCGCCTCGGAGCGTCCCTCGCATCGCTCACGGAATTCCTCGACGGCGAGCCCTTTCTCCTTCATCTGGCGGACAGCCTCGCGCGGCAGAGCTTCCCGGCGCTGCTCGGAAGCGAGAAAGCGGGTCAACTTGACGCGGTGGTCGTGGTACACGGCTCCGAGCAGAGGCAGGAGTCCGTGGTCGACATTCGCGACCGCCTCGGTGGTGCCCGCGTCAACGGAGCGCCTGAGCTCGGGCGCTCGGCCACGGCGGGTGTCGCGGTGCTGGGCGCACGCGTCGCCGAGGAGGCAGCCGACCTCGACGCGTGGCCCGGCCGGGAGCTCAACGCCCTGGCCGAGCGTGTGATCGAGATCGGCGGCAACGTACGGGTATGCAAGGCGACCGGCTGGTGGCGCTTTGGCCGTGGAACGGAAGCCGCCCTCGAGGGCAACCGGTTCGCCCTCGAAGCCCTCGGCGAGGTCTCGGCCCGGGGCGAGGTCATCGACAGCACGATTCAGGGTGCGGTTTCGATCCACCCCACCGCCCGCATCGAGTCGAGCATCGTCCGCGGACCCGCGATCATCGGCGCGGGCGTCCGCCTGCGCGACGCCTATGTCGGCCCCTACACCTCGATCGGCAACGACGTGGTGATCGAGGGGGCCGAGGTCGAGCACTCGATCGTCATGCCGGAGGCATCCATCCGGCACCTCGGGGGCCGGCTCGAGGCGAGTGTTATCGGAAGCAATGCGCGGGTGTTTCGCGCCTTCCAATTGCCTCGAGCCTTGCGACTGAGCGTAGGACGCGGAGCAGAGGTCTCGCTGCCCTAGTCTGGCAGCTTCGCCGTCACCCGCACGGGTTACGACGCTCGTCCAAAACTCCAACTTTCCTCCTTCGAAAACAAAATACTGGGGTCCCTACCCCAGCGCGCGATCCCCAGGGTGGGCGTAGGGTCGGATCCCGTGGCAGCTTGACCCGCCGCCACTGAAGCAGACGGTTCCCCCCCCCTCACACTCACACGAAATGGCCCATACTCGCGAAGCGATACAGCCCCCGGCGGCCGCCGACGAGCGCCCGCCCACCCGCCGCACAGACCCCGGCGAGACCGAGCTCGTGCGCCGCGCCGTGGTCGCCCTCAAGCAGGGCGACCAGAGCGCGCTCCACTTCCTCTACGTCCGCTATGCCGATGATGTCTGCGGCTTCATCAGGAGCATCGTCCGAGACGAGCACGAGGCCGAGGACATCACCCATAACGTCTTCGCGAAGTTGATCACGGCGATTCACCGCTATGAGCCGCGCGAGGTGCCCTTCGCGGCCTGGATCCTGCGCGTGTCGCGCAACGCTGCGCTCGATCATCTGCGCGCCCGGCGGCAGATCCCCTTCGAAGAGGTCCGCACGACCGACGAGGGCCACGAGCAGGTCGGCTTCGACCGCTCGCAGTCGCTGCGTGAGGCCTTCCACCGGCTGCCTCAGGATCAGCGCGAGGTGCTCGTACTGCGCCATATCGCGGGTCTCTCGCCGAGCGAGATCGCCCTCCGGATCGGCAAGACCGAGAGCTCGGTACACGGCCTGCATCACCGCGGCCGCGGCGCCCTCCAGGCAGCGCTACGGGAGCTCGAGGCGGCTCCCGTCATCGCCGGCTAGGCGACTTCGGCCCAGCCCCCTGCCGCCCAGACCCGCGCCGCCGCGCGGCCCGAGTCCAGGTCCGCGGCCAGCTGCAGGGCGATCCGGGGAAACAGTTGCGCGACCGTTATGCCCTCGGCGTACGCCTCGCGCTCGAGCGCCACCCAGCTACTGGGCTCGAGCGCCACGGTCAACGCGCGCGGCCACTCCGCCGGTGGCTCGCCGAGGAAGCTGGATGTGCGGCGGCCGCACGCGATTCCCAGGTGGTAATGCACGGCCATTGCCAGGAACTCGCCGGGGGTCACCCCGAGAGCGTCGGCCTGGTACTCGACCGCGTCGATTCCGAAGCCTTCCAGAAGGAGTGGGATACGGCGCCTTGACACCATCCATCTCCTATATCGGCAGGAACGCCGAAAACTTGCGTCAGCTCTCGAGCAGATCGCGCAATCGCTCACGCGAGTCAACGTCCAGCTTGCGGAAGCTGTGACCCAGATGCCATTCGACCGTCTTGACCGTGACGACGAGCTGGTCGGCGATCTGGCGGTTCGAGAAGCCCCGCGCGGCGAGCAGGGCGACCTGGCGCTCGCGCTCCGTCAGTGCGTCTACGCCTGAGAGGGCGGTCCGCCGCGGACGCGCACCGGCGGTCTTCGCCTCGTTCTTCGCGCGTACCACGAGGGCCTCGGCGCCGCAGCGCTGGGCAAGGTCGAGGCCGAGGCGAAGCGGCTGGCGGGCGTCCCGGCGCCGCCCGGAGCGGCGCAGGGCGGCGCCGAACTCGACGAGAGTGCGCGCCCGTTCCAGCGCGGCCTGTGAGCTCTCCAGCCGGAGGACGGCAGCCTCGAGCGCCTCGAGCCCCTTCTCGGGGCCGCGGATCATGCCGAGCCCGCGCATTGCACGGCCGATCGCCCCGGGGGCGCCGAACGCCTCCGCCAGTTCGAGCTCACGCTCGGCGAGCTCGTTCGCCTCCGCGTGCATCCCCAGCATCGCGCAGGCAATCGCCGCGCCCGAGCGCCAGGGAGAGAAGGCCGGGTTGTCGGCCCCGGCCGCCGCGCCGAGCTCTCCGCAGAGGCGGTAGTCGGCGAGCGCTGCCTCGATGTCGCCTTCCAGGAAAGCCAGCCGGGCACGCGTGCCCAGCACTGCGTTCCAAATCGGTGCGTGCCGGGCGGGCCCCTTCTCGGCCGCGGCTAGGTGCCGGCGGGCGGTTCGAAGGTCGCCGCGCTCTATCAGGCAGTTCGCGAGCACGATGCGCGCGCCGGTCAGGCTGAGCCGCCAGCCGTGCCGTTCCACCGCGAGCGCCTGGCGTGCATCCGCGGCCGCGTCCGGGATGCGCCCGCGCAGCAGGATCGCGATCGAGCGCATATGCGAGGCGTTCGCGAAGCCGAGCACCGAGCCGCGCGTGCGCGCGTCCTCGACTGCGGCCGTGAGCGCGGCCTCAGCGGTCTGCAGGTCCTCGGCGATCGACAGCGCGAAGGCGGGCAGGTAGTAGACGGCGCCGTCCGCGGTCTCGTCCTCGAGCAGTGCTCCCCGGGCCAACGCGCGCTCGGCCAGATCACGAACCTCGGCGCTCGGCCGGCCGCGGATGGCGCCCTCCATGGCGTGAACGGCGAGCAGCGCCCGCTTGCCCGCGTGATCGGCGTCCTCCGGCGGCTCGCCGAGCAGCGGCCGGCCGTCCGGCTCCGCGTTCCCGAAGAGCGCGGTGCTCGCGCGGGCGGCGCGCAGCCGGCCGGTCAGCTCGTCGTCCTCCTCGCCCGCCTGCTCGAGGGCGAGATCGAGGATCATCTTGGCCTCCTCCTGCCTACCGAGCGCGAGCAGGGCCCGGCCCGCGTCGAGCGCGCTGCCGAGCTGCTCGGGGACGGCCGTCACGGACTCCACGGCCTCGCTGAGCCGGCCGGCCGCCTCGGGCTCGCCGGCGGTGGCTTCCGCGCAGCCCAGCTCGAAGACAACGTGCGCGCGCAGACGCCGCGGGGGCGGCTCCTCGAGCGCCCGGCGCAGATAGCGGACGGCCTCGGCAGGCCGGCCCGCGCCGAGCGAGCCTGCGGCCGCCTCGCACAACGCCTCGACGGCCCAGCCGCTGCCGCTTCGCGTGGCCGCCATCAGGTGGGCTGCGATGCGATGAGACGCCGCGTCCTCGGACGCAAGAATCCGTGAGGCGCGCCGGTGCAGCGTCGCCCGCTCGATCGGGGACAGGGTGGCGGCGATCGCCGTCGCGACCGCGGGCTGCGTGAAGGAGAGCGGCTCGTGTCCGCTCAGCAGCCCGGATGCGATCAGGCTGTCCGCGATCGTGGCGGCCTGCTCCGAGTCAAGCCTCGCGAGGGCCGCCACATGACGAAGCTCCGCGCCCGGTCCAAGTATCGCCACCGCCTTGAGCAGGCCCGGCGCGCGGGAATCGGCGCCGTTCGCCTGCCCGAATGCCCAGTCGGAGACGCTGGCGGGCGCCAGCGAGCGCACGTCGGCCGCGGTCATACCGGCCGAGCCGTCACCCAAGACGAGCTCGCCGGCGAGCGCGTCGATCAAGAGCGGGTTCCCCGCGGATGCGTGGTGGATGGCGCGACAGGCGCTCTCGGGGGCGCCCGGCAGCCAGGCCTCACGCACGCGGCGGGCGGTGCCCTCGGGGCCGAGCGGGCCGAGCGTCACTCGTCTCGTGGCCGGATGGCGAGCGATCTCGGTGACGAGCGGGTCGGCCTGGAGGGCCGGCAGCGCGCCGGTCGTGAGCACGAGCGCGACCGGCAGGTCCTCGAGCCGGGCGCCGAGGTGGAGCAGAAAGCGAAGGCTCGCCTCGTCGGCATGGTCGACGTCGTCCACCGCCAGCAGCAGCGGCCCACGCGCGGCGAGTTTCGCGGAGAGCCGGTAGAGGTCGTGCAGGACCTCGAAGGACGGCTCCGAGAAGACCGACCGCGGGCCCGCCTCGAAGAGCGGCAGAGCCTGTCGTGCCGAACCGCTCAGCAGCCTCGCCCGCTCCTCCTCTCCCTCGCGCGCGAGCCTTGCCTCGAAGAGCTGCAACACGACGCCGAAGCCGAAATCCCGCTCGTGGCGCTGACCAGAGGCGGTGAGCACGTCCATCCCAAGTTCGTCGCCGTGGGCGCGGACCGAGGTAAGAAGTGTGGTCTTGCCGAACCCTTCCACCCCCTCCAGCAGGACGATGCTCCCCTGGCCGGCGCATGCGGCCGCGAGTGCATGGGCGGCGAGCCCCCAGGGCTCGTCGCGGTCGATCAGGGCAAGGGGGAACCCCGCATCGACTCGTCGCGCCGGGCGCGAGCCCGCCCCCAAAGCGCGTGGGCCATTCACCCGTCCAGACTAAGCGCGGTCCGCCAACCGCGCAAACCGCCGGCTATCTGCGTGGGTTCTTGCGCTCCTCGACCGCCCCGCTGACCCGCTCCGCGAGTCGTCCCCCGTCCAGATCGGCCAGGTAGTAGTGCAGCGCGTGCTCTGCCAGTCGCGACGGCTCGACGCCCTGGCCGGTCGCTTCCTCGCGCAGGGCGGCGAAGGTTTCGTCGTCCACGTCGATCTGGAGTCCGTCGACATTCGGGGACGTCCGCGCGAAGCGCGGCACACGCCAGGCCGCCCGGCCGCTGTCACGGTCGGCGAGGTAGTACAGGGAGGCCGTGCGGACGATCGTACCGGTCGAATTGCGGTGCTCCTCGGCGAATTCGGACAGGGCCTTCCGTCCGAAGGTGTCCAGCCGAAGCGTCATGCTCTTAGTCATCCAGGCGACCTCTGGTGGGACGAGTGCGTCGAGGGGCTTCGACCCACGCTCATGTAAAAAGTACTCCACCACCCCGTGGGAAACGAACGCCGCCAGGGCGAGACCGTATGCGCGAATGGGCCGTTTCCCAACCTTCACGCGGGTTCTGGATGGACGGAGGGAGGGGATGCCCCCTCCCCCCGTCCGACGGGTCCAGATCAGGGCGCCGAAGCGCCCTGCCAGGGCGCGGGCCGCAAACGTGCCGCCGCCGGGCGGCCCGGAGGGCCCGCACCAGATGAACGCCCTTTCCACTCGTTTTCTTGCGGCCGGCGTAACTCGAACGCGGGATAGGGTTCGTGTCCGCCGTGGAGACCACACTCGAACGCGCGGAGGACCTCGCCGAGCGGCTGCTTCCGGCTCGCACTCCGAAGCGGCGGATGCTCGTGATCGTCAATCCGTACGCGACCACCGTCTCGGACCGGCTTCGCAATCTCGTCGTCTACGCGCTCCAGTCGCGCTACTCGGTCCATGCGATCGACACCCAGGAGCGCAACCACGCAACCCGGCTCTGCCGCGAGGCCGCGCGCGAGGGCTACGACGTCGTGGTGGCCTTCGGCGGAGACGGCACAGTGAACGAGGCGGCCAACGGGCTCGCCGGGTCAGAGACCCCGCTCACCGCCCTGCCCGGTGGCTCCACGAACGTCTGGGCCCGACTGCTCGGGATCCCGAATGACGTGGTCGACGCCACCGAGCACCTCCTGCGCATGGCGGACGAGTGGCGCCCGCGCCCCGTCGACCTCGGCAGGGTCGACGACCGCCGCTTCGTGTTCTCCGCCGGCGTGGGGCTCGACGCCAGCGTCGTCAAGAACGTCGACGAGCACCCGTACCGGAAGCGTCGCTTCGGCGCCTGGTACTACGGCTACACCGCCCTCGCCACCTTCAACCGCAAGTACCTCGTCAACCCGCCGCGCGTGCGCGTGACGGCAAACGGGCGCGAGCTGCGGGGCGTGACGGTGGTCGTCCAGAACGCGGAGCTCTTCACCTACTTCCGTCAGTACCCGATCCGAGTGATCGAGCCGGCCGGGCTGCGACACGGGCTCGATCTCGGTCGGCGTCCTGAAGCGCGCGACCGTGCTGGAGCTGCCGATGCTTGTGCCGGGGCTCCTGTCCGGCAACGCGCGCCGGGTGATGCGCAACCGCCAGGTCGAGCCGCTGCCGGAGGTGTCGATCGCCAGGGTCGAGGCGCTCGACGACCGCCCCTTCCCCGTGCAGGTCGACGGCGACTACATCGGCGACTTCTCGGACGTGGAGTTCGGGGTGAGCCCCCGCGGCTTGCTGGCCGTGGCTTGACGCGTCAGCCCGTCGGCGTGACGCGATACGCGTCGAAGACCGACTCGATGTTGCGGATTCGGGTGATCGCCGTCTTCAGCGCCTGGGTGTCCCCCACTTCGACCACGAAGCGATTCTTCACCATCGGGTGCACCACGGTGCAGCGTGCCTCGAGGATGTTGATGCCGGTCTCGGCGAAGGTTCGCGAGAGATCCTCCAGGAGCCGGTGGCGGTCCCAGCCGTCCACCTGCAGCTCGACCCGGAAGGATGAGGTGGTATCCCCCTCCCACTCCACCTCGGCGAAGCGCTCGGGGTTCTTCTTCAGCGCCACCGCGTTCGGGCAGTTCTCGTGGTGGATCGTGATGCCCTTGCCGAGCGAGATGTATCCGACGATCGGATCGCCGGGCACCGGGCGGCAGCACTTCGCGATCCGAAGCATCACGTCCTCCACGCCTTCGACCTTGATGCCGTAGGTCGAGGAGGCTGCCGTCTTCTTCGGCGTCTCCTTGCGCTCGAGGAGCTCGGCGGCCGGCGAGGGCGCCTCGACGGCCGACTCGCCCTCCTTGAGCCGGCGCATCAGCTTGTTGACGACTGTCTTGGACGAGATCTTCGCCTGGCCTAGGGCGATGTAGAAGTCCTCGCCCTTGCGGAAGCCCATCTCGCGGATCACGTCCGCCAGCAGCGGAGAGCCGGCGATCTTCTGCGGCGGCAGGCCGGCCCGCTTCAGGTTCTCGTGCAGGATCTCGCGGCCGCTTCGCTCCGAGTCCTCACGGCGCTCGCGCTTGAACCAGGCGCGGATCTTCGACTGGGCGCGCGTCGTCTTGGCGAGTGCCAGCCAGTCGCGTGACGGGCCGCGCTCCTTCTTCGAGGTCAGCACCTCGACGATGTCCCCCGACTGGAGCGTGTAGTGGAGCGGCACGATCTTGCCGTTGACCTTGGCGCCGACGCAGCGGTGGCCGACGTCGGTGTGGATCTCGTACGCGAAGTCGAGCGGCGTGGCCCCGCCGGCCAGCGACTTGACCTCGCCCTTCGGGGTGAAGACGAACACCTCGTCCTCGAACAGGTCCGCCTTGAGCGTCTGGGCGAACTCCTGGGGATCGGCGGTGTCCTGCTGCCAGTCGAGCAAGTGGCGCAGCCACTCGACCTTCTCCTCGACCGGCTTCGAGCCGTCCTCCTTGTAGATCCAGTGCGCCGCCACGCCGAACTCGGCGGTGCGGTGCATCTCCATCGTCCTGATCTGGATCTCGAGCGGCCGCCCCTCGGGGCCGATCACCGTCGTGTGCAGGGCCTGGTACATGTTGAACTTGGGCATCGCGACCCAGTCCTTGAAGCGCCCCGGCAGCGGCTTCCACAGCGAGTGGATGACCCCGATGGCGCCGTAGCAGTCCTTGACCGACTCCACGATCACGCGCATCGCGGTCAGGTCGTAGATCTCGTTGAACTCGCGACCCTTCTTGGTCATCTTCGAGTAGATCGAGTAGAAGTGCTTCGCGCGCCCCGAGATGTCGGCCTCGATGCCGACGGCGCCGAGCTCCTTGCGCAGGTACTCGCCCGCTCGCCCGACGTAGGCCTCGCGCTCGTCGCGCTGCTGGGAGACGAGCTGCTTGATCTCGTTGTACTTGCGCGGGTGGAGCGTGGCGAAGGCGAGGTCCTCGAGCTCCCACTTGATCGCGTGGATGCCGAGCCGGTGCGCAAGCGGGGCGAAGATCTCGAGCGTCTCCTTCGCCTTCTCCTGCTGCTTGGGCTTCGGCATCGCACCGATCGTGCGCATGTTGTGGAGCCGGTCGGCGAGCTTGATGAGGATGACCCGGATGTCCTGGGCCATCGCGACCATCATCTTGCGGTAGTTCTCGGCCTGGCGGTCGTCGCGGCTCTGGAAGGTGACGCCCGAGAGCTTCGTCACGCCGTCGACGAGATTGCACACCTCCTCGGTGAACTCCTCGCGCACCTGATCGAGCGACGCGCTCGTGTCCTCGACGGTGTCGTGCAGGAGCGCGGCGCACAGGGTGGCCGTGTCGAGGCGCATCCCGGCGCAGATCTTCGCCACGCCGACCGGGTGGAAGATGAAGTCCTCGCCGCTCGCCCGGCGCTGGTCCGCGTGCCGGGCGCAGGCGAAGACGAAGGCCGCCTCCACCTGACGGCGGTCGATCTCCTCGGCCGCCTCCTCGGCGTGCTCCTCCACCACCGCGAACAGGTCTGCGAGGAGGACGCGCTGGCCCTCCGTCAGCCGTGAGCGCAGCCCGCTGGGATCGAGCGACCCGACCTCCGTGTGCTCATCGACGGGGTGGTGCTCGAAATCGCGGCGCTCGTCCTCGGCGAGCTCGGCCTTACCGCGGCGCCCGGCCGGGGTCGCGGCCGGCGCGCCCAACTTCGGTCCCCCATTGCCCCGCGGTGGCTTCGGCATGTCCTCCCGAGTTTAGAGTCGCGCCCGGAGCTGGTCACGCCCAGCTTGCGCCGGGCGAGAGCGCTAGGACGCGCGCGCGGCCGGCATCGCGTGCCGGGCGTCCGGCAGCTCGGCGGTAAGCGCCCGCTCGATCCGCGCAAAGCGGGCGCGGTAGGCGCGGTAGGCCGGTGAGAGCTCGAGGTCGCTGCGGACGCCCTCAACAACCGTGCAGCGCGGCTCGTCGGGCGCCGTCTCAACCAGACCGAGCTCGCCGAGGACGCGCAGCACGCGCCCGCAACAGACGGGGCTGCGCGGGTAGGCGCCCTCACCCCGCAGCGCGGCCTCGAGCTCCGCGGCGGGCGCTCCCGCCGCCAGCGCGCGGAGCGCCCTGAAGGTCTCGGTGAGCGCCGGGCGGAGCTCGAGCTCGGCGCGCCAGATCGCCAGCGCGAAGGCTGCCTCCTCCGGGCCCCAGCCCGCGTGCCCGGAGGCTGCGAGGCGCAGCAGCGGGTCGGGCATCCCGCCGGGCGGGGGGTCGAGCGCCACGAGATGCCGGAAGCCGTCGGCGATCCCCCGATCGAGCGCGAGCGCGCTCCAGGAGGCCACGGCTAGCCCGTCGGCACCCGCCATGCAGGCCACGAGCGTCTCCAGCGAAGCGCGCCGGCGCGGCAGGTCGGCGACCGCGACGAGCACGCTCTCGCCGCTCGTAAGGAGGTCGCCCGCGATGCCGGCGAAGCCCGCGCCGCGCCGGTCGGTGACCGAGCCGGCGGCTCCCGGCGAGTGCCCGCGAAGGCCATCCGGGGCGCGCCCGAGCTCGGCGCTCACACGCTCCCAGAAGGGCTCGGCCTCGCCGAGCTCGCGCAGGCTGCCGGGCTCCGGCACGCACAGGGCGCGCAGCAGGACGCGCGGCTCGACCACGCCGTTCCAGCGGTTGCTCTCGAGCCTCACCGCCACGTGCCGGGCTGCGCCGGCGCTCGCAGCGAGTGACTTCTGGGTGGCGCCGAAGGCCACGCCGCGCGCGCGGGCGCCGCCGCTTACGAGCGTGAAGCGCGCGTGCTGGCGCTCCTCCCCCATCCCGGCGACGTTCTCGATGCGGGCGGCGGGCACGAGCAGCGTCGGCTGCGGGTTGCCCATGCCGAACGGCCGCAGCAGGTCGAGCTCCTCCGCCAGCTCGAGGCCGAGCTCGCCGCCCGGCACGACGGCGTCGACCCGCTCGATCGGGATCAGGTCAGCAGGCGTGAGCGTCGTACCGGCGTGTGCGGCGAGGGCGCGGCGAAAGCCTTCGACGGCGCCCGCCTCGAGCTCGATGCCGGCGGCCATCGGGTGGCCTCCGAAGCGGGTGAGGTGAGCGGAGCAGGCGGAGAGCCCGGCGTGCAGGTCGTAAGCCGAGATGCTGCGGCCAGAGCCGCGGCCGCCATCGTCGTCGAGCGCAACGACCACCGCCGGCCGGCGCCACTTCTCCACGAGCCGCGAGGCGACGATCCCCACCACGCCGGGATGCCAGCCCGTGCCGGCGACGACGAGCGCGGCCTGGCTCGCCTGCGGCGAGCAGGCGGCGTCGGCGGCGAACAGGATGCGCGTCTCGGCCTCCCGGCGGTCACGGTTGAGGAGATCGAGCTCGCGCGCTATCTCGTCCGCGCGCGCGCCCGAGTCGGTGAGCAGCAGCTCGAGCGCGGCGTCGGCCCGCCCCATGCGGCCGGCGGCGTTGATGCGCGGGCCCAGCCGGAATCCGAGCGAGTGCTCGGAGAGCTCCGCCGGCTCGACCCCCGCGACCGCCATCAGCGAGCGCAGCCCGGGTTTCTCGCTGCGCGCGAGCGCGCGCAGCCCCTCCCGGACGATGCGCCGGTTCTCGTCGCGCAGGGGGACGAGATCGCAGACGGTCGCGAGCGCCGCGAGGTCGAGATCATCGTCCACCCCACGGGCGTCGTGGCCGGCCGCGTCTCGGAGCGCCTGCGACAGCTTCAGGACGACCCCGGCGGCGCAGAGCGCGGCGGGGTAGGGCTCGGCGTCCGGGGGCGCCGGGTGAACGAGCGGGCAGTCCGGGAGCACAGGGCCGGGCCGGTGGTGGTCCGTGACGACCACGTCGAGCGCGGCGGCGCGCGCCGCTGCCACCTCTTCGACCGCGGTGACGCCGCAGTCGACGGTCACGAGCAGTCCGGTCCCGCGCGCCGCGAGCCGCTCGACCGCGACGGTCGAGAGCCCATAGCCCTCGTCGAAGCGGCTCGGCAGCATCCACCCCGGGTCGGCGCCGAGCGCGCGCAGCGTGCGCACGAGCATCGCCGTCGAGCAGACACCGTCGACGTCGTAGTCGCCGAAAACCGCGATCCGCGTGCCGCGGCGGACGTGCTCGAGGATGAGCGCGGAGGCCTCCGCCACGCCCGGCAGCGCTCGCGGGTCGTGGCGCTCCTCCGCCGCGAGGAAGCGGCGGGCGTCGGACGGGTCGCCGAAGCCGCGCCGCGCGAGCACCGTTCCCACGGCGGCCGACACGCCGAGGCCGTCAGCCAGGCGGCGCGCAACGGCGACCTCGTAGGGCGCGCACTTCCAGCGTGACGGCCTCGCCTGCATCCGGAGCATCCTCGGTGGAGAAGCGGACGGAATGGGCGCCCTCTCCCCCGCCGGCGGAGCCCGGCGGTGCTGCCCAGGTCCCTAGATCGAGCCCTCGCGCGTGTGCCCGTGGTCCAGCCCGTGCGAGACGTCCATGCGCGAGCCCCACAGGTACGACGCGGCGAGCGCCAGCGCCGCGCCCGGGATCGCGATGACGGCCTGGATGAACTCGGTGTCGTTCTTGCCCGGGATCGTCAGGCCGTTCACGAGGTAGCCGAACAGCACGGCGCCGATCGCGGCAACGAGGAAGGCTCCGACGATCCCGCCCCAGAAACGATCGGGGAAGAACACCGTGAAGTGCCAAACGGCGATTCCCATCATCACCCACACGACCAGTCCCATGGTCAGCGCCTCCCGTGCTTCTTGCGGGGACGCGACCGGCGCTTCGCCTTGCCGGGTCCCGAGGTACTGGTCACGCGCGACTGGGCGCGCCCGGCGGGCGGCGCACTGTCCTCGCCGTCAACGGCGGCGGGCTCAGGTCGCGTCGGGTCTGCGGGCGGCGGAGCGGCCGGCGGCGCGGGCTCCGGGGTCGCCGGCTCGGCAGCGGCCGGCTCCGGAGTGGGCGGCTCCGCCGTGGCCGGCTCCGGCGCCGACGGCTCCGGCGCCGAAGGTTCCGGCCGGGACGAGGGCGGGCCGTCCGCGGGCGGCGCGGCGGGCGTGGCCGGGCGCGATCGCGCCTGAGCGGCTCTGCGGCGAGCGCGCTCCTGGCGGCTCGTCGGCGTCGCGGCAGGGGCAGCAGCCGTGGCCTGGGCCGGCGCCGCCGCGGCAGTAGCCCCGGCGGCCGCCGTGGCGGGCTCGCCGATGGCGCCCGAAGCGAAGGCGGGCACGCTGCCGCCGTGCTCGCGCAGGATCAGCCGCCGACGGCGCATGTAGGTCTGCTCGCGCTCCTTCCATTCCACGAGCACCGGCGTCGCGATGAAGATCGACGAGTACGCGCCCGACGCCACGCCGACGAGCAGCGCGAAGGCGAAGTCCTTGAGGGTCTCGCCGCCGAACAGCAGCAGCGACCCGACCGGCATCAGCACGACGAAGCTCGTGGCGAGCGATCGCGTGAAGACCTCCGACATCGACCGGTTGGCGATCTGAGAGAAGGTCGCGCGCGGCATGCGCGGCACGTTCTCGCGTATTCGGTCGAACACGATCACCGTGTCGTAGAGCGAGTAACCCATGATGGTGAGCAACGCCGCGACCGTCGCCGTCGTCACCTCCCGGTCGAACAGCGCGTACACGCCGGCGGTGATCAGCAGGTCGTGCGCAAGCGCGATCAGCACCGGAACGGCGAACTTGAACTCGAATCTGAAGCCGATGTAGAGCGAGATCAGGAGCAGCGACGCGAACACCGCGAGCACCGCCGTGCGCGCGATCTGCTCCCCGAAGGTGGGGCCGACCGAGGTGACTGAGAAGTCGTCAGCGGCGACGCCGAAGTCGGCGTCGAGCGCCCGCTCGACCTGCGAGACCTGGCGCGGGTCGAGCTCGGCCACCGACACCTGAATGACGTTGTCGCCGAGCTCCGGGTCGTCGACTTCCTGGATCTTGGCGTCGCCGTAACCGAGCGGGTTGAGCGTGTCTCGTACCGAGTCGACGCTCGCCGGCCGTTCGAGCGGCGTCGTGATGCGCGTGCCCGACTCGAAGTCGATGCCGAAGTTGAGCCCGAGCGTCGCAATCGCGATCGCGCCGGTCGCCAGGATCGCGCCGGAGAAGGAGAAGAACCAGCGCGAATTGCCCATGAAGTCGAACTTCCAGCCGCCCTTCTCCCTCGGGCTCACGCCGAGGGCGCTCGGGCGCCGCAGCAGGCGCGAGCGTGCAAGCGTGCCGAGGATCGCCGACGTGACCAGCACGGCCGTGAACAGCGAGACGATGGTGCCGACGCCCAGCGTGAACGCGAAGCCCTTGACCCCCGCCGTGGCGAGCGTGAACAGGATGAACGCGACGCCGATCGTCACGACGTTGGCGTCGATGATCGTCCTGAGCGCCTTCGAGTAGCCCGCCGAGATCGCGCTCGGAATCGAGCGCCCGGTTCTGACCTCCTCCTTTATTCGCTCGTACATGACGATGTTGGCGTCGGCCGCCACCGCCAGCGTCAGCACGAGCCCCGCGATGCCCGGAAGCGTGAGCGTGATCGGGATCAGCTTCACGAGCGCGAACAGGAAGATCGCGTAGATGATCAGCGCGACCGTCGCGACCATCCCGAGCACGCGGTAGAAGACGAGCAGGAACAGGATCGTCAGCGCGAGCCCGACCGCTGCGGCGGTGAGCCCCTGGTCGAGGGCCTGCTGGCCGAGCGTGGCCGACACCTGCGTCTGCGAGATCAGCTTCAGCTCGATCGGCAGGGCGCCGATGCGTAGGCTCTCGGCGAGGTCCTGCGTCTCCTCGATCGTCCCGATGCCCTCGATCTGGGCGCCCTGACGGCCGTCGATGCCCTCCGGGTTCTGGACGAAGTCGATCGTCGCGAGCGAGACGATCTGGTTGTCGAGCGTGATCGCGAAGCGCTGGAAGGCCTGCTCACGGTCGGAGCCCGGCGGCAGGATGATGCGCGCGCCGCGATCCGCGAGCCGCTTCGTGACCCGGGCGAACGCCTCGCGGCCCTGGTCCGTGAACTCCATCGTCACGACCGGCGCGTTGGTGTTCGGGTCGAATGTCTGCTCGGGGTTCTCGATGTCCCGGCCCGAGAGCTCCGAGTCGTCCTCGATGACGAAGTAGCGCTTGATCTGGGGTGGCTGGTTCTCGACCCGCTCCGCCTCGACCACGACGACGCCCTCGGGAACCATGATCACCCGCGACCCCGAGGGCGGGCCGCCCGCTCCGAGCGCCTCCAGCTCGGACT
Source organism: uncultured Thermoleophilaceae bacterium (assembly GCA_963734025.1). GTDB lineage: Bacteria > Actinomycetota > Thermoleophilia > Solirubrobacterales > Thermoleophilaceae > JACVRW01. The sequence continues at coordinate 376,540 of CAVTFR010000015.1, forward strand.
TGCACTCCGTGTTCTTCGCGTACTCCGGCGACGGCCCGGCGTCGGGCTCGTAGTCGGCGAGGAGCTCCCGGCACGAGCCCGACGGCTCGTAGTCGGCCGTCCGCACCGGTTTCTTGTCGGGGCCTATCGGCAGGCGATCGGGCCCGAACAGGTAATAGCGGTCGCCCGCGGTGTTGTTGTTCTTGTCGGCCTGTGCGGGCGTCTCGTCGGAACCCTCGGGGACGTCGGCCTGCTCGGCCTTGCCCGTCTGGGTCGAGCCGAACTCCGTCGCGTCGTACAGGGCCTTCGTGCCGGCGTACGGGTTCTCGGGCCCGCGCGGGCCGAGGACGTTCGCCTCCCAGTCGTAGAACTGCAGCTGCGCCGTCGTGCCGACCTGCTGGATCGCGCGCTCGGCGTTCTGCACGTCGGGCAGCCCGATCGAGATCTGGTCGCGGCCGGAGCGCTGGATCTCGGGCTCGGAGACGCCGAGCGCGTCGGTGCGCTTGCGGATCGTCTCCGTCGCGTCGTCGAGCGCCTGCTGGGTCACCTCGGGGACCTGCGGCGTCGGCCGGCCCTGATACACGAGCTCGATGCCGCCCTTCAGATCGAGCCCGAGCTTCGTCGGCTTGGTGAGGATCACCGCGATCGCGGCGCCGAGGAGCACGACCACGAGGGCGAGAATGGAGAGGTTGCGGGTCCTGCTGGTCATTGCGGCGTGAGGACGAGGAGCAGTCCTCCGTCGTCATCGTACGCCGGGAAGATGTCCGCCTTCGCCGGTTCCGGCCGGTCGCCCTCGGCGTGGACGACGACCGGCTTGTCCAGTACGCGCACGCCCCACTCGAGCGCGGTGGCGATGTGATCGTCCCCCTGCTCGAACTTGAGGTTCAGGACCTCCTGGGCCGAGCGCCCCATCACGTCGAGGTCACCCAGGCCGGTCAGCTCGCGCGCGCCCCTGCCTGTGCCGATCAGGCGACCCTCCTGATCGAGGATGAAGAAGGCCGCATTGGGAGCCGGGTAGTAGTCGTCGAGCAGCTCGAACAGGAACCCGAAGCCGCATTTCTTGCAGCCCTTGGCGCGGCTCTGGAAGCCGGCGGTGCGCTCTGAAGACTCGGTGCGATTGCCGCAATTCGGGCAGATGAAGATGGCCATGCGAAACGCTTAGGGTAGGTGGTCGCCTAAAGGGCAGGTTAGTCAGCGCCTCAGAACAGCTGCTGAGCGCCTTCGCGGGGCGGCTCGAGGCCCAGATGTGAGTAGCCCGCCGCGGTGGCGACCCGGCCGCGCGGGGTTCGCATGAGGAGGCCCTGCTGGAGCAGATAGGGCTCGTAGACGTCCTCGATCGTGTCCGGCTCCTCCCCCACGGCCACCGCCAGCGTCGAGAGCCCGACCGGCCCGCCACCGAACTTCTCGCAGATCGCGCGCAGGATGTCGCGGTCGAGCCGGTCGAGTCCGGCGCGGTCGACCTCGAGCAGATCGAGGGCCTCGCATGCCACGCGCTCGTCGATGTGCCCGGCCCCGCGCACCTCCGCGAAGTCGCGCACCCGCTTCAGCAGCCGGTTCGCCACGCGCGGGGTGCCGCGCGAGCGCGTGGCGATCGCCTCGGCGCCGGCGTCGTCGATCTCGACGTCGAGGATGCCGGCCGAGCGGCGCACGATGCGGGCGAGCTCGGGCGGGCCGTAGAGCTCGAGCCGGTGGGTCACGCCGAAGCGGTCGCGGAGCGGCGTCGTCAGGAGGCCCGCCCGGGTGGTGGCTCCGATCAGCGTGAAGGCGGGCAGGTCGAGCGTGACCACCGCTGCGCCGGCGCCCTGGCCCACCGTGATCGGCAGCCGCCTGTCCTCCATGGCCGGGTAGAAGGTCTCCTCGAGCGCACGCGGCAACCGGTGGATCTCGTCCACGAAGAACACGCTGCGGGACTGGAGCGCGGTGAGGTAGCTCGCGATGTCGCCCTTGCGCTCGAGCGCGGGACCGGCGGTCGGGACGAAGTCGGCGTCGAGCTCGTTGGCGACGATCTGGGCGAGCGACGTCTTGCCGAGCCCGGGCGGCCCCGCGAGCAGGACGTGGTCGAGCGCCTCGCCGCGGGCCTTGGCCGCCTCGATGAACACGGCGAGCTGCTCCTTGATCCGCTCCTGCCCCACGAAGTCCTCGAGCCGCTTGGGACGCAGCGAGCGGTCGAGGTCGTCCTCCGCCGGCAGCGGCGCGGGGTCGTGGATGCGCTCCACCCCGGGTGTGCGGATGCCGCCGCTCACCGGGCCGCCCTCAGCGCCTCGGCGATCAGGTCCTCGGGCGTGTCCCCGGCGGCCCCGTCGAGTAGGCCGTCCGCCTCCTGCGGGTTGAAGCCGAGGCCGATCAGGCCCTCGCGCGCCAGTGTGCGCGGGTCGTCCGACGCCGTGCGCCGTACCACTATCTCGTCGGCCACGCGGCCGGCCACCTTCTCGCGCAGCTCGACGATGATCCGCTCCGCGGTCCGCTTGCCGATGCCGGGGACGGCCTGGAAGCGTGCCGTGTCGCCCGACGCGATCGCGTTCAGGAGCTCGCGCGGCGCCCCGCCGGAGAGCACGGCGAGCGCCACCTTCGGGCCGACGCTCTGGACTCCGATCAGGAGCAGGAACAGCTCGCGCTCGGTCTGGGTCGCGAAGCCGTACAGATGCATGGCGTCGTCGCGCAGCACGAGGTGCGTGAGCAGGCGCCCGTGCGCGCCGACGGCCGGCACCTTCGCGAGCGTCTCCGTCGAGACAGCCATGCGGTAGCCGATGCCGGCGGCCTCGATCACGACCTCGCCCGCCAGCCGGGTGACGACCTCCCCGCTGACCGAGGCGATCACGCGCGCCGCCTCATCCGAGCGCTGCCCTGAGCGGCGCGGAGTTCGCGTGGCAGATCGCGACGGCCAGAGCGTCCGAGGCGTGGTCCGGGTGCGGCGGCTCCGGCAGCGACAGCAGCGCGCCGACCATCCGCTGAACCTGCTGCTTGCCCGCGCCGCCCGAGCCGCAGACGGCCTGCTTGACCACCTGCGGCGTGTACGAGAAGCACGGGATGCCCGCCATGCCCGCCGACAGCAGCACGACCCCGCGCGCCTGCCCGACCGCGAAGGCGCTGTGGGCGTTGCGCCCGAAGTAGAGGTCCTCGATAGCGAGCGCGGCGGGCTGATGCTCGCGAATCAGGTCGCAGACGCGCACATGGATGTCCGCGAGCCTGCGCTCGAGCGGCGTGCCCGCGCGGGTCTGGATCACGCCGCCGTCGAGCGCCGCAAGCCTCCGCCCGCGGGAGAGCACCACGCCATACCCCGTATGCGCGGTGCCGGGATCGATGCCAAGTACGACCACCTATGGGTGTGATTCTGCGCAGAGTCCCGGACGCCTTCCAGGGCGGCGCTCAGCGCGTACCGCGCCAGGTCATCCGCGCGAACACGAACTGCAGGGGCAGGCGCGCCCACAGCAGCGCCGGATGGATACGCGGAAACTGGTCCGAGTTGACGGCCATGTGGATGTTCGCCGGGTAGATGGCGACCAGCGTGGCGAGCAGCCACCAGCGCGCCAGCCTGCGCGTGCCGCCCGGCAGCACCCCGATTCCGCCCGCCAGCTCGGCGATGCCGCTTACGACGACGATCTCCTTGCGCCAGCGCTCGAGCCGGGGAGGCACGATCGCCTCGTACCGGCGCGGGATCACGAAATGCAGCGTCCCGGCGACGATCCAGAAGAGCGCCGTGCCGAGCCGGGCCCGGCGCGTGCGTGCGGGCACCTAGCCGGCCGCCACCCGCTCCAGCACCTCGGAGTCGACGTCGAAGTTGGCGTGCACAGCCTGGACGTCATCCGACTCCTCGAGCGCGTCGATCAGCCGCATGAGGCTCGCAACCCGGTCCTCCTCGACCGGCGTGCGCGTGGTGGGCCGCTGGACGAGCTCCGCGGACTCGATATCGACGCCCTCCGCCGCAAGTGCGTCACGCACGGCCGCCACGTCGTTCGGCGGGGTCACGATCTCCCACACGTCGCCGTCCAGCGCCACGTCCTCGGCGCCGGCGTCGATGGCGGCGAGCAGGTCGTCCTCGTCGTAGCGCGAGCCGTCGACCACGATCTCGCCCTTCTTCTCGAACGTCCAGGCGACCGAGCCCGGCTCGCCCAGGTTGCCGCCGTGCTTCGTGAACGCGTGCCGGACCTCGGAGCCGGTGCGGTTGCGGTTGTCAGTGAGCGTCTCGACGAGGATCGCCACGCCGCCCGGGCCGTAACCCTCGTAGAGCACCTCCTCGAAGGAGTCGGCGTCCGAGTCCGCGCCCGTGCCCTTCGCGATCGCGCGCTCGATGTTGTCCTTCGGCATCGAGGCATCGCGCGCCTTCTGCACGGCGAGCGCCAGCGCGGGGTTGCCGTCGGGGTCGCCGCCACCCTCACGCGCGGCGACCGTGATGGCGCGGGTCAGCTTGGTGAACAGGGCACCGCGCTTGGCGTCAACGGCCTTCTTCTTGTGCTTGATCGAGGCCCACTTGGAATGACCGGCCATGCGGCCAAGCCTACAACCGGCGCCGGGACCGGAATACACGGCTACGCTCGAAGCAATGCTGCGGCGGCTGAGGCTCGCAGCGGTGACGCTGCTCAGCTGCGGGGCGATCGCTCCGGGCGCCGCCGATGCCGCGGTTCCGCCCATCGGGGACGGCGCCTGGTCGTGGTTCGGCGACCCGCGCGCCGTCACGCACAACGGCCGCACCTACGTCGGCTGGGTCGACCTCGAGGGTGACATCAAGGTCAGCTCGTACGACCACGCGAACGGCGAGCGGGTGACCGCGGTGCTGGCCGCGAGGCTCAATCGCGACGACCACGCGAACCCCTCGATCCACGTCCGGCCTGACGGAAGGCTCGTCATCTTCTACTCGCGCCACGTCGGGCCGGCGATGCACTACCGCGTCTCCTCGCAGCCCGGGAACATCAGGTCGTGGGAGCCCCCGCAGACGCTTCCCTTCAACGTGCCGGGCATCCGCGGCTACACGTACCCGAACCCGATCAGGCTCGCGGATGAGGGGCGCACGTACCTGTTCTGGCGAGGCGGGAACTACAACCCGGCCTATTCGATCCAGAACGACGGCTCCGACACTTGGTCGGCGGCGCGGAACCTGATGGTCAAGCCGAACGAGCGCCCCTACACGAAGTACGCCGAGAGCGGCGGCGACACCATCCACGTGGCCTACACGAACGCCCACCCGAACGAATTCCCGAGCGTGAACGTCTACTACGCGCGCATCCGGGCGGGGCAGATCGAGCGCGCGGGCGGACAGCCGATCGGCTCGCTCGCGGGCGCCCCGATCGCGCCCGAGGCCGGCGACGTGATCTTCGACCGGCCGGAGCCTTCGTGGGTGCACGATGTCGCGGCCGACGCGAGCGGCAACCCGGTGATCGTGTTCGCGAGCTTTCCCTCCCCCAGCGACCATCGCTACCACTACGCGCGCTGGACCGGCGCCGCCTGGCAGGTCAATGAGATCACCGCCGCCGGCGGGTCCTTCCGCGAGGAGCTCCGTCCCGCCGACTACTACTCGGGCGGGCTGACGCTCGATCACGAGGACCCGTCGCGCGTCTATCTCTCCCGGCAGGCCGGGGCGGGCTGGCAGGTGGAGACGTGGACGACACAGAACGGCGGGGCGAGCTGGACGCAACAAGCGGTCAGCACGCCGCCTGGCGAGAAGAACGTGCGCCCGGTCTCGCCGCGGGGGATGACGGCCTTCGGCGGTGACCTGAACGTCATCTGGATGCGCGGCGCCTATCCGAACTACGTCGACTACCGGACGTCGATCGCGGCGTTCACGGCGAGCGGCGCGAACCTTGCGCCCGTCGCCGACGCCGAGCCCGCGGTGCGGAGCGGCCCCGGGCCGCTCGACGTGCGCTTCGACGGGACGCTCTCCCGCGACCCCGACGGACAGGTCGCGAGCTGGCAGTGGAACTTCGGCGACGGCAGCGGAGGGAGCGGTCCCGAGGTCACGCACAGGTACACCGGGGCCGGGCGCTACTTCCCGTCACTGACCGTCACGGATTCAGGCGGGGCAACGGCCACGCTCGTGGACGAGATCACGGTCGGCCTGCCGGCGACGCCCGTCGTCCACAGCGGCGGCGCAAGCGGGTCCGTCGTCCACGGCGCCGTCGATCCGGAGAACCAGCCCACGCAGTGGCACGTCGAGTACGGGCAGACCGAGGAGTATGGAGCCGTCACGGCCCCGGCGGGCCTTCCTGGCAACGATGCTCTCCACCAGGTCGTGGCCGCCCTGCCCGGCCTCGTGCCCGGCCGGCTCTATCACTACCGGCTCGTCGCCACCAACGCGTCCGGCAGCAGCGAGGGCCGCGACCGGGTGATGATCGCGGGGCGCACCGCCGGCTCCGATGCCTATCGCGAGGCGCTGCTCGGCACACCCGGCCTTGCCGCCTACTGGCGCCTCGGTGAGCTCAGCGGCGGCGTCGCGGCCAACTCGGCGGGTGGCGCACCCGGCTCATTCGCCGGGCGCTTCGTGCTCGGCCAACCGGGCGTATTCGGGCCGATCGGCGACACGGCAGTGAGCTTCGACGGCGCGAGCGGCGAGGTCGTGGCGCCCGGCCCGGGGCTCGCAAGCGCGGGAGCGACAATCGAGGGCTGGTTCAACTGGCGAGCGGGGACGGCGGTCATGCGTGACTCGACCTCGGCAGGTGGCGAGGGCTGGCTGCCCGCCTTCAACAGCGCCGGCAACCTCCATTACCGCCTGGGCGGAGGCGGCTTCAACACGGGGCTGCCGGTTACCCGGCTCCGTGACGGGGCCTGGCATCACGTCGCAGCCGTCAAGGACGGCTCCGCCGCGCGCCTGTACATCGACGGGGCGCTCGTCCACCAGGCGGCGAGCGGCGCCGGCTCCGCGGCCGCTGTCGGGCAGTGGCACATCATGCAGAACGGGACGGCCGCGGTCTACTCCGAGGGCGAGGCCGACGAGGTCGCCCTCTACACGCGCGCGCTCGGTGGCGCCGAGATCAAGTCCCACTACGACCTTGCGCGGGCGATCGCGGCCGTTCCCCAGCCCGGGGAGCCGGTACCCCCGGCGGCGGAGCCGCCCGCCGCCGGCGCCGGGCGCGGCGGTGGGGTGCTGCGCCGGCCGGCGCCGCGCGCCCGTTCGCGGGCCGGCTCCGCATCGGTTCGCGGCGGACGGCTCGTCGTATTCGGAGCCCCGCGACGCTCGAACCGGATCGTGGCGCGCAGGAACGGCGCCGCCTGGCGCGTCGCCGACGCCGCCGCCCCGCTCCGGGCCGGCCGCGGCTGCCGCCGGCTCAGCCCGCGCGCGGTCAGCTGTCGTGCAGCAGGGCTGAGGTCGATCGCCCTCTACGGCGGCGACGGCCCTGACCGGCTCGCCGTGGTCGGGCCGATTCGAGCGCTGCTGATCGGCGGGCGCGGGCGCGATCGCCTCGCGGGCGGCCCGCGGGCGACGTTCCGCGGTGGGCCGGGGACCGACCGGGTACTGCGCCGGACCGGTTAGACCACGAACCGGCCGTCACGCTGCAGCTCGGTGCCGTCCACGGTGATCGAGCCGCCCTGGCGCAGGTCGCACACCATGTCCCAGTGGACCGCCGAGCTGTTCGTGCCGCCGCTCTCGGGATAGCTCATCCCGACTGCGAGGTGGACGGTGCCGCCGATCTTCTCGTCGAGGAGGATCTCCTGGGTTCCGGTCGAGATCCCGAAGTTGGTTCCGATGCCGATCTCGCCGAGCCGGCGCGCACCCTCGTCGGTGTCGAGCATCTCGAGCAGGAACTCCTCGCCCTGCTCAGCCGACGCGTCGACGACCTTGCCGTTCTCGAAGCGGAAGCGCACGCCCGCGACCGTGCGGCCGCCGTAGCTCGCCGGGAACGAGAAGGCGATCTCGCCGTTCGCCGAGTCCTCGACCGGCCCGGTGAAGAACTCGCCGTCGGGCATGTTGTGCTCGCCCGTGCAGGGGATCCAGTTGCGTCCCGACACGTTCAGCGTCAGGTCCGTCCCGGGCGCCTCGATGCGGATCTCCTCGCGCCCCTGAATCCACTCGGCCAGGTGGTTCACCTGGTCCGACTGACGCTGCCACGCCGTGACCGGATCGCCGTCGGTGGCGAGGCAGGCGGCGTAGTAGAAGTCCTCGTAGTCGGCCAGCGACATGCCGGCCTCGGACGCGTACGAGTGCGTCGGGAAGAGCGTGAGCGCCCAGCGGTGCTCGCCCGCGGCCGAGCGCCTCATCATGGTCTCCATGAGGCCGCGCCGCGCCTTCTGGGCGCGCGCCTGCTTCTTCGGTTCGACCCGGGAGAGCGCCCGCGAGTTGACCTCCGACATGATCGCGATGCGCGCCTCCGCCTGCTCAGCGGCCCACTGGGACGGCGGCGGGATGAAGTCGAGCTGCTCGTCGGAGGCCAGCTCGAAGAAGGCCGCCTGAGCCGCGTTCGTGGTGATCTGCATGACCGGCTGCCCGCCCGCGCGCAGCACCTCCTCGTACACCGCCTGGACGAGCAGCTCGGCGGCCGTCGTGGCCTGGATGACACAGACGTCGCCCTTCTGCACGCGCGTCGAGTAGTTGACGAGGATCTTGGCCAGCGCTTCCGCGCGCTGATCTCTCATGAGAGCACTCCAGCCCTTTCGAGCAGCCAGCGGTGCAGGCTGCGGTCATCGGTCAACTCGGGGTGGAAGGCCACCGCGAGGATGTTGTCCTGGCGCACCGCCACCGGGTGGCCTTCGAGCTCGGCGAGCACCTCCACATCCGGCCCGTGCTCGTCCACCCAGGGGGCGCGGATGAAGACGGCGGTCACGGGGCCGAGGCCGTCGATGTCGAGGGCTGCCTCGAAGCTGTGCAGCTGGCGCCCGAAGGCGTTGCGGCGGGCAGTCACGTCGAGCAGGTCGAGGTGCTGCCGGTCGAGAATGATCAGGCCGGCGCACGTGGCGAGCACGGGCCGGCCCGAGCGGATCAGGTCCGTCAGCGGCCCGGCGAGCCCCTCGCGCTCGATCCCGAGCATCATGGTGGTCGACTCGCCGCCCGGCATGACGAGCGCGTCGAGGCCGTCGAGGTCCGCGGGAGTGCGCACCTCGCGAACGGTCGCGCCCTCCCCCTCGAGCGCCTTGCGGTGCGCCTCGAAGTCGCCCTGAAGGGCCAGGACGCCTATGAGGGGGGACGACATCACTCCGGTCCGGGCCGAGCCCGGCCCCTCGTGCACGGCGCGCCTACCAACCGCGGTTCTGCAGCAGGCCGCCGTTCTCCTGGAGCGCGCCGATCTCGATGCCCGGCATGGCCTCGCCGAGCTCGCGCGAGGCGGCGGCGACGCGGGCCGGGTCCTCGAAGTGAGTCGTCGCCTCGACGATCGCGCGCGCACGGCGCTCGGGGTCGGACGACTTGAAGATCCCGGAGCCGACGAAGTTGCCCTCGGCGCCGAGCTGCATCATCAGCGCCGCGTCGGCGGGCGTCGCGATGCCGCCCGCGCAGAACAGCACGACCGGGAGCCGGCCGCGCTCGGCGACGTCGCGCACGAGCTCGAGCGGAGCGCCGAGCTCCTTCGCGGCGGCAGCGAGCTCCATCTGGCTGAGCGTGCCGAGCCGCTTGATCTCGCTCGTGATCAGGCGTATGTGGCGCACGGCCTCGACGACGTTGCCGGTGCCCGCCTCGCCCTTCGAGCGAATCATCGCCGCACCCTCGGCGATCCGCCGCAGCGCCTCGCCCAGGTTGGTCGCGCCGCAGACGAACGGCACCTTGAAGGCCCACTTGTCGATGTGGTGCGCCTCGTCGGCGGGCGTCAGAACCTCGGACTCGTCGACGTAGTCGACCTCGAGCGCCTCCAGCACCTGCGCCTCGACGAAGTGCCCGATGCGGGCCTTCGCCATCACCGGGATCGTCACGGACTCCTGGATCGCATCGATCATGGCCGGGTTCGACATGCGGGCGACGCCGCCGTCGGCTCGAATGTCTGCCGGTACCCGCTCGAGCGCCATCACCGCGGCCGCGCCCGCGTCCTCGGCGACCTTCGCCTGCTCCGCGGTGACGACGTCCATGATCACCCCGCCCTTCAGCATCTCGGCGAGGCCGGCCTTCACTCTGAAAGTCCCGGTTTCCATGTGGTTAATGAGAATAGCCCGCCTGTCGCTCGGCACCGCCCCGTGCAGGGGAACTTGGGCCGCCGCGGAGCAACCGTGCATCCGCGGCTGTACGGAGGGGCTCAGACGGTGAGCGCCGCGACGACCTCGTCCAGATCCGCAGAGCGCTCGGCGATCAGCTCCTCCGCATGCCCGCGCAGCAGCGCGATGTTCTCCTCGCTCGCGTCGTCGAGGTCGTCGCTCGCACGGGTGAGCTCGACCTGGAAGCGCCAGTAGCGCTCCTCGCCGAGCGCGTGGCGAAGCTGATAGTCGACCGCGTCCGAGATGCCGTCGAAGACGACGTCGAGGATCGGCCGTGCCCACTCCACGAGCCCCCAGTCCTTGATCTCGTCGAACGAGCGCTTCGTGGTCCGCTCGCCCGTGCCGAGCGACACCAGCCTGACCGCGGCTTCCGGGTGGTACCGGAGGACCTCGGCCAGCGCAGACATGCCCGGGTTGACCGCGAACACCCCTCCGTCGAGCAGTGAGCGCGAGTCGAGCTCCAGCGGCTCGAAGTAGGTCGGTGCCGAGGAGGTCGCGCGCGCCACGTCGGCGAGCCGCGCATCGTCGGCCGGGTCCTCGCGGGCGCTCGTCGTCTTGAAGAAGTACGGGCCCGGCGCCGCCGTGTCGTAGGTCGGGACGATCAGGTCCGGGCGGGTCGCGCTCAGTCGCTTGTCGCCGATGAAGCGCCCGAGCGCTCGGTCGAGCGCGCCGGCGTCGTACTTCTCGTCGATCAGCCCGCCCGCGCTCTGGATCCGCTGGAAGATCGAGCGGTCGAAGATCCGCGGCCCCTCCTCCTCGTAGATCGTGGCGACCTCGGCCGCGGGCAGCGGGTCAGGCGCGCACAGGGCGCACACGATGATCCCGCCGGTCGACGTGCCCGCCATCAGATCGAAGAGCTCGAAGACCGGCCGTCCGGCCCGGTCCTCGAGCTCTGCCAGCACCAGCGCGGGGATCAGCCCGCGGATGCCACCGCCGTCGATGGCGAGGACGCGCACCTTAGGCCAGGCTCACCAGCTCGCCGGCTTCCCTGGGTCGTACAGCCAGACCTGGAAGAACTGGTCCAGCTGCCGGCCGCTCACGTCCTCGGACAGCGCGATGAAGTCCGCCGTGGTGACGTTCCCGTACTTGTTCTCCGCGTACCAGCGGCGCAGGATCTCGAAGAAGTCGTCGTCGCCGATCTTCTGACGCAGCGCTTGCAGCGTCATCGCGCCACGCGTGTAGATGGTGCCGTCGAAGATCGCGGCGGCGCTGCCGGGCTTGCCCGGAGGCGGGTTCCAGAAGGCGGCGTTGGTGTCGGGCTGCGCGTAGTTCGTGTCGAACTGCTGCTGAGCCGGGACACCCCCGTTTCGCTCGTTCCAGATCCACTGGGACCAGGTGGCGAAGCCCTCGTTCAGCCAGATGTCGACCCACTCGACCGGCGTCACCGCGTTGCCGAACCACTGGTGCGCCATCTCGTGCACGAAGGTGTTCTGGCTCGGCGTGTTGCTGTACATCGCCTTCGTCTGCGACTCGAGCGCATAGCCGACCTCGGGCGCCTGGTCGACGACGTTGCCGACGCTCGAGAACGGATAGCGCCCGTACAGGTCCGAGAAGAACGTGATCACGTCGTCCGTCGTGGCGATCCGGTCCTTCGCGACCTGGGCGGTCGGCAGGTCCGGGTCGACGGCGTTGTAGATCGGGATGCCGTCCACGCGGCCCGTGAAATCGGTGTCGAACGGGCCGTTCGTGGCCGTCGCGAGATAGGGCGACATCGGCGAGTCCTCGACCCAGCGCCAGGTGGTCCGTCCGTGGCGCGTGACCGGCCTGCGCACCAGCCGGCCGTTCGCGAGCGCCGTGGAGCCCTCCGGCACGGTCACCGAGAACGAGAAGGTCGCCTTGTCGCGCGGGTTGTCGTTCGCGGGGTACCAGCCGGGCGAGCCCTGTGGCTCGTTGACGACGAACGCTCCGTCCGCCAGCGGCACCCAGCCCTCGAGCGAGTCGTCGGGATCGATGACGGCCTCGGGCTGGCCCGAGTACTCGACGCTGACCACTACCGGCCAGCCCTTTGGGATCTTCAGGCGCGGCGTGATCACGAGCTCGTGCTCGCCCTCGCGCTTGTAGGAGGCCCTGAGGCCGTTCACCCTGAGGCTCGAGATCTCGTAGAACGGCCGGAAATCGAGGTTGAAGCGCGACAGGTTCTGGGTCGCGCGGGCGCTGATGAGGGCCCTGCCCTCGAGGAAGTTCTCCGGCTGCGGGGTGTAGTCGAGATCGAGGTGGTAGTGGCGGACGTCGTAGCCGCCGTTGCCCGCGGACGGGTAGTAGGGATCTCCGAGTCCGGGCGATCCCTCGACCCAGCTGGTCGCAGCGGCCGGGGCGGCGGCGACGAGCAGAGCGGTTGCGGTGAGGGCGATCAGGCGAAGCGCCGAGCGGGTCATGACCGGGCTTCTACCCCGATCTACGGCCCGGTCCAACCTGCCGCGTAGCACGGCCTCCCGGCGCACGTGTCCACGAACGTCCCGCCGATCTTCAGGAACTCGGAGAACTGCGCCGCCGCCGGACCCGAGAAGCCCGTCAGCGAGTGCGGGTCGACCCCGAGCTCCGGCGCGATGTTCGCGAGTGGGGCCGGCGGCGTGCCGAGGTCGCCGCGCTGCGGGCCGATGTCGTAGACGACGAGCGCGTTGCCGGAGTAGCGCAGGCGCCGGATGCGCGGGATGCGGTAGAAGGGCCGCCGGTCGAGGCTGCGGCCGGGGTCGAGCGCCGGCGTGCGGAGGCGGGCGCCGATCACGCGCGCCTCGACCTCGGTGGCCACGTTCGCGACCTGGTGGTCGCCGAACGCCTCGTGGAGGACGACCGTGTGGCGCGGCGTTCCCGGATAGGGGTCGCGCGTCATGTGCCACGCGTAGCCGTTGGCCTCGCCGCGGTCCCAGAGGATCTGGATCATCGAGTTGATGAGCGAGCGCTCGATCTGGTCCGGGTAGCTCGGGTAGAGCACCTCCGCGAAGCGCCCGAACTGCGTGCTGCGCCCGAGCAGAAGGCTGAAGTTCATCGCCGGCACGATCAGCGCGGAGCGCTCGAAGTCGGGCGCGACGGCGGTCAGCGCTCCGCCCAGGATGCCGCCCTGGCTGGCGCCGGCGTAGAACAGCCGGCGCGTGTCGATCGCGCCGCCGAAGGCGGGGTTGGCGTCGAACCCCTGCGGGTGGACGAGCAGCCGCCCGAGGAACATGAAGTTGAGGAAGCCCTGCTGGTTGCGGTCCACCAGGCTCGGGAAGCTCGAGAGGTCCTTGGACAGGTCGAGCACGTTCGGGACGTCCTCGGCGGACATGCCCGACCAATCGGTCGCGCAGGCCACGAAGTTCCCGGCGCTCGCGAGCGGCGCCAGCGCGAGCACCGCGTCGGCCCCGCCGAGCAGGCCGTGGCCGAAGATGAGCGGCCGAGCGTCGCGCGCCCCGTTCGGGACGAGGCAGATGAAGCGCTCGACCTGGACGTTGCCGGGGATGCGCTCGATCAGCCGGCGGCCGCCGAGCTTGAAGCGCGAGCCCGGCGGGCAGCCCGGCCGGTTCAGGAAGCAGGGGACGGTGAAGGTGCCGTCGACGCGCTGCACCTCCGGCGTCAGCGGGGCAACCGCGTCCACGCTGAACTGCGGCGCGGCGCCCTGGACCTTCAGATCGCCGAGCTTGCGGTCGCCGAGCTCGGCGAAGGCCCGGTTGCGGATGTGGAGGAGGCGCTGGGAGAGGTTCTGCTTCGTTGCGACCGTGAAGTCCCAGGCCAGGTAGAGGTCACCACGCCGGATGCCCCCGCGCGCGAGCGCCCGGAAGATCTCCGCGTAGCGGCGGCCGCCGGCCTCGCCGTCACGGATACGTCTGAACGCGCGCTGGGCGCGCAGCTCGCGCCCGCGCGAGTCGCGCAGGTTGCGCAGGGCCACGATGTAGCGCCGGCCCTCGCGCCAGTTCGCGCCCGGGTGGACGAGCAGCGCGCGCCGCCGCGGATTCGTCGCCTGCGAGTCGAGCTCGGCCCAGATCAGCTGCCGCTTCCCGGTCTTCGCGTCGATCACGACGATCGGCGCGCGCTTCGCGAACGACCTCGCCATGTCGTTGACCGGCACTGCGCCGCTGCGCCTCAGGTCGAGCCCCGGGACGTGCGTGACGATGATCTGCCCCGGGCTGAAGCCGTTCGAGCGGTTGTAGTCGGCCGCCCTGATCGGCCTCCCCTTCGTGTTGCGCGGCATCATCGAGTCGCGCAGCGCGAGCCTGCCGCCCTCGCGGAAGTGGTCGTTCGGCCACGGCAGCAGGCAGTTGGACGGGTCGATAGGGTCGCAGCCCGGCCGCGCCGCATGGGCCGGTGCGCCCGCCGCCATCAGCATCGCTGCGAGCGCGGCGATCACAGCTCCTCTCCTCACCGCGCGGCCACCCTAGTTCAGGCGCGCGCGGCGCGCCAGGCTTCGCGCAGCTTCATCGGCTTGCCCATGCGCAGCACCGAGCGCTCGTAGATGCGCGCGCCGAGCGGCACGAGCAGCGCGATTCCGAGGATGAGCAGCCCCAGCGACGCGGCGATCTCCGCGGCGCTCGCCTCCCCGAGCGCCACCCGCAGCGGCATGGTGATCGGTGAGAAGAGCGGCACGAGCGAGGCCACGACCGCGAGCGTTCCGTCCGGGTCGTCGATCGCGGGGAAGGCGAGCAGGTAGCCGATCACGAGCAGCACCGTGAGCACGGTGGTGGACGACTGCAGGTCCTCCTGGCGCGACACCATCACCCCCGCGATCGCGTACAGCGCGGACCAGAGCAGATAGCCGAACAGGAACCAGACGAGCACGACCGCGAGCGTGCCCAGGTCGCCCGCGTCGAGCTCGATTGCGCCGCTCGCGGACGCCGCGGCCAGTCCCACCACCGCCGTCACGGCGAGCTGGAGCAGCCCGAGGGCGCCGATGCCGAGGATCTTCCCGGCCAGGATCGCGCGCGGCTGAACCGTCGCGAGCAGTACCTCGACCACGCGCGACGACTTCTCCTCGACCACGCCCGATGCGACGGCGATCCCGTACATGATGAGCTGCAGGTAGAGGACGAGCGACGCGACGAAGGCGACGCCCTCCCCACCCTCGTCCTCTCCCTCGAGCGACACGGTCCGCAGCAGCGGCGGATCCAGCACGCGGCGGGCCTCCGCCCCCGTGATGCCCTCGTTGCGGAGCTCCTCACCGGCGCGCACCCGGCGGGCCGCGGCCTGCAGCGTCTGCTCGAGCTCCTCCGGCGGATCCTTCAGGCTGACGATCACGCCGCCGACCAGCGCGGCGTCGAGGCTCTCGTCTCGGACCCCGGCGCGCGCGGCGCCGGCGCTCGGCCGGCGCTCGACCTCGATCTTCACATCGAACGCCGGGCCCACCGCGCGGGCGGCCACGGCAACCGCCTGTGCCTCGGGGCCGACGGCGCCGACCGTGAACTCGTCAGTGCTGTCGCCGCCGACCACTCCGGCCACGATCCCGACCGCAGCCACCACGAGCACCGTCACGATGAGCGAGAGCTGGAAGGCGCGCGAGCGGATCCGCTCCATGAACTCGCGCCGGGAGACCAGCCAGGTCGCGCGCGCAAGGCTCACCGCTCGACCACCTCGCGGAAGAGCTCTGCCAGCGTCGGCCGCGCGGGCTCGAAGAGCCTGACCCGGCCGGCCCGGCGCGCCGCATCGAGGACGAGCTGGTCGTCGGCGCCGTCCTTCATCTCGACGAGCACGGCGCCGTTGCTCCTACCGACGAGCTCGGCCCCCGGCACTCCCGAGAGCCAGTCGTCGGCTGCCGAGTCGACCTGAACCCTCAGACGCGGCCGCGAGCGCTCCGTGCGCAGCTCCTCGACCGCCCCGGCGGCGACGATGCGCCCTCGGCTCACGATCGCGACGTCGTCGCAGAGGCGCTCGACGAGCTCCAGCTGGTGCGACGAGAAGATGACGGCGACGCCCTCCGTGGCGCGCTCGCGCAGCACCTCTGACATCACCTCCGTCCCGATCGGATCCAGGCCCGAGAAGGGCTCGTCGAGGATCAGCAGCCGCGGATCGTGCACCAGCGCCGCCGAGAGCTGCACGCGTTGCTGGTTGCCGAGCGAGAGCTCCTCCACCGGCTTCTCGGCCTGCTCCCCGAGTCCGAGCCGCTCCGTCCAGTGGCGCACCGCGGCGGCCGCCTCGGCGGGCGGGAGGCCGTGCAGCTCGGCGAGGTAGCGGAGCTGGCGGTCCGCGCGCATCTTCGGATAGAGGCCGCGCTCCTCGGGCATGTATCCGAACTGGCGCTGCTCCTCGCGGCGCACCGGCCGTCCCTGCCAGCGCACCTCGCCGGCATCCGGCTCGAGCACGCCGAGCGCGATGCGCATCGCCGTGGTCTTGCCCGCCCCGTTGGGTCCGACGAATCCGAGCAGCCTGCCCTCGGGAGCCTGCAGCGAGAGCCCGTCGAGGGCCACCGTCTCACCGTATCGCCGGCTGAGGTCGAGGAGCTCCAGCATCAAGGCTGGTATTCCCGCCCGCGGCGCTCCGGCAACACAGGCGCGCAGCGTTACTTCAGCCGGAACGCCTTGATGCGGTCCGCGTAGGCGGACTCGTCCAGCGCGTACACGCCATAGGCGAGCGCCTGGATCACCCCGAGCAGCGCCGCGTGCGAGCGCACGTAGGCAGGGCTGTTCGAGGAGTAGTAGAGCCTGTGGTCCGCGAGCTTCACGACCTCGGAGAGGGTGGCGTCGGCGATCGCGATCGTTGCCGCGCGGCGGTTGCGTGCGAGCTTCATCGCTCGCACGACGAGCGGGTGTGGGCGCCCGGCGGAGAAGCCGATCATCACCGTCTTGTCGTCCACCCTGCCGAGCTTCGCGAGCCCCTCCTGGCTGGGTGAGGCGACCACCTCGGCGCGCAGATCGAGCAGCATCAGCAGATGGCGCAGGTAGCTCGCGAAGAACGCCATCTGATCGGTGCCGCAGAGGAGGATCCGGTCGGCCCGCGAGATCAGGTCGACCGCGGCGGCCACCTCGTCGCGGTCGATCCGCTTCGCGGTCTCGGCGACGTTCGAGTGGTCGGCGGCAAGGGCAGTCTCGAACTCGGTCTGGTCGATCGGGAAGAGCGGCGGCGAGGAAAGCGCCTCGGCCGAGGCTCCGTTCTCGCGCGCGCGCCGGTACTCGTCGCGCGCGGCCGCCTGCAGCTCGGGGAATCCCTCGAAGCCGAGCGCCTGCGCGAAACGCACCACGGTTGAGCTCGACGTGTTCGCACGGCGCGCCAGCTCCTCGGCCGTGTGGAAGGCCGCCTCCTCCAGGTGGTCGACGATGTACTGGCCGACGTCCTTCTGAGAGCGGCTGAACTCGTCGAAGCGCTGGCGGATCTCCTCCGACAGCGTGAGGGCGGTCGTCCCAGTTCGCGTCACGGACCGCTTTTTCGTCGGGACCGCCCGAGTTCCTTCAGCGAAGGGCTTCCGAGGTAGCGTTCCCGCCCCGTGATCCTCTACGACCACCCCGCCTCCGGGAACTGCATGAAAGCTCGCATCCTGCTGCGCCAGCTGGGGCTGCCGTTCGAGCGCGTGACCGTCGACCTCTTCACCGGCGAGACGCGCACGGAAGAGCATCTTGCTCGCAACGCCGACGGGCGCGTGCCGGTGCTCGAGCTCGACTCGGGCGAGCGAATCGCCGAGTCGGGCGCGATCCTGCTGCACCTGGGCGAGGGAACGTCGTTCTTGCCGGCGCCGGGCCTCGCGCGCACGCGCGTGCAGCGCTGGATGTTCTTCGAGCAGAACCGGATCGAGCCGGAGCTCGCCTATGCCCGCTTCCTGTGGCTGTCGGGTCGGCACGCGCAGGCCCCGGAGGTCTTCGAGAACCGGCTTGACCGCGGCCGCGACGCGATGGCCGCGTTGGAGCGCGGGCTGGGCGCAGGCGCAACGTTCGTCGCCGGTGACGACTACACGGTCGCCGACATCGCCCTGTACGCCTATGTGCACTGCGCCGGCGACGCAGGCGCCGACCCGCGCGAGCACCGGAGCATCTCCGCCTGGCTCGACCGCGTCGAGGCGACACCCGCCTTCGTGAACGACCTCGAGCCGTTCCCCGAGCACGCGTCGGCGCGGCCGACCTGATGGCCGCCGCCCGACGCTGCGCGGAAATGTCGAGGACCTCCTCACGCGCCTCCTGGCCGGCGGCGAGACGGACCTGGCGGAACGGCTCGTGCACCCCGACCTCGTCAACACGGAAGCCGCCACCGAGCGGGCCACGGACCCGAGGCAGCTCGGACTGCCGCCGCCTCCTCCGTCGGGGGACCCGCACGGCTAGGAACTACAGCTAGGCCTCGCAGCTCGCGCGGCTGCGGTCGAGCAGCCGCCCGCGCGAGTCGCGGAACTCGAAGGTCGCCCTGCCCGGCTCGAGCACGATCCGCAGCGCGCCGAAGAGGCCGTCCGCGCCCCAGGCGAGCTGGGGGTCGCTCTCATCGACGCCGTAGCCGGTCGCGCCGCCCGCGCCCGCGATGTACTGGGTGATGCCGCCCGAGGGACGCAGCCGCTGCAGGTTGTGGTCGTGGCCGCTCAGGAAGGCCTTCGCGTGTCCGCGCAGCGTGTTCCAGAGCGGCGCCATCCCGGGGTCGTCTTCGTAGATGCCGGCGCTGAACCGGGGGCGGTGCGAGAAGGCGATGCGGCAGTCGCC
The DNA here is from genome assembly GCA_963734025.1 of uncultured Thermoleophilaceae bacterium. Classification (GTDB taxonomy): domain Bacteria; phylum Actinomycetota; class Thermoleophilia; order Solirubrobacterales; family Thermoleophilaceae; genus JACVRW01. The sequence continues at coordinate 395,199 of CAVTFR010000015.1, forward strand.
GGACGTCGTCCCGACCTGCTTTCGCAGCCAGCGCAGCTGGCGCGAGCCCGGCCCGTGGTCAGCCATCGAGTTGAGCGAGAGGATCTGCCAGCCGGCCAGGCTCGTGCTGGACCAGGGCGGCTGCCTGCGCCCCTTCTTGGCGCGCCAGTACGGGTAGTAGCCGGTGAAGCGATTGGCCCACTCGTGGTTGCCGGGCGTCGGATCGGTGATACGGGCGAGCGATCCGTAGAGCGGGTCGTAGTGGAGCCGGAACTCGCGCGCCGTGCCGTCCTCGTAGACGTCGCCGAGGTAGAGGAAGCGGTCGGGACGCTGGGCGCGGATGTAGGCGGCGAGCCGGCGGGCGCCGTCGTTCGGCGTGGCGGCGTCGCCGACGGCCCACACCTCTGCGGGCTCGGGCGACTGGGCCGGCGCGGACGGCGCCGCCGCCGTGAGGAGCGCCAGCGCCGCGACGACTGTGGCGAGCCGCCTCATGGCAGGACGAAGATGCCGTCGCTCACCGCGCGCTCGCCGGAGGGATCGGAGGGCCGGCTCACAAGCTCGCCGAGGACGACCATGCCGGTGGAGCCGCCGCCGTCCAGGTTGAGGGCGTCGCGGGCGCCGAGCGCGCGCATCACGCGCGCCGCCTCGGGCAGCGTCACGCCGGCGCTCCAGCCGGGCCGCCGTCCGTCGACCGTCACCAGCAGGAGCCTGCCGTCGCTCTTCACGCCCGCGAGCGTACGGGGATGCCTGGACGCGACGAAGCCCGGCGCGCTCAGAGGGGCGAAGCCCTCGGAACGGGCCGCCACCGCCACCCGCCCGCGCGTCAAGAGGCGCGGTCCGCCGCCGGTCACGAGCGCCTGATCCGCGCCCAGGCCAAGCTCGATCTGCGCCGGCGCGCCGGCTTCGAGCGAGTCGCGCAGGAACGTCGCGGCGTCGCCGCTCCCCGACAGGACGAAGGCTCCCCGCGGGACCGGGCGGCTGCCCGGCCGGCCGACGCGCTCCACAACTCCGCCGCGGACGAGCGCCTCGACGCCGGTGCTCGGGCGCAGGGCTCCGTAGCGGGACTCGAAGAGGACGAGCTCGCTCGGATCGGTGCAGGTCAATCCCGAGTCCGGCCGCTGGGTCGGCCGGTCGCCGCCGCGGCCCCCGCAGGCCGGGACGCTGCCGCGCCGGCGGTCGACGCCGTCGATCAGGCGCTCGACCCCGCCGGCGGTCACCGCTCCGGCGAAGCGGAGCGCGGCAATCCGCGGGTTCGCGCCCGGGTCGGCGGGCACGATCAGCGCCGAGCGCCGGTTCACGGGCTCGCTCACGAGTTGCCCGTCGAGCGCGAGCGCGCCGACCGGATCGCCGTCCACCGCGAAGAAGCCGCCGTTGACCCCGGCCACCGCCCCGGTCCTGCGCGCCATGTCGCTCGGCCGCTCGAGCCCGGCAACCCGCTCGTTCGAGAGGACGCCGCTCAGCCGCCCGGCGAGCGCCCCGCGGTCGACGCTGACGACGTTGACGCGCCAGGGGCCGCCCTCGCGGACGATCGACGTCCAGCGCACGCCCGGCGCGACCACGGCGCTCTCGCGGCGCTCGTCGAGCGAGCGCGAGCCGAGCGGCAGCTCGGCCGCCACCGCGGACGCGGGTGCAAGGGCGGCGAGCAGGGTGAGGACCGTGCCGGCAGAGCGGCGCATGCGGCGCAGGTTTGCAGACCCGCGCCGCAGCTCGCGTCGGCTAGCCCGGCAGCGGGAAGCTCACGGGGCTGCGGTTGCCGTCGCGGTCGACGGCACGGGCGTGCGGCGCGTTCGCCGGTCTTGCGGCCGCGCACCTCGAGCACACGGGAGCCGGCGACGCTCACGCCCGCCCGGGTGAGCACGGCGACGACGCGGTTGAAGACGTTCTTCGTGAACCAGTCGGACGCTGGTAGCGCTCAGCCGCGGGTCAAGGCTCTCACAGCGCCGCCGTCACGACCCTGGCGCCGACGTCGACCACCACATCCTTCGGCACCTCCTGGTGGTCGATCCACCACAGGGCGAGGCCGGCGAGCCCGTTGGTGACGGCCTCGGCGGTCGGCTCGATCTGATCGGCCGGGATCCGTCCGCCGGGCTGATCGGCGATGAACGCGGCGATCACCTCGCGCGCTCGCACGTTCACGCGCAGCCGCAGCGCCTGGATCTCCTCACCGCCCGAGCGGTCGCGGAACAACATGACCCAGGCGTGCCTGTTCTCACGGACGTAGTCGAACCAGTGCTCGAGGATCGCCGGCACGAGGCGGCCGGGCGGCAGACCGTCGGGGTCGATTGCCTCGATGAAGGTCGGGAGATCGTCCTCGTGCTTCTCGAGCAGCGCCATGTAGAGCGCCTTCTTCGAGTCGAAGTGGCGGTAGACGATCGGCTTCGTCACGTGGGCCGCGGCGGCGATGTCCGCGATGCGGGCGCCCGCGTAGCCATCGCGCGCGAACGCCTGGCCGGCCGCGCGAACAATCAGCTCGCGACGCTCGTCCGCCGGGATCCGCCTGAGTTCCGAGTGCTTCGTGGCCATCTGTGACGCAGCTCACACAACGCGAGTTACCGAAGGGTAACCTCCGGCGCTATGTTACTGACCGGTAACACACTGGCCGCGATCGAAAGGAGCCTCAACATGCCCGCCCCGGTACACGACCCCGTACATCGCGCCACGTACACCTTCGAGCCCGACGGCGAGAACCTCTGGGTCGAGACGTGGCTCGAGCCCGGCGGCGCGCTGCCGCCGCATCTCCACCCGCGCCAGGAGGAGCACTGGTCCGTGCTCGAGGGCTCGGTGCGCTTCCAGCTCGGCTCGGAGAAGCGGGTGATCGGGCCTGAGGACGGCACCATCCTGGTGGCGCCGGGCACGAAGCACGGCCTCGAGAGCACAGGGGCCGCGGCCCACCTGCGCTGCCAAGCGGTGCCGGCGCTCGACTTGCAGGAGTTCCTGACGGAGAGCGCCGCCGCGGCCCGCGAGGGGCTCTTCGTACGCGGCGGCATCCCGCGCAGCCTGCGCGGCGCGCGCTGGGCGGCGAGCTTCCTGAAGAAGCACAGCGACAACGTCGTCATGACGTTCCCGCCCCGCTTCGTGCAGTCGGCGATGATCGCGCTGCTCGGCCGCTAGGCCGGAGCGGGCCGAGGGTCGTCGGCTTGCGGAGGCCGCGTCGCGCCTACTCCCCCCAGCGCCACGGCTTCGAGGGCTTCACGCTCGCTGCGAAAGAAGGCCCACCAGATCACCTTCCCGTCGCGCAGCACGACGGCCTGCCACATCGTCTGTTCGACCGGAACGCCGCCCAGCGTCCCGGCCATGCGGAAATGCATTACGCCCCGGTCGCCGGCTCCGCGAACGTCGAGCAACTGCCAGTGGATGTCCTCGAAAGCGCCGCGAATCGTCTCCCACCAGGCCCGGACGCCGTCGTGGCCGCGGAAGATCGTTCCTTCCGCCTCCGCGACCATCGACGTGAACTCGACGTCCTCGGCGGTCAGCGCCAGGAACGCTGCCAAATCGCCCGAGTTGAGCGCCCCAAAGCCGGCCTCCGCCAAACCACGCTGCTCGGCGTTCTCCCACTCCGACAGACCGACGGCTTCGAGGGCGCGGCGCTCGTCGCGGTAGATCTCGACACGCACGGCGCGGCCGGCCCGGAGCCTGTAGAGCTGCCACAAGGGAGGCATGTCCACGTCGACGCCACTTTCCTTCCCGCGCCCCCCCTGCCTCATTCGCACGAGCACGCCTTCGCTGCCGAGCCTGAAGTCCTCTGCATTCGCGTAGTAGTCGTGGAAGGGTGCCATCCACTCGCGGAAGAATTTCCGCACCCCCTCGTGTCCGTGATAGACGCCCATGTCCGGGACCTCTGACTCGGACATGTCCCACTCAATGGCAGGGTCATAGAAGTCGAACACGGCCTGCATGTCTCCGCGCTCCCACGCCTCCCACGCTTCACGCACGACCTCCACACTGTCGTCCGACATCGCTTCTCCCGCTTGGGATCGGCCGTGGGCCTCTGGCTCGCGCTTGAGTGGCTCCAAGTTCTTCTGCGACATCGCTTCACCCAGTATCCCGCGGAGAGAGCGGGAGGGTCACCAACGAGCCTCCACCACAACCACTGCTGCCGCCGGTGCCGGGAGTACCAGTACCTCACGCAGGTCCAGGGCGACTCCCGCTCTTTCCCGTGGGGTTCCTCCAAGGGGTTGATCTACCGTACCGTTTCGGCGCTTGCATGCCGCCCCAGCTCGGGTTTAAGGTTCCATGATTGGGTTAATCCAGATCGGGAGGTTCTCATGCTGGCCCTGCTCCCCTTCGGTCGTCCCAGTCCCGCGATGGTGGTTGCACTCGTGGCCCTGTTCGTCGCGCTCGGCGGTAGTTCGTACGCCGCGATACGGCTCGGCAAGAACAGCGTGACGTCAAGGAACCTCGTCGACGGCCAGGTCAAGCGTGCCGACATCAAGGACAACGCGATCAACTCTTCCAAGGTGGAGTTCTTCTCCCTGCGCGCCAGCGACTTCAAACCGGGGCAGCTTCCAGCGGGTCCGCGGGGTCCGCAGGGGGCGAAGGGCGAGGCGGGCGCTACGAATGTGAAGGTGCGCGCCGACGTCGGGATTCCACATGGTCACCGCGCACTGTCAGCCGGGCGAGCGCGCCACGGGCGGCGGCGCCGACAGCTTCGGGGGTTTCGTCGTCGGCCAGGGTCCCACCGGGCAGCCGCTGGCGTTCTTCGCGCCTCCGAGCCAGCAGCCATTTGACGGTTACACGCCGACTGCTTGGTCCGCGGCCGCCGTAGAAGTGACCACCGCCGGCGTGGTTGGTCCGGCCGACGTCACCGCGTGGGTTGTGTGCGCGGCGCCGTAAGCAGCCGAGCTGAATGAAGTCTCGGCGGCGGCTGGAAGCGCCCGAGCCGCCCCGGTCGCGCCCGCTACGGCTACTGCATGGGCCGGGCAGGAATCGAACCTGCGACCGATGGATTATGAGTTACCCCACGGAATTGCGGCTGGTTGCGGATGCCGCCCCCTGAGCGGGATTCTCGGGTTTGGACCCGTTCCCGTTTGCGGCTGTCTGCGGGTGCTCTGTTGCCCCACCGTTACCCCACAGGCGGGCACCGAGGGTGGCGGCCGTCTTGTGCCCATCCGAGGATTCCTTCACGTAGCCCATCGAGGTGGAGAGCTGCGCGTGACGGAGCCGTGTCTGCACGTCCTTCACGGTGCCGCCCGACTCCACGATCAGCGAGGCGCAGGCGTCACGGAAGGCGTGGAAGGCGCGTCGTGGCGGGAGCTGCACTCCTGCCGCCCCACATGCGGGCAACAGCACCCGGTTGTAGAGGTTCGAGTAGTTGAGCGGGGTCCCGGTCATCGAGGGGAACACCGGCCCGCTCGCGTCCTGCGGGCGCATCTGCCCGAGCCACTGCGCCATGGGCGGCGAGAGCGGGATCGGTTCCTCTGAGGCGTCGGTCTTGAGCCGCTTGTACTTGCCGTCCTTCCACTGCTCGCAGACATAGATGTGGGGACTGTCGCCCAAGTGAACGTTCTCCCAGCGGAGCCCGATCAGCTCGGCCACCCGGCAGCCCGTCTCGGCCAGGAGCGAGAAGAACACATGCCACTGGTCGGGCATCGCGGCGATCACCGCCAGCACCTGATCCGCACTCAACGCCCGCCGCTTCCGGTCCGCCTGCGCCAGCCTCTCCCTCTCAGCGATCGCCGGAGCGGGCACGTACCGGACACCAAGGGCGGGGTTGTGCGAGATCGCCCCGTCCTGGGCTGCGGTCGCCAGCATCGCGGACAGGCACCGCTTCGCCTTGCGAATCGTGGCGGGCGGAACCTTGTCCTGCTCCAGCCGGCCGAACCAGTCGGATATGTCCCTGGAGGCCAGGTCCCTCAGCTTCACTCCGCCGAGATACTTCCGGGGCGTGATGTGGTGATCCAGTGAGCGGCGATACTGCGAGCGCGTCTCGTCATCCAGACCGCGAGCCGTCCTGCCCCGGTAGAAGTCGATCCAGGTCGCGCCGTAGGACTCCACCGTCTGCTTGCTCTCCGGTGCTTTCGTCGTGCCGCCCTGATTCTTGAACTCGCGGGCGAGCGCCAACGTCCGGCATACCTTCTTGTGTTGCTTGCCCCGGTGCCGGTACATGACGACGTAGAAGCCATCCGACCGCTTGTAGATGCCGGGGTACTTCGTGCGCTCCAACTTGCGAGAATCCTGCTGGGCCATGGACTTACCTCCTTGGCTCCGGGGGCGGGCCGTGGTCGCGGTGCCGCCCCATTTGGTCGATGGGGCAACAGTAAGTTCATTGGTCGGATTGGTCAAGGACGCTTCCCCCCGCCGTTCCGCATCCAGGCGTCCAGCTCCGATTTCAGGGCCACGAGCGGCTGGAGATACTGGGACGGGCAATGTCGCAGGAGAAGGTGGACCTCGCTCGGCAGGCATACGAGAGCGGGAAGAGAAGCGCCCCCAGCTTTGGGGGCGCTCTGATGCGACGCTCGGAGCCCTATTAGGCGCCTGCCGCAGCAGTCTCCGGGAGGCCCATCGCGCTCTCCCTGTCGACCTCGAAGTACGTGTTCTCGCTGACGCCCGCGGTGGCTGGGTCGAGGTAGTCCCGGAGCGAGTCGATTGAGTCCGCCTCCCACAGGCAGACAGCTACTGACCGGTCCTGGGAGGGGAAGAACTGCCGCCCCTGGACACCAGGCGGCCCTCCTCCAGCCACCTCCTCGGCGTCCATCGAGAAGAACTTCTCCGGATCGGTGATCCGGTGCTGCACGCTGACATACATGGCGAACACCTCCGCCGAGTCGTAGGACCTGACTCTACGCCCGTTGCCCCGAGGGATGCAAGATCCCTTCACCTCACTTCGCAGCCCCGTCCGGGCAGATCCTCCAAGGTGTCAGCCTCGAGCAGCGCCTCGTGGACCTCGCGGACAACAAGACGAGGCGTCTCGTCTCCCTCCACCGGACTGTTCGTATCGGTGCCGGGTAGACGGATGGCATGAGCGATGTTCACGTAGTTCCTAGCGGCGACAAGTGGGCGCTGGAAGTAGATGGCCAGCAGCGCGACACCTTCCCGACACAGAATGAAGCGATCACCCGCGGACGCACCCTGGCGGGAGGTGAGGGCGCGGAGTTGGTGATTCACGGCGAGGACGGCCAGATCCGCGAGAAGGTCTCGCACGGCAACGACCCCCGCGACATCCCGGGCTAGCGGAAATCGCCCGCTAAGCGGCTGTCACTGCCAAATTCCGTTGGGTCTCCGCGTCTAGCCGGGAGTGCGCTCCTCCGACCCGGGAAACCGATGCCTGAGAGGCCCAGCCATGCCAGTGATCGCACACATGATCTGTCAAGGCTGCGGCGCTCACAGCGAGGGCTTGGCCTCGCGCAATGGGTCTTCTGCAACTAGCTGTCCGTGCGGGGGTAGTCGCCAGGTCGTCCGGGTCGCTCGGCATCCCTGGGGCGCGGCCTCGGCGTCTCGAGAAGACCTCGAGCGCAGCGTCCAGGAGCGGGCAGACGATGAGACGTTGACGCCGGTCCCCAAGGTTGTGCCAGGTGCGCAAGGGGGTAGAGAAACGGTGCAACAGGAAGCTGACGCGGAGGAGGGAAGGCATGGCTGAATCGGATGATCGGCGTGGAATCGCAGGCATCTCGCTCGGCGGCATCATCGTGATCGTCGGGATCGTCCTGATGTTCGTGTGGAGCATTTTGATCGGGCTGATCATCGTCTTGATCGGACTGATCGCCTTCGGCGGCTTCGCCCGGGGAAAGTGGTACTGAGCGAAGCTTCTTTCGAGTAGCCGTTTGGGGCTGCGAGTTAGGCGCCGAAGCAGTCCCTTAGCCCTCGATCCGAGTCAGGTACTTGTGCTCCCGGCACCACGGCCAGGCGAGAGCCGATCCCCGATCGCACATGCCGCACCTGCGGCCAGCCGTTCAGTCCGGTCCGGAAGGATCAGAACTACTGCCTGGCGGGCGGCGTTCAGGTGGTCGCCTTGGCGCTGTCGGTACTCCCGGTTGGCCTGTGCGTGGCATGAGCGGCACCAGGGGCTGCGACCGTCTGCTTGTTTCTGTTGGACCGGAAAGCCGTCACGAGGCTTGACAGCTCGGCATTTCGCACACCGCTTCTCTGTCACTCGAAGGAGTGTTCCAGTGCGAGACCTCGCGAGCCGGCGCCAGCACGTCGGGCGAAGGACTACGACGGGGTCAGGGATACGGATAGCGTGACCGTTCGGTGAGCAGTACACGGACGCCTGGGGGGCAGTCCGAGTCAACGCGGTCGGAGCGGTCGACGAACAGGAAGGCGTCGAACCGCGGGTTCTCGGGGACGCCCCCTTGTCGAGCACAGGAGACTCTGTCCGTTCCGCCCCCACGTAAGCGCACCACGGCGTTCTCACGCCAGCCTTGGTCATAGAGCTCTACTCGATCGTGGCCCGGGCCGCCGACGAGCATCTCGCGTCCCGGGTATCCGGTCACCGCGTATAGGGTGTCATCGCCGGGCCCGCCGTACAGGCGGCCGGGACCGCGGAGGTCGTCACCACCCGGTCCGCCGCGGAGCACTACTCGGCCGGAAGCGGAGGCGGGCGCATCCCCCGAGAGACCGTCGGAGCCGGGGCCGCCGTACACACGTACGCCGTTGATGCTGTCACTGCCCCGGCCGCCGTAGACACGGTCGCCTCCGATCACAGTGTCAGGGCCCGCGCCGGCGTAGACCACGCCGCCCACGCTGCCAACAGAGATGATCACATAGTCATCCAGCTCCGGGGCCTCATTAAACGGATTGGCACCCGTGAAGCTAACCCGGTAGCGCAACTGGCGAGGCGGAGGCGCCAGTGGGCACCACCACACGGTCACAAAGCCCAGGCCCGAATCGTAACCCGGAGTGCCCTCGCAGCCGACGGCTGCGTCGACCGGCGCGTCGGAGGCGACCCGCCAACGCGTACGTGACTTGCCCGGGCGCAGCGATAGCTCCACCTGGGCGTTATCACTGGGCAGCACCCGGAAGCGCAGAACATCTCCATCGAAGGTGAGGGAAGCGGCCGCAGCAGACGTCGCGCACCCACCAGCCAACGCAAACACCGTGACGATAGTTCCAACGAAGCGGCCAGGAACGAAGGACCGCGGCGTTATGGGTAGGGATAGCGGGGCCGTTCCGTGTACAGCACCGTGGCACTCTTGCAGCCGGGGCCGAGGCGGTCGATGCGGTCGACGAACAACACGTCGTCAGTGGCGGATGTGAGGCAGATGACGTGGTCCGCGCCGCCGTTGCGGAGACGCACAACGTCGGTACGTTGGTCGTCAAAGAGCTTGACGATGTCGCGGCCAGGGCCGCCGACCAGCATGTCGCTTTCGCCCGAGCCGAGCTCATCGGTGAGAAGGTCATTGCCGGGGCCGCCATATAGCCGCCCGCCTCGATGTCCTTCGAGGACATCCTTCCCCGTGCCGCCGAAGAGTACGTTCGGACCGGTCTGCCCGGATTCCTCGCTGTCGACGCCGAACAAGTTGTCATTGCCAGGGCCACCGTACAACCGTGTCCCACGGATGCCGTCGGCCCCGCGGCCTCCGTAAACGCGGTCCCCGGCCGCGCCATCGCCGCCGTCTCCTGCGTAAACCACGCCGCGTAACTGGTCGACCTCGACGTAGTCATTGCGGTCGCTGAGGCTCAGCCGGTAACGCAACTGCCCGGGCGGGACCGAGGGCCTGCACACCAATTCAAGGGTGTCGACCAGCGCCAGCTGGCTCAGCCCAAGCTCGTCACAGCCGAAACCGAAGTCGACCACCGGCGGAACAAGGCTCACGCGCAGGTGCTGCGGCGTAGCTAGGGGCTCGGGCGACACCACCGCGAAGGCGCTGGAATCCGCCCGGTAGCGCAGCACACGTCCATCGAAGGTGAGCGAAGCGGCCGCAGCAGACCCCGCGCCGACCAGAGCGAGCGCGAGTCCGGCGGCAACAGTTCCAAGGAAGCGGCCAGGCACCGGAGAGCTCCTTCGGCGAGAAGTCTCCCATGCGGCCCGCGTCAGAACCAGGGCTCGAGGTTCCGAGCCGTTATCGGACAGACGGCGCCTTAGGCGGACTGCACACAAAGCAGTACAGCCGGGGCTTCGTGCTCGACACATAGACGAAGTCGTCGCCGCACCGCTTACACGTCGCCTCGCGCCGCGTCCCGCGCTCAACATGCCGCTTCCGGTCCCGCAACGCATACCGGCACTTGGCGCTGCAGTACCGCTGGCGACCCGATTCCGATCGGAAAAGATCGCCGCAACAGTCACACGCCGGCACTATTCCTCCCCACAGAGGGAGAGATCCTGATTGCGGGGGTCACAGAATGGGTTCGAGGTGGTGATTGGAAGGCCCCCCTGGGTTGCGAGGCGAGGACGCAGCGTGCGACCCCATGACACACGCCACGTCCTCCAGCCTTCGCTTCCGGGGCGAGGTTCCGGCAACTCCCCGGAGTTCTCTCCGAATGGACTGAGCGTTCATCCGGAGTTCCTGTGTGCGGACTGCTGGCCTCCTCGGGCTGTTTGCCGTTGGGCCTTCAGGGTTGCCTGTTCGCTTGCTTGGAAACCTTGCCATTGGTCAGTCGTTCGGATACTCACCTCGGACGACTTGCTCCGGTGTAAACCCGTAGCCAACGGCCGTCATGTGGCCCTTGGGCTTTGGGGGAGGAGCGTCAACCAGCGTCGCTGCTTCCTCGGGTGTCAGCTTGACTCGCTGCTCGGGCGCGGTGCCCGCCGGGACGACGACGTAATCCCTTCCGAGGTAGTCCCGTCTCACGATGTCGTGCTTTGCCACGCGCTCGTTAGCCGGCGCGGGGCGTCCCAGTCAACCCAATGTCCGAATGCCTTGAACATCGCCGATCACATCCCCGTTACCTTCACCACGGACCGGGGCGCGGTGGTTGCGAGGGCGGCTCTTGTCTCCGCCAACAGCACCGAGATGTTCCGCACGAAGTGCGATTCGTGGCTGTTCGTAATCAGCACTTGGCTGTCCCGATACCAGACGGCGGCAGCGGAGGCCCAGTTAGCCACGAACGCCACGGCGGAGGGCGCTGAGGGTGAGGCCAGGATCGGTACGCCCCAGAGTCGCTGAACCCCTCCGTCTACCGTTAGCCCACCGGCAGGGGTGGCGGACGAAGCGATGGACTCAAAGGTGGTCGGCGTGACCACGATGGCTGACGCTTCCGTGTCGGCGTTCCTCAGCAACGTGATCGCTTTGAGAACCGCAAGGCTGTGCGTGTCGCTTGAGCGGGCCTGGGTCTGCCCCGCGTTCGTGTTCACGTCAGCGAGTAGCGCTGTCTCTAGCGCCTGCTGTGCGTCCTGAACCAAGCGGGTGTCCACAAGGGACCGCATCTCCGCCGAGTCCGAGATCGAGCGGCGGGTGATCGGAATGTAGCTCGCGAACGTCTGGGCCTGGGCCGAAACGATGGCGAAGCTGAGCGCACTTTCGGGCTTGGTCCCGGTGGTCGTGCTCGTGGCCTCGGGTGTGGACACCGAGACGGGGCTATACGTATCTTGGCGAGCGAAAGTAACGCTGTCGGATGACATCTCCCCAGAGCGCACCAGGTCGAGCACCCGAAGGGGCCTAGCCGGGACCGCTGCCGGGTCACCCGACTCCGGTGTCAGGAACGGGCCTGCCGATGTGGTCCCGCTGGACCGGATGAGGGTCTTGACCTCGTTCGCCCGGAGCGAGGCAATGTGAACGTCCTTGTCGGACGCGAAGGTCAGCCCGGTGTTGTCGGAGCCTCGGAGGTTGCGCTTGAGCTGCTTGAACTCCGCGCTTCCTACGATCCGTTCGCCGAGCGTGGTCGCCATGGCGTGCCGCAGGTCGCGCTTGCGCTCAAGCTCCCGCTCATACTCGGCGAGTTCCGCCGGAGTGAAGTCTTGCTTGACCTGTGTTCCGTCGCCACTCGTGGCGTCATGCGTTCTTCTCCCGTTGATAAAGCCAGTTGTTCAGCTCGGCCGCGTCGATGCGGATGACCGAGCGGCCATGACCCAGCTTCACCGCCGGGATCTGTCCTTCTCGGATACGTCGTCGGACGGTCGGCTCCGAACAGCGCAGCCGCTCAGCAACCTCCGCCACGGTCAGCAGCCCGCTCCCGTGTTCAGCACTGGTCACGACGTTCATGGACCCAGTGTTGCGCGGCCCCTGTAACAGTTCGGGTGTTGCCCCAGGCGTTACCCCATAGCTGCCTGTTCGACGGCCCTCGAACATAGAAAACCCCGCCGTAGCGGGGCTTTCCATTGTGGGCCGGGCAGGAATCGAACCTGCGACCGATGGATTATGAGTCCACTGCTCTGACCGCTGAGCTACCGGCCCGTCGGGTGGATCCTAGGGCCAGCGTCCGCGGGCTAACACCGCGAAGCGAGCGGTCGATAAAGGGTCTACCGGGCATGACCCGCCCGGCCCAGCGATGGATTGGCGCCCGCTTCGCATCCTGCTTCCGCTCGCCGCGCTTGTCGTGGTCGCGGGCGGCTGCGCGCAGCCGGGCGTCTCGACGAAGCCGCGTGCCGAGATCTCGCAGACGAGCGGGGACTTCTCGATCTCCAACTCGCGCAGCGGGCAGGCCATCTTCCGTGCCGACGGCCTGGCCCCGGGCGGCACGGTCAGCGGCACCGTCGAGCTGACGAACACCGGCCGGCTGCCCGGCGAGCTCGGCATCGAGCAGGCCGACGTCCGCGACCGGCCGGGTCGTAACGGCGGCATGCTCTCGCAGGCGGTCGAGCTCGCGGTCCAGGATGTATCGAACCCGAGCGACGAGATCACCATGTTCGCCGGCCGCCTCGGCGAGCTGCACGAGCGGAAGCTCGGGTCGATCGCGCCGGGCCAGGCACGCCGTTATCGATTCACCGCGACGCTTCCCGACCGCGGTGCCCCGCCCAGCTTCGCGACGGGCGACAACGCATACATCGGCTCGGCGCTGTCGGTTCGCTACACGTGGCGCGCGAGCGCTGCCGAGCCCGCTCCTCCGACGGTGCTCGCGGCCGCCCCGCGCGTGACCTACCGGGTCGTGCTGAAGAGGCTGCTGCGGCGCGGACGGCTCGACTTCGTCGCCCGCTGCAACCGGCCCTGTCGGCTCACCGGTTGGGCCAAGCTGCCGAAGGCCGCGCGCGCGAAGAAGGCGACGAAGACCCGCCGCCGCGCCGTCACCGTCCGTACCGCCAACAAGCGCGTGCGGATCAAGATCAAGGTCGCGAAGCGAAGCAGGCGCGCGCTCGTGAGCCGCGTGCGCCGCAATGGCAAGGCCACGTTGCGCGCCTACCTCACGGTGAGCGCGTCGGGTGCGAAGTCGCGGACGCTCAGCAGGCGCGTGACGGTGCGCCGCCGCCCGGCGACGCGCCGGGCGCGCTAGCTGCCCTGGGCGCGCTTCAGCGCCGACTGCAACTCGCCGGCGCTGAACGCGCCCTCGAGCCGCGCGGCGACATTGCCCTTGCCGTCTACCGCGAACAGCCAGGGCTCGGTCCGCAGGTTGTAGGCGTTCAGCTGCGGCCGCAGGCCCTTCGCGATGTCGTTGTCGCGGAAGACCTCCATGTGGATGAACTCGACGTCGTCGCCGCCCTCGGCCTTCACCTGCTCTGCGATGTCGACCACCGGTCCGCACACCCGGCTCTGGCAGAGCTGCGGCGTCGCGAACAGCAGTGCCACCGGCTTCTTGCCGACCACGTCCGCGAAGTCGTTCTGATGCATCGAGGAGGGCGGGATGCGGGTGTCGATCGAGGCGAGATCGCCACCGACCTCGGCCTCGGTGGGCGTATGGATGCGCGGCGCCGGGTCGCCGCTCGAGGGGATCGCGTCGTCGGCAGCCCTCACGACCTGCAGCCCGGGTGCGGCCGAGGTCGCGGCGACGAGCCGGTCATCGAGGCGAGCGATGCCGAGCACGTCGTATTGGCCCGCCTTCTTGAACGGAATGTCGGCGACGTACACGGACTTCGCGGCGTTCGGGTCGGTCGCCGTCTGGCGGCTCTGGAACTGCGGCTTCACGTCGAGCGATTCGTAGCGCGCCGGGTACGGGCCGCTCGCCGGCCCGCCGCCCGCGGGCGCCACGTAGACGGCGACCGCCGCGTCCGCGATCTGCGCACGCGAGCGGTCGAAGAGACCGAACCCGAAGCGGTTGTCGCCCGTCGTCAGCTGGGAGACCGACGGAGCGAGGACAGGCCCGCCCTGGCCGAGCTCGGAGCCGAGGTCCGCGAGCGTCTTGCCCTGCGCGCTCGGGAAGTCCTCCGGCTGCGCCACGGGGGGCGGCCGGTCGGCGGACTCGTCGTCGCCTCCCCCACAGCCGGCAAGGAGGGCGCACGCGAGCAGAGCAACTGCGATCAGGAGCCGGCTCACAGGGCAGAGAAGGGTACGAGACGACCCGGCGGGCTGGGCGCTTCCTTAACGGAGCGTTCGCATAGGGTTCCGCGCCATGGAGCGCGCGGCACTGATCACCGGGGGCTCGAGCGGAATCGGCCTCGCGATCGCCCGGATGCTCGGCGAGGAGGGATACCGGCTGACCTTGTCGGCGCGGCGGCCGGACAAGCTCGAGGCCGCCGCCGACACGCTGCGCGAGCAGGGCCTCGACGTGCTCTCGATCCCGGCCAACATCACCGAGGAGGAGGCGATCAGGGATGTCGTCTCGAAGCACCGGGAGCGCTGGGGGCGCCTCGACGTGCTCATCAACAACGCCGGCCTCGGCATCGGGTCCCCGGTGGCGGAGACCGAGACGAAGAAGCTCGACCTCCAGCTCGACGTGAACCTGCGCGCCGTCTATCTCGTCGCGCGGGAGTCGATCCCGATGCTGAAGGAAGCAGGCGCCGAGCACGGCAAGGCGCTGATGGTCAACACCGCGTCGATCGCGGGCAAGCGCGGCCAGGGCTTCCTCGCTGCGTACTCGGCCACCAAGTTCGGAGTCGTCGGCCTGAGCCAGGGACTGCACAAGGAGCTCGGGGGCGACGGCATTCAGGTCACCGCCCTCTGCCCGGCGTTCGTGGCCACCCCGATGACCGACTGGATCGAGGGCCAGGTTCCGAAGGACGAGATGATCCAGCCGGAGGACATCGCCGAGTCCGTCCGCTTCCTGCTGCACGTCTCGCCGGCGTGCATCGTGCCGGAGATCCAGTTCCTCCGGCGCGGCGAGGCCCAGCTCTAGACGCGCTCGAGCTCGGGCTCGGCCGCGCCGGCCTCGTCGATCTCGGCCAGCGCACGCTCGTACTCGTCGAGCCGGCGGAACGGGCGCAGCCACGCCCAACCAGCCCGGCCGCGGAGCTCGGCGGCGCGGTCGCGCTCGCCCGTGGGTCGGCGCGGCGGCCGCGTCCGCTCCAGCACGGGCGTCTCGTCCAGCAGGATGCTCGCCTCGAGCATCGCGCGCAGCGTGTTCAGCTCGCGCTCGCTCGCCGGGCGCGCGACCCTGCGCGCATCCGTGTAGCGGTCCCACGCCCGCGCAAAGCCGGCCAGGCTCGTGCGGCCGCCGTTGCGGTGCGCGGCCAGCATCGGGCAGATCCCGCCGCGGCTGTCGGTGTAGGCGCCGACGATGATCCGGTTCGCCTCCACCCCGGTCAGCATCGCTTTGCGCGTGCGGAGCGGCAGGCAGTCGATGGCGAGCCTCAGGTCGCGAGCCGGCCGGCGGCGTCTCATCTGCCTCCTCACGGCTTCCGTAGGATGGCCGTCGCTCATGGAGGGGGCAAGCGGCGAAAGGACACGTGCATGCGCCTCGGCCTGAACGTCGGGTACTGGGGCCTGGGGCTCAGCTCGGCGGAGCAGCTCGAGCTGGTCCAGGCTGCCGAGGATGCCGGATTCGAATCGGTCTGGGTCGCAGAGGCGTACGGCTCTGACGCGGCCACCGTGCTCGCATGGCTCGCCGCGCAGACCGAGCGGATCAAGCTCGGGGCGGGGATCTTCCAGATGCCGGCGCGCTCTCCCGCGATGACGGCCATGACCGCGGCCACGCTCGACCAGCTCTCGAACGGGCGCATGCTGATCGGCATCGGCTCGTCGGGACCGCAGGTGGCGGAGGGCTGGCACGGGCAGCGCTTCGCGAAGCAGCTCCTGCGGACGCGCGAGTACGTCGAGATCGTGCGCAAGGCGCTCACGCGCGAGCGGCTCAGCTACGACGGCGAGTACTACACGCTGCCCCTCCCCGACGGCCCCGGCAAGGCGCTCAAGCTGACGATCGCCCCGGTCCAGGAGCGGATCCCCGTCTATCTCGCGTCGATCGGTCCCAAGAACGTCCAGCTGACCGGCGAGATCGCCGACGGCTGGCTGCCGATCTTCTTCTCGCCCGAGCACGTCGGCGACTCGCGTTCGCTGCTCGAGGAGGGTGCGGCGCGGGTGGGGCGCACGCTCGACGGCTCCTTCGACATAGCGCCGACCGTCAACGTATGCATCGACGACGACGTCGATCGCGCGCGCGACCAGATGCGTCACTTCATCGCGCTCTACGTCGGCGGGATGGGCTCGCGCGAACGCAACTTCTACAACACGCTCGTCCAGCGCTATGGGTTCGCCGACGCGGCCAAGGAGGTCCAGGACCTCTACCTCGACGGCAAGAAGAACGAGGCGGCCGCGGCGGTCCCGGCCGAGCTGATCGACCTGATCACGCTCGCCGGCCCGAGGGACCGGGTACGCGAGCGGCTGGACGTCTACCGCGACGCCGGGGTGGGGACCATGATCGTCAGCACCGTCTCCTTCGACGTCGAGCACAGCGCGGGGATGATTCGCGAGCTCGCGGAGATGCTCTGAGCGGGGGCCGGCGCCGCTTCCTGCTCGCCGCCTTCGGCGACCCCGGGCACGCCTTTCCGGCGATCGCGCTGGGCGCCGAGCTCGCGCGCCGCGGGCACGACGTCACGCTCGAGACCTGGAGCCGCTGGCGCGAGCACGTCGAGCGCGAGGGCATCGGCTTCGCCGCGGCGCCTGAGTACCAGGTCTTCCCCACCCGCGAGCGGCCGCTCAAGCCGTACGCGGCCGCGGTCAAGGCATCGGCGGTCACACGCGAGCTGATCCGGGGCGTCGAGCCCGAGGTGGTGGTCGCCGACATCCTCACGGTCGCCGCTGCGCTCGCGGCTGAGCTCGAGGGGCGTCGGTGGGCGACGCTCGTGCCTCACGTCCTGCCGACGGGTGAGCCGGGCTTTCCCGTCTACGCGGTTGGAGCCGTCTACCCGCGGACGGCCGCCGGCCGCCGCATGTGGACGCTCACCCGGCCGCTCCTCATGCGCGGCGAGGAGCAGGGCCGCCGCGAGCTGAACGGAGCCCGCGCTCGGGTGGGCTTGCCGCCGCTCGAGCACGTGCACGGCGGCATCTCTCGCCAGCTCGCGATCGTGGCGACCTTCCCCCAGCTCGAGTACCCCCGCCGCAGGCCCACGCCCGGGGTGCGGGTGACCGGCCCGCTCCTCTGGGAACAGCCCTACGACGACGTCGAGCTGCCGCCCGGCGACGACCCGCTCGTGATGGTGGCGCCGAGCACCTCGCAGGATCCCGACGGGCGGCTCCTGCGCGCGTCACTCGAGGGGCTCGCCCGGGAGCCCGTGCGGGTGCTCGCGAGCACGAACCGGCGCGCGCCGGCCGAGGCGCTGCCGCTGCCGGCGAACGCGCGGCTCGTCGACTGGGTCTCCTACTCGCGCACGATGCCGCGCTGCGCCGCGGTCGTGTGCCACGCCGGCCACGGGACGATCGCGCTTGCTCTCGCCAGCGGCGTCCCCGTCGTCGCCTGCCCGCACGCCGGCGACATGGCAGAGACGAGCGCGCGCATCCGCTGGGCGGGGGCAGGGGTGTCGCTCCCGCGCCGCTTCCACACCGCGCGCGGCGTCCGGCTCGCGGTCAGGCGGCTGCTCGCCGACCCGGAGTACACGCAGCGTGCGCGCGAGCTCGCCGCCTGGTCCAAGCGCCACGACGGCGCGGCGGCCGCCGCGGATGCCGTCGAGGAGCTCGGCGGCGTTATGCGCCGGTGACGCGGCGACCCGTAGCGTCGCCGCCGTGAGTCGCAAGCCGAGTCTCTGGATCGATCCCGAGAGCGCCCGCGACAAGGAGGCGGGACCGTTCTCCTCCGCGCGCTGGCGCCGGCAGTCGCACGAGGCCCGCGTGCGCTACGCGAAGCCCCCGCAGCCGGACGCTCCGCCGCCGCCCCCGCGTCCGCGGCTCTGGCGGCGCCTCCTGGCGCCGGCGGGGTTCGCCGTGGCGCTGGTCGCCCTCGCGCTCGCGGTCGTCGCCGTCCTCGACGACGGCGGCTCAGAGGGTGACGTCCTCCCTGCCGCGAGCGGCGGGCGGCTCGCGCCCACCCAGATCGGCCGCGTCTACGACTCCGCCGGCCCGGGGGTCGTGTCGGTGCAGGCAGGACCGGCCGGGGGAACGGGCTTCGTCGTGCGCCGTGACGGCACGATCGTCACGAACGCGCATGTCGTCGCCGGGGCGGAGAGCGCCCAGGTCCGATTCGGCGACAGCGGCGAGCAGGTCGACGCAGAGGTGCTCGGCACCGACACCTCGACCGACCTGGCGGTGCTGCGGGTCGATCCCGGCAGCGTGGGCCCGCTGAGGCCGTTGCCGCTGGCCAACTCGGAGCGCGTGCGGGTCGGCGACGCGGTGGTCGCGATCGGCCATCCGCTGGGCCTCGACCGCACCGCCACCGCGGGCATCGTGTCCGGCGTCGGACGCGAGATCCAGGCGCCGAACGGCTTCCAGATCGACGAGGTGATCCAGACGGACGCTCCCATCAACCCGGGGAACTCGGGCGGGCCACTGCTCGATGCTCGCGGGCGCGTGGTCGGCGTCAACAGCCAGATCGCAACAAGCGGTGCCGGCGGCGGGAACATCGGCATCGGCTTCGCGGTGCCTTCCAACACGGTCCGCGAGGTGTTGCCCGCGCTGATCCGCGGCGAGACGATCGAGCGGCCCTACCTCGGAGTCACGACCGCGCCGCATCGCGACGGCGCCGAGATCCAGGAGATCGTGCCGGGCAGCGCCGCCGACGCCGCCGGCCTCGAGGAGGGCGACGTGATCACGGAGGTCGACGGCCGCGAGGTCCGCGACCCGGACGACGTGGCGGACGCGATCAAGGGTCTCGTGCCGGGTGACGACATCCAGGTCGAGGCCGAGAGCAGCGGCGTCACGCAGAGCTTCGACGTCGAGCTCGAGGCGCGGCCCGAGCGCGCCGGCCCGTGAGCTTCCAGTCTCCCCTCTACCTCGTCGCGCTGGGGCTCGTTCCCGCGGCGGTTGCGATCTACGTCTTGAGCGACAAGCGCCGCCGCGCACGCACGGCAGCCTTCGCCTCTCCCCTGCTGCTCCCGTCGGTCGCGCCGCGCGGGCCAGGCTTGCGACGCCACCTGCCGCTGTTGCTCTACGCCTTCGCGTTGACGGCGGTCGCGATCGCGCTCGCCCGCCCCGAGGCGACCGTCGCGGTCCCCGAGGAGCGCGCAGCGGTGGTGCTCACCACCGACATCTCAGGCTCTATGGAGTCGACGGACGTCCCGCCCTCCCGCATGGCCGCCGTGCGCCGCGCGGCGCTCGACTTCCTCGCCCAGGCGCCCGAGGAGCTGCGCGTCGGAGCCGTGGCGTTCAACCACGCGGTGCGCGCGATCGAGCCGCCGCGGGCCGAGCGCGACGACACCCGCGCCCTCGTCGACAGCCTCACGCCAAGCGGCGGCACGGCGACCGGAGAGGGGCTGGCCGCGGCCGTCGGTCTGCTCTCGCGCCAGGGCGCCCGTGACCAGAAGCGCCCGCCCGCCGCGATCATCCTGCTCTCGGACGGCACATCGACGCACGGGCGCGACCCCATCGACGTGGCGCGCGAGGCGGCCAGGCTCAGGATCCCGATCTACACGGTCGCGCTGGGCACGGACGCCGGCACGATCGAGGTTGAGCGCCCAGATGGCTCGACCGTCACGCGCGACGTGCCGCCCGACCGCGTGGCAATGCGCCGGATCGCGACGATCAGCGGCGCCCGCACCTTCAGCGCGGACGCGGGCGACGAGCTCGCGACCGTCTACGAGCGGCTTGGCTCGCAGGTCGCAACCCGCGACGAGAAGCGGGAGGTGACGGCCGCCTTCGTGGGCGGCGCGGCCGCATTCCTGCTCCTGGGCGGCGCGATGTCGCTGCGCTGGTTCGGCCGGCTCCCCTGACCCACTACTCTGACCTACCGTGAGGCGAGTGGTGATCCTGGCGGTCTCGCTTGTGGGCTTCGGGCTCTTCGCGAGCGGCGTGCACGGGCTCACGCAGCTCGACGATCAGCTCGCCGGCGCCGCCAAGGCGCCCCGGACGATCGAGATCAAGCGCGAGCTCGGGCCGAAGGGCGACTGTCCCTGGCGCGAGCGCGAGCTTCGGCACTACGAGCGCCGGCTCTAGGGCCGGCGGCGGGCAGCCGCACCGACACGACCAGGCCGCCCTCCGGGCGCGGCTCGATGGCAAGCGCCCCGCCGTGCGCCTCGCTGACGGCTCGGACGATCGACAGGCCCAGCCCGGCGCCGCGCCCGTCCGCATCGCGCGCAAGTCGCTCGAAGGGCTCGGCGAGCCGGGCTGCCGCTGCGGGCTCGACAGGCGGCCCGCTGTTCTCGACCCGCAGCTCCGCCGTCCCGTTCTGCGCGTGCGTGCGCACCCGCACGAAGCCGCCCGGCCGGTTGTACCGGACGCCGTTCTCGATCACGTTGGCGACGAGCCGCTCGAGCAGCGCGGCGTCGCCCTCCACCATGGCCGGCTCGAGCGCGGCGTCGAGGTGGACGCTCTCGGTGCCGGCCGTGAGCGCCGCGGCGTCGGCAGCATCGCCGGTCACGGTCGCGAGGTCCACGGGCACGCTCTGCAGCAGTCCGCGCTGGCTCCGCGCAAGGATCAGGAGGCTCGAGAGCAGGGCCTCGGTGCGCCGGCTTGCCTGAACCACGGACTCGGCCATGCCGCGCAGCTCGTCGAGGTCGGGCCGCGGGTTGGCGAGCGCCACCTCGGCCTCGGAGCGGATCACCGTCAACGGGCTGCGCAGCTCGTGGCTCGCGTTCGCCACGAAGCGGCGCTGGGTCTCGAAAGAGTCCGACAGCCGGTCGAGCATCTCGTTGAGGGTCTCGCTCAGCTCGCGCAGCTCGTCGTCGGGGCCGTCGACCGGGATGCGCTCGTCCAGATGCTCCTCCGACATGCGCTGAGCGGTGCCGGTGATCCGCTTGAGCGGCGCGAGCACCCGGCCCGCGACGACCCACCCGAGCACCGCGGCGAGGACGAGCACCCCGGCGAACGCGATGAAGTACTGGAAGGCGACCTCGTCGATCGCGTCGCTCGCCAGCGCCGGCGACAGCGTACGGTCGAAGTGGCGGCCGAGCAGCCAGTAGCTGACGAGCAGGAGCACGCCCGTCGAGAGCCCGGCCAGCGCGACGTAGATCGCCGTGAGCCGGGTCCGCACGGTGAGACGCGGGGCCCTCACACCCGGTAGCCCGCTCCCTTGACGGTTTCGACGAGCGGCGGGTCGCCCAGCTTGCGGCGCAGCCGCAGGACCGTCATTCGCACGGAGTTCGTGAACGGGTCGGCGTTCTCGTCCCAGACGCGCTCGACGAGCTCGTCGTTCGAGACCACGGCGCCGTCGGCCGCGAGGAGGGCCTCGAGCACGGCGAACTCCTTGGGCGTCAGCTCAATCGGCCGGCCGGCGCGCGTCACGGCATGGCGCGCCGGGTCGAGCTCGACGTCGCTCGACTGGAGCGTCGGCGGGTGCGCCGTGCCCGCGCGCCTGGCGAGTGCACGCAAGCGCGCCACGAGCTCGGCGAAGGCAAACGGCTTCGGCATGTAATCGTCGGCGCCCAGCGACAGGCCGTCGACCAGGTCGTCCACTCCCGAGGCCGCGGTGAGCATCAGCAGGCGGGTGTCGGGCTCCTCGCCGCGCAAGGTCCGGCAGACGTCGTCGCCGTGCATCACCGGCAGGTCACGGTCCAGCACGACGACGTCATAGGGGGTCAGGCGCGCCTTGTCGAGCGCGCTGGCGCCGTCGTACGCGACGTCGACCGCCATGCCCTCACGGCGAAGCCCGCGGGCTACCGCGTCTGCGACCCTGCGTTCGTCCTCGGCCAGGAGCACGCGCACCCGTCCCAGGGTAGTCAGACGGCGTTATGCGCCGGTGACCTGCCGCTCCGTAGGTTGGCCGCCATGAGCGACAGCCACGTGCACGAGGAGCCGAGGGAGACGCTCGAGAGCGCCCTCTTCGAGATCAAGCGGGTCATCATCGGGCAGGACGCGATGCTCGAGCGGGTGATGGTCGCCCTGCTCACGGGCGGCCACGTCCTGCTAGAGGGCGTTCCGGGGCTCGCCAAGACCCTGACCATCAAGACGCTCGCGTCGGTGGTCGGCGGCAGCTTCAGCCGCATCCAGTTCACGCCCGACCTGGTGCCGTCGGACCTCGTCGGCACGCGCGTCTACCGCCCCGACAGCGGCAGCTTCGACACCGAGCTCGGGCCCGTGTTCGCGAACTTCCTGCTCGCCGACGAGATCAACCGCGCGCCGGCGAAGGTGCAGTCGGCGCTGCTCGAGGTGATGCAGGAGCAGCAGGTCACGATCGGCGGTGTGACGCACGGCGTGCCGCTGCCGTTCCTCGTGCTCGCCACCCAGAACCCGATCGAGTCCGAGGGCACCTACCCGCTGCCCGAGGCGCAGGTCGACCGCTTCCTGATGAAGATCCTCGTCGACTATCCCTCGCCCGGCGACGAGGCGTCCGTGGTGAACCGCTCGCTCGACCCGCCGGCGTTCGTGGAGGAGCGGCTGACCGTCGCCGACCTGCTGCGCTTCCGAGAGGCGGCGGCAGACGTGATCGTCGACCGCGAGGTGATCGACTACGCCGTCGCGCTCGCCGACGCCACCCGGCGCCCCGATCGCTATGGGCTGACCGACGTCGAGGCGCTCTTGAGCTACGGCGCCTCGCCGCGCGGGCCGATCGGCCTCGTGCAGTCGGCGCGCTCGCTGGCGCTCCTGCGCGGCCGCCGCCACGTGCTGGCGAGCGACATCCGCGACCTGGCGCCCGAGGTGCTTCGCCACCGGCTCGTGCTGAGCTACGAAGGCCTCAGCGAGGGGACGCGCCCCGACGACCTGCTCGAGAAGGTGCTCGAGGCGGTGCCTGAGCCCGACCGGCGTCCGGTCGACGGGGAGACCCTCGCGGCCTGAGGCGCAGCGCGGCCTCGATGAGCTCCCGGCAACCACAGCTCGCGCTCGCACCTCCCGCCGGGCGGCAGGGGCCCGGCGCGGTCCCAACCGCGCTCGTAGAGGCCCTGGACCTCGCGTTCGTCCGCCGCGCAGGCGGCGTCATCGCGGGCGAGCACCGCGCGGCCGGCGTCGGCTCGGGCACGGAGCTCGCTCAGCTGCGCCCCTACCAGCCGGGCGACGACGTGCGTCAGCTCGACCCCTCCGCCACCGCCCGCACAGGCATTCCCCACGTCCGACAGCAGGTGCCGGAGCGGCTGCTCACGACCTGGCTCGCGGTCGACGTGTCGCCCTCGATGGCGTTCGGGACCGCAGACAGGCTCAAGAGCGACGTTGCCGAGGGAGTCGTCGACGTGCTGGGGGCGCTGTCGGTGCGGCGCGGCGGCCGGGTCGGGCTGCTGACGTTCGGAAGCCCGTCGACGCTGCTGCTGCCGCCGCGTGGCGGCCGCGGCGCGCGCGTGGGCCTGCGGCGGGCGCTCGCCGAGGGCGTGGCTCCGGACGGCGCCGAGGGCGAGCCGCTCGCGCGGGCGCTCATGCGCGTCGGGAGGCTCGCGAGCATGCGCAGCTTGATCGTCGTCGTATCGGACTTCATCGGCCCGACCGACTGGGCGCGGCCGATCGCGGCGCTCGCCGCGCGCCACACCCTGCTGGCGGTTGAGGTGCGCGACCCGCGCGAGCAGGAGCTGCCCGCTGTGGGCCGGCTCGCGATGGTGGATCCGGAGTCGGGTGCCCGGATCGAGGTCGACACGGCCGACCGGCGGCTGCGTGAGCGCTTCGAGCGGGCCGCGCGCGAGGACCGCGCCGCCGTGGCGCTCGCGCTGCGGCGCGGCGGCGTCGAGCACGTGACCCTGTCGACGGCGGGCGCCTGGGCGCGCCAGCTCGGCCGGAGGCTCGCGTGAGCTTCGCCTCGCCCGTCTACCTCCTGGCACTCGGTCTCGTGCCGCTCGCTCTCGGCGCCTACGCGCTGTCGCGGCGGCGGGCCAAGCGCTATGCGGTGCGCTTCCCGGCGGTCGGGACGCTCGCGCCGCTCCTGCCCAAGGCATCGGCATGGCGGCGCCGCCTGCCGCTCGCGCTGTTCCTCGCCTCGCTCGCGGTCCTCGCGGTAGCGCTCGCCAGGCCGCACGCCACGGTCGCCGTGCCGAAGGAGCAGGCCTCGATCATCCTCGTCACGGACGTCTCGCGCTCGATGCTCGCCGAGGACGTCGACCCGAGCCGCCTCGACGCCGCCCGCTCCGCCGCCCAGCGCTTCCTCGCGGAGGTGCCGGACGAGGCGCTCGTGGGCGCCGTGGCCTTCTCGACCGACCCGCACACGATCGAAAAGCCGACCGACGAGCACGACGAGATAGAGGCCCTGATCGACGCCCTTAGCGCCGACGGGGGGACCGCCGCGGGCGACGCCCTCGAGGCCGCCCTGCGGATGGTCGACGGCCCGGCCGAGGACCGGCCGCCGGCGGCGATCGTGCTGCTCTCGGACGGCGAGACCACGACCGGCCAGGACCCCCTCCCCGTGGCCCGCGAGGCTCGCCGCTTAGGCGTGCCGATCCACACCGTGGCGCTCGGCACCAGCGAGGGGACGATCATGACGCCGGACGGGACGCTGCTGCCCGTGCCGCCGGACCCCGAGACGATGCGGAGGATCGCCGAGCTCTCCGGCGGCCGCGCCTTCGAGGTGGACGACGCGGGCGAGCTGGCGGGCCTGTACGAGGACCTCGGCTCGCGAGTGGCGACCGAGACCGAGGAGCGCGAGATCACGGCGGCGTTCGCGGCGGGCGGACTGGTCCTGCTGCTGATGGCGGCGGCGCTTGGCGTACGGGCGACGGCACGCTTGCCGTAGGGGTTCCGCGCGACGAGTCGCGCAGGCGAGCGCTGCCCTGCCCCGAGAGCGAGCAGCTATCGGGTGTGACCGAATACCTCTCACGGATGGGAGTGGTGTGACCTAGGTTCGCGCCGTGCTCTCTGTCCGCGAGAGTCGTACCCGCGTGGTGGCAGGGACTTGGGCTCTGCTCGCCGTCGTGAGCGTGCTGGCCGCCTCGCCGCCCGCGTTGGCCGGCGGTGACGAGCCGCATGTGCCGCCCAGCGCCGGGCCTCCCGGACCCTGGGACGGTCGACCGGGCGGGAAGGTGCCCTTCAGGCCATCGGGCACCAGGCGCTGCGCCACACCGGCTCTGCGGGACGCCGGCCCGGGGTCGGTGCTGGGGTTGTACGTTCGGCATGTCGGTTGCCCGGACGCCGTCCGGCTCGTGCGCGCCTACCAGCGCTGCCTCAGCCGTGCACGGGACCGCTGCTATCGCCGCGTCGACCGCCGTTGCGTCCAACCCGTGTTCCTCGGCCGCTGCCGGACGTACGACCGCTTCTTCCGGCGGACCGCGCTCGGGTATGAGTGCACCGAACGGCGCCTCTTTCCGATCGGAGGCCGCTACGACCCCAACGTCAGCTGCGTCAGTGGCCGGCGGCGGATCGACCACGGCTACACGCTCTTCTCTGACCCCTCAGTCGAGGTGCGGCGCGAGTCGGAGCTGCGCGCGGCGTGGGCAAACCCGCGCTTCAGTGCCATCGAGCTGGCGAACGACATCGTGCTGCGGGCCTGCCGGATTGGGGACCCAATCCGCGAGTCACCCGCTCCCGTCCGGGTTGACGGCAACGGCCACACGCTGCGTCAGGGCTGCTTCGAGAAGCGGCTGCTGCGTCAGGACGGCACCGGTTTCGTCGAGCTGAGGAACGTGAAGCTCACGCGCGGAGGCAGCGACGGCCCGGGGGCGGCGGTCACGACCCGGGGTGAGATCAGCGTGATCGACTCCAAGGTGCAGCGGAACCTCGCGGAGGAGCCCGGCGGCGGGATCATGTCGCAGCGCCGGGCGACGATCATCCGCTCGGTGATCACCGGCAACCTCGCCAACGACGACGGAGGCGGCGTGTACGCGCGCCGCGGCGGCATCCAGGTCTACGACTCGGTCGTCAGCAGCAACCTCGTCGACGGCTCTGGCGGCGCGCTCGGCTCGACCGGCGACATCCTCGTCGTCCGCTCGCATATCGACGGCAACACGACCGACGGTGACGGCGGCGCGATCTATGCCGACGAGGACGGTGACATCACCGTGATCGACTCCACCGTCAACGGCAGCACTGCCGACGGACCGGGCGGCGCGATCTTCACGCTCGACGGCGACGTCACCGTCATCGGCTCCACCCTGAACGGCAACCGCGCGGACGACCGCGGTGGCGCGATCTCGGGCGAGGGCGACGTGACGGTCATCAACTCCACAGTCGCTCGCAACGCCGCCGTGGCGCACGTAGGCGGTGGGATCTGGGCGCGCGGCAACCTCTACGTCGCCAACTCGACGGTGAGCAACAACTACGCCGAAGGGCAGGGCGGTGGCATGCTGGCCGCCGGAACGGTCGGCTTGGTCAACTCCACCGTCGCCGACAACATCGCCCCGGTCGCCGCGAACGTCGGCGCCGGGGAGCGACTGGAGGCGTTCGGCTCGATCATCGGTCCGGCCAAGACGGACCCGCTGGGCGGCCAGGTGCAGCCGACCGACGTGAACTGCCAGGTCTCCGCGGCGATTTCCTTCGGCTACAACCTCGTCACCGACGGGTCCTGCGGCCTGAACGGGCCCGGCGACGCGATCGGCTCGCCGTCCGATCTGGGGCCGCTTGCCGCCAACGGCGGGCTCGGCGAGACGCGCCTCCCCAGACCGGGGAGCCCGGCGCTCGACCGCGTCCCCATCGAGAGCTGCCGCTTCACGCCGTTCGGTGAGGTGCTCGAAGGAGAGCAGCATCTCGAGGGCCTCGTCGCCGACCGGCTGGCTCTCGTCGCAGGGGATCAACGTGGAATCGCCCGCCCTCAGGGCGCGGGCTGTGACGTCGGCGCCGTTGAGGTCGAGGGATGAGGCGTGCCCGTCGTCTTCTTGCCTGCGCGGTCATCGGCGCCGCCGTGGTGGTCCCGGCAACGGCAGGGTCCGCCGGCGAGGATTCGCCCTGGCCACGGACCACCTCACTCCCGGCGAACGTGAGCGCAATCAGGTCGGTGGTGACGGACCTCGAACGGAAGGTCGAGCTCATGGAGCTGTCCGCCGACCGCTACGCCGATTGGCAGGCGTGCCTCCGCGGGATCCCCGTCAGCGAGTACGGCGACCCGGATGGCCGCTTCGGCTACCACTACGACGAACGCGACGGAACCGGCCCGGGCTTCATGCCCGCGCTCGCCGTTGATCGAGAGAGCCGGCCGCGCAGGGAGGACTACCTGTTCCTCCACCTCTCACGCCTTGGCGGCTGCGGAAGCAATGCGCCCCTGCCGGGCGGAACCGCCGACCCGGCCTCCGTACGAACCCCGCGAGCGAGCGCAGCGGGCCGCTCGCCGGCGAGCACGGTGAGCGGCCTCGAGCGGCGGGTCAGGAGCATCAAGCGCTCCGCTTGGCGCCTGCTGGCGTCCTCAGAGCGCTTCGACGAGTGGGAATCGTGTGTCTCGTGGGTCCCCGTCACCGAGTACGGCGATCCGGACGGCCGGTTCGGCTACCTCTTCGGCCCACAGGGGGCGGCTCCGGCCTACAGAGCGGCGCTCGCCGTGGACCGAAGCGATTGGGACGATCCCGACTACATGTTCCTGGCGCTCGTCGGCGGTGATCGCCCGGGCCGTGCGCTGCCAGGACGAGCCCGGGGAGGCGGTCGACTGATGGCCCGTGTCCTGCTGCTCACATGTCTTTGCGCCGCCATGCTGGCGGCCGCGCCGCCCGTTCAGGGCGGTGGAGGAAAGTCCGACCCGCCGCCGTCGCTGCGGGACAGGGTCGAGGATCTTCAGGAGGAGCTCGACCGGCTCACCGAGAAGGTCGAGGACCTCAAGGAACCGGTCGACGAGTTCGAGCTCTTCGACGAGTGCATGTACCTGATCGGCGTGACCCCGCACGGCAGTGCGGGCGGCAGCTCCGGATACCTCTTTGGCAACGGCGGCCGAGGTCGCCGGCCGGCTCTGGCGCTGGACATGCGGGGCTTCGGCCGCCCGCGCTATCAGTTCCTCGCATTCCCCGGCGAGGAGCCGCCGAGCATCGAGTGCAACGAGGACGCCGGGCAGGAGTTCATCGACGGCTGATCGGCCGTCTCAGGCGGCCCTCAGGAACCGGCGGCTCCAGGCTCGTCCTCGCGGATCCGCCCGGGCAACAAGGCCGTCGTAGCTTCTGCGTCATCAGGTCAGGTGCGCAGGTGTGATCCTTCACGTGGC
This sequence comes from uncultured Thermoleophilaceae bacterium, assembly GCA_963734025.1. GTDB lineage: Bacteria > Actinomycetota > Thermoleophilia > Solirubrobacterales > Thermoleophilaceae > JACVRW01. The sequence goes on from CAVTFR010000015.1 coordinate 423,465, forward strand.
GACCGGCCGGCGCCGGCCGTTCCCGCCCCCAAGGAAGTGGAGCTATGGCATGAACGACCTGCCTGACCCCGTCGCGGCTGCCCTCGATGCAGCGAACGCAAACGACACAGCGGCCTTCCTCGCCTGCTTTGAGTCCGACGGCGTGGTGGACGACTGGGGCCGCGAGTTCCGTGGACCGGACGAAATTCGCGAATGGAGCGACCGTGAGTTCATCGGTGTGCACGTGTCGCTCGACCTCACCGATGTCGAGCGGAAAGACGGGGCGGTAACCATCACCGCAACCGTGGGTGGCGAGGGCTTCAACGGCCCGAGCCACTTCACGTTCCACGTCAAGGGCGACCGCGTCGTCCGAATGACGATACGGGCGTAGACATGTCAGGTGCCCGGACGAGGCGTCGCGTCGTGAGGCTCCCCGGGGTGGATTCGAACCACCAAGAACTGATTAACAGTCAGTCATGTTGCCGTTACATCACCGGGGATCGGCACGGGCGAGGATAGCGCCCGGCTCGGCAGTCGTCGGTGCCGCGAGGACCCGTCGGTTGGCTGCCGGTCAGGCCTCGTCCGTCGTTCCGGCGAGGCGGTCCGCGCCTCCGGAGCTCTTCAGCATGGCGAGCGTCTTGGACTCGATCTGGCGGACCCGCTCGCGCGTTACGCCGACCTCATGGCCGATGTCCTCGAGGGTCATCGGGCCCTGGTCGCCGAGGCCGTAGCGCAGCTCGATCACCTTGCGCTCGCGCCAGCCCAGCGAGTCGAGGACCTTCTGGAGGTCGTCGTCGCGCATCTGGTTGGCGACGATCTCGAGCGGGCGGTCGGTCGCCGCGTCCTCGATGAAGTCGCCGAGCGAGGCGTCGCCCTCCTCGCCCCCCACGGGCGCCTCCAGTGACACGGGCTCCTGGCCGAGCTTGAGGATCTCCTCGACCTTCTTGGCGGGCATCTCCACCAGCTCACCGATCTCCTCGGGGGTGGGCTCGCGGTTGTTCTTCTGGATGAGCGCTCGCTTCGCCCGCGCCACCCGGTTCATCCGCTCGACCATGTGGACGGGGATGCGGATCGTGCGCGACTGGTCGGCGAGCGCGCGCGTGATCGCCTGCCGGATCCACCAGGTGGCGTAGGTCGAGAATTTGAAGCCGCGGCGCCAGTCGAATTTCTCGACAGCGCGGATCAGGCCGAGGTTGCCCTCCTGGATCAGGTCGAGCAGGGTCAGCCCGCGGCCGCTGTAGCGCTTCGCGATGGACACGACCAGGCGCAGGTTCGCCTCGATGAGCGCGTTCTTCGCCGTCATGTCGTTCATCTCGATCCGCTTGGCCAGGCGGACCTCGTCCTCGCGGGTGAGGAGCGGCACGCGCCCGATCGTGCGCAGGTAGAGCCGCACCGCGTCCTCGGCTCCCTGCTCGGGCGGCGCAACGACGAGTCCGGCGGTGACAACCCCGCCCTCGTCGTAGAGGTCAGGCTCCTCGGACTCGTGTTCCTCGGACTCCACTTCCGGCTCGACCTCGGCGAGTCGTCGGCGTCGTCGGCGTCGGAGGCCACAGTGGGCTCCGGTGCGGGGACTCCGTTGTCGATCCTGTCGTCGCCCATGGTCTTTCCCTCGACGGCGTCCGGCGTGTCGAGCTCATCCGTGTTCTCGTCGCCCTGGCCAGGCAAGGAGCGATCTTTCATCAGCTGTCCCTCTGCGGGAGGGCCGGGACCATTAAGGCCAGGACCCTGAAACCGCGTTGCAAGGCTACTCGCTTCACGCCGTTTGCCCCATGACCTGATCCATGTCGCGCCGCACCTGCTGGCGCGCGCCGGCGAGCTCCATGCGCCGCGCGTTGTCGTCGGACTGCGCGGCGCGCCGCAACTCGCGCTCGATCCGGCGCAGTTCGAGCTGTAGGTAACTCATGCGCAGGGCGGGCTCGGTCGCCTCGCCCTGTTCCTGCGCCGACATCGCCACGCCGGTCACGACGGCCGCCGTGGCCGGGTCGTCCTCAGGGAGCCCGGCCAGCGGGTCGTTGAACGACGCCACCAGGTGTGCCCGGGCGGAACGCAGCGCCGGCGACGAGAGGTGGTCCTCCGACAGCCGCTCCAGGTACCCCCGCCCGAGCGCCCCGCTCGCGAGGCACATCGACAGGTAGGCCCGCTCCGCCGCGACCGACGCCTCGCCGAAGCCGACCGGGGCGGCGGACGATGACGGCGGAGCCTGCTCTGGACCCGGATCGCCGCCGCCGTACGACGGCCGTGACACAGCGGGCGCGGCCGCCGCCAGCACGTAGTCGGCAGGCACGTCCAAACGGTCCGCGGCCTCGCGGACTAGCGCGTCCCTGGTTGCGGTCCGTTCGGGCACTGCCGAAATCAACTTCCTCGCCTCCCCAAGCGCCTTGTCCCTGCCTGAAGGCGTATCGAGGTCTGCATCGGCAAGTACCCGACGCACCTGAAACTCGATCATGGGGACTGCACGCTCCATCCTCCCTACGAACTCCTCGGCACCGGCCGAAGTTACGAGCTCGGCCGGGTCGGTTCCCTCGGGCATCTCCACCACTCTCAGCTCCAGGCCGCGCTCCTCCGCAAGCCGCGCTGCGCGCAGCATCGCCTCCTGGCCGGAGCGATCCGCGTCGAGGGCCAGCACGAGCGCCGAGGCTGCGCGGCCGACCTCCGCGAGCTGCTCCTGGGTGAGCGCCGTGCCCATGATCGCCACGGCCTCGCGGATGCCGGCCTGGTGAAGGGCGAGCACGTCCGTATAACCCTCCACGACCACGATCCGACCGCTCCTCGCCGCCTGGCCGCGCGCAATGTCGAGGCCGAAGAGCTGACGGCCCTTGTGGTAGATCTCGTTCTCGCTCGTGTTGAGGTACTTCGGCCCGCGCCCCTCCCCCATCTGGCGCGCGCCGAAGCCGAGCACACGCCCGCGCCCGTCGGACAGCGGGAACATGATGCGCCCACGGAAGCGATCGAAGGCGCCGCGGCCGTCGCGCCCGCGCTGGGCAAGCCCCGCCGCCATCAGCTCCTCCTCGCTGAAACCGCTCTGGCGCGCGCCCAGCAGCATCCGGTCCCAGGCGCTCGGCGAGTAGCCCACCCGGAACTGCCGCAGGATCTCCTCGGACAGCCCCCGGCCGGCGAGGTAGTCGCGCGCTCGCCGGGCCTCCGTCGATTCCCACAGATAGCTGTCGTAGAAGCGCGTGGCGCGGTCGAGCAGCGCCAGGAGCCGCTCGCGGCGGCGCCGGCGCGCCTCGGCCTGCGGATCCTCGTTCTCGAGCTCGAGCTCGACCCCGTAGCGCTCTGCGAGGAACTCGACGGACTCGCGGAAGTCGAGGCCCTCGGTCTGCTCGACGAAGCCGATCGCGTCCCCCTTCGCGTGGCAGCCGAAGCAGTAGAAGAGCTTGTCCTGGACGTTCACGGAGAACGACGGCGTGCGCTCGTCGTGGAACGGGCACAGGCCGGTGAGCCGCGAGCCGACCCGGCGCAGGTCGGTCTTCGAGCCCACGAGCTCGGCCATGTCGACGGTGTCGCGCATGCGCTCGATCGAGTCGCGCGTGTAGAGCGCCATCAGAAGCCCTGTGGCATCGACATGTCGGCGAATGCGCGGATCGCGAAGCGGTCGGTCATCCCTGCAAGCCAGTCGACGACACGCTCCTGTTCTGACGCGCCCTCCACCACGGCAGGGGGCGGCGTGGCGGCGTACTCCTCGAACAGGGTCCGCAGCAGCCGCTCGATGCGCGGCTTCTCCATCTGGGCATCCGGCCCGAGGTAGACGCGCTCGAACATGAACGAGCGCAGGCGCAGCATCGCGCCGCCGACCTCCTCGCCCTGGACGATGTCGCCGGCCGCCTCGGAACGTTCGAGCAGGTCGACGACGAGCCGCTCGATGCGCTCGGAACCCGTCGAGCCGAGCAGCTCGATCTCCTCGCGCGGCAGGTCCTCGAAGCGCAGGATGCCGGCGCGCAGGGCGTCGTCGATGTCGTGGTTGATGTAGGCGATGCGGTCGACGAGCTTCACGATCCGGCCCTCGACCGTGGCCGGCGCCTGCGGGCCTGTGTGGTACCTGATCCCGTCGCGCACCTGATCGGTCAGGTTAAGCCTCTCGATCCGCTCGACCACACGAAGTGAATGCTCGTTGTGACGGAACCCGCTCCCCCAGCGCTCGCGCACGCAGGCGTCGAGAACCTCCTCGCCGATGTGGCCGAAGGGCGGATGGCCGAGGTCGTGGCCGAGCGAGATCGCCTCGGTCAGGTCCTCGTTGAGGGATAGCGCCCGGGCGACGTTGCGGGCGATCCCCGAGGCCTCGAGCGTGTGTGTGAGACGGGTGCGGTAATGGTCGCCCTCGGGCGCGATGAACACCTGCGTCTTGTGCTTGAGGCGCCGGAAGGCCTTCGAATGGACGATCCGGTCGCGGTCGCGCTGGAACGGCGTGCGGTGATCCGAGTCGGGCTCAGGGGCGGCTCGCCGAGCGGGATAGGAACGCGTGGCAAGCGGGGACAGCGACTCACGCTCGAGCCGCTCCACCCGCTCGGCGAATGAGGTCCGAGCGAGCTGAGGGGGCATGCGGGGCCGATTCTCGCAGCCGCGCCGGGGATCAGTTGCTCGGCACCGGCAGCGTGCCCACGCCGTAGTCAACCACGGCGGCCTGCTCGCCGTGCCGGCGCCAGGACACCGTGAGCGGCGCGGTCTGGCCCGGCCGGAGCCGGGCGCGCAGACCGATACGGAGCTGCTCGCTCTCGGGGATCTCGCTGCCTCGGTTCTGCGGGAAGACGCCGCGGATGAACGTGGGTGCGAACACCGCCGCGCTCTCCATCCTGTCGCCACTCGGGGTGCGCACGCCGAGGTCACGTGCGACGAGCGTCACGGTCTCGAGCGTGTCGTTTCGCACCGTGCCCGCCAGAACGCGGTCGTCGGGCAGGTTCGCGTTCGTGAACACGCGCGGCTTCTTCTCCCACATGAGATCGCCGCTGCCGAGCTCGTCGTCGCCGCCGCAGCCGGCTGCGACCACGACGAGCACCAGCGTGAGTGCGAGGGCTGTCCGGCGCACGGGACTACCTCGGCTCTGGCGGCCGCGTGAACCAGTCACAGCCGGGCGGGTCCTGGAGCAGATCGTCCTGGGGATCCCAGCTTCCGCAGGGTGCGAGGAGCGCAAGCTTCGCGGGCGTCGTCTGCGTATGGACCGGCGAGCCCGGGCACTCCGGCAGCACCGCCGGGTCGCTCGTGATCGCGTTGCCGGCGCCGGCGCGGTTCTCCGTCCAGCAGTTCTCGTGGCCCTCCTCGTCCCACCAGAAGTCCTTGCCGTTCGGGTCGCGCTTGCCCTTCGGCGTCAGGCTCATCACGTTGGCCCGCATCTCGTTGCCGTTCGACGTGTCGGTCGAGGCCTCGTAGGCGGGTCCCGAGTTCTTCGACTGCCCGGTCGGGTCGGTGCCGCGGAACGGCGCCGGCACCCAGAACTGCATGACGCCCGCGCGCCAGTTGTCCCAGATCCGGTTGTTGCGAATGATGTTCTCGTTGCCGCCGGCGATCAGGATGCCGGTGCCGACTGGTGCGCTGAAGGCCGGGCAGACGATCTTCGGGTTGCGCTCGGCGATCGGCCGGTTCTCCTCGAAGCAGTACTGGTCGCGCTTCTCGCCGAAGAGGTCGAGGTTGTTCGAGTAGATGTCGTTGCGCTCCCACTTCGAGCAGTCCTGCGGCATCCCGGGGTGGCCGCCCGCGAACGAGTCGGTCGTGATCCCCGCCGAGTTGTGGTGGAACTTCGAGTCGTGCGTGTAGATGCCGTTGCCCGCGGTGCCCGACCAGCCGATCGTGTTGCCGTGCGAGTTGACCCGGTCGACCTCGATCCCGTAGCGCTTGCAGTGGCCCTCGGGGCCGGAGCCGGGGTAGATGCCGGAGTCACCCGAGCCGTACGCCTCGAGCTTGCGGTAGAGGCCGTTGTCCGAGGTGAACGACAGGAACCCGTACTCGCGGCTCCAGCGCGAGACGATGTTCTCCATGCGGAAGCCGTTCGTCTCGAGCACGTAGACGTTGTTGAAGTCCGAGAACTGGACCGTGAAGTTGCGCAGGTGGATCCCGTCGGCGCGGTCCGCCCGGATCACGTTCAGCTTCTTGCGCGAGCCGTCGAGCAGCACGTGCCCGGGCTTCGTGCCGGTGCCCTCGATCTGCAGGTTGCACTTGACGTCGCAGCGGCGATCTTTGTCGGGCCCGTCGCCGATGATCGCGATCAGGTTCTGCGCGTTCTTGCACTTGCGCTGGTAGTCGTAGTTCGCGACCCGCACCGTGCCCGTCCCGCCGAAGCGCGGGTTTCCGTATTCCTGGTAGTCGCTCGCGCAGCGCGGGTTCGGCTCGGCGACCTTGCGGCTCGGCTCCTCGCGATACACGCCCGGAAGGATCAGGATGCGGTAGTTCGACTTCGCCGCGTCGACCGCCGCCTGGATGTGGCTGAAGCGGCAGCGATCCAGGAGCTTCAGGTTGCGGCGCTCCGCCTTGCCGCTCAGCAGCCGGCGTATGCGCTTGCCCGAGTCGGACTTGCAGACGACGAGCGCCTTCCCGGTGGTCCTGTACTTCGGCACCTCGCCGAGCTTGTGGTTCGGGTAGTACGAGAGCCGCTCGGCGTGACCGTGGGCGGCCCCCGCGCCGATCGCGAGCAGAAGCGTCACGGCGGCCAGGACGGGGAGCAGGCGCGAAGGGTTCATGCGGCGGCGCAATGTACACGAAAACTTGCACATGTGTGCAAGTTTTTTCCTATCCTCGCAGCGTGCCCTCCGGGGAACCCACCCGTCAAGCCCGCGGCGAGCGCCGCCGTGACGCGATCCTCGAGGCCGCGCTACGGGTCATCGCCAAGCGGGGCGTCGCGAGCGTCACCCACCGCGCCGTTGCGACCGAGGCCGGCGTCCCGCTGTCGTCGACGACCTACTACTTCGAGTCGCTGGACGACCTGCTCGAGGGGGCACTGTTCAGGTTCGTGAGCGCCGAGACCGAGCGCCTGGCCGCTGCCGCCGAGCTGCTCGAGGGCAGGGAGCTCGAGCCGCTCGAGGCCGCGCGCCTGTTTCGCGCGGAGCTCGAGGAGACGAGCGTGGCCCAGTTCGAGCTCTACCTCGAGGTGTCGCGCCGGCCGCGGCTGCGCGAGGTCGCGCGCCGCTGCCTGGACCTCTACGAGGCCGCCGCCGAGGCGGCCCTGCGCGCCACGGGGGCGGAGCATCCGGAGGCCTACGCCCGGGCATTCGTGGCGCTGTTCGACGGCTACGGGCTCCACCGCATCGCCGGCGGCGACGATCAGGGATTCGAGGATGCCTTGATGGCGCTCTGGGCCGCGGCGACGCGGGCGACGGGCACGCGGTAGGGCGAGCAGCTCACGTAGTCGAGCCCGGCCGTCTGGAACAACTCGATCGACTCCGGGTCGCCGCCGTGCTCGCCGCAGATCCCGAGCTTCAGGTCGGGCTTCGCCTCGCGCCCGACCCACGCCGCGAGCCGGACGAGCCAGCCGACGCCCGGCGAGTCGATCGTCTCGAACGGGCTGCGTTCGACGATCTTCTCCTCGATGTAGCGCGCGAGCATCGCCCCGCCCACATCGTCGCGCGAGAAGCCGATCGCGGTCTGGGTGAGGTCGTTCGTCCCGAAGGAGAAGAAGTCGGCGCGCGCGGCGATCCGGTCTGCCACGAAGCAGGCGCGCGGCAGCTCGATCATCGTGCCGAGCAGCAGTTTCAGATCTCCGGCCTGCTCCTCCTCGATCACCCTGTCGACCAGCTCGCGCATCAGGTCGAGCTCCTGCTCGTAGGCGACCAGCGGGATCATCACCTCGAGCTCGGGTTGCTCCTTGAGCGCGAGCGCGGCGCGCACGATGGCGCGCACCTGCATCTCGTAGATCTCGGGATGGAGGATGGCGAGCCGTACGCCCCGCGTGCCGAGCATCGGGTTGGTCTCCGCCAGCTCGTGGACGCGATTGAGCGTGCCCTCGAGCTCCTCGAGCTCGCCGCTCTCCTCGATCCGGGCCCGCTCCACCTCCTTCGCGAGCTCCTCGGCGTTCGGGATGAACTCGTGGAGCGGCGGGTCGAGCAGCCGGATCGTGACCGGCAGGCCCTTCATCGACTCGAAGAGCGCCTCGAAGTGCTCCCGTTGAAGCTCCAGCAACTTGTCGAGCGCCTCGCCGCGCTCGTCGTCCGTCTCGGCCATGATCATCGCCTGCATCACGGCCTGGCTGTCGGTGCCGAGGAAGATGTGCTCCGAGCGGCAGAGGCCTATGCCCTCTGCGCCGAACTCCCGCGCCTTGGTCGCGTCCTCGGCCGTGTCGGCGTTGGTGCGCACGCCGAGGCTGCGGAGCTCGTCCGCCCACTCGAGGACGGTCTCGAACTCACCGCTCACCTCGGGGTCCTCGAGCGGAACTTCGTCCGCGGTCACGACCCCCGTGCTGCCGTCGATCGCGATGTGGTCGCCCTCCGAGAGCTCGGTGTCGCCTACGCGCAGCTTCCTCGCCTCCAGGTCGATCTCGAGCTCTCCCGCGCCCGCCACGCACGGCTTCCCCATCCCGCGTGCCACGAGCGCCGCGTGGCTCGCCTTGCCGCCCTTGCTCGTCAGGATCCCCTTGGCAGCGTGGAAGCCGTGCACGTCGTCGGCCTCCGTGAACGGCCGCACGAGGATCACCTCGCGCCCGTCCTTCTCTGCCGCGACCGCATCGTCGGCCGTGAACACGATCTCGCCGGCCGCCGCGCCCGGCGAGGCGCCCACCCCCTCGGTGAGCGTCTCGAAGTCCGCGTCCCGGGCGAATGCCGGGTGCAGCAGGGCGTCGAGCCGCGCCGCCTCGATCGTCATGATCGCGTCCGGCTTGTCGAGGAGCCCCTCCTCGACCGCGTCGACCGCGAAGCGCACGGCCGCCTGAGCGGGCCGCTTCGCGTTGCGCGTCTGGAGCATGTAGAGGGTGCCCTCCTCGACCGTGAACTCCGTGTCCTGCATGTCCTTGTAGTGCCCCTCGAGCGTGCGCAGGATCTCCATCAGCTCGGCGTGGGCCTCCGGCATCAGCTCCTTCATCTCGGAGATGTCACGCGGGGTGCGGACGCCCGACACGACGTCCTCGCCCTGGGCATTGACGAGGAAGTCCCCCGACGGCTCGGGCGCACCCGTGATCTCGTCGCGCGAGAACGCGACGCCCGAGCACGACTTCTCGCCGCGGTTCCCGAACACCATCTGCTGGACGTTCACCGCCGTCCCCCAGGTGTCGGGGATGCGGTTGATCCGCCGGTACTCGACCGCCCGCGGGCCGGTCCAGGAGTCGAAGACCGCGCGGATCGCCTCGATCAGCTGGTCGCGCGGGTCTTGCGGGAACTCGTCCTCGTAGGCCTCCTTGAACTCCTCCGTGAGCGCCTTCAGGTCGTCCACCGAGAGCTCCGTGTCCTCCTCGACACCGGCCTTCTTCTTGCGCTTCCCGATCAGCTCCTCGAAGCTCCCATGCGGGATGCCGCGGCAGACGTCGCCGAACATCTGCACGAAGCGGCGGTAGGAGTCCCAGGCGAAGCGGTCGCCGCCGAGTCCCTCGACCGACTCGTCGTTCAGGCCGAGGTTGAGGACGGTGTCGAGCATCCCCGGCATCGACTCGCGGGCGCCCGAGCGGACCGAAACGAGCAGCGGGTCGTCCGAGTCGCCCAGCCGCTTGCCGCTGTGCTCCTCGAGGCGGGCGAGCGCAGCGTCGGCCTGCTGCTCGAGCCCCTCCGGGAGCTCGCCGCCCGCCTCCATGTAGGCGACGCAGGCCTCGGTCGTGATCGTGAACCCGGCCGGCACCCGCTCGGCGCCGAGCACGCGCGTCATCTCCGCCACGTTGGCGCCCTTCCCGCCGAGGAGCTCGCGCATGTCCTTCGAGCCCTCGGCGAAGTCGTAGACGAGCTGCGTGTCCGCGGCGATGCTCATGGGATGTGACTGTATTCCCTAGGCCACGCGCCTCAATCGCACGTGCGCGTGATACTCGAGCGTCTCCCCCACGGCGCGGTCCGCCTGGGCGAGCGCGCGCTCGGGGGCGGCGGGCGCCTCCGACAGCGGGCGAGCCAGCGCCTCGACGAGGAAGCGGTGGGCGTCCTCGCCCAGCGGGAACGAGCCCGCCTCGCAGCCCGCGCACACGACGCCGCCGGCGCTCGGCGAGAAGGCACCGAGGTGCTCGGCATCCCCGCACGAGGCGCACGAGCCCAGCTCGGGCGCGAAGCCCGCAGCCAGGAGCAGCTTCAGCCGAAAGGCGAGCGCCTGCGAGCGGCAGGCCCGCGCCGGGTCGGCGTCGAGCAGCGCAAGCTCGTTGCAGAGCAGGTTGTAGGCGGGCGGGTTCGGCTCGCTCGAGTCGAGCAGCCGCAGCACCGCCTCGCAGGCCTGCGAGGCGCGCTCGAGCGACTCGCGGCGCTCGCGCAGCGCCGGATGAGCGTGAACGGTGTCCGCCTGGCTGATCGTGCAGAGCTCACCGCGGCCCTGGTGCAGGACGAGCTGCACGCGGCTGAGCGGCTCGAGCCGCCCTCCAAGGCGCGATTTGACGCGCCGGACGCCCTTCGCGACCGCGCCGACACGGCCGTGGCCGTCCGTATAGAGGTGGAGCACGCGGTCCGCCTCGCCGTAGCGGATCGAGCGCAACACCACCGCTTCGGTCTTGAAGGATCCGGGCACGACCTAGACTCTGAATCCGATGTCGGACGCGAACGGGGTCGTGGTCTATACAACGGAGCCCTGCGGCTTCTGCCGCCAGGCCAAGGCGCTGCTGCAGGCGCGCGGCGTGGCCTACCTCGAGGTCAATCTCGCGAAGGACCCGGACGGCCGCGCCGACCTCGTCGCCCTGACCGGGCAGATGACCTTTCCGCAGATCGTGGTCGGAAAGCGCGCCATCGGCGGCTTCCGCGAGCTGCTCGAGGCCGACCGCGCCGGCAGCCTGGACGCGCTGCTCGCGGCCTGAGTAGAAGGTGTCGATCGCCAGGACAGCCACCCTCGGCGACCACCGCTTCAGCCGGATCGGGCTCGGCACCAACCGGCTCACCCACACCCCCGAGAATCACGACTTCCTCAGGCGGGCCGTCGAGGCGGGGGTGGGTTTGATCGACACCGCCCATCTCTACACCGGCGGTGCGAGCGAGCAGGCGATCGGGGCCGCACTGGCGCCGTTTCCGGACGACCTGGTGGTCGCCACCAAGGGCGGCTACCACCCGGGTAGCGGCCGGCCGGAGCGGCTGCGGGCCGAGCTCGAGGAGAGCTTCGAGCGCCTTCGGACCGACACGATCACCCTCTGCTACCTCCACCGGGTAGATCCGGGGGTGCCGCTCGAGGAGTCGCTGGGTGTCCTCAGGGAGTTCCTCGACGCGGGCCGCATCGAGCACGTCGGCGTCTCGGAGATGACAGTGGAGCAGGTCGAGCGCGCACGGGCCGTGGTGCCGGTCACGGCGGTCCAGAACGAGTACAACCTCGCCGAACGCAGGCACGAGGACGTCGTGGACCTCTGCGAGAGGGAGAACCTCCTCTTCGTACCGTTCTACCCCCTGCACGGAGCCGGCGGCGGCCGGCTCGCCGAGTTCGCGGGCCGCTACGACGCAACGCCGGAGCAGATCGCGCTCGCGTGGCTACTGAAGCGGTCGCCCGGCATCGTGCCGATCCCGGGCACCCTGTCGCTCGACCATCTGAAGCGCAATCTCGCCGCGCTCGACATCGAGCTGTCCGACGAGGACTACGCCGCGCTCAGCTAGGCGGCGCCGCCCCGGCGCTGTGGGCGCCGTAGGTCAGCGGCGCCGCGGGGCCCGCTGGCAGCTCGGGCAGATGTAGGTCCCGCGGCCCGCTGCCCGCATCTTGCGGATCGGCGTGCCGCACCGTGGGCAGGGCTCGCCCTCACGCGTATGGACGAGGAAGCGGTCCTGGAAGCTGCCCCGCTGGCCGTCGACTTGGCGGTAGTCGTCGATCGAGGCGCCCTTCGAGTCGATGCCGAGCTCGAGCGTCTCGACCACCGCGTCACGAAGCGCCTCGATCTGCGGGCGTTTGAGCTTCCCCACCGGGCGCAGCGGGTGGATGCGGGCGCGGAAAAGCGCTTCGTCGGCGTAGATGTTGCCGACCCCGGCAACTCGCTCCTGGTTCAGCAGGAAGGCCTTGACGGGCTGCCTGCGGCCGCGGGCCTGCGCTCGGAGCGCCTCGGCCGTGAAGTCGGGGCTGAGCGGCTCGACTCCGAGCCTCGATGCGAAGAACTCGGCGAGCGCCTCGCTGCCGAGCAGGACGTCGCCGGTGCCGAAGCGGCGCACGTCTACGAACAGCAGCCGCTCGGCCGGCCGGCCGCGCTTGCGACCGAGCTCGAAGCGCACGCGAAGGTGCGGTCGGCCCGGCTCGTCCTCCTTCACCGGCACGAGCAGCAGGTTCCCGGTCATGCGCAGATGCATCGCGAGGTGGATGTCGTCGTCGGTCGACAGGACGAGGTACTTGCCCCGCCGCCACAGCGCGCTGACACGGCGCCCGGCGAGCGCATCGTCGATCGCCTCGGGCGGGGCGGGCTCGCACCAGCGCGGGTCGAGGACCTGCACGCGCTCGAGCCGCCGGCCCTCCAGTGCGGGGGCCAGCTGACGGCGGATCGTCTCTACCTCGGGGAGCTCGGGCACGCCTCCGGTTCTAGCAGCCGGCGTCTGCCGGGTGCCGGCCTGCGAATCCGGCCAGCGCCTCGGCCATCTCGGGCGGGTGCTCGACGTGAAGCAGGTGCGTCGCGCCCGGGAGAGTGAAGCGCTCGCCGTTCGGCAGCCAGGAGAGCAGCAGCTCCGCCCGCTCGTGGAAGACCGGATGGCTCCTCTCACCGACCACGACCATCGCCGGCTGGGCGACGCGCGCGGCGTCCTCCGCCGTGAACTGCCACTCCATCACCGCGGAGAGCTCCTGGCTCAGGAAGCTGTCCGCGTCTGCCAGCGCCTGCTCGACCGCGCCCGGGACCGCCCGCTCGAGCGGGGCGCGGTAGTCCGGCCCGCATACCCCATGCATCCAGAAGTCGATCGCGCCGGCGCTGTCGCCGCCTCGATAGCGCTCGATGGTGGGCAGGGCCACCTCCTTCACGAAGGACGCCTGGAGATCGCTCGGCGGGGCGGGCCGTGCCGCGTCCAGCAGCGTCAGCGAGGCGACCGCGTCAGGTCTATCCAGTGCCAGCTGGAGCGCCATCATCGCGCTCGAGGAGTGGCCGACCACGTGGGCCGGGCCCAGCTCCAGCTCGCCGAGGAGCGCGCCGCAGTGCGCTGCGTGATCGGCGATGGAGACCGGGCCGTCGAGCGCGGGGCTGTCCCCGTAGCCCGGTCGGTGGTAGCGCAGCACGCGGAAGCCTCCTGCAAGCGCGGTCTCTCGCGCGAGCGGCGCGAAGAAGTCGGCGCAGACGCCGGCATGGATGAGAACCAGCGGATCGCCGGATCCGGCGATCTCATACGCGAGCTCGACGCCGTTCAGCGCTTTGCGGTCCATTGCTCGCCCCTGCGCAGGATCCCACCGCCGGCGTGTCCAGGCAAGCGTCCGGCGGCGGTCTAGATCGTCGCGCGCGGGTGGGCCCGGAAGTAGACGTCCTTCAGGCGCTCGCTCGAGAGATGGGTGTAGAGCTGGGTCGTGGCGACGTCGGCGTGGCCGAGCATCTCCTGAACCGAGCGCAGGTCGCAACCGCCTGCGAGCAGGTGCGTCGCGAAGGTGTGGCGGAGGGTGTGCGGGCTCATCCGGTCGCCCAGGCCCGCCGTGACCGCGTGGCGGCGCACGATCTTGTAGAGGCCCTGGCGCGTCAGCGCGCCGCCGCGGAAGTTGACGAACAGGTGCGGCTCGGGCGAACCCTTGACCAGCTTGGGCCGGCCGCGCTCGAGGTAGATGCGGAGCGCTCCGAGCGCCGCCTGCCCGATCGGCACGAGCCGCTCCTTCGAGCCCTTGCCGCGGGCGCGCAGCACGCGGTCGTCCATGTCGACGTCCCCCAGGTCGAGCCCGATGGCCTCCGAGGCCCGCAGGCCGGACGCATACATGAGCTCGAGCAGCGCCCGGTCGCGCAGCGCGGCGGGCTCCGTGCCGTGCGGCTGCGCGAGGAGGCGGTTCACCTCCCCCCGGGTCAGCACCTGCGGCAGCTTGCGGGCGCGTCGCGGGCCGCTGAGCGTGGCGGTCGGGTCCGACTCGCGCAGGCCGTCGCGGCGCAGATGGCGGTAGAAGGAGCGCAGGCAGGCGGACTTGCGGTGAATCGTGGCGGGCGATGCCGGCGCCCGCTCGTCGTCCCCGCGCGCGAGCCACTCGAGGAAGTCGGTCACGTCGCCGGGGCCAGCCTCGAGCGCGGAGACGCCGCGCGCATGGAGGAAGCGCCCGAACTGCAGGAGGTCGGTCCGGTAGGCCTCGAGCGTGTTGCGCGACAGGCCGCGCTCGAACTCGAGGTAGCCGAGGAAGTCGAGCAGCAGGTGCTCGAAGCGGCGCGCGACGGCGAGCGTCTCGACAGTGGCCATCGAAACACCGGTTCGTCCACGGTGGCCCCATCCCTTGACGCTGCAACGTCGGCGTCAGGCCAGAAAGGCCCGGAACCAGAGCAGCCCGGCGAGCGACTTGGCGTCGCGGCACTCGCGGATGAGCCCGTCGAGCTCGGCGATCGGCGCCTCGACTACCTCGATGCGCTCGTCCTCGGCCGGATCGGCGCGCTCGTCGTAGAGGTCCGTGGCGAGGAACAGGGTGCACTCCTCGTCGACGAACCCCGGCGACGTGTAGAAGCCCGTGAGCTGCTCCCAGCTGCGCGCGCCCTTGCCGATCTCCTCGGCCAGCTCGCGCTTCGCGGTCTCGAGCGGGCTCTCGCCCACCTCGTCGAGCTTCCCCGCCGGCAGCTCGAGAAGCGCCTGCTCCCCCACGGCCTCGCGGGGCTGGCGCACGAGGAAGAGGCGCTCGCCGTCGTGCGCGAGGACCGCCACCGAGCCGGGGTGCTCGACGATCTCGCGCTCCGCCTGCTCGCCGTCGTCGAAGCGGAAGCTGTCGACGCGCACCTTCGCGATCCGCCCCTCCCAGGCCGTGCGGCTGTCGATCCGCTGGAAGCTCATCGCCGTCCCGCCTCGGCCACGATCGCGAGCGTCACGTCCAGCATCGTCTCGAGCGCGTCCTCGGTGACCGACTCGTCGGGCTGGTGATTGCGCTCGGTGCCGTTCGCGATGTTCACGACCGGCAGGCCCGCTGTGATGAGAGCGTTGGCGTCGCTGCCCCCGCCCGTCGTGATGTAGACCGGCTCCATGCCGCACGCCTCGAGCGCCGCGGCGGCGGTCTCCACGGCGGGCGCTGTGCGCGTGAGCCGGTAGCCGCGGAAGAGGCGCTCGACCGAGGTGTCGAGATCGCAGTGTCCGTCGCTCGCCGCCTCGGCGCAGGCGTCGACCAGCTCGCTCACCACCTCGCCGGCTCGCGCGTCGTCGAGGCTGCGCGCCTCGAGCTCGACCTCGCAGCGCTCGGCCACCACGTTCGCGGCGGTGCCGCCCTCGATGCGACCGACGTTGGCGGTCGTCTCGTCGTCGAGCCGGCCGATGCGCATGCGGGCGATCGCTGCCGCGGCGGCGGCGATCGCGTTCGCGCCGGCCTCGGGCCGTATCCCGGCGTGGGCCGCCTGACCGCGGAAGCTCGCCGCGAGCCGGTAGTAGGTCGGCGAGGCCACCACGACCTCGCCGATCGGCGAGGCGTGGTCGAAGACGAAGCCGTACTCGGCGCGCAGGCGCGCCCGGTCGAACGCCTTCGCCCCGCGCAGGGCGCGCTCCTCGGAGGTGGTCAGCAACAGCTCCACCTCGACCGGCGAGCCGTCCTTCACCAGCCGCCTCGCGGCGCCGAGGATCGTCGCGATCGCGGCCTTGTTGTCGGCGCCGAGGATCGCCTGGTTGCGGTTCGTGAGGATGCCGTCGGCACGCTGCACCTGCACGGGCGCGTCTAGCGGCACCGTGTCGATGTGGGCGCAGAGCAGGATCGCGGGCGCGTCGTCGGGGCCGGGCACGCGTGCGAGCAGGTTGCCCGCCCCGGCGCCGGTCTCCTCGGCGGTGTCGTCCTCCTCCACCTCGAGTCCGAGCCCGCGCAGCTCCTTCATCACGGCGTCCGCCATGGCGCGCTCTTCGCCGGACGGGCTCTCGACCTCGCAGAGCCGCACGAAGTCGGCGACCAGCCGCTCGCGCTCCTCGCTGGACGCCTCGACGATCACGGCCGACACGCTACACGGGGCCGATCGGGACGGAATACTCGGGTCATGGACCCGGAGGTGCTCGAGCGGATACACCGGTCGTACGTCGTCTACAACGACGGGCCGGGCGTCTTGCGCGGTGCCTACGACGACTTCTACGCCGAGCTGTTCCACCCGGACGCGGAGCTCGTCGTGCCGCAGAGCTATCCCGACATGGAGCCGGTCTACGTCGGGGTCGAGGGGCTGAAGCGCCAGCGTGTGCGCATGGACGAGATCTGGGAGGACCTGCGCTGGGAGCCCGAGCGCTTCATCGAGGCGGACCCGTTCGTGGTCGTCCTGCTGAACCTCTCGGGGATGGCCCGCCAGATGCGCGCGCGTGTCAGCGCCGCGGTGGCCCATGTGTGGACGGTCAGGACTGGACGGGTGGCCAGGCTCGAGGTGTTCCTCGACCGCGGAGAGGCGTCCGCCGCCGCCGGGCTGCCCGACGAGTAGGCGCTCGCGCGAAGCAGCCCGGGGCGGCCGCTAGGCGTGCGACTCGGCGTGCACCGAGGGCTCGACCTCGGGCGCCCGCTCACGGGCGAGCTCGAGCGCAGCCCCGACGAACTCGCGGAAGAGCGGCTGCGGGCGCAGCGGGCGCGACTTGAACTCGGGGTGGTACTGGGACGCGACGAAGAACGGGTGAGCGGGCAGCTCGATCACCTCGACGAGCCGGTCGTCGGGCGAGGTGCCGCTGAAGGTCAGCCCGGCCTGCTCGAGCCGCTTGCGCAGATGGTTGTTGACCTCGTAGCGATGGCGGTGGCGCTCATAGATGACGGCCTCGTCGTAGATCTCACGGGCCCGGGTGCCCTCGTGGAGCTTCACCGGGTCGGCGCCGAGGCGCATCGTGCCGCCCATGTCGCGCACCTCCTTCTGCTCCGGCAGGAGGTCGATCACGGGGTAGGGCGTCTCGGGGTCGAACTCGGTGGAGTTCGCGCCCTCCATGCCCGCGACGTGGCGGGCGAACTCGGCCACGGCGATCTGCATGCCGAGGCAGATCCCGAGGTAGGGCACCCGGTGCTCGCGCGCGTAGCGCGCGGCCTGGATCTTGCCCTCGATGCCGCGTACCCCGAACCCGCCCGGAACGAGGATGCCGTCGCAGGTGGCGAGCTCGCGTTCGACCTCGCCGTCCGTGAGCCGCTCGCTGTCCACCCAGTGCACCTCGACGCGACCGCCGTGGTGGGAGCCCGCGTGGTTGAGCGCCTCGATCACGGACAGGTAGGCGTCGGCGAGCTGGTTGTACTTGCCGACGAGCGCGATCCGCACGGGCTGGCGCGCCGCCTCGATCCGGTCGACGAGGCCCTTCCACGCCGACAGGTCAGGCACCGGGGCCTCGATGCGGAAATGCGAGAGCACCGCGGCGTCGACGCCCTCCGCCGCGAACTCGAGCGGCACCTTGTAGATCGAGTCGACGTCGCGCGCCGAGACCACCGAGCTCACCGGCAGGTTGGCGAACAGCGCGATCTTCTCACGGATTTCGGTGCCGAGCGCCTCCTCGGAGCGGCACATCACCATGTCCGGCTGGATGCCGATGCGGCGCAGCTCCTGCACCGAATGCTGGGTCGGCTTCGTCTTCAGCTCGCCGGCGTGGCCGAGGAACGGCACGAGCGTTAAGTGCACGAACATGCAGCGGTCGCGGCCGAAGTCGGAGGCGAACTGGCGCAGCGCCTCGAGGAACGGCAGCGACTCGATGTCGCCCACGGTGCCGCCGATCTCGGTGATGACGATGTCGACGTCGGTCGACTCCGCAACGAGCTTGATGCGGTTCTTGATCTCGTCGGTGATGTGCGGAATCACCTGCACGGTGCCGCCGAGGTAGTCGCCGCGGCGCTCGCGCCGGATCACCGAGTTGTAGATCGCCCCCGCGGTGGCGTTCGAGGCACGGCTCGTGTTCACATCCGTGAAGCGCTCGTAGTGACCGAGGTCGAGATCGGTCTCGGCCCCGTCCTCCGTCACGAACACCTCGCCGTGCTGGAACGGGCTCATCGTGCCGGGGTCGACGTTGATGTACGGGTCGAACTTCTGGATCGTCACAGAGAGCCCGCGGGCCACGAGCAGCTGCCCGAGCGACGCCGCGGCGATGCCCTTGCCGAGTGCGGAGACCACGCCGCCTGTGACGAAGATGAAGCGGGTGGCAGGGCGGGATTCGGGCATCAGCCTCTGGGAAGCCGAGTCTAGCTGCCGATCCGGATGAGCATCGGGCACGCGTGGACGAGCATCGCTCATGCCGCGGCGAGCAGCTCCTCGGCGTGCTTCCGGGCAGCCCCGTCGCCCGCGTCCGCGCCCAACATCCGCACGAGCTCCTCGACGACGCCCTCGCCCTCGAGCGGCTCCACTGTCGTCAGGGCCGTGCTGCCGGCGGCCGACTTCTCGATCCGGAAGTGCGTCCCGGCGAGCGAGGCGATCTGGGGCAGGTGCGTGATGCAGAGCACCTGGCGCGCCTCCGCCAGCACGCGCAGGCGCTCGCCGACGGCGCGCGCCGTCTGGCCGCCGACCCCGGCGTCGACCTCGTCGAACACGAGCGTGCGCGACTCGTCTGCTCCGGCCACCGTCATCAGCGCCAGCATCACGCGCGAGAGCTCACCGCCGGACGCGGCCTCACGTATCGGGGCGGCGGGAACGCCGGGGTTCGGCCCCAGCAGGAACTCGACCTGATCGGCGCCGCTCGGCCCGATCTCGCCGCGCGGCTCGACCTGAACCTCGAAGCTCGCCCCCTCCATGGCGAGTGCGGCGAGCTCCTCGCACACCCGCTTCGCGAGGCGGGGCGCTGCCTTCCGGCGCGCGACCCCCAGTTCCGCGGCGAGGCCGTCGCGCTCGGCGCCCTCCTCGCCGAGCGCCGCCTCGACGCGCTCCGTCTCGACCTCGGCCCGCGCGAGCCGGTCGCGCTCGGCGCGGCAGCGCTCCGCGTGCTCGAGCACCGCCCGCACGCTCCCTCCGTGCTTGCGCTCGAGCCGCTCGTAGAGCTCCAGCCGCTCCTCGACCTCCTGAAGCCGGCCCGGCTCGCCCTCGAGCGAGTCGGCGTAGCGGCGCAGCTCACCCCCGAGGTCCTCGGCCTCGAGCCGCAGCGCGGCAAGCCGCTCCGACAGCGCGTCCAGTACCGCATCCACGCCCGCCACCGGCTGTGCCACCCGCTCCGCCTCGGCGAGCAGGGCCGCCGCGCCGCCCTCACCTGACTCGGGCGCGATCGCCTCCGCCCCGCCGGCCGCGGCCGCGAGCAGCCCGTCGAGCGCGCGCAGCCGGGCGCGCTCCGCGAGCAGGCCCTCCTTGTCCTCCTCGCTCGGGTCGAGCGCCTCGATCTCCTCGATCTCGAACGCGAGCAGGTCGAGGTCGCGATCGCGCGTGCCGGCGCGGCCGCGCAGGTCGTCGAGCTCGCGCTGCAGCGCGCGCGTGCGCGCATGCGCTGTTCCGAGTCTTGTCCGCAGCTCCAGCACGGCGCGCCCGCCGAAGCCGTCCAGCAGGTCGAGCTGGGCCGAGGCGAGCGTCAGCTTGCGGTGCTCGTGCTGGCCGAAGAAGGCGACGAGCCGCCCGCCGAGCGCCTGAAGGTCGGCCGCCGTGGCCGAGCGGCCCTGGACGAACGCGCGCGTGCGCCCCTCCGCGCTCACCCGCCTCGCGAGCACGAGCTCGGGCGGCACGCCGCCGTCGAGCTCCGACACCTGCTCGCGCAGCTCCGCGAGCCCCGGCTCGTCGAGGAGCCCCTCGGGAAGCTCGAAGACCCCCTCCACGTACGCCTCGCGCGCGCCCGGGCGCACGATCCCGGAGCGCGCCTTCCCGCCGAGCAGCAGGTCGAGAGCGTGGGCGAGCACCGTCTTGCCGGCGCCGGTCTCGCCGGTGATCGCGGTGAGGTACGCGCCCGGGCGCAGCTCGGCGCTCTCGATGAGGAGGAGGTTCTCTATCCGGAGCTCGAGGAGCACGCAAGCAGGTCTACCAGCGGCCCCCGACGGAGCGGCCAGCCCGTCACATGCCCGTGCGCAAAGTGCGCGAGTTCAGTAGGAGAGGCGCCCGAACTTGTCGCGGAGACGGTGGTAGAACGTCGCGCCGGGCGCCTGCGCGAGCAACGAGCGGCCCTCCTCGAAGCGGATCGCCACGGTGCCCTCCGGCGCGAGCGGGCTGACGAGGTGGCCGTCGGTCGTCATGTCGACCTCCTCCAGCCGCGAGCGGTTGCGCACCTCGAGCAGGTCGCCCGGCGCGACGACCAGCGCGCGCGCCGTGAGCGTGTGCGGAGCGATGAACGAGACGACGAAGCCCTCCACCCCCCACGCCAGCACCGGCCCGCCGTTCGCGAGGTTGTAGCCGGTCGAGCCGGCCGGCGTGGAGACGACGAGCCCGTCACAACGGACCTCGCCGAGCTCCTCCCCCGCGACCGAGTAGGCGAGCTCGGCGACGCGCCCGTTCTGGCGGCGCTGAAACGACATGTCGTTGACGGCGGCCTCCTCCCCCTTCGCGGTGGAGGCCACGAGCGCCGGCAGCTCCATGACGTCGAAGTCGCCGGCGAGCGCGTGGCGGACGCCCTCCTCGAGCTCCCATGGCTCGACCGTGGCGAGGAACCCGATCGTGCCGAAGTTGATCGCGAACACCGGGACGCGCGTGCCCGTGTAGCGGCGCAGGGTCGAGAGGATCGTGCCGTCGCCGCCGAGCACGAGCGCCAGCTCGGCCCTGCCCTCCGGGTCGTCGTCGATCACGAGCCCATCGCCCGGCGTGAGCTCGTGCTTCGCGGCCTCCGAAGGGGCCACGTGGACCTCCACACCGGTGTCCCGCGCCCGGTCGAGCACGCGCATGAGCGCGCCCCGCGTGTCGTGCGGGCGCGCGTGGGTAAACACGGTGATCACCTTCGGGCGGTCGGTCACGGCTCCGCCATTCTGGCCGCGGCCTCGAGATCCTGCGCCGCGCCGGGCCGGCCGGCCTCGGCAAGCCACACGAAGCTCTCGCGGTTCCCGGCCGGCCCCGGCAGGCCCGACGGCGCGTAGCCGAGCACGGCCACCCCCAGCTCCGAGCGCACGCTCTCACCCACCTCGACGAGCGCGGCCCGCCTGTCGGCCTCCGAGCGGACGACGCCGCCCTTGCCCACCCGCTCGCGGCCGACCTCGAACTGCGGCTTGACCATGGCGAGGCAGTCGAACACGGGCGCCGTGCAGGCGAGCACCGCCGGAAGCACCTTGGTCAGCGAGATGAACGACACGTCGGCGACGACCAGGTCGGGCACGTAGGGGAGCTGGTCACATGTGAGCGAACGGGCATTCACGCGCTCGACGACGGTCACGCGCGGGTCGTTGCGGAGCCGCCAGTGCAGCTCTCCGTAGGCCACGTCGAGGGCTATGACGGACGCCGCCCCGCGCTGGAGCAGGCAGTCGCTGAAGCCGCCCGTCGAGGCGCCCACGTCGAGCGCTTGCCGGGCCGCCACATCGAGCCCGAGGGCGTCGAGCGCGTTGGCCAGCTTGACCCCGCCGCGGGACACGAACTGCGGCGCCTCCGCGACAGCCAGCTCGGTGTCCTCGGCGACCAGCTCGCCCGGCTTGCGGGCGGGCCTTCCGGCAACGGTCACGTCGCCCGCCATCACCGCCGCGGCCGCGCGCGAGCGTGACTCGTACAGGCCGCGGTCGGCCAGCAGGCTGTCGAGCCGGCGCTTCGGCACCGCTGGAGGGTACCCGCGGGAACCTCTGTGACCCACGTCACACAGCGCCCACCTACCGAGCGTAACCTCGAACCTGATGACCGTCCTGAGGCTCATCTCGCCCGCTTACCGGGCAGGCCTGATGATGGCCGCCGGGATCGGGCTGATCGCGGGTCCGCTCCTCGTGGGTGCGGGCACGGCCGCGCTCGTAACAGGGATCGTGGTCGGCGCCCTCGCCATCGAGCTGGGGCTCGCCGGAACGGCCTCCGAGGGCCGCGGAACCCTCCCGATCTCGGCGCAGGCGGTCTACGACCGCGGGCTCGCGCTCGGGCTGTTCGTCGCCGCGGCGATCTTCGGCCTCGCCGGCGAGACCGCGGCGGCGCCGATCTTCGCCGCCGCCGGTGCCCTCGCGCTCGTCGTGACCTCGATCACGCGCTACAGCGCGACCCCGGCGTAACGAAAGCTTCCCCTCAGAGACGCATCACACATATCGCATCACTCCTCCCTCAGGAACGGCCTCGCGAAAGCGGGGTCGTTTCTTTTTGGCTCTAGGAGCGGGTTTGACGGGGGTTGTGCACAGGCGAAGGGACTCGCCACCCGGTTTCCACCCGGTGGAGAGCCGGGCCAAGGGCGCTCTGAGCAGCAGAACGGCGCGCCGAAGCGAGCCGTCCACGGGGCCGTGATGCGGGGCTAGAAGCCGGTCTTGCGGGCGCGCTTCTCGCGCGCCAGCAGGACGCTTGCGTCCCGTCGCCGGGCTCGGTGTTGCTGTCACGCGAAAAGCGCAAGCGAGTCGAGCGCTATCGGCGGGTGCACGCTTCGTCCGCCGCGACCTCCGGGGAGTCGCAGGTGACGCCCTCGTTCTTGCCACCGCGCGAGCTGTGGGGTGTGCCGTTAGGGATCGGCTACCGGGGATGCTGCCGTCGCGTCGTCGCCGGTAGTGCAGAGCGACCGATGAGATTCGGCCGGCGCGGCAGTCAGATAGGCATCAGGCAAGTGGAGGCCCACAAACCTAAGTGATCACGGGGGCCGCTGAAAGCCTGGCCCGTACCACCCGCCAGAAGGAGCGACGAAAATGATGCAGTTCTTCTTGACCGTGCCCCACGACGCGGCCGAGGAGCCGACTATGGCGTCGATGGACCCGGCCGAACTGGAGGCCGCGCTGGCCGCCGTGGAGGAGTTCAACACGGACCTACGCGAGTCCGGGGCGTTTCGCTTCGCCGGGGGGCTGCACCCGCCGTCGTCGGCCAAGACCGTCGACGCCACCAACGACGAGCCCGTGGTGGTCGACGGACCGTTCGTTGAGGCGCCGGAGTACGTCGGCGGCTTCTGGGTGATCGAGGCCGCAGACCAAGATGCCGCGGTCCGGTGGGCGACGCAGGCGTCAAAGGCACTGGGTGGCCGCATCGAGGTGCGCGCCTTTCAGGAGCCGCCGGACGCCTGATCGAACGCAGATTGCCGACGGCCCTGTCCGGCGCTGCGTTCCCAGGGCGCGCCCGGCTCGCGCGGTCGGCCCAGCTCGTCTACTCCAGATCCTCCTGGCGGACGGTGAGGCGAGACCCGGAACCACTGTGCCTCGTGCGCGAGGGTAGGGTCCGGAACATGGCTCCGCCACCCGTCCCGCCCGCGGGTTCTTTGCGGCTGCGCGCCCTCAATCTTTTCACCCGGCTCAACGTCATCGCCTACCGGGCCTCACGCGGGCGCCTCGGTGGCAGGATGCAGAAAGCGCCCGTATGCATCCTCCACACGGTCGGGCGCAAGTCGGGCAAGCGGCGCGAGACCCCGCTGCTCTACCTGGCCGACGGCGACAAGGTCGTGCTGGTCGCCTCC
The DNA here is from genome assembly GCA_963734025.1 of uncultured Thermoleophilaceae bacterium. Classification (GTDB taxonomy): domain Bacteria; phylum Actinomycetota; class Thermoleophilia; order Solirubrobacterales; family Thermoleophilaceae; genus JACVRW01. The sequence goes on from CAVTFR010000015.1 coordinate 447,005, forward strand.
GCCGGGGGTCGGGAGACGTCGCCGGCCTGGTACCACAACCTGCGCGCGATGGACGCCGCCGAGGTCGAGATCCTCGGCCGCCGCACAAAGATGACGGCGCGGCTGGCCTCCGCCGAGGAGCGCGCGGGCTACTGGCCGAAGGTCAATGAGATCTACTCGGACTACGACGCTTACCAGGCGCGCACCGAGCGGGAGATCCCCGTCGTCGTCATGTCTCCGGCCTGAGCGGCCAATGCAATGCGCGGTGGTGGGCGCCCTGGGCATCGATCTACTCGTCGACAGGCCGAGGGCCTCCCAGGTGCGGCTTTGCGCGACGGAGCGAGCGTTTTGAGCGGACGAGACCCGAAGGTCTGCAGATTCGAATCCTGGCCCGCTACTCCTCGGAAGGCACGCTCAGGCGGCGTTTTCGTTTCACGCTTCTTCAGCGGTCGCGTGCCGGGATCCCTCGTTTTCCGAATCCTCCGCTGCGCGATGAATCCAAGCGAGGGGGTAGGTCTCTACCGACATGAGCGATAGAAAAGTAGTCCTGAAAATGGTCATGTCCCTCGACGGTTTTGCCACCAGCCCGAACGGGACCCATGAATGGATGTTCGAGTGGTTCGGTGACGACTCGGGTGAGTGGAACCGCCGCGCGCTCGAGGAGGCCGGCGTCCACGCGATGGGGCGCCGCAGCTACGAGATCATGGGGCCGCACTGGGCCGCGTCCGAGGGGCCGATCGCAACCGCGATGAACGAGAAGCCGAAGGCTGTCTTCTCCCACACTCTGGAGAAGGCGGAATGGGGACCCGCCGAGATCTTCGGCGGGGACCTGGGCGCGGAGATCGCGGAACTGAAGGCTCGGGACGACGAAGGGACCGTCCTGGTCCACGGTGGCCCCGACTTCGCCAAGTCGCTGACCCGCCTGGGCCTCGTCGACGAATACCAGCTGATGACGGTCCCGATTGCGATCGGCGCGGGGCACAGCCCATTCGCCGCGCTGGCAGAGCACCTGAAGCTGGACGTCGTCGAAGAGGAACGCTTCCAGAGCGGAGCCCTCGCGCAGATCCTGGTGCCGAAGCGATGAGCGACAGCCCAAACTGAATCAGCTGCCACAGCTCATAGCCCGAAGGTCGCCGGTTCGAATCCCGCCCCCGCTACTCACAGAAAGGCCCGCGCAGGCGGGCTTTTTCTGTCTTCTCAGGACGACCGCGCCCCGGCCCTGTGGTCCCACTGAGGACGCATTTCCTGCACACGGCCGCGCATTTGAGCGATGGTCGCGGCCGGAATCGAGCGAGGTAGCCGGCGAACGTGTCGTGCAAAGCAAAACGACTTCGTGGGATTGAGCTAGCTGCTGCCTCGTCGCGATTTGCGGCACGGACGATTGACGGTCGATCAGAGTGGCAGCGATGTGCTGACCGGGATCATCGGCGCGCGGCGGGCATGGACGGTTTCGATGATCTCTTCGTTGTCGATGCCCTGCAGGTAGATCGACGTGATGCCGAGGTTGCTGTGGCCGAGTTGGCGCTGAATGACGATCAGCGGCTCACCTTCGCGAGCCAGTTCGACGGCGTGCGCGTGCCGGAGCTGGTGCGGCGCGAAGCGTCGGCGGACGCCAGCCTCCACCGCGGCCCGGCGCATATCCGCTCGGGCGGCGGCGCTGGACCAGTGGCCCCCACGCGTCGAACCGTTGATCACGCAGAACAACGGACCGACCGGCGTCGTCCGCCCTTGCCGCGTCGGACGAGCAAGGCGCCGCGGCGGTGATCGAGGTCGGCCTCGGCGAGGCTGAGGGCTTCCTGGATCCGTAGCCCGGCGCGCCACAGGATCACGATCAGGCCCCGCAGCCGCCGGCCGTGCGCGCCGTCGCCGGCGGCGCGCATGACGGCGACGATCTCCTCGACCTTCGGCGGATCCGCCGGGTAGCGCAACCCCTTATTTCGCGGCGGACGACCGGCGTGGAACCCCGGCATGGTCGCCGGTGACCGACGTCGACCAGCGCGATCGAGCAACAGCTTGGACATGACCCCTCCTCGGGCTCGTAGAACGAGTCGAGGATCAGTGGCCACGGCGGGCGCGACGCACGCCGCGCACTTGGCGAGAGGAGCGCTATCGCTCCGATGCCGGAGTGCAACAAGCGATGAGCGTTCCCGCCCTCGTGGCACTCCTGGTCATCGTCCATTTCGGCAGTGGCCACGAGTACGCCTTTGGCTGCCGCGGTCGACTCCTGCGCGCAAACGGCCTCCCACGCGCGGAGGCGCAGGAGGCCGTGCGGGATGCTCGCCCGTCAGTGGTGGTGCTTGAAGCGCAGGACCTCCCCGACGCCGGCCTCGGCGCCGTGGTTGGAGACGTAGACGGCGCCATCGCGACCGATCGCCACTCCGTACGGGTTCACCAGCCCCTCGCTCGCGACGATCTCGCGCGAGCCGTCGGGCCGGATCTTGATCAGCGCCCCAGTCGGGTCACCCGAACCCAGGCCGTCCGCCGCGATCTCCACCACGTAGAGGTTCCCGTGGCGGTCGAACGCGAGATCGGTGACGTTGGTCAAGCCGCTGGCGTAGACCTCGGGCGCGGACCCACGCTCGATCCTGTAGATGTTCGCCGCACCCGCTGGGAACGGGAAGCCGGTCAGCTGGCTCACGTAGAGCGCACCGTCGGGGCCAACCACCACGTTGGTGGGGACGGCCTGCATCGGGAACGGGTCGGGGAGGCCCATGCCCGGGGGCGGGGTGATGAGTCGATCGGGGAAGACCGCGACCGTGGAGATCTCCCCGGACCGGTGCACCCGCAGCAGGCTGTTGCCGCCGGCGTCCACGACAAATACCTTGCCCCACTTGCTCGTTACCGAGTTCGGGTTGCTGTCGAACTCGCCGCCATCGGGGTTAGCCGCGGCCTCGTAGGCGCTGATGTCCGCGACGACCCGCAGGTCCCCGAAGGAGGAGACCTTGTAGAGCTGGCCGAAGCCCGGGCCGAGGTGCCGAGCTCTGCCCGCGCGGCCGGATTCTGCCCGAGGCCGACGGTCAGGTAGGCGCCGCCCCACCAGCGCAGCGAGATGTCCGACGGGCCGATCGCTTCGTCGCCCGCCGGCTGCGGCGCGAGCGAGGGCAAACCAGCCAGGACGCGCCGCTGATCGCCGTGGCGGATCCGGGTCACAGCGCCGCTCGGGCCAGCGCACGTGGTCCCCATCTCCCCGGTGAGGCAGGGGCCTTTGCCGCCGCGCCCGGCCTCGACCACGTACACCGTTCCCCAGCGACCGACGTCGAGGTCGCGGGGGTTGTCGAGGCCGCTGGCCACCACCTCCGGGGATTTGTCGCCGTGAGCGCCGGCGCTGCCGGCGGGGACCAAGGCGCAGAGCGCCGCGAGTACAACGAGAAGACACAGGCGAAGGGACATGAGCACACCTTTCGCTCCGGGGGCGGGAGGCCTGTGATGCGGTCTACCACGCTACGCCGGCCCCAGAAGGGTGTCAACTCAACTCGATGGTGCGGCCCCGCACACGCAGGCGACGCGGGTAGGCCCGAGCTGGGTGACCGCTTTCGGTTTCCATGGAGGCTGTTGCACAAACCCCCGGCGAGCCCGCTAGATCGTTTCTAAGGGTGGGTTCCGAAATCGGCCACCGCATCCGTCACGCGGGGTGCGTCCTCCCTGATGTCGTGACACCTAGTCGCTCTGGTGGCCATCTCCGTGATCGCGCAGCGCCTTTTCCGAGATGGCTTTATGCAACAGCCTCCATGGAAAGCGGAAGCTCGCGCGCGGACACCGATGACACTCGCTGGTCGTCCCTAGCAGTCACCTGCGTTCGACCCAGTCGAACGCGGGCCGGTGTCAAAACCCCCGACCGGCGGGAGCGCGGGGGTCGGGAACGTAGGCGCAATAGGTGCCGGTGCGGATCGTCCGGTCGAGATGCTCGGCGAGCTGGGGATGATGCTCACCGACCCGGTCGATCGCGTGGCGGACCGCCCGGGTCACGCTGACTCGCGCTCGCTCGGACGTTGACGCGGCCCGTCGATCGCGGCCACCAAAACCGACCGCACGCGACAGCTCTCGAACGAGGAAGTCGCGTTCCGTGTCTGCCTGCGCCTCTCGCTCGGTGTCCTCGAGAGCGCGCGCCTGCTCGATGTCGTCCTCGATCTCGGCGAGGCGCCGGCGGTAAGCGTCCTTGGCGCGCGCATCGAGCATCTCGCCAGCGTCGCCGGGACTTGTGCGCGACAGGCTGGCCGCACGGCCACTCTCGGCCCCGGCAACCCGGCCGCTTTCCGCGGCGACGAGGTCGAGCACGTGGAGCTCACGACCGGGCTCAGCGAGCAACCGCGCGAGGTACCGCATGCCCTTGAGGTCTCGCACTCGCACCGTGCGCCCCTCGAAGACCACCGACCAGTAGTCGCCCTCCCGGCGAAACATGTTGAGATCGGTGACGGGCAGCACCTGCGCACGGCCGTCGACGGCCACCGGGTCGTCGGCTGTCCGCTCGGCTTCGATCCGGTCCAGAGCCGCGCGGGCAGCTTCGAGCTCCAACGCGGCGAGCTGCTCGTTGCCGCTCGCGCGTAGGGCGTCGGCGAAACCTCTCTGCGCCAGTGCCGCCTCGTATGGCGCGCCGACCTCGCTCCACAGCCGCGCGGCTTCGGCGCAGTACCGCTCCGCGTCTGCCGGAACGCCCTCCGCGAGCCGCACCCTTCCGTGAGCAAGGCTCGCGCTAGCGAGCAGCGCCTTGCTGTCGAACCGGGCGGCCACGCGAGTCAACTCATCGGCCGCGGAGCGCGCTCGAGTGATGTCACCGGCCGCGATCTCGATCTCGACTTGCGCCTCGAGCAGTGGCGCCCGCTGCAGATCGGTGTCTGGCGGCCGCTCCTTGAAGGGCACCCGCATCGGATGCTCGAGCGCGTCTCGGATCGACGCGGCCGCCGTGGCTGCGTCTCCTCGGGCCAGCCGCACGAGCGCGAGACCGGGCTGCGGATCCCAACCGGCGCGATGGGCAGCCAGAAAGGCTTCCTCGGCGCCTTCGATGTCTGCCCTGCGAAGTCGGATCTGCCCGAGCTCGGTCAACGGCCATCCCATCTCGCGCCGCAAGTACGGGCGCAACTCCTCGCACGCGCCCAGGGCCTCCGTCTCAGCCTCGCTGCACGACCCGCGCAGCCTGAGGATCTCCGCCCGGTGGACCCGGCAGCGCCCATGCAGGCTCCCGATGGCATCCGTCTTGCACCACCGCTCCATCGCCTCGGTCCATTCCTCGGCGACGTCGTACTGCGCGAGTCCCTGCAGGGCGCACACGAGCTCGCAGTAGACGACCCCGGTCGAGAGCGCGTCGAGGTCGCCAGAGACCGTCGCCACTCCCACGTCGTTGAGCAGCGCGAGGCCCTGCTCGACATCACCGTCCAGGATCAGCAGGCGTGCTTCTGCAACCCGTCCGATTGCACACGCCGCCGGGTCGCACTTCGCGCCCACCTCGATGGCTCGCCGGGCCCATGGGCGAGCACCGGTCAGGTCGCCCGTCAGCATCCGCTCGTATGCACGGATTGCCGCAAGCCACGCGTGCGCGGGATTCTCATCCTGCCCGTCGAGCAGTTGCTCCGCGCGTGCCAGCCAGCCCCGCACCGGGGCCATGAGAGTGGTGTCGAAAAGCAGGTGCATCGCGACTCGAACCGCCGCCGCGGCTGCCGCGACATGATCGCCCGCCTGCACGCCGGCCGCGTGAGCACGCTCCCACGCCTCAATCGCCACATCGAGGTGTCCGGCCGCGTAGGCCACCTCGCCAAGAAGCGGTAGCTCGGCGGGGCCGGCGAGTCCGCCCGTGTCCGCCTTCATCAGAAGGTCGAAGGCTGCCTGCCAATCGCCCCGCGCTGCCGCGTCGCGCCCACTCTGGACGACGGCCTCAGTGCCCACATCGCACATCGCAGCGCCAGCGTAACCGAGCGAGTTACAGCCGTAACCGCCTCGCTCACGCCCATCGGTAAAGGGCCAACGCCCAGAACCGACCAGGAGGACCCATGGACAGCATCAACGTCAATGGCGCAGCACTGGAATACGAGGTGCGCGGAGCAGGGGAGCCCGTGCTGCTGATCGACATGCTGATCGCCGACTGCTTCGTGCCGCTCCTTGCAGAGCCGGCACTGGCCGACCGCTATCAGCTGATCAACTACCACAAGCGGGGTTGGGTCCGCAGCACCCACACTCCGCCGCCGGTGAGCTTCGCCGATCACGCCGCCGACGCCGCGGCGCTGCTCGAGCAGCTCGGTGTGCGACGTGCTCACATCGCGGGCCACTCCACCGGCGCGTCGATCGGAGCCCAACTGGCCCTCGACCACCCCGAGAAGGTGCACACGCTCACTCTGCTGGAGCCGACGCTGATGTCGTTGCCTCTCGGCGGTGCGTTCTTGAAGGCCGCCGGCCCGGTGTTCGAGACATACGCAAGCGGTGACCACTCGGGCGCGTTTGCCATGTTCGTGTCCGCCGCAAGTGGCCTCGACTGGGAGGAGTGTCGAGCGTTGCTCGAGGACCGGATCCCCGGTGTGGTTACGCAGTCGATCAGGGATGCCGACACCTTCTTCGGAGTCGAGCTGCCCGCCCTCACCGAGTGGACGTTCGGGCCCGAGCAGGCTGCCGCCATTTGCAGACCGGTCCTATCCGTGATCGGCGCGGACACCCAGCCGCTGTGGGTGGAGATCGCCGAGTTCCTGCGCTCCTCGCTCCCGCACGTCGAGGAACGCACGATCGACAGGGTCGGACATCTCCTGCAGATCCAGCGTCCCGAGCCGGTCGCCCAGGCGCTGGCGGAGTTCCTGACCCGAAACTCGATCGTCGCCGACGACGCCCGGCGACTCCTACTCGACGACCCGGCACAACCACTTATCGCGCCGCCTGCCTGAGCACGCGGCGAGCCAATCCAACCACCAGGAGGAACAATGCCAATCATCAACGTCAAGCTCATCGAGGACGTCTTCACGCCCGCCCAGAAGCGCGAGATCATCGAGCGCCTCACCGACGCGATGGTCTCGATCGAAGGCGAGAACATGCGCCCAGTGACCTGGGTCGTCGTCGAGGAGGTCGCCAGCGGCGACATGGGCGTCGGCGGCAAGCCGCTGAGCACCGAAGACGTCAAGGCCCTCGCGGCCGGCGTGCCCGCCTAGCCTTCCGGCGGCGAATCACGGCCGCGGCGATCGCACTCAACCGTCGGCGGGTCGGGCGGCGCACGCCCCGCGTGGTAGCCCGGCATCGTCGCAGGCGAGCGCCGCCGGCCGGCGGAATCGAGAACTACGGACACGGTCATGGGGATCTCCTCCCAATCGCACAACGGCCAGTTACCGCCGCTCTACCAACCCCGGCCCGCCGCCCCCAGCTAGCAGCCCAGATGGAGCGCCCGCTCCGCCCTGGCAAAGCGCAAGCCGACGGCCGACGGGCAGACGCCCGAGGCTCGTCCACAGCAGTCGCCCGAGGTGATTGCCGAGACAGCGGTCCGTTTCGCGCGAAGCAGCTCTCGGGCTTGGCTTCGGCGAGACTTCGGCTGTTCGTCCAAACGAAACGGAGAAATCTCACATGACGCAGACGACTGTGCGTTACTTCGTCACAGACGTCGACGAGGCGATCGACTTCTACTGCAATCGCCTCGGCTTTCGTGTCGACCTTCCCCTTGCCCCGGGATTCGCCGGCTTGGCGAAGGATGACTTGCGATTGCTTCTCCACGAGCCGGGCGTAGGCGGCGCGGGCAAAGCCGGTGGCGTTCCTAAGCCTGGAGGATGGAATCGGTTCCAGATCGTCGTTGCCGATCTCGACGCGAGCGTTGAGCGTCTCGCTGCTCAGGGGGCGAGCTTCCGTGGTGAGATCGTCGAAGGGCCTGGCGGCCGCCAGATCCTCATCGAGGATCCAGCCGGCAACCCCGTCGAACTCTTTCAGCCTAAGAGGGCGTAAGCGGACACCGACGTTCCCGGTCGCAGCGCCGAGACTGCCGCTGGGCCAGGTGGTGCGGGCCGGCTGGCGCGTGGCGGCGATCTCTGCCGGTTGAAGGAGGGGCAGCCGTTTGGCATGCTCGCGACGCCCCTCGCGGAATTCGCGCAAAGCGCAACTCGAGGCCGGAGTGCTCCTTCGCATGCAAGGCAGCCGTCGCTGCTCGAGTAGCGGCCGTCACGAGCGCCTGGGCGCCGTGCGCGAGGAGTGGCTCGACTACTCGGCTGGCGGTCTGAGGTCGCTTGACACGCGCCCCGGTGCGCGCTTACGTGCTCTCCCATGCGGATCCGAGCTCGCCTCGCTGGGCTCGCCGTGACGTGCTGTGTGGCGCTCGCGCTCACGGCCCCGGCCGCCGCGGCGCCGCTGCCGGGCGACTTCTTCGGTCTTGCCGCGCCGGACTCCTTCGACGCCAGCCCGGCTTTCCAGCAATGGCTCTTGGGTGACCAGAAGGCCGTCGGCGGCCAGGTCATGCGCCAGATCTTCGCCTGGTCGCGTATCGAGCCGGCGCGCGGCAGCTACGACTGGGCCCCCTACGACTCGTTCATGACGAGCACCTCCCAGGCGGGCATGGACGTGCTGGCCACGGTGGGCTGGCCGGCAGCTTGGGCGTCGCGGTGCCCGTCCGGCCCCAATCCGTGGAGCTGCCCTCCTGCGAGCTACGCCGACTTCGGCCGCTTCGTCGCCGCCCTGATCGGCCGCTACGGCCCTGAAGGCAGCTTCTGGACCGCCAACCCCAGCCTGCCAAAGCGCCCGATCGAGGCGTGGCAGCTCTGGAACGAGCCGAACCTGCGCGGGTTGTGGGGCGGCGCGCCGAACGCCGCCGAGTACTCCGAGATGCTGAAGGCGGCGGCGCCGTACATCCGCGCCGCTGACCCGAACGCCGAGATCGTCTCCGCGGGCGTGCCGAACAGCTACCTCAGCGGCGCCGTCCCAATGACCGCCTACCTGGAAGGGATGTACGCCGCGGGCGCCCAAGGCGCGTTCGACACGCTCGGGCTGCACGTCTACTGCGAGACGCCGGCCTGCTCGATCGAGCTCGTGGAGAGCGCCCGCTCGATCATGAACGCCCACGGCGACGAGGGCGCGCCGATCTGGGTGACCGAGATGGGCTGGGCGAGCGCAGGCAGGGCGTACCGGTTCGTGACCGACCTCGAGGGCCAGGCGGCCAACATCGGCGAGCTCATGGGCGGGCTCGTGGCCCGTCACGAGGAGCTCGGCGTGCGCGGGCTCGTGCAGTACATGTGGCACGACCTAAGCCCACAGACGAACTCGACCGACTCGCATTGGAACCACGTCGGCCTCACCTACCTCGACTACACGCACAAGCCCGCATGGACTGCCTACCGGTCGCACGCGATCGACACGGCGCCGCCGGAAACGAGCATCGACTCGGGCCCCTCCGCGAGCGGCAACGGACCGTCCGCGAGCGTCGAGTTCTCGTCCACCGAGGCGGGCTCGGACTTCGCCTGCAGCCTGGACGGCGGCGCCGCGCAGCGGTGCGCCTCGCCGCAGGCCTACACCGGCCTCGCGGAGGGCCCTCACACGTTCTCGGCCACGGCCACGGACCCCCACGGGAACGCCGATCCGATCCCGGCCACGCTCTCCTGGAGCGTCGGGTCGAGCCCCCTACCGCTTCCTGCCCCACCTCCGCCGCCCGAGCCACCGACCACCCCCAGCACAACCCAGCCACCCAGCAATCCTCGCGGGGCGGAGCCCAGCACCCTGAGCCGGGCTGGGTTTCGCGGAGACCGGATTGGTTGGGTCCCTCTGTTCATGTGAGGGAGATTTCCAAGGTACTGGGCTGGCTCAGCCTTTCGAACTCAGACGGTGGGAGGTCGTCGAGCGCCTGGTGGAGGCGGGTGTCGTTGAACCAGCCGATGTACTCGACGACGGCGAGCTCGAGCTGGGCGCGTGAGCGCCAGACGCGATCGGCAGATCAGCTCGGTCTTGAAGCTGTCGACGAAGCTCTCTGCGAGCGCGTTGTCGTAGGCGTCGCCGACCGACCCGACGGAGGCGAGCACACCGTGATCGGCCAGGGTCTGGGTGAATCGATCGACGTGTATTGACTGCCGCGATCGCTGTGATGCACCAAGGCGACGTCGGCGCCGGGGCCGCGCTGCCAGAGCGCCATCCGCAGTGCGTCGAGGACCAAGGTGGTGCGCATGTGGGCGGCGAGCTGCCAGCCCACCACCTTGCGGCTGTAGGCGTCGAGCACGAACGCGAAGAACACCAGCCCCTCCCAGCAACGCAGATAGGACAAGTCGGCGACCCAAAGCAGGTTCGGCGCGCCGGCGGTGAAGTTGCGCTCGACAAGGTCGGGCCGGCGCGACGCCTCGGGATGGACCGGGTGCTGCGCCACGGCTTGCCCTGCGCTTGGCGCCCTGGATGCCGTGGGTTCGCATCAGCCGCTTGACGCGGTCGCGACCGACCTGCACGCCTCCCGCCGAAGCGCTTTCCAGCTGCGCCGGTAGCCGTAGGCGTGATAGTTGGCCGCCTGCAGCGCGCTCGATCCGCCGAGCAGCCGCTCGTCCTCGACCGCGACGCGCGGAGCGCGCGCCGGTCTTGCGCTGGTAGTAGGCGGACGCCGACACGCCCAAGGTCCGGCAGATCGGCTCAACCCCGAAACGGCCGCGGTGCTCATCGATATACGCGGTCACTTCGGACGGTCTGGGTCGAGCTCGCGCGCGAAAAACAACGACGCCGACTTCAAGATCTCGTTCGCGCGGCGCAGCTCATAGTTCTCCTTGCGCAGCCGCCGGATCTCCTCGCGCTCCTGACTGGCCAACAGATCCGGACGCTTGCCACTGTCGGCCTCGAACTGGCGCACCCTCTTGCGCAACGTCTACGGGGTGCATGCCGAGATCAGCGAGCGATGTGAGCGATCGGCCGCTCCGACTCCATCGCCAACCTAATCACCGCGCTGAATCAGCTCATCGGGATACTTCTTCGGACGTGCCATAGCCGCGGAGCGTCTCCTCTCCAGAGGACAGAATCCTAGAAAAGAGATCCGTGAAAGCGGCACCCCGATCCACACGAGTCAAACCCCACGTTTCATCCGCCTCATGCTCCGCCAGAAGACGAACGGGCGGGTGACCGGACTCAGGCGCCGCTGCGAACGATTCTCCGCGAACGACGTGCGCTGCACGCTTCGCTGGCGGATCGGGCGTTTCGTCTTCTCTGGCCGCGCGCGTTTCGTTCTGTTCGTCAAGCACGGCGAGCGGGACTGGTACTACACGTTCAAGGGTACTCGGAAGAACGCAGGTTGCGAGAGCTGCCGCGTCAAGCGGCTGAGCTGGTAACTCCAGAGCAGACCAGTCCAGGAGGCGGCGCGAGCAACCTGCGGACAAACGGCAAGCCGGCCAAGTAGTCGCATTTACCCCGGCTTAGCACTCTGCCTTGGCGCTCACAATTCGATGCGTGGTCGAGCTGCTTGCCATCTGCCTCGCACTGGTTATCCCCGCCGTAGTCGGGACGCTTCGGGCGGTTGAGTGCTCGACGTGTACGAGAGGGGGCTAGGGCTCCGGTGGAGTTCGCGGGCTGTGAGGGAGCCGCCCCATCGAATGCGGTTCGAGGCGCCGGTTGCCGATGAGCCTCGGCGTGTGCGTGGCCTTACTGTCGCTTGCGCGAACGCGCGAGGCCGTCCCGTTCAACGTTGGACTAGCGCTCGGCCCGTCTGTGGGCCGATGCCATCCGTCACCGATGAAAGCATCGAATCGCCATTCCTCCCGTCAGCGACCAAGATGCCACCGACGGGGCCGACCCGCGCCCCGCGGCGGTCGCGTTCGTGACCACGGAGCACTTCGTGCTCCAGGGCGCCCGCTCCGCGACGATCGCCGAGTCGAACGGCCGGGCGAACATGTTCCTTGCGGCGGTCTCCGGCGGCCTCGTTGCCCTGGGCCTGGTGGCGACCGCGAGCAGCTTGGGAGCGGCCTTCTACGGGTTCGCCCTGGTTCTCCTCCCGACCCTTGCCTTCGTCGGGTTTGTCACCTTCGAGCGGGCGCTGCAGTCCTCGATTGAGGACACTGAGTACGCGCGCCGGATCGCCCTGCTGCGCGGCTACTACTTCGGACACGCGCCGGACATCGCTCCGTACCTGCTGAGCGTCCCGCCCGCCGAGCGGCTCCTCATGCAGCGAGTGCCCGGCGATCGCTGGCAGGGATACCGCACGGTCGCAGGCATGATCGCGGTGGTCACGGCGGTGCTCGCCGGCTCGACCGCCGCCCTGACCGCGATCCTGATCTTCGACGACTCGCTGGCCGCAGCCGTGATCTCAGGGACGCTGGTCGCGCTCCCCACGATGATCGCGATGATCCGATACCAAAACTCGGCCTGGGAACGCGCCGCCACCGAGCCGCTCAGGCCCGGCGAGGACTGACTGGGCGAGCGATGGGGTGGGCCAGTGGGCCAGCCGTCCGCCGCATCAAGCGGGCGAAACGGCGAGGACTCCGCAGGGTGATGGCGCTGGACGCGCGCCAGGCGGCCCGGCGAAGCTCGGGGGCCGAGGGCTGCGCCGCGAGGGGATCCGAGCGCGTAGGCGCGGGCAGGGCTCGGAAGGCGTCGGCCGGCACGGGACCGCGATCCACTTTCATCCACTCCAGGATTAATCGGGGTCTAGATCGCTTGAATCGCGCCTAACGCGCGAATGCGCGCCGATTCCCTTTGCAATGCGGAATCGGGGGGTGGGGGTTGGTGTGTGGGCGTGGGCGGGTGGCTGCCTTGTGAGCGGTAGCGTTAGGAGATCAGCGCGCGCGGGCGTGGAGCGATCCGGGCGCCGCTGACGAGCGCTCGCTATCGGCGGGCGAGGCCGTCGAAGTAGTCGTTCGCGACGAGATCGAGCGTCTGCTGCGCTCCGATCGCGCCTGCCGGCAGCGGATCGGGAGCTGATCGAGGAGCCGGCTACGGGGCTCGGACGATCTCGACGACTACCTGCGCGAGCTCCGTCCGCGCTACCTGCCCGGCGCCCTACCAGCGGCGGTATCGGCCCGGCGAGCTATTGCAGTTCGACCTGTTCGAGCCGCGCGCAGGTCCGGTCGGCCACGGGCAGACCGCCGGGGCGGGTCGTGACCGCGGAGCACGGCTACTCGCGGGCGCTCGCCGGCGCGCTCGTGTCTCGAAGCGGCGCGGACCTGCTCTTCGGCTGAGCCGCTGCCTCGGCCGGCTCGGGGCGCTGCCGAGAGGCTCGTCTGGGACCGCGGGGCGCGACCACGCGGGCGGCGGTCGTCCGACCGAGGAGTTCGCCGCCTTCTGCGGTCAGCTCGCGGTCGGCTGGCTGATCCTCGAGCGGCGACCCGAGTCCAAGGGAGGTGAGTGCTCGCCGCTTCATGCGCCCAACTTCGAGCCCGGCCGGCGCTTCTGCTCGGACTCGACTACCAGGCCCAGCTCGACGCCTGGACAGGACGGGCCACGCCGCCCCCCGCCACGCGCCGTCCCGCCGAGCGGTTTCAGCGGAGCGGCGGATGCGGGCCTGCCGAGCGCTGCCGGAGACCGACCGCGGCTTCGTGCCGGGTCCCCCAGCAGCCCTACCTGCGTTCGACCCAACGACTACTCGCTCGACCCGCGGCTGGCCGGCCGCAGAGTCGAGGTCGGGTCCCAGCGCGAGCTCACGGCGGTGGCGCTCGACGCGGGCGAGCTCGCCGCGCGCCACCAGCGCCGTTCGCGAAGGGCCTGACCTTCACCGACCCCGCCCACCAGCGGAGCTGGAGCGCCTGCGCGGGAGCGACGCGAGAGCGGAGGTCGAGCGCGCCCGCTGGCCCGCTACGACGTCTTGATCCCGGCATGACCAAGGCCTCCGAGCTCGCCCACTTGTTCCGGGCGCTGAAGGCGCCGGCGGCCGCGCGCGCCTGCCGAAGCTGGCGGAGCGGGCCCGCGAGGAGGACTGGGGCTACGAGCGCTTCGCCGAGGCGCTGCTTCAGACCGAGGTCGCCTCGCGCGAGTCCCACGGCGGCGAGAGCGGATCAGGCGGCCCGCTTCCCCGCCCGCAGACGCTCGAGGAGTTCGACTTCAGCTTCCAGCGCTCGGTCAAGAAGCAGTGGTCGAGCACCTCGGCCAACTCGACTTCTTGCACGCGCGCGAGAACGTGGTGCTGCTCGGCCCGCCCGGGACCGGCAAGACGCACCTGGCGATCGCGGTCTCGATCCGCGCTTGCCTGGCCGGCCAGCGCGTCGCCTTCGCAACCGCGACAGAGTGGGTCGCCCGCCTGGGCGAGGCCAAGCGCCAGGGCAACCTCGAGGCCGAGCTGCGCCGGCTCGGCTTCATCCCGCTCGTCGTCGTCGACGAGGTCGGATACATCCCCTTCGACCCAGAGGCCGCCAACCTGATGTTCAGCCTCGTCTCGGCGCGCTATGAGCGCGCCAGTCTGATCGTCACCTCGAACAAGCCGTTCTCCGCCTGGGGCGAGATCTTCGGCGACGAGGTGGTCGCCGCAGCGATGATCGACCGGCTCGTCCACCACGCCGAGATCCTCGCCCTCAAGGGCGACAGCTACCGGCTGCGCGACAAGGACCTCGGGCCGGCCCCGGTCGCGATCGACTGACGAACCGCGCCCGCTCCGCTCCGCCCTACGGGCTCAGCTCCGCAGGCGCGATCCCCCTACCCACAGGGGGTGACTTCAACCGGCGCCAAGGGGTGATTTCAACGGGACTGGCGATTTCGAGCGGGGCCGAGATAGGCCCCCCCAAGCCGGGGACGCCCTGATTTTCGTCCCTCAGGAACGCCCTCGCGAAAGCGGGGTCGTTTCTTTTTGGCTCTAGGAGCGGGTTTGACGGGGATTCCGCACAGGCGACGGGACTCGCCATTGCGATAGCGAGCAGCCTCGTTTGCGGACGAGCGGGCGCGAGTGACCCAACAGGCCGCTGTCCTCCAGCTTTAGAGAGGTGTGAGGGTGGTAGTGGGTATTTCGCGGCTGGGTGGGACGCTCTGTCTCATGGCCTCCTCGGCGGGAGGATCAGGCGAAATTGGAACGTTCGCTCGGGGCGCATGTCAAAAAGGGCGGTCAGGCCGCCAGAGAAAACGGGCGCCTCGGGGAGCGAACTGCTGGTTGCGGGTAAGCATGTGCCAGATCGCGTGCGCGAGCCGGCGGGCGATGTCGACTTGAGCGACCTTCGCGCCGCGCTGCTTGCCGAGCCGGCGCTTGTTGCGCTGGTAGCGCTCGGCGTAGGCGGGGTGGCGAAGGCATGCATCGTCGCCTCGAGCAGCGCCCAGCGCAGGTAGGTCGGCCCATGCTTGGTCAACGGCCCGCGGCGGTCCTTGTCGCCCGACTGGTTGACGCGCGGGCAAAGGCCGGTATAGCCGGTCAGCTTCTCCGGCGATGAGAAGCGCTCGATCTCGCCGATCTCGGCGGCGATCGTGAAGGCGAGCACCCGGCCGACCCCGGGGACGCTCATCAGCAGCGGGACGTAGGGGTGGTCGGCGTGGCCTTCCCGCAGCCGGCGGTTGATCTCTGCGATCTGGCGCTCGAGGTCGTCGATCAGCTCGACCGACGCCGTGACGTTGCCTCGCCAGGGCTCCGGAACGTCGAGTTTGGCGAGCAGGCGGCGGCCCCGGCCCCGAACAGGTCGGTGACCGGGCAGGGCCTGCCGAAGTTGATCAGCGTGGAAGGACCCGGTTCTGAGCCCCGACTTGTGCTTGACCAGATGCCCGGAACCTCGCCAGCTCGCGCTCCTCGCGGACCCGCGGATCGGGCAGCCAGATCGCCGGCACCAGGTCGCGCTGGCTCAGCACCGCCAGCACCATCGAGTCGATCTTGTCGGTCTTGCAGGCCAGCGGCGCGAGGCCCTTGACCTTCTGGGCGTCGGCGATCTCGACGCCCCAGCCCTCCTGCTCGGAGTGTCGTGGACGAGCCGAGCGCCGTCATCGACTCGACCACGGCGCAGACCGGCTCTGCGGCACTCGTCACTCGTCTCGCGAGCGTTCGCAGCGAGTCACGTCAGGCGCGACGCGAGCTGGTCGAGCTGTTCCCCGTGGTCGTTCAAAAGACAGACGTCGAGCTGTCGACTGAGATCCAATCCGGCGTGCACATGAAGAGGGCCCGAGCTCGCGGTGACAGCGGAGCGGCAAGAGGGGGTCCAAAGCGGTGCACTCGGACGACCTTGACCCTGTAGGGCCGCGTGGCTAGGTTCGTCGCAGCATGCAATTCGCTGTTCTTAGGAGGTCGGGATGGCTGGTGTAGAGGCGCTGAATTTCGACTCACCGGACGAGACGCGGACGCCCGACAAGACACGCGTCGACGTGATCCGCGTTGGGGGCACAACCGCTGCCCGCATGACGTTCGAGCCGGGCTGGAAGTGGTCGGAATGCGTGAAGCCCGTGGTGGGCACCGACAGCTGCCAGGTCCGGCACGTGGGGGTTGCTCAGTCCGGCAGACTCCACATCACACACGAGGATGGAACCGAGGCCGATATCGGGCCGGGCGACGCCTACGTGATCGAGCCGGGCCACGACGGATGGGTGGTGGGCGATGAGACTTTCGTCGGTTTCGAGTTCGAGGCGCGCTCGGCGGAGGAATACGCACGCTCGTAGCAGCGCGGCCCGCCCCACGGCTTCGAGGGCTTCGGCCTCAGTCGGTGTTGCGGGACCAGGTTTTTAGCGCCTGGTGATGCTGTGGATGTCGAACACCTCAGGCTCGCTCGAGAACTCGATGCCGGAATCACTTAGTACCGGCATGAGGCGCTCGCCGAAAGCTTCCCACTGCTCCCGCGAGTCCCAAATCTCACTGACGTTGAGGCTTCCATCCGTGCCGAAGCAAACGTGATAGTCGAGCCCGTCCGGCGGCCACTGGACTCCGGCCTCCTCAAGCCGGCTGGTAGTGGCGTCGTACGTCTCGGCGGTCAACGCCACAGGGTGGTAGCGAACCACGACGCTCATGCTGGCCTCCTTCGAGCCAGGGGATAATTCAGCCGACCCTATCCGGAATGCGGGTACTCCGCGACAGGGGCCGGGACCCAGCTCGCACGCCCGGAATCACGTCGCACTTGGCGCAGCGCTCCTCCGCCATCCGTCGGGGATATCCCAGCGGGGACTCGAATCTCGCCGAGAACCGATCGCTCGAACGCCTTCGCTCTTCGTCCAACTCGACAGCGGGGTCCGTCGGCGGTTGCGTCCCAAAGCTGCTGTAACTTCGCCGCGGCTTCGGCTCCCTTGACCTCAGTCTAAGCGGCAACCACCTCCTCTGGTTCGTCCGGTTGGTGCCGGGGTCGGTAGAGCTTTTGGCGGTCGATCTCGGAGAGCGTGAGCCCGTTGCAGGCGTTGTTGATCTGGAGGTCGAGGGCGGCCCAGACGAGCGAGAGGCAGCTCTCCTCGCCGGGGAATCTTCCGATCGCCTTCGTCCTTCGCTTCACCTCGCCGAGCGTCCGTTCGAGCAGGTTGGTCGAGCGCCAGCGTTTGCGGTGGCGCAGCGGGTAGCGCAGGTGGACGACGAGCGCTTCGAGGTCATCGCCGAGGCATCGAGCCGCGGAGGTGATAGCCGGCGCGCTCGAGCTCTGCGACCAGGGAGCTGAGTCGCTCCCTGTGCGTCGCGCTCGTCGGTGGCCTCGTCGAGCGCCTGCCAGTAGGCGCGGCGCACGCGCTCGCGGTCTTGCTCGGGCAGCTTCGCGATCAGGTTGCGCGCCCGGTGGACGGAGCAGTGCTGGCGGTCTGAGGCCGGCCAGCACTGCTCGACCGCCTTGATCAGGCCGGGGGCGCCGTCGGCGACGACGAGCATCGGCGCCCCGAGCCCGCGGGCGATCAGGTCCCTTGCGAGGCAGAGCCAGTCCTCGTGCGACTCGCGCATCCCGAGCGAGACCCCGACCAGGACCCGCTCGCCCTGCTCGGTGAACCCCCAGGCGCAGAGCACGCCCTCCTTCGGGCCCTTCGGCCTGACGTTGAGGAAGATCGCATCGAGGAACAGCGCCACCAGCCTCACCCCGTAGAGGTCGCGGCGCTTGAACTGCTCGAAGCGCTCGCGCAGCTCCCGACAGATCCTCGAGGCGGTCGACTTCGAGAGCTTCCCCAGCCCCGCCTCCTCGCAAAGCGACTCGACGTCTCGCATCGAGAGCCCGCGGACGAAGGCGCCGACGACCATCGCCTCAAGCGGGCGGGTGCGAAGCAGCTCGGTCGAGTGCGGGAACAGCGCCGACACGAACGGCTCGGCGGCCTCGCGGACCTGCGGGATCTCGACCGAAAGCTCGCCCTCTGCGGTCTGCACCCTGCGGGGGCGATAGCCGTTCCTGAGCCCGGAGTCGAAGTTGCGAAGCCCGCGCTGGTAGTCGGGCCGGCGCTCATAGCGCGCCCGGCCGAGCCAGGCGTCGAACTCGTCCTCGACCGCGCGCTGGATGATCAGCCGCGCGCCGAGCTTCGCCAGCTCAGAGAGCGACTCTCGGGGGTTCTCACCGGCACCGACGGCGAACAGCCCGTCGATCTGTTCCTCAATCTCCGCCGACGGCGGTAGCGTTCTCTCCACGGCGTAGGTCTCCCTTCTTGGTCTTGCAGGACTTTGGGGAACCTACGCCGTGCCCTTGACGGCCCGTCGGCGATTTACAGCACCTGGGGGACGCGACCCCGTCGGACCGGCGCTCGCGCATCTGCCTCAACGCAGGAGACAGCATGCCCGCCGCGGGCGATGCTGCGTCTCGTCCCGGAAGGTAGTTCCGGCTCGTTGAGGATCTCGCCCTTGGACCTGCTAAGCCTGCGAGTGTCAATATGACGACCTAGAGGGGCCGGAGACCGCCATGTTCACCGTTGGGCAGCGGGATGCCCTCCGGAGCGCGTGCTGCGGCTGGCGGCCGATGATGATCGCGTCGTTGCCGGAGCCGTCGTGGGTTCGCTGGCCGTCGACGACGGCGGCGACCGCTTCTCCGATCTGGATCTCACGTTCGCCGTCGCCGACGAGGTTCCGGTCACAGCGGTGCTTGCTGACTGGACGAGCAGGCTCATCGATGAACTCGGCGCGATCCGCCTCGCCGACCTCGAAAGCGGTCACACCGTCTACCGCGTGTTCCTGCTGCCGGGCGCGCTTCAGCTAGACGTTTCTATGACTGCGGCGGCGCAGTTTCGTCTCGCGGGCCCACGATTCCGGCTCGTCTTCGGCGACACGGCTCCCGATCAATCTGCGGTTTCACCGCCGCCCGGGCGACTGTTCATTCCGACTCCGGCGGTAGCCGCGGATCTGTTTGGCTGGGCGGTCATCTACGCGCTCCATGCCCGCGCGTGCATTGAGCGTCGGCGTGTGTGGCAGGCCGAGCACTATGTCGGGGCCGTTCGCGACCACGCGCTGTCATTGGCGTGCCTGCGCCAAGGGGTAGCCGCGGTCCAGGCGCGCGGCTACGACGACCTGCCCGCCGAGACCCTCGCTCGATTCGCGGACACCCACATCGAGGCGGTCGAGGCTGAGGCACTCCGCGCCGCCCTCGCGGCCTCCGTTTCGGCGCTCCTGCGCGAGGGCGAGGAGGCGGATCTCGTCGATGCGAAAGTCGTTGCCGAGCGTCTCGCAGAACTCCACTGAGCCGCTTAGAGAGCCGTCCAGCCGCATCGGGCGCAAGGGCTTCGGCTCCTGCTGGGCGCGGCGCGGCCGGCTGAATCAGAACGACGTGTCGGCAACGCGCTCGGCCATCGTCTGGCGCAGCGTCTGCGTGAGGCCGGGCGTGCTGTTCTCAAGCTGCTTGTACTCGCGGGAGAACATCGCCAGCAGGCGCATCGGAGAGGTCGCGACAACCGACGCGGTGCGGGTGCCTGTCGCGAGCAGGCCGATCTCCCCGAAGAAGTCGCCGGGGCCGAGTGTCCTGATGACCTGGTCTCCCTTGTGCACCTCGGCCTCACCCGCCTCGATCACGAACAGCTCGTAGGCGTTGTCACCCTCGGTCGCGAGCGAGGTGCCCGCATCGACCTCGACCTCGCGCATGCATGCCGCGATACCCGCGCGCTCCGCGTCGGTCAAGTCCGCGAACAGGGGTATCTGGGCGAGTCGAGCTGGATCCATGCGGGCCGGTCCTCGGCGCCATCCTCCTCGGGCCACAGCGGCCGCTTGTGAAAAGGAGGTGAAGGAGGCGCTACGTAAACTCGTCGCCATGGACGCGCACCGCTACGAGACCCGCCTGCGCTGGAGCGGGTCCACCGGCCTCGGCTGGGACCACTACGACCGCGAGCACACGGCCATCGCGCCGCCGGCCGAGCAGGAGGTGCGGCTCACGACGGGCGAGTCCAAGGGCGATCCCGCGGTGCTGAACCCGGAGCAGCTCGTGGTGATGGCGGCGTCGTCCTGCCAGATGCTCTTCTTCCTCCACCTCGCCTCCAAGGCCCGTATCGACGTGGTCGAGTACATGGACGAGGCCAGCGGAGTGATGCCCCTCGACGACGAGCCCGTGCGGCTCACCGAGATCACGCTCCGCCCCCGCATCGTGATCGCGGGCGACGCGAGCGAGGAGCGCGTGCGCAAGCTGGCGCAGACCGCCCACGAGTACTGCTACGTCGCCAACAGCCTCAACGGCGAGGTGACGCTCGAGCCGAGCGTCGAGTACGCCGAGGTGACCCGATGACCGCCGCGCCGCCCGTCCTCGAGCGGCTGCTGACGACGCCCGGCGCCCCGGGCCAGGAGGGCGCGGCGGTCGCCGTCTGGCGCGAGGCCGCGGAGGAGTTCGCCTCCTCCTTGAGCATCGATGCGATGGGGACGCCGGTGGCGCGCGTCGACGGGCGCGGCGAGCACCCGCTGCTCGCCGTCGTCGGCCATATCGACGAGATCGCGGTGCTCGTCAGTCATGTGACGAAGGAGGGCCAGCTCAAGGTCGTCTCGTCCGGGGGCTGGGACGCGCAGATCCTGGTCGGCCAGCGCGTCGAGGTGCTGACCGAGAACGGGCCGCTCCCGGGGGTCTGCGGGCGCAAGCCGATCCACCTGCTCGAGTCCGAGGAGCGCAAGAAGGCGGTCGAGCTGAAGGCGCTCCACGTGGACATCGGGGCGAAGGACCGCGACGAGGCGCTCGGGCTCGTCCGCCTGGGCGATCCGATCGTCATCGCGACGGAGCCGGTCGACCTGCTCGGCGGCCGGCTCGCGTCGCGCGCGCTCGACAACCGTCTGGGCGTCTATGTGGCGCTCGAGGCTGCGCGGCGCGTGTCCGAGGCGGGCGGCGCCGCGGGCCCGGTGGCCGCCGTGGCGGCGGTCCAGGAGGAGATCGGCGCGCACGGGGCGCACGCGATGGCGTTCGGGCTCGAGCCGGACATCGCGATCGTCGTCGACGTGACGCACGCCACCGACGTCCCGGGCGTCGAGCCCGGCGAGCTCGGCGAGCACGGCCTCGGCGACGGTCCGGTGCTCACCCGCGGCGCGATCGTCAGCGCGCGCGTGAACCGGCTGCTCGACGAGGCGGCGGAGGCCGAGGGCATCGAGATCACGACCGAGGTGTCCGGCCGTGCGACCCACACCGACGCCGACTCGATCCATCTGAGCCGCGCAGGCGTCCCGACGGCGATCCTCTCGATTCCGCTGCGCTACATGCACTCGCCCGTCGAGCTCGTGGAGCTGGCGGACGTCGAGGCGGCGATCGCGCTGATCGCCGCGTTCGCGCTCAGGCTCGAGCCTGACACGAGCCTGGCGCGCTGGTAGTCAGACGAGACTCGGCTCGAGCACTGCCTGAGCGACCCGGTCGGCGACGGCCTCGGGCGTCAGGCCGACCTCGGCCCGCAGCAGCGCCGGCTTGCCGTGCGTCACGTAGGCGTCCGGCAACCCGACGCGCAGCACGCGCGCCGAGCCCAGCAGGTCGTTGTCGGCGAGGTGCTCCACCACCGCCGAGCCAAAGCCGCCTGCGAGCACGTTCTCCTCGACCGTGACGACGAGATCGTGCTCCGCCACGAGCCGCTCCACGAGCTCGGCATCGAGCGGCTTCGCGAAGCGCGCGTCCGCGACCGTCGCGTCGACCCCGTGCCCGTCGGCGAGCAGGTCCGCCGCGCCGAGCGCGACGCTCACGCCGTACCCGTAGCCGAGGAACGCCACCCGCTCGCCCTCGCGCAAGCGCTCGCCCCGCCCTATCTCGATCGCCTCGGGCCTGAGCGGCAGCCGCACGCCTTCGGCCTCGCCGCGCGGGTAGCGCAGCGCGATCGGCCCGTCGTCGTGGCGAAGCGCGGTGTGGAGCATTTGCACGAGGAGCGCCTCGTCGCGCGGCGCCATCAGCACCATGTTCGGCAGGCAGCGCAGGTAGGAGATGTCGAACGCGCCGTGGTGCGTCGGGCCGTCGTCGCCGACGAGGCCGGCGCGGTCCATCGCGAACACCACGTTCAGGTTCTGCAGGCAGACGTCGTGGACGATCTGGTCGTAGCCGCGCTGTAGGAAGGTCGAGTAGATCGCAGCGACCGGCTTGGCGCCCTCGAGCGCGAGCCCCGCGGCGAACAGCACGGCGTGCTGCTCGGCGATGCCTACGTCGTAGTAGCGCTCGGGCAGTGCGTCCTGGAGCAGGTTGAGGCCGGTGCCGGAGTTCATCGCGGCGGTGATCCCCACCACGCGCTCGTCGCGGCGGGCCTCCTCGACGAGCGCCTCGCCGAACACCTGCGTGTACTGAGGCGGCTTCGGCGCGGCCGGCTTCTTCCCGTTCGGCTTCTTCGGCGCGGCGAGTCCGTTGACGATCGAGCCCGGCTTCGCGGCGTGCCAGCGCTCCATCCCCTCGAGGCCGCCCTCCTCGGCCGGCACGAAGCCCTTGCCCTTCACGGTCTTGCAGTGGACCACCACGGGCCGGTCCGCCTGCAGCGCCTCGCCGATCGCCTGGCGGAGCGCCTTGACGTCGTGTCCGTCGATCACGCCGACGTAGGCCAGGTCGAGCTCCTCGAAGAACAGCCCCGGCGCCCAGTAGGCCTTCAGCGACTCCTTGAGAATCGGCCCCAGGCGCTCGATCTTGCTGCCGATCCCGGCCGGCAGTTTCGTGAGCGTCTCCTCTGCGTCCTCACGCGCGTGGTACAGCTTCGGGTTGAGGCGCATGCGGTTGAAGAGCCGCGACAGCGCGCCGACGTTCGGCGCGATCGACATGCCGTTGTCGTTGACGACGATCACGATCGGCATGTCCATGCCGCCGGCGTTGAGGAGCGCCTCGAAGGAGACGCCGCCGGTGAGCGCTCCGTCGCCGATCACCGCGACGACCTTGCCGTCGTCGCCGATGCCGCGGCGCATCGCCTCCTTGAGGCCGACTGCATACGAGACCGAGGTCGAGGCGTGGCCCGCGCCCATGATGTCGTGCTCCGACTCGTGGATCGCGCAGAAGGGCGCGAGGCCCTCGTACTTGCGGATCGTGTCGAGCCGGTCGCGGCGGCCGGTCAGCACCTTGTGCGGATAGGCCTGGTGGCCCACGTCCCAGAGCACCTTGTCGCGCGGCGAGTCGAGCAGCGAGTGCAGTGCGACCGCGATCTCGCAGGCGCCCAGGTTGGCGCCGAAGTGACCGCCGATCTCGCCGATCGTGTCGATGATCAGCTCGCGGACCTCTTGTGCCACCTGCTGCAGCTGCTCGTCGGAGAGGCCCTTCAGGTCGGCCGGGCCGTCGATGTTGTCGAGGAGCTTCGTCATGTCGTGCGGGTGAGGATGTAGTCGGCGATCCCGGCGAGCCGCTGGGTCGCGCCGGACGCCTCCGCGAGCGCCGCCTGTGCCTTCGCGTGCGACTGCCGGGCGAGCTCGCGGGCCCGCTCCAATCCGTGGACGCTCACGTAGGTGGCTTTCCCATGGCGCTCGTCGGAGCCCTGCGGCTTTCCGATCTCTGCCTCGTCCCCGGTCACGTCGAGGATGTCGTCGACGATCTGGAAGACGACGCCGAGCTCAGCCGCAAAGCGCCGGTAGGGGATTGTGGCAGGTCCATCCATCCCTTCCAGTGCCAGTACCGAGCCCACCGACGCGGCGATCAGCGCGCCCGTCTTGAGCTCGTGCAGGTGGCGAAGCTCGACGGCGTGGTCACCGGCGACGTCCAGGTACTGGCCGCCGACCATCCCGCCCACGCCCGCGGCGGTCACGATCTCCCGCAGCGCCGCCAGCACGTTCTCCGGCTCACCGGTCTGCTCGGTGAGCGCGAGCCGCAGCGCCTCCGCGAACAGGCCGTCGCCCGCCAGGATCGCGACGTCCTCCCCGAAGGCGACGTGGCAGGTCGGCTTGCCGCGGCGCAGCTCGTCGTCGTCCATCGCCGGCAGGTCGTCGTGGATCAGCGAGTAGGTGTGGATCATCTCGATGGCGCCCGCGAGCGGCAGTACCTCGACCGGGTCGCGCCCGAGCGCCTCCGCGGTCGCGAGCGCGAGCACCGGCCGGATGCGCTTGCCGCCGGCGAGTAGCGAGTAGCGCATCGCCTCCTCGAGCCGCGCGGTGCCGGGCTCGCGCGCGAAGCGAAGACCGTCCAGATACGCGTCTACCTTGCCCTGCAGGTCGACCGGGTAGGCCGGCGCGCCGACCGAGCTCAAAGAAGCCGCTCCTGGCCCTCCGCCTCACCGGCGACGCGCGCGCGGCTGTCGATCTCCGCGCCGAGCCGGCCGGCAAGCTCGGCGCAGCGCTCGACCAGCTCGGCCGCCTCCTCCTGGCCGACCGTCCCGGAGCGCAGCCTGTCCGCCACGGACTCCAGCTCCTGAGCGAGCGCCGTCACGGAATCGGGCTCGGCCGTCACGAGGCCGCTTCCTGGCGCGCGATCGTGCCGAGGATCCCGTTGACGAAGCCGGGCGCCTCGGCGGAGCAGAGCTCCTTGGCTGCCTCGACAGCCTCGTCGATCGCCACCTCGGCCGGCACGTCCGGCCGGCTGCGCAGCTCGTGCAGGGCCACCCGGAGGATGTTGCGCTCGACGGGCGCGATCCGGTCGAGCGTCCAGCCCAAGGAATGGGCCGCGATCAGCGCGTCGAGCTCCGCCTGGTCGGCGAGCACGCCCTCGACGAGCTCGCGCGTGAACGGCGTCGCGCCGCGCTCCAGCAGGTCGAGCGCCGGCCGGCCGGTCACGTCCGCCTGGTAGAGAGCCACGACGGCGGCCCTCCGCTGCTCGCTGCGCCGCGCCACGCTAAGCGCGTGAGACGTACTCGCCCGAGCGGGTGTCCACCCGGACGCGGTCGCCGACATTGACGAACAGCGGCACCCGGACGATTACGCCGGACTCGAGCGTGGCCGGCTTGTCGCCCCCGCCGGAGGCGGTGTCGCCGCGCAGGCCCGGGTCGGTCTCGGCGACCGCCAGCTCGACGGCACTGGGCACCTGGACGTCAGCGGGCGCGTCGTCGACGTAGAGGACGTCCACCTCCTCGTTCGGCACCACCCACTGGAGCGACTCCTTGACCGACTCCTCCGGGACCGCCATCTGCTCGTAGCTCTGGACGTCCATGAAGTGGGCGTCTGTTCCGTCGGAGTAGAGGAAGGTCATCTTGCGCGACTCGGTGCGGACCGGGCGGAACTTCTCCCCCGCGCGGAAGGTCCTGTCGATCACGGCCCCGTCGTCGACCCGCTTCAGCTTCGTCCGGACGAAGGCGCCGCCCTTGCCCGGCTTCACGTGCTGGAACTCGACGATCCGGAAGACCCGGCCGTCGACCTCGACGTGCATGCCGTTCTTGAACTGGTTGGTGCCTACCACGGCGACGTAGGGTAGTCGCGAGCGCCCGGCAGCTTCACCCGGCCGGCTTCTCCGCCGAGCCGAGCTTCACCGAACACGGGACGTCCCAGCCCTCGTCCGTCCGGTGCGGCTCGAGCAGCTCGTCGAAGCGGCGCCGGATCTCGGCCTGCAGCTCGGGGGGCTGGGTTGTGACGAGCACGGTGGTTCGCACGGTGCCGCCGAGGATGTCCGCCCAGAAGTCATCGAGGTCGTCGACGCGATGGGTGAACCTGATCGTCTCCACGATCGGGTCCGTCAGGCCCGCGTCGACCAGCAGCTGCGCGAACTCGCGATCGGGCGAGTACTGGAACAGTGACGGCCCCACGGGCAGCTCCTCGGGCATGGACGCCCCCGCTCCCGCCACCGCCTCCATCACCGCCCCGACGAAGCGCGTCCGCCCGGGCGAGTCCCAGGTGGTGAACGCCACTCGGCCGCCCGGCCGAGTGACCCGGGCGGCCTCGCGCACCGCACCCGGGAGGTCCGAGAGATGCGGCATGAGGAAGTTCGCCACTACCACGTCGAAGCTCTGATCTTCGACCGGCAGCGCGTTGGCGTCGCCCTCGCGGAACTCGATCTGCGGGTGGAGAAGCCGGGCGAGCTCCAGCATCTCGGTCGAGAAGTCGAGCCCGACCGGTTCGGCGCCGCGCTCGGCCGCGCGCGCCGCAACGTAGCCGGGGCCGGTGGCGAGGTCGAGCACACGCATGCCCTCGGTGACACCCGCGGCGTCAAGCAGCGGGTCGATCGAGCGGGTCGTGATCGCGGCGATGCCGCGGTGGTAGGGCTCGGCACGCCCGGCGCCCCAGCCGGCCCTCTCGAACTCGCCGAACTCGTCGGTCATCCTCAGCCGGCGACCCAGGCCTTGGCCTCGTCGAGCTGCTCGAGCGGGTAGGTCCTCACTTCGCCCGGCATCATCCAAGCGAAGGCATGCGTGGCCTGTGACATCCAGTTCACATCCGTAACGAGCGCGAGGCGCGTCCATGCCTTCGGGTGGAGGATGCCGAGATTCCAGCCGGTCTTCGCGTCCTCGAGCAGCGCGCCCGCGTCGAACTTCTCGAAGCCGGGACCCACCTGGTACACCATCCGGATCCCCTCGCCCGTCTCGACCTTCTGCTTGACCGGCGGAAGGAACGCGTTCGTGTAATCGTCGCGGGTGACGTGACCGGAGGCCCGGAAGCCGAGTGTCCCGTCCGGCATGTCGGGAATCGGCTCGATCATGGCTCGGGTTGTATCACCCGACGTCGGGTGGCAGCCGGCCCTCGTCGACGAGCTTTTCGAGGTGCGCCGCGAGCGTCAGCGCGGCCGCCGGACGCAGCTCCGCGGGGGCATCGGACCAGACGGCGTCGAGCAACTCGTCGCGGCTTCGCAGACCGGAGTCGATCGCCTCGAGGAGACGCCGCTCGCGGTCCAGCCGGTGCGACAGGTACTCGTCGAGCTTGGCCCGCGGGTCCCACACGTAGGGGCCGTGGCCGGGGCAGAGCACCTCGAGGTCGAGCTCCTGGAGGCGGCGCAGGGAGTCGAGGTACGCGGCCAGCGAGCCCTCGCCCGGAGGGATGAAGACGCTCCCCATGCCGAGCACCGTGTCGCCCGTGAACAGGACTCGCCCGACGAGCAGGCAGACGCTGTCGGCCGAGTGGCCGGGGGTAGCGACCGCGCGGAACGGGCCGACCTCCTCACCGCCCGCCGGCAGCGTGACCGGCGCGCCGAACTCCCCGGCGCTCTCGGAGTGATCCGAGTGCGAGTGGGTGAGGACGACGCCCTCGATCGCTTCGCCCGCGGCGTCGCGAATCGCCTGCAAATGGGCGGCATCGGAGGGCCCAGGGTCGACCACCCAGGCGCCCACCACGTAGCTGTTCGTCCCGTCGAGCGTGAGCGGGGACGCGTTGGCGGCACGCACCCGGATCACGCCGCTCGGCTCGCGTTCGGCAGCCTGCATGGGCGCGGGTTGTACCGGAGTATCCTCGCCCGAGTTGGGCTCGCGACTACAAATGGAGGGGCTGCTGCTCGACCGGGTGACCGTCGCGATCGCGCTGGGAGCGCTGCTCGCGGTCACCATCGCGGCGATCGCGCTGGACAGCCCCGGACCGGTGCTCGTCCTGCTCGCGGCGGGGCCGCTGGTGGCCTCGCTCCGCTCCGGCGCGATCGTCACCGGCATCGTCGCCCTGCTCGCGCTCGCCCTGGCGATCGGGCTGGGAGCCGAGGGGGAGGCCGAGCACCTGACCGCTGTGCTGGCCGTCGCGGCGGCCGGGGGACTTGCGGTCGGCGCGGCCCACCTCCGCAGTGGCCGCGAGCGGCTCGGCGGGGCGCGGCCTGAGGCCGCAGGCGGGGCGCCGCGCGCCGCCGACGCGGAGGCCAGCCGCGAGCAGCTCGAGGCGATGCTGCGCGGGGTGGCCGACGCGGTGACTGCGCAGGCTCCCGACGGCCGCCTCCTGTACGCCAACGAGGCCGCCGTGCAGCTGCTCGGGTTCGAGTCGCGGGAGGCCCTGTTGACGGCGGCCCCGGCCGACCTCCTCGGCGCCTACGAGATCTTCGACGAGGCCGGCCGGCCCTATCCACTCGGGGAGCTGCCGGGGCGGCGCGCGCTCCTCGGCGAGCGGTCGCCCGAGGCCATCGTGCGCTTCCGGGTCCGCGCGACCGGCGAGGAGCGCTGGTCCGCCATCAAGGCGAACCCGATCCCCGACGGAAACGGCGGCGTGAGCATGGCGATGAACGTGATCGAGGACATCACCGCGCACAAGCGGGCGGAGCGTGCGCAGGGTCTCCTGTCGCGCAGCAGCGACGTGCTGACCGGCTGGCTCGGCTCGGACGAGCTGCTCATGAGGATCGCGCAGCTCGCGGTCCCCCAGGCGGCGGACTGGTGCGCCGTCGATCTGCTCGGGGCCGACGGCCGCCTCGAGCGCGTCGCGCTCACCCATGCCGACCCGGCCCTGCGCGAGCAGGCGCTCGAGCTGAGCCGTCGCTTCCCCCCCGACCCGACCACGCCGGGCGGCGCCTACGAGGTGGTCGAGAGCGGTGAGCCGAAGCTGTTCGACGAGGTGACGGACGAGCTGCTGCGCCGCTCGACGCGCTCCGAGGAGCAGTACGGGCTGCTGCGCGAGCTGGGGATCCGCTCGGTGATCGTCGTGCCGATGACGACGCGCGAGCGGACGCTCGGCACGCTCACCTTCGCCACGGGCGCGTCGGGACGACGCTACGACGATTATGACGTCGAGGTCGCTCAGGAGCTGGCCCGCCGCTGCGCGACCGCTATCGACAACAACCGGCTCTACTCGGAGCGCTCCTACATCGCCCGGACCCTGCAGGACGGATTGCTGCCGCTCGAGCTGCCCGACATCCCGGGCATCGAGGCGGCGGTGCGCTTTCGCCACAGCGGCGACGGCGGCGAGGTGGGCGGCGACTTCTACGACCTCTTCGAGACCGGCAGCCGCGGCTGGAGCGTCCTCCTGGGCGACGTCTGCGGCAAGGGCCCCGATGCGGCCGCCGTGACCGCGCTCGCGCGCTACACGCTGCGCACTGCCGCGCTGCGGCACCGCCTCCCCAGCCGCAGCCTCTCGATCCTGAACGAGGCCCTGCTGCGCCAGCGCAGCGACCGCCGTTTCTGCACCGTCGCCTACGCGTACCTCGAGAAGGTCGACGGCGGGGCACGAGTGGGCTTCGCCTCTGGCGGCCACCCGCTACCGCTGCTCCTGCATGCCGATGGCGCCGTCGAGACGGTCGGGGCGGCCGGAACGCTGCTCGGCGTGGTGCCCGACCCCGACCTCGAAGATCGCTCGCTCGTCCTCGGTCGCGGCGACGCGCTCATCCTCTTCACCGACGGCGTGATCGAGCCGCGCGGGAACGGCGAGACGGTCGACGAGAAGCAGCTCGCCGACCTGGTTGCACGCTGCGCGGGCCGCGGGGCGGACGCGATCGCCGCCGAAATCGAGCAGGCGGCGCTGAGCGCGCACGGGGGGCGGCCGCGGGACGACATCGCCGTGCTCGTACTCCGAGTGTCGCCCTGATCCCCGCTGGGGGCCCTCCGGGCGGTACCGAGGTTGCGTGATCGCGCCAGATGGGTAGAAACACTCACGTCGTCTCGATATTCGAAGGACACCCCCCGCATCGCATCTCGACCCGGCAGCGCTTCCCCGACCGGCCCGGCGGCTCTCCGTCCTTGGGCCGGCGACGGCATGCTCCCGGTGCGGCGCGCCGAGGTGGACGAGGTCCTGACGGTGCGCATCGCGGGCGGACCTGACGCCGCGGTACGCGCCCGCCGCGCGATCGCGAACCTGCGAGGCGACATCGATCCGTCGGTGCGCGACACGCTACGTCTGCTCGTAACCGAGCTCGTGGCGAACAGCGTGCGGCACGCCCACGCGGACGCCGTAACGCTGCACGTAGCGCTCGGCCCGAGGACGGTCCTCACCGAGGTCACTGACTCGGGTCCCGGCTTCGACCCGGCCGCGACCGGCGCGCCGCGCGGCGACCACAGCGGTTATGGCCTCTTCCTGGTCGAGCGCCTGGCGGACCGCTGGGGCGTCGCCCGCTCGGGACGGTCGACTCGCGTCTGGTTCGAGCTCCTGCGGGCCTGAGCGCGCTTCCTCAGAGCGTCAGCTGTTCCTCGCCCGGGGGCACCTGGCCGAGTAGGGCCCGGAAGCGCTGGGCGGCCGTCGGGGCGTCGTCGCCGCGGTTGTTGTTGAAGGCCACATGGACCTCGCCCGCCCGCTCCGCCATCTGGAGAACGCGCTGCTCGACCTCGTCGAGCTCGTCGTCCGTGTAGCGCCAGCCGAAGCGCTCCGCCACCGAGCGGCCGCTCAGGTAGCCGTCCGTGTTGCGCCCGTGCAGGCGCAGGTAGGCGAGATCGTCGCGCGTGACCGCGTCGAGGTCGGAGGGCATGATCGGCACGTGGTCGGCGGGCGGGGCGTCCACGCATACGAACGCCACGCCGTGGTCGGAGAACCAGGCCAGTGTCTCGTCGCGGCGCCTGTCGCGCACCCAGCCGCGGTGGCGAAGCTCGATCGCGAGGCGATGCGGCGCGAACACCTCTGCGAGCCGGTCGAGCTCGTCGAGGCTGTGCTTTCCTGGGCCGAACGCCGGCGTGAGCTGAAGGAGGTAGGCGCCGAGCTTGCCGGCCTCGGCGAGCGGGGCCGTCTCCTCGACCACCCTCTCCGCCAACGCCGTCTCGAGCTCGGGGGTGAGCCGGACGCGGCCGCGGCCCTGCGACTCGACTCCGTCGCGCATGTCCGGCGGCAGCGACTCGACCGGCGCGGCGTGGCGCGACAGCGCACGGTGGACCTTGACGTCGAAGATGAATTCGTCGGGGGTCGCCTCGACCCAGCCGTGGACCGTGTTGCGGTCGGGGATCGCGTAGAAACTCGAGTTGAGCTCGACCGCCTCGAAGCGCCGCGCATACCAGGGGAGGCGCTCGCCCGGTGTCATCCGCGGCGGGTACCACTCCTTGACGAAGCCGGGATCGGCCCAGCTCGACGTGCCGACGAGGATCCTGCCCGCCATGGCCGCACATCCTGACGGGTGGCCTAGGCTTAGGCCGCGTGACGGAGCAGATCGAAGCGGCCTGGAAGCTCGACCGAATCTCGCCGCGTGCCTACCAGCACCCGGCCGACCGGGCCGCGAGCGCCGCGCTAGCCAAGGTCCCGTATCTCGACCAGGTCGTCCGCCGGCTGGTGGCACTCGGATACGAGCGCGCGCTGCGTGCTGCAACGCTCGGCGCCGCCGTGCGGCTCGGCGATGGGCAGCTGCCGCACATCTGGGTGCTTCACCGGCAGGTCTTCAACTCGCTCGACATGGAGCGCGTGCCGGACCTCTACCTCACCCAGTTCCCGCTCGCCAATGCGGCCGCCATCGGGACCGACAAGCCGATCGTGGTCCTCAACTCGGAGCTCGTGCGCATCCTCGACGTCGACGGGCGCCGGGTCGTCCTCGCACACGAGGCCGCTCACGTCCACTCTGACCACGTCCTCTACCAGACCGCGCTGCTGATCCTGCTGCGGCTTGGCTCGTCGGCACGCCTGCCGGTGCTCGCCGGCCTCCCGCTGTTCGCGATCCAGCTCGCGCTGCTCGAATGGTGGCGCGCGGCCGAGCTGTCCTGTGACCGCGCCGCGGCGCTCGTGACGCGCGACCCGCAGGCCGTCTGCCGCGCGCTCATGACGATCGCCGCCGGCGAGGAGGCGGAGAACCTCAGCCTCGACGCGTTCATCGCCCAGGGCATGGACTACAGCGAGAGCGGCGACGGCCTCGAGCGGGTGACGAAACGGCTCCAGGACATGGGCCTCACGCACCCGATGCCGGTGCGGCGCGTGAAGATGCTGCTCGACTGGGTCCGCGAAGGCGACTACGACCGCATGGTCCGCGGCGACTACCTCCGGCTCGGCGAGGAGCCGGGTGCCCGCGAGGAGGCCGGGGAGGCGGGCGCCTTCTACGGCGAGCGCATCAGCGGCGCGTTCTCCCAGGCGGGCACGTCGGTCGCCGACATCGGGGAGCAGCTCGGGGAGTGGCTGAAGCGGACGCGCGAGCGCGCGGGGGGCGACGACCGGGCGGGCGACGAAACGAAAGACAGCAGCGAGGGCGGCGGGTAGCCGTCGGCAACCTCGACGGATCCGTCGATCACGGTGCGGGTGCTGCGTTTCCGTTGACTATCGACGGAAACGGCGCGCGGACGGCCATCGCGGGGCAAGCCAGCTACTAGCGCCCCCGGCGGCCGAAGCTGTGGCCCGCCGGGGCGACCGCACGGAGGTCGGCCTCGGCGCCCGCGGCGACCGCCTCGCCGGCGCCGAGCACGCCCTCGCCCGCCTCGCTGCTCCAGACCCGGCGGGGCTCGATGTGCCTGATCTCGGCCCTCGGCAGGTCGGGCCGCTCGAGGCGCTCGATGCGGTCGACGAGCACGTTGGTGGTGCCCTCGCGGCGCTCGAGGCGGCCGGTGGCCAGCACGAGCGGCTCCGTCCGAACCGCCAGCCGGAAGCGGTCGTGCACCGGCGGCGGCACGATCAGGTTGATCGTCCCGTGCTCGTCCTCGAGCAGCATGAAGGTGACGCCCTTCGCCGTCGCGGGCCGCTGCCGCGCCACGACGAGCCCGGCGACTCGCACCCGCCGCCCGTTCGGGTGGCGCTCGAGCTGCTCGCTCGTGCGCAGGTCCCCCGGCAGATCCGGCCGCATCAACTCGAGCGGGTGCTCCCGCAGAGTGACCCCGGTCGACCCGTAGTCGGCGAGCATCCGCTCCCACGCGGTGAGCGCGCGCAGCTCCGGGCCCTCGTGCGGATCGAGAGGCAGCGACAACTGTGTCCCCTCCGGCACCGGCGACCCCGGAACCGCCACCCCAAGCGTCCACAGCGCCTTCCGCCGCCGCTCCGACTCCGACCCGTCGACAAGGGCATCACAGGCCCCGGCCCAAGCGAGCTTGCCCAAGGTCTCGGCGGAAGCACCGGAGCGCCCGGCGAGATCACCAAGCGAACGCCACGGACCGCCGCTCTCGCGCTCGGAGACCATCGCTCGAACCTCCATCTCCTTGACGCCACCGACATACCCAAGACCGAGGCGTACAGCGAGCTGAGGCGGCGCCCCTTCCACGGGTGGCCGGGGAAGCACACTTTGGCCCCCCGAGCGGACGCGAGGGGGAGCCAAAGGAAATTCCCCGGACAGGACCCGTGGCCTGAGCAGTTGAACTGAGCAGGAAGCGGCACTCCGAACGACGCACGGCGGCAAGACCTCCACTCCACACCGCTGCGCCTCATGCACAAGACTGTCCGGCGGGTAGAACCCCATCGGCTGCTCGTTCAAGAGCCCGCACAGGAACTCCGGCTGGTAGTGCACCCGCAGCCAGGTCGACTGGTAGGCGAGCAGCCCGAAAGCCGCCGAGTGCGCCTTCGGGAAGCCGAAGCCCGAGAAGCCGACGATCTGGCTCCAGACCTGCTCGGCGACCGCCCGCGAGGCCCCGCGCGCGATCCCGCCCTCGATGAACTTCTCCTCGTAGACCCGGATCGCGGCCTCGGAGCGCTTGCGGCTCATCGCCCGCCGCAGCCCCTCCGCCTCGCCGGCGCTGAAGCCGGCGAATGCCATCGCCACCTCGAGCACCTGGTCTTGGAAGACGATCGTCCCGAGCGTGTCGCTCAGCACCGGTTCCAAGCAAGGATGCAGGTAGGGCACCTCGTAGCCCGGTATCTCGCGCAGCGCCTTGCGGTGCTCGATGTACGGGTGCACCGCTCCGCCGATGATCGGCCCCGGCCGCACGAGCGCCACCTGGACGGTGAGGTCGTCGAGGTTCTCAGGGCGCGTTCGCTTGAGCATCTGCATCTGCGCGCGCGACTCGATCTGGAACACCCCCATCGTCTCGGCCTCCTGGATGCGCGCGTAGACCTCCTTGTCGTCGTATGGGATGCGCGACAGGTCGATGCTCTCGGAGCGCACGCGCGCGACCTCGTCGATGCAGCGCTCGACCGCCGACAGCATCCCCAGGCCGAGCAGGTCGATCTTGAGGAAGCCGGCGTCGCCGCAGGAGTCCTTGTCCCACTGCACCATCTGCCTGCCCTCCATCGATGCGGGCTGCACCGGACAGAGGTCGATCAGCGGCTGCGTCGAGATGACCATTCCGCCGGGGTGCTGGGACTGGTGGCGCGGCAGCCCCCAGGCGTCGCGGGCGAGCTTGACGAGCGCGTCCCAGCGCGGCGAGCGGCGGCCGCCCGCATCGCGCTCCGGGACGTCGCCCTGCCCGAAGCGCCCGGCTTGGCCGGGCGCGTAGGGAACTTCATCGCTTATGTCGTTGCGGTCCTTCCAGGGGTCGACCGCCCGCGCGAGGCGCTCGATCTCGCCGGGTGGCAGGCCGAGCGACTTGGCGAAGTCGCGCACCGCCGAGCGCACCTGGAAGGTCGAGAACGCGGCGACGAGTGCGCAGCGGTCGCGCCCATAGCGGTCGTGGACGCGCGGGATCAGGACGTCACGGACGTCGCGCGGGAAGTCGAGGTCGATGTCCGGCAGCGCGGTCAGCTCCTCGTTCAGGAAGCGGCCGAGCAGCAGCTCGTTCTCGATCGGGTCGACGTGCGAGAGGCCGGTGAGATAGCAAACGATCGAGGAAACGCTCGAGCCACGCCCGCGCCCCGGCGGGAGCAGCCGCCGCGCCGACTCCGGCCCGCGCACCTCGAGTGCCACCTCGCGCGCGAGCTCGAGCAGGTCCCTATGCAAGAGGAAGAAGCCCGACAGGCCGAGATGGCGGATCACGCGCAGCTCCTCGTCGAGGCGCCCGGCGGCCTCGTCGCGTCGCCTGCGGCCGCTGTAGCGCTCCTCGAACAGCGATCCGCAGAGCTCCGCCAGCTTGCGGTCGGCGTCCGGGTCCTCGGCGCCGGGATAGCGATACCCGAGGTCCTCGGTGAGGTCGAAGGTGAGCCGCTCAGCGAGCCGGCCACTCTCCTCGGCGGCGTCGCGGTGCTCGCGAAAGCGCTCGAGCATCCGCTCGGGAGGCGCCAGCACGTGCGATGAGTTGCCGCGCCGGCGCGGCTCCGTCTCGTCTAGCGTCCCTCCCAGCCGCACAGCGACCATCGCGTCCTGCAGCGGGATGCGCTCGCGCGCATGCGCGTGCACGTTGCCGGTGGCGACGCAGGGCACGCCGAGCCGCTCTGCAAGCTCGGCGAGCAGGCGGTTGCGGCGCCGGTCATTGCGCCAGTAGGGGCGCTGCAGCTCGACCAGGAAGCGCTCCGGGCCGAAGGCGCGCAGGAGCCGCCTGGCGACGGCCGCCGCCCCGGGGTGGTCGCCCGCCTCGACCCGCGCCGCGACCGCTCCGTCGCGCGCGCAACCGGACAGACAGACGAGCCCGGCCGCGTTCCGCTCCACCTCCTCGAGCGTCACGCTCGGCTCCTCGTCGAGCGCGTCCTGGCCGGGCCTGCGCCCGTCGATCACCTGGCCGGTCGGGTCCTCCCAGCCCTCGCGCGCCCATCTGCGCGTGTGCCAGTGCGAGGCCGTCAGGAGGCGGCACAGGTTGGTGTAGCCCTCGCGTGTCTCGCACAGGAGCGTCAGATGCGAACCGTCGTCGAGCGTGACCTCCGCGCCCGTGATGTGGCGGACCCCGAGCGGGCGCAGCGCCTGCGCCATCTCCATCGCGCCGTGCAGGCCGTCGTGATCGGTGAGCGCCAGTGCGCTGTGGCCCTGGTCGGCGGCGGCTCCCGCCAGCTCGACCGGATGCGAGGCGCCGTCCAGGAACGAGTAGGCGGAGTGGCAGTGGAGCTCCACGTAGGGCACGAACACATGTTCGCATGGGGAGTGGACGGACGCCGCCCCGCCGCGGGCGTAATACTGGCCCTCGATGAGGAGGTTCGGTCTGCTTCTGATCGGGCTCGTGATCGCTGCCGGCTGCGGCGACGACGACGGCGACGACCGCGAGTCGCAGCGCGTCGCCGGCACCCCCGAGCCCACCCACGCGCAGAAGGTCAAGCGCGACCCCTACGAGCTCACCTGCCG
Source organism: uncultured Thermoleophilaceae bacterium (assembly GCA_963734025.1). Classification (GTDB taxonomy): domain Bacteria; phylum Actinomycetota; class Thermoleophilia; order Solirubrobacterales; family Thermoleophilaceae; genus JACVRW01. Next base: position 482,899 of record CAVTFR010000015.1, read on the forward strand.
CGACCTCGCCCGGCAGACACTCCATCCAGAGAGCGCCAAGCTCGTCATCCGGGCGGAGTTCGAGCTCGCCCAGGTGCCCGAGCTCGAGAAGGTGGTCGCACGCGAGACGCTCAACCGGACCGGCCGCAGCGTCTACTACGGCCTCACCCAGGAATGCAAGGGCCGGCCGCCCTCGTTCAAGCCGGCGAAGCCGGCGATCGCGGGCGTGCTCGGGGGCAAGTACCTGGCCGCGCGCAACCGCCCCGGTTGAGCCTCCCCGGATGAGTCCGGCGCCGCGCGCCGGTCCTTAATCGAAAGGAGGCCCATCCGTGTCATTCGACGTACCGCCGCCCGCCCCCGAGCTCAGGCGCCTCGAGCCGCTCATCGGCAGCCGGCGGGCCGAGGAGGAGACCGAGCCGAGCGTGCTCGGTCCCTGCGCAACGGTGACGAGCAAGGAGTCGTTCGAGTGGCTCGACGGCGGCTACTTCCTCGTCAGCACCCACGAGACGAAGTTCGGCGACGAGCCCGCCCAGAAAGGCGTCAACTACTGGGGCTACGACTCCGACGAGGAGCGCTACCGGATCGTCTTCTTCAGCAACACGGCGCCTTCACACCATCATGACCAGGTCCATGGCGATCGCCGGATGAAGCGGGGGCGGATGTAGTCCCCCGCGAGGGGGATGACGGCCTAGGCCACCGAGCGGCGGCGGCGCTTGCTCTGGTAGAGCAGGCGATCGGCGCGCTCGACGAGCTTCGCGGTCGTCTCGCCGGGCTCGCGCACCGCGATCCCGAAGCTCGCCTGGATGTCCTCACCCGCCGCCCGCGCTGCCGACAGCGCCTCCTGGAGGCGGTGCGACACGCGCTCCGCGTCGAGCCGAGAGGCGCCGGCGAGCACGACCGCAAACTCGTCGCCGCCGATGCGGAAGGCGTCGTCGCTGCGGCGCAGGGCGGTACGCAGTGCGTCGGCCAGTCCCTTCAGCGCGCGGTCGCCCGCGTCGTGCCCGTGGCGATCGTTGACGCGTTTCAGGTTGTCCATGTCACAGAGGATCAGCGCCAGCTCGCCCTCCGAGCGGCCCGCCTCGCGGTTCAGGCGTCCGAGGAAGGCACGCCGGTTCGGCAACCCGGTGAGCGGGTCGTGGAGTGCCTGGTGGCGCAGCCGCACGGCCCGGTCGGCCGTCTGCAGTGCGGCGACCGCCTGGTTCGCGAAGAGCCGCAGCGCCTGCAGCCGCGCGCGCGTGGGCAGCAGCCGGTCGCGCGGGTCGTCGACGGAGATGAGCCCGAGCCGTTTGCCCTCCGGCTCGTCCAGCGGCACGAGCAGCCAGTGGCGCGTCCAGGCGTGCGGTCCGCGGCCGTTCATCTCCGAGCGCTGCGGCGGCGGAATGTAGCGGCCGAGCCGCTCCTGTGCCACTTCTGTGGGGATCAGGTAGCAGCCGGCGACCTCGAACTCGGCGGTGAACAGCGGCGCCAGCGAGTCGATCGAGATCCCGCTGGTCACGCTGGCCGGCTCCACCCCCCAGCCGCTCGACGCCACGGGGTCAAGCGGCCGTCCCGGATCGTCGGAGAGCTCGATCACCACCCTGTCGAACTCGAGCGCGTCGTGAATGCCGTCGCAGACGGCCTGCAGCACCTCGTCGGTCTCGTCCGCCTCCGCGAGCCGGGCCGACACCGCGAGCACGCCCTCGAGCATGCGCTGGTGCTGCACGGTTGTGGCGGTCTCCTGGGCGATCCGGAGTGCGATCGACGCCTGCTGCGTTATGGCGACGAGCGCGTCGAGCTCGTCGTCGGTCGGGCGCCGGCCGGTCTCGGGCTCGTCCACCGATATCACGCCCATCAGCCCGCCCTTCTCGTCGCGGAGCGGCACGAAGAGCGCATCCTCGGCGGTCCACGCGTTCGGGTCGTCGCTCGGCTCGATGTCCGGCACATAGGTGTCGGCGCCGAGCGAGTCCCAGTCGAACTCGTCCCCCGGCACGAAGTAGGCGCCGCGGCGCTCGAAGCGCTCGGCGAGGAGCGGGTGCCACGTGTCGGCGGGCGAGGAGCGGCCGACCAGCGCGTCGACCGACGCCGCCGAGCCCACAGCGGCCGCGGTCAGCATGTCGTCGTAGGCCGGCCGGTAGACGTTGACCACGGCGGCGCCGTAGCCAAGCAGCTCCGCGATCGCGGCGCATACGTCCTTCAACACGACCTCGAGGTCCTGCTCGTCGCGCACCGACGCCGTGCGCTCGAAGACGGCGCCGAGCCGCGCGAGCGCCGTCAGCTCGTTGGCGGCCACGCTAGGCGCTCCTCCGCGACCCGAGCGGGCGCAGCTTCGACGACTCGCTGCGCAGCTCGCGGCACATGCGGGCTGCCTCGGTGTTGACGCGTGGCCACGGGTCGCCCGGGCGGGCGAGTGCCCAGCCCTGGCCGGCCACCACGCCGAGATGGATCAGGACGCGCAGCTCGTCGAGCGTCTCGACGCCCTCGGCGAAGATCGAGGCTCCGGTGCTGCGGGCAAATTGGACGAGCGACCCGATCAGGGCGATCTTGGCCGGGTCGGCGTGCACGTCGGCGACCAGCGTCCGGTCGAGCTTGATCACGTCGGCCTGCATGCGCATCACCTGCTGCAGGCCGGCGTAGCCCGCGCCGGCGTCGTCCACCGCGATGCGCGCTCCGCGCGCCCGCAGCGGATCGAGGTGGCGCTGGAGGGCGTCCAGGTCGAGGACCCGCTCCTCCTCGGTGATCTCCACGACGACACCGCTGAGGTCCGCCGGCAGCTGCTCGTGCACCTCGTCCGACGCCAGTGCCGACGGGCTCAGGTTGACGGACAGGAAGCAGCCTTCCGGCCGGCCCTCGGCCGCGAGCGCCATGCGCACGGTCTCGGCCTCGAGCGCCGCGCCCAGCCCGAAGCGGTGCGCCTGTGAGAACCACCACGAGGGCGGCAGTCCGGGTTTGCCCGCGAAGCGCGCCAGCGCCTCGTAGCCGAGCGGCTCGCCGCTCGCCAGCGACACGATTGGCTGGAAGACCGGCCGCACGACGTCCGGCTGGGCGATCATGCGCGCGAACTCGTCGCGCTGCTCGTCGGTCACGACGAAGACGTTCTCGGGGTCGTAGCGTCGCGAACGCCCGCCGCCGCTCTCCTTCGCCCACGTGACCGCCCCGTTGGCGAGCTGCAGGAGGGCGCCCGCCGTGCGCGCATCGTCCGGGAAGCAGGCCAGGCCGGCAGAGCAGCGCAGCGAGCCCGGCACGACGCCGGCAGCCTCGACCGCGCTGCGGCCCGCCTCGGCGAGCGCAAACGCGCGGCCGCCCTCGGCGTCGGGCAGGATGATCCCGAACTCGTCCCCGCCGACGCGCGCCACGACGCCCAGGTTGCGCATTGCCGCGCTAAGGCTAGTCGCGCCGGCGCGCAGCAGCTCGTCCCCGAACGGATGGCCGCGCGACTCGTTGAGCCGCTTGAAGTCGTCTATGTCGATCAGCACGACCGTTGCCGCACGGCCGAGCTCGCGCGCGAGGTCGAGCTCGCGGCCGAGCATCTCATGGAAGTGGCGATGGTTGGCGAGCCCGGTGAGTGGGTCGCGGTGGGCGAGCTCCTCGAGGCGCTTGTTGTTCTCCTGGAGGTCGGAGGCCATGCCGTCGAAGTCGCGCGAGAGCTCGCCGAGCTCGTCGCGACGGCGCCAGCCGAGGCGCGTGCCGAGGTTGCCGCCTCCGACTGCCCGGGTGGCGACGCGCAGGCGATCGAGCGGGCGGAAGATGCCGCGCCCGAGCACGAACATCGTGAAGACCGAGAAGCAGGCGAGCAGGATCCCGAGGACGATCGCGACATCGCGGTTTCGGTCGGCCAGGGCCTCGTGGGCAGGGCGCAGGTCGTAGCTCGAGACGAGCGCCGCGTTCACGCGCCCGTCTTGGCCGAGCGGGGTCACGAGCACCTCGTCATGGCGGCCGTTGTCGCGCGACTCGGCCCCCGCCTGCTCACCCGAGCTGAGCGCCTCGGTCACGAGGCCAAACTCGGTTCGGCCGCCCGCGTGCTCCCCGACGGACGCCACGGGCGCCGAGTCGCCGGCCTGGTAGACGCTGAGCGAGGCGAGCTCCTGGTGCACGTTCATAACGCGCTGGAGCTCGTTCTGAAGTGCCTCCGGGCTGTCGAGGTCGGCGGGCGTCATGCCCTTCTGGAAGCTCGTCGCCGACACGTTCAGGAGCTCACCGGCGGAGTCCCGATAGGCCCCGTGGAGCTCGTCGCTCGAGCTCTTGCTCGCGATGAAGGCGCATGCGGCGGCGGCCAGGGTCAGCGCGACGCTGACCTGGAAACGGAGGCTACGCAGAGATGTGCGGGAGAACGGGGAACGTGCCAAGCGTCGACACCAGGAACCAGTATCGGCCAAATGCCCCTGACACTGAAGCCTGGGGCGCCGAGGGCTCAGCGCACGGCGCGCACGCGAACCGCGTGCGGATCCGGGGTTCCGCGGATGCTGCCCACGCGCGCCACGCCAGTGAGCGTGCCCTGGAGCCCGCCGTCCCTCACCCTGATGACGCCTACGCCGGGGGTCGACCCGTACGCCTCGTGCCCCGAGGCCGGGTACGGGCCTCGGAGCGACGAGAACATGTAGTCGCCGTCCGGTGACAGGTCGAACAGGTCGGGGGCCGGGTCGTCGCTCAGCTCGCTCTCGAGCCCGAACCGCGCCACCACCCTGTTCGAGCGCGGGTCGACCACCGTTACGTCGTTCTCGATCCGGTCGCCCCACCAGAGGAAGCCGCGCTCGGTGAGCGCGACCGCGTGCGCGTCGACCGTCGCTCCGGGCTCGTCGCGCGTGTACACGTGGGTGGCGCGCGGGCGGTTCGGCCTCGTCCTCGCAACCGGGCTGAAGCGGTCGAGCTCGAACGAGTAGACGTCGTGGCCGTAGGGCTCGTCCCCCGGGACGGACGGGACGGTCCAGCCGGCGCCGCTGTTGACGTACATGCGCCCGCCCGCCTCCATCTCGCCGCATCCGTTGTCGTCCACGTGCGCTCGGTCGTACTCGGCCACGATCCGCATCGGCGTGCGGTTGTGATCGACGACGAACATCCCGCCGCCGCGCAGCGTCACGAACGTGAAGTCGCCGTCGCTCGTCGTCCGCGGGCAGATCGGCGCGTTGTCCGGCCGCCGCTTCGGGTCCTCACAGCGAGCGCCGCTCGGCGTGGTGCAGGCGGCGAGGTCGAGGGTGGCGTCGTCCTCGAGCGTGAACTCTTCGCGCCGGTAGTCGGTCTCGATCCGCATCAGCTTCTTGCCGTTCTGGTTCGCGACGATCAGGTGGCGCTGGTCGGGCGTCGGCCAGGCGGCGTGTGCCTGGATGCCGACGTCGATGCAGCCGACCGGGCTGCGCTCGTCCGCGTCAAGGAAGGCCATGTGGCCGCTCGCCAGGAAGGCGATCACCGCGTAGCGGTTCGCGGAGGGCCGGTGGTCGTCGCCGCCGTTGAAGACGAGCATGTGCGGGCGCAGCGGGAACGAGCCGGTGCGCTCGTCGCAGAAGCTCGCAACGTCGCCCGAGAGGTCGATCGACTCGGGCTCCGCCGTGCTCGCGTCGTCGGTCAGCTGCTCGCCGTCGAAGATGTGGAGCGTGCCGCCGCCCGCGCTGTACCTGTCCTCCTGATCGATCAGCCACACCTCGTACGAGCCGTGGCGGCCGTTGGCGTCGGAGGTCGCGCCGGCCGTCCCGACAACGGCTACGGCGGCTGTGCAGACGAGTGCCACCAGCGCGACCAGCATCAAGCGCGGCTTCATCGGGGACTCCTGATTCGAGAGCTTTCGTCGTCCCCCAGCTGGGGGACGACGACGAGTGAGGTGCGCGAACCTAAGCCGTCATACGCACGTGATCCAGCGTTTCCGCGGGTCTCGCGGATTCCATGGAGGTTTGGCTCCGAATTCGCTACGAGCGCTGCAGGAACCAGCCGCCGCCGACGAGATCGCGGAAGACGACGAGGTTGCGCCCGTCGATCAGGACCACCTCGAAATAGCGCCGTCGCAGCGGCCGCGTCGTCCACCAGCGGTCCTCGACCACCCACTCCTCGCGCACGGTGTCGACCTCCGCGCCGGCGACCGCCCGCGGCACTCCGCCGTCGCCGGGGATGACGGCCGTGGGCTTGGGCGCCCCGAGCCTGCGCGACCTGGCGGGCGTCACGAGGCGGGCGCGTCCGGGAAGGGCGCCAGCACCGCGCGGCGTTCCGGTATGCGGGAGTCGGGATCGAGATCGAGGACGCGCAGGGCGGCCTCCCCGCCCGCCGCCTGGCGGGCCTGGCGGACCGCCTCACCGAGCCGCCCGCGGCGGACCGCCGCCGCCTCGTCGAGCAGGCGCCCCTGATCCTGCGCCGGTGGCCCGAACGCCTCGACCTCGAGCCCCAGCGATTCGGCCGGCGCCGGCAGCTCGGCCAGCTTGGGGCCGAGCGCCAGCCGGATCCGGGCGGGGTCGGCACTCGCGTGGCGCAGCGTGACCGTGGTGCGCCAGGTCCCGCCGGCCACGAAGCGCGCGGACACGGCGAGTGCCCGCAGCGAGCGCCCACGCCGCTCGCGCCGGGCGAGCACGCGCGCTACCAGCAGCTCGAGCGCCCGCTCGAGCTGCCGGCCGGAGGCGGCCTCGGGCAGGTCGAGCCGCTCGCTCACGGGCTCGGGCGGGCGGCGCGGCTCGAGCGGCAGGTCGCGCCCGCGGGCGAGGTCGAGCGCCAGCAGCCCGGGATGCCCGAAGCGCTCGGAGACGGCGCGGGCGGGCAGCGCCGCCAGCTCCCCGAGCGTCCGCAGGCCGAGCTGCTCGAAGAGCTCCGGCAGCGCCTGCAGCTCGTGCCTCGTACGCAGCGTCCCGACGGGCAGCGGGGCGAGGAAGCCCTCGAGCGCCGCCTCCTCGACGACCACGGCGCCCGACACGAAGACGGGACCGCCGCCGCCCGGCGCCGGGGGGGCGGAGCTGCGCAAGGGGCGGCGGCGCGGGCGCGCCTGCAGGGCCGCCGCATGGGCGGCGAAGCGACAGGGCGCGGCGCCGAAGCGGGCGCCCGTGCCGAGGCTGCGCCGGGTGGCGGCCAGCACACCGCCCAGGTCGCCGCCGTGGAGGCCCTCGATCCCGGTCGACTCGAAGAAGGCGGCGCCCGCCTCGTCCGACTCCACCGTCGCCCCGGTCGCCTCGAGCCTGTCGAGCACGGCGTTCCAGAGCGAGCGCACGCCCTCGGGGTCGGGCGGGATGAGCCGCAGGGCGGGGCAGCGCGACATCGCCTCCCCGAGCCGCATCCCGCGCACGATCCCGTACGCCTCCGCCGGGGCGGACACCTCCCCCACGACCTGCTCGCGGCCCGCCTCGGGCGCGAGCGCGGCCGGCTCCGAGATCAGCGCGCGGCGGTCTCCGAGGGCGGCAAGGAGCTCGAAGCGGGGGTAGAGGGCGCACACGACCATGTACGAACACATGTTCGCATCAGGGCGGACGCGGTGCAAGCAGGATTTCGTTTAGCTCGGTGAGCATGTCGGTGGGTTCTTCGAAGGCGTCGCGCCACGTGTAGCGGCGGAACCGGTCGCCCCTGCGGCGGGCTTCGCGGTCGCGGCGGCGGTCCTGCTCCCAGGCGTGTCTGGTCTTGTGGAACCTGTACGAGTCGAGCTCGACCGTGAGGCGGTGTTCCGGCCAACGGCAGTCGACGTAGTGCGCGCCCGCGGGCCGGTTCGTGATCGGCAGCGGTAGACCCTCCTCGCGCAGACGGGCGCGGAAACCGCGCTCGAGCCGGCTCAGCAGGATCGGCGCGTCACCTTCGAGGATCGCCCGCAGCCGCTGCGGCGCCCCTTCCACCTGCGTGACCTCGTAGCGGACGGTGGCCTCATGGGCCGCCCTCGCGAGCTCGTCGAACGACAGCAAAGAGGGTGAGCAGACACGCACGAGCGTCGCCGGCACCGTCGTCACAGGCACGCCCCGCCAAACCGTCCCGTTCCCCTTCCCGAGCCGCCGTACGCGGCGCACCTTCACTCCCTTGATGCGCCGCTCCGTCCGGGCCGTCACCTCGGGCGGCGGCGCGTGGCCCTTGACGAGACCCCAAAGCCACGCCGCCGACAGGCCGCTCAACAATGTCCCCTCCCCAGCGGCCTTCACCGCCGCCATGTAGCGCGCCTCCACGGAGGACGCCTTGTGCCCCACGCGGTACACGCCCCGAAAGACAGCAATCAGGGAACCCGTCCGAAGCCGCCCATCGATCTCCGCCTTCGTGATCCCTGCCGTCAGCAGCTCCGCCCGCGTCACCACCCCATGCGACCGCCTCGCCAGCTCGGCCACCCTCCGCTCAACAGTCCTGACTTTGCCCGCCATATCGATGACAAGTCAGGACAAGGCCGAGAATCGCCCCCTCAGAGGCCGGCCAGGCCCGCCACCAGGCTCGCCGCGCCGCTGCACATAACCAGCGCGAGCGCGATCCCGAAGAAGCGCTCGCCGCCGAGCCGGCGGAAGGCGAGCGTCCCTAGGGCGTAGCCCACGAAGACGACGCCCAGGAGCGGCACCACGACGCCGGCGTCGACCGACGGGCTTCCCTCCGCCACGATCAGCATCGCCCAGCCGATCAGGTTGAGCGCCAGGAAGCCGGCGGCGAGCGAGGCGCGGAACTCCGATGGGCCGACGCCGTGTGCCTCGAGCCATAGGACGATCGGGGGGCCGCTCACGCTGATCGACGTCGTCAGCGCACCGCTCAGGAAGCCGGCCGCCCAGCCGGCCGCCTCCGGCAGCTCGGCGCTCTGCGGCCTGCCCGCCCCCGCGCGGCGCCTCGAAAGCTGCAGCGCGCCGGCGAGGACCACCGCCAGGCCGACCGCGATCTGGAGCGCCTGCTTCGACAGCGCCGCCAGCAGCAGGAGCCCGGCGACGAGCCCGGGCAGCGCTGCGAGCAGCATCGGCGCGAGCCGCCGCCAGTCGGCGTGACCGCCGTCCTCGATCAGGACGAACAGGCTGAGGGCGAAGCCGAGCGCGAGCAGCGTCGCCACCGCCTCCGTCGGCTCGAGGACCGCGAACAGCGCCGGCGAGAGCACCAGCGCAAAGCCGAAGCCGGTGGCCGCCTGGATCGAGGCGCCGGCCAGGGCGGCGATCGCCGCCAGCACCATCAATCGATCGTGACGAGGTCCTTCGGGAAGGAGGTGAGCACCTCGGGCTCGACCTCGCCGACGATGACAAGGTCCTCGATCCGAACGCCCACCTCGCCCGGCACGTAGACGCCGGGCTCGATTGTCACCGCGTTGCCCGCAACGAGCTCGCCTTCGGCGGTCTTGCCGAGCCGCGGCGCCTCGTGAACCTCGAGGCCGACCCCGTGCCCGAGCCCGTGACCGAAGCGCTCGCCGTGCCCGTCGGCCTCGATGATGTCGCGTGCGACGGCGTCGACCGCCGAGTACGACGCGCCCGGGTGCACGGCCGCGAGCGCCGCGCGCTGCGCGCGCCAGACGAGCTCGTAGGTCTCGCGCGCCTCGTTCGACAGCGAGCCGGTGGCGAGCGTCCGCGTGCAGTCCGAGCAGTAGCCGTCGACCTTGGCGCCCATGTCGACCACGACGAGCGTGTCGCGCGGGATCTCGACGTCGCGCGGCTCCGCGTGCGGGAGCGCGCCGTGCTCCCCCGAGGCGACGATCGGCGGGAACGAGGGCCCCTCGGCGCCCCGATCCTCCATGAAGCGCGACAGCGACACGGCCAGCTCGCGCTCGGTACGGCCGGCCAGCCCCGTCTCGCGCAAATGCTCGTAGGCCTCGTTCGCGATCTCCGCCGCCGCGCGCATGGCGTCGACCTCGGTCGCGTCCTTCACGGCCCGGAGGTCCTCGACGAGCCCGCCGGCCGGCACCAGCTCGACGCCCTCGCCCGTCTTCTCGCCCAGCTTCGCGTGCGTCGCGACGCTCATGTGGCCGTCGTCGAAGCCGGAACGCCCGCGCAGGCGCTGCGCGAGCCCGCCGAGCAGGTCGCGGCCGATCTCGAGCGTCTCGTAGCCGCGGACCTGCTCGCCGGCCTGCTCCGCGTAACGGAAGTCGGTGAGGAAGAGGCGCTCCTCGGGGGTCACGACACAGGCGCCGTTCGTGCCGGTGAAGCCCGTCAGGTAGCGGATGTTGACCATGTTCGTGACCAGCAGGCAGTCGAGCTCGAGCTGCTCGACCTTCCCGAGCAGCCGGTCGGTCCGCGACGCCGTATCGATCACTGCATTGCCTCCTTGAGCATTTCGAGCGCGTCACGGTAACCGTCGACGCCCCTGCCCTGCACGGCGCCCACGCAGAGGTCGCGGATCACGGACAGGCGCCGCCACTCCTCGCGCCGGTCGACCGCCGACAGATGCACCTCGACCGCGGGCAGGCCGCTCAGCTCGAGCGCGTCGTGGATCGCCCACGAGTAGTGCGTCCAGGCGCCCGGGTTGAGCAGGAGGCCGTCGGCGCGCTCACCGGCGCGGTGCAGGAACTCGCAGTACTCGCCCTCGTGGTTCGACTGGTAGAAGCTCACGTCGAGGCCGAGCTCGCGTGCGTGGCCCTGGACCTTCACCTCCAGCTCGGGGAGTGTGAGGCCGCCGTAGTGGGCGGCGTCGCGGTGGCCCAGCACGTCGAAGTTGACGCCGTGCAGCACGTCCACGCGGTCGTTCACCCGGCGTGCACCTCCTCGACCGCGGCCCGCAGCGCGGCCGGGTCCGGTTCATGCCCGGGCGTGACCGCGCCGGGCGCCTCCACCAGCACGAACGGCACGCGGCCGCCCGTGCGCTTCTTGTCCCGCCCGATCAGCTCGAGCACGTCGTCGACGCTCGCGCCACTGAAGCCGAGCGGCAGCCCGCGAGACTCGAGCAGGCCGGCCACCTCGGTGCGCAGCGCGTCGCGCCCGGACAGCCGCAGCGCGGCGAGCAGGCCGATGCCGACCGCCTCGCCGTGGCGGTAGCGCGAGTAGGAGGTGGCCGCCTCGATCGCGTGGCCCACCGTGTGGCCCAGGTTGAGGACCTGGCGCCGGCCCGCGTCGCGCTCATCCGCCGCCACGACGGCCAGCTTCGTGCGCACGCAGCGGAGGATCACCTCGGCGTCCGGGTCATCCCCCCTGCGCACGCGCGCCCACAGCGGCCCGCCGGCGATCAGCGCGGTCTTGACGACCTCGACGAAGCCGGCCGCGGCCTCCTCGCGCGGGAGCGTCTCGAGCAGCGCCGGGTCGCACAGGACGGCGGCGGGCTGGTGGAAGGCGCCCGCGTAGTTCTTGCCCTCAGGAAGGTCCACCCCGGTCTTGCCGCCATAGGCGGAGTCGACCTGCGCGACCAGGGTCGTCGGCACCTGGACGTGCGCCATGCCGCGCTGGTAGACGGCGGCACAGAAGCCCGCCAGGTCCCCCACAACCCCGCCGCCGACCGCCACGACGAGATCGCCGCGCTCGGCGGCGGCGCGTGCCAGCGCCCGCAGCACCTCCTCGGCGCGCGCGAGGTTCTTCTGGCGCTCGCCCGCGGGCACGACGATCCGCTCGTCGCCCTCGAGGTGCACCGCGCGCGCGACGTTCTCGTCGGTCACCACGAGCCGGCGCCCGGCGCGCGGGTAGAAGAAGCCGCCGGCGACCAGGCCGGGGCCGAGGAAGACGGGGTACTCGCCCGAGGCGGCCGAGGCCCAGACGAGCCGCGTCCCCGACGGCGCGCCCGCCAGCGCCTCGAGCGCGGGCAGCGCGCGGCGGATGCCCTCACGCTCCCCGGCCGGCATGATCACGTCCGCCATCGAGTCGTAGATCGCCGCGCGGTCGGAGTGGAGCGCCGCGAAGCGGCCGGGGTCGCGCGCGAGCGGGCGGCCGTGATTCGAGGCGCGCCGCCAGGCCTCCTCGGGCTCCACCTCGAGGTGGACGACCGTGTGTCGCCCGGTCAGGGCGTCGCGGACGCGCGCCGAGCCGAGCGCTCCGCCGCCGAGCGCGATCACGCGCGCGCGCGGGGCGCTCGAGCAGCTCCAGCACCACCTCCTCCTCGCGCGCGCGAAAGGCCGGCTCGCCCTCGCGGTCGAAGAAGCTCCCGATCGGCTCCCCCAGGCGCTCCTCCAGCACGCGGTCCGAGTCGAGCGGCTCGACCCCGAGGCCGGCGGCCAGCGCGCGGGCACCGGTCGACTTGCCCGCGCCCATGAACCCCACGAGGACGTAGGCCCCGCCCGCTATGCGCGCCTCCAGCCGATGCGCTCCTCGTAGGCCGCAAGCGCGCCGCGGGCGTCGTCGATGTGATCGCCTCCGAACTTGTCGCGGTAGGCGGACGCGAGCACGAGCGCCACCATCGCCTCGCCGACGACGCCGGCCGCGGGCACCGTGCACGAGTCGGTGCGCTCCCGGAGCGCCTGCGCCGGCTCCTTGGTCTCCGTGTCGACGGAGCGGAGCGGCTTCGTGAGCGTCGGCAGCGGCTTCATCGCGCCGGAGACGACGAGCGGGCCGCCGGTCGTCATGCCGCCCTCGAGTCCGCCGGCGCGGTTCGTCTCGCGGTAGTAGCCGCGCTCGTCCGAGTAGAAGATCTCGTCATGCGCGAGCGAGCCCACCCGCTCCGCGAGCGCGAAGCCGTCGCCGATCCCGACGCCCTTCATCGCCTGGATCGACATCACGGCGCCGGCGAGCCGGCCGTCGAGGCGCTCCTCCCAGGAGATGTACGAGCCGATGCCCGGCACTAGCCCGAACGCGATCACGGAGAACACGCCGCCGAGCGACTCGTTCGCCTTGCGTGCGGCGTCGATCTCGGCCACCATCGCCTCGCTCGCGGCCGCGTCGAGGGAGCGCACGGGCGACTCGTCGACGCCCTCGAAGTCCTCGAGCCCGAGGTCGTCGCGCTCAGGCGCGCTGACGCTGCCGATGCGCGTGACGTGCGAGCGCACCTCCACCCCGAGCGCCCGCAGAAACGCCTTCGCAAGGGCGCCGGCGGCCACGCGCGCCGCCGTCTCGCGCGCGGAGGCGCGCTCCAGCACGTTGCGCACGTCCGTGAAGCCGTACTTCTGGAGGCCCGCCAGGTCAGCGTGGCCCGGGCGCGGCAGGTGGACCTCGGCCACCTCCGCCTCCACCGGCCACGGGTTCATCCGCTCCTCCCAGTTCTGGTAGTCGCGGTTCTCGATCCGGAGCGCGACGGGGCTTCCGAGCGTGCGCCCGTGGCGGATTCCGGAGCTGACCTCGGCGCGATCCTTCTCGATCTTCATGCGCCCGCCGCGGCCGTGGCCGAGCTGGCGCCGGGCAAGGTCGCGGTCGATGTCCTCGGGCCTCAGCTCGAGTCCCGCGGGCAGCCCTTCGACGACCGCGGTGAGCCCCGGACCGTGCGATTCCCCTGCAGTTACGAAGCGAAAAGACAAGCGCCCACACCCTACTTATGGCATCCAGGGGGCTCACGCCCCCCGGACCCCCCGGCGGCACCTGGCCGGCCGTGCAGGGTGCGGGCGCTCTGCCCTGGTGGAGGAGTAGATCGGGGGCTCACGCCCCCCGCGCCCCGCCGGCGCCTGGCCGGCTGGAGACGTCGGGATCAGCCGTCCGGCGTCACCGGATGCACGTCGGGGTAGCCGGCGGGCGGGTTGGGCCCGATCGGCGGCACCTCGTCGCTCTTGTAGTAGCCGAACGGCGGGTGCGAGTGGCAGCGCTCCGAGTTGAAGGGCTTGCACGGGTTGAACGGGTTCGTGTAGGCCCACGGGTTCGTCGGCGGGCCCGTGAGGATCGCGTCGATCATCCAGTCGTCCGGCCGGCGCACCTCGAACTGGTTGCTGAGCCCGTCGTGGTCGTTGTCGTCGAGGCCGTCCACGACGCCGTCGCCGTCCATGTCGGGGTCCGTGTGCGCGTTGAACCAGGGGGCCAGGTCCTCGTTGTCGAGGAAGTCGAGGCTCGGGTAGGCCGACTCCTTGGGCTCGTTCTCGCCGTCGTGCTGAGCCGGCCACCAGGCCTCGGTCATCCGGCCGCGGACCTCGTCCCAGTTGCCGAGGCCGTCGGCATCGGCGTCGCGCTCGTCGTCCGAGAGGACGCCGTTGTCGTCGATGTCGAGCACCCAGTTCGCCAGCACGTCCGACGGAGCGGACGGCGGCGGCGAGTCGATCGAGCGCTGCAGGCCGTCGCTGTAGACGAGGCCGGCGAGCGTCGCCGGGCGGCCGGGCCGGCGGGCGCCGTCGCCCGAGTAGGCGACCCAGAGCAGGAACTCCTCGCGCAGCGTCAGGCCGTCGCCGTCGTAGTCCGAGCCGTCGGGCTTGCCGTCGGCCGGGTCGAGCGGGTTCGGGTAGGGCCGCTTGCCGGGATACGGCAGCGGCAGCGAGCGCGGGTTGTGGTTCAGGTCGACGGCCGCCTGATACTCGTAGCCGTCCTCCACCGAGTCACCGTCCGTGTCGGCGATGCACGGGTCGAGCTTCAGCTGAGCCTCGAGTGCGTTCGACAGCAGGTCGCCGTCGTAGTCGTAGGCGGGGCAGCCCGCGGCGCCACCAGAGCCACCGCCAGCGCCCGGGCCGGAGCCCGAGCCGGCGGGCACGACCACCGGCGAGAGCCGGCGCGAGGTGAACTTGCTGAACTTGCCGGCGAGGACGCGCAGCTTGAAGCGGGTCGGCTTCGGCGAGCCCGACTTGCGCGCGACGAGGCGGCCAACGGCCACCGGTACCTTCACGGCGAGCTTCGTGCGGCTCGCGCGGCGCGGCTTCGCGAACGCGCTGCGGCCGTCGGGCCCGCGGAAGATCACGGTGTTCTTGGTGCGCGCGGGCTTGAAGTTGCGGCCCCGGATCGTGAGCACCGCGCCGACGCGCACGCGCATCGGAGTGACGCGGGTGATCGAAGGCGTCGAGGCCTTCGCGCCCTTCTTGGACTTGGCGGCGCCCGCCGCCGCGGGCACCATCAGTGCGGCCGCGGAGACCAGCGCCAGGCAGATGAGGATGGTGCGTCGCATGGCTACTCCCTATCGGCGGTCGCTGTCGCTGTTTGAGTCTTCGAGCTTGTCGCTGGCCACCACGACGAGGTCGGCGAGGAGCGGCGGCACGAAGCGCCGCGGGCCGCCGACCGACGCGTTCGCGCGGGCGCCCTCGGCCTTGCCGGCCTTGGCGCCGGTGGCGCCGGGCTTGACCTCGACCTTGCGGATCTCGTCGACGCGCACGGTGTAGCTGTCGCCGTCCTCCTCCGTGAAGACGTGCTCCGAGCCCGGGCCGATGTACGCGAACGCGCACTCCTTGCCGCTCGGCTTGCAGCGGCCCTCGCCCGCGGCCTTCAGCGTCGAGTCGACCAGGAACACCGCGTTGCCGCCGTCCACCGTCACGCCCATGGCGATCAGGAGCGGCGAGGCCTGGTTGGGGAGCATGTCGAGCTTCTCCATGCCCTTGATCCGGCGTGTGCGCCCGTTGGCCGTGAAGGTCACGTCGACGACGTACTTGTAGACCGTGGTGACGGGCTCGCCGCCGTCGTCGTCCGGGCCGGTGTCGCCGCCGCCCGAGGGCGGGGTGGTGCCGGTGTCGGCGCCGCCGGAGTCGTCCCCGCCGGAGCCGCCTCCTGAGCCGCTGCCAGCGTCGTCCGCAGCGGACTGATCAGCCGGGCCGGCCTGGACTGTGGATCCGCTGTCGTTCTCGAGAGGCCTCGATGACCTTCTTCGGCGGCTTGAACGGGTTGGACGGGTCGAACACGCCGAGCGTCGAGCCGGAGGCCACGTCACTCGCCCTCTTCGAGCTTGACCTCGGCGAGCTGGCCGTTCTCCTCCTCCTCGACCGCGGGCTGCGAGCTCACGGCGGGCGGCGGGCCCGGGTCCTCCGCCGGCTTGGCGAGCAGGACGGGTACCGCGACCAGCCCGGCCAGCAGCAGCAGGGCCACCGGCCACAGGCGCTTCTCGCGCAGGTCTTGCCAGAGATCGAGTGCGAAGACTTTCATGCCGGGGTCCTTACGGAGTCGCGACTGCGGTCGGGGTGGGGGCCGTCGGGCGCGGGGTCGGTGGACTCCGCGGGCGTGCTGGCGGGCGTCGTCGTGGGCGGGCCCTGCGGGCTCGCGCCGGCCGTCGCGCCCTCCGCCTTCGGCGAGAGGTAGATCGTGGCCGTGAGCTCGGCCTTGATCCGCGGGAAGACCGTCTGGTCACTCGAGTAGCTGACGCTCTCGATCGTGATCAGGCGACCGCCGACGACCACGTTGCTGCCCGCCACTCGCACGAAGCGCTTGACGTCGTGGAAGAAGTCGGCCAGGTTGAAGAAGTCTCCGACGAACTCGAGCTCGAGCGGCACGGTCTCCAGACCGACCGCGGAGACGGGCGCGGCAGCCGGGTCCGCGGGACCGGCGGCGCCGCCGCCGACCGGCAGGCCTTGCCCGGAGGAGGTCGACGTCTGCGCATCAGCCGGATCAACGCCGGACTGCTCGGCCGCCGTGCTGCGCTGGTCTGAGGTCGCCGCGGCGGTGTTGGCCGCCTCGGCCGCCGTGCCGGGCGCGCTCTGAGCGGGCGCACCGCCGGCGTCCGTGGGCGTCGTGTCCCCGGTCGATCCGTCGGCCGGCGGGGTGGTCGGCGCCGGGGCCGAGACCTGCGTACGTTCGCCGGTCGTGATCTTGGTGAAGCTGATGCCGGTGCCCTCGGCGGCGGACTCGAGCTGCACCAGCAGGCTCGGCATGTCTACCTGCGCGGGGATGGCCTTGCCGAGCCGCACGATCTCGCCGTAGTCGGCTGCGAAGTCGGTCTGAGCGGCGCTCGCCTGGTCGACCTGAGCCTGCGCCGCATCGCGACGCTCCTCCTGCGCAACCGCCTCCTGCTCGGCCTTGGCGGCCTCCTCGCGCTTGGGCGAGAGCAGCAGGAACCAGAAGGCACCCAGGATCAGGATCGGCACGATGGGGACAGGAATCTTCTTGTCGCGATCGCTCAGGCTCATGATCCACCTCCGAGCGAGGCGGGCACGCGGACGGAGCCGCGCGGGGCCTCGTTGGCGAGCGACCGACTCGAACGAGACGGTCACGTCGAACTGGTAGAGCGTGCCGCAGCTGTCGATGCTCGCCTCGCCGTCGGCCGTCTCCTGAGCCGACTGGTTCAGCTCCACGTCGGTCGCGCGGTGCATCTGGCCCATGCGCACCATCAGCGTCGCCACCTCGGACTGCTTCTTCGTGCAGCCGACGAAGGTCGCGGTCGGTGTGAGCGCAGCGCCGGCGGTCGGCGGCGGCGGCGTCGGCCGGTGGGGCTCTGCTCACCGAGGACCGACGCGTAGGTCGTCTTGAGCCAGCTGCCCTCGGGCATGATCAGGGAGACCTCGCGCATGAGCCGCTCCCAGTCGAAGCGCGTCTCCGCGGCGGTGACCACCGACGCAAGGCGCTGCTCCTTGATGGCGGCGAAGTTCGTGAACGAGCCGAGCTGGGCGGCCTGCGCCTCGAGCGCATCGGCCTCCTGCTTCGCCTCGGCCGCCTTCGTCTCGTTCTCGTTGACCTTGTTCGAGGTGAGCACGGAGGCAACAGCCATCACCAGGAAGACAGCGAGCACGCCGACGACGATGTAGGCGGCGCCGGAGCCCTTACCGCTCGGCTTCGCGCGGCGCTGCTCCGAGGGGATGAGGTTGACGGCCCTCACGAGGCCCTCCCCATCGCGAGCCCGGCGGCCACCGTGAAGCGGTGCGGGTCCTCGCCGGTGAGCGCCGACGCGTCGAGCGAGCCGAGCGGCGCGGCAACCGACGTCGGCAGGCCGAGGTGCACGCCGAGGCTGTCGACGAGTTCTGTGTCGCTCGAGCCCGGACCCGACAGGACGACCTCGCCGACCGGCTTCGCCTGCGGCTGGGTCATGTAGTAGTCGATCGAGAGCCGGACCTCGTCGGCGAGCCGCGAGCCGGCGTCATCGTCCTCCCAGACCGCGGACAGCGGCCGGGTGAAGAAGCAGGTGGTGCCGACGGCGATCGCCAGGTTGCTCACGCCGCCGAGATGGCAGAAGACGCGCGCAGTGTCGTCCGCGCCGGCGACCGAGGCCGCGGCGAGGGTGCGGACGAGCGCGAACGCGTCGAGGTCGACGCCCTCCGGCTTGAGCCCGGCCTTCTTGGCGGCCTCCAGCAGCGCGTCGATCATCGAGCGCCGCGCGGCGACGAGCACGATCTGCATGCGCGGGGTGCCGTCGAGGGCCTCGGCGTAGCCCGCCACGTGGTGGTCGAGCACGGCCTCGTCGAGCGGCATCGCGATCGCCTCGGCCGCCTGGAAGCGGACGGCGGCGTCGCGCTGCTTGGGGTCCTCGATGCGCGGCAGCTCGACCACGCGGACGACGATCTGCTGGTTCGCGACGCCGAGCCGGACGCTCTTCGGCAGGCCGGCCTGCTGGACGAAGCGCTTGAGCGCGTCGGCGAGGCCGTCGCGGTCCACGACCTCCCCGTCACGGACGAGGCCGGCGGGCAGCTCGAGGCTTGCGCCGCGCACCACGCGACCGGAGTCGACCTGGGCGGCTGCGAGGTAGCGGCCGTCGATGTCGAGACCGACAACGCCGCGCTCTGAGTTCTTGCGGAGGGAGAACGCCATCGAAGTTCTCTCCGGTTATCGACTCTGCGATGGACCTCATTAGCCCGAGTCGTGAAATGTCCAGATCCGCTGGACGGACCGCGGCGACTACTCGGAGAGGAAGTTGTCCTCGTAGAGCCCGATGAGCTCGGGCCCTGCGAGCAGCGCGACGATGCCGCCGAGGGCGAGGAACACCCCGAAGGGGACGGCTTTCTTGCGCGCACTCGCGCCCTCGCGGGCGATCATCGTGAGGCCGACGACGGAGCCCGCCAGGAACGCGATGAGCAGCGCCGGGATGACCGACAGGCCCAGGTACAGGCCCATCACGCCGGCGAGCTTGACGTCGCCCATTCCCATGCCGCGCGGGTAAGCAAGCACGGCCAGAAAGAGAAAGGTGAACGCGCCGGCGCCGGCGACGAGGTTCTCGGCCAGGTCGGCTCGCTCGACGAGCAGCGTGGCGACGACTCCCCAGGCGGCCAGCGGGTACACGATCCTGTTCGGCAGCAGCCTGTGGTCGAGGTCGATCGCGGCCAGCGCGATGAGGGCGGCCACGAACGGCAGCTCGAGGAGAAGGTCCTCGTCGAGTCCGTTGAGCGCCACCACGATGGCGAACGCGGCAGCGGTGAGCAGCTCGACAAGCGGGTAGCGCGGCGAGATGCGCACGCCGCAGTTTCGACAGCGCCCGCGCAGGAGTAGCCAGGACAGCACCGGGATGTTGTCGTAGGGCCTGACCGGCGCATCGCAGGCCGGGCAGTGGGACCCGGGGCTGACGAGTGACTCGCCGCGTGGCACGCGATGGGCCACCACGTTCAGGAAGCTGCCGATCAGGCCTCCGAGGAGACCGGTGGCGAGGGTGAAGGCCATGAGCGTGGAGGGTCTTATCTAACGACAAGGGGGCGGGCCCGAAGGCCCGCCCCTGTGTCGTTCAGGCTTGTGAGCCGTTTACCAAGTGCCGTTGTTACAGCCGTGGTC
>CAVTFR010000016.1:0-220751 GCA_963734025.1 uncultured Thermoleophilaceae bacterium
CACGGGCGCGGGGCCATCGAGACGCTGCTCGCGGACGTGAGCAAGGCGCCGGAGACGCTGCGCGTGATGGCGCTGACCGGCACCACCGACTTCATCATCCACGTGGCCGTCCGCGACATGGACCATCTGCGTGACGTCGTGTGGGCGCTCACCGAGCGGCGCGAGGTGGCGCGCCTCCAGAGCTCCCTGGTCTTCGCCAAGGCCGAGGGGCCTGAGCTGATGCCCTTGGACTGACGTTCGGCCCGTAACCACCTAAGCCAATATACCGGTTACCGCAACCGGCTAAACTCGATCACCAGTTACCGATGCCGCCAGGCGACTCGCCACCCGAGAAGCGTGCCCCCGTCCCGCTCGTGCTCGTACAGCGCTTCGTTAACTCGGTCGACCTCGTGTCGGGCGAAGACGAGCTCGTCAGCCCGCAGGCGCTGCGGGACTGGCTCGCGGAGCGCGATCTGATCGGGGCGGGCGAGCGTGCCGGGGCGGCCGACCTTGGCCGCGCGCTCGACGTGCGCGAAGGACTGCGTGCGCTTCTCCTTCAGAACAACGGCCTTCCGCTCGACAGGGGAAAGGTGGAGCGCCTCGACCACGCGGCCGCGCGGGCCGAGCTCCGCCTCGGCTTTCGCGCCGGGGAGGAGCCGGAGCTGGCGGCAGCCGGCGGCGGCGTCGACGGCGCGCTCGCGCGGCTGCTGGCGATCGTGGCGGGGGCCGTGGCCGACGGGAGCTGGGAGCGCCTCAAGGCGTGCCCGCGCGAGGAGTGCGAGTGGGCCTTCTACGACCGCTCGAAGAACCGCTCGGGGCGCTGGTGCCGGATGGAGGAGTGCGGCAACCTCGCGAAGGCCAGGGCCTTCCGCGAACGGCGCCGCGGTCACTCCACCGTGTGAACCTTGAAGAGGTTGGTGCCGCCGGCCGATCCCGCCGGCAGTCCGGCGGTGATCCCGATCTTGTCGCCCTTCTCGGCGAAGCCGGCGTCGACGGCGGCCTGAGCGCAGGCCTCGAGGAGTGCGAGCGTGTCGAGCGGCTCCTCATGCAGCCGTGGGTGCACCCCCCAGAGCAGCCGGCAGCGACGCACCACCTCGAGCCGCGGGGAGAGCGCCAGCACCGGCGCCTTGGGCCGGTAGGCCGAGATCAGGCGCGCCGTCGTTCCGGTGTTGGTCGGCGAGACGATGCACTTGAGCCCGAGTTGGTAGACGCCGCCCACCGCGCCGAAGGCGATCGCGTGGTACTGGTTGTTGGCCTGCGGGCCGCGCTCGGCGAGCCAGCGCCCGTAGGGGAGCTCGCGCTCGGTCGTCTGGGCGATCGAGGCCATCATCTCGACGGCCAGCACCGGGTGCTTGCCGACCGCCGTCTCCTGGGAGAGCATCACGGCGTCGGTTCCGTCGAAGATCGCGTTCGCCACGTCGGCCACCTCCGCGCGCGTCGGGCGCGTCGAGTGCACCATCGACTCGAGCATCTGGGTGGCCGTGATGGTCGGCTTCGCGCGCCGGCCGGCGACGGCGAGCAGCCGCTTCTGGACGAGCGGCACCTCCTCGATCGGCAGCTCGATGCCGAGGTCGCCGCGCGCGATCATGATGCCGTCCGCGGAGTCGATGATCTCCTCGCCGTTGGCGGCCGCCTGCGGCTTCTCGATCTTGGCGATCAGCGGGACCTCGACGCCGCGCTCGGCCAGGTGCTCGCGCACCGGGTCGAGGTCCTCGCGGCGGCGCACGAACGAGAGCGCGAAGTAGTCGAGCCCCATCCCGAGCCCCGCGTCGAGCAGCGCCAGGTCCTCCGCGCTCACCGCCGGCAGCGAGACGGTCACGTTCGGCAGGTTGAGGCCCTGGCGCGAGGCGACGCTGCCGCCCACCTCGACGCGCGTTACGACGTCGCCCTCGTCGACCTCGTCGACCCGAAGGCGCACCGTGCCGTCGGCGAGATAGCAGACGTCGCCCGCGCCGACGAGCTCCGAGAAGCCGCGCCACGCTACCGGCAGCCGCTCGCTCGTCCCCTCGACCTCGTCCTGGGTGAGGACCACGCGCGAGTCGCGCGCGAGCTCGGCCACGCCGCCGGCCACCGGCCCAATGCGCAGCTTCGGCCCGGGCAGGTCGCCGAGGATCGCCACCTCGCGCCCGACCCGCTCGCTGGCAGCGCGGATCGCGGCGGCCGTTTCGGCGTGGCTCTCGGGGGTGCCGTGCGCAAAATTGAGGCGCGCCACATCCATGCCGGCGTTGATCATCGCCTCGAGAACGTCGGGTTCCTTCGAGGCCGGTCCGATGGTGGCGACGATGCTCGTGGAGCGCATGCGGCAGAGAACATACTCGTCGTTCGCGCGACGCCTCGGCGCGGCCCGCGGCGGCCTTTCCCATGCCCTAATCGAGACAAACCCGGGCGCGGCGAAAAAGGCCGCTCTTAGCGAGAGACCGCCCCGGTTCCTTGTTGACGCTCGCGACGGGAGCGGCTTAAGTGACCTGCGGCCCAGCCGAACGCCGGGCCGCCGGGGAACTGCATCCGCTGAAGATTTCGCACGTAGTGCGGGGGGAGGTCTGATGGGCAAGTCGGCCACGATCGGCGCTGGCGGGGACCAGCATTTGCGGGCACTGGAGTACGCCAACCGCGTACGGCTGGCCCGGGCTGGCATGAAGCGTCGAATCGCAGGTGGCGAGCTGCCGGCTGCCGAGGTCGTGCTCAGCTGCCCCTGGCAGGCTCACAGCATGTCGATCAGCGACCTGCTGATGAGCCAGAAGCGCTGGGGACGGACTCGCTGCAGGAGACTGCTCGTGTCGCTGAGCATCCCGGAGAACAAGCAGGTGGGGACGCTCACCGAGCGCCAGCGGCTGGCGCTCGCGGACGTATTGACCGCGAAGAACGCTCCGGCCGATGCTGCGCGCCCCTCCCATGACCGGGAGGGCGTGCTGACAGCCGCCTGAGGCCGGCGCTACACCGGGCGCCGCCCGAGCTCCTCGAGCGGCTCGTCGGCGGTGAGCCCGGGGCCGTCGGTGGCGAGCTCGACGATGTGGCCGTCGGGATCCCGGAGGTAGACCGACTTGAAGTAGGTGCGATCGAGCATCTCGGTCACGGGCACCGCCCGCGAGGACAGGTAGTCGCGCCAGGCAGAGAGCTCCTCCTCGGACCCCACCGAGAGCGCGAAGTGATGCGTCGAGCCGCGGCCTACCACCCCCTCGTCGAGCTCCGGATACTCGAGGCAGGTGATGAGCGTGCCGGGCCGCCCCTCCTCGTCGCCGAAGAAGAGATGGCGGGCGGCGCGGTCGTCCTCGTTGACGGTCTGCTTGACGACCCGCATCCCGAGCAGGTTGCGGTAGAAGCCGAGCGAGCGCTCCACGTCCGCGCAGATCAGGGTGATGTGGTGGATGCCCGCGATGCGGAGGCGGCGCTCGTTCATCGCGGCGGGCACGCTACCGGAAGCCGACCCCGCCGGAGCGGCCCTTGAAGACCGCCCGCATGGCGTAGAAGGCTGCCGCGAAGACCGCCGCGCCGATCAGGAGCAGCAACCAGACCTGGACCGGCCCGAGGCCCAGCGCCACCACCGTCACTGCGACGAATGCGGCCACGCCGGCCAGCAGCGTCGAGTGCGAGCGATAGCCGGCCAAGTGCTCGCGCAGGGCGAGCTCGCCGCCCCCCAGCGAGGCGATCACCAGGCCCGCGAGGAGCCGCTCCTCGCCGTCCTTGCCGCTCAGGCCTCCCCAGGCGATCAGCACGATCCCGAACAGGATCACGAGCTCCGAGAGCGGGAAGCCGCCCCAAGGAGCCCGCGGCCGCTCGGCGCGCGACGGCCGGCCCGGACGCGGGCGTGGAGGGCGACGCGGCGTGGGGTCCTGCAAGGTCCGCTCGCGGCGCGCAGCGTCGCGCTCCGCGCGCGTGGTCTCGCCACCACGCTTGCGGCTTCTCCGTCCCACGCCCGGCGGAAGCACCCGGCTAGGCCGGATGCGCACCGATCCCCTTCACGTGACCGTGGCTAACGGACAGCCGGACGAGATCACGACGCGCCACCAGCCCCGCAACATGCCGAGGATCCCGAAGCGCGGTCGCACGTGCCAGTGCCGGCAACCGGCCTCGCCGATGTCCTCGCTCGATACGTGCGCCCAGTGATGCTGCTCGGGCTCGAGCAGCATCTCCTCGATCTTGCGGCGGTTCTGCTCCTCGACCCAGGTCCGGTCGGACAGCGCGCGACGGGCGTCGGACACGCGGGCGGCGAGGTCGTCGCGCAGCTCCTCGAGCTCGGCGAGCGAGAGGAGGCGCGGCCCGCCGCGTCCGCCGACGCTCCACTCGGTGCGGAGCTGCCCGGGGCCGCGCGGCCACGACGAGCAGAAGAGCTCGGACAGCTCCGTCTCGAGCCTCGCCACCTGCTCGCGCAGCGTGCGTCGCGCCGAACGCTCGTCCGCGGGCGCGCTGGGCGCAGGAAGGCGGTCGGTGCGCACCCGGCCGTGCCGGGTGCTTCCGCACTGCGGATGGCCGACCAGGACCTCAGCCATTGCCGGCAGTGTAAAGCCATTCCGCCGCCGTCCACAGCGCTTCCTCGACGCTGATGCGCGGCACGCCCTTGACCTGGAGGGCGCACAGGATCACGTGCCGGGAGGCGGGCGTGACCCCTGCGTCGGCGGCCGGTTCCCCGAGCACTATCGCGACCGGCCGCTCGGCGTCGGAGATCACGATCTGCGAGCGCGAGAGCGGCCGCAGCTCGCCGAGCGTCTCCCCCGGCCGCGACAGGCGCAGCCCGAGCTCGCCCTCGACGCGCTCGGCGTCGAGGGCCACGAGCGGCACGCCCGTCTCGGCGATGGCGACGGTGAGCGCGTCGTCGAGCAGGTTCTGGCTGCGGAGCCCGCCGTGGCGCAGGCGCTCCAGCGCGATCGCCTCGACCGGGGTGCGCTCGCTGTCGGGGTCGATCCCGACCTGGCGCGCGAACACGCGGTAGGCCCAGGGCACCGAGTCCTGGCGCATGTGGACCACCTTCGCGCCCGTGTAACGGTCCGCGAGCCCGCCCAGGCGCTCCTTCAGCTCGCGTGGCGAGCGCCCGGGACGGGCCTCGAGCGCGGCGTGGACGAGCCGCAGCCCGGGGAACTCCGCCGCCAGCTCCCCCTCCACCCAGCCCTCGCGCAGCTCGAGGTCGAGCTCGGTCGTCATCGCGAGATCCGCTCCGCCTTGGCGCGCAGCTCATCCTCGGTGAGGTTGCCGAGCTCGACGTCGGCGACGGTCCCGCCCGCGCGCGTGAAGACGGTGGTGGGGCAGCCGCCGACCCCGTAGAGGTTCGCGACAGCGCCGTCCGCGTCGACCGCGACGGGCTGCGTCCAGTTCCGCGCCTCGACGAGCCGCCGGATCTCGTCGCGTTCCTTGCGGCTGAAGAAGACGGTCGCGAACTGGACCTGCGGGACGCTGTCCTTCACACGCTCGGTGCGGTCGATCTGCGGCTCGCAGTCGGCGCCGCGGTCGAACATGAAGGTCAGCACGAGCGGCCGCTGCCGTAGCGTGCAGATGTTGACGACCTCCTCGGATCGCAGCTCGCAGGCCGGGAGATCTCCCGCGGTGTCCGAGCAGGGCTCCCGCTGGCAGACGTTCGCGTCGCCCTCCAGGTTGCCGACCGCGTTCGGGGCCGCGAAGTCCTTGATCCTCGTCCCGGGCTCCGGCCCGAACAGGGACTCGCCGCTGTTCGGCAGCGTCTGCACGAACAGCAGCACGCTCAGCACCATCACGAACACGATCCCGACGGCCCAGGCGTACTTGTTGCGCTGACGCGGGGGGCGCTCGGGGGGTCCGGCCGGCTCGGGGTGCGTCAGGTCGCGCTCGGCGAGGCGCTCGCCGATGCTCTGCTCCGAGTGGCCGTTGGAGGAGCCGAGGTCCTCGAACCGATCCCGACCGCTCATGGCGCGTCCGCCTGGGTGCGCCGCGGCCGCAGGGCCAGCAGATCGCGCACGCGGAACGGCCCGTGCTCCTCCGCCCACATGAGCGCCGCCGGCAGGACGATCATCACGCCGATCAGGGAGACGCTCAGGTCCACGACGGTCACGATGCCGAAGTCGCGCAACATGCGGATGTCGGAGGCGATCAGCGCCGCGAAGCCCGCGATCGCGGTGGCGCCCGAGGCGAGCACGGCCGCGCCGGTCGAGGCGTAGGCGAGCTCGATCGCGCGGGCCGGCCCGGCGCCGCCCGCTCGCTCCTGGCGGTAGCGCGACGAGAGCAGCACGCTGAACTCCGTGGTGATCGCGATCACGAGCGCGCCGAGCGTGACCGACATCGGGTTGAGGTCGACCTCGAGCGGACCGGGCAGCAGGCCGAGCAG
The DNA here is from genome assembly GCA_963734025.1 of uncultured Thermoleophilaceae bacterium. Taxonomy (GTDB): domain Bacteria; phylum Actinomycetota; class Thermoleophilia; order Solirubrobacterales; family Thermoleophilaceae; genus JACVRW01. The sequence continues at coordinate 6,269 of CAVTFR010000016.1, forward strand.
GAACAGGATCAGCCCCGACCAGCCGGTGGCGAGGGCGATCGGGATCAACGGCACGGCGGCCTCGCGCGCCGAGCGCCTGACGGCGAGCAGCACGAGGAAGACGCCTGCGAGCGCGGCGATCAGCGCCAGCGCCCGGCGCCAGGGCGACGACAGCGCGCCGTTCGCCTCGGCCGCCAGCACCGGCAGGCCGACGACGGTCGCCTCGACACCGGCGGGCGGGTCGAGCCGCTCCTTGATGTCGTCGACCACCTCCTTCTGGCGGTCGAGCGGCATCAGCCGGATGCCGAAGGCGAGGTTGGCGGTGCGCCGGTCCGCCGTGACGACGCCCTGCGACAGGTAGGGCGGCACGGCGTCGAGCAGCGCGCGGACCTGCTCCTGGCCGCGGCCGGCCGTCTCGAAGAGGTCGGGCAGCGAGAGCGCCGGGCACAGCTCGGGCGGGTTCTCGGCCTGGCCGCAGCGCTTGCCGGGCCGGTAGCCGTGCTCGCGCAGCACGCCGTCCTGGAATTTCGTCATCCAGGCGATCACCGCGGGATCGGTGATGTCCTCGGCACGCACGGTCACGTCGATCTCGCCCGACACGCCCGTCTCCTCCTGGAGCGCGTTCACGTCCTCGAGCGCCTGCAGGTTGCGCGGCACCAGCTCGCGCACGTCGGAGACCACCTCGCTCTGGGTGTCGAGCGCAAGCCCGAGCACCGCGACGGCGAGGCCGGCGGCGAGCACCCGGCGCGGGTGCGAGATCGCCGCTCCGAGCGTGCGCCAGGAATGGTCCGCAAGCCACTCGCGGGCGCCATGCACGCGCCGGTGGGCGCCGAGCGCAGCCGCCCGCCGGCCGATCGCCGAGCCGCGGGCTGGAACCGCCGGCCGGGCGCCGCGGAAGCGCACGAGCGCGGCGAAGCCCGCGAAGATCGCGCACAGGAGCGCGAGTGCGATGCCGAGCACGAGCAGCGTCCCGAACCCGCGCACCATCGGCACGGGCGAGAGCAGCAGCACGAGAAAGCCGACCGCCGTCGCGATCCCGGCGGTCAGGATCGTCGGCCCGCCCGCGCTCGCCGCGGCGACGGCCGCTTCGCGGGCTTGGCGGGAGCGCCCGCTACGGCCGGGTGCGCTCCGACCGTCTCCCGCGCCAGGTCGGGCGAGCGCCTCGTCGAAGCGCGCCTGGAACTGGATCGCGTAGTCGACCGCCAGCCCGATCAGCACCGGCAGCACCGCGATCGATGCCATCGTGAGGCTGCCGCCGGCGAGCGACAGCGCTCCGAAGGTCATCGCCGCGGCCGCCAGCGCGAGCGCGAGCGGCAGCAGCCGCAGGCGCGAGCGGAACACGAGCGCGAGCGTCGCCGCCATCAGGAGCAGCGCGGCGGCGAGCAGCACGAAGATCGAGCTCTGGACGGCGTCCGCGAGCCCCTCGGTCACCACCGGCACACCGGTGACGATGTAGCGGGCTCCCTCCTGCGGCCGGAAGGCGCGCTGCTGCGTCGCCTCGTCGATCAGCCCGATCGCGCGCCGGCGCTCCTCCTCACTCAGGCCGGGCCGCAGGCGGACCTGGATCAGCGCGGCGTTCTTCGAGGGGAAGAGGTAGGCGAAGCGCGACTTCGGCACGCCCACCTCGCCCGCGCGCGTGTCGAAGACGAGCGCGGACACGAAGCTCGGGTCGTCGACGCGCGGGACGTCCGTGAGCCCGTAGCGCAGCCCCAGCTGGATGGCCGACTGGACGAACTGCGCGCGGACCGCCTCGGACGCCGCGCGCGCGAGCCGCTCCTGCTCGGCGGGCGGGTCGCCGCGGCGCCGCGACAGCCCGCGCGCCGCCTCGGCCGCCCTGGCGGCCTGCCTGCGGTTGGCCCGCTCCTGGACCGTGAACTGCTCGGCGATCTGGGTCGCCGCGGTGTTGATGAAGGTCCCGGGCCCGTAGACCGCCTTGGCCGGCTTCAGCTCGGCGAGCTCGCGGCAGACGCGCGGCAGCTCGCGGAGGCCGCGCTCGGGCACGTTGCCGGAGAGGCAGCCCTCGAGCCGCAGCACGCGCTGGAGGTCCTGCGTCAGGATCGTCCGCGACAGGTCGCCGCGCACCAGCACGAGCACGGCCTCGTCGCCGAAGTCGCGCTTGAAGCGCTCCGTCGCCTCGAAGCTGTCGGAGCCGGAGTCGACGAGGGTGTCCGTCGCGACGCTCGGCTCGAGCCTCAGCGCCAGCGCGGCGCCGCCGAGCGCGAGCACGGCGGTCAGCGCGAGCACGGTCAGCGGCCGGCGCGTAACGGCGCGGACGACGCGCCCGAGCAGATCCCCCTTCATCGCAGTCAGCTTAGGGTCAGGGCAGCGGCTGGAGCTGCGGGAACAGCTGGGACTGATTCACGATGTTGCCGAGCGGCGCCTGCGGGTCGCAGGGCGGCGCCTTGCCGACGTTCTCCGGCACTCCGAATACGAAGTGCTCGACGAGGCCGGCGGTCACGGCCGGATAGAACGGGTCGACGGGCGGCCGGGGCAGCGGGCGTCGGGTTCTGCGTGCAGAGGTAGCTGCCGAAGACCTCGAGGTGCCCCTCGGTGGCGAGTTTCCGATAGCCGCCCGGCTCCGTGTACGGGTTGGAGCGGTTCGTTCCGAGCCGGTGTGGCCAGGCGGCCATCATCTCGGGGTTGGTCGGCGTGGTGGTCCGCAGGTAGTGGATCTGCTGGGAGGAATCGGCGAAGCCCACGTCGGTGGCCTGCGTCGCCGCGGCGTCATTTGCGAAGAACGCGGCCAGCTCGCGCTTGTAGAGACCGACGTAGTCGAGGATCGGCGTGAGATTGCGCAGGAACGGGTCGAGCCGAGCGAGGAGCGGGCGCGTGTTGTTGAGCGCCTCCTCGGTGGCCGGCAGGCCCTTGCGGGAGACGCGCACGAGCGGGCCGAGATCCTGGAACAGCCCCCTCAGGTCCGGTGCTAGCGCGTCGAGGTCGATCAGCGTCGGCGACAGCTCCCGCGCCGCGGGCCGCAGCTGCGTGATGAGCGGATTGCTCACCTCGGCGAAGCGAGTCAGGCGACGCGTCGTCTCGCGGCCCTCGCGCAGGAAGGTCGGCAGGATCCGGAAGGTCTCGGCCAGCTCGCTGTCGCGGCTCGCGATCGCCTCCCAGGCGCGGTTCGAATTGCGGATCAGCTCGCGCAGCTGGCCGCTGCGTGCGGTCAGCGAGTCGAACACGACGCCCGTGTCGCGGATGAAGCGCCGCGTGGCGTCCGACTGCGCGCGCAACACCTCGAGCACGTCGTCCGTCTCCTCGACGAACGGCGTCAGCAGGCCGAGCGCGTCGTTCAGCGCCTCCGCGTTGCCGAGCGCCGCCTTGCCCGACTGGTCCAGCCAGGTGGAGAACTGCGCGCGCGTGACGGGGTCGAATGTGCGCAGGATCTCGTCGAGCTGCACCGTGTCCGCCACCTGCCCGGCCGCCAGCCGCCCTCCGTCGTGCACGCGGCCGGAGCCGGGTGTGCCCGGGGTGAGCTCGACGTAGGTCTCGCCGAGCAACGTCTTCTGGCGCAGGATCGCCCGGGTGTCCGCTGGGGATAGGCGCGTAGCGCGCGTCGATCTCGATCTCGGTGTCTGTCAGCCCGGTCTCCGGATTCGGCTCCTTCTTCTTCACGCGCCCCACGCGCACCCCGGAGATGCGCACGTCCGCCTCCTGCGCGAGCTGGGTCGCCTCCGGGAACGCCACCGTCACCCGATAGCCCTCCGGCTGCAGCGGCACCGGGCCGCCGAAGCTGAGCCACAGGAACATGAGGATCCCGAAGCACGACAGCGCGAACGCCACCATTGCGAAGATGCGGCCGAAGCTGGGCGTCTGCTTGATCATGGGACCCGGTCGTCCTGTGTGTTCTGCGGGCAGGCGACCGACTCGGGCGGGAAGTTGTTGAGGCGCGTGACCATGCCGAGCTGCGGGTTGCCCTGTACCACGGACTCGAGCGTCTCGTAGCCCGAGCAGGAGAGGAGGACCAGCCCGCGGCGCACCGGCCCGTGCGCGTCCTGGAGGTTGAAGAGAGTTGCGCCCGCGTGCGCGCCCCAGGAGCTCCAGAACAGGAAGGAGTTCGCGGCGCCGGGCGGCTCGTAGGCGAACGCGTTGAAGAACTTGTTGAGGACCTTGAAGCTCGTCGTGAGCCGCGGCGTGACAACGGCCAGGTCCTTCGTGGCGCGCTTCAGGTCGACCACCACGGGCTGGACGTCGCGGGCGAAGGGCCGGATCTGGTCGCGGATGATCGGCGTGGTCTCACGGAAGAACGGCTGCGTCTTGCGGAGCGCGGGCGCAAGGTTGCGCGCGAAGGGGCGCAGACCGCCGAGCGTGGGGCCGAGCTCGGCCGCCAGCGTCGTCGTCTTGTCGAGCGTCTGCTCGGTCTGGTCGAGCGCGCCCGGGAACAGCTGCAGCGCCTCGCGCAGCGCGGCCTCCTCGGACGCGAAGGCCTCGAAGTTGGCGTTGGCGGAGTCCACGAGCGCGGCCAGCTGGCGGTCGCGACCGGCGAGCGTGGTCGAGAACTCCTGGAAGTTGTGGATCACGCGGCTGATGTTCCGCCGCCGCTTGACGAGCAGGCGCGTGATCTTCTCGCCGTCGCGGGCGGTCGGCTCGAAGCGCTTGAACGCCTCGCGCAGGTCCTGCGCGGCCGTCTGGCCATAGATCTCCTCCGCCCCGCTGGCCTCGTCATCGAAGGCGGTCCCGCCCGCGTTCAGCAGCACGCGCAGGTACGCGCGCGTGTCGTCGTCGAGCTGGGCGAGGATCTCGTCCGCGTTCACGTCGGGCAGCGTGTTGGAGACCGGCACGCGTCCGCCCTCCTCGATCTCGCCCGCCGACTCGGTGCCCGGGTCGAGCGACAGGTACATGTCCTTCAGGCCGGTCCGCGGGCGCAGCAGGATCGTCGCGTCCTTGTAGATCGGCCGGTACTCGTCCTTGATCTTCATCTGGACGACCGCGCGGCCGTCCTCGAGCCGCACGTCGCCGACCTCGCCGACCTTGACGCCGGCGATGTTGACCGTCTGGCCCTGGCCGGGAACGACCGCCTGCGAGGTCTGGAGCTCGGCGTCGACCTCGTAGAAGTCGGTGCCCAGCACCGGCACCCAGGCCGGGAGGTAGAAGCGCTGGTTGGAGAGGATGTAGCCGCCCACCCCGAGCGCCAGCACCACCATGAACAGGATCGCCACGAAGACGGGCGCCTGCTTCTTGATCTGGCGGATCATGGGCCCGCTCCGATCCGCGCGGCGCTCAGGTTCGGCACCCGCTGGCGGTGACAGGCGACGTTCGTCTTGAAGGGCGGCTTGGGGGTCTTCGCCGGGCGCGTGCCGAGCGGCTGCGCCGTCGCGTTCGCGTGCAGCGGCCCGAGCCGGCCGACGGGCGCGGTCTGCACCGGGTAGCCGCCGCCGCCCGACTGGAAGCGCACGTAGGTGCCGTTGCCGTCGAAGTTCTGCGACTCGCCGGCGAGCGAGACGAGGCTCTGGAAGAGCTCCTCGTAGTTGCGCAGGCCGGTCGTGAGGTTGCCGTCCTGGATGCGCTGCTCGACGGTCGGCAGCACCACCTCGTACTGGCAGCGGTTGAACGCGTCGATGACAGGCAGGAAGTCGACCTGCCCGTCCGTGAAGGCGGCGAAGTCGCGCACCGCCGGCTGCAGCTTGTCCACGAGTCCCTGGAGCTCGCTCGGCTGCAGGAGCGCCCGCGTCTGGCGGATCCAGGGGAAGCCGGCCGCGATCGTCGCCGGCGTCTCGCGGACCCCGGGGATCATCTCGAGCGCCCACGCGCGCGTGTTCGGGAAGGCGGCGTTCAGGTTGTCGAGCGCCGGGTTCGCGGCCTCGAGCACCTCGGGCAGCTCGGCGATCGTCTCGCGCAGGTTCACCTGCTCGGACGCGAGCGCGCCCATCGTGATGTTGAAGTTCGAGATCAGGTCCTTCAGCTGGTTCTCGCGCGAGCCGAGCGCCGAGAAGATCTTCTGCTGCGCGCCCACGAGCTTCGACAGGTCGTGCAGCTCGGTCCCGAGGAGGGCGCGGTTCACGACCGCGCCGCCGCGCAGCGAGTCGGCCGAGAACTCGAGCGAGTCGTTCAGCGACTCGGCCGCGGTCTCGCCCTGAACGTCCGGATCCTGGTCGTCGTCCTCGCCCGGCTCGGGCTCGCCGTTGAGCGCGTTGCCGTACCCGATCAAGAGCTTCTGGAGGTCCTCGCGGGTGCTCGTCGTAAGCGTGCCGAGCACCTGGTCGATCTGGACCGGCGCGGCGGTCTGCGAGGCGGGGATCGTGAAGCCGTCGTCGGCCTCCGGGGCGCCCGGCGTGCCCGGGCGCAGGTCCATGAACAGGTTGCCCTCGAAGAAGATGCGCGGGCGCACCTTCACCGTGGCGTCCTCGTGGATCGGCAGGGCGTCGTCTTCGAGCTTCATGGTCACGAGCACAGCGCCCGTGTCCTCTCCCGCCGACTCGACCTTGGAGACCTTGCCGACATCAACGCCGGCGATGCGCACCGCCTGTCCCCGCTGGATAGGCGGCGCGTTCTCGAAGGCCGCCTTGAGCTCGAATGGGCGGGTGAACGGGATGTCCTTGGAGACCGCGAGAAAAGTCGCGACCACGAGCACCACAAGCGCGATAAGGCCTACCTGGAAAGCGGTGAAGCGATCTCCCTTGACGCGCCTCACGGGGTCACCCCCGCGGCGCTGCCGCGCGGCTGGCCCTGAGTGCGGGTCCCCTGGTTTCCGGGCGGGTTCGTGAGCACGGTGCGGCCGACCGCGTAGCGCTCGTTGCCCGCTTCGCACTCGCGCGTCTGGCCCGGCGAGGCGGTGTTCGGGTACGGGTTGACGTGGAGGTGGTTCTCCGCGGTGGGTCCGTTGGCGGGCGCGTCCGAGGGCCCGCTCTCGTTGTTCGGCCCGGTGACGAGCGTGCCGCGCTGAGTCGGCGCCGACACGATGATGAAGCGCTGCCAGTTGCCGTTCGCGTCGCCGTCCGAGAAGACGCTGGCCGCGTTGCGGAACAGGAGCGTCGCGTAGTTGCAGGTGGTCTGGACCGGCGCGATGAAGTCGAGCGTCGGCCGCAGCGAGGAGGCGAGCCGCGTCAGCTGGTCGACGCCCGCCCGCACCATCGGGTCCTCGGAGAAGTCGGCGAGCGTGTCGAAGACGTCCGCGAGGTCCTCGTTGACGGGGATCGTCTTCGGGAGGACGTTCGTGCCCGTCTCGAAGGCGTCGGCGAGGATCGGCGCCGCATGCGGCAGCACCGCCACGCCCGGCCGCAGCTCGCGGAAGAGGGCCGTGTTGTTGCGGATGAAGGGCCGTTGCAGCGGGAAGTCGCGGATCGCGACCTCCTCACTCAGCGGGGCCTCGGAGATCGTCTCCTGCAGGTACGGGCGCGCAACCTGTGCAAGCGCCGTGAAGCTGGTGTCCAGGTTCACGAACAGCGACGCCTGCTCCTCGGCCACAGGGGCGAGCTCCTCGGCCGCCCGCCCGAGCGAGCGGAAGAAGCGGTCGAGGCGAGTTCGCGGGTCCGACAGGTTGCGCGCGACCGGCTCGAGGTTCTCGAGCAGCGGGACGAACTGCTCGATCGCGACGTTGATGTCGCGGCCGCGGCCGGCGAGCCCGCCGCCGTAGCCGTCGAGCGAGTTCTGCGACCCGCGCCGGGCCTTGGCGTCGAACATGTTGAACAGGTCGTCGAGCTCGACGACCTCGGGTCGTGCCTGGCGCACGGGGATGGTCGCCCCGGGCTGCAGGCCCGCGCGGCCCTCGCCCGGCGTCAGCTCGATGTACTTGAGCCCGATCGCCGAGCGCGGGCGGACGAGCAGGGTCGAGTCGGCCGGGATCGGCTCGATCTCCTTGTCGAGCTTCATCGTCACCTGCACGTAGGTCGAGCCGTCCTCGCGCTGCATTGGCTCGAGCTTCGAGATGAAGCCGACGCGCGCGCCGCCGATCCGCACCTCGAAGCCCTCCACGAGCTGGGACGCGTTCGGCAGGTTTGCCTTCAGGTCGTATGTGGGCACGAACGGCAGGCCCGAGTTCGCGTTGTAGGAGAGGAAGACGGCGACGATCGTGACGAGCAGCGTCACGGCGCCGACGAGCACCGGGCTCGCCGTCAGCGCGGCGCCCGAGCGGCGCGGGCTCACCGGCCCTCACCCCCGAGCAGGTAGTCGAGCACCGGCTCGGACTCGCCGAGCGCGGGCGACTGGCCGCTCTGCGCGCGCTCGCGCAGGCTGCCCAGGTTGCGCTCGCGCTCGCGCGCCCCCTCGGCCGTGCCTCCGGCGCCGAGCAGGTCGCGCAGCATCGCGTTCAGGGGGGCCACGCTGCCGCCCGACTGCTTGGACGCGGTGGCGTTGCGCGGCTCGAGCTTGCCCGAGCGGCCGGCTGAGGCCGAGGCCACCTCGGTCGGGTCGTAGAAATTCGCCGTGCAGGCGCCGAAGATGCTCGTCGCGTAGGTCGAGCAGAGGTTCGTGACGAGCCCGGCGCGCAGGTAGTGGCCGATGTCGTCGAAGCCGTTGACCGACAGCGCGGAGTAGTACAGGAGCTCGTTCAGGCGCTGGAGGCCGCCGGTCTGGTCGAGGCTCGAGAGCAGATCGTCGAGGTCGACCGAGGTGGGCGCGAGCTGCTTGCCGAGCCGGGCCAGGTCCTTGATCAGAGGCTGGGAGCGCAGGAGCGCGGGCCGTCCGCGCTCGAGCGCGTCGCCGAGGCTCGGGAGGGCCTCGCGCGAGGCGTCCGCGAGCGTGCCCTGAGCTTCGATCATGCGGCCCAGCGCCGGCGCCGCGTCGCCGAGGTCTCGCAACAGCGGAATGCCTTGATCGGCGAAGCCCTCGAGGTCCGCCATCAACGGCTCGAGCTCGGCGAGGAAGCCGGGCAGGAGCTCGATGCCGCGGCGGATGTCCTCGCGGCGCTCCGCGGTTGCCTCGCCGGTCTCGTTCGCCTGCACGACGAAGTCGGCGAACGCCTCCTTCTCACGCGCGAGCGGCGCGAGCACCTCGTCGGAGTTGCGCGCGAGCCGGGCCAGCTCGCGGTTCTGCTCGGCGAGGATGGCCAGCACCTCGTCCGTCTCGCGCAGCGCCGGGTTGGCGCGATGGATGACCTCGTTGAGCTCCTCGCCGCGCCCGGCCAGCGCGGTGCCGAACTCGTCGAGCAGGAGCGACAGGCGCTCCCGGTAGGGCAGCCGCATCACGTTGTTGATCAGGTCGAGGTCGACCGGCGAGCTCGTGTTCTCGACGGGCAGGAGGCGCTGGCCCTCGCCGTCGCCCTCCTCGATCCGGCGCAGCGCCGGCGCGTCCGTCGAGCCGGGCTCGCACTCCACGAACTTCTCGCCGATCAGCCCCTGGGCGCGGATCGTGCAGGAAGCGTCGGCCTTCCAGGGCGTGAAGTTCTGGTCATCGATGCGAAGCGTGACCGCCGCCTGCTCCTCCTCGGTCACGTTCATGTCGCTGACCACGCCGACGGGGACACCGGCGATCTTCACGTCCTCGCCGGCGACGACCGTCGATGCGTTGTCGAAGATCGCCCGCACGAAGTAGGCGTCGTTCGTGTCGTCGTCGGTGCCCTCGCGCACGATCCCGATGACGATCCACGGCACGATCGCCACCAGCAGGCCGATGATGACGATCCGCCTCACGGGCCGGGTGGGGTCGTGGACGTGTCGCAGCCCATGAACGGGTAGGGCGCCGAGCCGTCCGGGGCCGGCTGCATGGCCCCGCCCGGGCAGCGGTTGAAGAGGCCCTGCTGGAAGTCGTCGAGCCGGTTGATCGGCGGGATCGCCGTGAGCGTGTTGGCGGCCTGGTCGAAGCTCGACGGGCTGAACACCGGCGAGACGCGCGCGTAATGACCGTTCGCGTCGTAATAGGCCGCCGCCTCGGCGAACTTCGTGATCCAGCCGGTCAGGTCGGGCGTGTAGCCGCGCGCGTACTCGACCACCGGCTGGGCGCGGTCGAGCGTCCGGATCGCGCGCGGGAACACGGTCGCGGTCAGCTGTGCGAGCCGCGGCTGCTTCGCCGTCAGGTCGATCAGGTCGTTGTTCGGCCCCGGCAGCGAGATCAGGTCGCGCAGGTCGGCCACCGTCGGGCGCGCCTCGGCCACGAGCGGGCGCAGGGCGCGCAGGAAGGGCGCAAGGTCCTTGGTGGCCGGCTTCGACTCCTCGACCAGCAGCTGCAGGTCGTCGAGCGTGGCCCGCAGGTTCACGAAGGTCGTGTTCGCCTTTCGGAGCGTGTCCGGCAGCAGCGTGAGCGCCTCCTGGAGGGCCACGTTCTCATCCGCGATCGCGCCGAAAGCGGTGTTCGTGTTGCTGACGAGCTGCTCCAGCTCGCCGCTGCGCTCGGCGATCGCGGACACCGTCTTCGCGCCGTCGACGACGAAGCGCTCGAGCACCTCCTGGTCGAGCGCCAGCTCGCGCGTCAGGTCCGTCGTCGAGCTCAGGAAGGGCGCGAAGTACTTGATGCTCTCGTTCGCATCCGCCCCGCGCCCGGCGTACTGGGTGCCGGAGCCGCGAACGATGTTGCGCAGGCCCTCACGGGTCTCGTCGTCGAGCGCGTTGAAGAGCACGTCGAGGTCGACAGGCGCGCTCGTCTCATCGGCGTCGATCTGGCCGCCGTCCTCGATCTCCTCCTCGCTGTTGGGCCCGGGAGCGAGCGAGACGTAGCGGTTTGCGATCCCGGACAGCGAGGTGGCGCGGATGGTGGCCTGGGTGCCCTCGTGGAGCGGAGCGAACTCGTCGTCGACGTCCATCGTCACGATCGCCTGAGCCGCGTCGTTCAGCTCGATGTCGGAGATCGTCCCGACCGTCTGCCCGCCCACCCGTACCTGGTTGCCGGTGACGAGCTGGCCGGCGTTCTCGAAGACCCCCTTGACGCGGTAGCCGTCACCACCCCCGAACATCGCGAGCGCCAGCAGCGCCACGGCGGCGACCAGCGCCGCGATCGCGATCACGCGGGCAGCTATCGACCCCCGCTCGGATTGGAGCGGTTCACGAGTCCGGCTTTCTCTTGTCGTTGAATCCAAGCGCGGTCGCTCGACCGGCGCCTCCCGCACGGGGCCGGCTTCCGCCGGCCCCGCAGTTGCGCGCCCTCCGGCGCGCCTTGTCAACTACTCCATCCCGAGGGGGCCCTGCGCCTCCCCCGACAGAAACTGCCTGACGAACTGGTTGTCGCTGTTGAAGAGCTCGCTCGCCGGCCCCGACTCGACGATCCTCCCCTTCCAGAGGATCGCGATGTAATCCGCCACGCGCCGCGCCGACATGATGTCGTGCGTGATCACGCAGTAGGCCCCGCCGTTCTCCTCGTGCACCTCCATGATCAGCTCGCACAGGAGTGCCGTGCGAACGGGATCGAGCCCCGAGTCGGGCTCGTCGAAGAGCACGATGTCGGGGTCGAGCACGAGCGCCCGGGCGAAGCCGGCGCGCTTGCGCATGCCGCCCGACAGCTCGTTGGGCATCTTGTCCAGGGCGCCGCCCAGCCCCACCTCTCCCAGGCGGCGCATGACGATCTCGCGGATCTCCTCCTCACCCTTGTCCGTGTGCTGGCGCAGGGGAAAGGCCGTGTTGTCGTAGACGTTCATCGAGCCGAACAGGGCCCCGTCCTGGAACAGGACGCCGAACTTCTTGCGCATCTCGAACAGCTGGTCGTCGGCCATGGCGGGGACGGACTCGCCGTGCACGAGCACGTCGCCCTCGTCCGGGTACAGCAGGCCCACCATGTGCTTGATGCAGACCGACTTGCCGGTGCCCGACGGGCCGAGGATCATCGAGATCTGGCCGTCCGGAAGGCCGAGGTTCAGTCCGTTCAGGATCGTGTTGCGCCCGAACGACTTCTTCACGTCGATGAACTCGACGGCGTCCTCCGAGCCGTGCTCACGCGTCTTGCCCGAGTGCCACTGGTAGGGCTGCTCGCCCACGCGCGTCTGGTCGAGGATGTTGGCGGGCACGTCCTCGGAGGTCACCCGCGGCGGCGCCTGATCCTCCTGCTCGGCCCGACCGCGCGTCTCCTCCCAGTCGCGCGCGTCGAGCGGCTGCTCGCCGCCCTCGGTTCCGTCTCCCTCTCGTCGCTCGTCGCTCACGTCCCCCTCCTACGAAGCATGCACTGTCAGCCGCCTATCGGCGCTCTCGGGTTCGAGCCCCAGAAGATCTGCGTCCCGACCATCCCGATCAGGTGGACCAGCACCGTGTTCAACACCATCGACTTCGCCGTCGCCGTGCCCACTCCCACCGGCCCGCCGCTCGCGTTGTAGCCGTAGTAGCAGCCCACGAGCACGATCACGGTGGCCATCGCCATGCCCTTGATCGTGCTGTATATGAGGTCGGGTGGGTTCTGGAACATCCAGAAGATGAGGAAGTAGCCCCCCGAGCTCACCTCTCCGATCTGCTCCACGACGGCGAGATAGGAGGCGAAGTAGCCCGCTCCGACCGCCGCGATGTACAGGAACGGCAGCACGAGCCAGGCCGCCAGCAGCCGGGTCGCGCACAGGAAGACGAGCGAGTTGATGCCCATCACCTCGAGCGCGTCGATCTCGTCCGAGATGCGCATCGCACCGATCTCGGCCACCAGGCCGGTGCCCACCTTGGCCGCCATCATGTAGCCGAAGGCGTAGGGCATGATCTCGCGCAGGTTGCACCACGCGGTGAACGTGCCCGCGAACGCGGGGGCGCCCGTGGAGCGGTTGAAGTAGGCGCCCTCGATCCCGCACTGGAGGCCGAGGATGAACGCGAGCCCCCAGATCACGAGCGCCGAGCCCAGGATCAGGATGCCGGCCTGGCGCAGGGTCTCGCCGAAGAAGTTGAACACGCGCCCGTTGAAGACGTTCACGACGACGCGCGCGCAGAACCTCGTGATGTCGCCGAACGAGGCGATCCAGTCCTTCGGGACCGATAGCCAGGTGCGCCCCACGGCTAGCGAGCGCGCACGTGCGTGCGAGCGTTCGGGGTCGCGATGGCGAGCACGCGGTGCGTGCGAGCGTTCGTTGTCACTTTATGACCGAGATCTCGGGGTGCGTGGCGAGCAGCGTCTGCGTGAAGACGTAGTTGAAGGCGAAGATGCCCAGGAACTCGATCACCACGCCCTGGTTCACTGCCCTACCCACCCCTTCGGCGCCTCCGGAGGCGGTCATCCCCTTGTAACAGGAGACGATCGCGATGATCGCGCCGAACAGCGTCGTCTTGACCACCGAGCCCCATAGGTCGGTGGTGGACGCGTTGTTCAGCAGGGTGGCGAAGAAGGGCCCTAAGGGCGCGTCGAAGGTGAGCGTGGCGAGAATGCCGCCGAAGATGCCGAACAAGAGCGCGTAGATGTTGAACAGACCGGTCACGATCATCAGCGCCAGGAAGCGCGGCACAACGAGGTTCTTGATCGGGTCGACGCCGAGCACCTGGAGCGCGTCGAGCTCCTCACGGATCTTGCGCGCGCCCAGGTCGGCCGTGATCGCGGTGCCGCCGACGCCGGCGAGGATGATCGCGGTCACGAACGGCGCGAACTCGCGGATCGAAGCCAGCACGAAGAAGCCGCCGAGCCGGTCGATCGCCCCGAACAGGACGAGGAAGTTGCCCGCCTGCAGACCGGGGGCGCCGTAGCCGAAGGCGATCGTCGAGATCGCGAGCGGCAGCCAGCAGAGCCGCAGCATGAACAGGAACTGCTGGACGAACTCGGTGCCGTACGGGTAGGGCGGCCTCAGTGCCGAGACGAGCGTCTTGCCCGTCAGGATCATCATGTCGCCGACCTGCTCGAGCAGGTTCTTCGTCGGCAGGAAGACCCGATCAGCTGCGGCCCGGACCACTAACGCATTTCCTCCCTCCCGGGAAGCCGGAAGGGGCCCCCCGCAGTCACGCCTCAGCGGCGAAGCCTATGTCATGGGCACCTTGGCCGCCAGAGGCAACCGCGGCGTCACATTGGCTTAAGAATCGGCGTCCGAGCGGGTTCGCGGATGGTATGTTCGCCCGGCTTTGAGGGCGAGCAGGACCCACCGAAGGAGCGCTCCCCTCCTGGCCGGCCTGCTCGTCCTGGCCGGCTGTGGAGGCGAGCGCCAGGACGAGAACGAGGTCTCGGGAGACTTCCCCGTCGAGGTCGTTGCGGCCGCGTTTCCGGACGACCAGAAGCTCGCCAAGAGCTCCGACCTGACGATCACGCTGCGCAACGCCGGCGACGAGACGATCCCGAACGTCGGCGTGACCGTCAACGGCTTCAACTACCGGAAGACGGACGATGCCAACCTCGCGGACCCCGAGCGGCCCGTCTTCGCCGTCAACGGCGTGCCGGTCGAGATCGGGGGCTTCCCGGAGGCGAAGGACACGACGCCGCGCGGCTGCGACAGCGCCTACGTCAACACCTGGGCCTGCGGGCCGCTCGCACCCGGACGCGAGAAGACGATGCGCTGGTCGGTCACCGCCGTCAAGGAGGGGCCCTACAAGATCGCCTGGCGGGTGAACGCGGGGCTCGACGGCAACGCCAGGGCCGTTCTGGCGGACGGCGGCGACCAGATCCCGCGCGGCACCTTCACGGGCACGATCTCGGGCGAGGCGCCGGACGTCCGCATCGCGGGGGACGGCAGCACGGTCATCAGCGGCGACCCGTGAGCGGTCGCGGCTCGTGGCCGGGGCAGCTCTCGACGGGCACTCGCGGGTACTTCGGGTAGCGCTCGTCGGTGCGCGAGCGCAGGCACATGCTGAACGTGCTGCCGCGCGTGTTGCGGATCAGCTTCTGGTGTACGCAGCTGTCACAGAGCCCGGCCCTCATCCCCGCTAAGGCTCGCAGTCCGCGCAGCTAAGGGGTCGAGCGGCGCAAGTCGCTCCATCCGCCCGATGACAGGACCGCCGTCCGGATACACACTGCTAGCGTGGACTTGCCCGCCGCAACCGTGAATGGCCGCTCCCGAGGCGGCCGCGGCTGGCACCATGGAGCCGGCATGGCAACACGCATGACGAGCGCGCGCTTCGTCGGGCGGTCCGGCCAGCTCGCTGAGCTGGAGGCCGCCCTGCACGACGCCGCGGAGGGCCGCCCCTCGCTCGCGCTGGTCGCGGGCGAATCGGGCGTCGGCAAGTCGCGCCTGGCGGACGAGCTCGTGCTGCGTGCGCGCGAGAGCGGCGTTGTCGTGCTGTGGGGCGACTGCGTCGAGCTCGGCGAGGGCGAACTGCCCTACGCGCCCCTGCTCGGAGCGCTGCGGCCGCTCGTGCGCGACCGGGACCCGGTGCTGGATTCGCTTCCGCCGCAGCTGCGCGCCGGCCTCGACTCATTGCTGCCGGGGCTCGGCATGACGATGGATCCGGAGTCGGCCGCCCAGGCCCACGTCTTCGAGGGCCTGCTCGCGCTGCTCGACACGCTCGGCGCCGAGGAGGCGCCGGCGCTGCTCGTGATCGAGGACCTGCATTGGTCGGACAGCTCGACGCGCTCGTTCCTGTCCTTCCTCGCGCGCACGCTGTGCCGTGAGCGCGTCCTCGTGATCGGCACCTATCGCTCCGACGAGCTCCACCGCCGCCACCCGCTGCGGCCGCTCCTGGCCGAGCTCGGCCGCGATCCCGGCTCGCGCCTGATCGAGCTGCCGCCGTTCACGCGCGAGGAGCTCGGCGAGCAGCTCGAGGGGATCCTTGCCGCCACCCCCGATCCGGGCCTCGTCGAGCGCCTCTATGTCCGCTCCGAGGGCAATGCGCTCTTCACGGAGGAGATCCTGGCGGCGGGGCTCGACGGGCGAGGCGCGCTGCCGCCGACGCTGCGCGACGCGCTCATGCTGCGCGTGGAGCGGCTGTCGGGCTCTGCCCAGGAGCTGCTGCGCTGGCTCGCCTGCCAGCCGGCCGCCGACCACGAGCTGCTGGCGTCGGTCGTGGGGCTCGAGCCGGACGAGCTGCTCGACGCGTTGCGCGAGGCCGTGGCGAGCCAGATCGCGGTGGCGCTCCCCGACGGCCAGTACGCCTTCCGCCACGCTCTGCTCCGCGAGGTGGTGCACGACGACCTGCTGCCGGGCGAGCGCACCGAGATGCACGCCGCACTCGCGCGCACCCTCGAGGAGCGCATCTCGTTCGGGGACCGCGGCGCCCACGTGACGGCGCAGGCGGCGCATCACTGGAAGGCGGCCGGCGACCAGCCGGCGGCCTTCGCGGCCGCGGTGCGCGCGGCGGCCGCCGCCGAGCGGGTGAACGCCTTCGCTGAGGCGCAGTCGCTGCTCGAGCGTGCGCTCGAGCTCTGGGAGCGGGTGCCGGAGCCCGAGCGGCTGGCGGGAGCCAGCCGCGTCGAGCTGCTCGAGCGGGCCGCATCCGCTTCCGACGCGGCCGGCGACCCGGTGCGCCAGGAGGCCTTCCTGCGTCGCGCGCTCGCGCTCGTCGAGGACTCCGGCGACGAGCGCCGCAACGTCCGGCTCCTGCACGCTCTCGCGAACGCGCTCTGGCACCTGAACCGTCAGGACGAGACCTTCGAGGTGCTCGACCGCGCCCTCGCGCTGCTCGAGCCCGAGGAGCAGAGCGCCGAGCGCGCCGCGCTGCTCGGCTCGAAGGCGAAGAAGCGGATGCTGCAGGCGCGCTTCGGCGAGGCCGAGCGTCACGCCCGCGAGGCGCTCTCCGTGGCCCGGCCGCTCGGCGACCGCGAGGCCGAGGCGCGCGCGCTGAACGCGCTCGGCGTATCGGTGAGCGGACAGGGCGACCTCGAGGCGGGGATCGAGTCGCTGCACGAGGCGCTTACGATCGCGCGCGAGGCGAACCTGCCCGGCGAGGAGGGCTCCGCGTGGCTCAACCTCGCCGATCTGCTCAACCTGGCTGGGCGGACCGAGGAGGGTCTCGCCGTCGTGCGCGAGGGCTTGGCCAGCGGCCCGGACAAGAGCTCGCACCGCACGAACGGCTGGTTCGAGCTGATGATCGCCGAGTTCAGCTTCTTCCTCGGCGACTGGGACGAGGCGGTGCGGCACGTGCCGGCCGCCAACTCGCGCCACTACGGACCGACGCTCGCCTACTGGTACGCGGTGCGCAGCATGCTGACCCTCGGCCGCGGCGATCTCGTCAGCGCCGCCCAGGAGGTCGACGGGCTCACGCGCGCGCTGCGCGGCTCCACCGAGCCGCAGTTCGTGGCGCCACTCGGGATGTTCGCCTCGGAGCTGGCCCGCCGCCGCGGCGAGTTCGAGATGGCGCGGGCGGCCGTGGACGAGGCGCTCGATCAGATCGAGTACTGCTCCGACGACTTCATCCGCATCACGTCGCTCTCCGCAGCGGGCCTGCGCGTCGAGGGCGACGCCGGCCAGGTGGCCCGCGACCACCGCGACACCGAGGCCGAGGACGCCGTGCGCAGCCGCGCCGAGCGGCTGCTCGAGCGCGTGGAGCTGGCGGCGGGCCTGGGCGGCCCGGTCGAGGCTGCCGAGCTCGCGAGCGCCGAGGCGGAGTTCGCACGCGCGGTCGGCGACGAGTCGGTCGCACGCTGGGCCGCGGCGGCCGAGGCATGGGAGGCGGTCAGCCGGCCGTATCCGGCGGCCTACGCCGGCTGGCGCCGCGCCGAGGCGCTGGCGGCCGCACGCGATCGCGACGGCGCCGCCGAGGCCGCCGCGGACGCGCTCGAGATCGCGCGGGCCATCGGCAGCGACTGGCTCGCCGCGGAGCTCGAGTCGCTCGTCGCACGGGCGCGCCTGCGGCTCGACGGCGAGGCGCCGACGCTCACGAACGGCGACGGCGCAACCGAGCCCGACGACCCCTTCGGCCTTACGGAGCGCGAGCGCCAGGTGCTCGAGCTCGTGGCGAGCGGCGCCACCAACCGCGAGATCGGCGAGCAGCTCCACATGGCCGAGAAGACGGCGAGCGTGCACGTCTCACGAATACTCGGCAAGCTGGACGTGCGCTCGCGCACCGAGGCGGCCGCCGTGGCGCACCGCCACGGGATGGCGCCGACGGCGTAACCGCCGCAGGGACGGGGCCGTGCCTATATTGGGCGCGTGAAACCGGGGCTGAGCACGTGGAGCTGAGGGCCAGGACCGTGGACCTCGCGCTGGCCGAGGAGTTCGGCATCTCGCGTGGCTCGCGCACGACCCAGCAGGTCGTCCAGCTCGAGCTCGAGCATGACGACATCGTCGGCCGCGGCGAGGCGTCGCCGGTCGGCTACCACGGTGAGACCAGCCGCGGCGCCGCCGAGTTCCTCGTCGAGACGGCGCCGGCTCTGATCGGCGATGACCCGTTCGCGCTCGAGGCGATCGGCTCGCGACTCGAGGACGTCGAGGGGAACGCCGCCGCCAAGGCGGCGGTTGACGCCGCACTGCACGACTGGATCGGCAGGCGGCTCGGCGTGCCCGTCTGGCGCCTCCTCGGGCTCTCACCCGAATCGGTGCCCACCTCCTACACGATCGGCATCGACTCGATCGAGGGCACACGCGACCGCGTGCGCCGGGCGCGCGGATTCAAGGCGCTCAAGGTCAAGGTCGGCGCACCCGAGGACGTGGCCCGGCTGGAGGCGGTCCGAGCGGAGTCGAGCGTTCCCCTGCGCGTCGACGCGAACGAGGGTTGGACACTCGAGCTCGCCCGCGAGCTGATGCCCACGCTGGTCGAGCTCGGCGTCGAGTTCGTCGAGCAGCCGTTCCCGGCGGAGGACCTCGATTCGTTCCGGGCCTTGCGCGAGGTCGCGCTGCGGCCACCCGTCGTGGTCGACGAGGGCTGTCAGGACCTGAGCGACGTCGCCAAGGCCGCCGGCTACGCCGAGGGCATCAACGTCAAGCTGGCGAAGTCGGGGGGCATAAGAGAGGCTGTGCGGATGATCCACGCGGCGCGCGCGCTCGGTCTGCACGTGATGCTCGGCTGCATGGTCGAGTCCCAGCTCGGCGTCGCGCCGGCGGCTGCGCTCGCATCGCTCGCCGACTGGACCGATCTCGACGGCCACCTGCTGCTCGCCGACGAGCCCTACAGCGGCCTCCTGCTCTTCGACGGCCGCGTGCTACCGAACGAGGAGCCGGGCCTCGGCCTCACCGCCGCCTCGGAGACCCCCGCTTGAGCGAGCGGCTCGCGATCTTCGCAGAGGGTCTCTTCCAGAAGCACTCCGGGAAGACCGCGCACGGGGTGATCCGCTACGGCACGCGCGAGGTCGTCTGCGTGATCGACTCGACCCAGGCCGGTCGCACCGCCGTCGAGGTCGAGCCGTTCTGCCTGCACCCGGTGCCGATGGTGGCGAGCGTGCGTGAGGCGATCGACATGGGCGCCACGACGCTCCTGATCGGCGTCGCCCCCACGGGCGGCAAGCTCGATCCGGCATGGCGGCCGGCGCTGCTCGAGGCGATCGCGGCCGGCCTCGACCTGGAGGCGGGCCTGCACACGGAGCTGTCCGCGGACGAGGAGCTCCGCGCCGCCGCCGAGGGCGCCGGGACGAAGCTGCGCGACCTGCGCGCCGCACCGCCGGACCTGACCGTGCCGAAGGGGCCCTACTCGCGTCCCGACTCGGTCCGGGTCGTGCACAGCGTCGGCTCGGACACCGTGATCGGCAAGAAGGTCGTCACGCTCGAGCTCGACCGCGCGGCGCGCGAGCGCGGCGAGCGCTCCGTCTACGTGCCGACCGGCCAGACCGGCGTTGCGATCGCCGGCTGGGGGATCGCAGTGGACCACGTGATCTCCGACTACGTGGCGGGCGCCGGCGAGCGGCTCGTCGACGAGGGGGCCGAGCGCGGCGACCTGCTCTTCGTCGAGGGCCAGGGGGCGCTCTTCCACCCGGCCTACTCGGGTGTGACGCTCGGCCTGCTGCACGGGTCCGCGCCCGATCAGCTGGTCCTCGTGCACAAGGCGGGCGCGCGCTCGGTCCGCAACTACCCCGACCTGCCGCTCGCGCCGCTGCCCGAGCTGATCGCCGCGTACGAGCTCGTGACCGCTCACGTGCGGCCGGCCAAGGTCACCGCGATCGCCCTCAACACGAGCGACCTCGACGAGGGCGGCGCCCGCGCCGCCATCGAGTCGGCCCAGGAGGAGACCGGCCTGACGACCGACGACGTCGTTCGCTTCAGCCCCGAACGGGTGCTGGACGCGGTGCTCGCGGCTCTCTAGCAGCCACAGGAAAGGTCATGGACCAGAGCCTTTACCTCACCCCACACGAGTCGGTCACGATCCGCAAGCACACGCCGGAAGCGCTCGTGGTGGAGGGCCGCTGGGATCCCGGCGCGACGGCGCCCCCCAAGCACTTCCACCCCGAGCAGGACGAGCGCTTCGAGGTGCTCGACGGCCGGCTCTCCTTTCGCGTGGACGGCTCCGAGCGCACGCTCGGCCCCGGCGAGGCGATCGACATCCCCCGGGGAGCCGTGCACCAGGTGTGGAACGAGGGCGCGGAGCCGGCACGGGCCAGCTGGCGCAGCGAGCCTGCGGGGCGCACCGCCCAGTGGTTCACCGACCTGCACGAGCTGCGGGCGTCGGGGCGGGTTGGACGGAACGGGATGCCCGGGGCGCTCGCGTTCGGCGTCTATTTGAGCGAGTACGACGACGTCATCCGCCTGGCCGGCCCGCAGCTCCCGATTCGGGCGGCGCTCAGAGGACTGGGCGCCATCGGGCGGCTGAAGGGCTACCGGCCGCACGGGTCCTGAGAAAGTGCGTTCGACACCCGGTCCAAACGCGAACCGTGATCTTTCGACACTCGTATGTGGACGCTCGCTACTCGGGCGGGGACCATTACGTCATGAATCCGCGCCCCAACAGGCCGCGCCGCTACGCCCTCGTCCCGGAGGACGGCGAGCGCGCGCCCCGCAGGCCCGGACAGGTCAGGCGCTACTCGCTCGCGCGCGTGGCGCCCGCCTCACGCTCCGCACTCGGTCACGACCGGCTCGAGCGGCTGGAGGAGATCGCTCAGCGCGGCAGCGACGGCGCGATGATGCGGTAGGCCTTCAGGCCGAGCCCCAGTCGCTCGCGGTCCTCGCTCTTCAGGGGATCGAGCCCGGACAGCTCCTTCACGCGCTCCAGCCGGTACCCGACGGTGTGCCGGTGGGCGTGGATCGCCTGCGCCGTCGCGGCCATGTTGCAGTTGTTGTCGAGGTAGGCGGACAGCGTGCCGAGCAGGTCGGTCGAGTACTGCTCGTCGTAACGGACGAGCGCCGCGACCGTGTCCTCGAAGAAGCTCCGCACCTCGTGCGGGTGGCTCGCCAGGACCCTGAACAGCAGCCGGTATGTGCCCTCGCCGATCTCCTCGCCGGGCGGCCCGCCACCCGCGGCGGTCACGCCGAGCACCAGCTCCGCCTCCTCGAGCGCCCGCCTGACCTCCGCCCCGCCGCTGCGATGCGACGAGACGCCGACGAGCGCGTGCCGCCCGAGCCGTGCGGCGGCACGGCGGGCTAGGTCCGGCTCGCCCGGCAGCAGCGCGTAGATCTTGCCCTCGACCGTTTGGGCGAGCGCCCCTGGCACCTCGGCGAGGATCGACGCCGTGACGCGGCCGGGACCGCGCCCGTTCGGATTGGCGCAGAGCGCGACGTAGCCGGCGTCGAGGTCGCAGCCGAGCCGCTTGGCCCGGCGCGCCACCTCCGACCCATCTAGCTCAGGCCGCGACAGCACCTCCTCGAGGAACGAGCCGCGCAGCGACTGCTCCGTCTCGTCGCGCGCCTCGGCCACCGCGACCTCGGTGAGTGCCGCGATCGCGGCCATGTGGAGGTAGTCGCCGGCGTCCTCGCGGCCGCGCCCGAGCAGGAGCACGGCCCCGAGCTCGCGGCCGCCGGAGGCGATCGGCACCTCCGAGACGATCTCGGCCGGGCGCTGCGGCCGCCCGCCGGCGAGGCGGGCGGCCACATAGCGCTCATAGCGCCCCCAGCCTTCGAGCGGGACCCCCAAACGCGGAACGACCACCGCCACCGGTGCCCCGGCACGCGCGCCGGCGATCTCCGCAACTCGCTCGAGGCCGTCGCCTGCCAGCACCGCGCCCACCATCTCGAGGTGGGCGCCGCGCGGCGACGGATCGGAGCCGCGCGCAGCCGGTTCTGACTCGTCCGGCTGCCCGCCGCTGTCAGGCACGGGTCTCAGGCCTTCCGTGGCCAGGGCTCCGTCCCCCGGGGGTCAGGCGCCCTCAGGCGCCCGCTACCCCGACTTCCTCGCTCTCGTGGGCCTGCAGGACCATCTCGCCCTCCTCGCCGGTGCGAATGCGGATCGCGTCCTCGACCGGCAGGATGAACAGCTTGCCGTCTCCGACGGAGCCGGTCCTGGCGTGGCGGAGGATGACCTCCTTGATGACCCCGACATCCTTGGTCTCGACCACGCACTCGAGCTTGAGCTTCGGCCGCAGGTGGACGGCGAGCTCCGAGCCGCGGTAATGCTCGGTAATCGCCTTCTGCCTGCCGGAGCCCTTGACCTCCGTGATCGTGAGGCTCGGGAAGCCGGCCTCGAGCAGATCCATCCTGATCGGCTCGAAGGCCTCGTGACGGATATAGGCGACGATCATCTTCATGCCGGCACCTCCTTCGTCCGGACGCTCGCGGTGACCGGCTGGCCCGCTGCCGAGCCGGCCGAGGTGATCGTGCCCGCCCCGATCTCAGACTGCGGGATGAACGCCTCCGGGTATCCGTACATGTCGTGCTCGGTGATGTCGAGGCCTGCCTCTTCCTCCTCCTCGCTCACACGCAGCCCGATCGTCGCCTTGATGGCGGCGAAGGTCAGGTAGCTGAGCCCGAAGACGAAGGTGAAGGCCACGAGCACACCGACCGTCTGAGCGATCAGCTGCGTGAACTGACCCGAGTAGACGAGGCCGCCGTCCGGGTCGCCGAACGCGTTGTACTGGGCGAGCCGCGGCGCCGTGAAGATGCCGCAGGCGATGGTGCCCCAGATACCGGCCAGGCCGTGCGCCGACAGCGCGCCGACCGGGTCGTCGATCTTCTTGTCGATCCAGATCACGCCGAAGACGACGATGAGGCCGGCGATGAAGCCGATGATCGGCCCCGCCCACGCCTCGACGTAGCCAGACGGCGCCGTGATCGCCACGAGTCCGGCGATCATGCCGTTGGCGACCATGCCGATGTCGATGGTGCGCTGCTTGATCTGAGTGGCGACGAAGGCGCCGATCACACCGCCGGCCGCGCCCAGCAGGGTCACGACGGCGACGTCGCCCAGGCGCACGTCGCCGATGCCGAGCGTCGAGCCCGGGTTGAACCCGAACCAGCCGATGAACAGGATCAGCACGCCGATGCCCACGAGCGGCATCGAGTGCCCGGGGATCGCCCGTGGCTTGCCGTCCGCGCCGTACTTGCCCTTACGGGCCCCCAGCAGGAGCAGCGCAGCGAGGGCGCCGGTCGCCCCGATCAGGTGAACCGCCGTGGACCCGGCGAAGTCCTGCATGCCGGTCGGCAGCAACGGGGTATCGCCGTTCTGCAGCCAGCCACCGCCGAAGACCCAGTGCGAGCCGATCGGGTAGATGAGCGCCGAGAAGACGATCGCGTAGATCACGTACGCGCTGTACTTGATCCGCTCGAGCGTGGTGCCCCAGACGATCGCGAGCGACACCGCGCAGAACGCGAACTGGAACAGGAACTTCGAGTCGACCGTGGCGTCGGAGAGTCCCATCACCGGGAAAGCCTCCGAGCCGTTGCCCGAATACTGCAGGAAGAACCCGTTCGAGCCGATTATCGCGCTCGAGATCCCGAGCACGTCGGCACTACCGAACGCGAACGCGAAGCCGATCGCCCAGTAGCAGATTGCGGCGATCGACAGGTTGGTCATGATCTTGGCGACAACGGTCCCGGCGTTCTTCGTGCGCGAGAAGCCCATCTCGAGACCGGCGAAGCCGGCCTGCATGAAGAGCACCAGGACGGCGGCGACGACCACCCAGAGAGTGTTGGTTGCGACCGACTCCGGGAGTGTTCCGTCGACGGCCCTGGCGAGATCGTCGGCGGTTGCAAGCAGATTTGACATCGGGGACTCCAGCCTCCTTCCGTGACTTCAAGTCAAGGTACGAAGGGGGTCCTCTGGGGTCTTTATCCCGTTGTCGAAGATTCGCCCGGGGTGTTTCGCCCAGGTGTCGAGGGCGTTTCTACGATTGGGCGAGCGGGAGCGCTAGGCCGGGACTTCGTCCGCCGCCCGGCGCCGGCCCTCGTCCTCGACCGAGCCCTCGGCCGGGTCGGCCTCGGGCGGCAGCTCTCCGCCGCGCTCGGTGCCCGCGATCAGCTCGTCGGGGGCCTTCTCCTTGGGGATGAAGCCGGACTTCATGCCGAAGTAGACCGCCTGCGGGTGATGGGCCACGATCGCCACCGTCGACTGCTCGGGCATCACCGCGAAGCCGTCCGAGAGGTACATGTCGATGTCGTCGAGGCCGAGCAGGCGCCACACCTTCTCGTGCTCCGACTGGTCCGGGCAGGCCGGGTAGCCCCAGGAGTAGCGCCGGCCCTGGTCCAGGTCGATGCCGAGCCCGCGCCGCGCCTCCGCGTGGAGCCACTCCGCGAGCCCCTCGGCCGTCTGCACGCCGAGGCCGTGCGTGAAGAGCTGCTCGGCGAACTCGCCGTCGCGCTCGAGCTGCGCCATCAGGTCGGTCACCTCGGGGCCGACGGTCACGCCCTGAAGGGCGACCACGTCGCGCTCGCCGGACTCGATCGGGCGGAAGAAGTCGGTTAGGCAGATGCGGTCGTGCTTCGGCTGCCTCGGGAACCTGAGCCGCTCGAGCTCGGTAGCCGGGTCTGCCGGATCGAAGACGACGAGCTCGTTGCCGTCGGCGGCGCACGGGAAGTAGCCGAGCTTCGCGCGCGGACGCAGGTAGTCCTGCTCAGCCCACATGCGCTCCAGCCGGGGCTGGAAGTCGTCTCCGACGAGGCGCTCCCACTCCTCCCCCTTCACGCCGCGACCGCCCCAGTGCAGCTTGAAGAGCACGTGGCGGTCGAGGTAGGGGAAGACGTCTTCGAGGTCGATGTCGACCTCGCGCACGCCCCAGAACGGCGGGTCCGGCACGGGCGTGTCGGTGCGCGCCGAGGAGCGCACCGAGTCGTCCGTCACGGGCGGCGAGTTGTCGACGACGACCGGCTTCTCGCGCAGCGTCTTGGCCTCCGCGCGCATGCGCTCGACGAGCTCGCCGCGGGCGTCGCCGTCGACCAGCTGGTCGATCGTCGCGAGCCCCGCGAACGCGTCCTTGCAGTAGAAGACGCCCGGCCCGTAGACCTCGTCGGACTCCTTGCCGTGCGGGTAGAGGATCCGCCGGCCGAAGTCGCGGTTGATCGCGGCGCCGCCGATCAGCACGGGGAAGTCGAGGCCGCGCTGATGCAGCTCCTGCACGCAGGTCGGCATCTGCTTCGAGGTCGACACAAGCAGGGCGGAGAGCCCGATCGCGTCGGCCTCGTTCTCGATCGCGGCGTTGATGATCGTCTCGACCGGGACCTGCTTGCCGAGGTCGATCACCGTGTAGCCGTTGTTGGTGAGGATGGTGTTGACGAGCGACTTGCCGATGTCGTGGACGTCCCCGAACACGGTCGCGATCACGACCTTGCCCTTGGTGTGGCCCTCGATCCTGTCGAGGTAGTTCTCGAGCTGCGCGACCGCGCGCTTCATCACCTCGGCCGACTGGAGCACGAACGGCAGGATGAGCTCGCCCGCGCCGAACTTGTCGCCGACCTCCTTCATCGCAGGCAGCAGCACGTCGTTCAGCGTCGGGACGGCGCCGATCTTCTCGACCGAGCGGTCGATCCAGTCCTCGACGCCCTCCTTCTTGCGGCGCAGGATGTGGAAGTGGAGCGCCTCCTCGGGCTCCATGCCCTCGGTCGGGTCGACGCCCTCGTCGTCGGCCTCCTCCTCACCCTTCTGCTCGAAATGGCCGATGAAGCGCTCGAGTGCATCCTCGCGGCGGTTGAAGACGAGGTCGTCGGTCAGCTCACGCTCGTTCTCGGCGATCTCGTTGTAGGGCTTGATGTGATTCGGGTTGACCATCGCGAGGTCGAGCCCCGCCTCGACGCAGTGGTGCAGGAAGACCGAGTTGAGGACGGCGCGCGCGCCCGGCGAGACGCCGAAGGACACGTTCGAGACTCCCAGCGACGTCTTGACGCCCGGCAGCGCGGACTTGATCGCCTTGATGCCCTCGATCGTCGCGACGGCCGACGGCTTCCACTCGTCGTCGCCGGTGGTGAGCGTGAAGGTGAGAGCGTCGAAGATGAGCGCCTCGCGGTCGAGCCCGTGCTCGTCGCAGGCGAGCCCGACGATGCGCTTGGCCACCTCGAGCTTGCGCTCGGCGGTCTTCGCCATGCCGACCTCGTCGATCGTCAGCGCGATCAGCGCCGCGCCGTGCGCCTTCGCGAGCGGCGCCACGACATCGAGCTTGTCGCGGCCGGCCTCGAGGTTGACCGAGTTGACGATCGCCCGGCCGGGGATGCGCTCGAGCGCGGCCTTGATCACGTCGGGCTCGGTCGAGTCGATCTGGATCGGCGCCGGCTGGCTCAGCGAGATGCGCTTGACGACCTCGCCCATCTGGACGTCCTCGTCCTGGCGCTCGGTGAGCGCCACGCAGACGTCGAGCACGTGGGCGCCGCCCTCGACCTGGTCCTCCGCGATGCGCAGGATGCCGTCGTAGTCGTCCGCGAGCAGCAGCTCCTTGGCCTTGCGCGAGCCCTGCGAGTTCACGCGCTCGCCCACCAGCGTCGGGCGCGGCTCCTGCACGAGCGGCGTCGCGGTCATCATCGAGGAAACGAGCGTCGCGCGCGTGTCGGGGCGGGCGTTCGCGTCGCGGCCGCCGACGCGGTCGACGATCGCCGCGATGTGGTCGGGCGTGGTGCCGCAGCAACCGCCCACGATCGAGATGCCGTAGCGCTCGACGAACTCCTGCAGCGAGTCGGCCAGCGGGTCGGGCTGCTCGGGGAAGATCGTCTCGCCGTCCGGGCCCTGGAGCGGCAGGCCGGCG
Organism: uncultured Thermoleophilaceae bacterium; assembly: GCA_963734025.1. Classification (GTDB taxonomy): domain Bacteria; phylum Actinomycetota; class Thermoleophilia; order Solirubrobacterales; family Thermoleophilaceae; genus JACVRW01. The sequence continues at coordinate 32,945 of CAVTFR010000016.1, forward strand.
TTCGGGATGCAGTGCACGGGCACGGGGCTGAACTCGCCGAGGTAGCGGATCGCGTCGCGCATGTCCTCGGGACCGGTCGAGCAGTTGAGCCCGATCACGTCGACGTCGAGCGCGGTGAGCGTCGTCAGCACCGCCTGGATGTCGGTGCCGAGCAGCATCTTGCCGCCGTTCGGCAGCAGCGAGACGCTCGTCTGGATCGGCAGCGTGCGGCCGGTCAGCTTGAACGCCTCGCGCGCCCCGAATATCGCCGCCTTGACCTCGAGGATGTCCTGAGCGGTCTCGATGATGATGAGGTCGGCGCCGCCCTCCACGAGGCCGCGGGCCTGCTCGGTGAAGACCTCGACGAGCTCGTGGAAGCTGATCTTCCCGAGCGTCGGGTCGTCGGACGCCGGCAGGTGGCCGGTCGGGCCGATCGAGCCCGCCACGAAGCGGCTCTCGCCCGCCGCCGCGCGCGCGATCTCGGCGGCCTTGCGGTTGATCTCGAGCGTGTGCTCGGCGAGCCCCCACTCCTCGAGCTTGAGGCGGCTGCCCTGGAAGGTGTCGGTCTCGACGACGTCGGCGCCCGCGGCCAGCATCGACTCGTGGACGCCCTGGATCACGTCCGGGCGCTGCAGGACGAGCGCCTCGTGGCACTTGCCGGGGAGTCCGCCGTAGTCCTCCTGGGTCAGGTCGAACTGCTCGAGCGTGGCGCCCATCCCGCCGTCGAAGACGACGACGCGGCTTCTTACGGAATCGATGTAATCGCGCTCGGCCAAGAAGTCGATGGTACCAACCTTGACACAAATGTGTGAAGGTTTGGCCGGGGCGGCTCAGCGCGGCGGCAGCAGCGTGAGATTCCGGGCCGCGCGCGCGGTGCGCCCCTGCGAGTCGATCGCGCTCACCTGCACCCGCAGGCGCAGGCGCCGGTTGAGGCGAATCACCTTCAGCTCCTTGCGCGAGAGCCTGATCTTGAGGACGACCCGCCCGCTCGCCGGACTCCGGAAGCGCTCCGAAGCGGGCGTCAGGTGGCGGCGGGCGCGAGCCGCCACACGAACCCGGGCGTGGGTGCGCATGACCACCTTCCCGCGCAGCCCGGGGGCGGCCCGGAATGGATACGTGAAACGGCGGGAGCGCTTGAGGCGGATACGCTCAGGCGCGCCGCGCAGGTCGAGCAGGCGGACCCGTGGAGCGGGTGCGGCCGGAGCCGCGGCGGCGGGCACGGCGAGCGGGCCCAGCGCGGCGTCGAGGGCGCCGGCGGCACTGGCGCTGCCACCGGTCAAGACCCTTCCCGCGAGCGCCGGCCTCCTCGTGGCGCCGTCTCTGATGGCGCGCACCACCTCGGCGGCGGACGCGCTCGGGTCCGCCGCCCGTACGAGCGCGGCGATTCCCGACACGTGCGGCGCTGCCATCGAGGTGCCGTCGAAGCTCACGTAGTTACCCGCGTCATCCGCGGCGTAGCCCTGGCCGGAGGCCACGGCGTTGACGTAGTCGGTATCGCGGCAGAACACGCGCAGCTCGTCGAGGTGCACGCCGTCCGCGATGTCGCTCCCGTCGCTCTTCAGGCCGAAGAAGGGACGCGCGTCGGGGCGCCCGTCGAGCCGGGAGATCGATGCCTCCGCGTCCTCGAACGTGTTGCCGCTCGAGCCGGCGATGGAATAGCCGGTGACGATCCCCGGGCTGCCGTCGGCGAACGCCCCGACGTCGAACGAGTCCCCGGGCAGGACCGCGTAGCGCAGATCGAAGTGCATCCGGCAGCCGCGCCGCCCCACCAGGCTCAGGTTCGAAGCGAGATGGATTTCGCTGTACCCGTTCGACGCATACCAGTCGTCATCCGGGCTGTCGGTAGCCGACTTCGCCCCGACGGTGTGCATCTGCGAGACGCCCCATTCGATGCCCGACCCCTGTACCTCCGTGTTCCACCCGTTGAGGTCGTCCTCGAAGCCCTCGTACAGAAGCTCCGGGCCGAAATCGGTCTTCGTGCTGAGGATGCCGACGCCGGGCGCCGCGACGTCGACCGTCGTCGCTCCGTAGTTGGAGAACGAGGCCAGCGTGCCCGCGGTGGTCAGGGCTCCGACGCAGATCAGGTGGTCGCCCGGCAACGTGCACGGCGTGTTCGGCTGAGCATCGTTGTTCGATCCCTCGTTCCCCGCGGCGGCGACCACGACCGCGTCGTAGTTCCGGGCGGTGGCGAGCGCGTCCCTCAGGAACTGATCACCAAGACCAGCCGGGCCGCCGAGGCTCAGGTTGATCACGTCCGCGCCCTCCTGGGCCGCGTAGGCAATGCCGCTGCCGATCCAAGCGCTCGTGCCGGCGCCGCTCCCGTCGAGCACGCGCACGGCCATCAGGGAGGCATCCGGCGCCACACCCGCCACGCCCATGCCGTTACCGGCCTGCGCGGCGGCGGTGCCCGCCACGTGGGTGCCGTGGAACGCGTAGTCGTCGGGAGTGGAGTCGTTGTCGACGAAGTCGTAGCCGTTCACGTCGTCCACTCGGCCGTTGGCGTCGTTGTCGCCGCCACCCGGCGTCTCGCCGGGGTTCCGCCATAGCCGCGGCACGAGGTCGGGGTGGCTGAGGTCGATGCCGGAGTCCACGATCGCGATGACCTGGCCGTTCCCGCGCGAGCGGTCCCAGGCCGTCAGCGCGCCGATGCCAGGATCCGGCCCGAGTCCCCAGAGCTGGCCGAAGAAGGTGTCGTTGGGCGGCGGAGCGAGCGCCTCGTAGCGGTAGTTCGGCTGCGCGTAGGCGACGTCACCGCCGCTTTCGAGCCGTGTGAGCGCAGCTCCAACCGACCCGTCGAAGCTCACGACCTGGGTCTGTGACAGCTCCAGCGTCCGCTCGAGCTCTACGTCTGCGGCGTCGCGGGCCGCCGCGCGCTCGGCCGCGACGGTTCCGGGCTCAAAGCGGACGATCGCCTCACCGGCGACCGCGGAGCCCTGCGCGTCGAGCCGCGGCGCCGCCGCGGCGCTAGCCACGGGCAGCAATGCGACGACGAGCGCGACCAGGACCAGGCGAGCAAACGGCATCCAGTACGAGCCTATCGGCGATTCCCGGTCATGCGGATAGTCTGCTCCGAATCTTGATCGCGCTTGTTACGGGGGCGAACCGGGGGATCGGCCGCGATGCCGCACGGCAACTGGCAGAGCGCGGCTATGACGTGATAGTCAGCGCCCGCGACGAGGAGAAGGCGCGCGCGGCCGCGGAGGAGATCGGCGGCCGCCCGCTCCAGCTCGACGTGTCCGACCAGGCCTCGATCGAGCGGGCCGCGACCGCTGTCGCCGAGGACCCGGGCAGCCTCGACGTGCTCATCAACAACGCAGGAATCGGCTCGGATTTCGGGGTGTCCGGCACCGAGCCCGACTTCGACGCGATCCAGCGGGCGCTTGACACCAACTTCTTCGGCGCCTACCGGCTGTCGATCGCGCTGCTGCCGCTGCTGCGGCGGTCCGAGCATCCGCGCATCGTGAACGTGTCGAGCGGCATGGGTGCGATCAACGAGATGGGCGGCTGGTCGCCGGGCTACCGCGTGTCGAAGGCGGCGCTGAACGCGATGACCCGCATCCTCGCCACCGAGCTCGAGGGCGACGGCTTCAAGGTCAACTCGGCCTGCCCCGGCCTCGTGGCCACCGACATGGGCAGCCAGTTCGGCGCCGGCAAGCCGGTCGAGGACGGCGCGAGCGGGGTCGTGTGGCTGGCGACGCTTCCGGACGACGGCCCGACAGGCGGCTTCTTCCGCGACGGCCGGCAGATCTCGTTCTAGACGCGCAGGCTATGCCTCGGCTTCCGCCGCGTCGCCGCGGCGGCGCGAGCCACGCAGCTGCACCGGGGAGGCGTGCAGGGCGCGGACGCGGAGGTCCTTCCAGGTCATCCCCTCGCGCACGAGCGCGGGCATGCCCATCGCGAGCGCCGTGGCGATCTCGACCGCCTGCAGGATGATCCCGTAGGCGAGCGCGTCGGTCTTGCCGACGCCGTAGGCGGACAGCACGGCGACGCAGGCGGCCTGGAAGACGCCGAGGTTCGAGGGCGTGGCCGGCAGAGCAGCGGTCACGTTGACGGCGAACAGCACCGCGGCGGCCGCGCCGATGCCGGCGCGCTCGTCGAGACCGAGCGCCACCAGCAGCAGGTAGCAGGCGAGCCACTGGATCGCCCAGGCCGCGAGCTGGTTGAGCGCGGCCCAGCCGCCGAGCCTCGGCTTGCGGAAGACCTCGAGGCCCTTCCGGACCTGGACCATCGCCCGGCGGGCCGTGGCGGCGGCCTGCTGGACGCGCTGGAAGCGGCTCGGTTTGCCGCGGCGCAGGATCCAGGGCGCCGAGAGAACGAGCCCGAGCAGCACCACCGGGACGATCGTGGCGGCGACGAGGGCGTCCTCGTTCCCCTGGAAGAGCCCGACGGTGGCGAACATGACGCTCCCCAGCACGGCCAGCGCGAGGATGTTCAGCATCGTCTGCGACACCATCGTGCCGAGCACGACGGGGAAGCGCTGGCGCATGCGGCCAACGCGCCGCGACAGGATCAGCGCGCGCGAGGGCTCGCCGAGCCGGGCCGGCAGCGTCGCCGACATGAGAACGCCGATCATCGTGGCGCGCGCCGTGTCACGGCGCCGGACGCGCACACCGGGCAGGGCCGCGCGCAGAATCGCATGCCAGGCCTCGGCGCGCAGCAGCATCGAGGCGCACATGAGCGCGAAGGCGGCCAGCACCCAGACGGGCGTGGCGGCGAGCATGGCGCGGCCGATCGACTCGATGCCGATCCGCTGAAGCGCGAGAGCGGTGAGGCCGACACCCACGACGGCACCGCCGACCACCACGACCCGGCGCGCCGCCCGCGCGGCGCGCTTGCGGCCGGCGGCCGGCATCGTCGGCTCGAGCGAGGGCAGGCGCTGCGGCGGGACGCGCGGGCCGGGCTCGGTGGGCTGAATGCCGATGCGCCGGGCGACCCGCGCGCTGCGCGTGGATGGAGCGGGGGTCTCGAGTGCCTGCTCGTAGACCTCGGTCACATCGGATGCGACCCGTGGCCAGGCAAAGCGCTCGGCGCTCTCGCGGGCGTTCGCGGCCATACGCATGCGCCGCTCCGGGTCGAGCGCCAGGCTGCGCAGCGACTCGCCCAGCTCGACGGCGTCGCCGACGGGCAGAAGCAGGCCGTCGTGACCGTCCGTCACGACGTCGCTGTAGCCGGCGATCGCCGAGGCGACGACGGGTGTCCCGGACGCAAACGCCTCGGTGAGCACCATCCCGAAGCTCTCACCGCCGAGCGACGGCGCGCAGAGCAGGTCGGCCTCGCCAAGCAGCCGCCACTTCTCGTCGTCGTCGACGCGACCCGCCACCTCGACGCCGTCACGCTCGAGCAGGAGCGGCTCGACCTCCGTCTCGGTGGCGCCCGCGACGGTCAGGCGAGCCCTGATGCCGGCGCCGCGCAGCGCCTCGAACGCGCGCAGCAGCACGGGCAGCCCCTTGCGCGCCTCGGCGCGCCCCACGAACAGGATCTGCAGCTCGTCGTGCGGGCGGGCGGCACTCGGCCGGGCCGCGCTCAGGTCGACCCCGTTCGGCACGATCCGATAGCGGCCGCCGTAGAAGCGCTGCGCCGTCCAGCGCGCGGCCTCGGAGACGGCGATCCGGGCACTCAGCTTCGAGTAGAGCCGGCGCGCGCCCGCGACGTTCGCGGTGAAGCGCCCGACCAGCGCGCTCGTCGAGTAGGTGTGGAAGGTCGCGACCGTCGGCACGCGCGCGGACTCCGTGGCGTACCAGGACGCGTACGGGGCGTTTGGCTCATGCACGTGGACGACGTCGAAGTTGCCGCTGCGGAGCTCGCGTGAGAGCCTCCCGACCGACTCCGGGAAGACAGCCAGGTTCGACACCGCGCCGTTCAGCGGCAGGCCCATAGTGCGTCCGAGCGGGATTACGTGGTCGGGCAGCGGGCGCGGCTGCGGGCGGGCACCGCGGTGCAGAACACGTGCGAGCCGGTCGTCGGGGTCGTACGGCGCCAGCAGCCGGACCTCGTGTCCGGCCTCGAGTAGCTGCTCCGAGAGCGCCTCCGCGTGGCGCCCGACACCACCGGGATACGTGTACGAGTAGGGCGAGATGAGGGCTACGCGCACCCGCCCCATCCTATCGGCCACACTTGACGAGTGACCGAGGCACGCAACTACGTCAAGTACACGTTCTTGAAGCTGGATGCCGCCTGGAGGCGGCGTTCAGCGGGGGAGCGGGCAGCCGACAAGGCGGAGTTCGCGGCCGCCTGCAACGAATTTTCCAGCTCCCACTACCTGCGCGCCTACTCGCTCGTCGGCACGCGCGGCGACTGCGACCTGCTCGTCCGGGCGATCGCCCCCACGCTCGACCCCATCCACGAGTTGCACGTGCTGCTGAACCAGAGCGGCCTGATGCGCTGGGCGGACGTGCCCCACTCGTACCTCGCCATGACGAAGGAGTCGCCCTACTCGGACCAGCCGGACCAACCGCTGGCCCCGCGCGAGGGAGCCGACTCGAAGTACCTGATCGTCTACCCGATGTGGAAGAAGCGTGAGTGGTACGCGCTGCCCGCCGAGGAGCGGATGAGGGTGATGCGCGATCACATAGCGGTCGCGCGCCGCTTCACGGGCATCGAGACGAACACCGCCTACTCGTTCGGCCTCGACGACCAGGAGTTCGTGGTCGCCTTCGACGCCGACGATCCTTCCCAGTTCCTCGATCTGGTGCAGGAGCTCCGCTCGACCGAGTCGAGCGCCTACACCGCCTCCGAGACGCCGATCTTCACCTGCATCCGCTCTTCGGTCGAGCGTGCACTCGACGCGCTGGACGGGGAGCACGCGAGCGTCAGCGCGCCGGCGTAGGGGCTTCCTTCGAAGCCTCGAGCAGGTCCTCGAAGCTGCACAGCTTCACGCGTGGTCTTCCCTGCGGCTCGCCCGCGGACTTCTCGGCCCTGTCGATCGCCTGCCAGCCGGCGTAGGACACCGCGTCCGGCCGGCGCTCCGCGACCAGGGCGTCCAGCGAGTCTCGGTCGGGGTCGGCCGGCGCCGGCAGGCGGCCCGCGTCGAGGTCCTCCAGCACCATGTTCACGGTCTCCTGGGCGTCGCGCTTGTTGGTGCCGATGATGCCGGTGGGCCCGCGCTTGATCCAGCCGACCACGTACTCGCCGGGCAGCGGGCCGTCCTCACCGATCACCCGGCCGCCGTCGTTCGGTATCACGCCACGGCGCTCGTCGAAGGGGAGTCCCGCGAGCGGCGTCCCGCGGTAGCCGATCGAGCGGAACACGAGCCCGCACTCGATGTCCTCGGTGGTCGGGCCGGGGCGCGGCCGCAGGGCGCCCTCCTCGTCCGCGATCAGCTCGTTGTGGCAGATCCGGATGCCCTCGACCCGCTCCGTGCCGAGAATCTCGACCGGCGAGACGAGGAAGCGCAGCACGATCCGGCGGCGCTTGCCCTCCGGTATCCGCTTTGAGTACTCGTGCAGGATCGTGACGTTCTTCTTCGCGGTCGCGTGCGCCGTCTCGGACTCGATGAAGGCGCGCGAGAGCGGGTCGAGCTCGGCGTCGCCCGGGTCGACGATCACGTCCGCATCAGTCATGTCGCCGAGCTCGAGCAGCTCGGGATTCGTGAACGCGGCCTGGGCCGGCCCGCGCCGGCCGAGCACGACGATCTCGTGCACGTTCGAGCCGGCGAGCACGTCGAGCGCGTGGTCGGCGACGTCGGTCTCGGCGAGCTCCTCGCGCGTGAGGGCGAGCATCCGCGCCACGTCGGTCGCGACGTTGCCGTTCCCCACCACTATCGCGCGCCCCGCCGAGAGGTCGAACTCCAGGTCGCGGTAGTCGGGATGGCCGTTGTACCAGGCGACGAGCTCGGTGGCGGCCCAGCTGCCCGGCAGGTCCTCGCCCGGGATGCCCATGCGCCGGTCGGTCTGGGCACCGACGGCGTAGATCACCGCGTGGTAGCGGCTCGTGAGGTCGTCCTGGCTGAGGTCGCGGCCGAGCTCGACGTTGCCGTAGAAGCGGAACTCGGGGTGCTCGGCCGTCTTCTCATAGACGCGCGAGACCGCCTTGATGTTGGGGTGGTCCGGCGCGACGCCGCCGCGCACGAGCCCCCAGGGCGTGGGCAGGCGGTCGAAGATGTCCACCTGGACCGCGAGGTCCGGATGCGACTTCGACTTGAGCAGGTGCCCGGCCGCGTAGAAGCCCGACGGCCCGGAGCCGACGATCGCCACGCGAAGCGGATTCTCGGGGGTGCCGATTGCTGCCATGAGTCCTCCAGCGGGGCCGGGCGGCGCCCGCTCCCCGGGCTGGCGACTCTAGCGACCGGGCGGCGCCCCGAAGGGGTCCGAGACGTCCTCGGAGCCCCGGTCCCGGGCGCCCTGCTGCTCGTCCACGTCACCCATGACGAGGTCGATCGCCGAGACCGTCTCGACCGAGCGGACGACGACGGGCGGCTCTTCCTCGAGCGCCGGTGGCGGCGGCGCCGGCACGGGTTCGGGGGCCGGCTCGACGGCAGGCTCTGACGGAAGGGGCTCCAGGGCTGGCTGCTCCGCCTCCTCGGGAACGGGCGCCGGGTCGTCGGCCTCGACCCACGCTGTCCCGACCCCAGGTCGCTCTACGACATCGAGTCGGGCCGGTGCCACCTCGATCGGTTCCGAGTCGGCCGGGTCGGGGTCCGCGTCCTCACCGAGGATCGGCTGGAACTCGGGCTCCTCAGCCACGACCGGCTCCTCGGCCACCGGCAGCGTCACCGCGGGAACGCTTCGCTCGGCCGACACGATCGGCGCCGCGACGACTGTCGGGACGGGGGCCGGCTGCGGCGCATCCGGCGCCGTGCTCGCGTCGACCACGATCGTGCCTCCCGCCATGTCGCCGAGCCGCTGGCGCCGCTTGCCCGAGACGAGCATCACGACGAGCCCGACCAGGTAAAGGCCGACCCCGTCGACGACGCGCAGGATCGTGCGGACCCCGACCTCGCGCATACCGGCCGCACTGCCGTCCGCGCGCACGACGCGGAGCCGCATCACCCGCTTGCCGAGCGTTTGCCCGCCACCCGACTCGCAGGCGAAGTAGTAGTAGAGCCCCCAGGCCATCGCGAGCAGGTACAGGCCCGATCCGACCTCGTCGCGCGCCGATCCGCTTCCACTCGGAAGCGCGTCGGCTGCGAACAGGATCAGTGCTGCGCCGGCGGCGACGACGATCAGGTCGATCAGGCCTGCGAGCACACGGCGGTTGTCGAGCTGCGGGCCGGAGGCGGACAGGGCGGAAGCGTGGGCGATCGCGTTCATCTTCATCAGAATCGGCATCCGGCCGCGCCTCATTAGGCCCGCGTGGGTCGAGGTGGACACGGCGGGGAGCCGCGCGAGCCGCTGAGAGGCGATGATGCCGCCCGTGGAACGCGTGGCGGTTGTCGACATGGGCTCGAACTCGTGGCGCCTCGTCGTGTACGGCTACGAGCCCGGCACGCCCTGGTGGAGCCTCGTCGACGAGATCCGCGAGGCGGTGCGCATCAGCGCCGGGCTCGGCGGGGGAAGCAACGCCCTGCGCCCGGAGCGGGTCGAACTGGCGCTGCACACCGCCGCCGTCTTCTCGGCCTTTTGCCGCGCGCGCGGCATCGACCGGATCGAGGCCGTCGCGACCAGCGCCATCCGCGACGCCGACAACGGCCCCGAGCTGCTCGAAGAGATCCACAAGCAAACCGGGCTGACCGCGCGCGTGATCAGCGGTGACGAGGAGGCCCGCTACGGCTGGCTCGCGATCGCCAACTCGACGACGATCGAGGACGGCTTCGGCCTGGACATGGGCGGCGGCAGCATCCAGGGGCTGCAACTCCAGGGGCGCCGGCTCGTCAGGTCTGCGTCGCTGCCGCTCGGTTCGGTGCGCGTGAGCGAGCACTTCCTGCCCGGCGAGAGCGCGAGCGCCAAGGAGATGCGTGCGCTGCGCAGGCACGTGGCGGGCGAGCTCGGCGAGCTCGGCTGGTGGAAGGGCGGGGGCAGGCTCGTCGGGATCGGCGGGACGATCCGCAACCTCGCTGCCGCCGCGATGAAGCGCCTCGAGTTGCCGGACATCGACGTCCAGGGCTTCGAGCTGACCCGCAACGCGCTCGAGGAGCTGATCGAGCTGCTGGCCGCGCGCCCCGCATCGAAACGCGGCGGCGTGAGCGGCATCAAGCCCGACCGCGGCGACGTCATCCTCGGCGGCGCGCTCGTGCTCGCCGCGGCGCTCGACCAGGGCGGCTTCGACGCGATCGAGGTCACGGAGGCCGGCCTGCGCGAGGGCATCTTCTTCGAGCGCCTGCTCGGCCGGCGCGAGCTGTTCATGGACGTCCGCCAGGAGTCGGTCGAGAACCTTGCCCACCGCTTCGAGACCGATCACGACCACGTCCACCACGTCGCGCGGCTCTCGCTCGCCATGTTCGACGGGCTCGCGGCCGCCCGGCTCCATGAGCTGGATGACTCCGATCGCGAGCTCCTGTGGGCGGCCTGCATCCTCCACGACATAGGGACCGCGATCGACTACGACGACCATCACCGCCACTCGCAGTACCTGATCCTGAACGCGGGCCTGCCGGGCTACAGCCCGCGCGAGCTCGTCCTGATCGGACTGATCGCGCGATATCACCGCAAGGGTGAGCCGGACGCCTCGGCGCTCGGCGATCTCGCCGAGCCGGGGGACGTGGAGCGGCTCGGCGTCCTGTGCGGCGTGATCAGGCTGGCCGAGCAGCTCGAGCGCAGCCGCGACCGCTCAATCCGCGCGGTGAGCGTCGGCACGCTCAACGGCGCTGTCGAGCTGCGGGCGTCGACCGCGCCCGACGGTGACCCGAGCGTCCCGATCTGGGCGGCGCGGCGCAACTCGGACCTGCTCTCAGAGGCGATCGGCCGGCCCGTCGAGATCGAGGCGCTGTGATGGCCGCGCCGCGGGCGCCCCGCTAGGCAAGCGTCGTCTCGAGCACTCCGAGCCGCTCGGAGCTGATCACGACCTCGTCGCCCGGCGCGAGCCAGACCTTTGGGTCGCGCAGGCTGCCGACCCCCGCGGGCGTGCCGGTCGAGACGATGTCGCCGGGCTCGAGCGTCATGAGCATCGAGAGGTAGGCGACGAGCGCGGGGATCGAGTGGACGAGGTCGGCCGTCGTCCCCTGCTGCATGACCTCGCCGTTCAGGCGCAGGTCGAACTCGATGCTGTCGGGCGGACCGGCTTCGTCCGGCGTGACGAGCGCGGGGCCGCACGGCGCCGAGCCGTCGAAGACCTTGCCGGGCATCCACTGGGGCGTCTTGAACTGATAGTCGCGCGCGGACAGGTCGTTCAGCAGCGTGTAGCCCCCGATGTGGCCGAGCGCGTCCGCCTCGTCGACGTCCTTGGCGCGGCGGCCGATCACGAACGCCACCTCGGCCTCGTAGTCGACGCGGCTCCACTTGGGCAGCGTCACGGTCGCGCCGGGCGCCGCCAGGGCGTTCCGGAACTTCGCGAAGAAGGTCGGCAGCTTCGGCGCCTCCTTGCCCTGCTCCTCGGCGTGCGCGTGGTAGTTCTGGCCGATGCAGACGATCTTGCCCGGGCGGGCGAGCGGCGGCAGCAGGGTCGCCTCCTGGACCGCGATGCCCTCGCCCACGACCGGCTCGGCGGATCGGAGCGCGCCCTCCTCGAGCAGCGCGTCGAGGCTGCGGTCGTAGGCGTGGACGTGGCCGTCGCGAAGCAGGGCCGCGCGTGGGCCGTCTTCGCCGGGAATGCTCACGTAGCGCATCTGGACTCCGGAGCCTATGCGTACCCTCAAGCGATGCCCAAAGACCTCCCGACCGGCAGGGTGCAGCGCGCGGCGAAGGTCGGGAAGCTCGCCGGCGGCCAGGCGGCCAAGGGCTACGCGACCAAGGCCGCCAACCTGACGAGGGACCAGGAGGGCCGGCGGGCCGCGGCGGAGCGCCGCCAGATGGAGGCCGCCGAGCAGATCTTCGAGGTGCTCGGGCAGATGAAGGGCGCCGCGATGAAGGTCGGCCAGGTGGCCTCGTTCATCGATACGGGCGGCTTCCCGCCGGAGTTCCAGGAGCGCGTCCAGGCGAAGCTCGCCGAGCTGCGCGACGCGGCCCCGCGGGTGTCCTTCGACAAGATGCGCAAGGTCGTCGAGAACGACCTCGCCGAGCCGCTCGGAGACGTCTTCGACGAGTTCGGCGAGGAGGCCGTGGCCGCGGCCTCGATCGGCCAGGTCTACCGCGCCCGCCTCCACGACGGGCGCGACGTCGCGGTCAAGGTCCAGTACCCGGGCGTCGCGAACGCAGTGCGCGCCGACCTGCAGAACCTCGGGCTGATCATGCGCGTCGCGAAGCGGATCGCGCCGGGCATGGACGCCAAGGCGATGACCGCGGAGATCCGCGAGCGGCTCACCGACGAGCTCGACTACGAGCACGAGGCGCAGCAACACCGGGCGTTCTCACGGACCTGGCGCAACCACCCGTTCATCTTCATCCCCGGTGTGGTCACGGAGCTCTGCACGGAGCACGTGCTCGTGACCGAGTGGGTCGACGGCATCGGCTTCGAGGAGGTCAAGGAGCTCGACCGGGCAACCCGCGATCGCTTCGGCGAGATCGTCTTCCGCTTCTTCTTCGGCTCGCTGTACCGCAACGGCCACTTCTCGGGCGACCCGCATCCCGGCAATTACCGGCTGATGCCGGACGGCCGCGTGGCCTTCATCGACTTCGGCATGACGAAGCGCGTCCGGCGCGCGGACCTCGATGCCGAGGTGGCCGCCATCGGCGCCGCGATGGACGGCGACGTCGAGGAGCTCCACCGGCGGCTCGCGGGCATGGGCTTCTTCGACATCGATGACGACAAGGTGACCCCGGAGGCCGTCTTCGAGCACTTCCACGACGTCACCTCCTGGTACATCGACGACCGCGAGGTCACGATCGACCGCGCGCTCGTGAGCCAGGTCCTGATCGACTTCGGCGACCCGCGCTCGCGCCACTGGCCGCTCATGAAGCGCGAGACGATGCCCCCTCAGGCCATGCTCGCCCGGCGGATGGAGGCGCTCACGCTCGGCGTGCTGGGGCAGCTCGGCGCGACCGCCAACTGGCACCGGATCGCCCGCGAGTGGCTGTTCGGCGACCCGCCCTCAACCGAGCTCGGAGCACTCGAGCACCCGTTCCACGAACGGGCGGCGGCCTAGCGATGCCCCCGCGACCGAGCGCGGGGTCGCGCACGCGACCCGTGGCAGCCACGCGCAAGGCGGTGGCGACGCTGCGCGAGGGCGATCCGGTGATGGCCCGGCTGATCGACGAGCACGGCGCGCTTGTTCGCCGCGAGCTCAAGCAGGAGAACGACGAGCCGCGCGGCGATGCCTACGGCGCGCTGCTGCGCTCGATCGTCGGCCAGCAGCTCTCGACCAAGGCGGCCGCCACGATCTATGGCCGCATGCTCGAGCTGTTCGGCGGGCACGCGCCGACGCCACGCCAGCTGCTCGAGGTCGATCCCGACCTCATCCGGGCGGCCGGACTGTCACGCCCGAAGATCTCCTATCTGCGCGACCTCGCGCTCCACGTCGAGGAAGGGCGGGTCGACCTCGAGCAGCTGCCGGAACTTCCCGACGAGGCGGTCACCGCGCAGCTCACGGACATCAAGGGCCTCGGCGAGTGGACTGCCGACATGTTCCTCATGTTCCACCTGCGCCGGCCGGACATCCTGCCCGTCGGCGACCAGGGGATCAGGCGCGCCGTCCAGGTCGAGTACCGGCTGCGGAAGCTGCCGGAGGCGAAGCGGCTGGAGAAGATCGCACGTCCGTGGCGGCCCTACCGGACGCTGGCGTGCCTCTACCTCTGGAGCTCGCTGGACAACAGACCCGGATGACCACTGCTGGGGTGCGCCGCGGGGGTCCGGGGGCGCGAGCCCCGGCTGGCATCAGACGGTGCCGCAGCTCGGCTCTTCGTCCGCCACGCGGAACGAGGAGCCGCAGCCGCACGAGGCCACGATGTTCGGGTTCGACACCTCGAAGCCCGAGCCCTGGAAGCTCTCGGTGAAGTCAACGGTCGAGCCGTCCACGTAGCGAAGGCTCGCCGGGTCGACGAGCACGCGGATGCCGGCGGCGTCGAAGACGTGGTCGTCGTCGCGGCGCTCGTCGAGCGCCAGCGCGTACTGGAAGCCGGAGCAGCCGCCGCCGCGGACGCCAACCCGCAGGCCGACGTCATCCGCGGTGCTCTGACCCGCCATGAACTGGTTCACCTTCTCGGCGGCGATGTCGGTGAGCGTCACCACGCTTCGATTGTATCGGCCGGGCCGTCGATACCCTGGAGAGCGATGCCCAGCGCAGCTGAGCTGAAGGAACGGATCGAGCAGGCCTTCCCGGGCGCCCAGGTGATGGTTCATGACCTCACCGGCGGGGGCGACCACTTCCGCGCCGAGGTGATCTCGGATCGCTTTCAGGGCCTCTCTCGCATCCAGCAGCACAAGCTGATCTACAACGTGTTCGGAGACGAGGTGGGCGGTCAGATCCACGCGCTCTCCATCAAGACCCAGACTCCTGGAGAGGGAAGATGACGAACGACGAGATCCGCAGCTTCATCGACAACGCGATCAAGGAGAACAAGGTGATGCTCTTCATGAAGGGCACACCGCAGCAGCCCGCCTGCGGGTTCTCGATGCGCGCCTCGGGTGCCCTCAACGAGCTGGGCGTCCAGTACGCGGCGCTCGACATCCTGCCGGACCCGCGCATCCGTGAGGAGCTCTCGGAGCTGTCGGGCTGGCCGACGATCCCGCAGCTGTTCGTCAACGGTGAGCTGATCGGCGGCTCCGACATCGTGCTCGAGATGTTCGAGTCGGGCGAGCTGGCCGAGCTGCTCGGAGTGGAGCAGCCCGACCAGCCCGACGTGCCGGCGCCCGAGCCCGAGCCGCGCCAGGCGCCGATCGGGCTCGAGAACCGGCTGACCTAGATCCGGCCGGTCAGCGCGCGCCCCAGCGGGCGAACGCGCGCGACAGCGCGGCCATACCCTCGGAGATCCAGGCCGACGCGAGGAGCAGGACGAGCCCGAGCGGCACGAGCGCGAGCCCGTCGACGACGCTGTCGGGCTCCCAGAAGCCGAGCTCGAGGGCGTCAAACGGGGCGATCGCCGGGGCGGCGATCAGGTAGAGCGCGGTGGCGAACGCCGTCACGGCGACGATGAACGTCGCAAGCCCGACGGGGAAGCGGCCGAGCAGGTAGACGATCCCGCGCCAGCTTGTGCTGTCGGTCCAATACGCCTTGACGCGTGCGAGGCCGCCCTGACCGCCGGCGGTGAGTCGCGAAGGAGCGATGCGCGCGTCGAGCAGCGAGTTCGCGAGGCCACGCTCCAGGGCGAGCAGCGGCCTGATCGTCGCGAGCACGAGGGTCAGGACCGGGATCCCGATCAGCGTCACGACCAGGCCGAGGCCCGCCGAGATCGAGGTCACGAGCCAGCTGAAGTACGCGACGCCGAGCGGAAGCCCGAGCAGATGATGCGTGATGGCGCGATAGCCGCCCGAGGTGATCAGCGGCCGCAGGACGCTGCGCCACGCGGGGCCGGGCGCCGCTTCTTGGGTGAGAGTCGTGTCCATGAGCGGAGGATCGCGCCCGAGCGAGCCGCCGGAAATCGAGCCAGCCGGTGTCCGCGCGGGCGGCTAACCGAACCGTCGGAGTGGAGGGCGACCCGCTCGCGGAGCTCCGCCTGACGCGCCTGGGCGGCACTGAGTGTGAGGGGGTTCGAATTCATGCTGTGAGTCTTTCGCGGGCCAGTCCGGGTTCCCATTGATTTAGCCTGTGCTAAATGGTCCGCTTCGAGTTCGAGCTCTCCGACCTCGCCCGGCTGCGCTTCGCGATCTCGCCGATGTGGGAGCTCGTGATCTCGCTCAGGGCGCTCCGTGACCCCTCTGGGGCAACCATGCACCTGCCCTGGGTCCGCGCCGTCCGTGAGCGCGTGCGCGGGCTCGACCTGTTGCCGCTGCTCGGCCTGGTGCCGCCGGACGGGTACATCCCCGACTTCCTGACGCCGCCGCCCAACACGCCGCTCGCGAGCTTCGAGGACGAGCTGGAGGCGATCCGCGCGACTCCCGCCGCGCGCGTGCGCACGGAGGTCGGGTTCAGGCTCAACGACGGGCTCTCGCCGGAGCTCGCCGAGCCCTTCCTGCGGCGGCCCCGGCGGTCGGTCGAGCGCCTCACCGACTCGCTCGCCTCCTACTGGGAGGTCGCGCTCGAGCCGCATTGGCCGCGCGTGCGCGCCCTGCTCGAGGCGGACCTGCTGTATCGCTCGCGGCGACTGACCGAGGGCGGGCCGACCTCCCTGTTCGCCGATCTCGACCCGGCGATCCACTGGCGTGACGAGGGCCTCGAGGTCGAGATGGCATACAGCACGACATTCGCCCTGGAGGGACGCGGGCTACTGCTCGTTCCGACCGCCTTCCCCGCGCGCCCGTTCGCCATCGCCTCCTCGTACTGGCAGCCGACCGTGATGTATCCGGCGCGCGGCGTCGCGCTCTTATGGGAGGGCGGTCAGGAGGCCCCGCCCGAGGCGCTCGCCGCTGTCCTCGGGCGCGGCCGGGCGGCCATGCTGCTCGCCCTCGACGCCCCGCGAACGACAGGCGACCTGGCACGGCGTCTCGAGATCACGCCCGGCGGCGCCTCACAGCACCTCTCCTCACTGAAGGCGGCCGGGCTCGTGAGCTCGAGCCGCCGCGGCCGCAGCGTGCTCTACGCGCGCAGCCCGCTCGCGGACGAGCTCGTCAGCGCCGGCGGCTAGTCACCGCCCGCGCTTTCGCCGCTGCTCCAGCGCCTTGCGGCCGCGGTCGGCGGCCTCGCGGGCCTGGCGCCTGTACTCCTCCTTCTTCTCCGGCGGCAGCGCCTGCCAGCGCTCCCAGGCCATCAGCAGGTAGGGCCAGAGCCGCCTGGCGTTCGTGACTGCCTTCGAGCCCCGGCCGGGGCCTACGCGCTGCGGGCTTCGCTTCGATCTAGCCATTCGAGGTACTCCATGATGCGGTGGGAGTCGTGGATCACTTCCTCGCGGTGCAAGAGGACCGGTACCCACCTCTGCCCGGTCAACGCCTCCACCTCCGGGCGGTCGCGCTTGAGGAAGGGCATGCGCACCTCCTCGAAGTCGATCTCCATCGCCCGCAGCCGGCGCGCCACCTTGCCGCAGCGGCACACGAGATCCGTCGGGGCCTTGCAGCGGTACAGCGTGGTCACTAGCGGGAGAGTAGTCAGGGGCGACCGGGGGTGAGACGCCGCAGCAGGCCGGCGGCCTCCTCGGCGGCGCCTATCGCAAGGCCGGCGACCCGGTACTGGATCTGCTGCGAGCGGCGGCTGCGGGCGATCCGGGCATGCTCGCGCTCGAGGTGCCATGCGACGGTCGCCTCCAGCGTCTCCTCATGCGGGCGCGCGCGCCAGCCGAGCTCGCGCCGCGCCTTCGTCGAGCGGTAGGTCCAACTGTTGGAGGCCGCGCGGACCTCGGCCGTCGTGAGCGGCCAGCGGCCGCCCGCTCCGAGCAGGGCCGCCGCTCGAGCCGCGGCGCCCCGCGGCAGCTTGACCGGCGGCTCCACGCCGGAGATACGGCCGAGATCGGCGAACAGCCTGTCGAAGGTGAAGTTGCGCCCGCCGAGCAGGTAGCGCTCGCCGACGGCACCCTGCTCGTCTGCAAGCAGGTGGCCCGCCGCAGCGTCGCGGACGTCGACGACGTTGACGGCGCCATCCGTATAGACCGGGATGCGGCCGAGGAGGAAGCTGCGGACGATCCGCGTCGAGCTCAGCAGGTGATCGCCGGCGCCCAAGCAGACGGCCGGGTTGACGCACACGAGCGGCAGCCCCTGCGCCGCCACCCTGAGCGCCTCGACCTCCGCCTCGTGAACCGAGTTGACGTACGGGATCCCGAGCCGGGCCGCCGTGAAGAGCTGGGTCTCGTCGGCGGTCTTACCTTCGCGCGCCGGGCCGACCGCCGCCGCGCTCGACGTGTAGACCGCGCGCTCGACCCCCGCGCGCAGGCACTCCTGCATGACCAGCTTCGTCCCGCCCGCGTTGACCTCGAACAGGCGCTCCGCGTCCAACGGGCGGACGGAGGTCACGCCGGCGCAGTGGAACACGCGCTCGATCCCCGCGAGTGCGCGGCGCACGGAGCGGCGGTCGCGAACGTCGAGGCGCACGCGCTCGGCGTCGAGGCCCGCGATCGCGACATCCGGCGACCCGTTCTCCACCCCCAGCCGCAGGTCGTCGCCGCGCTCGGCGACGAGCTGCGCGACGTGTGAGCCGATGAACCCGGTCGCACCGGTGACGAGGACCTTGGCCAAGCCGAGGACGAGTGTAGGCTGCCGCCCCCGTATGGCAGACGTCGCCATCGTCACCGACAGCACCTCCTACCTGCCGCCGGAGCTCGTCGAGCGACACGACCTGCACGTGGTGCCGCTCTACGTGGTGTTCGGCCCTGAGCGGACCGTTCCGGAGGTTGAGATAACCGACTACCCGGCCTTCTTCGAGGAGTTGCGCCGCGCCGAGAAGCTGCCGAGCACCTCCCAGCCGTCGGTCGGCGACTTCACGAGTGTCTTCGAGCCCCTCCTGGCCGAGGGCCGGGAGATCGTCTCCGTCCACATCTCCGGCGGGCTGTCGGGCACACCGGAGGCGGCGCGCCAGGCAAAGCAGGCCCTCGAGCGTGACGCCAAGGGGGGCGAGCGCATCGAGGTCGTCGATTCGACCACCGCCGCCGGCGGACTCGGCTTCATGGTGCTGGCGGCGGCCAAGGCGGCGGAGGAGAGCCGGACCGCCAAGGAGGTCGCGGAGCACGTCCGCGCCGCTCGCGGCGAGCTGAAGCTCTGGTTCGTGATCGACACGCTCGAGTTCCTGAAGCGCGGCGGCAGGATCGGCGCGGCCAGCGCCTGGATCGGGTCGACCTTGAAGGTCAAGCCGATCCTCACCGTCGAGAACGAGATGACGCCCGTCGAGCGCGTGCGCACGAGCAGGCGTGCCATGGAGCGCATGGTCGACTACGCGCGCCAGCGCAAGGACTCGGGCGCGGACGCCTGGAGCGCGCAGCACATCGACGCGCCCGACGCGTGCCAGGAGCTGATCGAGCGCTGCTCCGAGGTCTACGGAAGGCCGCCTACGATCGTCAGCGAGATCGGGCCCGTGCTGTCGGCGCACACCGGACCGGGCCTGCTCGGCATGGGCGGCCTGCCGGCCCACTACGTGCAGTAGATCGTGCACCTGTAGGACCGCCCAGCGGCGGCGCGAATAGCGCCCTGGTGCCTTCCATCAGGGATGTCGTGCGCATCGTCCTGATCGTCGTCTGCGTGGCGATCTGCCTCTACCTGCTCTTTCTCCTGCGCCGTCCGATCACGTGGCTGCTCGTCGCAGCCTTCCTCGCCGTCGCGCTCTCGGGGCCGGTCAACTACCTGGCAAGGAGCATGAGGCGCGGGCTCGCGATCACCATCGTCTACCTCGGCCTGCTGGCCGTGCCCGTGCTGCTCATCGCCCTGATCGTGCCCCCGCTCATCACCGAGGCCGACAAGTTTGCGAACGACGTGCCGCGCTACGCGCGCGACGTGACCGAGTTCGTCCAGGAGAACGAGCGTTTGCGCTCGATCAACGAGGACTACGACATCACGAGCCAGATCGAGAAGGAGGCCGGCAAGCTGCCGGGGAGGCTCGGTGGGGCCGCCGGCGCGCTCCGCGACGTCGGCTTCGGGATCGTCAACTCGTTGTTCGCGCTGATCACGATCCTCGTGCTCACGGCCTTCCTGCTGTCGAACGGCCGCTCCTGGACCGACGCCATGATCAGATCGCGCCCGCCCGAGCAACGGAAACGGCTGCGGCGCTCGCTCGACCACATGGGCCAGGCGGTCGCGGGCTATGTGGCCGGCGCGCTCACCATCGCCGTGATCGCGGGCGTCGCGAGCTTCATCGTTCTGACGATCCTCGGCGTCCCGTTCGCCGCCCCGCTGGCGGTGATAGCCGGGTTGTTCTCGCTGCTGCCGCTGGTCGGCGCAACGATCGCAGCGGTCCTGATCGGGATCGTGACGCTGTTCGAGAACTTCCCCACGGTCACGATCATCTGGGCCATCTGGGCGATCGTCTACCAGCAGTTCGAGAACCACGTGATCCAGCCGCAGATCCAGAAGCGCACCGTGCACGTTCAGCCCTTCATCACGATCGTCGCCGTGCTGTTCGGCGCCACGCTGCTGGGCGTGCTCGGGGCGCTCGTGGCGATCCCGGTGGCCGCCTCGATCCAGATCCTGCTCCGGGAGTACGTCGACCTGCGCACGCTGTCGATCAAGCGCCACGACGATCCCGGCGACGAGCCGCCGCCACTCGACCCCGCGGCTCCCGACCCCGCCCCCGCGTAGCCTGTTTCACATGTCGCCGGCGTCGCTCGTCAAGCGAGGGCTGCTCCTCGCAATCACGGGCGTGTCGCTGTACCTGCTCGCGCCGGCGCTGCTCGAGGTCTTCGGCGCCTACGACGAGCTCGACGACATCAGCCCACTCTGGTTCGTCGCGATGATCGTGCTGCAGGCGGGCAGCTACGCCTGCATGTGGGCGATCCAGAAGATCGCGGTGCGCAGCGAGCGCTGGGGGCCGGTGATCACCTCGCAGCTCGCCTCGAACGCGTTCGGGCGCGTCGTGCCGGGCGGCGTGGCGGCCGCGGGGGCGATGCAGTACGCCATGCTGGCGCGCGGCGGCGTGCCCGCCGCGGCGGCTGCTTCGGGGATGACGGCCTCGTCGCTGCTCGTGTTCGGGATCCTGATGGCGCTGCCGCTACTGGCAGTGCCGGCGATCGCGACGGGCGTGGCGGTCGACCCGCAGCTCGCCCGCGCCGCCGAGGCCGGCGCGGTCATCTTCGTGGCGATCGTGGCCCTCGGCGTCTGGTGCGTCGTCCGCGACAAGCCGCTCGAGCTGATCGGCAAGGCGGCCCAGGCGGTCCGCAACCGCATCATGCGCGGGCGCGCGCCGCTCACCGACCTGCCGCAGAGGCTCCTGCGCGAGCGCGACACCGTCGTGCGGGTGCTCGGCGACCGCTGGTGGGAAGCGCTGATCTTCGGTTCGGGCCGCTGGGTGCTCGACTACCTGACGCTGCTCGCCGCGCTCTACGCAGTCGGCGCGGAGCCGCGCGCCTCGCTCGTGCTGCTCGCCTTCTTCGCGGCACAGCTGCTCGGCACGCTGCCGCTCACACCGGGCGGGCTCGGCTTCGTCGAAGCGGGGCTGACCGGAACGCTCGCGCTCGCGGGTGTCGGCGCGGGCGCGGCGGTCGTCGCGACGCTCGCCTACCGGCTCGTCTCGTTCTGGCTCCCGATCCCCGCGGGCGGGGTGGCCGCGATCATCCACAAGCGCAAGTACGGGGACGATCCGGTTGAGGAAATGGAGGAGGCGAGCGCCGCGGGCAGCGACCTGCGCTCGCGCGAGGCCTCCGCGGCGCGCAGGCACGGCTGAGCCCTCGGACCACGCCGGTAGGGTCTCGCCATGCGCGCCGGTTATCTGGTCACCCGGGTCGTGCTGGTATGGCTGCTCACCGCCGGCGCGCTCTTCCTGCTGAGCGCGATCCTGCCTGGCTTTCACGTGACGAACGCTGCGTCGGCGCTCGTCGCCGCGGCGTTCATCGGCCTTGTGAACGCGCTGCTGTGGCCCCTGATCGTCCGCATCGCACTTCCGTTCACGGTGCTCACGCTCGGCCTCGGAGCGCTCCTCCTGAACGGCATCGTCGTCCTCGGCGCCGCCGCGATCGAGCCGGGTGTGACGCTCGACGGCGTCCTCGACGGTGTGCTCGTGGCGATCGGCCTGACGGCGGTGAACACCCTCTTCACCACCCTGTTCGCGATCGACGACGAGGACTTCTGGTACAGCCACGCGGTGCGCCGCCAGGCGCAGCGCGCGGGTGCGGAGGAGAGCACGGTCCCGGGCGTCTACTTCCTCGAGATCGACGGCCTGGCGCACGACGTGCTGCGGCGCGCGATCCGGGACGGCAACGCCCCGAACCTCGCCCGCTGGGCCCACGGCGGGACGCACCGGCTGCTGCGCTGGGAGACCGACTGGTCATCACAGACGGGCGCCTGCCAGGCCGGCCTCCTGCACGGCGACAACGACGACATGCCGGCGTTCCGCTGGTGGGAGAAGGAGAACGGCAGGGCGATCGTCACGAACCACCCGCGCGACGCAGCCGAACTCGAGCGCCGTCATTCGAACGGGCGCGGGCTGCTGCACGAGGACGGGGCGAGCCGGGCCAACATCGTCTCGGGTGACGCGGTGCACACGCTGCTGACGATGAGCACGGTGCTCGACCGCTCGCGGCCGGGTCGCATCGGCCAGGACTACTTCGGCTACTTCGCGAACCCCTACAGCGCCACGCGCACCCTGCTGCTCGCCCTTGCCGACATCAGCCAGGAGCTCCGCTTCGCGGCGCAGCAGCGGCGCCGCGACGTTCAGCCGCGCATTCACCGCGACCTCAAGTACGCGCTCGTGCGGGCCTGGGGCACCGTGGTACAGCGCGACCTCCAGGTCGCCGCCGTGATCGCCGACCTCTACGCGGGCCGCCCGGTCGGCTACACGACCTTTCTCGCCTACGACGAGGTGGCGCACCACTCGGGCGTCGAACGCGCCGACACGCTCTCCGTCCTGCGCCAGGTCGACCGTCAGATCGGGCGGATCGCCAAGGCCGCAGAGCGCGCGCCGCGCCCGTACCAGTTCGTCGTGCTCTCGGACCACGGGCAGTCGCAGGGCGCGACCTTCCGCCAGCGTTACGGGATCTCCCTCGAGGAGCTCGTCGGGCCGGCATGCACCGGAGGCGACGTCGAGGCGCAGGAAGCGGGCAACGACGAGGCGCTCGGGATGCTGGCCGCCTCGCTCACCGAGGCGGCCGGCGGCGAAGGCGCCTCGGCGCGCGTGGTCGACCGCGCGACGCGCCGCCGGCGCGTCGACGGCGCCGTCCAACTCGGCGAGGACACGGCAGAACAGGCTCCGCCCGAGCAGACCGACGGCGTGCCGGAGCTGTCCGTGATGGCGTCCGGGAACCTCGGCCTGATCACGTTCCCGCGCGAGCCGGGCCGGGTCACGCGCGAGACGATCGAGGCGCGCTGGCCGGCGCTCATCCCCGCCCTGCGCGACCACCTCGGCATCGGCTTCCTGCTTGTTCGCTCCGAGCGCAGCGGTGCGCTCGTGATCGGCGCCGGCGGGGTGCGGCGGCTGTCCGACGACCACGTGGAGGGCAGTGACCCGCTCGCGCCGTACGGCCACAACGCCGCGAACCACGTGCGCCGCACGGACGGCTTTCCGCATTGCCCGGACATCGTCGTAAACAGCACCTTCTGGGAGGACCTGGACGAGGTGGCGGCCTTCGAGGAGCTGGTCGGCTCGCACGGCGGGATGGGCGGCGAGCAGAGCTTCCCGTTCATGCTCGTCCCGCACGGGTGGGAGCCGCCCGGGGAGGACGTGATCGGAGCGGAGGACGTTCATCGCCACTTCCGGCGCTGGCTCGCCGCCCTCGGCCACGACGCCTACCGATGACGCGCCGGGTCACCTGGCTCGGGCACTCGACCGTGCTGATCGAGCTCGGCGGGACGCGCATCCTCACCGACCCCGTGCTGCGCGGGCGGCTGCTGCACCTGAGGCGTGTGGCGGCGGCGGTCGACCCCGCGCACCACGGCGAGCTGGACGCGGTGCTCGTCTCGCACGTCCACCATGACCACCTCGACTTCCCCTCGCTGCGGATGCTCGAACGCGCCCGCACCCGGCTCGTCGTGCCGCTCGGCGCCGGCCGGCTCGTCGCCGGGCAGGGCTTCGCCACCCTGAGCGAGCTCGTGCCGGGCGGAACCACGGAGGTCGACGGGACACACGTGCACGCCGTGCCCGCCGTCCACGGCGGCTCCCGCTTCCCACTGGGTGCGAAGGCCGAAACGCTCGGCTACATCGTCGAGGGGGACGGCCTGCGCGTCTACTTCGCCGGCGACACCGACCTGTTCGACGGCATGGGCGAGCTCGGCGCGCTGGACCTCGCCCTGATCCCGGTCTGGGGCTGGGGGCCGAAGCTCGGCACGGGGCACCTGAATCCCGAGCGCGCGGCGGAGGCGATCGCCCTGCTCGAGCCGCGCGTGGCCGTGCCGATCCACTGGGGCACGTTCTTCCCGCGCCTCCACCGCGACCGCGCCCGCCGGCTCACCGACCCGCCGCACGAGTTCGCGCGCGCGGCGGCCCGCGTGGCGCCGGCGGTGGACGTGCGGATCCTCACGCCGGGCGACGCGCTCGACCTCTGAGCGCGAGCACGTCCGGCGCCGCCGGGAACATCGCGCGTCGATGGGCAGCGCAGTCCTGTGGGGAACCGTCGCCGCGAGCTCCCTCGTGTTGGGGGCCCTGCTCGCGATCGCGCGCGACTGGCCCGATCAGCTCGTCGGGCTCGTGCTCGCATTCGGCGCGGGCGCGCTGATCAGCGCGGTCTCCTTCGAGCTCGCCGAACACGGCGTCGAGATCGGCGGCGGCCTTGCGGTCGGGATCGGGCTCGCGGTGGGAGCGCTCACCTACTTCTTCCTCGATTCGCGGCTCGACGCCGGCGGCTCGGATCCCGCGACGGCGCTCGCGCTCGGCGCCTTCCTCGACGGCGTGCCCGAGCAGCTGGTGCTCGGCCTGGGCATCGCTGTCGGCGGCGAGGTCGGGGTCAGCCTGATCGTCGCGATCTTCGTGTCGAACCTGCCGGAGTCGATCGGCTCGGCTCGGGCGATGCGTGAGCAGGGCCGCGACGGGCGGACCGTCCTCCGGCTGTGGATCGCAGTCGCCGTCGTGTGCATGCTCGCGACCGTGATCGGCTATGCCGCCGGCGACAACCTCAGCGGTGAGCTCGAGGGCGGCGTAAACGGCTTCGCGGCTGGCGCCCTGCTCGTGATGCTCACCGACTCGATGATCCCCGAGGCGCGCAAGGCCGGCCGCACCGCGGGGCTCGCCACCGTCTTCGGCTTCGCGGTCGCCACGGGGCTGTCGGTGACATGAGCGGGCCCGTGCTGCGCACCGACCTCGTCACGGTCTTCCGCCTGCGGGCGTTTGTTCCGATCGAGATCGCCGAGCGCGTCCGCGCCGACCTGCGCAGGCTGCAAGGGGTCCGCCACGCGATGGTGACGGTCGACCCCGGGCACGAGACAGCCCTGGTCACGGCGGACGTGGACCCCTCCGCGGCGGACATGGTCCTGGAGGACATCCGCGAGATAGGGATCGGGGCGGACGACCTGAGCCTGTCCCGCGACGAGAAGATCACGCTCGGAGGCAGCGTCCCGATCGGCGACACGAGGCTCGCCTGGGCGGCGGTGCTCAGCGAGGCGCGGGCCAACGCCCGCCCGATCTCGCGCTACCTGATGCTGATGATCGTCGCGGGCGTGATCGCCGCCTTCGGCGTGATCGACCGCAACGAGATCCTGATCGTCGGCGCGATGGCGGTGAGCCCGGACCTGCTCCCGCTGTGCGCCGCCTGCGTAGCCATCGAGGCACGCCGCCCCCAGCTCGCGGGGCGAGCCATAGGCACGCTGTTGCTGGGGCTCGGCCTGGCCGCGTGCGTGGGCACGGTGCTCGGGTTCGTCCTCGAGGCGACCAGCTGGCTTCCGGAGGATTTCCACGTTCGCGGCGGCGGCATCGGGACGCTCGCCCGCTTGGACCTCTCGACGATCCTCGTGGCGGCCGCCGCGGGCGTCGCGGCGATCCTGTCCTTCGAAACGAGAGCGAGCGCGGCGGTGGGCGTCGCGATCTCCGTCACGACGATCCCGGCGGCCGCCTACGCCGGAGTGGCGGCCGGGCTCGGCGACGGCGAGGACTTCCTGCGCGGGATGGCCGTGCTCGGCGTGAACGTGACGACGCTGCTCCTGACCGGCACGGCGACGCTCTTCGCTCAACGACTGCGCGGCGGGTCCAGCCCGGCGGCCTCGAAGCGCGCCACGGCGCGACCCCAGAGCTCGCGCTGAAGGCGCCGGCGCAGGAAGCCGATCAGGCCCTCGGATGTCCTCGTCAAGCGGCAGGCTCCGCGCCCGAGCCGTCGAATTGAGCGCTAGTGGAGGCTTCCCGGAACGAGTCGAGGGGACACGGTTGGGCGGCGTTCGCCGCGACCATGATCCTCATCGTCGGCGTGTTCAACGTGATCTACGGGCTTGCCGCGATCATCGAGGACGACTACTTCGCGGCGGACGAGCTGCTCTTCGGCGACCTCTCCCTATGGGGCTGGGTCTACCTGATCATCGGCGTGCTGCAGGTCGTGACGGCCACCCTGATCTACGCGGGGAACGACTTCGGCGCCGTCCTCGGGATCATGTTCGCGGGCTTCAACGCGATCGCCGCGCTGCTGTCGATTGGGGCCTATCCGCTCTGGTCGGTGATCATCCTCGTCGTCGACGGGCTCATCATCTACGGGCTGACGGTTTACGGCGACGCCCTGAAGCCGTCATGATGGCGACCTGATGAGCGAGGACCGGCCCTCCTCGGCGCGCGGGCGCGAGCCCGCCGCCAAGCGCTCGCGCAAGGAGAACACACGCCTGGTGGTCGTGGCGGGAGTCAGCGCGCTGGCGGCGCTGTTCGCCGTCCTCAACCTCGACCAGGTCGAGGTCAACTGGATCGTTGGCACGTTCGACACGCCTCTGATCGTCGTGGTCGCGGTCTCGATTCTGCTCGGGGCGGCGCTCGGCTATCTCGCCGCACGGCGGCGGACAACGAAGTGAGAGGATCGGCATGAGAGCAAGCCGCGGCCGGAAGCTGGGAATCGGAGCCTTGCTCGTGGTGGCGACGATCGTCGCGATCCTCGGCATGACGGCGGTTTGGGTGCAGCGCCAGATCCTCGACCGCGACGAGTGGGTCGAGACGAGCGTCGACCTGCTCGAGGACGAGCACATCAGGCAGGCGGTCGGGCTCTACCTGATCGACGAGCTGTACACGAACGTGGACGTCGGGGCGCAACTCGAGGAGCGCCTGCCGCCGCGGCTGAAGAAGCTCGCCGAACCCGCTGCCGCCGCCCTGCGGCGGGGGCGGAGGACAACGCGGGGACGCTGCTCGGCACGTCTGCGGCGATCGAGCTCTGGCGGAAGGCCAACGAGCGCGCGCACGACGTCTTCGAGAAGGTGATCGACGAGGGCTCCGGCGAGGTGACCATCGACCTCCAGCCCTTGATTCAGAAGGCGGCGAGCGCGGCGGGCTGATCGGGCGGGTGGCGAGCGAGCTGCCGCCGGACGCGGGCCAGCTCCAGATCCTGCAATCCGATCAGCTCGAGGGGGCGCAGAAGGGCTGTCGATCTACTGCGCCCGCTCGCGATCGTGCTGGTGCTGCTCGCTGCCGCGCTCTACCTGATCGCGGTCCTGATCTCGCCGGACCGCCGCCGGACGACCGTCTACGTCGGCGCCGCGCTGCTGTTCGCCGCCGTGGCGGTGCTGGCGGTCCGCCGCATCGGCGGCAACGAGCTCGTCGACACCCTCGCGCAGACGCCCGACTCGGAGTGGGCGGTCGCCGCGAGCTGGTCGATCGGGACGAGCCTGCTGGTCGACGTCGTCTCGGGCGCCGCAGCTGTCGCGATCCTGCTGATCCTGGGCGCCTGGCTGCTCGGTCCGGGGCGGGTGGCCGTGCCCGTCCGCCGGCGGCTCACGCCCCGCGCTGCGCAACCAGCCCTGGCTCGTCCGGCTCGGCCTCGGCGCCCTGCTGGTCGGGCTCATCTGGTGGAACCCGGTCCCGTGGACCGGCAAGCCCCTCGCCATCCTGATCCTCGCGATCGCCGCGTTCGCGTGGCTCGAGTTCGTTCGCCGCCGGGCGCTTGACGAGGAGTCCGCCGGCGATACCCCGCCGCCTCCCGCAGCGCCCGCCCCGCAGCCTTCCTGAGGCAAGCTCGACAGGTCCGGGGGCCGGCGGGCGCACAGGGTTCGTTCGTCGGCCGCCTTTGCTCGCCGAGATCGGCTCTGTCCTCTCCTCGCCTCGCTCTAGGGACGTGGTCAGGAGCGTGCTTCGCGAGGATATGGCCGCGCAGGAGCGAACCCGAGAGGCGTGAGGCACAGCTACGGGATCGTCTTCGTGCTGGTGGTGCTGTCGTTCCTCGTCCAGGCCGCCGCGCCCGACGGCGGCCTCACCTCCCTCATCCTCATCTGGCTCCAGTGCGCGACGCTGGTATTCGCGGTGCGCATCGCCCACGCCAACCGCCGGCCCGCCCGCCTGGCCGCAGCGGTCTCCGCGGTGATCGCGATCGCCGCGCCCATCCTGTGGCTCGTCCACGGGTCGATACCCGATGGGGTCACGGCGATCGCGACCGCGCTGCTCGTCGGCGTAGCGCCGGCGGTGATCGGCGCGGGCCTCATCCGCGACATGCGCGCCGCAGGCACGGTCACGATCGAGGCGCTGTCAGGCGGTCTGTCGATCTACCTGCTGGCAGGGATGTTCTTCTCATTCGCGTTCGCGGCGGTGTCCGCGATCGGCGATGTGCAGTTCTTCAACCAGATCGCCGATCCCGACCGGTCCGACTACCTCTACTTCAGCTATACGACGCTCACGACGACCGGCTACGGCGACCTCACCGCTGCAACCGAGCTCGGCCGTACGCTCGCCGTCGTCGAGGCGCTCCTCGGGCAGATCTACCTCGTCACGATCGTGGCCCTGATCGTGACCAATCTCCGGCCGAGGCGGCGTGCCGCCACGCAGGCGCCCGCCGCCCCGTCCGGAGACGACGTCTAGGCCGGCAACGGCTGCAGGCCGAACTCGGTACGGAACTCGTTGGTGTCGTGCAGGTGCGGGAACGGCTTGTCGGGCACCGGCACGCCGAGCTTCTCGCAGATCGGCTCCCAGCCGTCCACGCCGAGCTCCCAGACGATCAGCCGGTCACGGTCGACCGTCTTCTTGATCGTCTCGATGCGGTTCCAGTACATCTGCCGCGTCCATTCCTTGTCCTTGAAGTTGCCCTGGAAGTCTCCCTGCCAGATCAACTTCTCGATCACGCCCCACAGCTCCGGCGAGGGGCCGTCGCGGTTTGCGTCCTGGGCGAGCTCGCCCGCCATCGCGGCTTCCTTCACGGCGAGGATCGTGTTCTCGCAGCTCTTGTAGAAGTCGTCGAAATCGCGGTAGTTGAGCAGCACCGGGGCGTCCGGGAACGCCTCGATCAGCTGCTCCCAGCGCGAGCAGGCGGGCCAGTCGACGGTCGCCTCCCAGGGCTCGAACACCTCGTCCCAGTCGACGGGCTCGTTGTTCGCGATCTTGATCCAGTAAGGGAGGTCGCGGTCCCGGTTCTCACCCACGATCAGATCGATCATATGAAAGGTGGGAAGGCCGAGCTCCTCGAGGGCTCCCTTCAACGACATCGTGCCGGTGCGGCCGAAACCAACTCCGAGCAACTTCATGGATGTAGGTCCTCCACTTCTTGGGGGTTGGGCGCTGGGGGCGCCCCATATGGGCGTTGCGGAGCCTATCCGCCCCCGGCGCCCCGGTCGGAGAGGGCTAGGCGGAAGCGGCGGCCGGCCCAGCCGGACGCTTCGTCGGCCGGGTCCTCGAGGCGCGCCGTTCTGCTCCCACCAAGCGTTGATCGCGTTGATGGCGGGAGCCATGATGAGGTTCTTCTGGAAGTTCTCGGTGTCGTTGACGTTCGGGACCGGTCTCGTCGGGAACGGGCACGTCGAGCAGCTCGCAGAGCGGCTCCCAGCCGTCCTTCGGATGCCAGACGAGCAGCCGATCCGCGGGCACCGTGTCGATGACCGTCTGATTCCAGCGCTCCATCGCATCGGCCATCTGCGGCGGGCTCACCGTTCGTTCCCGCGAAGGCGCCGCGCTCGTCGCCCCAGTTCATCTCGGTCAGCAGGTCGATCCAGGCGGCGTAGAGCGGGTCGACGTGGTACTGGGCCCGTGCCAGGTGGTACATCAGCGTGTCGCCCATGAAGACCTGGGTGATCGTGTTCTCCATGCTGCGCACCCAGCTTTCGGCATCGCGCACGCTCAGCAGCACCTTGGCGTCGGGATAGACCTCGCTCAGCTCGCGCCAGTGGTAGGCGGCGGGCCAGTCGACGGTCGACTCCTTGCCCTCGAAGATCTCGTCCCAGTCGGCGTTCCCGTTCAGGGCGGCGCGGTACTGCGGCACGCTCGTCGCGGGGTCGGCCATCATGTCGCGCATGTGGTAGCAGGGGAACCCGAGCATCTCGAGCGCGATCATCTGAGTCGTGGTTGCCGTACGCGGCAACCCGGCGCCAATCAGTTTCATTGGTCTCCTTGGCGTGTGGGTTGGTCGGGCGCGGGGAGCGCCCATCAGGGCCGGCTGCAGGTTATCCGGCCTGACCGACGCCGGTGAAGCCGCGCTTACTTTCTGCCTGTCAGCAGGGAAATCGTGGCAGCGACCCCGCCGCCGATCACAAATCCCGCGACCGCCGCGCCGATCAGCGCGTTGCGGCGATTCTTCACGAGCTGGGCCCGCCAGTCCGTGACCTCGGTTACCTTCGCGCGCAGGTCCTCGACGGAGAAGGTGAGCTCGCGCCTTGTCTCCTCGATCGACGCGCGGATCACCTCGGGACTGCGTGGCTCCGGACTGGGTGACTGTGCACCATTGGCCATCTAGCGCGTGACCTCCTCGCCCTTCTCGAGCGTCCGCTTGACCTGATCGCGCTCGATCGCCTGCGCTTCGAGATCCGCGCGCGCCAGCTTGGCCTGCTCGATCGCCATGTCGGGCGTGGGCGGCGCGCCCTTCTGGAACAGCCGGTAGGCGATGAAGCCGGCTATCGCAGCGAGCAGGAACAGGAGCAGCGCGGTGATCCCGAAGCCCGGCCAGACGCTGTTCCAGTCGAACAGATCGTTCAGGAACCAGGCGAAGAAGTGGAAGAACATCGTCACCGCGAAGACGAGGAACACCCCGGCGGCCGCCGCGATCCCGGCGCCCTTGCCGAGCTTCGTGACCTTGTCGGTGACCTCGGCCTTCGCGAGCTCGATCTCCTCGCGTACGAGCAGCGACGCCTTTTCCGAGACCTCGCCGACGATCTCGCCGAGGGACTTCTCGGCGGTGTCGCGAGGCGGGATGCCGTCGCCGGGGCTCATCGTGCCAGGCGCCGCAGGACGAGGGCAAGGGCGAGCCCGCCGGCGAACGCCGCGCCGACGAAGGCCTCGGGCCGCTCGGCGAAAGCGTCCTTGTCCGTGTGCTGGGCGCTCAATGGAGACTCACCAAGCGGCCGGGTACCCGTTGCGCCCTGATTCACACCGGCAGCCGGATCTCCGCCAGCCGTTTCGGGTGGCGGATCGGCCGCCGCGCTCGCGGGCGGGGGGTCGGACGTACTCCCCTGCACCACGGTGTCCTCGGCGGCGCTCTGGGCGGCGCCCGCGCTCGGCTCGTCGGCCATCAGTCGATCGGCGGGTCCTCGTGGAAGACCCGGACCCAGATCGCGGCGGCGAGCCTCGTTGCGACAATCGAGGTGAGCGCGCCGAGGCCCGCAAGCAGGCCGCTCCACATCAGGCGCTTGGACAAATCGTTGTTCACGGCGCCGGATTCAAGCAGACGCCGCCGCACCGTCCGGCCCCGCCGTCTCGAGTCCGCCGCAGATCGCCTCGACGACGAGGTCCTTGGCCTGCTCGTACTCCTCGTCGGTTCGGGGCATCACCTCGAAGATCCAGGCCGTCAGCAGCTGCTCGATTGCTCCGTAGAAGCACATCGCCGCGAACTCGGCCGGGATGCCGGGCTTGAACGAGCCGTCGGCGCGCGCCGACTCGACGATCCCGGCGATGCCCGAGTAGGCCTCGCGGATCTTCTCGAGGTGGAGCGCGCCAAACGAGTTGGCCGCGCGCGTGACCTCGACGATGATCACCTTCATCAGGTCCGGGTCGTGCCGGTAGGACTCGATGATGAAGCCGGCGACAGCGTGCAGCTTCTCGCGCACGTCGCGCTCGCTCGCGTCGATCTCCGCAATCGCATCGAGCATGATCTGCCAGCGCTCGAGGAAGAGCGTGTTGAGGATCTCCTCCTTGGAGTCGAAGTAGTGGTAGACGAGCCCGTAGGCGACGCCGGCCTCGTCCGCAACGTCCGACACGCGGCAGTGATGGAACCCGCGTCGCGCGAACACGCGGACGCCGGCGTCGAGGATCAGCCTGCGCTTGTCGACACCGGCGTTCGACTTGGAGGCGGTGGCCACTAGGCGCTCATCCCTCCCAAGCGGCTGCTCGCGGCAGCTCGCCCGCCTTCAGCGCCGCTCGCGGCGAGCTCGCCCGGCCAGCGGTACGCCGCCTCGACACGATTCGCGAGGCTGGGGAGCTTCTCCCTGATCTCGTCCTGGCGCGCCAGGTCGAGGTCGGCGGTGATCGCGGTCGCGCCCTCGGCCGGCGCGCGCGCCAGCACCTCGCCCCACGGGTCGACGATCATCGAGTTGCCGTAGCTGTCCCCCTCAGGGCCCGAACGGTTGCCCTGGCCAGGCGCGATCACGAACACCTGGTTCTCGATCGCCCGCGCTCGCAGCAGGATCTCCCAGTGCGCCTCGCCCGTGATGCGGGTGAAGTTGGCCGGAACGGCGACGATGCGCGCGCCCCTCAACGCGAGGATCCGGTACAGCTCCGGGAAGCGCAGGTCGTAGCAAACGGACAGGCCGAGGCCGACGCCGGCAGCGGTCTCAGAAACGACGATCTCGTCCGACGGCTCGGAGTGCTCGGACTCGCGGTACTCGACGTCGCCGACCTCCACGTCGAACATGTGGATCTTGCGATAGACCGCCTTGAGCTCGCCGTCGGGACCGGCGTGAACGGATGTGTTGGCGACGCGCTCACGGCCCTCGCGGCGCTCAGCGACGGAGCCCGCGACCAGGTCGATCTCGAGCTCGCGCGCGAGTCCGCGCGCCCAGCTCACGGTACGCCCATCGAGCGGCTCGGCACCGGCGAGGTAGTCGCGGGTGGCGCCGCGGATGTCGAGCCGCTCCGGCAGGACCACCAACTCGGCGCCGTCCGCGGCGGCGCTGCGCACGAGCCGCTCGGCGGTCTCGAGATTGCGCTCGGTGTCCACGGTCGATTCGAGTTGAACTGCGGCGGCCCGCATCGCTCCTCCAGCATTGACTGACCAGTCAATCTGCAGTGTAACCGCTGGAGGGTGAGCGCTGGAAGCCGAGCGCCTCGGGCGTGGGGCGCCGCGCGCGGAGCGCCGCGCGTGCGGAGCGCCCCATGGCGACGGGACCGCCGCAATAGCATCCGCCGACATGGCGACCTCGCCTGGGCGATCTGAAACGGAGCAATTGCCTTCGCACGGCGCCGCCTCCGTGCTTGGTCCCGCCCCGGTTCGCGGTCCCACCTCGGTTCGCGGTCCCGCCCCGGTGCGCGGTCCCTCCGTCCGCGGGCTCGACCTGCCCTTGCCGCCCGGGCGGATGGCGCTCGTGCGGGATCGCCGCCCGCTCAAGCGCTGGCGCTACGTGGGTGTGTACACCGCGGAGCTCATGCTCTGCGTTGGCGAGGCCCACGTCGGCGGCCTGCCGCAGCGCTGGTGGGCGGTGGCCCTGCCGGACGGGACGCTCGTCGAGCGAACCACCATCTCGCGCGGCGGAGTGGAGCTCACTGACGGCCGCGTCCGCGTCACCGCTCGCGCTCCGACGGGGACCGACGTGTCGATCCGGCTCGAGCTCGGCGAGGCGACGCCGGTCGAGGTCGTCTCGCCGCACGGCGGCTCCTACATCTGGACGGCCAAGCGGGCGCCCGTCCAGGTACGCGGCGAGGTGCGCGTGGGCACCGAGCTATTCAGTTGTGACGGCGAGCACGGCTTCATCGACGAGTCCGCCGGCTACCACGCTCGCCGCACCGCCTGGCGCTGGTCGGCCGGCGTCGGGCGCAGCAGCGACGGCCGCGTTCTCGCCTGGAATCTCGTCGACGGCGTGCACGACGCGCCGGAGGCGAGCGAGCGCACGGTCTGGATCGACGGCGAGCCGCACGAGGTCGCGCCACAGCTGTTCGCCGCGGACCTCTCACGGGTCGGCGACCTCGTCTTCGAGCCCTGGTCTGCGCGCGAGCACTCGATGTCGCTCGGCCTCGTGCGCAGCCGCTATGCGCAGCCGTTCGGGACGTTCAGCGGCGGGCTGCCGGGCGGGCTCGAGCTCGCCGAGGGCTACGGGGTCATGGAGGACCACGACGTGAGGTGGTAGGGGCCCGCGTGGCGTGCGAGGCGACATGGCGCGATGATCCCGGGCGCCGTGCAAAACGTGGGTGACGAGGGTTACAGGGGTGACACGGGATGGTGAAAGTTGGGCTGCTGGCGCTCGCGCTCGGCTTCGCGCAGGCCCAGCCGGTCCAGCCGGCGCCCGTCGCAGCCGGCTCCGGAGCTCACGGTCGCCGCCACCGGTGACTTCCTGATCCACACACCGGTGGCGTCCCGCGCGCTCGCGCTCGGCGGCGGCTCGAACTACGACTTCGCACCGCTCTTCGACCGCGTGAAGCGCCACATCGCCGGCGCCGACCTCGCGCTCTGCCACGTCGAGACCCCGCTCGTGCCCGGCGCGGTCACGGGCTACCCGAGCTTCCGCACTCCGCCCGGCCTCGCACGCTCGATCAAGAAGGTCGGCTGGGACGTGTGCAGCACCGCTTCGAACCACTCCCTCGACGCCGGCCAGTACGGCATCGGGACGACGCTGCGCGCGCTCGACCGCGCGGGCATCCCGCACTCGGGCAGCGCGCGCTCGGCCGCCGAAAGCCGGCGCATACCCATGCTGCCCGTGGAGGGCCTCAAGGTCGCCTTCCTCGCCTACACGAGCATCTCGAACGGCCAGGCGATTCCCAACCCGTGGAGCGTCAGCTGGGAGAGTCCGGGGCGCATCCTGCGGGACGCCCGGCGAGCTCGCGGCCAGGGCGCCGACATGGTGATCGTGAACCTGCACTGGGGAACCGAGTACGTACACGGCATCACGTCCGAGCAGGCCGCGCTGGCCGACCGGCTGACGAAATCGCCGGCGATCGACGCGATCGTCGGCCAACACGCACACGTGGTCCAGCCGATCCGCAGGGTCAACGGCAAGCCGGTCGTCTTCGGCGAGGGCAATCTCGTGTCGAACCAGACCGCGGCCTGTTGCCCGGCCGCGTCGCAGTTCGGCCTGATTGCGCTGATCGACTTCGCGATCCGGCCGGGCGAACGGCCGCGGGCCCGCCGGATCCGCTACGTGCCGACCTGGGTCAGCCACCCCGACTTCAGGGTGCTGCCGGCAGAGCCGGGGACTGCGGCCTGGACGAGCACCGTGGCCGTGGCCGGCCGACGGCCGGGCATCAAGCCGCTGCGTCCTTAGAGGGCTGCCCGACCGGCCGGCCCCGCTCGACGATCACCACCGGCAGGTGGCGGCTGCTCAGCTTCTTCTGATAGCTCGCGTACTGGGGGCACCTCGGCGGCCAGCCGTTCCCACAGCGCCGGGCGCTCGTCCCCGTCCGCCGTGCGAGCTCGCGCGGGGAAGCGCTCGTCGCGCACGTGCACCTCGACCTCAGGGTTCTCCACCAGATTCAGGTACCACGCCGGATGGCGGGCAAGCCCTCCGTTCGAGCCGACAAGCAGCAGGCGGTCGCCGTCCTCGTAGTACCAGAGCGCGGTCCGGCGCCGCTTGCCCGAGCGCCGGCCGCCGAGTCGTGAGCAGGAGCGCATCGTGGCCGTGGAACGTGTTGCCCTTCTCCCCGTCCGACTCGACGAAGTTGCGGATGTGCTTGCCGACCCAGTCGGTCGGGTTGTCGTGGACGGGATCTTCGCCGGAGCCAGCGGCCCGCGGCATCACACCCGCGCGGCGCGCTGGCGCTGTAGCTCGGCCACCAGCGCCTTCTGGTGGAGCGCCGCCATCAGCTCTCCGAGCGGCTCGAGGCCGCGGCCGATCAGGTCGGCGGCGTTGTCCGGATCCATCTCGCCCGCGAGCCGGTCGAGCAGCACCTCGACCTCCTCCTTGACGAGCTGCTCGAGCGCGCTCTTGTAGCGGAGCGTGTCGTAGACGGTGAAGCCGATCCGCTCGTCGTAGCCACCCGCGCGAAAGCGGCTGATCGCCGCGACGATCTCCACGTCGCGCGGGCCGTACCCGCGCGAATTGGGAGCGAGCACGTCGAGCTCCCGCAGGCGGTCGAGCACCTCCTGCGGAATGTCGTAGCGGCGCTTCAGCTCCGTCGCCGAGATACGCGACCGCTCGCCGGCGAGTGCCCGCTCGAGGATGCGGTCCTCGAGCTCGACGAGCGCGCGCGTCCGATCGGGGTCCTCGTCGAGCATCGACTTGATCACCTTGAGCGGCATGAAGCGCTCCTCCTGGAGCTGTTTGATCAGCTTGATGCGCTCGACGTACTCGGGCGGGTACCAGGCCATGTTGCGCGAGGTCTTGACGATCTCGGCGCCCTCGCCCAGGAGGCCCTCGCGCAGGTAGTGCTTGATCGTGCCTGCGCTGACCCCGCTCGCCTCAGCGAGCTCCTTCATCTTCAGCAGGCCGTTCCCGCTCACGCCAGGAAGCTCCCGCGGGTCCCCGCGCTCGGGCCCGCCACCGCGCCCGTCTCCTCGAGCACGCCGGCCTCGTCGGCGCTGTAGCCGAGCCCCTCCAGCACCTCGCGCGTGTGCTCACCGAGCTCGGGACCCGGCCCCGCGGGGGCGCCCGGAGTGCGCGACAGCTTCACCGGGACCCCGAGCAGCTTCACGCCGTCCGTGCCGGGCTGGTCCAGGTCGACGACCATCTCGCGCGCGCGCACGAGCTCTGTGTCGAGCGCCTCGCCGAGGTCGAGCACCGGCTCGATGCAGCAGTCGTGATGGTCGGCGAACTCGTGCCACTCGGCGCGCGTCCGCTCGAGGAAGACGCTCTCGATCTCGGCGTGCGCCTCCGAGCCCGGTTGCTCGAACTGCTTCTCGATCAGGTCCTCGCGGCCGACCCCACGGCACCACTCCTGCCAGAACTTGGGCTCGAGCGCGCCGAGCGTGACCCAGCCGTCCTTGCAGGCATATGGCCGGTAGCAGACGAGCCCGCCGCTCAGCTCGCCCTCGCCGCGCGCCGGGACGACTCCGTCGCAGAGGTAGCGGGCCGCGACCATGCCGAGCCAGGACAGCGCGCCGTCGAACATCGACACGTCGACGAGCTGGCCCTCGCCGCTGCGCTCGCGCTCGCGGAGCGCGGCGAGAATCCCGAAGGCGGCCATGAGCGAGCCGCCGCCGATGTCGGCGATCTGGCCGGCGGCCTGAATGGGCGGGCCGCCGGGCTCGCCGGTCAGGCCGAGCAGGCCTCCGAGGCCGAGGTAGTTCATGTCGTGGCCCGAGCGGCCCGAATATGGGTTTCCCGCCCCCCCGTCCTGGCCGTAGCCCGAGATCGCGCAGTAGACCAGCGCGGGGTTCTCCTCCCGCAGCCGCTCGTAGCCGACGCCGAGGCGCTCCATCACGCCCGGACGGAACGACTCGAGCAGCACGTCGTACTCGCGCGCGAGCCGCAGCAGGACCTCGCGGCCGCCCTCCTCCTTGAGGTTCACGCGGATCGAGCGCTTGCCGCGGTTGAGCGCGAGGAAGAGCGCCGAGCGCGCCGTCTCCTCGGCGCCGGCGTGGTAGGGAGGCGACCAGCGCACGTAGTCGCCCGCGCCCGTGTCCTCGACCTTCAGAACCTCGGCGCCGAAGTCCGCCAGCAGGAGCGAGCAGAACCCACCGGGCAGCAGCCGCGACAGGTCGAGCACGCGGACTCCCTCCAGGGCGCCGCTCACGAGCCCGCCTCGCTCGACTCGATCGGATGGGTGAGGAGGTCGCGGCGCGTGACCGGCTCGCGCCGGGGCACGCCCAGCAGCTCGCGCGCCTCCTCGACCGTCGCGGCGCGCCGCCCCGTGTCCTCGACGATCCGGCGGGCGCGCGCGATCAGGTCGCCGTTCGAGCGCACCATCGCGCCGTCCGGGAGGTAGAAGTTGTCCTCGAGCCCGACGCGCACGTTTCCCCCGAGCGCTGCCGCCGAGGCGACGAGCCGCCACTGGTCGCGGCTGATCCCGATAACGCCCCAGTTGTTCGGCCCCTCCGGCCCGCCGGGTAACTGGTCGGCCATATGGGCGAGGTTGCGCGGCGTCGGGCGGATGCCGCCTGTGACCCCCATGACGCACGAGACCTGCAGCGGCTCCTCGAGCAGGCCCATGTCGATCAGCGGGTCCAGGTTCGCGACGTGGCCCGAGTCGAAGCATTCGTGCTCGGGGCGGATGCCGAGCTCGCGCATCGTGCGCACGAACTCGATGATCGTGTCGAACGAGTTCTCGAACACCGTCTTGAACACGAAGTCCTGGCGCGAGCGCGAGTACTTCGCGTAGTTCATCGAGCCCATGTTGAGCGCGGCCACGTCGGGCTGGAGCTCGCGCAGGTAGGCGATGCGCTTCTCGATCGGCACCCCGATCGCGCCGGTCGAGTAGTTGACGATCACGTCGTCGACCGCGCCGAGAATCGCCTCGGTGATCGCGCGGAAGTCCTCGACCTCGTACGAGGGCACCCCGTCGGGCGTGCGCGCGTGGATGTGGATCATCGACGCGCCCTCGTCCACCGCCCGGCGCGCCTCCTCGGCGTACTCCTCGGGGGTGTACGGAATCGCGGGACACTGCTCGCGGTTCGCGACCGCACCCGAGATCGAGCAGGTGACGACGCAGGGATCCTCGAAGCGGCTCACACCGGCATCACTCCATGCCTCTTCCAGGGCCGCTGGACGCGCTTCGTCTCCGCCATCTCGAGCGCGCGGATCACGGTGGGCCGGGTCTCGCGCGGGTCGATGACGTCGTCGATCAGCGCGTTGCCCGCCGCGATGTACGGGTCGATCGTCCTGCGGATGCCGTCGATCATCTCGGCGCGCGTCGCGTCGGGGTCCTCGGACGCCTCGATCTGCTTGCGGAAGATGATGTTGACGGCGCCCTCGGGGCCCATCACGGAGATCTCGGCGGAGGGCCAGGCGACGATCAGGTCCGGCTCGTAAGCCTTGCCGCACATCACGTAGTAGCCCGCCCCGTAAGCCTTGCGGATCACGACCGTGACCTTCGGGACGGTCGCGCGCGAGACCGCGTAGAGCATCTTCGCGCCGTGGCGGATGATGCCCGCCTGCTCGACCTTCGTGCCGACCATGAAGCCGGGGACGTCCATCAGGAAGAGGAGCGGGATCCCGTACGCGTCGCAGAGGTTGATGAAGCGCGCCGCCTTGTCGGCCGAGTCGTTCTCGAGGATGCCGCCGAGGTGGCGCGGCTGGTTCGCGACGATCCCCACGGGCCGCCCGCCCATGCGGGCGAGGCAGGTGATGATCGTGCGCGCCCAACGCGGCTTCAGGTCGAACCACTCGCCGTCGTCCACGATCCGCCGGATCAGCTCGTACATGTCATAGGGGTGGCGCGGCGAGTCGGGCAACAGGTCGAGCAGGTCGTCCTCCATGCGGTCCACCGGATCGTCCGTGGCCCGCCGCGGCGGCGGCTCCTCGCAGTTCTGCGGGAAGTGCGACAGGTAGCGCTTGATGGCGTCGATGCACTCCTCGTCTGACTCCACCTCGAGGTCGCCTACGCCCGACACGCGCGTGTGGATGCGCGAGCCGCCGAGCTCCTCCTGGGTCACGTCCTCGCCGGTCACCGCCTTCGTGAGGTGCGGCCCGGCGAGCGCCATCGACCCGCGCCCCTTGACCATCGGGACGAAGTCGGCCAGGCCGGGGATATAGGCGGTGCCGGCCGCGCATGGACCCATGAGGGCGGCCACCTGGGGCACCACGCCGCTCATCACGACCTCCTCGCGGAAGAGATGGCCCGAGCCCGCGAACAGCGAGCCGGCCGCCTCCTGGATGCGCGCGCCCGCGGAGTCGAGCAGCCAGATCAGCGGGATCCGCTTCTGCAGGGCGAGCTCGCGCAGACGACCGACCTTGGTCTCGCCGGTCATGCCCATCGAGCCGGCCATCACGGTGAAGTCGTAGGCAGCCACGGCCACGAGCCGGCCGTCGAGCTTGCCGTAGCCCGTGATCACGCCATCGGCGGGCGCCTCCTTGCCCTCCATCGCCCGCTGCGAGAAGTGCGGGCCTGCATGGATGCCGAGCTCGGTGAACGTGCCCTCGTCGATCAGCAGCGCGAGCCGCTCACGCGCTGTCAGCTTGTCCTGCTCGTGCTGACGGGCGATCTTCTCCTCGCCTCCGCCGAGCCTGGCCGTCCGGCGCCGCTCCTCGAGATCCTCGACGAGCGACCGGAGCGAGGGCCGGGCTACGAGCGTGTCCGCCGCTGCGCGTTCCGTGGTCGCCATAAGTAGGAAGTCCTACTTCCTACTTTGAAGCATCGGCCGCCAGCTGGTCAAGCAGCGGCTCGAGCACGTGCGTGACCGTCTCGGTCGCCGCGATGCGCTCCTGCTCCGCCTCGGGCGCCTCGAAGGCCGTGATCTCTATGCCCGCGAGCTCGCAGTCCTCGAGCACCGAGTCGAGCAGGTCGTAGAGGCGGTCGGGATGGAGCCCGCCGGGTGCCGGGATGGCCGCCGGGAAGTGCTCGGGATCGATCACGTCGAGGTCCAGGTGGATGAA
This sequence comes from uncultured Thermoleophilaceae bacterium, assembly GCA_963734025.1. Classification (GTDB taxonomy): domain Bacteria; phylum Actinomycetota; class Thermoleophilia; order Solirubrobacterales; family Thermoleophilaceae; genus JACVRW01. The sequence goes on from CAVTFR010000016.1 coordinate 73,247, forward strand.
GACGGGTGAGCCGTCGAGGGCGTTCTTCACCGCGACGAGCGTCTCCACCGTGCTGGCGCCGATCACCGTCGCCGGGCTCGCCTCGAGCAGCTCGCGCTCGCCGTCGTCGAGGTCGCGGATCCCGGCGAGCACCACGCGCTCGGCCGGCACTCGATCGGCGAGCCCGGAGTCCCAGACGCCGCAGGCGGCCGCCAGGCTCATACCGCCGAGATAGCCGCTGCCCGTCGTGTCGGGCGTGTTGAAATCGCCGTGGGCGTCGAGCCACAGGAGCCGCGCGTCGGGGCGATTGCGGATGACCGCGGGCAGCGTAGTGGCGGCCACCGAGCAGTCCGAGGCGACCATCACCGGCACGTCGCCGGCGGCCAGGGCGTCGTCGATCTGCCCGCCCGCCTCGAGCAGGCAGCCGCGCGACTCGCGCAGGTCGTCGTCGAACCGCGTCTCGCGCACCTCGGGCCCGCTGCCGATGTAGCGCGGCTCTACCCCGAGCGCCTCCCCCAGGATCGGCGCGAGCAGCTCGACCCCGCGCGGCGCTCCCGGAAAGCGGTCCGCCGTCCGGCAGCGCATCGCGATCAGCGAGACGCCCACTCGCTCAGCGCCCCGTCCAGTGCGGCTCGCGCTTCTCGAAGAAGGCCTTGACGCCCTCCTGTATGTCCTCGGTGGTGAAGGCGATCGAGAGCTGCGAGCGCAGGAAGTCGAGCGCGTCCTCGAAGGGCATGTCGAGCTGACGGTACATCGCGTCCTTGCCGAGCTTCATCAACACGGGCGACTTGCCGGCGAGCTTGACCGCCCACTCGTCGACCGCCGCCCCGAACTCGCCCGCCGGCACGACCTTGTTGACGATCCCCGCCGCGAGCGCGTCCTGCGCCGAGATGCGCTCGCCGAGCAGCAGCAGCTCGTTCGTCTTCTTGCGCGGCACGTTGCGGTAGATCAGCGCCATGATCATGAACGGGAAGACGCCCACGTTGATCTCGGGCGTCCCGAACGTCGCGCCCTCGCGCGCCACGATCAGGTCGCAGCTGAGCGCGAGCCCCAGCGCGCCGGCGAGCACGTGTCCGTTGGCCGCGCAGATCGTCGGCTTGCCGAGCTGCATGATCGTGCGGAAGAGGCGCGGGAAGCGCTCGGTGCCGAAGTGCTTGTGGACGAGCGCGACGTCGCCCGCGAACTGGTCGAGGCTGCCGCCGGCCGAGAACACCTTCTCGTGCGTCGAGGTGAGCACCACGCAGCGCACGCGCTCGTCCACGCGCGCCGACTCGAACGCATCGATCAGGTCGGAGAGCAGCTGATTCGAGAGCGCGTTGCGCGTGTCCGGCTGGTCCAGTGCGACGGTCGCGACGCCATCGGAGCGGACGTCGTAGAGAATCGTCTCGTAGGGCACGCGGCCGAGTTCTACTACCGTGGCGGCAGGACCGCACTCGAGGAGGCCTGATGTTCAAGACGATCGTCGTCGGCACCGATGGCTCGAACACGGCGGACATAGCCGTGGCCCGGGGGGCTGAGCTCGCTCGCCTGACTGGGGCGAAGCTGCACGTGGTGAGCGCCTACACCCCGACGGCCGCGCGCGTCGTGGGTGAGAAGGCCAGCGGCGAATACTCGGTCGGCCCGGACTTCAAGGTGGACGCGGTGCTTTCCGGGACGGTGGCCAACCTCCGTGCCGAGGGCATCGAGATCAGCAGCCATGCTCCCAAGGGAGACCCCGCCGACGCGATCGTGGAGGTCGCCGTGCGCGAGGGCGCCGATCTGATCGTGCTCGGCAGCAAGGGCATGCAGGGCGCGCGGCGCGTCCTCGGCAGCATCCCGAACAAGGTGTCGCACCACGCGCCCTGCGACCTGCTGATCGTCGCGACGACCTAGCCGGGCGGCGGCATCCAGGCCGCCTTCATGTCGACGCGCTCGCCGCGAAAGGGAACCCCCTCCGCCTCCAGCAGCCGGCGCTGGCGCTCGCCCTGAGAGAGCGTCCCGTCCGCGCGCACGACACGCTGCCAGGGCACGGCCGGATCGTGGCAGGAGGCGAGCACGGAGCCGGCGAAGCGCGGCGCGCCCGGCGACAGGTCGCCGTAGGTCGTGACGAAGCCCTCCGGAACCGAGCGCAGCAGCCGCAGCACCTCGGCCGCCCGGCGCTCGTTCACAGCGCCGCTATGGCGTCCTGGATCGGCACGTCGCCCTCGAGCAGGTCGAAGGTCACGCCGATCGTGTTCGGCGCCGCGAGGGCCGCGGCAAGTGTCGCGGCGACGTCTTCGCGGGTGACCGAGCCGGTGCCGATGTCGTGCCCGGCGCGGATGCGCCCCTTGCCCGGGTCGTTCGTGAGCCGTCCCGGCCGGACGATCGTGAAGGCGAGCCCGCTGCCGGCCAGCTCGGTGTCCGCCTCGGCCTTGGCGTCGTAGTACGGGCGCATCTCGGGCGACGCGCTCTCCGGGTCGGAGGCTCCGATCGCGCTCACCATCACGTAGCGGTCGATGCCGAGCCGCTTGGCGGCGTCGATCAGCTTGAGCGCCGCGCCGAGATCGACCGTCCGCTTGCGCGCCGGCCCGCTGCCCGGGCCCGCGCCCGCGGCGAACACGATCGCGTCGGCGCCCTCGACGAACGGCGCGAGGTCGTCCTCGGCCTCCATGTCAGCAACGACCGGCTCGGCGCCGCGTGCCTCCAGGTCCGGCGCGTGATCCGGGTTGCGGATGAGGCCGCGCACGCGCTCACCGCGCGCGCTCAGCTGCTCGAGCAGCCGCAGCCCGATCTGACCATGTCCTCCTGCCACCACCACGTCCATGGCTTCAGAGTACGGACCGGCCCTGTGCGGCGCGTGGCAGGCGCAGGCGGACGCGGGCGTCGCTGCGCGAGTCGGCGAACCAGATCTCGCCCCCGTGCGCCTCGACGATCGCCCGGCAGATCGTGAGGCCGAGCCCGGTGCCCTCACCCGACGACCGGGCGCTGCCGTCACCGCCGCGGTAGAAAGGCTCGAAGGCGCGTTCGCGATCCTCGGCCGAGAGGCCCGCGCCGCTGTCGGCGACCTCGATCTCCACGGAGCCGCCATTGGCCTCGGCGAGCACCGTCACGCTGCCGTCGACGGGGGTGTGGCGGATGGCGTTCTGGATGAGGTTGAAGAGCACGCGCTGCAGCTTCTCGGGGTTCGCCCGAGCGGGCGCGAGGTCGCCGGGAACCGCCGCCTCGACGGCCACGCCGTGCGCGCGCGCCTGCGGCCGCATCGCCTCGATCGTCTCGCAGACGAGCTCATCGAGCCGGACGCGCTGCATCGACCACTCGATGTCGCCCGCCTCGATGCGGGAGAGCTCGAAGAGGTCGTCGATCAGCGCGGACAGCGTCCGGATGTGGACCGACATCTGCTCGAGGTAGCGCGCCCGCGTGTCGCGGTCGACGAGCTCATCCTCGACCGCCTCGGCCAGCAGGCGCAGCGAGGTGATCGGCGTGCGGAGGTCATGGCTGACGGCCGCTACGAGATCGCGGCGTGCGGCCTCGGCCGCGTCGCGCTGGGCGATCACGTCGCGCGAGAGGAGCCAGGTCGAGTAGGCGGTGAGACCGCCCGCCAGTGCGCGGGAGGGGGTCACGGCTGAAAGCGGTAGCCGACGCCCCACACCGTCTGCAGCCAGCGCGGCTTGGAGGGCTCCACCTCGACCTTCTCGCGTCGGGACCGTCCGCCGCGACGTGCGTCGCGTAGCCGGCCCGCTCCAGGTAGCGCGCCACCACCTCGGTGATGGTCGGCTCGTCGTCGACCACGAGGATCGAGCCGCGTGTGCCGTCGTCCATCAGGACGATTCTCGCAGTGGCGGGGCCGCGCCAGGCGGAGCGTAAGGACCTTGTAATTGGGTAGGCGTCCAGGATCATGCTGCGCGCCGCCACGCTGTTTGCCCTGCTAATGCTCGTTTTTGCTGCCCCCGCCGCCGCAGTGGACGGCCCGGCGCCCGGGGCGCCCGGGCAGAAGGCGGCCTGGACCGAGGCCGACAAGGACGGCTTCGGCACCGCCACGAGCATGCGCAGCCAGACCTGGCTGACGCTCGACGACGGGCGCCTGACCGAGGTCTACTACCCCGATCTCGGCACGCCTGCGCTGCGCGACCTCCAGCTCGTCGTGTCGGACGGCCGCAACTTTACGGAGCGTGAGCAGGACGCGACCGAGCAGCGCGTGCGCCTGCTCGACTCGAAGAGCCTCTCCTACCGGCAGGTAAACACCGACCGCGACGGGCTCTACCGGATCGTCAAGACCTATACGACCGACCCTGCGCGGAGCAGTGTGCTGGTGCACGTCGAGTTCCGCGCGCTCACGCGTCGCCCGCTCAGGCTGTACGTGCTGCATGACCCCGCGCTTTCGAACAACGGCGATGACGACTCGGGCGCCTCGCGCGCCGGTGGCCTCGTCGCGTGGGACTCCGCCGCGGCCAGCGCGCTGCTTACGGACGCGCGCTTCCGGCGCACCTCGAGCGGCTTCCTGGGGACGAGCGACGGCTGGACGGACCTCTCCGCCGACCACCGCATGAACCGCCGCCATGAGCTGGCGACGGGCGGCAACGTGGTCCAAACCGCGCGCACGAACCTGAACGGCGAGCGGCGCGACGAGATGACACTCGCGCTCGGCTTCGGCGCCAGCCAGGACGAGGCGATCGACACTGCGCGCGCCTCGCTCGAGCGCGGGTTCGACGGCGCCTCGCGCGCGTATGACCGCGGCTGGCACGACTACGTCGACGGACTGAAGGCGCGGCCGGCCAGCGCGCGGGCCTACGGGCCGGCCTACTGGGTGTCGGCGATGGTGCTGGCGGCGAGCGAGGACAAGCTGAACCGCGGCGCGTCGATCGCATCGCCGAGCATGCCCTGGGCATGGGGCCTGCTCAGCTTCGAGCAGCCGTCCGCCGCCTATCACCTCGTGTGGCCGCGCGACCTCTACCAGGTGGCGAGCGCACAGATCGCGCTTGGTGACGGCGAGGCCGCCGAGCGCTCGCTCGACTTCGCCTTCGAGCGCATGCAGAAGGACGACGGCTCGTTCCCGCAGAACACCCGCGTGAACGGCGCCGAGAACTGGACCAACCTGCAGATGGATGAGGTGGCGCTGCCGATCGTGCTCGCGTGGCAGCTGCGCCGCTTCGAGCCGGATCTCTACCGAGACCACGTGAAGAAGGCCGCGGATTTCATCGCCGCCGAGGGCCCCTACAGCCCGCAGGAGCGCTGGGAGAACCAGAGCGGCTGGTCGCCCGGCACGATCGCGGCGGAGATCGCCGGTCTCGTCTGCGCGGCAGACATCGCGCGCCGCAACGGCGACGTCACCTCGGCGGAGGCCTGGGAGCTGGTCGCGGACGAGTGGGAGTCGAAGGTCGACGCCTGGACCGCCACCTCCAACGGGCCCTACAGCTCAAAGCCGTACTACCTGCGGCTCACCAAGCCGCAGCAGCCCGAGCCGCCCGCGAACCCTGATCCGAACGTGGGCACGACCTACTCGATCGGCGACGGCGGCCCGGCCGCGATCGACCAGCGGATGGTGGTCGACCCGAGCTTCCTCGAGCTCGTCCGGCTCGGCGTCAAGCGGCACGACGATCCGACGGTGCTGAACACCCTCCAGGTGGTCGACCAGCGACTCGGGGTCGACACTCCCAACGGCCGCTTCTGGCACCGCTTCAACTTCGACGGCTACGGCGAGACCCCCACCGGCGGGCCCTGGAACCTCTCACCGCCTGGCAGCGGGGCGACGATCGGCCGCATCTGGCCGATCTTCGCCGGCGAGCGCGGCGAGTACGAGCTGCTCGCGGGCGACCGCCGCGCCGCCGCCGGCCGGCTCGGCTCGATGGCCGGCGCCGCCAACGAGGGCTGGATGATCCCCGAGCAGGTATGGGACGAGAACCCGCCCTCGGGGCGGCCCGGCTTCCCGCGCGGCGAGGGCACGCTTTCGGCGACGCCGCTCGCGTGGTCGCACGCGCAGTTCATCCGGCTGGCCTGGTCGCTCGACGCCGGCAGGCCGGTGGAGCAGCCGCGCGTCGTGGCCTGCCGCTACGCGGGCTGCTGAGTCAACATCGGGTAGCAGGGCCCGGACACGCCGAGCGCTTCGAGCATGTACAGCCAGATCTCGCTGCGCGTGGGGAATGCCGGAATCGCGTGGAAGAGGCGCTCGAGCGGCACCTCGCCCACCACGGCGATCGTCGCAGCCTGCAGGAACTCGGCGACCTCGGGGCCGGTGAAGGTCACGCCGACGATCACGCGCCTGTCCTCGTCCACGACGAAGCGGGTCGTGCCAACCGCGTCGTCGCGGCCGTAGAACGAGGCCCCCGCCGCCGACTGGGTCGGCACGTCGACGACGCGCACGTTCAGGCCCGCGCGCTCGGCCGCATCATGGGTGTAGCCGACGGCCGCCACCTGCGGATCGGTGAAGATCACGCGCGGGGAGTGCTCGCCGTCCGTGACGAGGCAGATGCTGTCCTCGCCAAGGATCACGTCAGCCGCTACGCGCGCCTGGTACTTGCCCATGTGGGTGAGGAGCGCGCGGCCGTTGACGTCGCCGACCGCGTAGAGCCAGTCGTTCACCCGCATCGAGTCGTCGACCTCGATCGGCTTCCCCGGCTCGAGCCCGACCGTCTCGAGCCCAATCTCCGCGGTGTTGAGCCGCCGGCCGGTGGCCACGAGCAGCTGATCGCCGCGCAGCGGCCCGGCCGGGCCGTCGAGCTCGACGACCAGCTCGCCATCCTCGGCGCGCACGGCCGACGCCCTAATTCCCAGGTGCACCTCGACCCCCTTCTCCTCCAGGGCCCCGCGCACGTCCTCGCTCGCAAACGGCTCCTCGCGCGCCAGCAGCCGGTCGCCTCCCTCAACGAGGCTGACGCGGCTGCCGAAGCTCGTGTACGCCTGCGCCATCTCGACGCCCACGACCCCGCCCCCGAGGATCACGAGCCGCTCGGGAACCTCCTCCGCGGTCGTGGCCTCGCGGTTGGTCCACGGCTCGATCCCATCGAGGCCGGGGATCGGCGGTATCAGGGGCGCCGAGCCGGTGGCGACGATCACCGCGCGCCCGGCCACGAGCGTGTCGTCGTCCACCTGGACCCGGCGCTCGCCGTCGAGCCGCCCGGCGCCGCGGACGATCGTGACGCCGCGGTCCACCAGCCAGGGCTCCATGTGCGAGTCGTCGAGGCCGTGGATGATCTCGTCGCGGCGCTTCAGCACGGCCTCCACGTCGAGAGCGCCCGTGACCGCCTCGCGCACGCCGGGGATCCTGCGCACCTCTGCGAGCAGCTCGGCGGGGCGCAGCAGCGCCTTCGAGGGCATGCACGCGTAGAAGGAGCATTCGCCGCCGATCAGCTCAGGCTCGATGATGGCGACATCGAGGCCGGCCTCCCCCAACCGGCCCGCGGCGACCTCGCCGGCGGGCCCGGCACCCAGGATGATCACGTCGAATTCGCGCTCGCTCATGGCGCCACCGTATCGCCGGCCCGCTGTCTGTTACACGAGGCCGCTTGCGTTGAAAGTAGGAAGTGCCACTGTTTACTTTTGCGCGGGCGCCCGTTAGCTTGCCCGCATGGCCACTCGGGAAGCGCCCCTCAAGCCCGATCACGGCGCCCGCCGCGGGCATTTCATCTTCACCGACGAACACGATCAGCTGCGCGAGTCGATCCGCTCGTTCGTCGTCAAGGAGCTGGCGCCGCACGCCGAGCTGTGGGAGGAGACGACCTTTCCCGACTCCGTCTTCCGGCGCATGGGCAAGCTCGGCTTCCTCGGCCTCTCCTACCCCGAGGAGTACGGCGGCCAGGGCGGGGACTACTTCTGCAACATCGTGCTCGCCGAGGAGATGGCGCACGCCGGCTCCGGCGGGCTCGCCATGGGCGTCGCGGTCCACACCGACATGGCGACGCCGCCGGTCCTCCTGTTCGGCAGCGAGCAGCAGAAGCGGGAGTGGCTGGTGCCGGCGATTCGCGGCGAGAAGATCGCGTGCCTGGGCATCACCGAGCCCGACGCGGGCAGCGACGTTGCCGGCATCAAGACGCTCGCAGTGCGCGACGGCGACGAGTGGGTCATCAACGGCTCCAAGACCTACATCACGAACGGCCACCGGGCCGACTTCATCGTGCTCGTGACGAAGACCGATCCGGACGCGGGCTACGACGGCTTCTCCCTCTTTCTCGTGCCGATGGACACGCCGGGCGTGATCCGCGAGAAGAAGCTCGAGAAGCTCGGCATGCACGCGAGCGACACGGCGCTGCTCGCCTTCCAGGACGTGCGCGTGCCGGCCGACGCCCTGCTTGGTCAGGAGGGCAAGGGCTTCTACCACATCATGTGGGAGCTCCAGGGCGAGCGCCTGATCGGCGCCGCGGGCTGCGTCGCGGGCGCGCAGCGCTGCTTCGACCGCACGCTCGAGTACGCCGGCGAGCGCTCGGCGTTCGGCCGTCCGATCGGCAAGTTCCAGGCGATCCGGCACAAGTTCGCCGACATGGCCACGAAGATCGAGGCCGGCCGTGCGCTGACGTACACGACGGCCTGGCGCTTCGCGAACGGCGAGTACCCCGTGCGCGAGATCTCGATGGCGAAGCTCTACACGGCCCGCATGGCCTGCGAGGTCGTCGACGAGTGCCTGCAGATCCACGGCGGAGCGGGCTACATGAAGGAGTACGGGATCGAGCGCGCCTGGCGCGACATGCGCCTGAACCGGATCGGCGCCGGCACGGACGAGGTGATGCTCGACGTGATCGGGCGCTCGTACGGGCTGTAGCGCGCCGCCCGAAACGCAAAGCGCACCCCAGCAATGGGGTGCGCTTGCGTTTCAATCTGCGTCAGACCGCCGGCGCCGATGGGGTTGGAGCACCGGCGTTATGGCTTCTGTCGATAGGAGAGGTGGGCCAGCCGCAGCCAGCCCGCCGTTCCCATGTTCGTGACTACTTGCGGATGATGCTCAGGCTCCGGGAGCTGCGGACCTTGTAGACCTTGCCATTGGCCTGGTACTTGGCCGTGATGACACACCCGGTACTCGCCCACGACTTGCCACGGAGATCGACCTTGACGGTGCGACCCTTGACGCTCAGACGCTTGCCACCCATCGTGGCCTTGGCGCTGAGGAACTTCATGCCGCTGATCTTGCGGATTTGCAGATGACGGATCGAGGCACCGCGAAGCGTGACGGTGCTGTTGACGCCATCCTTGCCGTTGACACCGTTCTTGCCGTCGATGCCATTCTTGCCATCGACACCGTTCGTGCCGTTGGAGCCATTCTTGCCGGCAGCACCGCGCTGACCCTGCGGACCCTGCGGACCCTGCGGACCAACCGGACCCTGCGGACCATCGGCAGGCGGCGTGGTGCAGGAAGTGGATCCAGTCGCCTTTGACTCGCTCGTCACGTCATCGAACAGGAAGCCATGCCGTTGGTGGCCGGGGCAGCACGTGCCGCCGAGTACGCCACATGAGGCGATCGCTCGGCACCGGGTCGCGCTGCTCGTTGAAGCGGTAGTAATTCTCCCACGACGTCACCGCACACCTTGAGACGCCGTCAAGAAGATGCGGACAACATCGTTGTCGGTGCCCCGGACGAACGTCGTCTCGAAACGGATCGTGTGCGCATCGAGTACGGTCCAGCGTGGCGATCCACCGGTCGGTGAAAGCGTGGCCGTGTCCTCATTCGGCACGTCATCGAAGAACACGCGCACGCCGTCGTAGCTGTCCTCCAGGCGGACGTAGCACATCCGAGCGCCATCGCCGTTGGTCGGGCTGACGCTCATCGCTAGCCCCGTCTGCTGCTCTCCGGGGTCTTCGACGGAACTTGAACTCGTTGACGAGAACATTGTTGGCCTCGTTCTCGCCCGCCGCGATCAGCACCGGCGCGGAGTACGGCATGTCGCCAAGGCTGCCGGACGTCACTGCGTTGGAGATCCGAAGCGCCTTCGCGCCCTCGACGTCCTCGACCGCCTGATCGTACGGACCGGTGGCCTTCCATCCGTGCTGACCGTTGACGGTTCCGGTGTCGAAACCATCGAACGTCGTGGTGTTGCTGTCCGCCTGAGCGGTGCCTGCAACTGCGAGGGACAGCGCGAGCGCCGTCCCCATGATGATCCTACGCATTTGGCAATCTCCTTCATGGGTTCGAATTCGAGACTGGTTGATCCCTGGCGAACGCCAGGCGGCACGACCCAACCGGCAATCGGTCGGTCGTCCCGTCCGGATTCGTCAGCGGCCGGTCAGCTGGAGCGCATGCAACGCTCCACTGCGACTGGCCGAACGAGCCGCGCACGCACAGCAGGTCCACCGCGTCCTTGTTGACGAGATGCTAATACGGTTCTTGACATATCGCCAACAACATTTAGGCTGGCCTTATGAGCGCAAGTCGCCCTGCGGACCGCAGCACGCGTGAACGCGGCGATAGCGTGGGCGCATGCCGGTGAGGATCGAGATCGACCGCTCGCAGCGCCTCGACCGGGCGCCGCGCAACGGGCACAACCGCTGGCATCCCGACATCGCCCCGGTGCGCCGGATCGAGCCCGGTGACACTGTCACCTTCGAGATCCGCGACTCGCGCGATCGTGAGATCACGCGCTGACTCGACGCACGCCGACCTGCTCGGCGTCCCCTCGCTCGCTCATCCGCTGACCGGGCCCGTCGAGGTGCGCGGCGCGGCGCCCGGCGACGTGCTCGAGCTCGAGGTGCTCGGCTACGAGACCGACGACTTCGCGTGGACCGCGATCTGGCCTGGCTCCGGGTTCCTCGGCGACCTCTTCACGGAGCCATTCCTCGCCAAGTGGGAGATCGAGGGCGGGCTGGCTCGCTCCGAGCAGCTGCCCGGCGTGGCCGTGCCTGCATGCACGCACGCCGGCGTGATCGGCGTGGCTCCGTCGCGCGAGCTCTTCGAGCGCGTGCGGGAGCGCGAGCGCGAGCTCGCCGAGCGCGGCGGCCGCGCGCACCTCCCCGACGCGGCCTATGCCTGGCCGCCCGAGGCCGCGGACGGGCTCCGCACCTACCCGCCCCGCGAGAACGGCGGCAACATGGACATCCGCGACCTCGGCCCGGGCGCCCGCCTGTGGCTGCCGGTGCACGTGCCGGGCGCGCTCCTGTCGGTGGGCGACCTGCACTTCGCGCAGGGCGACGGGGAGGTGTGCATCTCGGCGATCGAGACAGGGGGCAGCGCGACCTTCCGGGTCTCGCTCGCCGGCCCCGGCGACTGGACCCCCACGTACCCGGCCTACGAGGCGCCGGCACGATCAGAGCGCCCGATGTTCTGCACGACGGGCATCCCCCTCGATGACGCCGGCAAGCAGGGCGATCTCGACCTCAACCTCGCCACGCGCCGGGCACTGCTCGAGCTGCTCGGCTGGCTGACCGCCACCCGCGGGCTCGGGCGCGAGGAGGCGTACGTGTTGATGAGCGTCGCGGCCGAGCTGCGGGTGTCGGAGCTGGTCGACGCGCCGAACGCGCTCGTCTCCGCGGCGCTGCCGCTCGACGTGTTCGAGGGCTGACAGGCCGGCGGTACGATCCCGCGCCGATGAGCGACTTCGCGACCAAGATCAGCGAGGCGTACGCGACCGAGGGCGGAGCGATCGACCTGGGTCGCGGCGTCCACGACGGCGAGCTCGAGAACGACGCAGTCGTGCGCGTCCCGCTGCGGATGATGAACCGGCACGGCCTGATCGCCGGCGCGACCGGAACCGGCAAGACGATCACGCTCCAGACCGTCGCGGAGCAGCTCTCGGAGGCGGGCGTCGCCGTCTTCGCGGCGGACGTCAAGGGCGACGTGTCCGGGATCAGCGCCCCGGGCGAGCCGGGCGGCCCGGCGGAGAAGCGCATGGGCGAGCTTGGTCTCGCGTTCGAGCCGCGCGGCTATCCGGTCGAGTACCTGTCGCTGGGCGGCATCGGCCCGGGCGTCCCGGTGCGCGCGACGGTCTCCGACTTCGGGCCTCAGCTGCTCGCCAAGATCCTCGACGCGAACGAGACTCAGGAGCAGAGCCTCGCGCTGGTCTTCCACTACGCGGACCAGAAGGGCCTCCCCCTGCTCGACCTCTCCGACCTGCGCGCGCTCCTCACCTTCCTCGAGTCGGATGCCGGCAAGCAGGAGCTCGAGGGAATCGGCGGGCTCGCATCGTCGACCGTCGGGGTGCTGCTGCGCAGCCTCGTCGGGCTCGAGACCGGCGGCGGCAACGAGTTCTTCGGCGAGCCTCAGCTCGACATCGCGGACCTCATCCGCACCGCTCCGGATGGCCGCGGCATCATCTCCTGCCTCGAGCTGCCGGCCGTGCAGGACAAGCCGCGGCTCTTCTCGACGGCGCTCATGTGGCTCGTCGCGGAGCTGTTCGAGCAGTTGCCCGAGGCCGGCGACCTCGATAAGCCGAAGCTCGTCTTCTTCTTCGACGAGGCGCACCTGCTCTTCAGCGGCGCGACCAAGGCGTTCCTCGAGTCGGTCACCCAGACCGTCAGGCTGATCCGCTCGAAGGGCGTCGGCGTCTTCTTCGTGACGCAGGTGCCGGACGACGTGCCCGGCGAGGTGCTCGGCCAGCTCGGCAACCGCGTGCAGCACGCGCTGCGCGCATTCACGCCTGACGACGCCAAGGCTCTCAAGGCGGCCGCGTCGACCTACCCGACCTCGGACTTCTACGACGTCGAGGAGCTTCTGACGCAGATGGGCATCGGCGAGGCCGCCGTGACGATCCTGTCCGAGGACGGCGTGCCGACGCCGGTCGTGCATACCCGCCTGCGCTCGCCCGCCTCGCGCATGGGGCCGGCGGACGATGTGGAGGGGACCGCCAAGGCGTCGCCGCTGTTCGCGAAGTACGGCACGCGCGCCGAGGCCGAGAGCGCTCGCGAGAAGCTGGCGGCGCGCATGGAGGCACAGGACGAGGAGGAGCCGGAGCCCGTCGGGGCCACGCGAAAGGCCCCGCGGCGGCGCAAGCGCGAGCCGGATGCGGCGACGGCCCGCACAGGCGGCGCCGACGCCATCGGCGACTTCCTCACCTCGCGCGAGGGCAAGGCCCTCCAGAAGAAGGTCATGCGCGGCGTGTTCGGCATGCTGCGCAAGCAGCTGTGAAGCAGGCGGCGGCGCCGCTGCCGGTGCCGCCGTTCACGGCGGAGCACGACGAGCTGCGCGACGAGATCAGGCGCTTCGTCGCCGACGAGCTGCGCCCGCATGCCGCCGAGTGGGAGGAGGCGCGCTGGTTCCCCGACGAGGTCTTCGCGCGCATGGGCGAGCGCGGCTTGCTCGGCATCAAGTACCCGGTCGAGTACGGCGGGCGCGGGCTCGGCTATGTCGAGGACGCCGTGCTCGCCCAGGAGCTCTCGCGCTGCGGCTCCGGCGGTCTCGCCGCGGGCATCGGGGCGCACGTCTCGATCGCGACACCGCCCGTCTGGAAGTTCGGCACGGACGAGCAGAAGGAGCGCTTCCTCGCCCCCGCGATCCGGGGCGAGCGGATCGGCGCCCTCGCGATCACGGAGCCGGGCGCCGGCTCGGACGTGGCCGGCATCCACACCCGCGCGCAGCGCGTCGAGGGCGGCTACGTCGTCAACGGCTCGAAGACCTTCATCACGAACGGCGTGCGCGCCGACTTCGTCGTCACGGCCGCGAAGACCACCGAGGAGGGCGGCCATCACGGCATTTCTTTTCTCGTCATTGAGCGCGACATGGACGGCTTCTCGGTCTCGAAGAAGCTCGAGAAGCTCGGCTGGCACGCGTCTGACACCGCCGAGCTCTCGTTCGACGACGTGTTCGTCCCCGAGGAGAACCGGCTCGGCGAGGAGAACCGCGGCTTCCAGCTCGTGATGGCCAACTTCCAGTGGGAGCGGCTCGTGATGGCTCTCGGCGCGGTCGGCTCGATGGAGGTCGTACTCGAGCGCGCCGTCGCCGCCTCGCAGGGCCGGACCGAGCTGCGTCACACGGTGGCGGAGCTGGCGGTCAAGCTCGAGGCGTCGCGCGCACTCACCACCCACGCCCTCTACCTCTTCGCCGGCGGACACGACGCGATCCGGGAGGTGACCGAGGCGAAGCTGCTCTCGCAGCGCTCGGCGCTCGAGCTGGCCGAGACGGCGTTCCGGATCTCGGACGGCGACCTCGAGCTCGGGCGCGCCCTGCGCGACACGCGGCTCGGCCCGATCGGCGGCGGCACTGACGAGGTCATGAAGGAGATCCTCGGGAGGCTCTTGGGCCTCTAGGGCGGCGGCCGTCTGCGCGTCGCCGACTCCGGCTCGTCGGGCCAGCGCCCGTGCTCGTCGAAGAAGCGGCGCGCCTCTTCCTCGCGGCCGCGCGTCTTGTCGCCCTCGACGCCGATCCGGTAGATGACGTTGAGGAGCAGCACGGCCGTGGCGGCGCTGATGAACATCGCGCCTGCGGCCAGCCCGATGCGGCCGGCGGTTCCCGCGATCACCATGCCCGCGACGAACAGCGCGAGCGGAATGCCGTAGCGAACGATGTTGAGGGTCATCCGCAACCCACGATAGGCCGGATCGTCATGATGCCTGCCTCGAAATCACCGCAGTGCCGAAAGGAGTCACAGAGTGGGAGTGCTGGACGGAAAGGCGGCGATCGTCACTGGTTCTGCCCGGGGCATCGGCCGGGCAACCGCCGAGCTGCTCACGGAGCACGGCGCCCGCGTGCTGATCAACGATCTCGACGCGGACGTCGCCGAGCAGGCATCGTCCGAGATCGCGGGCGAGACCGCCGTCTTCGGCGGCGACCTCACCAAGGAGGGCGTGCCGGACCAGCTGGTGCAGAAGGCGGTCGACGAATTCGGCCGGCTCGACATCATCGTCAACAACGCCGGCTACACGAAGGACGGCGTCGCTCACAAGATGACCGACGAGCAGTTCCAGGCGATGCTCGACATCCACACCGTCGTGCCGTTCCGGGTCTGCCGCGCCGCCGCGCCGCACATGCGCGAGCCGGCCAAGCAGGAGCGCGAGGAGGGCCGCGAGGTCTTCCGCAAGATCGTCAACGTGTCCTCGACCTCGGGCATGCACGGCAACCCCGGTCAGGTCAACTACTCCGCCGGCAAGCTCGGCGTGGTCGGCCTCACGAAGACGCTCGCCAAGGAGTGGGGCCAGTTCAAGATCAACGTGAACGCCGTGGCCTTCGGCTTCGTCGAGACGCGCCTGACGGCCGCCAAGGAATCGGGCAACACGATGGTGAAGGACGGCGAGGAGATCCAGCTCGGCATCCCTGAGCAGATGCGCCAGATGGCGGCGATGCTGATCCCGCTGGGCCGGCCGGCGACGCCGGAGGAGGCTGCCGGACCCGTGTTCTTCCTCTGCTCGCCGTGGGCCGACTTCGTGCACGGCCAGGTGCTCAATGTGACCGGCGGGCAGTTCGGAGGGATGTACTTCTGAGACACGCCGGCGGCGCGCCGTACTTCCCGTGCGCGGGGTCGTAGACGCGGCTCCAGCGTTGCTCGCGTGAGCGACACACGGGTCTGGTTCATAACGGGAGCGACGAGCGGCTTCGGCCGCGCCATCGCCGAGGCGGCGGTCGAGCGGGGCGACTCGGTGGTCGCCACCGCTCGGCGCACCGATGCGCTGGCCGAGCTCGGCGACCCCGAGCGCGTCCACGCTCTCCGGCTCGATGTGACCGACGCCTCGGATCGCGAGGCCGCCGTGGCAGCCGCGCTCGACCGCTTCGGCCCCATCGACGTGCTCGTGAACAACGCGGGCCGCACGCAGGTCGGCGCCGTCGAGGAGACGACCGACGAGGAGTTGCGCGCGCTCTTCGACCTCCACTTCTTCGGCCCGGCGGCGCTCACGCGCTTGGTGCTGCCGGCCATGCGAGGGCAGGGCAGCGGCGCGATCGTGCAGATGTCGAGCGTCGGCGGCCAGGTCACGGCGCCGGGCTTCGGCGCCTACTGCGCGACGAAGTTCGCGCTCGAGGGCCTGACCGAGACGCTGCGTGACGAGGTCCAGCCGTTCGGCATCCACACGCTGATCGTCGAGCCGGGGGCGTTCCGGACCGGCCTCTTCCCCGCCGACGCCGCGTACATGTCGGACGAGATGCCCGAGTACGCGGAGACGGTCGGCCCGACGCGAGAGTACGTGCGGGTAGGCCACGGCCTGCAGGCGGGCGACCCGGCCAAGGCGGCTGCCGCGATCATCACCGCGCTGGAGGCCGACGAGCCACCGCTACGGCTGGTGCTTGGCGCCGACGCCATCGGCAACATCGGGCAGCGGCTCGAGGCCGTCGGTGCGGAGCTGCGCGAGTGGGAGCAGGTCGGCCGCAACACCGCCCTGGAATAGAACGAGGCGAAAACCGGCGCGACGCTAGCCGCGGCGCCCCACCCGCGGGTGGCCGAGGGAAGGCAAACTTTCGCGGCCCCGAGCGAAGCGAAGGGGTCCGAAAGGAAACTTCCCCGGACAGGACCCGCGGCCTGGGCAGCCCGAACCTAAGCCCTAGGCCGACGGTCCCGTGACGACGGTGTCCGACTGGGGCACTCCGTCCTCGCTCGGAAGCTCGCCCGACCGGTCCGGGTTCCAGCTGTACGCGTACTCCGGCTTGTCGACATCGCTCCAGAGCGCCGACAGCTTGAGCGGGCGGAAGGTGTCCCACATCACGGCGAGCTCGTCGGTCGACTTCTTGCCGAGCGCCTTCTCGACGGCGCCCGGCTGCGGCCCGTGCGGCAGGCCGGACGGGTGCAGCGTGATCGATCCGATGTCCACTCCCTTGCGGGCCGCGTAGTCGCCCGCCGCGTAGAACATGACCTCCTCGGACTGGATGTTCGAGTGGTGGTACGGCAACACCACCGCCTGCGGATCCCAGTCGAGCATCCGGGGGGCGAACGTGCAGATCACGAAGTTCTGCCCCTGGAAGGTCTGGTGGGCGGGCGGCGGCAGGTGGAAGCGGCCCGCGCGCGGCTCGAAGTCGTCCGCGTTGAACGTGTACGGCCACACGTAGCCGTCCCAGCCCACGACGTCGAACGGGTGCCGGTCGAGCCCGTAGTCCTGGTAGCCGTCGCGGACGCGCACGGTCACGGGGTACTCGCCCGCCTCGTCGAAGGTCTCGAGCTCCGCGGGCGGGTGGAAGTCGCGCTGCGAGTAGGGCGCGTGCTCGAGCAGCTGCCCGTAGCGGTTGCGGTAGCGGTTCGGGGTCTCGATCTCGCCGGGCGTGTGGAAGCAGAGCCAGTACTGCTCCTCACCCTCCGGGAGCTCGAAGCTGTGCGTCGTACCGCGCGGGATCACGAGGTAGTCGCGCTCGCGGAAGGGCACGCGCCCGAAGACGGTGCGCAGGACGCCCGAGCCGCGGTGCACGTAGATGACCTCGTCGCCCTCGCCGTTTCGGTAGAAGCCCTCGAGCGGCTCGGTCGGCTTCGCGACCGAGACCTCGATGTCGCCGTTCCACATCAGCAGGCGCCGGCTCGAGAGCGGGTCGCCGCCGGGCTCGACCGGCTGGGTGTCCGCGAGCCGGTGGACGTGCGCGTCCGGCAGCCACTCCTCGCGCTCGACCGGGCGGAACGCGCCGACGTGCTCGAGCCGGCAGGGCGACTGGAGATGGAGCAGGATCGACTCGTTGCCCGAGAAGCCCTCGTAGCCCATCACCTCCTCGACCAGCAGCGGCGAGGAGTCGCCGAGCTGAGAACCATCGCTCGCAGACACCGCCTGCTCGCCGTTCCGGCGCACCTGGACGTGGCGCTTGGGCGGGATCTTTCCGAGGCTGGCGTAGCGCATGGCTCTAGAGGTTTCCTCTCCGGTCCTGCTCACGCTCGATCGCCTCGAAGAGTGCCTTGAAGTTGCCCTCGCCGAAGCCGCGGGCGCCGTGTCGCTCGATGATCTCGAAGAACACGGTCGGACGGTCGCCGATGGGCTTCGTGAAGATCTGCAGGAGGTAGCCCTCGTCGTCGCGGTCGACCAGGATTCCGAGCCGCCTCAGGTCCGCGATGTCCTCGTCGATCTTGCCGATCCGGTCCGGGACCTCGTCGTAGTACTCCTCCGGGATCGTGAGGAACTCGACTCCGCGCTCCCTCAGGGCGGCGACGCATCCCACGATGTCGCGCGTGGCGACGGCGATGTGCTGGGCGCCGGCGCCGTTGTAGAACTCGATGTACTCGTCGATCTGCGACTTGCGCTTGCCCTCGGCCGGCTCGTTGATCGGGAACTTCAGGCGCCCGCTGCCGTCCGTGACCACCTTGGACATCAGCGCCGAGTACTCGGTGGAGATCGCCTCGTCCGAGAAGTGGATCATCTCGGTCATCCCGAAGACGCGCTCGTAGTAGTGGACCCACTCCTCCATGTGGCCCAGCTCGACGTTGCCGACGATGTGGTCGATCCCCATCAGCAGCATGCCGTCCGGGTCGCTGGGCGCGGTGGCGCGCCGCTCGTAGCCGGGCAGGAACGCGCCCTCGTAGTCCTCGCGCTGCACGAAGAGGTGGAGCGTCTCGCCGTAGGTCGCGATCGCCGAGAGCTGGACGCGGCCGTGCTCGTCCTCCTCCCAGCGCGGCGTCATGACGCCGCGCGCGCCGTGGTCGACGGCGTGCTCGTACGCCGCCGCGGCGTCGGGCACGCTCAGCGCGATCTTGTGGACGCCGTCGCCGTGGCGTGCATGGTGGTCGGCGATCTCGTCGCCGCCGTTGAGCGTGCCCGTGAGCACGAGGCGGATGCGCCCCTGCTCGAGCACGTGCGACTTGCGGCCGCGATGACCGGTCTCCAGCCCGCGGTAGGCCGTCTCGGTGAAGCCGAAGGCGTGCACGAAGTAGTAGGCCGCCTGAGCCGCGTTGCCGACGTAGAACTCCACGTGATCGATCCCATGGACCGGCATGCGGTCGTTCTCGTGCACCGGCGGGGTGACGGTGCGGGAGGCAAGCTCCTCGGTCGCCATCGGGCTCCTCTCTCGGTTTTCAGATCGTCCATGTAATGATTCCGATGTTTTTGCGATCGGACAATGCGGATTTGTTGCAGGAGTGCCACACTTCAGCTTCATATGGACGACACCGACCGGAGAATCGTTGCGCTGCTTCGTCAGAACGCCCGCCGCTCCTTCCAGGACATCGGCAAGCACGTTCATCTCTCGGCCCCGGCCGTCAAGCGCCGCCTCGACCGGCTCGAGGCCGACGGGGTTATCCAGGGCTATACGGCGCTCGTCGATCCGCGCGCCTTCGGCTGGCACGCGGAGGCGTTCGTCGATCTCTACTGCGAAGGCCGCATGCCCGCCGACTCGATCAAGCGCGCCGTCGAGGACGAGCCGGGCGTCGTGTCGGCCCACACCGTGGCCGGCGAGGCGAGCGCGTTGCTGCACGTGCAGGCGCGCGACACCCAGGACCTCGAGCTCTGCCTGGAGCGCATTCGGGCGACCGACGGCATCACCCGGACCGTGACCGAGGTGGTGCTGTCGACGTTGTTCGAGCGCTGAGGTCCGTAAATTCAGTTCCCTGCGCAGCCGGCCGAGCCGGCTGCTTCGGCGCCTAGCGATCCGCCGCGATCCCCGGCCCCTCGCCGGGATCGTCGTCGACCTCCGCATCCGGATCGCGCACGACCTCGGTGGGATCGACCTCGTCCGGCTCGCCGTAGGCGGCGCCGGACTCGTCCGACTCGACCTCTGGCGTGAAGGCGTCCTCGGCGGGGTTATGGCGGTTCTCACTGTGTGAGGCTGCGTCGATCAGCTCCTGCTCGGCCAGCTCGAAGCCCTCGGCCTCGCCCTCGCCGGACTCCTCGAGTGCCCGGTGCGCCTCGTCGGTGTGGTAGTCCGGCGCCGGGCCGCCGATCGAGGCGGCCTCCTCGGCGGCAAGCTCCTCCTCGTGCTCGACGAACTTCTCGTCGCGGGGCTCGTTGCTCTCGTTCACGCTCATGGGCTGTCGGTACCCGCGCCGCGTGCGGCCGAATCGCCGTCCGCGAGCGGCAGGGCCCTTCCATATTTCAGCAGGTTGAAGCCTCGCACGCGGGCCTCACCCTCATGGGTCATGCCGAGCTTCTCCGCGACCCGCAGGGAGCGCAAGTTCGACGGCGCGATCAGGCTGATCAGGTGGTCGGCACCGAGCTGCGCCTGGGCCCAGCGCGCGGCGGCGCGGGCGGCCTCGCCGGCGAAGCCCTCGCCCCAGCGCGGCCTGGTGACCGTCCAGCCGACCTCGAGTGCCGGCCAGTAGGGCGGGAAAAACAGGCCCGCGTTGCCGATCAGGGCCCCGCTCGAACGCTCTTCGAGCGCCCAGTGGCCGAAGCCCTTCAGCGCCCAGTGGCCGGCGAGCATCGCCATCTCCCGCCACGCCTCGTCGGGAGCGATGCCCCCGTCGCGCCCGAGCGAGCGCATGACATCGTCGTCGGCGCGGATGGCGGCCCACTGCTCCTGATCGTCGTCGCGAAAGCCGCGCATGACGAGTCGCTCGGTCTCGAGCACCGGAACGATGTTCACGCCCTGCGCTCCTCGCGGAGCGGGCGCCCGCCCTCGTCCGTGAGGGCACCGGGCGGCCAGACGCCGAACCAGTTGTCCCGCGCGCCGTCGATTGTGAGCACGGCGCCCGAGAAGTAGTCGCCGGCGGGCGACGCGAGATAGGCGACGAGCCAGGCGAACTCCTCCTCGCTGCCGAGCCGCTGCAGCGGGATCGTTCCCGCGACCCCCTCGACCACGGGCTGCGGGTACTTCGTCATGAGCGTCTCGGTCGCGAAGTGGCCGGCGGCGAGCGCGGTCAGCCTGATCCCGTAGCGCGCCCACTCGATCGAGAGCACGCGCGTCAGGTTCTCGACGGCGGCGCGGGCGGCGGACGAGTGCGCCATCCCGGGCAGGCCGTGATGCGGCGAGAGCGTGACGCTGACGATCTTGCCGCCGCGCGCGTCCGGAATCATCGCGCGCGTCGCCACCGCGTGGGTCATCAGCCAGGTGCCCTCGACGTTCAGCCGCATCACCGTGCGAAATCCCTTCGGCGTGATGTCCTCGGCGGGCGTGAGGTACTGCCCCCCAGCGTTGTTGAGGAGCACGTCGATGCGGCCGTGGCGCGAAAGGACCTCGTCGACGAGCGCCTCTACCTGCTCCTCCTCCCGGATGTCGCAGGCGATCGCGGCGCAGCGGCTCCGCTCGGCCCGCGCCACCGTCTCCTCGAGCGGCTCGGCCCGGCGCCCGCACACCACCACCTGCGCCCCGAGCGCAGCCAGCTCGAGCGCGGCGGCGCGGCCGAGACCCGATCCCCCGCCGCTCACGAGCGCGACCTGCCCGTCGAGCAGCCCGGGCTTGAAGAGCTTCGAGGGCATGTCGCGGCAGCGTAACCCCGGCGCCCTGTTAGGGAACCCTAAGGGCGTGCTACGCTGCGTCCGCCGTGCACGTCAGGTGCTGCCGATCGAACCCCCGCTGCCGCAACTGCCCGGTGCGGACGATCGAGGACGAGCGGCTCCTGCGCGCGCTCGGAATCGAGCCGGGCCCGCGGCTGCCGGCACACCTGAGCGGCCTCCCGGAAAGCCTGCACAAGTACGAGCCGCTGCTGCGCAAGGCCTGGGTCGAGCGCGTCGAGGACACCCGCGTGGAGCGGCTCGAGCTCGAGCTCGTGGCCGCAAAGCCGGCGCGCGAGCCCGCGGCCGCCTAGCGCGACGGGTCACAATCCCCTCGTGACGCCTGCCTGGCGGCGCCGCGCCGCCATCGCCCTCGTGGTGGCAACCGCTGTGCTGCTCGCCGCCGCGGCCGTCTCCTGGTACGCGCAGTCTGCGCTCGTCGACAGCCGCGAGTTCGGCGCCCGCGTGACCGCCGCGCTCGACGACTCGGACGTCCGTGACGCGCTCGCCGAGCGGATCGTCGATGGTGTCACGAGCGGACCCGTCCCCGACGTGCTGGCGGTCCGGCCGCTCGTCGTCCCGGTGATCGCCTCGCTGGCGGACACATCGCCGTTCCGGCGCCTGTTCGCGGACGCGCTGCGCCAGCGTCACCAGGCCCTCATCGAGGGCGAGCGAACCTTCGCGTTCAAGCTCGCGGTGGGCGACGGGCTCCTCTTCGACGCGCTCAGCGACGCGGCGCCGAATCTGGCCGAGCGCATACCGCCCGGCCTGCGCGTGCCGGTGATCCGGCTCGACCCGCGCCAGTTCGAGCTCGATGCCGCCCGCCTCGTGGGCGACCTCGCCGGCTGGCGCTGGCCGCTCCTCGTGCTGGCGCTGGTCGCCGGAGCGGGTGCCGCGCTCCTCGCGGGCGGCGTCCGGAACGCCCTGGTCTCGCTGGGCGTCGCCGTGGCGGGCGCGGGCCTGCTCGTGGCTGCCCTCGTGGCCGGCCTCGGTGAGTTCGTGGTGTCACACGCTGCCAGCGCAGCCGACCTCGGGGACGACGGTGAGCGCGCCGCCATCCGAGCGCTCTGGGACGCCCTCTTCGCCGACCTGCGCGACGCAGGCCTCGTGGCCGCGCTGGCGGGCGCCGTCGCGGCGGCGCTTGCCGCGCGTGGACTGCCGAGTACGCGGCCGGCTGCCGCACGCCGCCTCGCCGCCCGCGCGCTCGGATCGCAGGCTCCGGCCGCCAAGCTGGCCAGGGCGGCCGTTCTCGTCACGCTCGGCGGGCTGCTCATCTTCGAGCCTGGGCTCTTCGGGCGGATCCTGCTCGTGACGACCGGCATCGCGATCGTCCTCGCCGGAGCCGCGCAGCTGTCGGGCGGCGAGCCGGCTGGTGAATCCAGGCCCGAGCCCGTCGCGAGCGGCGTACCGGGCCGGCTGCTGGCGGGCGCGGTTGCGGTCACGCTCGCGCTCGCGGTGGTCGTGCTTGCGCTGCTGCTCCCCGGCCCGAGCCCGCCCACGGCCGGCGGCTCCGTCACCGCGAGCGGCTGCAACGGCTCGAGCTCGCTCTGCGCCAAGCGGCTCGACGAGGTCGTCTTCGCGGCGACGCACAACTCCTACGCGGCCGCGGACGAGCCGGGCTGGCTCTTTGCCAACCAGCGCGCCGGCATCGAGCGCCAGCTGCGCGACGGGATCCGCGCGTTCCTCATCGACATCCACTGGGGCGCGCCCGACCCCGCCAGCGGTCTCGTGCGGACTGACTTCGAGGCGGAGGGAACGAACCGCAACAAGGTCGCGCGCGAGCTCGGCCCGGCGGCGCTGCGCGCGGCTGACGCGCTGGTCGGGCGGGCCGGAGTAGGGCGGCCGACGAGCCCACCGCGTCCCTACCTGTGTCACACGCTCTGCGAGATCGGCTCCGAGCCGCTCGAGGAGCAGCTTCAGCTCTTCAGCGACTTCCTGCGAGCGAACCGTCGCGAGGTCGTGATCCTGTTCATCGAGCCCTACGTGCCCGTCGAGGAGACGGAGAAGGCCCTCGACGCGACCGGCCTGCTCGAGCAGGCCGCGGAGCTGAGGGTCGACGAGCCGCTCCCGACGCTGGGTCAGCTGATCCGGGCGAACACACGGCTGATCGTGCTCTCCGAAGTGGACGGCGGCGCGCGCCCCTGGTATCTGCCCGGGTTCGAGTTCGCCCAGGACACCCCGCTCGGCGCGGAGCGGCCGCGCGAGCTCAGCTGCGCGCGCTTCCGGGGCGACGCCGACAGCCCGCTCCTACTGCTCAACCACTGGATCGACACCTTCCCGCCCTCACCGTCGCGCAACCGGCGCATCGCCGGGAGCTTCCTCGCCCAGCGCGTCCGGCGCTGCGAGCGGGAGCGCGGGCTGCTGTCGAACCTGCTCGCGGTCGACTTCTACGAGCGCAGCGGCGTCATCGACGTCGCGCGCAGGCTGAACGGGAGCTAGCCGCCGCCGAGGTCGTCGCCGTCGCGGGCGAGGAACTCCTCGAGCATCATCGGGTACTCGCGGACGCGCTCGGCCACCTGCAGGAGGGCGTCCATGGTGGCCTCCTCCTCGACCTGCTCGTCGACGAACCACTGCATGAAGCTCTCACTCGCGTAATCGTCGGTCTCGCGCGCGATCTGGAAGAGCTTGCCGATCGACACGGTGACCTTCTTCTCGTGCTCGAGCGCCAGCGATATCGGCGACACGTGGTCGTCGAAGTCGGTCTTCGGCGCTTTGATCTCGCCCAGCCGCATCGGCGAGTTCGTGTCGCGCAGGTAGTTGACCATCTTCATCGCGTGCCCGCGCTCCTCGTCGGCCTGGTCGTAGAAGAACTTGGCCAGGCGCGGAAACGTCTCGCGGTCGTAGAACACGCCCACGGCGGTGTACTGATGGGCCGCCTGCAGCTCGCGGCCGATCTGCGCGTTCAGCTCGTCGACGAAGCGCTCGGATGGCATGCCCGGAAGCCTACCCGCGCGAGCCGCGGACCCGCGCAGAGGCCCCAGCCGAGGATCGGCCAGATCGGCCAGAAGTAGCCCGCGCCGGTCAGCGCCCAGATGAGCACGAGCAGCGCAGATACGGCGAGGTAGGTCATCGGCAGGCGCGGCCGGGGCCGCGGCCGTCTCGGCGTCGGCGCCGGCAGGTCGGCGACGAGCCGGTCGAGCTCGTCGTACGTCGAGGCGGCGAGCGCGGCCTCGAGGCGCTCCTCCAGCTCGTCCGAGCGGATGCGCCCCTCGACCGCGGCGTCGCGCAGGCGCTCGGCGGTCCGCTCCCTGTCCGTGTCGGCGGCGCGCATCACGACCTCAGGTACTCGCCGTGGAAGCCGAACGGGATGTGGTGCGGCGCCTCGGCTCGCGCCAGCTCCTCGAACGAGCCGGCGTCGAGCACGAGCAGGAACGAGCGCCCTGCCGCCGCGTCGAGCACGACCGAGAGGATCACGCCGCCGTCCTCGGCGTCGTTCCCGGGCTCGCGCACGAAGATCGGCTCGCCCGGATAGCAGCCAGAGGCGCTCCACTCGCTGCGAGACCCGTCACGCACGTCGACCTTGACGAGGCGGTCGATCCAGTCGCCCTCCTCGCCCCAGCCCGCGAAGTAGGCGTAGCCGTAGTCGCGCGCGTTTCGGCGCCCGTAGTCGATGCGCGGCAGCTCGACGTGGTGGCCGCCCGGCAGCGCCTCCCAGCGGACGCCGCCGCCGTCGAGATCGATCGTGTAACGGCGCAGCTCGGTCCGGCCGAGCGTGCCGCGCGGGCCGTCCGCGTTCAGGTAGAGCGCGTCGATCACCGACGGGTCGTCGTAGGCGACGAGGTCCACCACCAGCTCGCCCGGCTCTCGCTCGAAGGCGTTGACGTGGTGGAAGCAGAAGAACGCATCGGTCTCGTAGGTGCCGCGCAGCGCGCCGGTCTCGCGGTCGAAGACCTGCAACTTCGTCCCGAGCTCGGGCTTCCAGACGTAGTTCTCGATGAAGGCCTTGCCCGAGAGCGCCATCTTCAAGGGGTTCACGCGTAGCGGGTACTCGGCCAGGATCAGGTGGCGGCCGCTCATGCCGAACGCATGCATGTAGGCCGGCTCGCGCACCGGCATCCGCGCGATCACGCGGCGCGCCGACGAGCCCGCGGGCATGGCGTAAAGGACGTACTCGCTCGTCTTCGAGAAGTGCGCGACGTAGTTGACGAGCTCGTCACGCTCGCCGTCGTGATGCGGATGCGCCGTCGTGACGTGGCTCTTCAGCGAGTCGGCGAACTCGAAGTGGCCGAGCGTGTCGAGCGTCTCCGGGTCGAACTCGACCGGCAGCGGCGTCTCCGTCATCGCGATGTAGCGCTCACCCACTCGCGCGAGGTTGACGTTCGGGTTGTCCGTGAAGTCGGCTGAGAAGATCGCCTGCACGCGCTTGAAGATCGAACGGCACGGGTCGGTGGCAAAGCCGGAGTGGCGGATCTTGCCCTGCCGCGCGTCGCGGTAGGAGCGGCTCTCGAGGAAGCGGCTCTTGTAGGAGACCGAGCCGTCGGCGAAGCCGAAGCGGTTCAGCATGGCGACGCCGTCGAACCAATGCGCGACCCGCCGGTCGCCGATCTCGAGCAGCGCCGGCGTGACCCGCACGAGGGCGCCCGTCAGCCACGGCGGGAGCGCGCCGCTCACAGGCAACCGGTCGACCGTGGTCTCATCGTCGAGGCTCTTGAAGCCGAGCCGGTGGTCCGTCGACTGGGTCTGCGAGAGTGCCGTTGCCATGATCCGGACTGTACCGTCTATTTTGGACTAATGCAAGAGGTCCGCCTCACGCCGCCCTCGTACATCGTGCTCGGCCTGCTCGACTGGACCGGGGAGACGACGCCCTACCGTCTGAAGCAGCTGGTCGCCGGCTCGGTCGGCTTCTTCTGGTCGCTCCAGCACGCCCAGCTCTACACCGAACCCGAGCGGCTGGCGCGTGGAGGCTTCGTAACGGAGCGGCGCGAGGAGGGCGGGCGACGCCGCAAGCTCTACTCGCTCACGGACAGGGGCCGCGCGGCGCTTGCCGAGTGGCGCGCGGAGCCGACCGCACAGCTGTCCGAGGTGCGCGACCTCGGCCTGCTCAAGCTCTTCTTCGGGGCCGACCCGGCCGCGCTCGCCGAGGTCCAGCTCGATGCCCACCGTGCGGAGCTGGCCGAGTACGAGCGCATCCGCAACGGGATGTCCGAGGAGCTTCCGGACGGCCCGCGCCTGGCGCTCGAGTTCGGCATGCGCCATGCGCGCACGTGGATCGAGTTCTGGGAGGAGCTCGCCGACCGCCGTCCCGGCTAGCTTCTGCGCCGATGGAGACCGCCGCCGAGCCCCGGCCCGCCGAGCTGCCCCTGGCGGGCGGGCGCCCGGGGGCGACCGTGACGCTGCGCCCTCTCCTCACGGGGCGGATGAGCGGCCCGCCGGGCTGGTTCCTGCGCTCCGAGGGCCGGCTCGCGGCGCGGCGCGCGTTCGGGATCGGCGTGGCGAAGAAGGACCTGCTCCACGTCCCGGTCCCGGCCTTTCTCGTCGAGCACCCCCACGCCGGGATCGTCCTGGTCGACACCGGCTTCCACCCCTCGGTGGCGGTCAATCCGCGCCAGAACCTCGGCCGTGTCGTGGGGTTCGCGTTCAAGGACGTGCAGATGGACCCGGCCCAGGCGGTCTCGGCCCAGCTGCGCGAGCGCGGGAAGTCGCCGGCCGACGTGCGCGTCGTCGTGATGACCCACCTGCACCCCGATCACGCGAGTGCGATCGCCGAATACCCGCAGGCGACGTTCGTCGTCTCGAAGGCGGAGTGGGAGGCAGCCACCGAATCGGGCCGCCTGTCGGGCTACGTCCGGCGCCAGTTCGACCACGCCTTCGACTACCGGCTGCTCGACTTCGACGGCCCGGACGCCTCCTCGTTCTCCGGCTTCGGGCGTTCCTTCGACCTCTTCGGCGACGGCAGCGTGCGCGCCGTCTTCACCCCCGGGCACACGCTCGGGCACATGTCGGTCGTGCTGCGCACGAAGGGCCCCGAGGTGCTGGTCGCCGGGGATGCCGTCTACCTGCGCGAGACGCTCGACGCGTCCCACCTGCCCTATCGGATGGAGGACGAGCACCTGTTCAGGCGCTCGCTGCGCGAGATCGCGCAGTACCGCAAGGAGACGCCCGATGCGGTCATCATCCCCGGCCATGACTGGAAGGCATGGCAGGCGCTCGACAACGCCTACTGACGCACGACTTTCGCGGGCACTGGCCGCGTGGGCGAGGCTAGCCCGCCGTGAACACACCGATCCTTCCGCTCGCGATCACGATGATGGCCGGCCCGCAGATCATGTCGGCGATCATCTTCGTGACCTCGGAGAAGGCAGTGAAGAACTCGCTGGCCTTCGTCTTCGGCGTGCTGGTGGCCGCGTCGGTGGGAGTGCTGCTCATGCTCGGCCTGCAGTCGCTCGTGGGCGACAGCATCGACTTCGGCGACCCGAGCGACAACGGCTCGACGGGTCACATCATCCAGTACGTGCTGGTCGCGCTGCTGGTGGCGCTGGCGATCAAGAACTTCGTGGGACGCGAGACGGTCGAGCCACCGAAGTGGCTCGGCAAGCTCCAGACCGCCGACACCCGCCAGGCCCTTCGGACCGGGTTGCTCGTGATCCTCTTCATGCCCTCCGACATCATCGTGATGCTGACCGTGGCGACGAACCTCGTCCAGAACGACGAGGGCTTCGTGGAGGCGCTCCCCTTCATCGGGCTCACGGCGCTGATCGCCGCGCTTCCCCTGCTCGGCTTCCTGCTGTTCCACCGCCGGGCCGTGCGCGCGATGCCCAAACTGCGCGACTGGATGAACGCCAACAGCTGGCTCGTGAACATCATCGTGTGCCTGATCTTCATCGTGCTGATCCTCTAGGCGCCTAGCGCTGGATCAGCTCACGCGCCTCGCTCGACGCCGTGATGTGGATGGCGCCCGGCTCGCGCACCCAGGCGATCAGGTTCAGCGACTGGAGGCGGTCGAGCATGTACTGGAACGCGGCGGCCTGGCGGCGCGAGGGGTAGTCGCGCCGGACGTCGAAGGCGAAACCGGTGGTGTGCAGGGAGTAGGCGTGGGTCGCCTCCCGGTTGCGACGCGCGAGCAGCTCCTGATAGCGCGCGTCGCGCACGGTGCTCGTGACGGTTAGCGGGACGCGCGTGTCCGCGATCGCGCGCACCGCCTCCGCGACGTACAGCGCCAGCGCAAGCGCCTCCGGACGCAGCCCGCGGTACAAGCTGCGCTCGCTGTCGAGGCGGGTGGCGAGCTCGCCCATGCGCGGGTCGCGGCGCAGCCCGTAGCGCCCGGGGTCGTTCGGGAAGGGCCGCAGGCGGCCGTCGGTGTAGGCGGCCTCGAGGTCGCCGGCCGACTCGAAGATCTCGGTCGACTCCGGCGGGTGCAGCACCTCCTCCCCGCTCGCCTTTGCCGAGTGGAGGTCGTCGAGGTGCGCGAGCTCGGCGCGGTCCTCGCGGTACAGCCGCATCAGCTCGGCGGATGCAAGCACGCGCCAGAGGTAGGTCTTGGAGTCGTCGCCCAGGCCGGTCAGCAGCCGGTAGGTCTGCGGGTGGCGGTTCGGCGTGGCGTCGAAGTAGACCTGCGTGTAGCTCACATCGTCGTCGCCGTAGGCGGACAACACGCCCTGGAGGTTCCCGATTCCCATGTGGTACGAGGCGACGGCGAGGTCCTCGCGCCCGAACTCGCCCATCGCCGTGCGGAGGTAGCGGCCGGTGCCGGCGAGCGCCTCGGCGGGATCGAAGCGCTCATCGACGCGGCGGCGCTGCGCGCGCAGCCGCTGCGAGCGCGCCGACGCCCCCTCACGATCGGCGCGCATGATCCTGCGCGTCAGGCGCTGACTCTCATCTACGTCGACGCGCATGCCGAGCAGGCTCACCGCCGTCTCCGCGAGGATCTGCGTCAGCCCGACCGCACCCTCGACGTCGGTGCTCGCCATCACCTCGGGCCGGCCGGCGCTCTCGAGGAACACCATCCCCTCGACCAGGTCGGGATCCACGCCCGCCTCGGCTGCGGCCGCCTCCACCTGCGGGCGGTACGCCTCGACGCGGCGCGCTGTTGCCATCACGCCGTCGGGGCTCTTCTCGTAGATCACATGGCTGTGGCCGGCCGCCGCGCGCTCGGTGAACTCCCGCTCGCGCTCGGGCTCGTATGCGAACGGGTCGTCCGCGATCTCGAGCGGGGCCGGCTCCGGCGCGTCGTCTCCGCCGCCGAGCAGCACGAGGCCCGCCAGCCCCGCCAGGACGACGGCAAGCCCGAGCAGGTAGCGAACGCGGTACATCGCTCGGCGCGACCCGCTCGCTAGGAGCTGACGGCCCGGCGGGACTGGCGCGCGGCCCGCACCGCGCTCTTGCGCCCCTCGCTGCGGAGCCGCGAGTACAGCTCCTTCACGCGATCGAAGACGACCACCGAGGCGGCCTGCGCCTGCTCGCGCGAGGGCTCCTCCACCCGTTCGAAGCGAAGCGGCTCGCCGAACTGCACCGTCACCTTCGGGAACTGCAGCCGCTTCCAGTTGCGGACGCGCTCGGTGCCGGCGATGGCGGTCGGGATCACGGGCGCACCAGCCTCGAGCGCCAGCCGGCCGAGGCCGTGCCGCGGCGTGCCGAGCTCGCCGCTGCGGGAGCGGCCCGCCTCCGCGTACATCACGACGATGCCGCCCCGAGCGAGGATCGCGTGAGCCGTCCTGAAGGCCTCCTCGTCATGATGGCCGCGCCGCACGGGGAAGACCCCGCCGTTGTTGAAGACGATCTCGAGCGGCATTTTGAAGAGCTGCGACTTCGCCATGAAGTTGACCTTCCGGCGCAGGTAGACCGCGACGAAGAAGTGGTCGAGGAAGGAGAAGTGGTTCGGCGCGACGATCGCCGGCCCGTCCGCGGGGATCTTCCCCGAGTCGATGCAGCGCGCCCGGTAGAACAGGACTATGTAGGGCGTCAGCACGAGCCGGACGACCTCGTACATCCAGTTCGGAGGCTTCGCCCGCGTGCGCCTGTGGAAGCGGTCGAAGTGCTCCGCCGGGCGCGGGTCCTTGTAGACCTGCTCCTTCATCATCCCCCTGCGGCAGCCTAGCGGCGCCCGGGCTCGTCGGTAAATTGCGCGCAGTCGGGGCCGCGCGGGGGCCCCCGGAGACCAGGAGGATCTGACTTGCCCGACGTCGAGGCGCACATCACCGGCACGGTCTGGAAGGTCGAGTGCGAGATCGGCCAGGAGGTCGAGGAGGGCGACACGCTCGTGATCCTCGAGTCGATGAAGATGGAGATGCCGGTGGAGGCCGAGGATCCGGGGACGGTCAAGAAGATCGTCTGCCAGGAGGGCCAGTCCGTGTCCGAGGGCGACACGCTCGTCGTGCTCGAGTGAGTCGATCGCTGCGCGCCCGGCCGAGCCGGGCGCTCGCGCAATGAGCGACAAGCTCTCGCTCGATCACCCCGCCGAGGGCGTCGCCCGCCTCACGATCCAGAACCCCCAGCGCCGCGGCGCGCTCGACCATGAGATCCTCGACGCACTCGCCGCCCACGCGCGCACGCTCGACGCTCGCTGCCTCGTCATCCGCGGCAGCGGCGACGTGTTCTCCGCCGGCTACGACATCGGCAACCTCGAGGATCAGAGCTTCGAGGAGAGCGCCGAGCGGCTCGTCGCACATCCCTTCCAGGACGCGATGGAGGCGCTCGACGCCTACGCTTTTCCGGTCCTCGCCGCCCTCAACGGCCACGCCATCGGCGGTGGTCTCGAGCTGGCGCTCACATGTGACATCCGCATTGCCGCGCGCGGCATCAGGGTGGGCATGCCGCCGGCGAAGCTCGGCCTGATCTACTCGCACACGGGCATTGCCAGGTTCATCGACGTCTGCGGCGTGGCCGACACGGCTCAGCTCTTCTTCGTGGGCGCGACGGTCGAGGCCGAGCGGGCGCGTGCGATGGGCCTCGTGAACGAGCTGGTCGATCCCGCCGAGCTCGAGGGGCGCGCGCTCGAGCTGGCGAGCGAGATCGCGTCGAACGCGCCGCTCTCGCTCGCCGGCAACAAGCGGATCATCCGCGCGCTGCGCGACCGGCCGCTGCCGGACCACGTCGAGCAGGAGCTGGTCGAACTGCGCGAGTCCTGCTTCCGCTCCGAGGACTTCCGCGAGGGCGTGCGGGCCTTCGCCGAGAAGCGCGATCCGGTCTGGCGCGGCCGCTGACTGTCTGTCCGGAACGCCGCCTACGGTGGCGTTTCACGGTGCCGCCGCTCATCTCCCAGGAAGAGGCGCTCCAGCTCGGCGAGATCGAGGATCACGCCGGGATCGAGGCGCTGGTCGAGCGCGCCTGGCGTGTTCGGCTCGACCGCTTCGGCGACTCGACCGACATGTGCTCGCTCGTCAACGCCAAGTCGGGCGGCTGCGCCGAGGACTGCGGCTTCTGCTCGCAGTCGCGCTTCGCCGAGGCGGACACGCCGATGCACGCGATGATGAGCCCCGAGCAGATCCTCGAGCACGCGCGCGCGGCGGAGGCCGCCGGAGCGCACCGCTTCTGCATGGTCACGCAGGGGCAGGGGCTCTCGAAGCGCGACTTCGAGAACGTCCTCGCCGGCGCGCGGCTCGTCTCCGAGCACACCAACCTGAAGCGCTGCGTGTCGATCGGGCACATGTCGACTGCCCGCGCGAAGGCGCTCAAGGAGGCCGGCATCCAGCGCGTCCATCACAACGTCGAGACGGCCGAGAGCTACTACCCGGAGGTCTCGTCCACCGTCCGCTACGAGGGCCGGCTGCGCACGATCGACGCCGTTCGCGATGCAGGCCTCGAAACCTGCGTGGGCGGCATCCTCAACCTCGGCGAGACGCGCGAACAGCGCGTCGAGATGGCCTTCCAGCTGGCTGAGGTCGAGCCCACCTCGGTGCCGATCAACCTGCTGAACCCGCGCCCGGGCACCAAGTTCGGCGATCGCGACCTGATGGACCCCTGGGAGGCCGTCAAATGGGTCGCGATCTTCCGGCTCATCCTGCCGAACGCGCTCTTCCGCCTCTGCGGCGGGCGCAACGAAAACCTCGGCGCGGGCGAGTTCCAGCGTCTCGCGGTCAAGGCGGGCCTCAACGGCGTGATGATGGGCAACTTCCTCACCACGCTCGGATCCGAGCCGGAGTGGGACCGGGCGATGTTCGAGGAGCTCGGCCTGAACGTGGCGCGCCAGGACGACAACGGCGCGAACCCGCGGCCGGACAACCGCTCCGGCTGGCTCGAGGGCGAGTCGCCGCGCACGCCGGTCGACGAGCTCGTCGACTCGCAGCGGGAGGCGAACTTCTGGGATCCCTCGACGCAGCTGCGTCACCGCAGGAAGTCGAGCGTCCCGCCGCGCCCGGACGGCGCGGCCAACACCTATCCCGAGATCGTGCACGTAGACGGGAGGGCCGCGTGAGCACCGATATCGAGGAACGCCTCGCGGAGATCAAGAACCGCGGGCTCTACCGGCGCCTGCGTTCGGTATCGGGGCCGCAGGGGCCGCGCGTGCTGCTCGACGGCAAGCCCGTCCTGCTGCTGTGCTCGAACAACTACCTCGGCCTGGCCGACCATCCGCGCGTGCGCGAGGCCGCCGCCGAGGCGGCGATGCGCTACGGCGCGGGCTCGGGCGCGTCGCGGCTCGTGTCGGGCAACATGACGATCCACCGGCGCCTCGAGGAGCAGCTCGCCGCCTTCAAGCGCTCCGATGCCTGCCTGCTGTTCGGCTCGGGCTACCTGGCGAACATGGGCGTGGTTTCGGCGCTCGCGCGCGAGGACGACGTCGTCTTCTCCGACGAGCTCAACCACGCGTCGATCATCGACGGCTGCCGGCTCTCGAAGGCGGAGACCTTCGTCTACGACCACTGCGACACCGAGCATCTCGAGTGGGGCCTGCGGCAGGCCGAGGGCCGCGGCTCGCTGATCGTCACCGACGGCGTCTTCTCCATGGACGGCGACATCGCGCCGCTCGAGCGCATCGTCGAGCTCGGCCAGCGCTACGACGCGCGCGTGATGGTCGACGACGCCCACGGCACCGGCGCGACCGGCCCCGAAGGGCGCGGCTCGGTCGCCGCCGCCGGGCTCGAAGGCGAGATCGACGTCGTCGTCGGCACGCTCGGCAAGGCACTCGGCTCCTACGGCGCCTACGTGTGCTGCGACAAGCCGATGGCGAAGTACCTCATCAACACCGCGCGCACGCTGATCTTCTCGACGGCGCTGTCGCCCCCGGCGGTGGCCGCGGCGATGGCGGCGCTCGAGTTGCTGCGCGAGCAGCCGCGCCGCGTCGAGAAGCTGCAGCGGAACGCCCACGTACTGCGCGACGCGCTCACCGCCGAGGGCCTTCCCATTCCGCGCTCGTCCACCCAGATCGTGCCGCTGATCGTGGGCGACGCGACGGATGCCGTGCGCGCCAGCGAACGCGCGCTCGAGCGTGGCGTGTTCGCCCAGGCGATCCGCCCCCCCACCGTGCCCGCCGGCACTTCACGGCTGCGGCTGGCGCTGATGGCCTCGCACACGAAATCGGAGTTGCGCGAGGCCGCGAGGGTGCTCGCCGCCAGCATCCCGGCCGGAGCGCACGAGGCGGCCCTGCGCGTGGCGGACGCCGAGCAGGAGCCCGAGCGCGGGCGAGTCTTCGACGGGCTGCGCGACGCGGCGTAGTTGGTGCGCGGCGGCCGGTTCGTGATTCGCCGCCCGCCGCCCGGCGCGCGCGCCGGATGCGTGCGCGCCCGGACGCGCCGCCGCGACTGCTGGGCCGTGCGCCGCTGGCGCATGTCGATGCTGCGCGCCTGACGCGGCGTGCGCGGCCTGTTCGTCACCGGGACCGACACCAGCGCCGGCAAATCGATCGTCGCGGCCTCCGTCTGCGCCGCTCTCGCCGCGCGCGGTGAGCGAGTCGCCGCCTTTAAGCCGGTGGTCACGGGACTCGGCGAGCCGGATGGTGAGTTCCCGCCCGACCACGAGCTGCTCGCGGAGGCCGCCGGCGGCGGGCAGTCGCCCGCCGACGTCGCCCCCTACCGCTACGACCCGCCGCTGTCGCCCCACTACGCGGCCGAGCTCGCCGGCGAGACGATCGACCCCGCGCGGCTCCTGGAGGTCGCGCGCGCCGCGGCGCCCGCCGACGGCGTGCTCGTTGCCGAGGGCGTCGGCGGGCTGCTAGTCCCGATCACGACCGGCTACCTGATACGAGACCTCGCACGCGACCTGGGCCTTCCGCTGGTGGTGGCGGCGCGCACCGGGCTGGGCACGATCAACCACACGCTGCTGACCGTCGAGGCGGCGCGGGCCGTCGGGCTCGAGGTCGCCGGAGTCGTGATGACCCCCTGGCCGGCCGCGCCGGCGCCGATCGAGCTCTCTAACCGCTCGACCGTCGAACGCCTTGCCGGCGTGCCTGTGAGTGGGCTGCGGGCGGTCGAACGCGGTTCGCTGGCGGAGGCCGGTGCGGGGCTGCCGCTGGGTGAGTGGCTTTGACAGCGAGGCCCTAAGCTCGATTGGATGGCGACCGAGGAGAGCGCCGCAAGGCCAGAGCCCGACGACACGCCGGAGCTGCTCCTGAAGCTGCGCGAGCGCAAGGAGCGCCACAAGCAGCGCAACATCCTCCACCGCATCGCGATCGTCATCCTCGGCGTGCTGATCGTCCTCGCCGGCATCGTGATGTCGGGTCCCGGCGTCCCGGGCCCGGGCATCGCGACCATCCTGATCGGGCTCGGCTTCCTCGCGCTCGAGTTCGACTGGGCCGAGCGCATGCTCGAACGAGTGATCATCTGGGGCGACCAAGTCAAGGACCGCGCGGAGGAGACCTCGACGACTCAGCGCATCGTCGTCGGGTTCGTCACCGCGGTTGCCGTTGCGGCCTTCGTGGTGGCCGCGATCCTCTGGGACATCCCGCTTGTGCCCGTCCTCTGACGGCGGGGCTAGACCGACGACCCCTTCCGCGCGCGCTCCTGCTCGCGCAGCTCGACCCGCCGAATCTTTCCGGTGAGCGTCTTCGGCAGGTCGTCGACGAACTCGATCTCGCGCGGGTAGGCGTAGGCCGAGTGGCGCTCGCGCACGTGCTTCTTGATCTCGTCGGCGAGTGCGTCGGAGGCCTCGTGGCCGCCCGCGAGGACGATGAAGGCCTTGACGATGTCGCCGCGGCGCTCGTCCGGCGAGGCCACGGCGGCCGCCTCCTTGACCGCCGGGTGCTCGACGCAGGCCGACTCGACCTCGAACGGCCCGATCCGGTAGCCCGCGGAGATGATCACGTCGTCGGCGCGGCCCGCGTACCAGACGTAGCCGTCCTGGTCCACGGTGGCCGCGTCCTTCGTGTGGAACCACTCGCCGCCGAACTCCTCCTCGCTGTCCTCGGGGCGGTTCCAGTAGCCGAGCGGGTAGTGCGGGTTCGAGCGCGCGCGCAGGCAGATCTCCCCGCGCTCGCCGGGCGCCAGCGGCTGCTCGTCCTCGTCGAGGATCTGGACGTCCCAGCCCGGCATGACCCGTCCCATCGACCCTTCGCGGACCTCGACGGTCGGGAAGTTGCCGCACAGCGGGTAGCTCTCCGTGAGCCCGTAGTAGTCGAGCACGGTGATCCCGAACTGCTCGCGGAACCAGCGGATCACCTCGGGGTTGAGCGGCTCGCCGGCCGAGCAGGTCACGCGCAGCCGCTCGAGCGGATAGCGCTCGCCCGCGCGCTCCACGCCTGTCATCGAGCGGAGCGCGGTCGGCGTCGTGAACATGTTCTCCACGCCGTGCTTCGAGAGGAAGCGCAGGTGCTCCTCGGGGTCGTATCCGCCCTTGCGCGCCTGGACGAGCGCGACCGCCCCGTAGCGCCACGGGCCGAGCAGGGGGCAGATGCCGGCCGCCCAGGCCCATTCGCCGGAGCCGTGGAAGAGCTCGCCGTCGCGCACGTCGTGGCAGAACTCGAACTCCTCGTGCGCGAGCAGGTACCGGTGGGCATGAAGGATGCCCTTGGCGAGCCCCGTGGTGCCCGACGAGTAGTAGAGCTGGGCCGGGTCTTCGGCCGCCGTGTCCGCCACCTCGTAGTCCGTCGAGGCGCGCTCCATGGTCGCGTCGAAGTCGACGTCGTCGTTCTCCCCTGACCCGCCCATGACGAACACCTGCTCGACGAGGCCGTCGGGGATGCGGTGGCGATTGGCGCTGTCGGTGACGGCAACACGTGCGCCCGAGTCACGCAGCCGGTGCTCGATGCCCTCGTCGCCGTACAGGATCGACATCGACAGCAGGATCGCGCCGCGCTTGTAGGTCCCGAGGAAGACGGCGGCCGTCTCCGGCAGCGACGGCAGCAGCGTCGCCACCCGGTCGCCGCGCTCGACGCCGATGGCCTCGAGCAGGTTCGCGAACCGGTTCGAGAGGTCCTGCAGCTCCCCGAAGCTGACCCGGCGCTCGTTCCCCTGCCAGTCCGCCCACACCATCGCGAGGCGATCGCGGTCGTGCTTGTCGCAGACGTCGCGGGCGATGTTGTAGCGCTCCGGCACGTCCCACCGGTGCGCCGCGCGCATCTCGTCGTAGTCGCCCAGCTCGTATTTCCTGAAGCTCACTCCGAGCCTCCTCTCGCTCAGAGGAGAAGCTACCCGCTCAGAGCATCCGCCTCACGGACAGCGCCGCGGGCACCTGAGCACGGCCGCGGATCGCGTCGACAACGAGCCGGGCCGTCGCCGGCCCGGTCGAGATCCCCCAGGGGCCGTGGCCGGCAGCGACCCACAAGCCTTCGACGCCCTCGGCCTCCCCGACCAGCGGGCGCCCGTCGAGCGACTGCGGCCGGGCGCAGGCGCGTACCCCGCGAGGTCGCGCGCGGGCGAGCGCGGGCAGGAACGCGGCGGCCCGGCCCCGCACCGTCTCGACCCAGGCGTCCGGGTCGGGCTCCTCGCTGAGAAAGGTCGAGCCGACCGACGTTGTTCCTCCGGCAGTGACCGCGCTGAAGACGGCTCCTGGACGGCCGCCCCCGGCGGCGACCGCCTCGACACCCACCTCCTCGACGACGTGCCGCGGCGGC
Source organism: uncultured Thermoleophilaceae bacterium (assembly GCA_963734025.1). GTDB lineage: Bacteria > Actinomycetota > Thermoleophilia > Solirubrobacterales > Thermoleophilaceae > JACVRW01. The sequence goes on from CAVTFR010000016.1 coordinate 110,271, forward strand.
GAGCCCAGCTGGAACTCGACGACGACGCCCCAGACCGAGGCGATCGGGCTCCACGCGCGGGTCGGGTCGACGACCTCGGGGGTCCACGGGCCCGCCGCCACCAGCACGGCGCCGGCCTTTCGGCGCACCCCACCGGCGATGACGCCGTGCACGTGCCCCCCGCCCGCCCACGGCCAGGCCACCTCGTCGCTGTGGAAGACAGCGCCCTCCTCGTACGCGCGCAGCGCGAACGCGCGCGTCGCCGCCGCGGGCTGGACCGGGTGGCCGGTGTGCAGCCGGCATGCACTGAGCCCCTCGGCGAGCGCCGGCTCGAGCACCTGGAGCTCGCCGCCGTGAAGCATCGCGGGGCGCAGCTCGGGCACGTCGCGGCCGACCTCGGCGGCGACCTCCGTCAGCTCGGCGGCGTCGAAGGCGAGCAGCAGGACGCCCACCGGGTCGTCCGGGATCTCGAAGTCATCGAGCGACCGGTAGAGCCCGAGCGACTCCCTGTAGAGCTCCGCCATCACCGGGTCGAACGGATGTTGCACGACCCCCGAGTTGCGCCCGCTGGCGGCGCCCGCCACCCGGTCGCGCTCGAACACCTCTACCCGCGCACCCGCCTCGGCCAGCTGCGCGGCGGCGGCGCAACCGACAATCCCCGCGCCGATGATCGCGACGTCGGGATGAGGGCTCGTGCTCAGTCGTCGCTCCCGCTGGCGTAGTCGACGATCGACTTGTCGATGAGCCACTCCACCGGCGCCTTGTCGTCGGTGTAGACCTCCCCGCCGGCAAGCGGCTCCTCGATCCGGCCGGCGGCCGCCAGTCCCGTCCCACGCAGGCCGGCGGGCAGATCGGGGACCGCCTCGCGCAGGCGCGCCGCCGAGAGCGGGCGCTCGCCGGCGACGATCAGCGTGTTCGTGTCCTCGATCGGATCGCGCAGGACGTGCGGGAACACGTCTCCGATCGTGGCGCTGAGCACCTTCTCGAGGTCGTCCTGACCCTCCGGATGGCCGGCGTTGACGATCAGCACACCGCCGGGCGCGAGCCGGTCGCGCACGGTCTCGAAGAACTCGACCGTCGTCAGGTAGAAGGGGATGTAGGGCTGGCGATAGGCGTCGACCGAGATCACGTCGTAGCGGGCGTCGATGCGGCGCAGGAACGGGCGCGCGTCCTCGTGGTAGAGGTGCAGGCGCGGGTTGTTCATGTCGAAGTACTCGCGCCCGATGTCGGACAGCTCGGCGTCGATCTCGACGCCGTCGACGCGCGTCTCGGGGAAGAAGTACTCATAGGCGCGCGATGTGGTGCCCGCCGCGTTACCGAGGATCGCGACGCGCTGCGGCGGCTCGCTGCGTCCGCTGAACTGCAGCACGAGGTGGCCGTCCCAGACATCGCCGGTGAGCACCGAGGAGGCGTTGCGCGGCCCTCCCGGCCCGGGCTCGCACTCGGCGGAGCAGACCGAGTGCTGGGCCTGGCCCTCGTTCAGCTCGAGCGTCCGCTCGCTGTCCGGATACTCGACCACGCGGGCGTACTGGTACTCGGTCTCGGCCTCGTGGATGACCCGGCCGCCGTCCTCGGTATTGGCCTTGAGTGTGCCGACCGGCAGCGCGATCAACAACGCGATCGCCGCCGGCGCGAGCGCCCAGCGGGTCACCGGGCGCAGGCCGGTCACCGCGATCAGCGCGATCGCGAGCGCGAATATGAGGAACGTCCTGCGCGTGCCGACGAGCGGGATCAGGAGCAGCGCGGAGAGGAGCGTGCCCACGAGCGAGCCTGCCGTCGAGAGCGCGTACAGCCGGCCCGCGACCGTCCCGGCCTCCTCGACGGAGGACACCGCCAGCCGGATCGCCCAGGGCGATACGGCGCCGAGCAGCAGGACCGGGACCGCCACCAGCACGAGCACGCCGACGAGCGACCCGAGGAAGGCGCCCGCCGAGATCTCGTCGAGCGCGTCGACCGCGATCTCGAGCATCGGGTCGGCGACGAACGGCACGATCGCGAGGAGCCCGGCCGCCGTCAGAGCGAGGAGGCAGAGCCCGCGCATGTTCGGATGCCGGTCCGCCAGCCGGCCCCCTAGCCAGTAGCCGATCGAAAGGGCCACGAGCACGATCCCGATCGTGTTCGCCCACACGATCGTGGAGGCGCCGAAATAGGGGGCGAGCAGCCGCACGGCGGCAATCTCCGCGCCGAGCGAACCCGTCCCCACCACGAAGACGAGGAGGGGCAGAGGAGGCATTTCGTCGCCGCGGAGGGTAGCTACGGCGCCCCGGTCCAACCCCTCGCGTAGCACGGCTTCGACCCGCACACTTCGACGATCCGTCCGCGCAGCTTCAGGAACTCGGATTTCTGCACGCGCGCGCTGACCTCGCCGCGCGGCGCGCCGTGGGGATCACGGCCGAGTCGCGGTGGCACGTTTGCGGTGGGAGGCGCCGGCGTTCCCTCGACCGCCGCGCCCACCGTCCGCTCGGGGCCGACATCCCACCAGACCATTCCGGAGCCCGTGTTCGGCAGCTTCAACCCCTTCAGCCCGTACCACGGGTTCGCGAGCGCCGAGCGGCCCGGATCGAGTACCGGTTTGCGGACCGGGGCACCGAAGGTACGCGCCATGACCGCCGCCGTCAGATCGGCGACCTGATGGTCGCCGAAGGCCACGTGCATGAGGACGTTGTGCGGCGGCGTGTTCGGCAGCGGGCGGCTCGTGATGTGGCGCGCGTAGCCGTTCGACTCGCCGCGGTCCCAGAGCAGCTGGATCTGCGAGAGCCACAGCTGGCGCTCGAGTTGCTTCGGGTAGCCGCCGTAGATGATCGGCGCGAACGAATCGAAGTCGACACTGCGCTGCAGGAGCGTCGAGTAGTTCATGCCCGGCACGCCGAGGACGGCGCGGTCGAAGTCGGGCGCGAGCGCCGTCAGCGCGCCGCCCATGATGCCGCCCTGCGAGTTGCCGTCGAAGAACAGCCGGCGCGTGTCGATCACGCCCTGGCCGTTCTTCTGGAACGCCGCATTGGTGGAGAGTCCCTGCGGATGGATCATCGCCCGGCCCAGGAACATCTGGTTCAGGAAGCCCTGCTGCATGCGATCCGCGAGGGTGTTGAACTTCGAGAAGTCGGACATGACCGCGACGATGTGGCCGAGGTCCTGCTCGGCGAAGCCGGCCCAGTCGGTGGCGCAGAACACGAAGTTGTGCTCGTTCGCCATCGACTCGACATTGCCCGCGTCGATCTCGGTGGCGCTGCCGAGCAGGCCGTGCCCGTACAGCGCTGGGCGTGCCTTCGCCGGCGCGGCCGGATCGAGCGCGACGCGCGGGATCTCGCAGAAGTACTCAAAGGTGTAGCTGCCGCGCTGCTTGGGCAGGCCCTTGCCGCCGAAGGTGAAGCGGCCGCCGGGCGCGCACCCGTTGGTGAGGAAGCAGGGCACGGTGATCTTGCCGCTGACGCGCCTCGCGATGAGTGAGCTCTCGGCCGGGCTCAGGTCCTGGACCGAGTCGACGGTGAAGGCGGGCGAGCGGCCGCTCACCTTCAGGTCCTTCAGGTTGGTGTCGCCGAGTGACCGGAAGGCCTGGTCGCGGATGTGGAGCGCGCGCTTGGTCAGGCTCTGGCGGCTGGCCACCGTGAAGTCCCAGGCGAGGTAGAGGCTGTCTCGCTTGACACCGGCCTGCTTCAGCTTCTTGAAGAGCTGCTCGAAGTGTGAGCGGCGGCTCTCGACCAGCCGTTTCTTCGTCTGCTTCGAGTCCCGGTAGAGGCGAAAGTTCTTGCCCGCCTTGATCGTCCTGCCGTTCGCGTTCTTGAGGTTGCGAAGCGCCACGATGTAGCGCTCGCCCTCGTCGAAGTTCTTCGCCGGCCGGATGATCAGGACCCTGTCCTTCGCCGCGGTCGGGTTGGAGTCGATCTCGGCCCAGACGGGGTGACGCTTCCCGGTCCGCGCGTTGATGACGACCACGGGCGAGTTCTTGGCGAGGCTCTTCGACACATCGCGCAGCGAGGGCAGCCTGGAGCGGCTCGCCGCGGCGGGGGTGTCGAGGCCCTTGACCTTCGTGATCAGCATCGAGCCGGGGCTGAAGCCGTCGGCGCGGTTCATGTCGGTCGGGTCGATCGGCGTGCCGCTCTTGTTCTTCGGCATCGAGGAGCGCTTGAGCGCGAGCCGCCGGCCGGTCGGCGTCGAGTCGTCGCGCTTCGTGTAGTGATCGTTCGGCCAGGGGTACAGGCAGACGGCCGGGTCCGTGAAGTCGCAGGCCTTGGAGGGCTTCGCCCCCTGCGCCTGCGCGGCAGCCGGAATGAGCATCGATATGAGCGCGGCTGCGGCCGCGATGTGCAGTCCCTTTCGCATGGCGGCCGGGCATCCTAGCTATCTCGGTTTCCGACCACCGGGCGGCGTAGCCTCGCTCGCCATGGATCTCGTCGCCGCCGACCGGGCTCATCTCTGGCATCCGTTCACCCAGCAGCGAGGGTGGATGGGCGAAGCGCCGCTGATCGTGGAGCGCGGCGAGGGAACCAACCTCATCGACGTCGAGGGCCGCCGCTATATCGACGGCGTGTCGTCGCTCTGGTGCAACGTGCACGGGCACGCGCACCCGCGCATCGACGCGGCGGTCAGGGACCAGCTCGACCGCGTCGCCCACTCGACGATGCTCGGGCTCTCACACCGTCCCGCGATCGAGCTGGCGCAGCGGCTGACCGAGATCGCGCCCCCCGGGCTGACGCGGGCCTTCTACTCGGACTCCGGCTCGACCGCCACCGAGATCGCGCTGAAGATGGCGTTCCAGTACTGGCAGCAGCGCGGCGAGCCGCGCGGGCAGTTCGTGACCCTGCGGATGGCCTACCACGGCGACACGATCGGCTCCGTGTCGGTCGGCGGGATCGACCTCTTCCACTCGATGTACAAGCCGCTTCTGTTCGACACGCTGCAGGCGGAGCCCGGCGACCTCGAGGCCATGGAGCGCCTCCTCGCCACGCACGCCGGCGAGGTGGCGGCGGTGATCATGGAGCCGCTCATCCAGGGCGCGGCGGGCATGCTCATCCACCCGGAGGGCTACCTGCGTGGCGTGCGCGAGCTCTGCGACCGGCACGACGTCCTGCTCATCCTCGACGAGGTGGCCACGGGCTTCGGCCGCACCGGGCGCATGTTCGCGTGCGAGCACGAGGACGTGGCGCCGGATTTGCTGTGCCTGGCGAAGGGGATCACGGGCGGCTACCTCCCGCTGGCGGCGACGCTCGCGAGCGAGCGCGTCTACGAGGGCTTCCTCGGCGAGTTCGAGGAGTTCCGCACCTTCTTCCACGGACACACGTACACGGGCAACCCGCTCGCGTGCGCGGCGGCGATCGCGTCGCTCGACGTCTTCCGCGAAGAGGACACGCTTGGGCAGCTCGCGGCCCGGATCGGCCAGCTCTCGGCGCTGCTCGAGCCCGTGGCGGCGCACCCGGCGGTGCGCGAGGTCAGGCAAGTCGGATTCATGGTGGGGATCGAGCTCGAGGAGTTCCCGCTCCCGCTGCGGATGGGCCACCGCGTGACGCTCGAGGCCCGGGCGCGCGGGGCGATCATCAGGCCGCTCGGCGACGTCGTCGTGCTCATGCCGCCGCTGTCGATCTCGGCAGCCGACCTCGAGCGGCTGGTGGCGATCACGGGCGAGGCGATCGACGCGGCGGCGTCGGCGCTCGAGCTGCGCGCAGCGGCCTAGCCCTCGTAGGGCTCGAAGTCCCTCTTCCGCGCTCCGCAGACCGGGCAGAACCAGTCGTCCGGGATGTCCGTGAACGCCGTGCCCGGCGGGATTCCGCCGTCGGGGTCGCCCTCCTCGGGGTCATAGATGAACCCGCAGGAGGTGCAGATCCACTGCTCAGTCTCGGTCATCGGCGGGACAGCCTAGCGGCCGCGCGGAGGTAGGCTGCGCGCGTGCGCGCGGACCGTCCGCCACCGGGCGAGGAGCTCAACTTCGGCAAGGCGGTCGAGCCGCGCCCGGCGGCCTCGCTCATCCTGCTGCGCGACGGCCCCGGCGGCGCCGAGGTACTGCTCGTCCAGCGCAATCCGGAGCAGCGCTTCATGGGCGGCGCCTGGGTCTTCCCCGGGGGCGGCACCGGCCCGGACGACGACGGCCCGGCCGCCACCGCGCTGCGCGAGCTCGAGGAGGAGGCCGGGCTGAAGCTGCCCGCGGGCGCCGAGCTCGTCCCGTTCGCCCGCTGGATTGCACCGGAGCAGGTGAGCGTCCGGTTCGACACCTGGTTCTTCGTCGCTGCAGCGCCCCCGGACGCGCATCCGACCGTGGACGGCAGCGAGTGCGTCGATGCGCGCTGGCTTCGTCCGGCCGACGCGCTCGCCGCCCACGCCGACGGCGAGCTCCTGCTGGTGTTCCCCACGATCAAGAACCTCGAGCGGCTCGGCGAGACGGGCTCTGTCGCCGACACGCTCGAGGCCGCCCGCCGGCGCCCGATCGTGACCACCCAGCCTCGCCTCGTCATTCGCGACGGCGATGCCCGCGTGCTGCTTCCCGGGGAGTCCGGTTACAACGACCCATGACCGCAACCCGGCCGCCACGGGGTTGTTGATGAGGACGATGAGGCGCAGCGTCCTGACGCTCGTCATCTCGGCCGCATTCGTGGGGGCAGTGGCCGCGATGGCCGCCGCGAGCACCCTGATCGGAACCGACCAGGCCGATCAGCTCGCGGGTGCCGAGATCCCGGACCAGATCTACGGGGAGGGCGGCAACGACACGCTCACCGGCGCCGGCGCGGGCGACTACCTGGAGGCGGGCTCGGGCGACGACACCGTCAACGGCGGCGACGGCGTCGACCTGCTCATCGGCGGCACGGGCAACGACCGGATCGACGCCGGGACCGGAGGCGACGTCGCCTACGCCGGCGCCGGGGAGGACCTCGTGCTCGGCGGCCAGGGTGACGACACGCTCTTCGGGCAGTCGGAGCCGGACCGGCTCTTCGGCGGCGCCGGCCGCGACCGCATCTACGCGAGCCTCGGCGGCGACTTCGTGGACGCCGGCTCGGGGGCCGACCGGGTCAGCGCCGAGGGTGCCACGACGATCCTCGCCGGCGGTGGGGACGACGTGATCACCGGCAGCGGCGGCGTGGTCGACGTTCAGGGGGGCAGCGGCCGCGATCGCATCCGCACCGGCGAGGCCAACGACCGCATCTCAGGCGGCGGGGGCAACGACTCGATCGACGCCGGCGCGGGCGACGACACCCTGAACGCCCTCGACGGCCGCCGGGACCGCGTCACCTGCGGCGACGGGCAGGACACGGCGTCCGTCGACGCGTGGGACATCGTCAGCGGCTGCGAGGTCACGAGCCGCGAACGAGCGGTCGCCCGCCGGCGCTGACGGATGCGGTAGAACCCGGGCCATGCCGGCGAGCGGCCTGACCGTTGCCGTGACGGGTCCCACCGGCGATCTCGGCATCGGGGTCGTCAGCGCGCTGCAGCGCTCGCGCGCCGTCAAGCGGATCGTCGGGATGGCGCGCCGGCCCTTCGACCCCGCCGAGCACGGCTGGAGGAAGGCCGAGTACCGCCAGGGCGACGTGACCGATGCCGAGAGCGTGCGCAACCTCGTCAAGGGCGCCGACGTCGTCGTGCACCTGGCGTTCGTGATCCTGAGGGCCGGCGATGCCAGCCGCAGACTGAACGTCGAGGGCTCACGGCTCGTGTTCGAGGAGGCGGCCAAGGCCGGCGCCGAGCGCATCGTCTACGCGTCGAGCGTCGCGGCCTACGGCTTCCACGACGACAACCCCGACTGGCTGACCGAGGACATCCCGCCGCGCGGCTCGCCGGAGCACCCCTACTCGCAGCAGAAGGCGGAGGTCGAGCAGGTGCTGGCCGAGGTGCTGATGCGCCGCCGGGGCACGGTGGCCTACGCGCTCCGGCCCTGCATAGTGGCGGGACCGCACGCGCGCACATTCGTGCAGGAGATCCCCTACTTCCGGCTTGCCGAGGCGATGCCCGACCCCGTCCGCAGGCTCGTCCAGTCGATGCCGGTGCTGAAGCCGGTGATCCCCGACCCCGGCGCGCGCTTTCAGCTCGTGCACGAGGACGACGTGGCGAGTGCGTTCGCCGCCGCCGTGCGCGGCCGCGGCGCGCCCGGGCCGTACAACCTGGCCGCCTCCGGCACGCTCACGCTCGCCGACGTCGCGCAGGCGCTCGACTGGTACACCCTGCCGGTCCCCAAGCCGCTCGCGGACGCCACCGCCGAGGTCGTGACGCGGCTGCCGCTCCTACCCGACTCGGTGGCTTGGATCCACTCGGCCAAGAAGCCGGTGCTGATGAAGACGGACCGAGCCCGCACGGAGCTCGGCTGGCGACCCAAGCACACGGCCAAGGCCACGCTGAAGGAGACGATCGCGACCGAGCGTGACGACGAGGCGGCGGCGCGCTAGCTGTAAGACCCGAGCAGGTTGGTTCGCTCGTGTAGGCGAGCGATCGGGGGCTTGTGGCCGAGGGCTGAGTGTCGGCGTTGATGGTTGTAGTGCCAGAGCCAGCCGTCAAGGGCTCGGGTCCGTTCCGAACTCTCGCGGTAGATGGCGCCGTAGGCCCAGCCTGTGAGCAGGGTGCGGATGAAGCGCTCGGCCTTGCCGTTGGTCTGCGGCCTGTAGGGGCGGGTGCGCAAGTGGCGGATGCCGAGCGCGCGGCAGGCGACTGCGTGCAGCGTGGCGCGGTAGGGAGAGCCGTTGTCGGTGAGCACCCGTTCGACCTTGACGCCGTGGCGCTCGAAGAACTCGATCGCGCGGCGCAGGAAGCCGATCGCGGTGGTCGCCTTCTCGTCCTCGAGCACCTCCGCAAAGGCCAGGCGGGTGCAGTCGTCGATCGCTATGTGGACGAATTCCCAGCCCACCGTCTTGCGCCGGACGCCGGCGCGGTCGGTGCGCCGAGTGTTGTAGTGCTGGCGGAGCCCGTCGCGGACGCGTTTGCCGGCGCCCCGCTCGATTCGCCCCAGCTTCTTGACGTCGATGTGGATGAGCTCACCGGGACGTTCGCGCTCGAAGCGACGCGCTGGCTCGAGCCCGAGCCGGCCGAGCTTGCCCATCCCGATCCGGGTCAGGATCCCGGAGACGGTCGACAGCGCCATCGAGAGCAGCTCGGCGATCTCCGGGCCGGTAAAGCGCAGCCGCCGCAGCGCGGCGATCGTTTGGACGCGATCCTCAGGAGTGCGGTTCGCGACTCGTCCAGGCGCCGAGGACCGATCGATCAGGCCGAGCTCGCCGTCGGAGCGGTAGCGTCGGACCCACTTGCGCGCGCAGCGCACGCTGACTTCGGCGGCCGCGGCCGCCTGCGTCAGCGTCCAACCCTGCTCGACTACACGCCTCGCCAGCAGCCGGCGCTTATTCAGGCTGAGGGCGGCGTTAGCGTGAAGCTTCATCCGGTGTCCTCCTTGGGACTGGGGTGCTTGGCAGCTCCCAGCCTCCAAGGGGGCCCGGATGAACCAACCTGCTCAGGAACTACAGCTAGAGCGCCCGCGCGTATAGCTCGGCGTAGTCGTTCTCGTCGAGCTCGCGCGGGTTCAGCAGCGTCGTGCCGTCCCCCATCGCCCCCTCCACGAGCGCGGGGATGCCGGACTCCGGCACGCCCGCCTGGGAGAGCCGCGTGGGCAGCCCGAGCCGCCCGACGAGCTCCGTGATGTGCGCGGCGAGCGCGTCCGCCGCATCGACCCCGGGCCCGCCGGCCTCGAGCCCGAACAGCTCGCCGATGTCGCGGTAGCGCCCCGCGATCGTAGGACCGCCGTGCGCGTTGAAGCGGATCACGTGCGGCAGGTGGATCGCGTTCGCGACACCGTGCGGCACCCCGAAGTGGGCGCCGGCCGGATGCGACATCGCGTGCACGGAGCCGAGCGCGAGCGTGATCGCCAGGTTCGCGGCGACCAGCATGTTCCCGCGCGCCTCCTCCTCACGCTCGCCGCCCTCGACGGCCCGCTCGAGGTTGTCGCGGATCAGCCGCAGCGCGTGCAGCGAGCGCGCGTCCTGGTGCGGGCTCCACTCCTGCGAGATGTAGCCCTCGACCGCGTGGGTCATCGCGTCCATGCCGGTGGCGGCGGCAACGGCGGCAGGCAGCGTCCGCGTCGTCTCCGGGTCGAGGATCGCGAGCCGCGGGAAGAGCGGGAAGTCCGCTATCTCGAGCTTGATGCGCTCCTGCGGCTCCTTGATCACGGCAGCCATCGAGACCTCGCTGCCGGTGCCGGCGGTCGTCGGGATGCAGGCAAGGGGCGCGATCTCGAGCGGCCGCCCCATGCCGTCGTCGTCGCGCGGCATCAGGAAGAAGCCCTCCTGCTCGCGCGCCGTGCCGCCGTGGGTGAAGATCGCGTCGGCCACTTTCGCGGTGTCCATCACGGAGCCGCCGCCGAGCGCGAGGAAGGAGTCGGCTCCCGCCGCGCGCGCCGCCTCGGCGCAGCGGTCGCACACGGCGGTCGAGGAGTCCTGCGGGACGTCATCGAAGATCCCGGCCAGCTCGAGCCCGCCGTCGCTGACCCCCGCCGCGACTCTCTCGACGAGACCGGTGCCGCGGATGACCCGGTCGGTGACGAGGAAGACGCGGTGGGCGCCCTCCTTGAGGAACTCGAAGCCGGTCGACTCGAGCAGGTCGCGTCCCACGATCACCCGCGTCGGTGAGGCGTACTGGTAGAAGTCCTTGAAGCCCCCGAGCGGCAGGCGATCGAGGGCGGACCCTTCCTCCTCCATCAAGCGGCCTCGAGGAGGTCCCTGCGCCCCGCCTGCTCGAGGATCGCCCGGTAGCGCGTAAAGACCGGCCTGACGAGCGGCACCAGCTTCAGGATCTTCGCGACCGGGCCCTTGGCCTTCATCTGGCCGCGGGCGAGTGCGACCGTCACGTTCACATTGCCGAGCCAGAACCGGTGCGCCGTGTCTGCGTCCATCGTCATCACGACCTCGGGCTCGAGCGTCGTCGGGCCGCAGTCGACCTGGCCGTCCTCGCCCTCGACCAGCTTGACGGTGATCTGCGACTCGGGCGCGCGGTACCGGTACTGGACGATCGTGTTCGCCTTCCGGAACTTCGGGGCGAGCTCGTCGTCGTCGGCGAGCTCCTCGAACAGCCTGCCGATGTATGCGTACACCTCGTCCGCGTCCTTGAAATAGGGCAACTGCTGTCTCCTCTCTGAACGAGGCGAGGAGTCTAGGGACGGTGGAACGCCGTCCCGATCAGCGGGATCTGACGAGCAGCGTCTGGACGGCGCGCCCGATGCGGCCGCGCTCGTCGTAGAGCGCGCTGTCGGCCATGCCGAGTCCGTCCACGTGGGTCACGGCATCGAGGCACACCCACTGGCCGACCGGCTCCCGCAGCAGGTGGACGGTGAGGTCGGTGTTGATGAAGATCGTCCTGCGCCAGTCGAGCGCGGCACTGACCCCGTTTCCGGAGTCGGCAACGATGAACACGCGCTGCAGCGGCGTCGTCTCCTCACCCGCGACGAGCGGCACCCGCGGGCGCATCCAGACCGTGGCGGGACCCGGCTCGACGAAGCCGCCTTCGAGGAAGCGGTACTCCATGGCCGTGTGGTAGCCGACCTCCTGGCCGGTGGCGAAGAACTCCCCGTCGGCACCGGCGTCGGGCCCCGCGGGCGGCGGCTCCGGCCCGCCGTCGAGGTGCAGGTCGCCCTCCTGCACGCGCCAGGCCCGCGCGCGGATCAGCTCACCGTCGGGACCGGAAAGCGAGGCCTCCAGCAGCTCGACGCTGCGCCCAGGCCGCACCAGCTCGACGCTGACGGACAGCGGTGCAAGCGGCACTGGGCCCAGGATGTCGAGCGTGATCCGCCCGATCCGCAGGCCCTCGCGCGGCTGGTGGCGCTCGATCGCGCGGGCGACGAGCGCGGAGGGCGGCCCGGCGTGCTGAGCGCCCGGGTCCCAGGGCCCGCGCGTGAGCTCGCTCGGGACGAGCAGCTCCCCGTCGATCTGGAAGAAGGCTTCCGGCACGGTGGTGCTAGGCGCCGATCGAGAACATCGCCTCGATGTCGTGGCGCGAGAACATCTCGAACGCGACCATCGTGTAGGTGTCGGCGATCCCCGAGACCGCGGCGAGCCGGCCCGTCACGACCTCGGCGAGGTCCTCGGGAGCGCGGACTCGCAGCATCGCCACGAAGTCCCATTCGCCGGTCACCGAGTAGACCTCGGAGACTCCCTCGACGTCGGCCAACTCGCTGCCGAGCGCGGCCATCGCCCCACGCTCGGCCTTGATCAGCACCACGGCGTTCGTCATGGCGCCGACCCTATAGCGTGCCGAGCTGATGCAGGCGGTGACCTTCCAGGCGCCCGGCGAGGTCCGGGTGGAGGAGCGCCCAGAGCCCGAGCTGCTCGAGCGCGACGACGCCGTCGTGAGCGTCGAGGCGACCGGGGTGTGCGGCTCCGACCTGCACATCTACCACGGCCGCGTGGTCATCGAGCCGGGCTTCACGCTCGGCCACGAGTTCGTCGGCACGGTCGTGGCCGCGGGCGAGGCGGTCACGGAGGTCTCCGAGGGGGACCGCGTGCTGGGCTGCTACTGCTCGGCCTGTGGCAACTGCTTCTTCTGCCGCCGCGGCGAGTTCAACCAGTGCGACGACGGGCGCGTCTTCGGCCACGGCAAGACGCTCGGCTCGCTTCAGGGCGCGCAGGCCGAGCGGGTGCTCGTGCCGCACGCGAACCTCACACTGCGGCGCGTGCCCGAGGGCATGAGCGACGACGTCGCGCTGTTCGCGGGCGACGTGATGGGTACCGGCTGGCACGCCGTCGACCAGGCCGACATACGCCCCGGCGACAGCACCGCGGTGCTCGGGCTCGGCCCGGTCGGCCTGTGCGCGGTGCAGGCGGCCAAGGCGGCGGGCGCGGCTCGCGTGATCGCCGTCGACACGGTCGACGAGCGGCTCGAGCTGGCGCGCTCGTTCGGCGCCGAAGCCGTCCACCTCAGCGAGGAGGACCCGCGCGCGGCCGTCAAGAAGGCGACGGACGGCCGCGGCGTGGACTCGGCGATCGACGCCGTCGGCCACCCCGACGCGCTCGAGCTCGCGTGCCGCGTTACGCGCAAGGCGGGCACCGTCTCCGCGATCGGCGTGTACGCGGAGCGCATCCAGGTGCACATGGGGATCGTCTGGATCAAGGGACTAACGATCAAGACGGGCCAGGCGAACGTGATCGGCCACGTCGACCGGGTCCTCGCGATGCTCGCCGCCGGCGTGCTCGACCCCGCCCCGCTCGTGACCCATCACATGCGCCTCGACGAGGCCGTCGAGGCCTACGCCGTCTACGACCGCCGCGAGGCTCTGAAGATCGTGATGACGCCGTGAGCGCCGAGCGTGGGATGGCAGCGCAGCTCGTGCGCCGGCGCGAGATCCTCGCCCAGGGCGCCGAGCCGATCGGCTGGAAGATCGGCTTCAACCTCGCCAAGTTCCAGGAGCAGCTCGGCATCGACCGGCCGGTGGCCGGCTTCCTGACGACGAACACCCTGCTCGAGGACGGCGCGACCTGGTCGATCGGCGGCGACGGCGAGGTCGTCGTCGAGTCGGAGGTCGCGGTCGAGCTCGGCGACGACGCGCGCACGATCGTCGCCCTGCTGCCCGCCCTCGAGCTGGCCGATCCGCCGGACCTCTCGATCGAGCTCGAGCAGATCCTCGCCGGCGACATCTTCCACCGCGGTGTCGCCTTCGGGCCGCGCGTCGAGACGGACACGCCGGGCGCGGCACGCATCCTCGTCAACGGCGAGGTCCAGCACGAGGTAGATGCGGAGGACGCCGGAGCCCGGCTCGCGGAGATGGTGGGCGTCGTCGCCGACCGGCTCGGCGCCGCCGGGGAGGAGCTGCACGCCGGCGACAGGATCATCACCGGCGTGCTCGCGCCGCCGCACAAGGCCGCCGCCGGCGATCGTATGCGCCTCGAGCTGTACGGCATCGGCGCGGTCGAGCTCGCGTTCTCCGAGTGAGCGAACGCCTCGCGTAGGGTTCCGCGGCATGACGACCGCCCAAGCGCTGCCTGACGCCCTCTCCGCGCCCGCTCGCGCCTTTGCCGCGGGCCCGCACCGCCTCGTGATCGGCGCCGAGCGGCTCCACGCCGCCGCGGGCGCGACGTTCGACACGCTCGATCCCGCGACCGGCCGGGTGATCGCCTCCGTCCCCTACGCGGGCCCCGAGGACGTCGACCGCGCCGTGCGCGCCGCTCGCGAGGCGTTCGACGACGGCCGCTGGAGCGGCATCGCCGCGGCCCGCCGGACCGCGGCGATGCTGGCGCTCGCCGACGCGATCGACGCCAACGCCGACGAGCTCGCCGAGCTCGAGTCGCTCGACAACGGCAAACCGCTCAAGCTCGCGAAGCGCGTCGACGTTCCGCTGGCCGCCGAGCACATCCGCTACTTCGCGGGCTGGCCCACGCGTATCACCGGCGAGGTGCTCCCGGTCGCGCAGCGCGGGATGCACTGCTACACGCGCAAGGAGCCGGTGGGCGTCGCGGCCCAGATCATCCCGTGGAACTTCCCGCTGCTGATGGCGGCATGGAAGATCGGCCCCGCGCTCGCGGCCGGCTGCACGATCGTCCTGAAGCCGGCCGAGCAGACGCCGCTCACCGCCCTGCGCCTCGGCGAGCTGGCGCTCGAGGCCGGGCTGCCGGAGGGCGTCCTCAACGTGATCACAGGCGACGGCGATACCGGCGCGGCGCTCGTCGACCACGCCGGCGTCGACAAGATCGCCTTCACCGGCTCGACGATCGTGGGCCGCGAGATCGGCGCCAAGGCGGGCAGGGCGCTCAAGCGCGTGACGCTCGAGCTCGGCGGCAAGTCGCCCAACATCATCCTTCCCGACGCCGACCTCGAGCAGGCGATCAGGGGCGCCTATCAGGCGATCTACTACAACGCCGGCCAGTCCTGCAACGCGGGGTCGCGCCTGTTCGTGCACTCGGATCAATACGACGACGTCCTCAGCGCCCTGGTCGAAGCGGCCGGCAAGGCGCGCATCGGGCCCGGGCTGGATCCGGGGACCCAGATCGGGCCGTTGATCTCAGCCGAGCAGGAGGAGCGCGTGCGCGGCTACATCGACAGTGGCAAGGCCGAGGGTGCCGAGCTCGTGACCGGTGGCGGTAGCCTCGACGGCGAGGGCTGGTTCGTCGAGCCCACGCTCTTCAGTGCCACGAACGACGATCTCAAGATCGCCCGCGAGGAGATCTTCGGACCGGTGCTGGTGGCCCTGCCCTACGACTCGATCGAGGAGGTCGCGCGGCGCGCGAACGACACCGAGTACGGCCTCGCCGCCGGCGTCTGGACGCGCGACATCGCACAAGCGCACAAGCTCGCCGCGCTGCTGCGCGCGGGCGACATCTGGATCAACACCTGGAGCGCCGGCGACCCGTCGGCGCCGTTCGGGGGCTTCAAGGCATCCGGCGTCGGCCGCGAGCACGGCCGCGAGGGGCTCGACGCCTACCTCGAGAACAAGACCGTCTGGGTCAACCTAGGCGCCTGACGCGGCCCGCTGGTAGGGCTCGATCACGCCCGACCAGCCGCTCCGGTTGCGCTCGCGCCGCTCCTCGGCGGCGGCGCCGAGCCGCTCCCAGCCGCTGTGCACGATCGCTACCTCGGTGCCCGCGCCGGCCGCCGTGAAGGTGACCTCGACCTCGGTGGCGTCGCTGCGATCGAAGCGCAGGTGCCAGAGGTAGCGGAGCCGATGCGGAGGCTCCCACTCGAGCACCTCGCCCCAGTCGTGCTCGACGCCGTCGCCGGTGCGCTCGTAGATGCGACCGCCCGCGCGCGGCTCGAAGGTGACCGTGAGGTCCGGGTCGGCCGAGACCGAGTGCCCCTTGGGCCACCAGAGCGACGTCCGTTCTGCCCACAGCTCGAATGCGCTCTCGGGCGGGCATTCGACGCTGAAGTTGAGCTCGAGCGGGTCCATCAGCGGTTGTCGGCGGCTAGCTTGAAGCGCGCGGCGGCGTCGCCCCAGACCTCCTCGAGGTAGGCGCGCACCGCCTCGATGCCCTCGTCGTGGAGGCGATAGAGCCGGCGCGTGCCCTCCGCCCGGTCTGCCACGAGGCCCGCGTCCTTCAAGAGCCGCAGGTGACGTGAGACGGCCGGCCGGCTGATCGGCATCGCGTCGGCGAGCTCCTGCACGGAGCGCTCGCCCTCGCCCAGGAGCTGCGCGATGGCGCGCCGGTTCGGGTCGCTCAGCGCTTCGAACGGGTCGGCCGCAGGGCTCATCGAGCGGCGTACCGTAACAGCAGAGTTACGGTAACGTAGCGGTTACCGATGCAATACGAGGTCACAGCAGAGATCCGCGCGCCGGCCGAGCGCATCTGGGCGATCATCACGAACGCTCCGGCCTACCCCGACTGGGACTCGGGCGTCGAGAAGGTCGAGGGCCGGATCGCGCCAGGCGAGAAGCTCAAGGTCTTCTCGGAGCTGAATCCCGGTCGCGGGTTCCCGATCCGCGTGACGGAGTTCGAGCCGCCGGCGCGGATGACCTGGACGGGCGGGATGCCGCTCGGGCTCTTCAAGGGAGTGCGCACGTTCACGCTGACGCCGGGTCCGGACTCGGCGACCCGCTTCGAGATGCGCGAGCACTTCAGCGGCCCGCTGCTGCCGCTGATGCGCCGGACGATGCCCGACTTCGGCCCGGCCTTCGAGCAGTACGCCGCCGGCCTCAAGGAGCTGGCGGAGAACCGAAGCGATCCGGGCTGAACGGCGCCAGGTCGAGCGTCGTCTCCTCGCCGCAGATCGCCTGAGCGATCAGCCTTCCCGTGATCGGCCCGTGCGCGACACCGGCGCCCTCGTGGCCGGTCGCGACCCAGAGGCCCTTCGCGGCGGCCGAGGCGCCGATCGCGGGCAGCCCGCCGGGTAGCCAGGGCCGCAGGCCGGCCCACGCGCCGTCGAGGGCAAGCGAGTCGATCCCCGGCGCGATTCGCGTCGCGCTCGCAAGCAGAGCATCGCTCACCGCCCGGATCGACCGACAGGTCGAAGCCGCGCCGCTCGCGGCTCGAGCCGACGAGCACGTGCCCGTCGAGAGTCGTCTCGACGACCGTGCTGACAGCGAGGCCCGCGTCCGCGCTCTCGACCGCGGCCATGTAGGAACCGTCGATCACCTTGTGGCGCAGGAATTCGGGCCGCCGCTCGAGGCGGACGAGCTGGCCCTTGCGCGGCTCGACCGGCAGCTCGAGCCCCGCGCTGCGGGCAAGCGGGGCGCTCCAGGCCCCGGCGGCGATCACGACGGCGTCCGCCGCAACGCCGGCCACACCGGTCACGCGCCCCCCGGCGACGCTGACCGAATCGGTGGCGCGGCCGGTCTCGACCGTCCCGCCGAGCGCCTCCGCCGCGCGCGCGAGGCCGCGGGCGATCGCCCGCGGCGCGCACTGGAGGTCGTGCGGGAAGGACGAGGCGCCGAGCAGCTCCCCGCGCAGCTCGGGCTCGGCGGCGCGCGCGGCCTCCGGATCGAGCAGCTCGCACTCGACCCCGGCCGCGTGCAGCGTGGCGATCCGCTCGGCCTCTCCCGCCCACGACGCCTCATCGACGTGCGCGACGAGCGCCCCCTTGCGCCGGATGCCCGCCTCGTCGCCGAGCAGCTCCTCGATCTCGTCGTAGAGCGCGAGACCCTGTTGCGCCAGGCCGAGCTCCGGCCCGGGGCGCTTGTCGCAGCAGAGCACGTTGCCCTCACCCAGGCCGGTGCTGCCGCCCGACACCTCGCCGCGGTCGAGCAGATGGACGGTCACGCCGCGGCGCGCGAGCTCGTAGGCGGTCGCGCAGCCGACGATCCCCGCGCCGACGATCGCGACGTCAGCGTGCTTCAGAGCACGAACCCGGCCGGAAACGGATCGTCGGGGTCGAGCAGGTACTGGCCCATGGCTGTGATCCAGGCGCGCCCGCTGATCTCGGGCACGACGGCGCGCAGCCCCGCGACCTCCGTCTCCTCGACGATCCTCGCTCCGAAGCGGGTGCCGATCACCGAGCGGTTCACGAACTCCTCGCCCACGGCCAGCTCCCCGCGGGCGTGCAGCTGCGCCAGCTTGGCCGAGGTGCCGGTGCCGCAGGGCGAGCGGTCGAGCCAGCCCGGGTGGATCGAGGTGGCGCTTCGCTGCGAGCGCGGCCCGTCCTCGCCCGGAGCCGTGAAGACGACGTGCCGGCAACCGGCGATGCGCCCGTCGGCGGGGTGCACCGGGCGCTCAGACGCGTTGATCGCGGCCATGATCTCGAGGCCGCGCTCGATCAGCTCGGGCGCGCGCGCCGGGTCGACCGAGAGCCCGGCTTCCGCCGCGGGCAGCAGCGCGTAGAAGTTGCCGCCGAAGGCCATGTCGTAGGTGACGCTGCCGCCGTTCACGGCCACGCTACGCCCGCCGGCGAGCAGGAACGACGGCACGTTGCGCAGGCTGACCGAGCGGGCGCGCCCGCCCTCGACCGCCACGCGCGCCTCGACGAGCCCGGCGGGCGTGTCGAGCCGCACGAGCGTCTCGGGCTCGGTCACCTCGACCATGCCGGTCTCGACGAGCACGGTTGCCACGCCGATCGTCCCGTGCCCGCACATCGGCAGGCAGCCCGTGACCTCGATGAAGACGACGCCCCAGTCCGCGTCGTCGCGCAGCGGCGGCTGGAGGATCGCGCCCGACATCGCGCCGTGCCCGCGCGGCTCGCGCATCAGCAGCAGGCGGAGCTCGTCCATGTGCTGCTCGAAGTGGAGCTTGCGCTCCAGCATGGTCGCGCCCGGGATCGGGCCGACGCCGCCGGTGATCACGCGGGTCGGCATCCCCTCCGTATGGGAGTCGACCGCGGCGAACACCCGGGCTGCCCTCACCCGGCCACCCCGGCGCCGAGCGCCCTGACCGCCTCCTCCACCTCGCGCCGCTCGTCGGCGGTGAGCTCGAGCCGCGGCGGGCGGCAGGGCCCCCCCTCGCGCCCGACGATGTCCATCGCGGCCTTGAAGTACTGGACGAGCTTCGGCTTCATGTCGAGGCGGCCAAGCGGGAGGAGCCGGGCGTGCAGCTCGCGCGCCTGCTCGAGGCTGCCCTCGGCGCAGAGCCGGTGGAGGTCGGCGCACTCGCGCGGCGCGACGTTCGCCACACCCGAGATCCAACCCGTCGCGCCCGCGCAGAAGCCCTCGAGCGCCCAGTCGTCGCCGCCCACGAGCACCTCGAAGTCGTCGGTCGCGTTAAGGATCTCGGCGATGCGGCGGGCGTCGCCGGAGCACTCCTTGACGGCCACGATCCCGTCGATCTCCGCGAGCGTCGCGATCAGGCCCGGGAGCATGTCGGTGCCGCTCGCCTTCGGGTTGTTGTAGGCCATGACCGGCAGGCCGCTCGCACCCGCCACGTCGCGGTAGAACGCCTCGATCTCGCGCTCGTCGCCGTGGTAGCCGAGCGGCGGCAGCAGCATCAGCGCGCCCGCGCCGGCCGCGGCGGCGTCGGCCGCAAATGCGCTCGAGGCGGCCGGCGTCTCACTCGACACGCCGGCGGTCACCGTCACGCGACCGTCGGCCGCCTCGACGAGCGCCTCGATGACGAGCCTGCGCTCCGCGCTCGACAGGCTCTGCGCCTCGCCCATCGTGCCGGTGGCGACGAGCCCGGCGGCCCCGTTGTCGACGAGCCACTCGGCGTTGCGCGCGAGCGCGTCGGCGTCGACAGCTCCGTCCTCGCCGAACGGCGTCACGAGCGCGGGGACGACCCCCTCGAAGTACATGCAGCCTCTCCTTGCTCCGGGTTCGCCGGAGTGTCGCACGCCGAGCGTCAGCGGCGGCCGATGCGGTACACCGGGCCTTCCAGCGACACCGCGTAGACGCGGCCGCTGCCGTCCTGGCCGAAGGAGACGAGCCCCGGCACCTGCAGCCCGGTCCCGCGCGACGGGGCGCTGTGCTGCCGCAGGTGCGCGAGGCGGATCGTCGCGTTGCAGTAGTCGCCGTACACGTAGCGGCCGTTCCAGCCGCGGCCGAGCGCGGGGTTGCGGATCACGTAGCCACCGATGATCGAGCAGAAGCCGTCATCCTGCGAGTGCGCGATGACGGGCGGTACGTGGCCGCGCGCGCTGCCGCCCTCGTAGCGGTCGCGGCCCTCGAAGACGTCCCAGCCGAAGTTGTATCCGCCGCGCGGGGGCTCGCCTCCGCCGCGCCCGGGCACGTAGTCGATCTCCTCGACGGCGTCCTGGCCGACGTCGCCGATCGTGAGGCCGCCGGTGCGGCGGTCGAACGAGAAGCGGTAGGGGTTGCGCAGGCCGTAGGCGTAGATCTCGCCGCGCGCCCCCGAGCGGTTCGCGTACGGGTTGTCCGACGGCACGGTGTAGCCGCCGCCGGGTTTAGGCGCGATGCGAACCATCTTCCCGAGGATCGCGCCGAGATCCTGGGCGTTCTCGTCGGGATCGCCGCCGCCACCGCCGTCGCCGAAGGCCGCGTAGAGCCGGCCGTCGGGGCCGAACTGGACCTGGCCGCCCTTGTGGTTGAAGCGCTGGTGGGGAACCCTCATCGTGGTCCGGCGCGAGCCCGGGTCGGCCTGGTCGGGACTCGTCTGCGAGCGCCGGAACTGCGCGATCGTCGGGTAGCCCTGCTGGTCCGTGTAGTAGACGTAGAAGAGTCCTGAGCGCGCGTAGTCCGGCGCG
The DNA here is from genome assembly GCA_963734025.1 of uncultured Thermoleophilaceae bacterium. GTDB lineage: Bacteria > Actinomycetota > Thermoleophilia > Solirubrobacterales > Thermoleophilaceae > JACVRW01. The sequence goes on from CAVTFR010000016.1 coordinate 130,752, forward strand.
AACGCCATCGACAGCAGCCCGCTCTCGCCGCCCGTGCTGACGAGGTCGGAGATGTCGAGGAAGGGCTGCCCCAACGTGCGACCCCCCTTCACGACGCGGATCCGCCCGCCGCGCTCCACGACGAAGCGGCGCGGGTCGCCGCGCGGGGCGGTCAGGTAGGTCGGCTCGTCGAAGTTGCCGAGCGGCAGCAACCGAACGGGCCGCGCGCTCGCCTCGCCCTCGCTCTCGCCTCCACCGGACGGCATCTCGGTCGAGGCCGAGCGTGTCGTGGCCGACGTCCCTTGCGCCGCCTCATCGTCGTCCGAGCACGCGGCGAGCAGCCCGAGAACGCACAGCAGAGCCGCGACTGAGTACCGGCGAAGCCTCACGCAGCCTCAGTATGGCAATGCCCGCTCAGCGTATTGCGAGCGCTAGGCTAGGCCCCTCGGGCTGTGGCGCAGCTTGGTAGCGCGCTCCGTTCGGGTCGGAGAGGTCGCTGGTTCAAATCCAGTCAGCCCGATGTCACACCCGGTCGGGACTTCCCCTCCCGACTTGCATGAAAGCGCAAGCGGAGACAGCCGGCGAAGACTCGCACGCGGCTCAGGCCTTCGCCCAGTAGCGCTCCGAGCCCTTCGTCTCCGCGAGTGCCTCGGCGCTTTCGAAGCCCGGTGCCATCGATGCGCGCGTGCCCGGCATGACCTGGTGATGGTCGATGTTGAGCAGCCGCAACCACGACTGCTGGCCGAGGGTGAGACCGATCATGCAGCCCAGCTCGACGAGCTCGGGCTCCGCGAAGTGCTCGTATAGCCGGTCCCAGAGCGCGTCGTCGGCGTCGCCCGTCCAGACGATGGCCTCCGCGTAGGCGAGCGCGGCCTTCTCGCGCTCGGTGTAGGTGTCCGACGACTCGAAGTTGAGCAGCTCGTCGTACTTGCCCTCGACCAGGCCGCCCTCGCGGCCCTTCTCCGAGCGCTGGTTGCCACAGTACTCGCACTTCACGCTGCGAGAGACGTACACCCGGCAGAGCTCCTTCAGCTTGTGGTCGACGATCCCGTCACGGAAGAGGTCGTTCCAGGCGTTGGCGAAGAACCAGAAGGCGGGCGGGACGTGCGCGCGCACCGCCGAGCTCTCGGGCCGCGGCGTTCCCTCGCGCGCACAGCGGTCCATCTCCGCCTGCATCTCCGGCGTCATCTCCTCGTATGGCACGTAGCTGATGCGCTGCGTCACGTCCACGGTTCGCTCCTCCGTCTTCGGCCTGGGGATTCGGCTGACATACAAGGTGTACCCGGGCGATCCATGGCCATCCACATCATGGCGTCGTCGTGGGGCTGGTCAGGGCGCGGCCGTGGCGTCCGGCGGGGCGTCGTCACGCCGCGCCATCAGCTCCTGGGTGGCCCGTGACGGCGTGACCGGGACGACTTCGAACTCGGTCAGGTCGCCCCACTCGGCGATCCACTCCTGGAGCAGGAGCGGGTCGTCGCACTCCATGAGCTGGAAGCAGCCGCGCAGGTCGGCACGCACCCAGCTGTCGACGTAGCGCAGACCGTCCGGCAGCGAGCGGCCGCCCTCGCGAGCGCGCCTATAGATCTCGGCCGAGGCCTCAGCCGTAAAGTGCTCGAGCACCATGAACAGCACGTCTCGCTCGTTCGCCCGGGACGAGCGAAACCCTCCCGACCGTCATCTCGACTGGGACGGCTGCTTCAACGCCCGTGACCCTGCCGCTCGACGCCATCGACGACTCCGGCCCCTCAAGCACCGCTACGGCTCTCGGCGAGCCGGACGAGGGCCCGGAGCTCGAGCGCTTCCTTGCCGCGCGCGGGACCGGCGCGCGCGAGCTCATCCGCTCGACGCTCGCGTCGCTCGGCGTCGGGGCCACGCTGCGCGGCGGCGGGCTGACCGAGACCGATCTCGCCGCCCTGCGCGAGCGGCTCGTCGGCTAGGAAAGCGCCGGGTCTTTGGATATCGCCGCCAGCCGGCGGGCGAGCGTCCGCATCACCTTGCGCTCGACGGCGGGGCTCTGGTTGATCAGGTGCTGAAAGGCCGGGCGAGTCAGCACGAACACGCGCAGCGGCGTCTTGGCGGTGACCGTCGCGGTGCGCTCGATGTCCTCGAGCAGCGCGATCTCGCCGATGAAGTCGCCGGGGCCGCGGGTCCCGAGTCGCCTGCCCTTGCGCTTCACGTCGACCTCGCCGTCCACGATCACGAAGAACTCCCTGCCGACGTCCCCCTCCTTGCAGAGGACGGTGCCGGCGTCCAGCTCCATGTCCTCGCTCCGGCGCGCCAGCTCGGTGAGCTCCTTCTTCGAGAGCCCCTCGAACAGGGGCGTCTGGCGGAGCGACTTGACCTTCGTGTCCTGGGTGAACAGCGCCATGGCGCCCTACCCTAAACGCGCGCGCTCTGAGAGTCGAGCCGCAAACAGCGGCCATTCGCCGGGCACGCCCTTGAGCTCGTGGACGCCGCGTTCCTCGAACTCGATGCCCGATCCGCCCGCGAGATCGCGGACGATGCTTGACACGAGCACCTCGCGCGGCCGCGCCTCGGCCGCGATGCGCGCGCCGATGTGCACGGCGATTCCCTCCACGCGTCCCCGCACCATCTCGACCTCCCCGGTGTGAATCCCGCCGCGGATGTCGAGGCCGAGGTCGCGCACCGCACGGCGCGCGGCGTGCGCACAGGCGATCGCGCGGGCCGGGCCGTCGAAGGTCGCGCAGAAGCCGTCGCCCGTCATGCGTACGAGCGTACCGCCGTAGCGGGCGAGCTGAGCCCGCACCGTCGCGTGGTGCGCCTCGAGCAGCGAGCGCCAGGCGGCGTCCCCCATCTCCGCGGCGCGCGAGGTCGACTCGACGATGTCGGTGAAGAGGACGGTCGTGAGCACGCGCTCGGGGGCGATGTCGATGTGGCCCTCGGCGAGGAAGCGCTCGACCTCGGTGGGGATCTGGTGATCTCCATAGACGCTGATGTCGGGGCCGGTGAGCTCGACGAGCCTCGCGTTGGGTATGCGCTCCGCCATGTAGGTGCATCCGTCGATCCAGCGCGAATGGGCGAGGATCATGGTGGGCACCGAGATCGTCGGCAGCACCTCTCGGATGTCGGTCTCCATCAGAACGCGCATGAACCAGGCGGCGGAGCCCGGGCTCGCGGCGAGCCGCTCGTGCATCACGTGCCACTGCTCGAACTCGGGGTCGTCGGCGCGGGTCGGGAAGTACTTGCGCAGCTCGTTGCGCTGGTACTCCCGGTCTCCCCAGCGCAGACGCGTCTCCCGCACCCGGCGATGCCACCTCTCGACCGTGTCACCGGCCGGGAAGTCGGGCGCCTCGACCACCCGCGGCCACGTGTTCTGGAGGATCAGCGCAACCACGCGCTCGGGGTAGGTGGCGGCAAAGATCGCCGACAGCTGGCCGCCCGGCGATCCCGCGCCGAGCAGCGCGGCCCGCTCTGAGCCGGCATCGTCCATCACGGCGCGGAGATCATCCATGCGCGTCTCGAGCGTCGGCAGGTCCCGGGGCCGGTCGGAGAGCCCGGTGCCGCGCTTGTCGAACAGGATCAGCCGTGCGAACGACGTGATGCGTTCGCAGAAGTCGACGAAGATCGGCTGCTCCCAGGCCCAGACGAGGTTGATCAGGAAGGGCACGAAAAGCACGTCGACCGGCCCGTTGCCGACGACCTGGTAGGCGATGCTCACGTCACCGCTGCGCGCATAGCGGACGTCGGGGGTGTCCATGTTCACCGCGCGACCACCAGTCCCTCCGGCTCCCGCTCGCCGCACGCGGCCGCGGCGAGCATGCGCCCCAGCCAGGGGGCGAACTTGAAGAGGTTGTCGCCCGCCAGCGCGAGCACGGAGCCCGTCCTCCACACCTCGAAGCGGTCGGGACCGTCCGGCAGCTCCGTGGGGACGCAGAGCCTCACCCCGGCCGGCTCCGGGTCGAGGCCCGGCAGCGCCTCGCGCACATACGCCGCGATCCGCTCGACGAGCGGCTCGGTCGCGGCGCCGACGGGGACGTCGGCGCCCTCGCCGGCGAGTCCGACCGCATAGAGCAGCTCGCCGGGGAAGGCCGCGGCGTAGACGATCTCCCCGAACGCGCCACTCTGCTCCTGCAGCGCCGGCAGCCGCCCCGCGAGTGCGGCGTCGCGGACGCGGAAGGTCGCGCGCGCGTGGCAGCCGACCGTCAGCGGGATCCCGAGCTCCGGCGCGAGCGAGTCGATCCCCGCGCCCGCGCAGAGCACCGCGCGGCCCGCCTCCCAGATCCCCTCGGAGCTCTCGATGACCGCCGGCTCGCCGGCGTCGACGGCGAACACCTCGGCGAGGGCGAGCCGGTCGCCGAGCGCGCCGGCGAGCAGCTCGATCGCGGCCCGCACGTCGGTCGAGCCCCCGAGCTCGTCGAGGAGCGCCGGCCCGCCGGGCGGCCTCAGAATCGGCAGCGCCCCGGCCTGCTCGCGCTCGTCGAGGAGCCGGCCGGGAGTGCCCGCCTCCTCGAGCAGGCCGGCGACCTCCTCCGCGCCCGCGCCTGTGAGCAGCATGCCCTCTCGGCCGAGCAGCCGCGCACCGAGCTCGTCCTCCCACTGCTCCCACAGCGCGCGCGCCTCGACCGCCCGCTCGACCAGCTCGAGCCGCCGGTGGGCGTGGCGGAAGATGCGCGTGCGCCCCGCCGACTGGCCCGCCCCGGGCCGAGCCGCCTCGAAGACCCGTACGTCGACCCCGCGCCGGAGCAGCTCATACGCCGTCGCCAGGCCCGTGATCCCGGCTCCCACTACGGCCACCTCGGCCCTGCGCCTCATCTCAGGCCGCGACCGCGTTGTAGTAGCGCACCGCCAGGCCGGTGAGCAGCGTCTCGAAGCAGGCCTCGATGGTCATGTCGTGCGCATCGGCGTAGCCGCGCAGGCCGGCCTCCTCGATCGCCTCGCTCTGGGCGATCACCTCCTCGACGAGATCCGGGTGCTGATCGCTGAAGTAGGCGCCCATCGAGTACAGGCTCGTGTCCATGAGGGACTCGAGGAACTCATCGCCCTCGCTCGCCGCCCGGGTGCGCTTCGCGGCCATCGGCGGGCAGGTTACCCGCGCGCGAGGCCTGTCAGGGGAGCGCGCCCTGGACGGTGCCCCTGACGCCGTCGAGAGCGCCGTTCACGCCGCCTCTGACACCCTCGACCGCCTCGTTCACGCCGTTCACCGCGTCCGCACCGGGGGCATTCGGCGGCGGCGCGGGGAGCTGCACCGGCGGGACCTGCACCTCCGGCACCGAGACGTCGGGCAGCGGGAGACGATCGACCGTCTCGGGGACGACCTGCGTGGGCAGCTTCGGCAGCTTCGGCGTTGACGGCGCACGCGTGGGGGAGGGTTGGCTGGGAGCTGCGCCGCTGGACGGCTCGGCCGGAGTGGCCGATCGGCCCGGCGCCGGGGCGGCCGGCGTCGTCCGCCGGCCCAGGCGCTCGGCGGGGGTCGTGGGAGCCGCCCGGCGGCTGCGCTCGCGGCGGGATGTTCCTTCGGGCTTCCGCTCGGACCGGCTGGGCGGGCGCGCGGACGAGCTCGGACGTCCGTTGGGGGTCGGAAGCACCCGCCGCTCCTCCGCCGGCTTCGCCTCGTCTCGGCCCGCCGGGCGGTCCGATCCGCCGCCGATCTTCTCGACGCCCACGGCGGCGCCACCCGCCCCGATGGCGGCGATCGCGGCGAGCGCGGCGGCGCGCTCGCTGAGCATTCCCGCGAACGACCCGCCGCCCTGCGCACCCCATGGCAGCGGCAGCAGCGCTGCCACCTTGGAGCGCACGCGCTCGAGAGTCGTGAGCGGCTCGACGCCGAGCTCGCGCGCGCGGCGCCGGCAGAGGCTGCAGCGGCGCGCGTGGCGGGCGAGCCGCCCCTCGTCACCCTTGCCGCCGGCGCCCTCGGCGAGCCGCGCGATCGTCGCGCGCATGCCCGCGCAGCGACGCCCCTCGGAGAGCTCCTCGTACTCGCTCTCGAGCCTGCGCCGGGCGCGGAAGAGCGCGCTCTCCACGGCTGGGCGGGTCAGGTCGAGCTCAGCGGCGATCTCCCGGTACGAGCGCCCCTCGAACTCGCGCATCACGATCACGCGCGACTGGATGTCCGAGAGCTCGTCGAAGGCGCCGCAGAGGTGGTCGAGCCGCTCCTTGGCGACAAAGGCCCTGTCCGGCGCAGCGCCGTCGACGAGCCGCGTGTGGTCGGACGGGCGCAGGCCGCGCTCCGCGTCCATCGAGATCTCCTCGGCGCGGCTCGTGCGGCGGTGGTGGTCGATCGCCTGGTTGCGGGCGATGCGGTAGATCCACGGCTTGAAGGCGATCTCCGAGTCCGTCTCGCGTAGCCGGCGCAGGGCGGAGAAGAAGGCCTCCTGGGTCACGTCCTCCGCGCGGCCCTCGTCGCGGACCATGCCGCGCACGTACGACCCGATCCGCGAGCGGTAGCGCGCGTACAGCTCCTCGAATGCGGCGTCGTCACCGCCGCGGACCGCGGCGACGAGCTCGCAATCCGTGCTCTCGGTACGTGTGGCGATCAACCCTGCTTCCCTGCCTCGCTCCTTGAGTGTGCGGAATGTACCCATCTGGGGCGAATTTGAAAATCCCCAACCGTCGCCAACCATGTGGGTCAGCCGCCCTGACCCGGTCTTCTGAGAGGCTTCGTGCGTGGCTTCGCGCGACGAGATCATCGCCTTCCTGGACGACCTCCTCGACATCGGGGCGTTCACCGACATGGGCCCGAACGGGCTCCAGGTGCCGGGCTCCGAGAGCGTCGAGCTCGTGGCGACGGGGGTGTCCGCCCACCGCGAGCTGTTCGAGCGGGCGGCCGCGGACGGCGCCCAGCTCGTGATCGCACACCACGGCCTGTTCTGGGACTTTCATCCGCGCACGGTCTCGGCGGCGATGAAGGAACGCCTGCGGATCCTGTTCGACGCCGATATGTCGGTTGCCGGCTACCACTTGCCGCTCGACGCCCACCCCGAGGTGGGCAACAACGCACTGATCTGCTCGGCGCTCGGGTTCGAGCGCGCCGAGCCCTTCGGAGAGCACCGCGGGCAGAACGTCGGGTTCGTCGGGCGCTCGGCCGAGGGCGTGCCCTTTCCGAAGCTCCGCGAGCGCTGTGCGGGCAGCTTCGGCCAGGAGCCGTTCGTCTGGGACTCGGGGCCGGAGCTCGTGCGGAGCATCGGCATCGTGTCGGGCGGCGCCGCGTCGAGCCTGGGCGAGGCGGTGGCCCAGGGGCTCGATGCCTTCCTCACCGGCGAGCCCGCCGAGCACGTGATGGCGGAGGCGCGTGAGAACGGCATCCACTTCATCGCGGGGGGCCACTACGCGACCGAGACATTCGGCGTTCGCCGCCTCGGCGAGCTGGTGTCGGAGCGATTCGGGGTCGGGCACCGCTTCATCGACACGCCTAACCCGATTTGACCCCCAATCTGGGGGGAAATTCGGCTTGCACCGACCGGCGCACCCGATACTCTCCTTAACACGCCCGCAATACGACGAGGAGGCCGCAGTAAATGGCGATCCACCTGACGCCCACCGAGCTCGGACGAGAGGCGGGGATGCACCGTCGCGAAGTCATCGCGAAGTGCATGGAAATGGGCGTCCCGATCTTCCAGGGTCGGATCGACAAGACTCTCTTCACGACCAGCCTCAAGAGCGCTCAGGAGAAGCGGCAGCTGGCGAAGGCCTAGCCGCGGGACCCATCTCCTGACAGTCTGGCGCGGGGCCGCAGTCGTGGCCCCGCTGCCGTTCTCCCCCTAGAATCGCGCGAGCCGGGACTCGAGAAGCGAGGGAGAAACCGATGGAAGCAGTCACCGCTGGCGCGACCGCCGCTGCAGGCACGGGATCGAAGACGATCGCCGACCTGCTGCCGCTGGCGGCCAAGAAGTACGCGGACAGCCCCGCGCAGCGCTACAAGGTGGGCGACGATTGGATCGACGTCTCCTACGCGGAGCTCGGCGAGGCGGTCAAGGAGGTCTCGCTGGGGCTCGTCGAGCTCGGCATCGAGCCCGGCGACAAGGTCTCGATCCTCGCCCACAGCCGCCCCGAATGGACGCAGGCCTGCTTCGGCATCCTCACGGCCGGCGGCGCGCTCGTCACGATCTACCAGACGAACTCGCCCGAGGAGTGCCAGTACGTGCTGAGCCACTCCGACTCGCGCGCCGTGTTCGTCGAGGACGCCGAGCAACTCGAGAAGGTGCGCCAGGTGCAGCACGACTGCCCCGAGCTGCGCCACATCATCGTCATGGACCCGGCCGGCGCGGAGCTCGGCGGCGACGCGATCTCGCTCGACGACCTGCGCGAGCGCGGCCGCGGCCGCGACGAGTCGGAGTGGGAGGCGCGCTACGAGGCCGTCACCCCCGAGGACATGTGCCTCTACATCTACACGTCCGGCACTACGGGACCGCCCAAGGGCTGCCTGCTCACTCACGCGAACTACCGCGCGATCACCGATTCCGTCGGCAGGCAGAGCGTGCTCGAGGGCGGCGACGTCAGCTACCTCTTCCTGCCGCTCGCCCACGCCTTCGCGATCCTGATCCAGTTCGGCTCGTTCGACCTCGGCGTCACGCTCGCCTACTGGTCGCGCGACCCCAAGATGATCATCGCCGACATCGCGCAGCTCTCGCCGACCTACTTCCCGTCGGTGCCGCGCATGTTCGAGAAGATCTACACGCTCGCCACGAGCTCGGTCGAGGACCGGGAGCAGCTGCGCCAGGCGGTCGCGCTGGGCGTGCAGGTGCGCACCATGCGGCTCGAGGGCAAGGAGGTCCCGCCCGAGCTGCAGGCCGCCTTCGACCAGGCCGAGGAGAAGCTGTTCAAGAACGTCCGCGGCCTGTTCGGGCAGAAGATCCGCGAGTGCGTGACGGGCGCCGCGCCGATCGCGCCCGAGATACTCGAGTTCTTCTTCGCCTGCGGCGTGCCGGTGATGGAGGGCTACGGGATGACGGAGACCTCTACGAGCGCAACCGTCAACCGGCCCGAGGCGAACGGCTTCCGCTTCGGCTCCGTCGGCAAGCCGATGGACGGCGTAGAGGTGAAGATCGCCGACGACGGCGAGGTCCTGATCAAGGGCCCGAACATCTTCAAGGGCTATTACAAGAACGAGGACGCGACCGCGCAGGCGCTCGAGGGCGAGTGGCTCCACACCGGCGATCTCGGCCGGCTCGAGGACGGCTTCCTGTTCATCACCGGCCGCAAGAAGGACATCATCATCACCGCCGGCGGCAAGAACATCACGCCCGCGAACCTCGAGAACGGCCTCAAGCAGAACCGCTGGATCTCGCAGGCGGTGGTGGTCGGCGACCGCCGCCCCTACCTGATCGCGCTGCTCACGCTCGACCCGGAGGAGGCGCCGGCGCTCGCGCAGTCGCTCGGGCTCGACGACGACTCGATCGAGGCACTGCGGAAGAACCAGAAGGTGCTGGTGGAGATCCAGACGGTGGTCGACGAGGTCAACTCGCACGTCGGGCCCGTCGAGCAGATCAAGCGCTTCGAGATCCTCGACCACGATCTCTCGCAGGAGACGGGCGAGCTGACGCCGACGCTCAAGGTCAAGCGCAACGTCGTGCACGAGAAGTTCGCGCCCGTCATCGACGACGTTTACGAGCGGGCGAGCTGAGCGCAGGCGCCCTCTAGTCTCCTCTGAAGCGAGCCCAAGCAGCCGCTCGGCCGGCTGCGCAGGGTCCAGATCATGGCCAGCAACGATCCAACCGACACCGGCGGCCTCTTCGTCGGCCGGCGCCCAGGCACCGCGCCCGTGCACTACCGCGACGTCGAGCCGTCCTCCGAGCGCCGCCGGCGGATAGACGAGTGGCTCGCGCACGGGCTGCTCGCCGTCGAGGTGCTGCTGTGCCTGTCGCTGTTCGGCCCGCAGCCGCTGGCCTGGCTCTGGATCGGCTCACAGGTCGACTACCTGACCGGCTACGTAACCGCCGGCATCGCGACGATCATGCTCGGCTGCCTGGCGTCGCTCATGCTCACGATGGCTGCTGCCAAGCGGGTCGACCATGCTTGGAAGCTCGTCCGCCGCGCGGCCGGGCATCGCCAGGACCGCGGCGCGCTCGAGCGCATCTTCGCTTCCTGTGTGGGCGTGGCGCTGGTCGCGTTCGCGATCTGGTTCCTGATCATCCAGGGACCAGGGCCGAGCCTCGCGCCCAGCGATTGAGCCGCGTGGGCTTTCGCGACTACTACCGGCAGTTCGACGACCTCGACGAGGAGCTCCTGAACCGCGAGCGCCGTGAGCGGCGTGCCCGTGAGCGCAGGCTCGCGCTCGAGCGCGTCCCCGACCTCGACATCTCCGGGACCGAGTGGCCCGAGCTGCCCGACTCCGAGATCGTGAACGCGGCGATCGCCCGCGCGCGCGGGCGCGTGAACGGCTACCCGGACCGGCACGCCTCCGGAGTCCGCCGCCTGCTCGCCGACCGTCACGGCATCGCCCCCGAGCGGATCGTGCTCGGGAACGGCGCCGCCGAGCTGCTGCAGGCGGCCGCGATGGCGCTGCTCTCCCAGGGCGACGAGCTCCTGATGCCGTGGCCCTCCTACCCGCTCTATCCGCTGATGGCCGCGCACGCCTATGCGCGCCCGCACCCGTGCGAGCGCGCGAGCCTGCTCGACGAGGTGTCGGAGCGCACGCGCGCCGTCGTTGTCTGCAACCCGAACGACCCGACCGGGGACCACATCCGTGCCGCCGAGCTGGGCGAGCTCCTGTCGGCATTGCCCGCGCACGTGCACGTGCTGCTCGACGAGGCGCTCGTGCACTTCCAGGACGTCGAGGACGTCGACGCCTGCCTGCGCCTCGTCGAGGCGTTCCCGCGGCTGCTCGTGGTGCGCACCTTCTCGAAGGCGTACGGCCTGTCCGGCCTTCGAGCCGGCTACGCGCTGTCGGGCGACGCGTCGCTGCTGGCCGCCGTGGCGCCCGTCCTCGGCGTCAACGCCCTCACCCAGGCGGCCGTCGAGCACGCGCTGCGCACGGGCGACGCCGAGATCGAGCGGCGCCGGCAGGCCGTGTCGCGCGAGCGGGCGCGGCTCCTCGAGGCGCTCGCCGACCTGCCGGTCGACGCGTCGCCATCACAGGCGAACTTCGTCTGGCTGGCCGCTCGCGGGCTGAGCGGCGAGGAGCTCGCCCACGGCCTGCGCCGTCAGGGCGTGATCGTGGCGCCGGGCGGCCCGCTGGGCGCGGACGATCACATCCGCGCGACGGTGCGCGACGGGGCGGCGACGGATCGGCTGCTGCGGGCGCTGGAGGTAGCGACGGCGGGTTAGCGGCAGGTCGAGCGCGGGCCAGAACCAAAGCCACCGTCCTGGATTAGGTACCTATCGGCGACCAGGCTGAGGCAACAGCCTCAGTCGAGCCCCTCGTCCCAGTCGAGGACGTACCAGTTCGCGACGACGCCGTTCACCACGAAGGGATCGCCCTTCGCGCACTCCTCCGCCGCCACGCGGCTCGTGAAGATCGACATGGCGCCCTGCTCCTGCGGATCGCCGAACGGCCCGGTCATCAGCAGCTCGCCGCGCGCCTGGATCTCGCGCATGTAGCGCCCGTGCTCGCCTTGGTGGGCCGGCGCCTTCTCGAGGACGTCCTCGGCCGACTCGTAGAAGAGCACGTACCTCACGCCTGCCCCGTCTGGCGGAGGAGCGCGCCGGTCGTCTGCTCGAGGATGCGCCGCCAGCCGGCCGATCTGTCCTTCTGCTCGCCGAACTTGCCGACCACCTTGCGCACGCGGTTCGCGGAGATCTCGATCCCGTGCGCCGCGCAGATCTCCTCCAGGTTCTCGTAGTCGGACGCGAGCTTGAGCGTCACCGACTCGAAGCCGTGGCGGGCGATCTCGACCCGGCTCGTGAAGTTGAGGATGTTCGTCTCGAACATCAGCTCGTCGTTCGGGTCGGGCTCGATCAGGATGATGTCGACGCCCGGATAGCGCTCCTTCCAGCGCGCGACCGCTTCGTGGAGGCGCTGGTGGGCGATCAGCTTGAACGCCTGGTAGCCGATCTGCGGGAAGCCCATGTCGCGCACACGCCGCACGCGGCTGCCGAGCATCGTCGGGATGACCTTCTGGAAGTCGTTGACGTACGGGACCAGCGGATTGACGACGATCACGAACTTGGCGCCGGCCTCGACCGCGATATCGACGTTCGTCGTCGAGCGCAGGCCGCCGTCGACCAGGTGGCGGCCCTTGATCTCCACGGGCTTGTAGACCATCGGCAGGGCGGTGGACGCGGCGACCGCCTGCGATATCGGGACGTCGTCCCAGTCCTCGCCGCCGAGCACGATGCGCTCGCAGGTGTCGAGGTCGGTGGCGGTCAGGAAGAGCTCGTTCTCGAGCAGGCGGAAGTCGTTCACCCGGTCAGGGTCCGAGAGCACCTTGTCCAGGTACTCCTGGATGCCGCTGCCGTCGTAGAGGCCGGAGGGGAGCGCCTCGGCGATGCCCACGGCGAGATCGATCAGCGACGCGCTGCGGGCCTGGCTCACGAACGTGCGCGCCAACCCGAGCATGCGCAGCGGCAGCAGCGCGGCGCTCTGCGCGAACTCGAGCGCGTTCGGGCGCATCAGAGTGCCCCGGTCGACGTCGGTGAAAGGGGTCGGCACCTGTTGGTTGACGACCCGCATCATCTCCTCGGGGGTCACGCCGTTGGCGGTGAGCGAGGCGACGAAGGAGCCCGCGCTCGTGCCCACGTAGACGTCGAACTGGTTGACCGTGCGGTTGACCGCCAGCAGATCGAGAGCGCGCAGCGCGCCGATCTCGTACACGCCGCCGGTGAAGCCCCCGCCCCCCAGCACGAGCGCCGTGCGCGAGCGCCGGGGCCGTCGCCGGCGCGGCTTCGCCTGCCGCGGTTTGGCCTTCTGAGCGGGCTTCTGGAGCTTTACGACCTCTCCCATCGGGAATTGAGTATGGCCGATGGGCCGGGCGCAACTCCCCCGAACAGCGCTCCGGGTGCCCCGTTAGCGTGTTGAACCTCTCTGATGCGACGAATCGCGCTGATCGCCCTGACAGCCCTCGCGGCCGCCCCGGCGACCGCGGCGGCCCAGGATGAGCTCACCGGGAACCTGACCCGGAACATGCGCGCCGCCGGCGCCCATTCGGGGGCCTACGTGGTCAACCTGACCGACGGCGAGACGGTCTTCCGCTGGCGCGAGAAGCGCTCCCGCATCCTCGCCTCGAACACCAAGCTGTTCACGACTGCTGCGGCGCTCGCTCGCTTCGGGACCGAGGGCACGCTCGGCACGGAGGTGCGCGGGGTCGGCGCGCTGGACGCGGAGGGCGTTTGGAGCGGCGATCTCTACTTGCGCGGCGGCGGCGACCCGACCTTCGGTACGCGCTCGTTCACGCGCCGCAGCTACGGGCAGGGGGCCACCGTCGAGGACCTGGCCGCGCTGCTCGAGGAGGCCGGGATCGCGCGGGTCACGGGCCGCATTTACGGGGACGAGTCGCGCTTCGACTCGCTGCGGGGCGGCCCGGAGTCCGGCTACGCCACCTCGATCTGGGTGGGTCCGCTGAGCGCGCTGTCGTTCAACCGCGGCCTCGGCAGCGAATCCGGCCGCTCCTTCCAGACCAACCCGCCCCTCTTCGCCGCCGCACGCCTCGACTCCGCGCTGGAGGCGAGAGGCGTGCGCGTGCGCCTGAAGCCGCGCGCCGGAGTGCTGCCCGACGAGGCCGAGGTGCTCGCGAGCGTCGACTCGCCGCCGATGGGGACGCTCATCCGGCTCACGAACAAGCCGTCCGACAACTACTTCGCGGAGATGCTGCTGAAGGGGATCGCCCTTCAGGCTCGCGGCAGGGGCACGACGCGCACAGGGGCGCAGCTCGCGGCCGGCTACGCGAGGCGGCTCGGCTCCGGGGCGCGGCTCGCGGACGGCTCGGGCCTCTCACGCGGCGACCGCGCCTCGCCGCGCCAGGTGGTAACGCTGCTCAGCGAGATGCTCGCGCTCGACGAGAGCCAGTACGGCCAGGAGTTCTTCGACTCGCTTCCGATCGCCGGCCGCGACGGGACGCTCGCAACCCGCATGCGGAGGGGGCCCGCGCGCTCGCGCTGCCATGGCAAGACGGGCACGCTCTCGAACGTGAGCGCGCTGTCGGGCTACTGCATCGCCCGCTCGGGCGACGTCTACGCCTACTCGATCCTCATGAACTACGTGTATCCGCCGGGCGCGCGCGCCCTGCAGGACTCGATGCTGCAGGCGATCGCCGCCAACTAGCCCCGAACCAGGCCCGTCATCAGCCCGGCGGCCGCGGCGTCGTCCAGCCCCTCGCGGTCGAGGCGCTGCCAAGTCCAGAAGTCGAGCGCGAGGGCGACGAGCGCGTGCGCGTCCGGGCGGTCGAAGCCCCCGGACAGGGCCGCGGCGAGCTCGGCGATCCTCACGTCCGCCGACCGCGCCATCCAGGCATCGAGCTCCGGCACCGTCGCCCGCTCGCCGAGCACCCGCCGCTGCATCGCGGCGTTCTCGCGGTACCAGCCGTACAACGCGGACAGCACCGCACGCAGGCGCTGCGCCGGATCCTCGAGCGCGAAGGCGGGCTCCAGGTCGGGCTGCGGATGCTCTCCGAGCCAGTGCGCGCTGCACGCCGGCAGCAGCGCGTTCAGGTCCGGGAAGTGGTTGTAGACGGTCAGCCGTTGGACCCCCGCGCGGCGCGCGATGTCGGCGACCGTCGTCTTCCCGATGCCCACCTCCTCGTGCAGCGCGGCGGCCGCGGTGGCGATCCGAGCGCGGGTCGCCTGCTGGGCCTCCGCCCTGGCCTTGAGCTCGTACTTGCGCTTTTGAGTTGACATGGTGTTCAACCATGTTACAGTGGCCTCTGCCTGAATCGCTAAACACTCCGTTCATCGAAAGGATTCGCACAGCATGCAGACCTATGCCGCCCCGAAGATCGTCGGCCCGCGCGACGGCAAAGCCGGCAGCCTCGGCTCGATCGGCGTCCGCTTCATGATCGACACGGAGGAAACCCACGCCGGCGGGTTCTCGCTCGTCGAGCACCCGATGCCCCCGCGCGCGCTCGCCGCTCCGCTGCACCGCCACAGCCGTGAGGACGAGTACTCGTACGTGATCGAGGGCCGGATGGGCGCGCTGCTCGGCGATGACGTGGTCTACGCCGAGGCCGGCGACCTCGTTCACAAGCCGCGAAACCAGTGGCACACGTTCTGGAACGCCGGCGACGAGCCCTGCCGGATCCTCGAGATCATCGCCCCGGGCGGCTTCGAGAACTTCTTCGACGAGCTCGTCGACGTGGGCGCCGCCGGGCCGCCCGAGCCCGAGTGGCTGGCCGCCCTCGGCGCCCGCTACGGGCTCGAGTTCGACTTCGAGTCGATCCCCGGGCTGTGCGAGCGATTCGGGATCAGGTTCGGGTAGAGGCACGACACCGGCGTTGTGTGACGGTCGTCACACAGCGCCGGACCCCGCCCGGGCAGCGTGTCCTGACAGAGGATCCCTGCCTTGCCTTCGAACCTTCCGCCCGGGCCACGCCTCCCAGCACTCGTGCAGGGGGTCGGCCTGTGGACGCGCCCGCTCGCGTACCTCGAGCGCCTGAGGGCGCGCTACGGGCGGCGCTTCACGGTCCGCTTCCCGCTCGCGCCGCCGTTCGTGATCCTCAGCGACCCCGACCAGGTCCGCGAGGTGTTCACCGCCCCGCCCGACGTCCTCCACCCCGGCGAGGGCGCGCGGGTGCTCGAGCCGCTCGTCGGCAAGAACTCGGTCATCCTGCTCGACGAGGCGGCGCACATGGAGCAGCGCAAGTTGATGCTCCCGGCCTTCCACGGTGAGCGCATGGCGCGCCTCAGCGGCCTCATGAGCGAGGTCGCGGAGCGCGAGGTCGAGAGCTGGCCGCGCGACAGCGAGCTCCCGCTGCACCCGCGAATGCAGCGGCTCACCCTCGAGATAATCCTGCGCACGGTCTTCGGGCTCGACCCCGGTCCACGGCTCGACGCCCTGCGCGACCGCCTCGGCGAGATGCTCGCATTCGGCGACCGGCCGATCAGCCTGACGCCGCCCGACCCGGAGGGGCGGCCGGCCAAGGTGCTCTCGCGGGTCGGTCCCTACGCCGACTTCGTGCGCCGCCAGGCAGAGTCCGACCGGCTCGTCTTCGAGCTGATCGACGAGCGCCGCGCCGACCCGGGTGAGCGCGAGGACATCCTCAGCATGCTGCTCGAGGCGCGCCACGAGGACGGTTCGCCGATGTCGTCGCAGGAGCTGCGCGACGAGCTGCTGACGATGCTCGTGGCGGGACACGAGACAACGGCCACCTCGCTCGCGTGGGCCTTCGAGCGGCTCGCCCGCAGCCCGCGCGTGCTCGGCGTGCTCGTCGACGAGATCGACTCCGGCGACGATGAGTACCTGACGGCGACGATCCGGGAGACGCTGCGCCGGCGACCCGTGCTCCCGAACTGCGAGCCGCGGCTCGTGAAGTCCCCGATCGAGGTGGGCGGCTGGACGTACCCGACCGGCATCTGCCTCGTGCCGAACTCCTACCTGCTCCATCACGACCCGGCGGTCTACCCGGACCCCTACGAGTTCCGCCCCGAGCGCTTCCTCGACAACGCGCCGGGCACCTACACGTGGATTCCCTTCGGCGGCGGCAGGCGCCGCTGCGTGGGAGCCGGCTTCGCGATGCTGGAGATGCAGATAGTGATGCGAGCGGTGCTGTCCGGCTGCGAGCTGCGGGCGGCCGGAAACGGCGCCGAGCACGCGCGCCGGCACAACATCACGGTCCGGCCGGGCGGCGGCGCGCGCGCCGTGCTGAGGGCACGGCGGCCGCTGGCCGTAGCGGGGTAGGCAGGTGGGGGACGCGGCCGGCGAGGGCTCGGGCGTCGAGCTGATCGAGGCCACCCGGCGCCGCGGCCGCGTGATCGGCTGGCTCGCGAACGGTGCGGGCAGCCTGATCGTGCTGGCCTCGATCGGCTTCCTCATCCCGATCCTGGCGGACGAGGACGACGCCGGCCGGCTCGCGCTGCTCAACGTGCCGTTCATGGCCGTCTACTTCGTCGCGGCCGGACTGACGATCATGAGGCTCAGCGACCGCCGGATCGACGAGGCGTTCGGCTGGTTGGCGGACGGCCGGGTGCCCGACCAGCGCGAGCACCGGCTGACGCTCGGGTTCTCGACCTACACCGTGAGGCTCGACCTGGTCGCCTGGCTCGGCGGCGGCCTCCTGCTCTTCTGCCTCAACGCGCTGGCTCACTCGCCGGAGTTCGCGGCGGCGATGGCCGTCACGGTCTGGCTCGCGGGCGAGACCACCTGCGCGATCACCTATCTGCTGATGGAGCGGGCGGTCCGCCCTGTCATTGCGGGAGCGCTGACGGCGCGGCCGCCCTCGCGGGCGGTCACCCCGGGCGTGCGCGCCCGGCTGTTGTTCGCCTGGTCGCTCGGCACCGGAGTGCCGGTGCTCGGGCTGATCCTCGTCGGCATCGTCGGCCTGATGCGGCCCGACGTCGACACGCAGGACATGGCCGCCGCCGGCCTGTTCCTGGGCGTCGTCGCGCTGACGGCCGGACTGCTCGCCACGATCATCACCGCGCGCGCGATCGCCGACCCGCTCAACGCGGTGCGCACCGCGCTCGAGCGCGTCGAGGAGGGCGACCTCGACGCGCGCGTGACGGTCGACGACGGCAGCGAGGTCGGCATGCTCCAGGCGGGCTTCAACCGCATGGCCGACGGCCTCTCCGAGCGCGAGCGCCTGCGCGACCTGTTCGGCCGCCAGGTCGGCGAGGACGTGGCCCGCGCCGCGCTGCGCGACCCGCCGCGGCTGGGAGGCGAGGAGCGCGAGGTCGGCGTCCTGTTCGTCGACCTCGTCGGCTCGACGTCGATGGCGCTCGCGATGCCGCCGACCGAGGTGGTGCGCGTGCTCAACCTCTTCTTCCGGGTCGTCGTCGAGACCGTCGAGGCCCGGCGCGGGCTCGTCAACAAGTTCGAGGGCGACGCGGCGCTGTGTGTCTTCGGCGCACCCGTCGCGAGCGCGGACCCGGCCGGCGACGCGCTCGCCACGGCGCGCGAGCTCTCGCGCCGGCTGCGTACCGAGGTGCCGCAGGTCGACTTCGGCATCGGCGTCTCCGCCGGCCGGGCGGTGGCGGGCAACGTCGGCGCCGAGCAGCGCTTCGAGTACACCGTGATCGGCGATCCGGTCAACGAGGCCGCACGCCTCTCGCGCCTCGCGCGCGAGCACTCCGACCGGGTGCTGAGCTCCGAGGCCGCGCTGCGCCGCGCCGCAACCGAGGAGACGGAGGCGTGGCGCCTCGGCGAGCCGACCTTCCTGCCCGGCCGGCCCGAGCGGACCGTCGTGGCGCTGCCGCGACGCTAGCCCAAGAGCTTCAGCAGGCCGTCCTCGTCGAGGATCTCGGTGCCGAGCTCTTCCGCCTTCGTCAGCTTCGAGCCCGCCTCCTCGCCGGCCACGAGGTAGTCGGTGTTCTTCGACACCGAGCCGGTGACCTTGCCGCCCGCCGCCTCGATTCGCGCGGCCGCCTCCGGCCGCGTCAGCTTGGGAAGCGTGCCGGTCAGCACGACGGTCTTGCCGACGAACGGCCCCTCGGTGGGCGGCGGCTCGCCCTCCTCCTCCATCTGCAGCCCGTGGCCCCTCAGCTCGTCGATCAGCTCGCGCACGCGCGGCTCGGCGAGCGAGTCGTGCACGGAGCCCGCGAGGATCGGGCCCATCCCCTCGACCTCGGCGAGCTGCTCGCCGCTTGCGTCGAGCAGGGCGTCCATCGTGCGGAAGTGGCGCGTGAGGTTGCGGGCGTTGACGTGGCCGATGCCGGGCAGCCCCAGCCCGTACAGCACGCGGAAGAAGGGCTGCTCCTTCGAGGCCTGGATGGCGTTCACCAGGTTGCCCGCCGAGGTCTCGCCGAAGCGCTCGAGCTGCGTGAGCCGCTCGACGGTCAGGTCGTAGAGGTCGGCGAAGCTCTCGATCAGGCCCTCGTCGAGGAAGCGCCTGACGTTCTCCTCGCCGAGCCCGTCGATGTCCATCGCACCGACGAAGTGCTTGACCGCCTGGAAGACCTGACCCGGGCAGGACGCGCGGTTCGGGCAGATCGTCCAGACGCCCTCGGCCTTGATCGTCGGTGTCCCGCACGCCGGGCACTTCCTGGGCGGCTGGGGCGGGTCGGCGCGCTTCCTCGAGCGCTGCGCCTTCGAGGTCGGTGACACGACCTGCGGGATCACGTCGCCCGCCCGCATGATGATCACCTCGTCGCCCTCACGGACGTCCTTGCGGTGCAGGTCCTCCTCGTTGTGGAGCGTCGCCTGCTTGACCGTCACGCCGGTCACCTGCACCGGCTTCAGCACCGCGAACGGGATCATGTGCCCGGTGCGGCCGACGTTCCAGGCCACCTTGTCGAGCACGGTCGTGGCGGTCGTCGGCGGGAACTTCCAGGCGATCGCCCCGCGCGGCTCACGCCCGACCACGCCGAGCTGGTGCTGCAAGTCGAGGTCATCGACCTTCACGACGACGCCGTCGATCTCGAAGTCGAGCCGGTGGCGACGCTCCTCCCATGCCTTGCAGGAGGCCACCACCTCGTCAACCGTGTCCAGCACCTCGACGTCCGAGTTCACTCGGAAACCGTGGTCGCGCAGCCACTCGAGCGACTCGTGGTGGGACTCGAACTCGAGCCCGTCGGTCGCGCCGATGCTGTAGCACCACATCGACAGCGGGCGCTCGGCGGTGAGCTGGGGATCGAGCTGGCGGATCGAGCCGGCGGCCGTGTTGCGCGGGTTCGCGTAGGTCGGCTCACCGGCCGCCGCGCGCTTCTCGTTCAGCTCGGCGAAGGCGGCCAGAGGCAGGTAGATCTCGCCGCGCACTTCGAGCAGCGGCGGCGCGTCCTCCACGCGCAGGGGCACCGCGCGGATCGTGCGCAGGTTCTGCGTCACGTCCTCGCCGACCTCACCGTTGCCGCGGGTCGCGCCACGCACCAGGATCCCGTCCTCGTAGACGAGCGAGATGGCGAGCCCGTCGATCTTCGGCTCGGTGACGAAACGGACGTCGCCCATTTCGACTCCCTGGCGCGCCAGGTAGCGCTCCGAGCGCACCACCCAGGCCGCCAGCTCCTCCTCGTTCCGGGCGTTGGCCAGCGACAGCATCGGCTGCAGGTGCCGTACCTCCTCGAACTTGTCGAGCGGCTGCCCGCCGACGCGCTGGGTGGGCGAGTCCGGGGTGAGCAGGTCCGGATGCTTCGCCTCGAGGTCGCGCAGCTCGTTCAGGAGCGCGTCGTACTCGACATCCGAGACGTCCGGATCGTCGAGGACGTAATAGCGGTGGCCGTGGTACTCGAGCTGCTTGCGCAGCTCGGCGGCCCGCCGGCTCGCCTCCTTCGGTACGGCGCTCAAACCTCGCGGGCGGCGGGCGCGAGCAGCCGGTCGAGCTGGAAGCCCGACAGCCGGTCGATGCCCGCCTGGTCGTTCAGGTCGAAGTGGAGCGGCGTGACCGCGATGCAGCCGTCGGCGATCGCCGCGAAGTCGGTGCCTTCCTCGTGCGTGTAGCCGGGATCGATGCTGTACATCGTGTAGCGGCGCCGGCCGCTTCCGTCCTCCTCGGCCAGCTCCATCCGGTCGTTGTACTCGCGCTTGCCGAGCCGCCCGACGCGCACGCCGCGCGGGTCGCCGGCGGGCACGTTGACGTTCAGCAGCGTCCCGTCCGGGATCTGCACGTCCTCGAGCCCCTCTACGAGGCGCGCCACGAAGGACGCCGCGCTCTCGAAGTGCTCTTTCTCCCAGGCGCGGCCCGCCCGGAAGTCCATCGCCCCGTGGTCGGCCTGCTGTGAGACGGCGATCGCGGGGATGCCCAGCATGATGCCCTCGAGAGCAGCCGCGACCGTGCCCGAGTAGGTGATGTCGTCGCCGAGGTTCGCGCCGTGGTTGATGCCGGAGACGATCAGCTCGGGCACGAACTCGATCAGCCCGAGCGCGGCGAAGCGAACGCAGTCGACGGGCGTGCCGTCCGTCGCGAAGCCGGTGGTGCCGTCTCCGAACTCGACCTCCTCCACCCAGAGCGGGTGGCGGATCGTGATGCTGCGCGCCGTCGCGCTGCGGTTCGAGTCCGGCGCGATCACGGCGAGCTCGAGGTCGGGCACCTCGAGCAGTGCCCGGCGCATCGCGTTCAGGCCGGTGGCGGTGATGCCGTCGTCGTTGGTGAGGAGGACCTTCATGGGAGGCGTTTCCAGGGTACTCAGTAGCTCACGGACTCCAGGTAAAGGCCTTGGGGCGGGGCGGTCTCCCCCGCCTCGCCGCGCGGCCTTCCCTGGAGGAGTCGCCTGAAGTCGTCCGGCCTGACGCCGCCGAGCATCGTTCCCACCAGCACGCGCACCATGTGGCGCATGAACGTGTCCGCCTCGATCCAGAAGGCGAGCACGTCGTCGGGCTCCTCGACCCACTCCGCCCGCATCACGTCACGCTCGAAGCGGACGTGCTCGCTGTCGGTCGGCGTGAAGGCCGTGAAGTCGTGCGTGCCGAGCAGCGCCGCGGCGCACGCGTCGAGCGCGGCCCGGTCGAGCGGGCGCGACCACCAGAGCGCGCGGCGCCGCTCGAACGGGCTCGGGCCTGGGCGCGTCAGGACGCGGTAGCGGTAGGTGCGGCTGCGGGCGTCGCGGCGGGCGTCGAAGCCCTCGGGCGCGTCGTCGCTCCTGACGGCCGCGACGTCGGCCGGCAGCAGCGCGTTCAGGTTCCGCAACGGGGCCGGGGCGCCGGCGTGGCTCGCCACCTGGCCGCGGGCGTGCACTCCGCGGTCGGTGCGCCCCGCCACGGTCAGCTCGACCCGCCGCCGCAGCACCGTGGCGAGCGCCTCCTCCACGACCCCCTGGACGCTCCGCCGGCCCGGCTGGCGCGCCCATCCGGCGAAGTCGGAGCCGTCGTATTCGAGGACGAGTCGGGCGCTCACCCGCGCTTGCGGGCGACGATCAGCGCGTAGTCGTTCTCGAGCACGAAGGGCCCGTCACCGCTGCGACTGCGCACGAACTCGAAGATCTCGCCCTTCATCTCGTCGTAGGACTCGGGCGGCATCGCCTGCCTGGCCGCGGCGAGCGGCGGCGACGCGCTGCAGAGCTGCTCGAGGAACTCCTCGGGCGAGTCGGCCTCGGTCCTGAGAGTGCGGGTCTCGAAGTCGACCCGCGCGGCGAGCCCGTCAAAGCGCCCCCGCGCCGTCTGCTCGTCCGCCCATTCCTCCGCGAGCGGCTGGTCCGGCGCCTGCGTGTAACGGCGCGCGAGCTCGCCGAGCTTGGGGATCAGGCCCTCTGCACGCCAGGCGGTCATCCCCACCGTGCCGCCGGGCCGAACGACGCGGAACATCTCGGCCGCAACGCGCTCGGGCCGCGGGGCGATCATCGCGCCGAAGACGGAGCCGACGCACTCGAAGCGCTCGTCCTCGAAGGGGAGCTCCTCGACGTCCGCCTCCAGCCACTCGACGTCGTAGCCCTCCGCCGCCGCACGGGCGCGGCCGCGTTCGACCATGCCCGGCGAGATGTCGGAGGCCACAACGCTCGCGCCCTCCGCCGCGCAGGCGAGCGCGAAGTTGCCGTCGCCCGCCCCCACGTCGAGCACCTCCTGGCCGGCGGAGACGGCGCAGGCGTCGCGCAGCTCGAGCGCGGCGGGACGCAGCTGCTCGGACAGGACGGAGTAATCGCCCTGCGCCCATACCATCGCCTGCCGTTGCTTGATCTGATCGACGTCCACCGACGAAATCCTACGGCCTTCGCGGCCGCCGCTTCCCGGACGGGCGGCGGTGGCAGCGGCCGCTGCCGCGGTCGAGCGTCGCGCCGTCCTCGCGGACGAAGCGAAACCGGTACCCACGCCGGCGAAGCTTCAGCTCGAGCACCCCAAAGGCCCGGCTGCGGTCGAAAAAGCGGCTTCCACGGTCCCGCCGCCGCGGCACGGCCACCCGCTCGGCGCCGCCGGTGCCGACCACGAACTGGCGCACCCCGCGGCGACGCAGCCGCCCGCGCCCGTCCATCGGCGCGAAGCGCTCGTAGCTGTGCGAGTGCGCGACGAGCGCGAGCTCGGCGCCGCCCTGGTAGAGGGCCTGGTACACGTGGCGCAGCTCGGGCGACGGCCCTGGGTTGGACGAGCTGTAGCGCGGGTGGTGCCAGTAGGCGACGACGCAGCGGTTCGGCGTGAGACGTCGCATCAGCCGGCGCAGCCAGCGCACCTGGCGGCTTCGGCGGGCGCAGGAGACGGGGAAGCAGTCGTTGCGCAGGCGGCGCGACCTCCTTCTCACCTCGAGGGCGCCGGAGTTCAGGACCACCACCCTCCAGCCGGCGAGCCGGTAGGTGTAGTAGCCGCGGCGCGGGCCCGCGCGTCTGCCGAAGTACCCGAAGTGTCCCGGGGCGCTGCGCCGGTCGGGGCTCGCGAGGTACTCGTGGTTGCCGAGTGCGGGGCGCGTGATCGAGCGGAAGGCGCCCCAGGTCCGATCGTAGGAGCCGAAATAGTTGGCGAGCGTCGGGATCCCGTTGTGCGCATCGCCGAGCGTTGCCACCACGTCGGGATGGAGCGTCTTGACGAGCTGCGCCGTGTAAGCGTGGCGGCAGCCGTCGGGGCGCGGCGGGAAGCGCTCGTGGCAGGCGATGTCGCCGGCGGCGACGAGCGTGGCGCTCCGCGCGGGCTGCGCGGCGAACCCACAGGCAAGGATCGCCGCGAGCGCAGCGACCGCGCTAGCGACCCCAGCCGTCGGGCGGATCGTGCCGCCCCTGCTCCTGGTGCCAGTACTCGCGCAGCTCATCACAGCGCCCTCCGCTTCCAAAGTGGAGCAGCAGGCAGCCCGGGACGGTCACGTCCTCGCCCCCGTCGCGCATCACCGCCCACCACTCGACGACGACGCGGTTGCCGTGCACCACCGGCGTGCCGAACCGGAGCTCGAGGCGCTCCTGGGTGGCCGTGGACGTGCGCCAGTACTCGCGGATCGCGTCGCGTCCGACCGTGGGCTCCCGGAAGGGGCTCGAGCGGTAGACGGCGTCCGCCGTGAACAGCTCGCCGATCACCTCGTCGTCGCCGCCGCGCCAGGCGGCGCCATAGTCCTCGATCCACTCACTCGCCCAGGTCACGTCCATGCGCCGAGACTATCGGCACAATTCGCGGCGTGCGGGTTTCGGCAAAGACCGACTACGCGGTGCGCGCGCTGCTCGAGCTGGCGGTGGCGGGGGACGGTCCGGTCAAGGGCGAGCGGCTCGCCCAGGCGCAGGAGATCCCGCTGAAGTTCCTCGAGAACATCCTCACGGACCTGCGCCACGCCGGCATCGTCCGCGCCCAGCGCGGGGCCGAGGGCGGCTACTGGCTCGCCCGCGATCCCGGCGAGGTAACGCTCGGAGAGGTGATCCGCGCGGTCGACGGCCCGCTCGCGAGCGTGAGGGGTGAGGCGCCCGAGGACGTCGCCTATGACGGGGCCGCCCAGAATTTGCGCGTCGTCTGGGTGGCGCTGCGGGCGAGCATGCGCTCGGTGGTGGACGAGGTCACGCTCGAGGACGTCGTCAACAACAGGCTCCCTGCTGCCGTGCGGCGGCTGACCGAGCAGCCGGACGCCTGGTCACGCCGCTGAACTTCGCTCAGGCGGCGATCGGCGACTGATCGAGCGGGCGCACCCAGACGATCGCGCCCTCTGTGAGCTCGAGCTCCTCGACCCGGCCGCGGGTCGTCTGGACCCAGGTCGACTCGCCGTCGCCGAGCGTGAGCTCCACGCGCACCTCGAAGCCGAGATGCAGCACGCGGTCGATCATCGCCTCGGCCGCGCCGTCGGCCGGCTCGGTCAGGATCTCGACGTCGTGCGGGCGGATCCAGCGCTCCGAGAGCGCCGTGACGGGTCCCACGAAGCCCATCACGAACTCGTTCGCCGGCTTCTCGTAGAGGTCGCGCGGCGTCCCGATCTGCTCGATCTTCCCGTGGTTGAGCACCACGATCTGCTCGGCGACCTCCATCGCCTCCTCCTGATCGTGGGTGACGAACACCGTCGTCACGTGCACCTCGTCGTGGAGCCGGCGCAGCCACGCGCGCAGCTCCTTGCGCACCGTGGCGTCGAGCGCGCCGAAGGGCTCGTCGAGCAGCAGCACGCGCGGCTGCACCGCGAGCGCGCGGGCGAGCGCCATGCGCTGGCGCTGACCGCCGGATAGCTGCGACGGATAGCGATGCGCGAAGCCGTCGAGGTGGACGAGCTTCAGCAGCTCGTCGACGCGCGCCTCGATCTCCTCCTTCGGGCGCTTGCGGATGGTGAGCCCGAACGCGACGTTCTTCGCCACCGTCATGTGCTTGAAGGCGGCGTAGTGCTGGAAGACGAAGCCGACGTTGCGCCGCTGCGGCGGCGTGTATGTCGAGTCCTCGCCGGCGATCAGCACCTTGCCGCTGTCAGGCGACTCGAGCCCAGCGATCACGCGCAGCAGCGTCGACTTGCCGCCGCCGCTCGGGCCCAGCAGTGCCGTGAGCGAGCCGTCACGGACGTTGAGGGACACGTCGTCCAGCGCGACGAAGTCGCCGAAGCGCTTGGAGACCGAATCGACGACGATGCTCACGCCTTCGCCTCCTTGGCTTCCTTGGGCTTGATGACGTTCATGGCGAGGAGCGTCACCAGTGCGAGCAGCGCAAGCACGACCGACGCAGCATACGCAGCGGTCTCGTCAAAGCGCTGGTACTGGTTCTCGACGAACAGCGTGGCGGTCAACGTCTGGCCCGACAGCTTGCCCGAGACCACGGCCACCGCACCGAACTCCCCGAGCGCCCGCGCGGTGGTCAGGACCACGCCGTAGGCCACGCCCCAGCGGATCGCCGGGAGCGTCACGCGGAAGAAGGTTTGCAGCGGCCCGGCCCCCAGCGTGGCCGCCGCCTGTTCCTGCTCGGTTCCGATCTCGCGCAGCACGGGGATCGTCTCGCGCACCACGAAGGGCAGCGAGACGAACATCGTGGCCAGGATCATGCCCGGCACCGAGAAGATGATTTGAATGCCCTGTTCGGCGAACCACTGGCCCACCCAGCCATCGACGCGGCCGTATACGAGCAGCAGCGCCAGGCCGACCACAACCGGCGAGACCGCGAAGGGCAGGTCGACCAGCGCGTTCAGCAGGGCGCGCCCGCGGAAGCGCTGGCGCACGATGGCCAGGGCACACAGGATCCCGAAGATGGTGTTCAGGGGAACGGCAACGGCCACCATCACCCCCGTCAGATAAAAGGCGTGCTGGGCCTCCGGGGTGGTCACCGCGTCCCAGGCCGCACCCACGCCGTCCTGGAAGGCGTTGAAGAACACCAGCACCACTGGAATGCCCAGCAGCAGGGTCAGGTACCCGAGGGCGACGAAGCGCAGCGCGTACTTACTCTTCATGGCGCAGCGCCTTCTTGGACAGCCAGCCGAAGAACAGCAGCACCACGAGCGCGAGCACGAGGAGGAGCACCGACACCGCGGAGGCGCCGACGGGGTTGTTGCTCTCCACCTGAGCGAAGATGAACACCGAGGCTGCCTCCGTTTTGAAGGGGAGGTTGCCGGTAATGAGCACGAGCGAGCCGAACTCGCCCACGGCGCGGGCGAAGGCCAGCCCGCCCCCGGCGATGATCGCGGGCGCGAGGTTGGGCAGGATGATGCGCCGGAACACCGTTGCGCGGCTCGCGCCCAGGGACTCCGCGGCCTGCTCCATCTCCCGGTCGAGCTCGAGCAGAACTGGTTGGACCGCCCGCACTACGAAGGGCAAGGTCACGAACAGCAGGGCCACCACCACGGCCACCCGGGAGAAGGCGATGTCGATTCCCACCGGGCTGTCGGGCCCGTAGAAGGCGAGCAGCGTGAGCCCCGCGACGATCGTCGGCAGCGCGAACGGCAGGTCGATCAGCGAGTTCACGATGCCCTTGCCGGGGAACTCGTCGCGTACGAGCACCCAGGCGATCAGCGTTCCGAACAGCGCGTTGACCAGAACCACGATCACCGAGGCGATCAGGGTCAGCCGCAGCGCCGCCACGGCCTGCGGGCTGCTGATGGAGTTCCAGAAGGTGTCCCAGCCGCCGTCGAACGCCTTGAACACCACCGCCGCCAGCGGGATCAGCGCGATGATGCTCAGATAGGCCACGGCGATGCCGCGACCCAGGACGTCCACCGGAATCAGGGATGCCCGCGGGCCGCGGCTCACCGGTGCTGCGGGCGGCGCCGGCGCCGCTGTTGCTGAACTAGTCGGAGGCAGTGCTCTTCCCCTGCGACTGGAAGATGTCGGCCACGACGCTGCCCTCCGGCTCGAAGAACTCGTCGTTGACCTTGCCCCAGCCGCCGAACTTGCTGATCTCGAACAGGGTCGCGGGAGTCGGGAACTCGTCGGCTCCCTTGACACCCTCCACCACAGGCCGGTAGCCCTTGGATGCGAAGATCTCCTGGGCCTCGGGCGTGTATAGGAAGTCCACGAAGGACTGGGCGAGGTCGGGGTTCTTCGACTCGTTGACCACCGCTATGGGGTTCTCGATCAGGAGCGTCTCGTCCGGGATCACGTAGTCGACCTCCTCGCCCTGCTGCTGAGCGAGGATGGCCTCGTTCTCGTAGCCGAGCAGGACGTCACCCTTGCCGCTCGAGAAGGTCTGCAGCGCCTCGCGGGCACTCTTGTCGAGCACCGGCACGTTCTCGAACAGCTTGGCCAGGTAGTCGCGGGCTTGAGCGGGGCTCTTGCCCTGCTCGAGCTGCGCGCCGTAGGCGGCCATGATGTTCCACTTGGCGCTGCCCGAGGTGAACGGGTTGGGCTCGAGCACCTCGACGTCCCCGGTCACCAGGTCGTCCCAAGTCTTGATGTTCTTCGGGTTGCCCTTGCGGACCATGAACACCACGACCGAGTCCGTGACCATGCCCTTGTGCTCGTTCTGATTCCAGCTCTTGTCCACGAGCCCGGCGTCGACCAGGCGGGTGATGTCCGGCTCCAGCGAGAATTCGACCACGTCGGCGGGCAGGCCGCCCTCGACCGCGCGTGACTGCTCGCCCGAGGAGGCGTAGGACTGGTCGAAGCCGACACCCTCGCCCTCGGGAGACTTGTTGAACGCCGGGATCAGCTCCTGGTAGGCCTCCTCGGGCGTCGAGTAGGCGACCAAGGTCAGGCTGCCGCCGTCGCCGCCGTCAGCCGACGCGTCGCCGCTGGAGTCGGTCGACGATCCACCGCACGCCGAGAGCGCGACGATTGCGAGCAGCGCCGCGAGCGGCAACACCAGCTTCAGGGCCCGAGTCCAGTTCCGATCCATTCTCCACCTTGTCAATCGACTTTACCGAGCGGCCACGCTAGCACAAAGCCCATCGGGTTTATGGGGTTTACCGAGCCGGGTGACCACCGCCCTTACGGGTCCGTAACGGATCGCCGCCCGGGCTGGACTGGAGTCGCATATGTCGCTGCAATCGCCCTCGATGAAGCACGCGCTCGCCCTGTTCGCCGCCTCCGCCGCCCTGCTCGCCGCCTGTGGCGATGACGACTCGGGCGCCGGCGAGAACGGGAGCCCCGGCGCTGCGGAGGAACGTCGCGTGGACGCGACCACACCCGCGGAGGCACCCGCGGCGAAGGCGGCCGCGCCCAGACGCCGTGGGCCGCTCGTCAAGCTGCGCGATTCCCAGTTCGGACCGGTTCTGTTCGACGGCCGAGACCGCGCGCTCTACCTCTTCACCCGCGACGCGCGCAGGCGGAGCCGCTGCTACGGCGCCTGCGCCGCAGCCTGGCCCCCCTTCTACGCGACGGGTAAGCCGCGCGCGGCGCGCGGAGTCGACAAGGACCTGCTCAGCTCGGTGATGCGGCGGGACGGCCACCGCCAGGTCACCTACAAGGGCCAGCCGCTCTACTTCTACGTTGACGATCCGCAGGGCCAGGTCCTCTGCAACAACATCGCCGAGTTCGGCGGCACTTGGTTCGCGCTCACCGCCGAGGGCAGGCCCCCGGCGACCTGAGCAGCTTCGTTCGCTCGCCCTCGGCGGCGGGCCGACCACATACGATGGCGCGGCGATGGTCGACGTCGACTCTGGCTCCTTCCTCGTAATCGTCACGCTGGCCGCACTCGCCGCGATCTTGGCCGCTGTCGTGCAGCCACATCTGGCGATCCCGGTCGTGGTGATCGAGATCGTCGGCGGGATCGTGGTCGGCCCGGAGCTGCTCGATCTGGCGACCCCGGACGAGTTCATCGAGTTCTTCTCGAACCTCGGCCTCGGGATGCTGTTCTTCTTCGCCGGCTACGAGATCGACTTCGAGCGGATCCGCGGCGTACCTCTGCGCCTCGCGATCCTCGGCTGGGCGCTCTCGCTCGCACTCGCCTACACGCTCGGCGGCATCCTCGCGGCCGCGGGGATCGTGCTCTCGCTGCTCTACACGGGCTCGGCGATGGCGACCACCGCCATCGGCACGCTGATCCCGATCCTGAGCGACGCCGGCGAACTGCGCACGCGCTTCGGCACGAAGCTGCTCGCCGCCGGCGCGATGGGCGAGTTCGGCCCGATCCTGCTGATCACACTCGTCTTCTCGACGCGCGGAACCATCTCCAACGGCCTCATCCTGCTCGCCTTCGTGCTGATCGCCGTGGCCACCGCCTTCGTGGCGATGAGCGAGGTGCGCAGGGGCTGGGGGCTCATCGAGCGCACGCTCGAGTCGAGCGGGCAGCTCGCGATCCGCATAGCCGTGGTGCTGATCTTCGCGCTGGTAGCGCTCGCCTCCGAGCTCGGCCTCGACCTGCTGCTCGGCGGCTTCGTCGCCGGCGTGATCACCCGGATCGCGCTGAAGGGACGGGACGTGACCATCTTCGAGTCGAAGCTGACGGCGGTCGGCTACGGCTTCTTCATCCCCTTCTTCTTCATCACGAGCGGCCTGAAGTTCGACCTGGACGCCCTCACGAGCGACCCCGAGAACGTCCTCAAGGTCCTCCTCTTCCTGGCGCTGTTCGTCGTCGTGCGCGGGACGCCCGCGCTGCTCCTCTACCGCGACATGGATCTCCGCGACCGCACCGCGCTCGCATTCTTCTGCGCAACGCAGCTGCCGCTGGTCGTCGCGATCACGACGATCGCCGTCGAGCAGGGGCACATGCGCACGTCGACGGCCGCGTCGCTCGTCGGTGCCGCGATCCTGTCGACGATGCTCTTCCCGCTCACTGCGCTCAAGCTCCGCGAGGGCCGCTCGGGCGTGGAGCCGAGCGGCGAGCCCGGCTTCGGCGCTGCGCCCTAGAAGCCCCGCGGGTGCCGGACGACGTACCCGTTCGACGAGCGCATCGAGTTCGTCCAGCGCGAGCCGGTCTCGAAGCGGGCGCTCGTGTCAAAGCGGCGGCCGTTCACGACCATGTAGACGTGCCCGGGGTTGGCGTAGATGGTGATGTAGCGGCCGCGGCCCGGGGCGCCGTAGCTCATGAAGTCGCCTGAGTCGAGCGGGGTGCGCAGAAGGCCGCCGCCGTGGAGCGCGTACGAGACCGAGCCGGAGCAGTCGTAGCCAGAGTCGTGGAAGCTGCCGTGGCCGCCGCCGTACTTGTACGGGTAGCTCGCGATGCGGTCGGCGGCGCGGATCACGGCCTCGACGGTCGACGAGCCCCCGCCACCACCGCCGCCCCGGGAGCCGCCGCGTTTGAGCATGGGGCCCGGGCCCATGCCGAGCTTGGAGCGCGTGTTGGGCCCCGCGACGCCGTCGGCGACCAGGCCGTGAGAGCGCTGCCAGCGCTTCAGCGCGGCCTCGGTGGCCGGCCCGAAGACGCCGTCGGCGGGAACCCCCAGGCGACGCTGGAGCGCGCGCACGCCGCCGCCCCCGCGCGACTGGCCGCGCGAGCGGTGCACGGCGCGGTTCGCGCCCGACTTGCGCTTGAGCACGGGACCCGGACCGAGCCCCATGGCTGCGCGGGTGTTCGGGCCCGCGATGCCGTCGGCGACGAGGCCGTGGGAGCGCTGCCAGCGCTTCAGGGCGCGCTCCGTCACCGGGCCGAAGACTCCGTCGGCGCCCACGCCGAGGACCTCCTGCAGCTGCCTGACGTCGCTCCCACGCGACTTGACGACCGCCGCGACTGCCTGCTCGGCGCTGCTCGCGTGGAGCGCCGCCACACCCGCGACGGTCCCGCCGCTCACCGCGACGACGGCGGCCACGGACAGGCTACGCACGGGCAGCCTGGGGCCGCTCGCGGCGGCTGCAGCGTCGCGCCTGGCACGTGAACGCGCGAGCGACCGCGCCCAGATCTCCTCGCAGGCAAGATCCCTATGCAATTCGAATGTGACCTCGTTGTCGGGTAGACGCCTGCGAGGTGAGCTGACGGGCTCGCGCTGCCGCGCTACGCCGGGCCCGCCGCACGAGCGGCCGCGCCTGGCGATTCGCCCCACGGCCTCTCGGCCGCACCGGGTCCCCCGCTCGCCACCCCGGAGGTGTGGCGACTCGGCGTCGGGGAAGGGCGTCGTTCTATCAGGAGAAAGTCCTGCAAGTTGCAAGATTTCTTGCAGAACCGCGGCACGCAGGAGGTCGCCCGTTCCGGGTATCGTCGCTCTCGTGAACGAGATCGCGCCCGGAATCCGGCACTGGACCGCCCCTCACCCCAAGATCGGCGCCGACGTCAGCTCCTACTGGCTGCCCGACATCGGGGTGCTGATCGACCCCCTGAACGTACCCGAGGACGTTGCCGGCGTCGGCACGATCCTCCTGACGAACCGCCATCATCGCCGCAGCAGCCTCGAGGCGCGCGAGCGCTTCGGGGCGACCGTCCACGTGCCCCAGGCGGGCATGCATGACTGGGAGGGCGAGCCGGTCGAGCCCTACCGGCCCGGCGACACGCTCGCCGGCGGCGCCGTGACCGTGTACGAGGTCGGCTCGATCTGCCCCGACGAGTCTGCGCTCCACATCCCGTCGGTGTCGGCGCTCGCGGTCGCCGACGGGGTGATCCGCTACGACCACCGGCTCCGATTCGTCCCGGACAGCCTGATGGACGATCCCGAGGACACCAAGCGGGGCCTCAGGGAGGCATACGCCCGGCTCGCCGACGAGCTCGAGTTCGAGAACCTGCTGGTCGCCCACGGCGAGCCGATAGCCGGCGGCGCCCGCGAGCGGCTGCGCGAGTTCGCGGCCGCCTGACCGTGCCGGGCCCGGCCGGAAGGCGGTCGAGTAGGGTCGCGGCATGTCTGGCCAGGTCGGGCTCGTGGTTCATCCGCGCCGCGACATCGAGGCGGCGCTCGGAGCCATCCGAGCCTGGGCTTCGACGCACGACGTCGCGCTCGGTCAGGTGCGAATCCAAGGACAGTCACGGACGGTCGCGGAGTCGGTCGAACCAGAGTCCTGCGACTTCGTGATCGCGGTCGGTGGCGACGGCACGGCCCTGGCGGCCCTGCACGCCACCGCCACCGCCTCCCGCCCCGTGCTCGGGGTCGCGTGCGGGAGCATCGGCGTGCTCACCTCGGTCGACACGGATCGCCTGGAAGCGGCGCTCGAGCAAGTGGCCGCCGGAAGATGGACACCGCAGCCGCTTCCGGGGCTCGAGGTCGTCGTCGGAGGCGAGAGCATCGCCGTCGCGATCAACGATGTCGCCGTCGTGCGCCGCGGAACCGGCCAGGTGCTCATCGAGATCGTCGTGGACGACGAGCTGTACGCGCGCACCGCCGGCGACGGGATCGTGGTGGCCACGCCACTCGGCTCGAGCGCCTACACGATGGCGGCCGGCGGACCGATCGTGCTGGCCGCGGCCAACGCGATGGTGCTCACCCCGCTGGCTCGCCACGGCGGGGTGTCCCCGCCGCTGGTGGTCGGAGCCGAGAGCCGCATCGGGCTGTCGGTGCAGTCGGGCTACGGAGGCAACCGCTTCGAGGTCGACGGCCAGGCACTGGCCGCCGAGGCCCTCGAGGCCACCATTGGCCTTCGGCCCGACCACACCACCCTGATAGCCCTGGCCGACCAGGAGACGATCCTCGCCGGGTTGCGACGAAGGGGCCTCCTGGTCGACTCGCCGAGGGTCCTGACGCGCGACGTACGTGCGGCTCGGCCGCCGGGCTGAGACGAGAGCCGCGGACTAGGACAATGCGGCGACGAGGGGTGCGGACGGATCGTCCGATCCGCACTATCTACGTTGACGGCAATAGTCGCCGTCAACGTAGATCGCGTGTCCTGGTCAGTCGGAGTCGAGCTCGTCTGAGGCGCGAGAACCAAGCAATCCAAGGACGCAGGCCCGAAGGCGTGCTGAGCACGCCGAGGGCCGAGGACGCCGGAGTGCGCCGGTTATCGCGCCCTCAGACGAGCTCGAGGAAGACCATCTCGGTCGAGTCCGACTTACGCGGACCCAACTTGAGGATGCGCGTGTAGCCGCCCTCACGGTCGGCATAGCGCGGCGCTACCTCCTCGAACAGCTTGTAGACCACGAACTTGTCCTGGCCGAGGCGCGCCATCGCGAGCCGGCGGGCGTGGCCATCGCCCCGTTTGGCGAGCGTGATCAGCCGTTCGAGCTCCGGCTTGACCGCCTTGGCCTTGGCCTCGGTGGTCTGGATGCGCTCGTGGTCGATCACCTCGCGGCACAGGTTCATGTACAGCGCCTTGCGGTGCGCCGGGTCACGCGACAGCTTCCCTTTCTGCTTGCGATGGCGCATGACGACGGGAAACCTTAGCTAGCCGGCCCGCAGCCCGAGGCCGCGCGCGTCGAGGGTCTCCTTGACCTCCTCGATCGACTTGCGGCCGAAGTTCGGGATGGCGGCCAGCTCGGACTCCGACTTCTGCACGAGGTCGCCGACGGTCTGGATGCCGGCGCGCTTCAGGCAGTTGTAGGAGCGGACGCCCAGCTCGAGCTCCTCGATCAGGATGTCGTCCATCCCGCCGGCGCCCGGCGCGCCCGCGCCGTCGCCGCCGAGGCCGTCGGCGCCCGCCACGAGGGCGGCGCCCTGGTCACGGAGCGCCTCGACGCGGTCGGCGTCGGTGAAGATCGCCAGGTACTTGATGAGGATCTCCGCGGCCTCGCGCAGTGCCGCCTGCGGGTCGAGCGAGCCGTCGGTCTCGATGTCGAGGGTGAGCTTGTCGTAGTCGGTCTTCTGGCCGACGCGGGCGGCGTCCACCGAGTAGGCGACGCGCTTCACGGGCGAGAAGATCGAGTCGATCGGGATTACGCCGATCGGCTGGTCGGGGGTCTTGTTGTCCTCCGCGGGCGAGTAGCCGCGGCCGTGGCCGATCGTCAGGTACATCTCGAGCTTGGTCTTCTTCTCGAGCGTGGCGATACGGGCCTCGGGGTTGAGGATCTCAACGCCGGAGGGCAGGTCGATGTCGCCGGCGGTGATGTCGCCGGGGCCGGTCACGACCAGAGGCGCCTCGATCTCCGCCGCATCCGAATGCATGCGGCAGACGACCTCCTTGAGGTTGAGGACGATGTCAGTCACGTCCTCCTTGACGCCGTTGATGGTCGAGAACTCGTGGGCGACACCCTCGATCCGCACGCTCGTGACAGCGGCGCCGGCCAGCGACGACAGCAGCACACGGCGAAGCGAGTTGCCGAACGTGTAGCCGAAGCCGCGGTCCAGCGGCTCGATCGTGAACGTCCCGCGGTTGTCCTCGACGCTCTCGGCGGAAATCTGTGGAGTCTGGAACTCGATCATGAGAGAGGTGCTTCCTTCGGTTGTCAATACGCCTGGCCGCGGCGGCGGCCGGCGTTGGGGTGCTACTTCGAGTAGAGCTCGACGATGAGCTGCTCCTGCACCGGCGTGGTGATCTCCGGCCGCTCGGGCAGGCGGAGTACCTTGGCGGTGAGGCCGTCGTGGTCTGCCTGAAGCCAGGCAGGCACGGCGGAGGTGAGCTCTGTCGCGTCACGGATGACGGGCTCGACGGGCGCGCCGGGTCGCATCGTGATCACGTCGTCGGGCCGCAGCTGGTAAGAGGGGATGTCGACGCGGCGGCCGTTGATCGACCAGTGGCCGTGGCGGACCATCTGCCGCGCCTGGCGCCGCGAACCCGCGAAGCCGAGCCGCACGAGCACGTTGTCGAAGCGCGACTCGAGCAGGCGCAAGAGGTTCTCGCCCGTAACGCCCTCCTGGCGGCTTGCCTTGTCGTAGTAGCTGCGGAACTGCTTCTCGAGCACGCCGTAGTAGCGGCGCGTCTTCTGCTTCTCGCGCAGCTGCACGCGGTACTCGGACTGGCGCATGCGCCCGCGCCCGTGGTCGCCCGGCGGATAGTTGCGCCGCTCGACAGCGCACTTGTCGGTCAGGCAGCGCTCGCCCTTGAGGAACAGCTTCATGCCCTCGCGACGGCACATCTTGCACTGGGCTCCGGTGTCGCGGGCCATCAGACGCGCCTCCGCTTACGCGGACGGCAGCCGTTGTGGGCCTGCGGCGTCACGTCCCTGATGCCGGTGATCTCGAGGCCGGCGGCCTGCAGCGAGCGGATCGCGGTCTCGCGGCCCGAGCCCGGGCCCTTGACGTAGACCTCCACCTTCTGGAGGCCGTGCTCCATGCCCTTGCGCGCGGCAGCGTCCGCCGTGACCTGCGCGGCGAACGGCGTCGACTTGCGCGAGCCCTTGAAGCCGGCGCCGCCGGCGGACTCCCACGCGATCACGTTGCCGTCCTTGTCGCTGAGCGACACGATCGTGTTGTTGAAGCTCGTCTTGATGTGGGCCTGGCCAAACGGCACGTTCTTGCGGACGCGCCGGCGCCCGCGCGGCCTGCGCGGTTGAGGCATTTAGTGCTTCCTCACCTTCTTCTTCCCGCCGCCCGCGGACGAGCCGCGCTTCGGCCCCTTGCGGGTGCGCGCGTTCGTCTTCGTCCGCTGTCCGTTGGCGGGCAGGCCGCGCCGGTGGCGCAGGCCCTTGTACGAGCCGATCTCCATCAGCCGCTTCACGTTCTGGGAGCGCTCGCGCCGGAGGTCGCCCTCAACGAGCAGCTCGTCGACGCTGTCGCGCAGCTTGCGAACCTCGTCCTCGGTCAGGTCCTTCACGTAGGTATCGGGGCTGACTCCGGCCTCGGCCAGGACCTGGTTCGAGGTCGAACGGCCGATGCCGTAGATGTAGGTGAGGCCGATCTCGGCCCTCTTGTTGAGCGGGATGTTGATTCCTGCGATCCGCGCCATCTAGCCCTGCCGCTGCTTGTGCCGGGGGTTCTGACAGATCACGAGGACCGCACCGCCGCGGCGGATGATTTTGCACTTTTCGCACATGGGCTTGACTGATGCGCGGACCTTCATCGGACCTTCATAGCTCCGTGGGTGGGACGTATCGAAACGAGGACCAGCGCCGAGCCCAGGAAACGGCTCAGCGCCGACCGGAAAGAGTAGCAGCCGGCTCTGTTTGGGAGCTCTGCAGGTGCCACGGTGTCAGGATTCGCGGCCTGTCCGCGGTTATGGCGACGGTGTGCTCGAAATGAGCGGCCAGCGAGCCGTCCTGGGAGTAGACCGCCCAGTTGTCCGATCCCATGCGCACGTGGTGCGTTCCGACGTTCACCATCGGCTCCACGGCCAGCACCATTCCCTCCTCCAGCTCGGGCCCGGTGCCGGGGTCCCCGTAGTTCGGGATCTGCGGGTCCTCGTGCATGTCGCGGCCGATTCCGTGGCCCACGAGCGAGCGGATCACCGAGAAGCCCTCCGACTCCACGCGCGCCTGGACCGCGTGCGAGACGTCGCCCAGCCGGTTGCCGGGGCGGCACTGTTCAACCGCATCGAATAGCGACGCCTTCGTGACCGAGAGCAGCTTCGAGGCGATCGGCGTGACGTTGCCGATGGGGTGCGTCATCGCCCCGTCCGCGACCCAGCCGTCGAGGATGACGCCGATGTCGATCGAGAGGATGTCGCCGCGCTTCAGTGCGTAGCTACCAGGAATCCCGTGCACGACCATCGAGTTGGGTGAGACGCAGATCGAGCCGGGGAAGCCGCGGTAGCCCTTGAACGCCGGCTCGGCGTTCTGTGAGCGGATGAAGCGCTCGGCGGCCGCGTCGAGCTCGGCGGTAGTGACACCCGGGCGCGCCTTCTTGCGCAGGAGCTCGTGGCAGCGCGCCAGGATCTGGCCCGCCGCGGCCATCTTGTCGATCTCGTCCGGCGTCTTGCGCAGGATCATCGCTAGAGCTCGGCCTCGAGCCGTAGAGTTGCCAGCGTCGCACGGATGCGGGCGTGCACCTCGTCGGGGGTGCGCGTGCCGTCGAAGCGGCGCAGCGCTCCGCGTTCCTCGTACCAGTCGACGAGCGGCGCGGTCTGCTCGTGGTAGACGGACAGGCGCGTGCGGATCGTCTCAGGCTTGTCGTCGTCGCGCTGCACGAGCCGCGAGCCGTCCTGGTCGCAGATGCCCTCGTTCTTGGGTGGGTCGAACTCCACGTGGTACACGTGGTTGTTCTTCACGCACGTGCGCCGCCCCGACAGGCGCCTGATCAGCTCGTCGTCGTCCACGTCGATGAGAAGCACGGCCGTGAGCGACCGCCCGCGGCTGTCGAGCGCCTGCTCGAGCATCTCTGCCTGCGGGATCGTGCGCGGGAAGCCGTCGAGCAGGAAGCCGTCGTCGGCCTCGCCCGAGTCGAAGCGCTCCTCGATCACGCGGCAGATGACCTCGTCCGGCACGAGCTCGCCCGCGTCGACGTAGCGCTTCGCCTCCTGGCCGAGCTCGGTGCCTTTCTCGATCGCGTTGCGCAGGATGATCCCGGTCGAGTAATAGGGCAGCCCGAAGTCGGCGACGAGGCGCTCCGCCTGCGTGCCCTTGCCGGCCCCCGGCGGACCGAGCAGGACGAGGTTCAGCTCGCTCATTTCAGGAAGCCCTCGTAGTTGCGCATCATGAGCTGCGCCTCGAGCTGCTTCATCGTGTCGAGCGCCACGCCGACGACGATCAGGATCGACGTGCCGCCGAAGTAGAAGTTGGCGCTCGTCTGGTTGATCAGGATCGTCGGAAGGGCAGCCACGGCCGCCAGGTAGAGCGCGCCTGGGAAGGTCAACCGCGCGAGGATGCGGTCGAGGTATTCAGCCGTGGGTCTTCCAGGCCTCACCCCCGGGATGAAGCCTCCGTACTTCTTCAGGTTGTCCGCCTGCTCCACCGGGTTGAAGGTGACCGCGGTGTAGAAGTAGGTGAACACGATGATCAGGATCGACTCGCCGATCAGGTAGGCGGCGCCGTTCGGGCTGAAGAAGGCTGAGAAGTCCTGCGCCCAGCTCGCCTGCGTGAGCTCCCCGACCGTCGGCGGGAACGCCATCAGCGAAGCCGCGAAGATCACGGGGATCACGCCGGCCATGTTCACGCGCAGCGGCAGGTAGGTCGAGCCGCCGCCGGCCATCCGCCGGCCCACCACCCGTTTCGCGTACTGGATCGGGATGCGGCGCTGGCCCTCCTGCATGAAGACGATGCCAGCGATGATCGCGAGCGCCAGGAAGGGCATCATCACGACGAAGATCTGATCGGGGTTCGTCCACCAGGCCTGGATGCCGTTCGGCAGCCCGGACGCGATCGAGGCGAAGATCATCAGCGAGATGCCGTTCCCGATGCCGCGCTGGGTGATCAGCTCGCCGAGCCACATCAGGAGGACGCAGCCGGCGGTGAGCGTCATCACGATCACGAAGACGCGTCCGAAGGTGAAGTTGTCGACCACCCCGGGGCCCTCGCTGCCGGCGAAGGTCCTGAAGAGGAAGACGTAGCCGATCGACTGGCCGAAGGCGAGGCCGACGGTGAGGTAGCGCGTGTACTGCGTGATCTTCTGCTGCCCGACCTCGCCCTCCTTGCGCAGCTTGTCGAGCGACGGCAGCACCACCGTCAGCAGCTGCAGCATGATCGAGGCCGTGATGTAGGGCATGATCCCGAGCGCGAAGATCGCGAAGCGCTGCAGCGACCCGCCCGAGAAGAGGTTGAGGAAGCCGAGGACGTTCGACTGGCCCTCGAAGTTGGAGGCGAGGTCCTCGACGACGTCGATGTTGATGCCCGGCGCCGGGATATAGGCCCCGAGCCGGTAGAGCGCCAGCATCGCCGCCGTGAACGCGAGCTTCTTCCGGATGTCCGGGACCCGGAAGGCGTTCAGGAACGTCCGGAGCAAGGCGCTAGTCCTCGATCAGCTGGCAGGTCCCGCCCGCGCCCTCGATGCGCTCGCGGGCCGTCTTCGAGAAGCCGTGCGCGTGCACGGTGAGGCTCTTCGAGAGCTCGCCGCGGCCGAGGATCTTGACCGGCACGTCGCGCCGGGTCGCAAGGCCCTTCTCGCGGAGCGCATCCGGGGTGACCTCGGCGCCGCCGTCGAAGCGCTCCTCGAGATCGGAGAGGTTGACCGGCTGCGTACGCGTGCGGAACTTCTCGAACGGCATCGACTTCTTCATGTGCGGGCCGCGCAGCTTGCGCATCCGCATGTGGATCGGCGTCTGGCCGCCCTCGAACCGCACCCGGCGCTTGCTGCCGGAGCGGGCGCCCGCGCCCTTGTGGCCGCGCCCGGACGTCTTGCCGGTGCCGGAGCCCTCGCCGCGGCCGATGCGCTTCCGCTCCTTGCGGGAGCCGGGGGCGGGCTTCAGCGAGTGGAGGCCGACGCGCTCGTCCTGCTCAGGCATCGCGCACCTCGACGAGATGATCGACGGACTTGATGAGCCCGCGCACGGTCGGCTGGTCCTCGCGCTCTGAGGCGCGGCCGATCTTGCCGAGGCCGAGCGACTTGAGCGTCTCGCGCTGCTTGCGGCTCGAGCCGTTGGCCGAGCGCACCTGGGTGATCACGAGGGGAGCCATCAGGGAGAGGACTCCTCCGTCGCCGGCGGGCCGGCGACCTCGGACACGGCGGACTCCTCCGTCGCCGGCGGGCCGGCGACCTCGGACACGGCGGACTCCTCCGTCGCCGGCGGGCCGGCGACCTCGGACACGGCGGACTCCTCCGTCGCCGGCGGGCCGGCGACCTCGGACACGGCGGCGGGCGCATCGGCCGAGCCGTTGCCGCCCGTCTCGAGGCCGAGCACCTCGCGCACGGTCAGCCCGCGCAGCTTCGCCACCTCTTCGGGCCGGCGCAGGCTCTCGAGAGCGGCGACCGTGGCCTTGACGAGGTTGATCGGGTTCTGGCTGCCGAGTGACTTGGACAGCACGTCGTGGATGCCGGCGAGCTCGAGGACCGCGCGCACGCCGCCACCGGCGATCACCCCGGTACCGGGCGAGGCCGGCTTGAGCAGCACGCGCGAGGCCGAGTGGACGCCGATCACCTCGTGGGTGATCGTCGAGCCGTGCATCGGCACCTTGAAGAGGCTCTTGCGGGCGCGCTCGACGCCCTTCTGGATCGCGACCGGGACCTCGTTGGCCTTGCCGTAGCCGACGCCGACCTGCGACTTCTCGTCGCCCACCACGACCAGCGCGGTGAACGAGAAGCGCCGGCCGCCCTTGACGACCTTCGCAACGCGGTTGATCTCGACGACGCGCTCCTGCAGGTCCGACCCGTCGCGGCCGCCTCGTGCTCTGTCCCTACTTGCCATTCGAACCACTCACCGTAGCGATCATCAGAACTTCAGCCCGTTCTCTCTTGCGCCGTCCGCGAGCGCCTTCACGCGCCCGTGATAGCGGTATCCGCCGCGGTCGAAGATGACCGTCTCGACGCCGGCCTCCTTGGCCCGCTCGGCGAGCAGCTCGCCGGCGCGCTTGGCCTGCTCCGCCCGTCCGAGCGACTTGAGGTCGGCCTCGGTCCACGTGACCGCGGCCAGCGTGTGGCCCGCGACGTCGTCGATGACCTGGGCCTGGACGCCCTTGTTCGAGCGGAACACCGACAGGCGCGGCCGCTCCGCGGTGCCGCGGACCTTGGCGCGCACCCGGCGCCGGCGGCGCAGGCGCGCCTGGGGCTTCGTCTTGACGCTCATGCTCGCTTGCCGACCTTCCTCATCACGTGCTCGCCCTCGTAGCGGATGCCCTTGCCCTTGTAGGGCTCGGGCGGACGGGCCTTGCGGATGTTCGCAGCCACCTCGCCGACCGCCTGCTTGGAGATGCCGCGCACGACCACGCGCGTCGGCTGCGGCACCTCGAAGTCGATGCCCTCGGGGGCGTCCATCTCCACCGGGTGCGAGTAGCCGAGCGCAAGCACGAGCTTCTTCCCCTGGAGCTGGGCGCGATAGCCCACGCCCTGGATCTCGAGGCGCTTCTCGTAGCCGTTCGTGACGCCCTCGACCATGTTCGCGATCAGGCTGCGGGTGAGTCCGTGCAGCGCGCGGTGCTCGCCGCGGTCGGTCGGCCGGGCAACGAGGATCTCGCCGTTCTCCTGCTTCACGTCGATGTCGCGGTTGACGCGCTCGGTGAGCTCCCCCTTGGGGCCCTTGACCTTCACGAGCTCCGGCTCGATCGTCACCTCGACGCCGCTCGGGACGGCGATCGGCTGCTTTCCGATGCGGCTCACGCGATGCTCCTTTCTTGCCCGTCGCGCCCTCGGAGTCGCGAAGGACGAGCAAGGCAAGGACACAGGTGCGAAGCCTTGCTGAAGCAAGGCGAGCGCCGAGGACGCCGCCTGGCGAAGTCATTCGCGGCATCCGAGGGTGTGAGGGGTGAGGGAGGAGCATCGCTACCAGACCCTCGCCACGAGCTCGCCGCCGACACCGGCGTGCCGGGCCTCGTGGCCGGTCATCACGCCGCGCGACGTGGAGACGATCGTCGTGCCCATGCCGCCCTGGACCTTCGGGATCGTGTCCGACTGGACGTAGGTGCGGCGGCCGGGCCGGGACAGGCGCTCGAGGCCCTGGATCACGGGCTTGCGATCCTCGGTGTACTTCAGCCGCACGCGCAGCGTCCGGCCGACGCGTCCCGGCTCGACGACGAAGTCCTCGATGTATCCCTGCTCCCGCAGGATGCGGGCGACCTCCGCCTTGAAGGTGGATGCCGGCATCTCGACCTCGTCGCGGTCGGCGTGCAGGCCGTTGCGCACGCGTGTCAGGAAGTCTGCGATGGGGTCGGTCATCGACATGGGGCTACCAGCTCGACTTCGTCATGCCGGGGATCATGCCCTCGTGCTGTATCTCGCGCACGCAGATGCGGCAGAGCCCGAACTTGCGCAGATACGCGCGCGGGCGGCCGCATCGCTTGCAGCGGTTGTAGTTGCGGGTCTTGTACTTGGATCCGCGCTGTTGGCGAACCCGCTGTGAGGTCTTGGCCATCTACTCCTGTCCTTCTTCTTCCTTCGCGGGCTCGCCTTCGATCGCCTCGCCTTCCTCTGCGGAGGGAGCGGGCGTCTCGTAGGCCTCCGGGTTCTCTTCCTTGAGCTCCTCGTACGCTGCGGCCTCGGCCTCCGCCTTCTGGCGCAGCTCCTCCCTGTGCTGCTCCTCGGCCGCCTCCTCCAGCTCGTCCGTCTGCGTTCCGGGAGCACCCTCGGGCGCGAACGGCATGCCGAGCTCGCGCAACAGGATGTACGCCTCCTCGTCGGTCTTGGCGCTCGTGGTGATGGTCACGTCGAGGCCGCGCACCTGGTCGATCGAGTCGTAGTCGATCTCCGGGAAGATGATCTGCTCGCGAACGCCCATCGAGTAGTTGCCGCGCCCGTCGAAGGAGCGCGCGTTCAGGCCGCGGAAGTCGCGGATCCGCGGGATCGCGATCGAGGTGAGCCTGTCGAGGAACTCGTACATGCGCGCGTGGCGGAGCGTCACGCTCAGCCCGACGGGCATGCCGTCGCGCAGCTTGAACGCGGCAATCGACTTGCGCGCCCGGCGCACGCTCGGGGCCTGGCCGGCCAGCGTGGCGAGCTGCTCCTGAGCGGCCTCGAGCATGGTCGAGTCCTGCTTGGCCTCGCCCACGCCCATGTTGAGGGTGATCTTCTCGACCCTCGGGACCTCCATCGACGAGTGGTACTCGAAGCGCTCCTGCAGCCGAGGGCGCACCTCGCTCTCGTAGCGCTCCTTCAGCCGCGGCGGGATGTTCGCCTGTGCCGTGGCTTCCATCAGTCGATCTCCTTGCCTGACTTCTTCGCGACGCGCACGCGCCGGTCGCCCTCGCGCTTGATTCCGACGCGCGTCGGCTCACCGGAGTCCGGGTCGATCAGCATCACGTTGGACACGTGGATCGGCCCCTCCTTCTCGATGATGCCGCCGAGCTCCTGGGCGCGCTGGGTGTCGCGCAGCGTGCGCGGGCGCATGTGGCGCTTGACGATGTTCGCGCCCTCGACGTAGACCTTGTGGGCGCGCGGGTCGACTCGAAGCACCCGGCCGGTCCGGCCGCGGTCCTTGCCGGCGATGATGCGGACGGTGTCGTCGCGGCGGATCTTGAGTGCCATGGTCAGAGCACCTCCGGCGCGAGCGAGACGATCTTCATGAAGTTGCGCTCGCGCAGCTCGCGGGCCACCGGGCCGAAGATGCGGGTGCCGCGCGGGTTGTTCTGGGCGTCGAGCAGGACGACGGCGTTCTCGTCGAAGGCGATGTAGGTGCCGTCGTCGCGCCCGAACTCCTTCTTCGTGCGCACCACCACGGCGGTCACGACCTCGCCCTTCTTGACCGAGCCGTGCGGGATCGCCTGCTTGACGGTGCCGACGATGATGTCGCCGACCCCGGCGTAGCGCCGGTGCGAGCCACCGCGCACGCGGATACACAGGAGCTCACGGGCCCCCGTGTTGTCCGCCACCTTGAGTCTCGACTCCTGCTGGATCACCGCTAGCGAGCCCTCTCCAGCACCTCGACGAGCCGCCAGCGCTTCTTCCTCGAGAGCGGACGGCTCTCGATCACGCGCACGGTGTCGCCGATGTTCGCCTCGTTGCCCTCGTCGTGGGCGTACAGCGTCGAAGAGGTGCGCACGATCTTCTTGTACATGCGATGACGGCGGGCGGCGTCGATGCGGACGGTGATCGTCTTGTCGGCCTTGTCGGACACGACTACGCCCTGGCGCACCTTGAGCGTGCCGCCCTTCTTCTCCTCGACCGGCGCCGGCGACTCGGCGCGTGGCTCGGAGGCGCGGCGCTCGCGTACGCGCTGGCGGTACACACGCCGCTGCTGAGCCTTGCGGGCACGCTGCTCGGCGCGCTCCTGCTGGCGCTCCTCGATCGAGCGCTGCGGCGCGGCCTCGCCGGCATGCGTCGAGCGGGCACGCCTGCGCGCCTCCTTGGGGGAGAGCTGCTCCTCCGGCTCAGCCGGACTCGCCGCGGGGGCCGCAGCCTTGGGGGTCGCCTCGGCCTCGGTCGTCTCTTCTTCGGTCACGTTCTCTTCTGTCTCGGTCATTGCGCCTTCTGCCTGCGGATCTCCATCTCCACGTCGAGCCCGCGCTGCTGCGCCACGGTGAGCGCGCGCGCGAGGTCCTGCTTCGCCTGCTTCAGCCGCGCGGTGTTCTCGAGCTGCCCAGTCGCATGCTGGAAGCGCAGGTTGAACACTTCCTTGCGCGCGGTGTCCGCGAACTCGACGAGCTGCGAGTCCTCGAGGTTATGCACTTCAACGGCTTTCATCTACTGCCCCGCGCCATCTCGTGTCACGAACTTGGTCTTGACGGGAAGCTTGTGGCCGGCGAGCCGCATCGCCTCACGCGCGAGGTCCTCC
Source organism: uncultured Thermoleophilaceae bacterium (assembly GCA_963734025.1). Lineage (GTDB taxonomy): Bacteria > Actinomycetota > Thermoleophilia > Solirubrobacterales > Thermoleophilaceae > JACVRW01. Next base: position 174,948 of record CAVTFR010000016.1, read on the forward strand.
GGGACGCCCGACAGCTCGAACATCACGCGTCCGGGCTTGACCACGGCGACCCAGCCCTCCGGCGTACCCTTGCCCGAGCCCATGCGGGTCTCGGCGGGCTTCTTCGTGTAGGGCTTGTCGGGAAAGATGTTGATCCACACCTTTCCGCCTCGCTTGATCTTGCGGGTCATCGCGATTCGGGCCGCCTCGATCTGGCGGTTGGTGACCCAGCCGCGCTCTAGTGACTTCAGCCCGTACTCGCCGAACTCCACGTTCGTGCCGCCCTTGGCATAGCCGCGCCTGCGGCCGCGGTGCTCCTTGCGCCACTTGACTCGCTTGGGCTGCAGCATCAGTGATCACTCCTTCGGGCCGCGTCCGTACCTGGCCGCGAAAAGCGAGTCCAGCAAGGACGCAGTGAGTGACGCGTGCCCGACAGGCACGCGAACGAGCGAGGACGCAGCTGGGCGACGCTTTGCAGCGAGCCAGGACGGGCGGGGTTCGAAGGAGTGGTCACTACAGCCGACCCCTCGGCTGAGACGGCCCGTCGCCGCCACGGCCACCGCGTCCGCCGCCGCGGCCACCCGGACCACGGCCACCGCCGGGGCCACGACCGCCGCCCGGGCCACGCCCACCGCCCGGGCCACGCCCGCCGGGGCCGCCAGGGCCGCGACCGCCACCGGGGCCCACGGTCTGCGGCGCCTCGAGCTCGGTCAGGTCTTGCGCGAAGCCCTTGGGCATGATCTCGCCCTTGTTGATCCAGACCTTCACGCCGATACGGCCGAAGGTGGTGCGGGCCTCGTAGAAGCCGTAGTCGATGTCCGCGCGCAGCGTGTGCAGCGGCACGCGCCCGTCCGAGTAGCCCTCGGTGCGGGCCATCTCGGCACCGCCCAGCCGGCCCGAGACCTGGATCTTCACGCCCTTGGCGCCCGAGCGCATCGCGCTCGTGAGCGCGCGCTTCATCGCGCGCCGGAAGGCGACGCGGTTCTGCAGCTGCTCGGCGATCGACTGAGCCACGAGCTTCGAATCGAGCTCGGGGCGCTTGATCTCGAGGATGTTCACCTTCACGGCCTTGCCGGTCATCTTGTGGAGCTCCTTGCGCAGAGCGTCCACCTCGGAGCCGGACTTGCCGATCACGATGCCCGGGCGGGCCGTGTGGATGTTGACCTCGACCTCGTTCTTGTTCTTCTTGATGGTGATCGTCGAGAGGCCCGCGTGAGCGAGCTTGTTCTCGATGTGCTCCCGGATCTCGATGTCCTCCATCAAGTAGTCCGAGAACTCCTTCTCGTTGAACCAGGTCGACTTCCAGTCGTGGATGTAGCCGACCCGGAGGGACTCGGGATGGACCTTCTGTCCCATGGCTACCTCCCGTTGCCTTCGGTCGTCAATTCGATGGTCATATGGCTCGTGCGCTTGTTGATGCGCGTGGCGCGGCCGAGCGCGCGCGGCCGGAAGCGCTTGATGGTGGGGCCCTCGTCGACGAACGCGCGGTGAACGCGCAGCTCGTCGGGGCCAAGCTCGTAGGCGGACTCCGCGTTCGCGACGGCGGAGTTGAGCAGCTTGAGGATGTCTTCCGAAACAGCCCGCGGGGCAAAGCGGAGGATCGCCTGCGCGTCCTCGACGCGCTTGCCACGGATGTGATCCATTACGAGGCGCGCCTTGCGCGGCGCCGAGCGCACGTACTTCGCGCGCGCGAGGACGACGACGGCGCCGTCCTCGTCGCGGCGTGCGGGCGCCTTGCGCTCGCGCGGAGCGCCGGTCTCGGCCGAGCCGCGCCGGGGGGCCGGCGCCGTGGGCTCCTCGTCCTCGTCGGCCTCCTCGGCCTCCTCGACCTCGGCCTCCGGCTCAGCAGCGGCGTCGACGACCTCGTCGGCCTGCTGCTCCTCCGCCGGCGCGGTGTCCGCTTGGGCGACCTCGTCGTCCTCGAGCCGCGCGACGAGCTCGGCCTTGTTGCCGCTCTTCGGGAGCCCACGAGCCTCGAGCTCCGCTTTGAGCTCGTCGACCTTGAGCGACTCCCAGCCCTCTTCGGGGGGCCCCGATACCTGGTCCGGCGTCACTAGCGGACCCTCACTCTGTCGCTGCCGGCATGGCCGCGGAACACGCGCGTGGGAGCGAACTCACCGAGCTTGTGGCCGACCATCGACTCGGACACGAACACGGGCACGTGCTTGCGCCCGTCGTGAACCGCGATCGTGTGGCCGACCATGTCGGGAAAGATCGTCGAGGTGCGCGACCAGGTCTTCAGCATCGTCTTGTCGCCCGACTCGTTCATGGCCTCGATGCGCCGGATGAGGCGCTCCTCGACCCACGGGCCCTTCTTGGAAGAACGTGACATGGGCTACCTCCGGCCCTTCTTGCCGCGCCGGCGGCCGCGGACGATGAACTGGTCCGAGCCCTTGCGCTTCTTGCGGGTGCGGTAGCCGAGCGTCGGCACGCCCCAGGGCGTGACCGGGTGGCCACCGGGTGTCTTGTGCGCCTCGCCGCCGCCGTGCGGATGGTCCACCGGGTTCATCGCGACGCCGCGCGTCTGCGGGCGCTTGCCGCGGTGCCGCGCACGGCCGGCCTTGCCGAGGTCGACCAGCTCGTGCTCAGGGTTGCCGAGCACGCCGATCGTCGCGCGCGAGAGCACGGGCACCATGCGCATCTCGCCGGATGGCAGCCGCAGCGTGGCGTAGTTGCCCTCCTTCGCGACGAGCTGGATAGCGGTGCCCGCGGAGCGGCCGAGCTGGCCGCCGCGGCCGGGCGTGAGCTCCACGTTGTGGACCGTGGTGCCGGTCGGGATGTTCGCGAGCGGCAGGCAGTTGCCCGGCGCGATGTCCGCCTCCGGGCCCGACGACACGATGTCGCCCACCCTGATCCGCGCCGGGGCGAGGATGTAGCGCTTCTCGCCGTCGGCGTAGTGGAGCAGCGCAATGTGCGCCGAGCGGTTCGGGTCGTACTCGATCGCCGCGACCTTCGCCGGCACGCCGTCCTTAATGCGCTTGAAGTCGATCCGCCGGTACCTACGCTTGGCGCCGCCGCCGCGATGACGCGAGGTCACGCGGCCGTGCACGTTGCGCCCGCCGGACTTCTTGAGTCCCTCGGTGAGCGACTTCTCGGGCTCTGACTTCGTGACCGGCTCGTGCTGGAGCCAGGTCGAGAAGCGCCGGCCCGGCGAGGTTGGCTTGTGCTTCTTGATCGCCATGGTTACTCGGTCCCCTGACCCTCGAACAGCTCGATCGAGTCCTCGGCGTGCAGTGTCACCACGGCCTTCTTCCAGCGCCGGCGCGTGCCCGAGTAGAGGCCACGGCGCTTCGGCTTCGGCTTGACCCACGCCGTGCGGACGCCCTCGACGCGCACGCCGAAGATCTCCTCGATCGCCTGGCGCACCTGCGTCTTGTTGGCGCGCTCGTGGACGCGGAACGTGTACTTGTTGGCGGCAAGCAGGGCGTAGCTCTTTTCCGAGATCACCGGGCGGACGATCACCTGACGCGCGTTCACTTGGCCACCGCCTTCTCGGTCAGGCGCGCAAGCGCAGCCTCGGAGACCACCACGCGCGCCGCCCCGACGAGATCGGCCACGCCGACCTGGTCTGCGTGAAGCACGGTGACGTAGGAGATGTTGCGGAAGGACTTGACGGCGTTCTCCTCGCCGTCGGTCAGCGCGATCAGCACGCTGCCCTCGCCGTCGAGCGAGGCGAGCACGGCAGCGGCCGCCTTGGTCGAAGGCGTGTCGAAGCTCGACGGGTCGATCGCGGCGATCGAGCCGCGCTCGGCGTGCAGGGTGAGCGCCGCACGCAGCGCGCGCCGGCGCGCCTTGCGGTTGACCTTGACGGTGTAGTCGCGCGGCTTGGGCGCAAACGCCACGCCGCCGCCGGTGCGCTGCGGCGCCGAGAGGGCGCCCACGCGCGCGCGGCCGGTGCCCTTCTGGCGCCATGCCTTCGCGCCGGTCATGTGGACCTCGCCACGCGTCTTGGCGGAGTGCGTGCCGCGCCGGCGCGCCGCCAACTCGGCACGCACAGCCTCGTGGACGAGCGGGCCGTGGAAGCTCTCGCCGAAGACGTCGGCATCCAGGTCGAGCGCGCCGGAGCCACCGCCGATGTACTTCGCCTGGCCGGCCATCAGCGATCACCGTCCCGGCGGATCTCGACGACCGAGCCCTTGGGGCCCGGCACCGAGCCGCGCACGAGCAGCAGGTTCTCATCGGGGCGCACGTCCACGACCTCGAGGCCGCGCTGGGTCACGCGCTTGTTGCCCATCTGGCCCGGACCGCGAATGCCCTTGAAGACACGGGCTGGGTCGGCGGACGCGCCGATCGAGCCGGGGGCGCGCACGTTGTGCGAGCCGTGCGAGACGGGCCCGCGGTGGAAGTTGTGGCGCTTGATCGTGCCGGCGAAGCCCTTGCCCTTCGAGACGCCCGAGACCTTGACGGTCTGGCCCTTCTCGAAGACCGAGTCGACCTTGACCTCGTTGCCGAGCTCGGCCTCGCCGGGATCGCCGCGGAACTCGGACAAGTACTTGAGGTTGCCGACGCCGGCCTTCCTCAGGTGGCCGAGCTTCGGCTGGTTCAGCTTCTTCTCGGTGACCTCGCCGAAGGCCAGCTGGAGCGCGTCGTAGCCGTCGCGCTCGGTGCGCCGGATCGCAGTGACGAAGCAGGGGCCGGCCTCGAGCACGGTCACGCGCTCGACGCGGCCGTCCTCGGGGTCGAAGACCTGCGTCATCCCGAGCTTTCTGCCGAGCAGGCCGGCCATCAGATAAGTTGGATCTGGATATCGACGCCGGCGGGCAGGTGGTCGAGGCGCTGCAGCGAGTCCACCGTCTTCGGGGTGGGCTGCAGGATGTCGATCAGCCGCTTGTGCGTCCGGATCTCGAAGTGCTCACGCGAATCCTTGTCCTTGAAGGGGGACCGGATCACGCAGTAGACGTTCTTCTCGGTGGGCAGGGGCACGGGTCCGGACACGGAGGCGCCGGTGCGCACGGCCGTCTCCACGATCTCCTTGGCGGCCGTCTCGATCGCCGAGTGGTCGTAGGCCTTCAGCCGTATGCGGATCTTGTTCTGCGTGAGTGTTGCCATGGGCTTGCGGACAGATTCGGGGCGGGCTCAGAAATGCAGCCCGCCCCTGTGAATCTTCTGTCGGAGGGCGTCTACTCGACGACCTCGGTGACCACCCCCGAGCCGACGGTCCGGCCGCCCTCGCGAATAGCGAAGCGAAGCCCCTCGTCCATTGCGATCGGCTGGATCATCTCGACCGTCATCTCGACGTTGTCGCCCGGCATGACCATCTCCGTGCCCTCGGGCAGGTTGGCGACGCCGGTCACGTCGGTGGTGCGGAAGTAGAACTGCGGCCGGTAGCCGTTGAAGAACGGGGTGTGACGGCCACCCTCCTCCTTCTTCAGGCAGTAGACCTGGGCCTTGAACTTGGTGTGCGGAGTGATCGAGCCCGGCTTGCAGAGCACCTGCCCGCGCTCGATGTCCTCGCGGCCGACGCCGCGCAGCAGGCAGCCGACGTTGTCGCCCGCCTGGCCCTCGTCGAGGATCTTGCGGAACATCTCGACGCCGGTGACGACCGTGGAGGCGGTCTGCTGGTGGATGCCGACGATCTCGACGGTGTCGCCGGTGTGCACGACGCCCTGCTCGATGCGGCCGGTCGCGACCGTGCCGCGGCCGGTGATCGAGAACACGTCCTCGACCGGCATCAGGAACGGGCGGTCGAGCGGGCGCTCGGGCTGCGGGATGTAGGAGTCGAGCGCGGCCGCGAGCTCGATGATCTTCTCGATCTGGTCCGCGTCGCCCTCGAGTGCCTTCAGGGCCGAGCCCTGGATCACGGGGACGTCGTCGCCCGGGAAGTCGTACTGGGAGAGCAGCTCGCGTACCTCGACCTCGACCAGCTCGAGGAGCTCGTCGTCGTCGACCATGTCCGTCTTGTTCATGAAGACGATCACGTAGGGCACGTTCACCTGACGCGCGAGCAGGATGTGCTCGCGGGTCTGGGGCATCGGGCCGTCGGCCGCGGATACGACCAGGATCGCGCCGTCCATCTGAGCAGCGCCCGTGATCATGTTCTTCACGTAGTCGGCGTGACCGGGACAATCGACGTGCGCGTAGTGACGGTTCTCCGTCTCGTACTCGACGTGCGACGTCGCGATCGTGATGCCGCGCTCCTTCTCCTCAGGAGCGTTGTCGATCTCCTCGAAGCTCATCGACTGGCCGCCGTACTTCTCCGACAGCACCTTGGTGATGGCGGCGGTAAGCGTCGTCTTGCCGTGGTCGATGTGGCCGATCGTGCCGACGTTGACGTGCGGCTTGTTGCGCTCGAACTTCTCCTTCGCCACCTCGAACTACCCCTTTCTCAAAAAAGTCTTCTCGTTCCCGAAACGTTCGGAAGCGAACTTGCGAAACATACCGGCTATGCGCCCGCACCGACGGGTTCGCCCGTGCGGTGCTCGATGATCTCCTCGGCGATGTTCGAGGGGACCTCTTCGTAGCGATCGAACTGCATCGTGTAGGTCGCTCGGCCCTGAGTGGACGAGCGCAGGTCGGTCGCGTACCCGAACATAGAGGACAGCGGGACGCTGCCCCTGACGGCCACGGCGTTGCCGCGCGGCTCCTGGCCCTCGACGTGGCCGCGGCGACGCGAGAGGTCGCCGATCACGTCACCGATGAACTCCTGCGGGGTCACGACCTCGACGGCCATGACCGGCTCGAGCAGCACGGGGCGCGCGCGGCGCGCGGCCTCCTTCAGCGCCAGCGACCCGGCGACCTTGAACGCGATCTCCGACGAGTCGGTGTCGTGGTACTTGCCGTCCACGAGCGTCGCGCGCACGTCGACCATCGGGTAGCCGGCCTTGACGCCGGACTCGAGCGCCTCCTCGATCCCCTTCTCCACGGCGGGGATGAACTCCGAGGGGACGGACCCGCCCTTGATCTTGTTGATGAAGTCGAAGCCCTCGCCCGGCGCCGGCTCGAGGTCGATGTAGACCACGCCGTACTGACCCGAACCGCCGGTCTGGCGGATGAACTTGCCCTCGACGTTCCTGGCCTCGCTGCGGACCGTCTCGCGGTAGGCGACCTGTGGCCGTCCGACCGCGGCCTCGACCTTGAACTCGCGCCTCAGCCGATCCACGATCACCTCGAGGTGCAGCTCGCCCATGCCGGAGATCACGGTCTGGCCGGTCTCCTCGTCGGAGCGCACCTGGAAGGTCGGGTCCTCCTCGCCGAGGCGCTGGAGGGCGACCGAGAGCTTCTCCTGGTCGACCTTGGTCTTGGGCTCGATCGAGAGGTGCACCACCGGGTCGTCGAAGGTGATCGCCTCGAGCACCACGGGGGCGTCCGGGGCGGCGAGCGTGTCGCCCGTCGACGTCTGCTTGAGGCCGACGCCCGCGGCGATGTCACCCGCGTAGACCTCGTCGACCTCCTCCCGCGAGTTGGCGTGCATCATCAGGATGCGGCCGACGCGCTCGGTGCGGCCGGTGACCGAGTTGAGGACGCGCCCGCCGGCGGCGAGCTTGCCTGAGTAGACACGGAAGTAGGTGAGCTTGCCGACGTACGGATCGGCCATGACCTTGAACGCGAGTGCCGCGAAGGGCTCGTCGTCGGAGGGCTTGCGGATGACCGTCGGCAGGTCCTCGGCATCCTCGACCTGGCTGCCCTCGACGCCCTCCACCGGGGGCACGTCGAGCGGGCTAGGCAGGTAGTCGATCACGGCGTCGAGCAGCGGCTGCACGCCCTTGTTCTTGAAGGCGGAGCCTGCCAGCACCGGCGTGATCGAGATGTCGAGGGTCGCCTTGCGGATGTCCTGGATCAACCGGTCGGGCTGGATCGGCTTGTCCTCCAGGTAGTCCTCCATCAGCTCCTCGTCGTAGTCCGCGACGGACTCGATGAGCGCGGTGCGCGCCTCGGCGGCGATCTCGGCGTGCGACTCGGGGATCTCGGTGACCTCCCACTCCTGGCCGAGATCGTCCTTGTAGACGATCGCCTTCATGTTGATGAGGTCGACGACGCCGGAGAAGTCGGCCTCGGCGCCGATCGGGAGCTGGACCTTGATCGGGTTCGCGCCCAGGCGGTCGCGCATGCTCTCGACGGCGTTGTCGAAGTGCGCGCCGATGCGATCCATCTTGTTGATGAACGCGATGCGCGGGACGCGGTACTTGTCGGCCTGGCGCCAGACGGTCTCGGACTGCGGCTCGACGCCGGCGACGGAGTCGAACACGGCGACAGCGCCGTCCAGGACGCGCAGGGAGCGCTCGACCTCGACCGTGAAGTCGACGTGGCCGGGCGTGTCGATGATGTTGATGCGGTGGTCGCGCCAGAAGGCCGTGGTGGCGGCAGAGGTGATGGTGATGCCGCGCTCCTGCTCCTGCTCCATCCAGTCCATGACGGCAGCGCCCTCGTGGACCTCACCCATCTTGTGGGTGCGGCCGGTGTAGAAGAGGATGCGCTCAGTCGTCGTCGTCTTACCGGCGTCGATGTGCGCCATGATTCCGATGTTGCGCGTCTTCTCGAGTGTGACCTGTCGTGCCATGACCTCTGGTTGCTTACTTCCGGTTCCGAGCAGAAAAAAGGCCCTCTCCGGGCCCGGTGCTACGTGCGGCGCTAACCCGGAAGAGTTCTATGTGGTAGAGGACTCCATCGACTTGAGCTGCCGCCTGCCCCGGCGTGGCTGAGCCGGGTCGCGTACGGAGGGAGTCCGCCCGCGAAGCGACCGCTGATGGTAGCAGGCCATCGGCCGCCGAAAACGCCCTGCAAGCCGCGCCGCTGCTGGTGTTGGCGGTGGGTCTCGCAGGCGCGCTCCTGCTCGTTGTCAGCGAGTTCACGGCGGTCGCCAGCGTGGACGTCGCGAGCGGCAGCTGCGAGGTCATCCAGGACACGAATCCCGACCTCGCCGACCGCTGCGAGTTGAGCGGTCTCGAGCGAAACGGGGGCGCCTTCATCCTGCTCGCGCTGCTTGCGGGACTGATGGCCTTCGGCGCCGGCTTTGGCCGCTCACGCCCAGCCGCGTTCGCCCTGGTGGGGATCGGCGCTTTGGTGCTGCTGTGGGCGCTCCTGGTCGATCTACCCGTCACCGACGAAACGGGCGCGATCGGCCGCAACTTCGAGGGCGCCGAGGCGGCGGCAGGACCGGGGTTGACGCTCGAGATCTTGGCCGGGGTGTTGATTGTGGCGGCGGGGGTGGTCGCGCTGCTGTTGCCTGCGCGGTCGTTCAGCGAGCGTTCGCCTCAGCCCGCGCAGCAGCGTGAGTGAAGTGGCCGTCCCAGGTGGCGATCAGGCCGTCGCGCATGCCGCAGAGCAGCCCGAGCTCCGACTCGAGCGGTAGCCGGCCCTCCACCGAGAAGGTCGTGAGGGCGAGGACGAGCCCGCCGACGTCCTCCAGCTCGACCGGTTCGATGTGGGTGCGCTCGAAGGTCTCGTCCAGGTCGGTGAGCCACTGGCGCGACGCCGTCATGGCCGCGGTAGACGTTGCCTGCGAGAGCCGTGAGCGGCGGCTGCAGCACGATCTCCGGATGCATCTCGGCGAGCAGGGCGTCGAGATCGCGGCGGTTGTACGCGTCGATCGCGCGGAGGACCGTTTCGCAGGCGGCTGAGTCCACGGACCATGCATTGTCGCCGAGGCGCCGCCCACCGCTGGGAGCAGCGGCGCGAGAGGCAAGCATGGCGGGGGAAGCAGGTCGCGACGCGTGCTCCGCACGCGAGCGGCCGATGACCCCGCCAGGCGCCGCCTATCGCGTCGCTGCTACCAGCGGTAGTGGGCGAAGGCCTTGTTGGCCTGCGCCATGCGGAAGATGTCGTCCTTCCGCTTGAACGCCCCGCCCTGCTGGGACTGGGCGTCCACGAGCTCCCCGGCGAGCCGCTCGGACATCGACTTCTCGCGCCGCGCGCGAGCGAACTCGACGAGCCAGCGCACGGCGAGCGTGCGGGCGCGGCGCTGGGGCACCTCGACGGGCACCTGGTAGGTGGCGCCGCCGACCCGCCGTGAGCGGACCTCGAGGGTCGGGGTGAGCACCTTGACCGACTCCTCGAGCGCGGGAACCGGATCCTGGTTCGTGCGCTTCGCGAGGGTGTCGAGCGCGTCGTAGACGATCTGCTCGGCGATTGACTTCTTGCCGTCGACCATCACCTTGTTGATCAGCTGCTGGACGAGCTTGGATCCGTACATGGGGTCCGCATCGACCGGGCGGATGGCTGCTGCGGCGCGGCGCGGCATGACTACCTCGCCTTGGCCCCGTACTGCGAGCGGGCCTTCTTGCGCTCGGAGACGCCGGCGGCGTCGAGCGTCCCGCGGACGACCTTGTAGCGCACGCCCGGAAGGTCCTTGACACGGCCGCCGCGGACGAGCACGACCGAGTGCTCCTGCAGGTTGTGGCCCTCACCGGGGATGTAGGCGGTGACCTCCATCTGGTTGGTGAGGCGCACGCGCGCGACCTTGCGAAGAGCCGAGTTCGGCTTCTTCGGGGTCGTCGTATACACGCGCGTGCAGACTCCGCGCCGCTGCGGCGCGGCGATCCGCTTCTTGCGGCCCTGGCCGGACTTGAGACCCGGCGTGGAGACCTTCTTCTTCGGCTTGGTGCGGCCCTTCCGGACCAGCTGATTGATGCTGGGCATGCGGCGCGTGATGCTAGCAGCGGCTAGTGGGTCGTCTCCGAGCGTTCCCCCGGAAATGCGAGACCCAGGGGTCGCCAGGCAAGGACGCAGGGAGCCCAGGTAGCAGCGCTACCTGGGCGACCGAGGACGCCGCATGGCGGCCTCTGGGGCCGCAGATCCGGGTGGAACGTGAGGAGACGGCCCACTTCCTAGATCCACTTCTCCTGAGCTGTGAGCTGTCCGCCCGCGTCGCCCGTGTTCGGAGTGCCCATCGGCTCGATCAGGAGGACGTGCGTCTCCTCCTCCGCGCGCGGGCAGTGCTCGACCCCGCGCGGCACCACGTAGAGCTGGCCGGGCTCGAGGACCACGTCGTCGTCGTCGCGTAGCTGGATCGTGAGCCGGCCCTCGAGGACGAGGAAGAAGTCGTCCGTGTCGTCGTGCTTGTGCCAGACGAACTCGCCCTGCACCTTGACGACCACGATCTTCAGGTCGTTCATCCGGGCGACGATCCCGGGGCTCCAGGTCTCGTCGAGCTTGGTGAGCTTCTGTGCGAGGTCTATCGCGTCGTCCATCCCGGCATCGTAGGGTTCGTCCATGGAGCTCGATCTCCACCGCGGCGGATCGGGAGATCCGCTCGTCCTGGTCCACGGCCTCGGCCATACCTGGCGGGGGTGGCGGCCGATGCTGCCGCTGTTGGAGGGACGCTTCGACGTTCTTGCGCCTGACCTGCCCGGCTTCGGCCATTCGCCACCGCTGCCGGAGGGCGAGGCTTCGAACGCAGAGCGGCTGGCGGATGCGGTCGAGGAGGCGATGGACGACGCCGGGTTCGAGACCGCGCATATCTCCGGCAACTCGCTCGGCGGCTGGATCGCGCTGGAGCTTGCACGCCGTGGTCGCGCGCGCACGTGCGTCCCGATCTCGCCGGCGGGTCTTCTACACGCGCGCGAGAGCATCTACGCCCGCGCGATCCTGAACGGCATGCGCTGGATGACGCAGAACGCGCCGCCACCGCCCGCGCTGCTGCGCAACCGGGTCACCCGCACCCTCTGCGCCGGCCCGCCGGCCGCCCGCCCCTGGCGCGCCGACCCGGACGAGATGATCGAGGAGTTCGAGCTGTTCGCGAACGCCCCCGGCTTCGACCGCACGCTCGACGCCACGGTCGGCATGCAGGCGGCCGGTCTGCCGGACATCAGCTGCCCCGTGCTGATCCTGTGGGGCACACGCGACCTGATCCTGATACCGCGCCAGGGCCGCCGCTTCGAGCGTCTCATCCCGCAGTGCGAGCTTCGCTACGTGAAGGGACTGGGGCACGTGCCGATGTCGGACGACCCGGAGCTCCTGGCCGGCGCGATTGCGGACTTCGCGCTCGCTACGCCGTCGCGCGCGCCGCGCGCACCGGCGCCGGCGTGAGCGCCGCGGCCACGATCACGAGTACGAAGGCAAAGCTCTGGAGGACGATCCCGACCGTGTTGCCCGGCATGGGATCGCCGAAGACGAGGATGCCGCCGCTGATCGCCGAGACGTTGGCGGCCGCGCTCGTGAGCGTGATCACCGGCACGGCCTCGCCCTTCTGGAGCCCGCGAGCGGACGCGTAGAAGGCGATCACCGAGGCGAGCACGCAGGTGAGGAGCCAGGGCGACAGCAGCCCCATCGTCCCCTCGTCGCCCACCGAGGTCGTGAGCGCCTTGATCGCGACGTCGGAGACGCCGAACAGGATTCCGGCGGCGGTGCCGAGCATGACGCCGTGGTGCTCGTGCGAGCCGAGCTTCTTCGAGAGCACGAGGAAGGTGCCGAGCGCCAGCAGCGCGGACTCGAAGGCGATCATGCCGGCCATCGAGTAGCTGGCGTGCTCGCCGCCGCTGGTGGGCAACGTCGCTGCGAGCAGCACGAGGCCGAGCGCCGTGAGGCCGACACCCGCCCACTGACGGAGGCCGACCGAGCAGCCGAACCAGCGCTCAGCGAGCACTGTGAGGAACACGAGCCCGCCCGCGATCACCGCCTGGACGACCGACAGCGGCGCCATCGCGAGCGCGGCCACGTGCAGCAGCCAAGCGCCGAGCGCGACCCCCATGCCGACCGCGAACCACTTCGAGCGGAACAGGCCGACCGCGCTGCGCACGGGATGCTTGAGCGAGACGTCAGGGGCAGCGCAAGCACCGCGGTGCTTGAGTAGGAAGGCCACGTTCGTGGCGAGGGCGCATAGGCACGCGAGCAGGATTCCGAGTTGGAGCACTGGTTATCTAAGAGGTGGGTCTGGAGTAGGTACGGCGGGACTGGCGGTTCCCAACCTGTACTTCGTGGTATCGGCCCGCACGCCTCCCGCTTGAATGAGAAGGCGAACCGATCGTCAACTAACTGGCTACCTCAGTAACGGCACATCGAAACCTTGGATCCAGTAATGCCACAACGCCCGATCCTGTTCGTTGACGTGGACGGGGTCATCAGCCTCTTCGGGTTCGCACCCGGAGAGGGCGCTCTGCCCGGCCCCCTGTACTGGATCGACGGCGTTGCGCACTGCATCCCCGAAGACATCGGGGCAAGGCTGGTCAGCCTAGCTGAAAGGTTTGAGCTTGTTTGGGCGACGGGATGGGAGGAACGTGCCAATGAGCACTTGCCCTTCCTCCTCAAGCTGCCCTTCCGCGACCTGCCCTCGCTGAAATTCGACGGGCACGCCGTCTTCGGGTCGGCGCACTGGAAGGTCGACGCGATCGACGAGTACGCCGGGGACCGCCCGGCCGCCTGGATCGACGACAACCTGGACGAGGTCTGCTGGGCGTGGGCGGAGGGTCGCGAGGCGCCCACGCTCCTGGTCCAGACGGAAACCTACGACGGGCTCACGGATGAGCACGTCGAGTTGCTGCTCGCCTGGGCCGCCGAGCTCGGCGGCGAGACCGGCGCAGGCACGGCTGGTTCGTAGCCAGTCACGCCGCCGGCAGGTCCTTGCGAGGGCAGCACGAGCACGCTCGCGCGCGCCCGATCGGGCCGGAGGTGGGGCCTGCTCGCGACGGCGGCGAGTGTGGCCCTTCGCGGCCGGCCTTCGCCCTCAGCCCTCAGCACCAGCCGGAAGAGGCGCGTGCTGGCTCCCGCGAGGCGCTCGATGCGCCAGCACACGCGACCTCCGCGCAGGCGCGGGCTCCATCGAGATCGCAGTTTCCACGCGTCGATAATCACCGAAATTCCACTGCATCTTCCCTAGAACAGAGATCGAGCCGGCTCCCGACCAGAAGAGCGCGCTCGGCGTCGCTACGTGGGCGCGGGACCCGGGGGAGGGGCATCGGCGGGCGCCACTCATGCCCGCTCGGACTGGGGCGGTCCGCGATCCTGCTAGGCCAGGTCATCGGGAGCCTGCGCCCCCCCTCTCGCTTCGTCGTTCATGCTGGACGCGCCTCTGCGAGCGGCGGATACTGGGCTGGCGATGTCGCAGGAGAACTTGGAGGTGGTGCGCCAGGGGTACGCACGATGGCGAGTCGGCGACTATGACGCCTTGCTCGAGTTCTTGATCAGCAGTTCCGCTCCCGATATCGAGCTGTACTCGCGGTTCGGTGGTTTCAGCGGTGAGCCCTACCGCGGACACGATGGCGTCGGCGCCTGGATCGCCGACATCCAGGAGAACTTCGAACGCTTTGACCCGTGGCTCGACGAGGCACGGGCAGTGGGAGACGATCGGGTTGTTGCCAGCGGCGGGATCAGCTTTCGGGCGAGGGAGAGCGGCGTCGATATGGCTGAGCGAATGGGCTGGGTTTACGAGTTCCGCAACGGGCTGGTGCGCCGCATGATGTTCTACGCGTCGTGGAGCGAGGCCCTCGAAGCCGTGGGGCTGCGGGAGTAGGCCGCAGCTAGCCGATCCCCGGCCTGCCCCCGAGCGTTCGGCCTCGCCCGCCCGCGCGGCCCAGGCAGGCAGCACGCCGATGAGCAAGGCTGGATCCGACCATGCGAAGCGGGGGGATACTGGTCGAAGATGAACGTCGCGCTCACACTCACCGGCGATATGGGCTGGCCCTTGACGGCCGTGGTCTTCGGCGTGCTGATCGTCGCCTGGGTGATCTTTATCGTGCGGGCGCGACCTCGGAGCTAGCTGATCCCCGTGAGCTATCCACCTGCCTGGCTGGTTAGCTGCGCTAGTGCGGATCTGCGTCCTGGCCGTCGCGGTGGGCTCGGGCGTCGCGGCGGCGGTCTGCTTGCGAAGGGACGCGTCTCGTCACGCATGCTCGTCGCCGCCGGAACGGCTGCTCACGATTCGATTGTCATGACCCAGTCCGCTGTCGTCTTCGGCTTGACGGCCGAGTGCCACGTCGCCTGGATTTGGCCCATCGCGCGGTTGTAAAGACCCGTCCCCCAAGAATTGCCGCGTGCACCACTTAGTCTGGGCCGGCGGCTCTGACTCTTCGCTCCGTACCACGGAAGGAGCACTGGGCGTTGGGGTTAGGATCGCCTCGGTGGACGTCGACGACTACCGGCGCACCAGCCACGAGGTCTGGGAAGCGATGGCGCCTGGCTGGGAACGCTGGCGAGCGCAGCTCGCGCTCGCGCTCACCCCGGTGCGCGGGTGGCTGATCCGAGAGCTCGGGCCAGAGCCTGGACAGACGGTCCTCGAACTCGGCGCGGGCACCGGCGAGACGGGCTTCGCGGCGGCGGCGACCTTGGGTGACGACGGCCGGCTCATCTCGACCGACTTCTCCCCGGAGATGGTCGAGGTCGCGCGGCGTCGCGGGAACGAGCTCGCGCTCGGGAACGTCGATTACCGGGTAATCGACACGGAGCGCATCGAGCTCGACTCAGGCTCGGTCGACGGCGCCCTCTGCCAGAGCACCTACATGCTGGCCGCCAATCCCGCCGCGGCGCTCGCCGAGACGCGGCGCGTGCTGCGGCCAGGCGGTCGGCTGGCGCTCTCGGTGTGGGGCGCGCCCGAGCGCAACCCGTGGGCGTCGATCGGCGGCATGATCCTGATTGAGCGCGGACACATGCGGCCCCCGGAGCCCGGGGCGCCTGGGGTCTTCAGCATGGCAAGCGAGGAACGCACAAGGGCGCTGCTCGACGGCGCCGGCTTCAGATCGATCCGTACTGCCGAGGTGCCGGTGCGTTTCGGCTTCCGCTCCCTGGAGGACTACGAGCAGTGGATCATCGATGTAGGCGGTCCCTTCGCGGTGTTGGTCCGCGGGCTGCCCGACGAGGAGCGGGAGGTGCTCAGAGCACGTCTCAGCGAGGCGTTCGTCCCCTTCGCCAGCGACGGTGGGTACGAGCTTCCGGGCGCCGCTCTCTGCGCGGTCGCGAGCTGAAGACCGCGTTCGACCGATCGCGGCGTGATGGCGCGGCTGTGCGGGCCGATCCTCGGACGCTCGTCGACCGAAGCGAGCGTCCCCGCTGCCGCGACAGGTTGCCGAAATGCGCGACGAGCGAGAGCCGTGTCGGTGGTGGGCTCCGCTCTTACTTCATGCAGAGCAGCACTTCTAGCCCCTTCAGCAGATCCATCAGCACCTGGGCCGGGTCGGCGTCACGCTCGGCAAGTTGCTCGTGGGCGACCTCCCACAACTGCAACTCGTCGAATAGGCGTTCGTGCTGGTCGACGAAACGCACCGGCCGCGGACCAGATGGCCCGCGGCCGGATGCGCTCAAACGGCTCTACTTGTCGGAGGAGTCGCCGTCGGCCGGCAGATCGGCGAGGTCGCCGAACGCGTCCGCGCCGTCGTCCCCGTTGCCGAAGCCGAAGCCCTCGATCTCACCGGACTCGGTGAGCCCGAGCAGCTCGGACTCCTCGAGCATCGTGAGCTCCTCGGGCGTGTGGCGCCGGATCGGCTCCGTGGGCTCGATCTCGAGCCGGCGGTAGCGGCGGAGGCCCGTGGCCGCCGGGATCAGCTTCCCGATGATCACGTTCTCCTTCAGGCCGAGCAGCCGGTCGGTCTTGCCCTCGAGGGCGGCGTCCGTCAGCACCTTGGTCGTCTCCTGGAAGGAGGCCGCCGACAGGAACGAGTCGGTGGCGAGCGAGGCCTTCGTGATGCCCAGGATGATCTCCTCGGTCTCGGCCTCCTCCTTCTTGCCCTTCTTCAGGTCGGCGTTGACCGCGAGCATCTCGTTGCGGTCGACGAACTGGCCCGGCAGGTAGGTCGTTTCGCCCTTCTGGTCGACCCGGACCTTCTTCATCATCTGCCGGACGATGACCTCGATGTGCTTGTCGTTGATGTCGACGCCCTGCGACTTGTAGACCTTCTGGACCTCCTTGACGAGGTAGACCTCGGTGGCGGTCCTGCGCTCGGGCTGGTCGTCGCCGCCGAAGGCGAGCAGGTCGTGCGGGTAGATCGAGCCCTCGTTGAGCTGATCGCCCTGCTTGACCTTCTGACCCTCGGTGACGAGCAGGTGCGTCCGGCGCGGGAACGTGTAGGCGTGCTCCTCACCGGCGGCGTCGGTGATGATCACCCGACGCCCCTTCTCGGTGTCCTCGATGTGCACCGTGCCGGGCTCCTTGACGAGCTCGGCCTGGCCCTTCGGCTTGCGCGCCTCGAAGAGCTCCACCACGCGCGGCAGGCCGTGCGTGATGTCCGCGCCGGCGACACCGCCGGTGTGGAAGGTCCGCAGCGTGAGCTGCGTGCCCGGCTCGCCGATCGACTGGGCGGCGATGATGCCCACCGCGTCGCCGATCGCGACCACCTTGCCGGTGGCCGGAGCCACGCCGTAGCAGCGCTGGCAGATGCCCTCCGCCAGGCACTTGAGGACTGAGCGGACCGGCACGGCCGCGCCCTCCTCCTCACCGTAGGCCTCGACGATCAGGTCGATGTGCGCCTGCGTGATCAGCTCACCCTTCTCGACCAGCGAGCGACCCCGCTTGGTCTTGAAGTCGATCGCCGCGTAGCGGCCCTCGAGCTGACCGTTCGGGCGGCCGTCGTCGCTGAGCACCGGCATCTCGATGTATTCCTTGGTGCCGCAGTCCTCGTCGCGCACGATCACGTCCTGCGCCACGTCGACGAGCCGCCTCGTGAGGTAGCCCGAGTCCGCGGTGCGGAGCGCCGTGTCCGCGAGGCCCTTGCGGGCACCGTGGGTCGAGATGAAGTACTCGAGCACCGTCAGGCCCTCCATGAAGTTGGCCTTGATCGGTCGCTCGATGATCTCGCCCTTCGGGTTGGCCATGAGGCCGCGCATTCCGGCGAGCTGGCGGATCTGCTTGAACGAGCCTCGGGCGCCCGAGTTGGCCATCATGAAGATGGGGTTCAGGCGGTGCAGGTTGACCTGCATCGCCTCGCCCACCTCGTCGGTGGCGGCGGTCCACTTCTCGATGACCGCCTCCTTGCGCTCCTCGTCCTTGAGCAGGCCCATGTCGTACTGGTCCTGGATCTCGGCGACCTCGCCCTCGTAGCGCTCGAGGATCTCCTCCTTCGAGGGCGGGATCACGATGTCGTTCTTCGAGATCGTGATGCCGGCCTGAGTGGCGAAGTGGAAGCCGAGGTCCTTGAACGCGTCGAGCACGAGCGCCGTGGCGTACGGGCCGTGGACGTCAACGAGCCGCTCGATCACGTCGCCCATGTCGCGCTTGCGCAGGGGCTTGTTGACGAACTCGTAGGTCGTCGGGTCGTACTCCTCGCCGAGCGCATCCTCGAGCGCACGCTCGATGCGCTCGTTGAAGATGATCCGCCCGACGGTCGTCAGCGTGTGGTCCTCGTGGTGACGGCGCCGGTACTCGGCAACGTCGTGGAGGGAGACCACCTTCGACTCATAGGACAGCTCGGCCTCCTGTGCCGAGCGGAACACGTGCGGCCGCTTGCCGTACTTCCTCTCGTTCCACTCTCCGGTCCGCTCGAGCTGCTGGAGCTCGGTGAGCTCAGCCTCGTCCGGGCCGTAGGTCAGGTAGTACGAGCCGAGCACCATGTCCTGGGTCGGCGTCGCGAGCGGCGCGCCGTGCGCCGGCGACAGGATGTTGTTCGCCGACAGCATGAGCAGCCGCGCCTCGGCCTGAGCCTCGGCTGACAGCGGCACGTGCACGGCCATCTGGTCGCCGTCGAAGTCGGCGTTGAACGCGTGGCACACCATCGGGTGCACCTGGATCGCCTTGCCCTCCACGAGCACCGGCTCGAACGCCTGGAGGCCCAGGCGGTGGAGCGTCGGCGCGCGGTTGAGCAGGACGGGGTGCTCCTGGATGACCTCCTCGAGGACGTCCCAGACCTCCGGGATCATCGAGTCGACCATCTTCTTGGCGGCCTTGATGTTCTGAACCGACTTGCGCTCGACGAGCCGGGCCATGATGAACGGCTTGAACAGCTCGAGCGCCATCAGCTTGGGCAGGCCGCACTGATGGATGCGCAGCTCGGGGCCGGCCACGATGACCGAGCGGCCCGAGTAGTCCACGCGCTTGCCGAGCAGGTTCTGGCGGAAGCGGCCCTGCTTGCCCTTGAGCATGTCGCTCAGTGACTTGAGCGGGCGGTTGCCCGGCCCGGTCACGGGCCGGCCGCGACGGCCGTTGTCGAACAGCGCGTCGACGGCCTCCTGCAGCATCCGCTTCTCGTTGTTGACGATGATCTCGGGCGCGCCGAGGTCGAGCAGGCGCTTCAGCCGGTTGTTCCGGTTGATGACGCGCCGGTAGAGGTCGTTCAGGTCGGACGTGGCGAAGCGCCCGCCGTCCAGCTGCACCATCGGGCGCAGCTCCGGCGGGATCACCGGCACGGCCTCGAGGATCATGTCCTCCGGCCGGTTGGACGAGTGGATGAAGGCCGAGACGACCTTGAGCCGCTTGACCGCACGCGACTGCTTCTGGCCCTTGGCGGTCTTGACCTGGTCCTCGAGCTCCTCGCGCTCGGCGTCGAGGTCGACCTGCTGGAGCAGGTCGCGCACCGACTCGGCGCCCATTCCGCCGCGGAAGTACTCGCCCCAGCCGAACGGTGACCCGAAGCGGTCCTTCAGCTCGCGGAAGAGCGTCTCGTCCGCGACCACCTGCTTCGGCTCCATCGTCTGGAAGAGCTCCCACGTCTGGCGCAGGCGCTCGATGCCGTCCTCGTAGTAGGCCTGGGTGTCGGAGATGTCCGCGTCGAACTGCTTGCGGAGCTCCTTCTCCATCTTCTCGCGCTCTTCGTCGGAGAGCTTCTTCAGGTTGACCTCGAGCGTGTCCGCCCACAGCAGGTCGTCGTCCGAGAAGCCCTTCTGGTCGCCAGTGGACAGGTAGCCCACGCGGCGCTCGACGGCCTCCTTGAGCTCGAGCACGCGCTCCTCGCGCTCGGCCTCGTACGACTGGATCGTCTTGTCGATCTCCTTCTCGAGCTTCTCGAGGTCCTTCTGACGGGCCTCGTCGTCGACCCAGGTGACGATCGACGCCGCGAAGTAGAGAACCTTCTCGAGCTCCTTGGGGGCCATGTCGAGCAGGTAGCCGATCCGGCTCGGCACACCCTTGAAGAACCAGATGTGCGAGACGGGCGCGGCCAGGTCGACGTGGCCCATGCGCTCACGGCGGACCTTGGAGCGCGTGACCTCTACGCCGCAGCGCTCGCAGACGATTCCCTTGTAGCGGACGCGCTTGTACTTGCCGCAGTAGCACTCCCAGTCCTTCGTGGGACCGAAGATGCGCTCGCAGAAGAGCCCGTCCTTCTCGGGCTTGAGCGTCCTGTAGTTGATGGTCTCCGGCTTCGTTACCTCGCCTGAGCTCCAAGAGCGGATCTGCTTCGAGGAGGCGAGGCCGATGGAGATTGCGTCGAAATTATTGATGTCGATCAAAGTGAGTCCTTACTCCTCGATGTACTCCGCGTCCTGTTGGGCGGCCGTTTCCTCGGTCTGCCCGCCCTCGCCCTCGGCCTCGACCTTCTCCTCGGCCTCGTCGGCCGCTTCGCCGTCGGTGGCTCTGACCCCTGAGAGGTCGATGCCGAGCTCCTCCGCGGCGCGCAGGAGGTCGTCGTCCTCGTCGCGGATCTCGACGCCGGTGCCCTCCTCGGAGCGCACGTCCACGTCCAGCGCGAGCGACTGCATCTCCTTCAGCAGCACCTTGAACGACTCCGGGATGGAGGGCTCTGCGATGTTCTCGCCCTTGACGATCGCCTCGTAGGCCTTGACGCGGCCGACGGTGTCGTCGGACTTGATCGTGAGCATCTCCTGGAGGGTGTACGCCGCGCCGTAGGCCTCGAGCGCCCACACCTCCATCTCGCCGAAGCGCTGGCCGCCGAACTGCGCCTTGCCGCCCAGCGGCTGCTGGGTGACGAGCGAGTAGGGGCCGGTGCTGCGCGCGTGGATCTTGTCGTCCACGAGGTGCAGCAGCTTCAGGATGTACATGTAGCCGACGGTGACGGTCGCCTCGTAGGGCTCGCCGGTGCGGCCGTTGTAGAGCTGCACCTTGCCCGTGCAACGCCGTCCCTCGCGCTCCGACTTGTCGATCTCGAAGTTGATGCCGCGCTCGCTGCCGTGCTCCTCCTGCCAGCGCACCAGCGCCTCGTCGACGTCCTCGACGGTCGCGCCGTCGAACACCGGCGTGGCGACGTTCACGCGCCCGCCGTTCTCCTGGGCGTGCTTGTAGGCCTCCGAGCCGTCGTCGTACCAGCCACTGCCCGCGACCCACCCGAGATGCGTCTCGAGGATCTGGCCCAGGTTCATGCGGCTCGGCACGCCGAGCGGGTTGAGGATCACGTCGACCGGGGTGCCGTCCTCGAGGTGCGGCATGTCGGCCTCGGGCACGATCTTCGAGATCACGCCCTTGTTGCCGTGGCGGCCGGCGAGCTTGTCGCCCTCGGCGATCTTGCGCTTCTTCGCCACATACACGCGCACCAGGTCGTTGACCCCGGGCGGCAGGTCGTCGTCGTTGTCGCGGCTGAAGGTCTTGACGTCGATCACGACGCCGCCCTCGCCGTGCGGCACCTTCAGCGAGGTGTCGCGGACCTCGCGCGCCTTCTCCTTGAAGATCGCGCGGATCAGCTTCTCCTCGGCCGTCAGCTCGGTCTCGCCCTTCGGCGTGACCTTGCCGACCAGCAGGTCGCCGGAGCCCACCTCGGCGCCGATGCGGACGATGCCGCGGTCGTCGAGGTTGCGCAGCGACTCCTCGGAGCGGTTCGGGATGTCGCGGGTGATCTCCTCGTCGCCGAGCTTCGTCGTGCGGGCGTCGATCTCGTACTCCTCGATGTGGATCGAGGTGAGCTCGTCGTCCTTGACGAGGCGCTCGGAGATGATGATCGCGTCCTCGAAGTTGTAGCCCTCCCAGGACATGAAGGCGACCAGGCAGTTCTTGCCGAGCGCCAGCTCGCCGTTGTCGGTCGAGGAGCCGTCGGCCAGCACCTGGCCCTTCTTCACCCTCTCGCCGGCGTCGACCAGGGGCTTCTGGTGGATCAGCGTGCCCTGGTTGGAGCGCGTGTACTTCTCGAGCTCGTGCTCCTCCTTGCCGTCGCCCGTGTCGAGCACGATGCGCTCGGCGTCGACGTAGGAGACGGTGCCGCCTTCGTCGGCGAGCACCACGTCACCGGAGTCGACGGCGGCACGGATCTCCATGCCGGTGCCGACCAGCGGCGACTCGAGCTTGAGCAGCGGCACGGCCTGACGCTGCATGTTCGAGCCCATCAGCGCGCGGTTGGCGTCGTCGTGCTCGAGGAACGGGATCAGCGCCGTGGCGACGGACCAGATCTGGACCGGCGACACGTCCATCAGGTCGACGGACTTGGGCGGAGCGAGGACGCTCTCCTCCTCGCGCGTGCGGCACTCGACCGCCGGGCCCTTGAGCTTGTTCGTCTTCTGGTCGATCTCCGCGTTGGCCTGCGCGATGACCTTGTCCTCCTCCTGGGTGGCATCCAGGTGGACGACCTCGTTGGTCACCAGGCCGTCCTTGACGACGCGGTAGGGCGTCGTGACGAAGCCGAACTCGGAGACCTCGGCGAAGCTCGACAGCGAGCCGATCAGGCCGATGTTCGGCCCCTCCGGCGTCTCGATCGGGCACATGCGGCCGTAGTGGGTGGGGTGCACGTCGCGCACCTCGATGGGCGCGCGCTCGCGCGTGAGCCCGCCGGCGCCGAGCGCCGACAGGCGGCGCCGGTGCGTGAGGCCGTCCAGCGAGTTCGTCTGTTGCATGAACTGACTCAGCTGCGAGGACCCGAAGAACTCCTTCAGGGCCGCCACGACCGGGCGGATGTTGATGATCGTCTGCGGCGTGATCGTGTCCGAGTCCTCGGTGGTGAGGCGCTCGCGGACGACGCGCTCCATGCGGTAGAGGCCGATCCGGAAGGCCTCCTGGATCAGCTCGCCGACGGTGCGCAGGCGCCGGTTGCCGAAGTGCTCGTACTCGTCGAGCCGGTCCGCGATCGGCGTGCGCTCCATCGACACGGCCTCGGCGGCGAAGTCCTTGATCGGCTCCTCGGCGTCGCCGTCGTCGTACATCCCGGACTCCGGGATGCCGAGCTCGCGCGGGAGCGCGATGAGCTCCTTGATCAGCTCGATGATGTCGCGCGGGGTGAGGGTGCGCGTGTCCAGCGGCTCCTCGATGTGGAGCCGGCTGTTCAGCTTGTAGCGGCCGACGCGCGTGAGGTCGTAGCGCTTCGGGTCGAAGAAGAGCTGGTTCAGCAGGTTCTTCGCGGCGTCGATCGACGGCGGCTCGCCCGGACGCTGCTTCTTGAAGAGCTCGATCAGCGAACCGTCCTCGGACTTCGTGACCTCGGTGTCGGCGTCGAGCGTCAGCCGCATGTAGAGGCTGTCGTCGAACAGGCCGAGGATCTCCTCGTCCGTGCCCGTCCACGTGTCCGGCACGTAGCCGCCCTCGCGCAGCGTGTCGCCCATGGCACGCAGGAGGACCGTGACCGGCAGCTTGCGCTTGCGGTCGATGCGGACGTAGACGCGACCCTTCTTGTCGATCTCGAGCTCGAGCCATGAGCCGCGAGCCGGCATCAGGTTCGCGATGAAGACCTGCTTCTCGCGGTCCTTCGGCTCCATCACGTAGGCGCCCGGCGAACGGACCAGCTGCGTCACGACGACGCGCTCGGTGCCGTTGATGATGAAGGTGCCCCAGTCGGTCATCCAGGGGAAGTCGCCCATGAACACCGACTGCTCGCGGATCTCACCGGTCTCGCGGTTCTGGAACGCGACCTTGACGGTCAGCGGGCGGGCGTAGGTGAGGTCCTTCTCCCGGCACTCCGAGATGGGAGCGACGGGTTCATCGAAGTGGATGTCCTCGAAGACCACGGCGAGGTTGCCGGTGTAGTCCTCGATCGGCGAGACGTCATCGATGGTCTCGCGAAGCCCGCCCTTCTCAGTGTCGACGAGCCACTCGAACGAGCGGCGCTGGATATCGATCAGGTTCGGGACTTCAAGGGCGTTCTCGAGGCGGGAGAACGAGCGGCGGGTGCGTGCAGCATCAACGCGTGCCAAGACGGCGACTCCTTCGAGCTAGATGAGACAACGGCGGGCGAGGGGCGGAACGGGCGCAAAGCGCGACCGAACAGAATAGCAGACCGAAACACGCCCCCTCAAGGGGCGTTTGCCGGCCCGCTTACGCGGGCGAGCACGGCCATCACGGACCCCGTCCCGAGGCGCCGGGAGTATGTGCCGGCGCGGCTCCAGAGGGACGGCTGCGGCTATAGGCCGAAGCGGCAATATAGCGGCTATTTCCTCTCCTGGCTCGGCCGGGGACGCCGCGTTCAGAAGCTGGTGGGCTTGTCACCGCGCGGCTGGGCTTGGTGAAGCTGTGGACGACCGCATGAAGGGTGTTGCCCTCGTACGCGAGCGTGCGATCCGAATCGAGCCCAGGAGCAGCAGCTCGAGCTGCCTGCGGGCGCCCGCCTCGAGTGGGTGCATCGCGACGGCGCTCCCGCGGCGACGACCGCTCACCTTGCCGACGCATTGCGTGCGATCGACCTGCCGGCCGGTCCCGGCCAGACGTGGGGCGCCGCCGAGTCGCGCGTGGCGCGCGACCTGAGGACGGTCCTGCGAGACGAACGCGGGATGCCGCGGAGCCACGCCGGCGCGAAGGGATATTGGCTGCGCTCGGGTGACTGGCTGGACGACGAGGACTGACCTCCTCGACGTTCGGGAGGTCGGCACGGCGCCGTCCCCAGCTCAGCGAGCGGCGCGGGCGGCCAGCGCCGCCAGGGCGGCCAGGTACAGCGGATAGGGCAGCTTGAAGTTGCGCTTGCTGAGCGGCTGGAACAGCGCCACGCCCGTCCCGACCGCCAGGTCGCGGGCGAAGTGGGCGAGCGTGCCCGCGGCGGCGCCTGCAAGCGCGTTGCGGACCTTGCCGGGCCTCGCCAGGTGGGCGGCGACGAAGAGCGGCGAAACCGCCAACAGGCAGTGCGTGACCGGCCGCGGCGAGTCGATGTCGGGATGGACCCGGGACAGCGCGAGCGGCACGTGGTCGAGGTCCGGCAGCACCGCCCCGGCCATGAAGCCCGCCTCCCATTCCGGCCAGGGCGGCGTCAGGTTCGCCAGCACGACGCCGGCGGTCGCCAGATGCGCGGGCTCGTCGAACAGCCCCACCAGGATCCAGGGTGGGCGCTTCCGGCTCAGCACGAGGTCGGCCGCGGCGACCACGGCCAGGCAGGCGAATGCGACGAGGCCGCGGTTCCGCACGCGGCGGAACTCTAGGGGCCTACGGGCGCACCACCGCCGCGCTGCCGCCGCCGCGGCGGACCGGCTCGGCGGCGGCGAGCACAGTGCCGCCGGGTAGGAACTCGAGGCCCGTCACGGCGCCGATCTCGGCCATCTCGGTCCAGCTGTGCCCGTACTCGTCTTTGAGGGCGTGGCCCTCAGCCGAGTTGACGAAGGCCGGCTCGGCGGTCGTCGTCGCCGTGTTGCGCTGGGCGGCGCGCGGCCGCGCGATCGCGTCCGGCAGCGAGGCGCCGAGGTCGAGCCGTTCGAGCAGCACCTGAGCGACGGTCGGGATGATCGTCGAGCCGCCCGGCGAGCCGACGGCGAAGACGGGCTCGCCGCGGCGGGTCACGATCGTGGGGCTCATGGAGCTGCGCGGGCGCTTGCCTCCGCCTGCGCTGTTGGGGTGGGACCGGGAGTCGTAGTTGAAGTCGGTCAGCTCGTTGTTCAGCAGGAAGCCGTAGCCGGGCACGACGATGCCGTTGCCGCCCGTCGACTCGATCGTGAACGTGTACGAGACGACCGTGCCGTGCCGGTCCGATACCACGAGGTGGGTCGTCGACTGGCGCGGATGCGAGACGGTCGCCTCGGCGAGGCCGGGGCTGCCCTGGTCGTCATAGGGATTGCCGGGCGGCACCGGGCTCTTCTTCGCGGCCTTGACCGGGTCGATCAGCGCGCGGCGCTCGCCCGCGAAGCCGTCCGAGAGCAGGCCGGCGAGCGGGACGTCGAAGAAGTCCGGGTCGGCGACGTAGGCGTTGCGGTCGGCGAACGCGAAGCGCGAGGCCTCGAGGAAGAGGTGCAGAGCGCGCGTCCGGTCCGCGGCGAGGTCGCGGTAGCCCTCGAGGATGTTGAGCGTCTCGCCGACGGTCGAGCCGCCGCTCGAGGGCGGGCCCATGCCCCAGACGTCGAGGCCGCGATAGGTCATGTGAGTCGGCTCGCGGCGCAGCGCCTCGTAGCTCCTCAGGTCGTCCTCGGTCATGAGGCCGGGCCGCCAGACGTGATCGGCGGTCGGCCCGACCGGCGGCTCTGCGACAGCGTCGACGATCGCCTCGGCGAGCTCGCCGCGGTAGAAGGCACGCGGGCCCTCGCGGGCGATCATCCGGTAGGTGCGCGCGAGGTCGCGGTTGCGGAGCGTGTCGCCGACGTCGCGGGCCGTGCCGTCCTCGTCCAGGTAGAGCTCGGCAGTCGAGGGGACGTCGTCGAAGTAGGCCAGCGCGGGCGTGGTCTGGTCGACGAAGGTCTGATCGACCGTGAAGCCGTCGCGTGCCACCTCGATGCCCGGTCGCAGCGTTCTCGCCAGCGACTGCGTCCCGTAGCGCCGCAGCGCGCGCTCCCAGCCCGCGACGGTGCCGGGCACTCCGGCGGACAGGCCGCTCCAGCGCGCGGGATCGAACGTGAGTGCGGCCCCGTTCTCGAAGAACGAGCCCGGGCGCATCGCGGCGGGCGACTCCTCGCGCGAGTCGATCGTCGTGACCTTCCCGTCGGGCGTGCGGATCGTCATGAAGCCCCCGCCGCCGATGCCGCACGAGTAGGGCTCGGTCACGCCGAGCACCGCCGCCGCGGCCACGGCGGCGTCGACCGCGTTGCCGCCGCCGTCGAGCGTCTCGATCGCCGCCTGCGTGCCGAGCACGTCGACCGTGGCGGCGGCGCCGCCGCGGCCGGTGGCCGTCGGCTGCTTCTCGATCTCACGCGCGAGGGCGACCTGCGGGTCGAAGATGACGAGCGCGACGAGGGCAACGAGGAGCAAGCGGAGGAGCACCATGGCCCCGCTTTACCCGAGGCCGCGCCTTTACACGTATGAGATGAACTCGAGCAGACTTCCGTCGGGATCGCGGAAGTAGACGCTCGTACCGGTACCGCCGGCGCCGTGGCGCTCGACCGGCCCCTCCTCGACCTCCACCCCCTGGCGCGCGAGGTGCTCGATCGCCTCCTCGATCGGGCCCTCCCAGACGAAGCAGAGATCCGAGTTGCCCGGCTGCACGGGAAGCCGCGCGAGTGGGTGCGCGTCGACCCCCGGGCCGTGCACGTTCAGCTGGTTGTGGCCGAAGCGGTAGCGACAGGGGCCGTCCGGCTCGCCGATCAGCTCGGCTCCGAGCACGCGTCTATAGAAGTCGTTCGACGCGGCTCCAGTCCGAGACGTGGATCACCGCGTGGTCGAAGCGGATCTGCATCGGCCGCAGGCTACGGGCCCAGAACGACGAGGGGCCGCCCTGCGGCGGCCCCTCGGCTGACTGACTCGCTGAGCTTCGAGACTACTTGAGCTCGACGCTGCCGCCGGCCTCCTCGAGCTCGGCCTTGAGCTTCTCGCCCTCGTCCCGGTCCACGCCCTCCTTGATGGGCTTGGGGGCCTCGTCGACGAGCGCCTTGGCCTCCTTCAGACCGAGGCCGGTCGCGGCGCGCACGACCTTGATGACCTGGATCTTCTTCTCGCCCGGGCCGGTCAGCACGACATCGACCGTCGAGGATTCCTCCTCCTCGGCGGCGCCGTCGCCGCCGACTCCGGCGGCGGCCGGGGCGGCCGCCGCGACGGCGGTGGCGGAAACTCCGAACTCCTCCTCGAGCGCCTTGATCAGCTCGGACAGCTCGAGGACGGACATCTTCTTGATCTCTTCGATCAGCTCAGTTGCGGTGGCCATTAGCCCTCCTGTCTTGCGCAAGCGCCCGGCTCGGCCGGGTGCGCAGCGTTGTCATTCTTCGCCCTCGGAGGGCGTTTCAGTTGCTTCCGTTTCGTCGCCGGCGGAGGCCTCCTCGGCGGGAGCCTCCTCGGCAGCAGGTTCTTCGGCGGGCGTCTCCTCGGCAGCCGGAGCCTCGGCCTCTTCGGATGGAGCCTCCTCGGCGGCCGGCGCCTCGGCTTCCTCGGCCGGCGCCTCCGGCTCGGCGGCAGGCGCCTCACCGGCGGGCAGCAGGCCCTCGTCCACGATCTTCTGGAGCTGGATCGCCACTCCGGCGATCAGCGCGTTCAGGCCGCGGACGAGGCCGGTGATCGGCGATGCGATCACGCCGACGAGCTGGCCGTGCAGGACGTCCAGCGCAGGCAGCCGCGCGAGCTCGCCGATCTGCTCGGCGGTCAGCACCTCGCCGTCCATGACGCCGCCCTTGAACTCGAGCAGGTCGTTCTCGCGCTTGAACTGCGCGAGCGCCTTGGCGGCGAGGGCGACGTCGCCCTCCGCGGTCACGAACGTGAAAGCGGTCGGCCCGTCGAGGACCTCCTTCAGCGGCTCCGCGCCCGCCTCGTCGGCGGCGAGCAGCGTCAGCGTGTTCTTGACCACGCGGAAGCGCGCGCCCGCCTCGTTCAGCTTGACCCGCAGCTCGGCCGCCTGGGGCACCGAGATACCGCGGTAGTCGACGGCGAAGACCGCCTCCGACTCCTTGATCTGAGCGGCCACCTCCTCGACAACCGCTGCTTTCTGGTCTCTGTTCATAGTCCGTTCCGTTGGATTGAAAAGCCCGCACGCAGGCGGGCTAACGGAACGGGCCGAATCTGATCGGCCGAGCTTCGCTCGCTCCACCTGCCCCGGACTTACACAGAGCCGCCGGGGGTCTTGGGCAGAAGGCTTGGTGAGGTCAGGCTACCGCGGCGGTCTCCTCCACGTCCTCCACGATGCCACGCGTGCGCGAGGGGTCGATCTTGATGCCCGGGTTCATGCTCGTGGTGAGCGTGATCGTCTGCAGATAACGGCCCTTGGCCGCCGCCGGCTTGGCGCGCACGATCTCGTCGATCAGCGCAGCGTAGTTCTCGAGCAGGACCCTGCCATCGAAGCTGAGCTTGCCCACCGGCAGGTGGACGATCGCGTGGCGGTCGGTGCGGTACTCGATCTTGCCGGCCTTGGACTCGGACACCGCCTTGGCGAGGTCCATCGTGACAGTGCCCACCTTCGGATTCGGCATCTTGCCCTGCGGTCCGAGGATGCGGCCGAGCTTGCCGACCACCGGCATCATGTCCGGCGTCGCGATGGCGACGTCGAAGTCGGTGAAGCCCTCCTCGACACGCGAAGCGAGGTCCTCGGCGCCCACATGATCGGCGCCGGCCTCCTCGGCCTCACGCGCCTTGTCGCCCTTGGCGAAGACGGCGACCGTCATCTCCTTGCCGAGCCCGTGCGGCAGCGAGATCGTCCCGCGCAGCTGCTGCTCGGCGTGACGGACGTTCAGCCCGGTGCGGATGTGCACCTCGACCGTCTCGTCGAAGCCGGCCGGCTGGAAGCTCTTGAGGATCGAGACCGCCTCGGCGGGCGGATACTGCGTCTCGCGATCCACCTTCTCCAGGTTCTGGCGATAGCGCTTTCCGTGCTTTGGCATCGCTACCTCACATCCACGCCCATCGAGCGCGCGGTGCCCTCGATGATCTTGGCCGCCTGATCCACGTCGTGCGCGTTCAGGTCCGGCATCTTCTGCTCGGCGATCTGGCGCACCTGGTCCTTCGTGATCGTGCCGACCTTGTTGCGGTTCGGCTCGCCCGAGCCCTTGTCGAGGCCGATCGCCTGCTTGATCAGCACGGCGGCCGGCGGCGTCTTCGTGATGAAGGTGAACGAGCGGTCCTCATAGACGGTGATCTCGACCGGGATGATCGTGCCGGAGTCCTGCTGGGTCTGGGCGTTGAACGCCTTGCAGAACTCCATGATGTTCACGCCGTGCTGACCCAGCGCAGGGCCGACGGGCGGAGCCGGATTGGCCTGCCCCGCGGGGACCTGCAGCTTGATGAGTGTCAGTACCTTGCGCGCCATGAAATCTGAGACCTGATGTCGAAGTACTTAATCAGAGCGCGGGCAGGATGCCCGCAAGATCAAATCTTCTTGACCTGGTCGAACCCGACCTCGACCGGCGTCTCCCGGCCGAAGATCGAGACGAGGACCTTGAGCTTAGCTGCGTCCTCGTTGATCTCTGAGATCTCGCCCGAGAAGTCCGACAGCGGGCCCGAGACCACCTTGACGGACTCGCCGATCGCGAACTGCGCGCGCGTGCGCGGGCGCTCGGCGGTCTCGCGGTGGAGCAGGCGGTCGACCTCGCCCTGGTTCAGCGGGACCGGCTGGTTGGACGCTCCGACGAACCCGGTCACGCCCGGCGTGTTCTTCACGAGCAGCCAGGAGTCGTCGGTGAGGTTCATGTTGACGAGCAGGTAGCCGGGCATCGTCCGCTGTTCCTTCGTCTGCTTCTGCCCGTCCTTCATCTCCTGCACCTGCTCGGTGGGGATGACGATCTGACGGATGTTGTTCTCCTGGCCGAGCGAGATGCGTCGATGCTCAAGGTTCTGCTTGACCTTGTTCTCGTGACCGGAGTAGGTGTTGACTGCGTACCAGCGGAACATGCAAAAGACCTGCTGCCTCTAGAGGATTGCCTTGATGAGTTCTGAGAAGATCGCGTCCAGTAGGCCCAGGTACCCGCCCGCGATCAACACGAAGCCGAGCACCACGCCTGTGAGCGTGATCATGGCCTGACGGTTAGGCCACTGGACTCGCTGCAGCTCGGCCCAGACTGCGATCAGGAACTGTATTACCCGCGGGCGGTGCTTGTGCTTTTCGGCCTCGTCGGCGCCGCGCCGGCCGCGGACCTCGAAGCCGTCCTCCCCGCGCCCCGCGAGCTCCTCCTCGGCCTCCAGCTCGGCGTCGACCTCGTCCTCGGTGAGGTGCTCCTCCCCGTCGACCTCCCAGTCCTCGATCTCCTGGAGCGCCTCCTCCTCGGTGATCTCGTGCTCGAAGACGGTGTCGCTGCGGCCCTCGTTCTGCGGGGGCGCGCCGACCTGGAGGCCGGGATCGACCCCGGGTATGCCGAGGATCCCCTGCGACATGCCCTCGTCGACCGGCGGGGGCGTCCGCTCCTTCGTGCGGCCCTCGTCGACCGGCGGGGGCGTCCGCTCGGGCGTCCGCTCCTTCGGGCTGCCCTCGTCGACCGGCGGGCTCGGCTGCTCGCCCTGCTCGGCGAGCCGGCGGGCACGCCGCTCGGCCTGGCGCTGCTTCGAGCGTTGACGGTCTCTCGCCACCGGTTTAGCGGGTTTCCTTATGGGGCGTGTGCTTGCCGCACCAGCGGCAGTACTTGCGGAACTCGATCCGGTCGGGATTGTTCCGCTTGCTCTTCTCGGTTTGGTAGTTGCGCCGCTTGCATTCCTCGCACGCGAGGGTTACGGCGATTCGGACGTCTCCGCGAGCCATGGCTCCTGGGAAGGTTAGGCGTGGGCGACCGGAGGCACACGAACGAACGCGGCCGGCCGCGAGGTCGACCGAGCAGTCTAGCGAGCGGAAAGCGCTTCGCACCTGCTCCGCGGGGCGCCTCGATCACTTGCGTGCCCGCGCGGCCATCTCCGTCGTCTGGCCCGTGATCAGCCGGGCGCTGCGGCCGCGCGTGACGAAGCTGAAGAGCCAGCGGATCAGAACCAGCAACCTGTTCTGGAAGCCGATCAGGTAGAAGAGATGGACGCCGAGCCAGGTGACCCAGGCGATCCAGCCGCTCAGCTTCAGCTTCTTGATCTCCGCCACCGCCCGGGCGCGGCCGATGGTCGCGAGGTTGCCCTTGTCGACGTAGTGGAAGGGCTCGTGCGGGCGCCCCTCGAGGCGCCGCTTGATGGTGCGCGCGGCGTAGCGGCCCTCTTGCATCGCGACCGGCGCGAGCCCGGGCAGGTCGGCGCCGCGGACGCTGACCATGTCGCCGACCGCGAAGACCTCCGAGTGGCCGGGCACGGTGAGGTCGGGCTCCACGATGAGCCGTCCCAGACGGTCCAGCTCGGCGTTCGATTGCTTGCCGAGCTGGGAGGCGAGCGCGGAGGGCGTGACGCCGGCCGCCCAGATGACGGTGTGCGCCTCGATGCGCTCGGTCTCGCCGCTCGTCGAGTCGATGTCGACACCGCGCTCGTCGACGCCCACCACCGACCGGCTGACGATCGGCGTGACACCGAGCTCCTCGAGGAGCCCGGCGGCCTTCTCGGACAGCGATGGGGCGAAGCTGGCGAGCACGCGCGGGCCTGTCTCGACCAGCATGATCCGGGCGCTGCGCGGGTCGATCTCCCGGTAGTTGCCGGGCAGCGTGTCCTTGGCAAGCTCGGCGATCTGGCCGGCCATCTCGACTCCCGTCGGCCCGGCGCCCACCACAACGAAGGTGAGCCAGGCCCGCCGCAGCTCCGGGTCGGTTTCGAGCTCGGCCGCCTCGAACGCGCTCAGCAGCCGCCGCCGCACCATCAGCGCGCTCTCGAGCGACTTGACCTCGAACGCGAGCTCGGCCCAGTCCTCGTGGCCGAAGTACGAGTACTGAGAGCCACCCGCGACGATCAGGCTGTCGTACGTGATCTTGTCGGGCGTGTGCCCCTCGACCACCGGTTCGAGCAGCACCGCGCGCGCGTCGAGATCGAAGCCCGACACCTCAGCCAACACGATGCGCACGTCGGGGTCGCCCTTGAAGATCGCGCGCAGCGGATAGCAGACGTCGCTCGGGGCGAGCGCGCCCGTCGCCACCTGGTAGGAGAGCGGCTGGAAGAGGTGGAAGTTGCGCCGGTCGACGAGGGTGATCTCGACGCCCGGCACCTTGTGAAGCGCGAGCGCGGCCTGCAGCCCGCCGAACCCCCCGCCGACGATGACGACGCGATGACTCATGTGGCGAGCCATGTTCCCGGATTTCCGGGTATGAGGCCGACCGCCGGGGCGGTACTGGCTTTACACGCGCCTACCCTGTGACAGCCGGGGCCTGCCCCCGCTGGGCGGCCCGGATCCGAGTGTCGGCCACGTCGTCCACCAGGTGGGCGTTTACGGCGGTTGCCACTACCACGTTGCGCTTCCAGCCCGGGGTCCCGGCCGTGATGCGCACACTTCCGCGGATGGTGCGCTTCGCTCCCGGTGCAAGCCTCCCGAGGCGCCAGATGGCGTGTCCACGGGCCACACGCGCGCGGCTGCTGGCTTTGAGCCCGGACAGCGCGACCGCCGCCGGCGGGATGTCGGCCATTCGCACCCGCCTCGCGGTCACTGAACCGACGTTCGTAACGGTCAGCCTGAACGGGATCCGCTGGCCGACCCGCGCAACGCGAGGCGCCTTCTTCACGACTCGGAGCTCGGTGGACGGTAGAGGCGTGGGCGGTGGCTCCGGCGGCGTGAGCGGGCTGAGCGGGTCCGGCGGCGGCGGCTCTGGTGGTCGCGGCCGCGGATCGATCCTCTGGTCATTGAAGGTGCAGGTGACGGCACCTCCGGTAACGAGCGTGATCGCGACCTCGGCTCCCAGTGGTCGTGGCGGCACCTTCGGGGGTGCAGGTGACGCCCGTGAGCTCCCAGTTCTCCGGAACGAGCTCGCTGACCGTATAGGTCCCGGGCAAGAGGTTGGGGAACGTGCGCGACACCGACTCGTTCGCGAGGTTATCCACCAGCGTGAAGGGGCCGAGCGACCCCATGAAGTCGAACGGCTGACGGCTGTCAGGCGTCGCAGCCTTCTCGATCTCGATCGTCCCCGGGTTGATCTTGTTGTACACCCGGCAGGTGACGAACTCGCCGGGCCGGATCTCGCGATCCTCCAATATGGGTAGGGAGGTCCGCTGGATCGTGCGCCTCCGGCTTCGACGGACCGATTTGACGTCGCAAGTGGACGATACGTAGGAATACCCGGGGTCCGTTCTCTCGTCGACGACTTCGACGGTGCTAGTAGCTTCGAGGTCGTTGGGCCTCCACAGGAATCTGGCTATACCGTCGTCACCCGTGGTTGCGGTGGCTGACTCGCCGGTCGCCGTCACAGGCAAGATCCAACTGAAACCGCCGGGGACTGACACCCTCGTGGTGAAGTCCCATCCGCCATCCGCCACGTACTCCCCGTCGCCCTCATCGACGTACTTCGTGACACTGATCCCCGCGCCGCAGAGTTCGGCGACGATCTCGCGGAGCGCCTGCGCCAGCTGGTCGAACTCCTTGACGAGCGTGTAGTCGGCGTTCTTGAACGGCGTGCCCGGGTATCGGTCAAAGCCCGATATCGCCGTCAGCCGCCGCGCGCTCGCCGGCGTTGTTACCGCCGCGCCGACGCCCAAGGCAAAGACCCGCGAGCCCTGCGCCTTGACCACGTCGGCCTCCTCGGCCGCGCGCCGCATCGCCTCGACCTCGCCCTCGACCAGACCCGTCACCGTGCCGCCCGTATCGGTGTTGCGCGCCGTCGGGTCTCCGTCGGTGATGAAGACGACGAGATCCGCGCGCCTGCCGTTCGGGAACTCAGGTTTCCCGGCCTCATCGTTCGCCGCCTTCACCTCGGTGAACGCGTCCTCCCAGTTGGTCCATCCGTCCGACCTGTAGTTGTTCTTGAGGTACGGCTCGAACTCGGTCCCGATCGTGCCCGTCCCGCCGGTGCCATCGGGCTGCACCTCCCCCGTCACCAGGTGGTACCCCACCGGTCGTGCCGCGTTCGTGCTGAAGTCGACGATCGAGACATGGGAACCGGTCCCCGACAGCGCGTTGAGGAACGCCCGGGAGGCACGGCGCACGTTTTCGGCATTCGAGCCGATCGAGCCGGACCGGTCGAGCACGAGCATCACGTTGATCCCGCAGCGCTGTGGGAGGGCGGGGTTCGGGGCGGGCGCCGTGACCTCGAGGGCGTCCGTCACCACCTTCTCGGGGCCCCCCGCACCCTCGCAGCCGTCAGTGCCCCTGGCCGTGAAACCGGCGCTGTAGTGGTCGGGCTGCCCCGGCGCGGTGACGTTGAACCCGACGGTCTGCTTGCCGGTGGTGTTGCCGGTGTTCGCGCACTTCTTTGCGTCGCTGCCGAACCGCCACTGGGTCCCGCCCCACTGGAGACCCCCGCCGTCGCCAGTCACCCTGGCCGGCAGCACGCCCCCCGGAGGACTGGAGGCACTATTCGCCTTGCCATCGATGGTGGCATCGCTGATCGTCAGCTGGGCAGAGGCCGCACCCGGCCACGCCGCAAGCGTGCCGACGATGCCGACTACGGCGAGAGTCCAGCGAGCCCCGGCGAGTGACGGGCGACATCGCGGCGCGAGCCTACCGCAACGGTCGGGCCCTGTCACCTGCGGGGTACCGCTTGCACAAATACTTGGTCTGCACCGCTTCTGCGTGAGAGCCGACGCGGGGACTCGAACCCCGGACCCCCTCCTTACCATGGAGGTGCTCTACCAGCTGAGCTACGTCGGCATGTGTTGCGATGGGGGGAGCAGGATTCGAACCTGCGTAGGCTGAGCCAACGCGTTTACAGCGCGTCTCCTTTGGCCGCTCGGACATCCCCCCGGGCGGTTGGAGAGCGATTGTAGAGGCGGGACAGAGCTACGAAGCGTCCCGCAGCCGCTGCGCCTCCGGCAGCCCCTCGAGCTTCTTCAGCGTGTTGTTCTCGATCTGGCGGATCCGCTCGCGCGTGACACCAAAGGCGCGGCCGACCTCTTCCAGGGTCCGCGCCTTTCCGCCCGAGAGCCCGTAGCGCATCTCGATCACCTCGCGCTCGCGCGCGGGTAGAGCATCGAGCGCGCGGCGCACGTTCTCGCGGCGCAGGTTCTCGCTCGCCAGCTCGAAGGGCGACTCGGCCGTGTCGTCCTCGACGAAGTCGCCGAGCTCCGAGTCCTCCTCCTCGCCGATCGGCTTCTCGAGCGACACGGGCAGCTGGGCGATCCGCAGGATGTCCTTCACCTCGCGCGTGGTCCACTGGAGCTCGAGTGCGATCTCCTCGGGGGTCGGCTCGCGGCCGAATTCCTGGACGAGCTGGCGCTCCACGTGCACCACCTTGTTCAGCTTCTCGACCATGTGCACGGGGATGCGGATCGTGCGCGCCTTGTCCGCGATCGCGCGCGTCACCGCCTGGCGGATCCACCAGGTCGCGTAGGTCGAGAACTTGTAGCCGCGCCGGTAGTCGAACTTCTCGACCGCGCGGATCAGCCCGAGCGAGCCCTCCTGGATCAGGTCGAGGAACGACAACCCGCGGCCGAGGTAGCCCTTCGCGATCGAGACGACGAGGCGCAGGTTGGCCTCGATCATCTGCTGCTTGGCGAGCATGTCGCCGCGCTCGATGCGCCGCGCCAGGCTCACCTCCTGGTCCGCGGTCAGCAGGTCGACCCGGCCGATCGAGCGCAGGTAGAGCCGCAGCGAGTCCAGGCTCGGCTCGACGGTCAGGTCGATCTCGGGCTTCTTGGAAGAGGACTGCGCGGGCTGGGCGCCGTCGCCGTCGCTCGGCACGGCCACCAGGCCGCCGCCCGGGCGTTCGCTCTCGGCGACGATCTCGACGCCGGCATCGAGCAGGTGCGCGCGGAACTCGACGACCTGCTCCTTCGTGACCTCGACCTCCTCGAGGCACGCCGCGATCTCCTCGAACGTCAGGTAGCCGCGCTCGCGCCCCTCGGCGGCGAGCGTTCGCAGCTCCTCGATGTCGAGGACGCGCGCCTCGGCGGGCTCCTCGAGAAGTGCGACTGCGTCGTCCTTGTCCCTCAACCGCTCTCCTTCAGACTGCATAGGCCTCGCCAGCGCGAGCCATCGGACTTTCAGGTTGTGCGGTTCGCGACGTCTGTCGCGAGGGGCTGAGCTCGTGGGCCAAATACCAAGGCGTGCAGCCGCGGCCAATATACAACGGGTTTGTGCGATTTGCATCGCGCTCGGCGTCGGTAATGTGGAGGATTGTCATGACCGAGCGAATCGCGCTCCTCGGGAGCGACGTCCAGGCTCGCCGTCCCTCGACCTACGTGAGCCTCTCGCGCGTCGGAGTCACGGGCGTCGAGAAAGTGATCCGGATCCGGGTCAACGGCAAGGCGGAGCAGCTGTTCTACGCCGAGCTCGAGTGCTTCGTGGACCTCGGGCCCGATCAGAAGGGCGCGCACATGTCGCGCTTCGAGGAGGTCGTGAACGAGGCGATCGACGAGGTCATCCTCGGCGAGGCCTTCAAGGCCGAGACGCTCGCCTCCCACATCGCCGAGCGCGTGCGCGACCGCCAGGAGGCGCGCCGAGCCGAGGTCACGATCGCTGCGCACTACCCCGAGCGCAAGCATGCGCCGGTCTCGGGCTCGCCCACCCAGGAGATCTACAAGCTGTTCGGCTCGGCGGTGGCGTCGGGGCGCGGCACGCGCCGGCTCGTCGGGGTCGAGGCGCAGGGCATGACGGCCTGCCCGTGCGCCCAGGAGCTCGTGATGGAGCGCTCGCAGGAGCGGCTCACCGAGCAGGGATTCACAGAGGACGAGATCGCACGAGTGTTCGAGTCCGTGCCGGTGGCCACCCACAACCAGCGCGGCATCGGCACCCTGCACATCGGCTGCCCGGAGGGCTGCGAGGACGCGATCCACGCCGAGACGCTGCTCGAGATCGTCGAGGCCTCGATGAGCTCCGAGATCTATGAGCTGATGAAGCGCTCGGACGAGCTCGAGGTCGTCGAGAAGGCGCACATGCATCCGCGCTTCGTCGAGGACTGCGTGCGCGAGATGGTGCGGATGGCGAGCGAGCGCTTCGAATCGCTCGGCGAGGCCGGCTTCATCTCCGCCCGCCAGGAGAACCTCGAGACGATCCACAAGCACAACGTCGTGGCGGAGCGCCACGGCC
This sequence comes from uncultured Thermoleophilaceae bacterium, assembly GCA_963734025.1. Classification (GTDB taxonomy): domain Bacteria; phylum Actinomycetota; class Thermoleophilia; order Solirubrobacterales; family Thermoleophilaceae; genus JACVRW01. The sequence continues at coordinate 212,468 of CAVTFR010000016.1, forward strand.
TGCTCGGCGAGCTGCGCCGCGAGATCGCGGACGGCGAGCGCTCGGCACATCACGTGTCGATGCGCGAGTGGCTCGAGTCGGGCGACTAGCGGGTTCGTGCAGCCCAGGTTTCACAAGTGAGCGGAAAGGGGCATCCCGCCGATGACGTCTAATGGACCCTCGGAGGCGAACTTGACGCAAGGCCGGCACATCCCCCTGTCGCAGGACGCAGCCCTCGTGGTGGCGCTGGCCGGCACCGCGATGCCGTTCGCCCACTCGGCCGAGGACGAGGCCGAGCGCTGGCTGCGCGCGCTGCGTCTACACGGACAGGTGGGCGCGACGCTTCAGGCGCTCGGGGTCGGCGAGGCGCCGCTCACGACCAGCACCGAAAGCGAGCAGCCGGAGCCCGGCACGCCGCCGCTCGGCGCGGACGTGCTCGACGACGTCACCCGCCGCGCCTCCGACTACGCCGCCGGCCGCGAGGCCCAGCAGGTCGGCACGGCCGACCTGCTGTTCGCGGTCTTCGACGTCTACGGCAAGCTCTTCGAGCAGGCGCTCTACACGCGCGGCACGGGCCGCGACGAGCTGGTCGAGAAGCTCAGCGGCGTCACGCACACGCAGGGCTAGCCGGTCACCCGGCGCCGGCGCGCCAGGTACTCGAGCCCCGCTGTGCTGCCGACCGGGCCGAGCGGCGACACGGTCGCGGCCAGCAGCGGCCAGGGGAAGATCTTGCGGCTGCAGCCGTAGGCGACGAGCAGGCACAGGATGATCCAGCCCACGCCGTGGGTCCAGCCGAGCACCTGCTCGGCCGATTCGCCGAGGCCGCCGATCGCCACCACCAGGAGCGACGTGAAGATGCACACCTCGACGAGCGAGTAGATCCGCACGGCCTGGAAGTAGGACACGCGCGTCAGGCCGGCCGCGCGCGGCGCTCGATCAGGATCTGGCGACGCGCCACCACGAGGCCGATCAGCCCAAGCACGATGATCAGCGTGATCGCTGCGATCGCCTCGGGCGAGGTCAGGTCGCCGAGGCTGCCGCCGAGCGCGGTGTAGGCGAACACCTTCGGCGCCGCGCCCACGACCGTGCCGAGCGCCATGTCGCGGAAGCGCAGCCGCGTGAGGCCGGCGCTGTAGTTGACGATCCCGTAGGGCAGCAGCGGCAGGATGCGCGACTCCATCACGGCGAGCGCGCCGTTGCTTGGTCAGGAAGTCCTCGATCGCCTTGGTGCGCTTCGGCAGCAGGTTGCCGTGATGGCCCGCCGCGAGCGTCCGCGCGAGCCACATCTGCGTGAGCGCGGCCGCGGTGAGGCCGGCGAGCGCCAGCGGCATGCCGGCGATCGTGCCGAACAGAAGCCCGGCCGCGCCCGCCAGGATCGGCCAGCTGATCAGGAAGTTGACGGGCACGAACAGCGGCACGAAGGCGAGCACCGCGACCACGCCGAGCGAGTCGCCGTAGTCACGCACCTCGTCGGGCGAGGGCACCGACCCGGTCACGATCATCCCCAGGAAGACCGCGCCCACGACGACCCCGCCGATGGCGATGCGCCAGATCGCCGCGCGCCGTGAGTCCATGGGTCCAGGGTAATGGCGATTACGATCGGGTTCGATGACCGCCGCCGAGCTGCGCAGGCTCTGTCTCGGGTTCCCGGGCGCTGTCGAGGAGTACCCGTTCGGCACGGTGACCGCGGTCTTCAAGGTCGAGGGCAAGATCTTCGCCCTCAGTGCCCTGCGCTCGCGCCCGTTGGCGGTGAGCCTCAAGTGCGAGCCGGAGCTGGCGGAGCAGCTGCGGGCGGCCCACTCGGCTCGATCGTTCCGGGCTACCACCTGAACAAGCGCCACTGGAACACGGTTACGTTCGACGGGTCCGTGTCGGACGCGATGGTCCGCGACATGGTCGAGGACTCGTATGACCTCGTGGTGGCCGCGATGTCGCGACGCGTGCGCGACGCGCTCGGCTGGAGTCCGGGCTAGCCGTACCATCCGTGTCGTGCACACGCTCGTCCTCTACGGGCACAGCTCCCGTGCTGAGGCGATGCCTCCGCTCGACCGCCCGCCTCGCGCGCGAGCACGGTGATCGCCTGACCGTGCTGACGCTGGCGCAGCAGGAGCCGCTCGTCATGCCGGTGAAGTGCGACACGCGCCGCGGGCTCTGGAACCAGATTCTCCGCGAGCTCGCCCAGGACGAGCTCGCGCGCGCGTACATGGCGGTGGACGGCGACGACGACGTCGAGCTCGACGTGCTCCTCTGCACGGGTTTCCATCCCGCCGACGCGATCGCCGCCGAGGCGCTCTCGCGTGGTGCCGATGAGATCGTGCTGGCGGATCCGTCGCGGAGCGGCCTGCGCCGGCGCGAGCGACGGCGGTTGCGGCGGCGGAGCCCGGTGCCGGTGAACGGCTAGAGCCGCGGCCCGGGGGCGTCTCCGCCTCCGAGCCGCGGCTCAGGTCCTGCCTGCCTGAGGGCTAGCCGAACACGATGTAGGCGTAGGTCGCGCCGGCGCCGTCGGGATCGATGGCGAGCCCGGTCGAGTTGCACGCCTTGATCCGGATCTGCGTGCCCTCGGCCTCGGCGTGGAACGACACGTTGCCGAAGAAGCCGGCGCTCGGGGTCACGAGCACGGCGTGGCCGTCGATGTTGGCCGCGCCCGGCGAGGGTCGATCAGGTCGGCGCCGCACGCGCCGGCCGCGATGTTGGGGAAGTTGGCGTTCGTCGCCCCCGAGAAGAGGCCGACGTCGGCGGCATCCAGCGAGCCGTTCTCGACCTCGTCACCCTGCACCGCGTTGGCTGCGAGCTCGGCGCCGTTGACGGCAGCGGTGCCGATGTCGCCCGCGCCGACGCTGTTCGACGCGACCTCGCTGCTGCCGACGGAGCTCGGCGCCAGGTCGGCCGCGGACAGGCTGTTGCCGGCGACCTTCGCCGAGTTGACCGCGCCGTCGGCGATCTTCGGCGAGGTCACGGCGCCGTTGGCGAGCTTCGCCGTGGTGACGGCGCCGTCGAGCAGCTCGAGCGCCGGTGTCAGTTGCGCCTGAAGCGCGGCGCTCAGGTCGACCATCTGGATCTGGCCGTTGCCGATGTCCTTGGACTTGACGTGGCCGTTCTTGATCTTCTTGGTCGTGACGGCGTTGTCCTTGATCTGCTTCGTGCCGATCGTCGGTGCGGCGACGGCACTGCTCGCGCCGAGCAGGCTCAGCGCCGTGACGGCGGTGACGGTGGTCTGGGCGATACGGCGGCGGCGCTGGCGGTTGCAGTTCATCTCGCTCTCCTTGAATCGCGGTGGTCTCGATCTGCGAACCGCCGGGGTGTTCGGGAATTACGCGCGCGTGAAACGGGTACCGCCCTCGGTGATCCCGGCCTTGGAGGTTCAGACCAATGCGACGACTCCTGGTGATGTCCGCCTGCCTGGCCGTCGGCTTCGTGTGCGCGACGTTCGCGGGCGCGTTCGCCGGCGGTGATTCACGCGAGCGCTCATCGGCTTCCGCGCTGCGCGGGCTCGTCGATCTCAGTCATCCGCTGAACGAGGAGACGATCTACTGGCCGACCGCGAAGCGCTGGACGCTCACGCCGGTTGCCGAGGGTGAGACCGAGGGCGGCTGGTACTACGCGTCCAACGACTTCGAGGCGTCCGAGCACGGCGGCACGCATTTGGATGCGCCCGTGCACTTCTCGCGCAACGGCTGGAAGGCCGACGAGATCCCGCTGCGGAGGCTCGTGGGCGATGCCGTCGTGATCAACGTGTCGCGACGCGCTTTGAAGAACCGCGACTACCTGATCACGCCGTCCGATTTTGCTGGCTGGGAGCGCAGCCACGGTCGCATCCAGCGTGGCTCGATCGTGCTGCTGCGGACCGGGTTCGAGCGCTACTGGCCCGATGCCGAGAAGTACCTCGGCACCGCCGAGCGCGGCGAGGCCGCGGTGCCGAAGCTCCACTTCCCCGGCCTGTCCGAGGCGGGCGCGCAGTGGCTGGTGCGCCAGCGGAAGGTCAAGGCGGTCGGGATCGACACGGCCAGCATCGACTACGGCCAGTCGACTGACTTCCTTGCCCACCGCGTTTTGGCGGCGCGAACGTGCCGGTGTTCGAGAACGTCGATCGGCTCTCCGGGCTGCCCTCGCGCGGGTTCAGCGTGGTGGCGCTGCCGATGAAGATCCAGGGCGGCTCCGGCGGGCCGGTCCGGATCATGGCGGTGATGCGTCCGTAGGAGGCGACGGCGATGGCGACGGGATTGCGTGCGAGGTCTGAGACAGCGAATCCCCGGGTAGAACGCCGTTGCGCTTGGCGCTCATGGGTGTCGAGGCGGCCGCCGCTGGCGGTCAAGACCGGGCCTAGTGCAGGCCTTCCATTCACTGGGGAAGAAGGGAGATCCAAGTGAGGAAGCTCATCCTCCTGGTCGCACTCGCGGCCATCTGCAGTCCTCGCCCCCGCCGGTGCGGCAAGCGCACAGCGGGACGGCAGCCCGGACGATCCTCGGGCCAAAGCGTTCGTCAAAGAGGTCTCGGTAGACCGCGTCGAGCACCATCAGCAGCGCCTGCAGGAGATCGCGACGGCCAACGGCGGTACGCGCGACGTGTTCGGCCCGGGCTACGACGGGTCGCTGAACTACCTGGTCCGGGTGCTCAGGAACGCCGGCTACGACCCGCAGATCACGCCGTTCAACTTCCCGTTCTGGGAGGAGACCGCCCCGCCGGTGCTCAACCAGGTGACGCCCACGGCCAAGAGCTACGTGCCGGGCGATGCCTCCACGAGCGACACGCCGGGCGTCGACTTCATCTCGATGCCGGGCTCGCCGAGCGTCTCGCTCAACGACGTCCCGGTGGTACCGGCGGCCGGGACCGAGATCCCGCCGGCGGGCCGCCGCCGGACGCGTCGGAGAGCGGATGCGCTGCCGAGGACTACCCGGCCGCCGTGGACGGCGCCGTCGCGCTGGTCCAGCGCGGCTTCTGCCCGTTCGTGCAGAAGTGGGAGCTCGCGCAGGATGCGGGCGCCGTTGCAGTGATCATCTTCAACGAGGGCAACGCGCCCGACCGCCAGAACGCCCTGTTCATCGACAATCAGCTTGCGGACGCCACGGCCCCGGCCGTGATCTCGAGCTTCGCGGTGGGCCAGGAGCTGTACACCGGCTTCCAGAATGGCCAGAACCCGACGGTCGACTTCCAGACCTTCGGCACCTTCACGGATCGTTTCTTCAACCAGGTGATCGCCGAGACGCCCAAGGGCGACCCGGACAACGTGGTGGTGGTCGGCGCACATCTCGACTCGGTCCCCGAGGGACCGGGAATCAACGACGACGGCAGCGGCACCGCGCTCCTGCTCACGATGGCCCAGCGCCTCGCGCGTCCCGGTCATCCGCTGAAGCAGCAGATCCGCTTCGGCTGGTGGGGCGCCGAGGAGGAGGGCCTGATCGGCTCGAGCTACTACGCCGACAACCTCTCCGACGAAGAGGTGTCGAAGATCGACGTGATGCTCGACTACGACATGCTCTCCTCGCCGAACTACGCGCGCCTCGTGTACGACGGTGACGGCTCCGAGGGCGACAACCCCGCCGGCCCGGAGGGCTCCGGCACGGTCGAGGAGGTCTTCCGCGAGTGGTTCGCCTCCAAGCGCCAGCCTGTGGTCGGCATCCCGTTCGACGGGCGCTCGGACTATGTCGGCTTCACCGAGCGGGGCATCCCCGCCGGCGGAGTGTTCGCTGGTGCCGAGGGTGTCAAGACCGAGAATCAGGAGCGGATCTTCGGCGGCGACGCCGGCTCCTGGTACGACCCCTGCTACCACCAGGCATGCGACGACATCACCACGGTGCTGACCGGCGTTCCGCCGCTCGAAGCCGAGGGGCTGGCCGTCGACATCGAGGATGCGACCGACGCCGACAAGGCGGTCGCAGCGCAGAAGATGCGCGGTGGCTCGCGCCGCAGCATGGTCGAGCTGGGCGCCGCCGCGACGTACGCGACGTGGTACTTCAGCTCGGTGAACGACCCGTTCGGCACCGGCGCGAGGACCGCGAGCATCGCACGCGCCTCGGCCACGAAGGCGGCCAAGAAGCGCGCGCGCAACGCGCACTTCCGCTTCGACGGCCACAAGCGGCTCCGCCGCTAAGACCACCGGTACGCCGGGCGCCGTTCGCGGCGCCCGGCGGTAGCCGTAGGAAAGGCGAGGGGCCCCGTGCCGAGCGGGGCCCCTCTTGTTTGCTGCCTGGGGAGGTGGTGCTCAGCTCGAGCCGAGCAGAACGGCGGCGATGCGGGTGTTGGTGAAGTCCATGTCACCGACCGCGTCATCGCAGGCCAGCGCGAACTCGTGCGAGCCGGGCTGCAGCACGTCCGTGACGACGGGCTGAGCGGCGATCGCCTGCTCGTGGCTGTTGTCCGTCTCGTCAGAGGTGGTGCCCTCCGAGGTGGCCGGCGAGAGCTCGACGTTGTTGTGGAGGATCGAGCAGACGCCTCGGACCGAGGTGCCGGCGGCGTCGTCGCTGTTCCACTGACCGCCGATCATCACGAGCGCCCGTCCCGGACGCGGGACATCAAGCGTGAGCGTCGCGCACTTGATGGGCGCGCCGCCGGGCTCGCAGTCGTTCGGCGTCGAGCCGCGACCGATCGTGAGGGCGTCTGGGGCGACGCCACCGACCGTGGCGGCGTTGTCAGCGCTGGCGGCCTCCGGGACCTTGCCGAGCGACGACTCCTTGACGGCACCGCCGCCAAGGGAGTTCGACTTGACATCGTCACCCGTGAGCGTGTGCTGACGAACGTCCTTGCCACGGATGTCGTTGTTCTTGATCTCCTTGCTGCCGATAGAACCGGCCGCGAAGGCGTACGAAACGCCGCCCATCGCCATGAACAGCGCGAGGCAGCTGATGATGAAGGCGGCCGAGGGACGGCGGCGCCTGCGGGACTTGGACATGGGACCTCTCCTTGGGGTTGGACCGGGTGGTGATGTGGGTCCAACCGGGGAGGAGGCTGAGTTACAAAACCACAAGCCCGACTTCGTCCCATTACTGCGCATCGATCCAAGGCATGACGTCGCATCACGACTCCAGGTGTCCTAGGCTCCCCGGCCATGAACGTATTCGGTGGCGGCGATCCCATCTTCGACGCTCAACCTCGAGCCATCTCTTGGTTCATGGGGCAGATCGAGGAGAAGAAGCTGGCCCTTCCTGACTTTCAGCGAGACTTTGTTTGGGATCCAGCTGACGTTCGAGACCTTTTGGTCTCCATTATGTGTCGGTTTCCGGCGGGGGCGCTACTTACTCTTGCTCAAGGCGAATCAAAAGTCTTCAAGCCGAGGGAAGTGGCAGGTGCCCCGCCCATAGGCGATAATGGGAGGCCCGGCCTGTTAGTTCTCGACGGCCAGCAACGACTGACCTCTCTGTATCAGGCGCATCGTGGCGTTGGAGATGCTCGATACCTAATAGACCTCAGTTCATTGGTTGACACGGAGGGGCCGATCGAGGTCGAAACTCTGGATCTCGACAAGATCGTTTCCTTCGAGGCTGTCAAGAAGAACAAGGCGCTCAAGTCTGACAGCACCCAGTGGCAGTACGACAATTGGGTATTTCCCGTACGCAATTGGCTCACACAGGGCTTTGACCCCTGGTTGAATGGCGCTGTCGCCGCGCACGGGGGCGACACCGATGAGCAGCTTAGGCGCCGTGTGCGACTCGGCGAAATTCGAACTGCACTCCTCAATCCCTTAGGGGGCTATCATTTTCCAGTCGTAGAGTTAGCCGAAGGAACCTCACTGATCGCGGTTTGCAAGATCTTTGAGACGCTGAACCTTCGCGGCGTCAAATTGAGTGTGTTTGAACTCTTGACCGCGCGCGTGTGGGCCTTCGGTCAGGACCTGCGGCAACTCTGGGCCGATGCTCAGAAGGATCATCCGATCTTCGCCGAGTTCAGCATCGACCCCTATAACGTCCTGCAGGCCGTCACACTCCGCAGCCGGCAGTCAGCCCAACGGTCGAGCGTATTGGAACTATCTGCAGATGAGATCACAGACCATTGGACGTCAGTTGTCGCCGGCTACGCAGCAACTCTGGAGCTGGTCCGCGACCAGTGCTGGGTCCAAACCGAGAAATGGCTTCCTTACACAACCGTTCTCATTCCGATGGCCGCGGCGTGGACCCAGCTCGAAGCCCTCTCAGGACCCAGTCTCGGTAACGCAAAGGACCGCTTGAAGCAGTTCTTCTGGTGTTCCATCTTTATGACGAACTACGACCAGGGCGGAAACAGCCAGGCTCAGGCTGACTACGGCAAGCTTCTCCACTGGCTGGCTGACCCCGACGAAGAGCCACCCGAGGCCGTTGCCGATTTTACCTTGACC